>NZ_CP188818.1:4320000-4622452 GCF_051550195.1 Sporosarcina sp. FA15 | reverse complement strand
GGCTACCAGTGTTTCAGCAGCAACTCTTATATCATATCAACTTACGCTTTCTTTGTCAACAACTAATTTCAATTTCTTTTTTCGTTGTTTAAACAATATTTAAAGCGCAACATCTTTTAATATAACATCTCTTCCGGAACGAGTCAACATTTTATTTCAATTTCTTTTTCGCTGATGTTTCTCGCTCCCTGAGGACATGTATTAATATACTACAGAACGTTATAAGAAATCAAGCCTTTTTCGAAAAGAATTTATTCCGCAACTTTTCACCATCAATTACAAAGAGCACTATCCCCGCTATCACAACCATTCCGCCGGCAATTTGGGATATGGATAAGGTTTCATCAAAGACATAGAACGCCAAGATTGCAGCTCCAACTGGCTCAAATAGTATACCTATAGATATAACGTTGGTACTTACCCACTTAATGGCCCAGTTGAAAAGTGTATGCCCTAACAGATTCGGTATGAGTGCGAGCATTATAAACCAGAACCAATCAGATCCTGGATAAGGGCCAAATGACTCCCCTTTGATGAGAACATAGAAGAACAACGTAATTGTGCTTATCGAATAAACAACAAATGTATATGTAATAAGAGAAAGACGTTTACGTACATCTTGTCCGAATAGCAGATAGGTAGTAATAAGCGCACATGCAATTAACGCCAACATATCTCCATAAAAAGCAGTGCCACTCAGCTTGAAGTCTCCCCAGCTAATGATTACACTTCCCGTTACAGCAATCAAAGCAGATAAAATTGTTTTGAACGATAACTTCTCTTTAAAGAAGAAGTACGTTCCTACAAAAGCAAATATGGGCTGTAAGGTAACTAACACCGTTGAACTAGCAACCGATGTGTAATTTAATGACTCGAACCATAGAATGAAGTGAAAGGCTAAAAATACTCCGGCAATTGCCGAAAAGATCCAATCTTTTTTACTGAGCGTCAATACTTCCTTCCTATACTTCATAAGAAAGAGCGGTAACATAATTAGCACAGAGAAGAACATTCTATAAAATGCAATCACACCAGCATCTGCTGTGGCGAGTTTCACGAATATCGCCGATAGTGCTACTGATATCACTCCTATAATAATTGGGATATACGGATGAATTCGAGGCTTTTCCATTTCTAACACATCTCTTTCAAAAGGAATTAGGTTACATCTCTATCTTTTTAGACAATAGATAGTTGTAAGTATAACATGGTAATTAAGAGAGGACATTACTAGGGGGGAACGATTATGACTTGGATTGCAAATGAAGCGATGTATCCCGAAGTGTTAATTAAAATCACGCTCGCTTTAGTTTTAAGTTTAGTTATTGGTGTGGAGAGGGAAATAAAGAAGAAACCGATTGGATTAAAAACGAGTGCTGTTATCGCCACTTTTAGCTGCCTTCTGACTGTCGTCTCTATAGAAGCAGCTTATCTCGTTCCAGCGCGGAATGATATTAACGTAACGATGGATCCGCTCCGCTTAGCTGCCCAAATTGTCAGCGGTATCGGATTCCTCGGAGCTGGAGCCATCCTGCGTAGAGGTAATGACAGCATTACTGGGTTAACGACGGCAGCTATGATTTGGGGAGCGGCAAGTATCGGGATTGCTGTTGGGGCCGGTTTTTATATTGAAGCTGCGTTTGCTGTACTAGCCGTGATGTTTGTCATCGAAGTCCTTGCACCTGCACTTGATAAATTGGGGCCAAAGAGACTTCGTACAAAAGAAGCTTCCTTCATTGTAGTGTTATCGGACAAATCAAAGATTGAAGATCTCATTACTTACTTGAAGATAGAAAGCATGACAATCGAGAATTTGCGGATTCGGCAAATTCTATCAAGGGATCTTCAAGTACAGCACGAACTTCATTTTCGAATCTCAGCACTTCCCAAAAGACATACGTCTAATTTGTATATCGAGTTGTCGACACTACCTTATATCGAATCGGTTGAAATCGAAATATTCCCATAACGGAGGAAAATTATGAGAGACATACTAAAACTTTTAAAAGAAGGCAACAAGCCCTCACTACTCGCAGCAATTGTTAACACAGTAATCGCTTGTTTAAAAGCCATTGCATTCTTCTTCACTGGAAATGTGGCTATGTTTGCAGAAATGATGCACTCATTTGGTGATGCAGCGAACCAGTTTTTCGTTTTCGTTGGTTCTGCTCTTTCGAAAAAAGCACCCACCCCGAAATATCCTAATGGATTCGGCCGTGTCGTAAATTTAGTTTGTCTGGGCGCTGTCATTATAGTTGGAATCATGTCCTATGAGGCTATCATAGGCGGGTGGCATCATATCGTAAATCCATCTGAGTCAGGCGGAATGAGAAATTTAATTATAAATCTCTCTGTTCTTGGTATAGGTATCATTTTGGAATGCATTGTACTTTACAAGGCGGGTAAAGAGATACTTCATGAAGCAGGGATTGATAAAGGTGGGATGGCTCCCATTACACTAGGTTTTAAAAACCTCAATCGTGCTAAACCCGCAACAAAACTCGTATTCATGGAAGATTTTGTCGCAACACTAGGCGGACTTCTCGCATTTTCCGCTGTCCTGTTGGCTCATTTCCTTGGGCTACTTGTAGCGGAAGGCATTGCATCCATTATGATTGGTATGATGATGTTCTATGTGGTTGGTAAAGTATTTCTCGAAAATGCACGTGGTGCAATCGGGGAAACGGACGAGGAAATGCTCAATCACATTTCCCTACTCGTTGCTGAAGATCCCGATGTAAAAGATATTCAACGTATTGAAGTTATCAAAGAAGGCGAATTCCTTCATGTTGAAATTGTCGCAGAAGTTGACCCATCCCATACAGTCGCCTATGTCGACGATGTGCGGGACCGACTCATGACTATTATCCTCAATCAAAAAGGTGTACAGGACGTTTTAATTTCTTTTGATGAAGATGACGGTGTGTCAACATGGAAAAAGTCCAATTCCACTGATGCAATTAAGCAATTCGGTTCAAAATTCCCTGAATAACAAAAACGTCACGCCGGAGATAACCCCGGCGTGACGTTTTTAATTCTCTTATAATGAAGCTTTTAAAATTGATAGTACATCCTCTTTATTTAGATTGCTGAATTGCCCAAGTGGCCCGTTGACTGTTGCTTTTTCTGCCATCAAATCCAGTTTCGAATCATCGATGTCATAATGGGCAAGCGTTTCAGGCGCTCCAATAGACGTCCAAAATGCTCTTAGACGTGCGATCCCTTCAAACGCGACCTCATCCTGCGTCTTACCTTCTGGTGCAACTCCAAATACGTTGACAGCAAGCTTGGCAAATCGCGCAGGATTAACGTTAACATTATGATTCATCCAATGTGGGAAAAGAATCGCAAGCCCACCTGCGTGCGGGATATCATAAACCGCGGACACAGCATGTTCGATATCATGTGACGCCCAGTCTCCTTGATAGCCCATTTGAAGGAAGCCATTCAACGCTATAGTACCCGCAAATAAAATCGTCTCACGTAAATCATAATTCTCCAAGTCTTCGACAAGCTTTGGTGCATTATCCATTATTGCACGTAGCACACCTTCACACATCTCATCTTGTACAGGCGTGTTCTTTGCATTATTGAAGTATTGTTCAAAAATATGGGACATCATATCAACAATCCCATAAATCGTCTGGTCTTTGGGTACAGATAATGTATAGGTTGGGTCAAGAATAGAGAATTTCGGGTAATTAAACGGACCGCCCCATCCATATTTCTCTTCCGTTTCTTCATTAGTAATAACAGATCCGGCATTCATTTCCGAACCTGTTGCTGCAAGTGTCAAAACTGTACCAAATGGGATTGCATCTTCCGCGAACGCTTTCCTTGTTACAAGATCCCATGCATCACCTTCATATTTCGCTGCCGATGCAATAAGTTTTACACAGTCGATAACTGATCCTCCGCCAACTGCTAAGATAACGTCGATGTCTTTTTCCTTACAAATCTCCGCACCCTTTCGCGCAGTTGACACACGCGGATTTGGCTCAACGTCTGAAAGTTCATGTACCTCCATATCATTCTCTTTTAAAATCGCCATTACTTCATCATATAGACCATTTCTCTTGATGCTGCCGCCGCCATAAACGACAAGCACCTTTTTACCGTAATTCGCTAGTTCTTGTGATAATTTCTGAAGTTGGCCTTTTCCAAAAATAAGCTTAACTGGATTATGGAATACAAATTCATTCATTCTATATTGCCTCCCTTTATTCTTTCATTATCCGAAACAATAAACCATTTTGCAAAAATAAAGGTGCGCGTATGAAAATCAGTCTTCTGGGCATAGTAATTTAAGGAGGTGTTGCAAAATGAGTAAAGTTCATAAAATAGCTCTAGCACTGACAATTATCGGTGCACTCAATTGGGGAGTAGCAGGAATATTCCGTTTCGACGTTGTTGCACAATTCGCAGGTGGTTCCGCGGAACCGCTCGCACGATTTATTTATATCATCATAGGAGTTTCAGGTCTCATCAACCTTGGCTTGCTATTTAATCAGCGGCAGGATCACGATGAGGTAATTGTTTCGGTTCCTGAAAAAGTATAAAGGCATCTCCCGTTTAAACCGGGAGATGCCTTTATTGTTTTGATTATGCCCAACCACGGAAACGTGATGCTTCCGCAGTTTTACGAACACCAATCATATATGCTGCTAGGCGCATGTCGATATTACGAGTTTCCGCAGTTGTATATACGTTCTCAAATGCTTCAACCATTTTTTTCGTCATTTTTTCGCGCACTTCTTCTTCAGTCCAATAGTAGCCCATGTTGTTTTGGACCCACTCAAAGTATGAAACTGTTACGCCGCCCGCACTTGCAAGAACATCGGGAACAAGTAGAATTCCACGTTCTTTAAGAATTCTAGTTCCTTCAGTTGTAGTCGGCCCATTTGCTGCTTCAACAACAATCGTTGCTTTGATATTATGTGCATTTTTTTCAGTAATCTGATTAGAGATTGCCGCAGGCACAAGAATATCGCAATCGAGTTCAAGTAATTCTTGGTTCGAAATCGTGTTATCGAAAAGTGTAGTTACTGTTCCGAAGCTATCGCGACGGTCTAGTAAGTAATCGATATCAAGACCCTCTGGATCATGAAGGGCACCATAAGCATCGGAAATTCCGATTACTTTCGCGCCAGCATCATGAAGGAACTTAGATAGGAAGCTACCCGCGTTTCCGAAACCTTGAATTACGATACGTGCACCTTTCATATCAATTCCACGACGTTTCGCCGCTTCCTCGATAATGATTGTTACCCCTTCGGCAGTCGCACGGTCACGACCTTGCGATCCACCAAGAACGATTGGTTTACCTGTAATGAAGCCAGGTGAGTTGAATTCGTCAATACGGCTATATTCATCCATCATCCATGCCATTATTTGCGCATTTGTGAAGACGTCTGGAGCTGGGATATCTTTGTTAGGTCCCATTACTTGGCTTAAGGCACGGACATAACCGCGGCTTAGTCGTTCAAGTTCACCCATAGACATTTCACGTGGATCACAAACGATTGCACCTTTACCGCCGCCATATGGTAGGTCGACGATGCCAGCTTTTAATGTCATCCACATAGAAAGTGCTTTTACTTCTTCTAACGTTACTTGCGGGTGATATCGTACGCCACCTTTTGTTGGTCCAACTGCATCGTTATGCTGTCCACGGTAACCCGTGAAGACTTTTACTTTGCCATCGTCCATTTTTATAGGAATACGTACTTCAATCATACGAAGTGGTTCTTTTAGAAGTTCGTACATTCCTTCATCGTAGCCTAGTTTATCAAGTGCATCTTTAAAAAGAGCTTGTGTAGACGTAAACAGATTCAGGTTTTCAGTCATTTAATGATTCGCCTCTTTGATTCATAATGTTTTCTATGCATATATTGTAACATATCGGACACTTATATTGTTAAGTATTTTAGTTAACGAAAACTTTTTTAATTTTACCTATTGCCCAGTCCAATTCTTCTTTTGTGATAATGAGTGGCGGAGCAAAACGAATCACTGTATCGTGTGTTTCTTTACATAGTAATCCAAGCTCTTTCAACTCTTCACAATATGGACGAGCAGCTTCAGTTAACTCAACACCTATGAACAATCCGCGTCCGCGTACTTCTTTAATCGACGGATGTTCAATTTTCTTTAACTCTTCCATGAAATAATTTCCGAGTTCAAGAGATTTTTTCGCCAGTTCTTCTTCTTCCAGCACTTCTAAAGACGCGATTGATACTGCACAGGCCATAGGATTTCCACCAAAAGTTGAACCGTGTGATCCTGGATTGAATACACCAAGAACAGATTTGTCAGCAAGTACACAAGATATTGGGAATACGCCGCCACCTAGTGCTTTACCTAGGATATACATATCCGGATTCATGTCTTCCCATTCACATGCAAACATTTTTCCAGTACGGCACAGGCCGGCTTGAATTTCATCTGCAATAAATAGAACGTTATTCTTTTTACAAAGTTCACGTGCTGCTTTCATATAACCTGCTGGCGGAATAATAATACCTGCTTCACCTTGAATCGGTTCGATAAGGAATGCAGCAGTATTTGGTGTAATTGCTGCTTCAAGTGCTTTGATATCTCCGTAGGGAATAAGGTCGATGCCTGGAAGCATTGGACCAAATCCACGTTTATATTCAGCATCTGAAGATAGTGAAACAGCTGTCATTGTACGACCATGGAAGTTGCCTTCACACGCAATGATTTCTGCTTGGTCTTCTGCGATCCCTTTAACGTCATAAGCCCAGCGGCGTGCTGCTTTAATAGCTGTTTCAACAGCTTCAGCTCCTGTGTTCATAGGAAGTGCCATTTCTTTGCCTGACAGTTCACAAATCTTTTCATACCATGGACCAAGTTGGTCATTGTGGAAAGCACGGGAAGTAAGCGTTACTTTATCAGCTTGGTCTTTCAATGCTTGAATAATTTTCGGATGACGATGCCCCTGGTTTACTGCTGAATACGCGGAAAGCATATCCATAAATTTATTACCTTCAGGATCTTTTACCCAAACCCCTTGTGCCTCAGAAATAACGATTGGCAGTGGATGATAGTTGTTTGCCCCAAATTTCTCCGTTTGAACAATTACTTTTTCTGATACCGACATACATTTCCCTCCCCTTTATATGTAAAGACAGACCCACCCAAATAGATGGGTCTGATAAATCAGTGTCTAGCTCCGGGCGCCAGATGCTCGGGTCATAAGTCAGCCCAGCTATGCGGGGAGTTCACCGCGTCGCCGGTCCGCCTTATGCCTGTCGCGGGCCTACAGGATGTAGGTCATGCAGCTGTTGCCACAGGAAGTGGCGCACTTAGGCTGCATTCCTTTTTGTGCAGGCGCCCTCCGCTTTTCTTAGTGTCTAGCTCCAGCGCCTAGCTCCTCGAGTCGCTTCAGTCCTTAAGTTAAAGGCAAAGAGCGCATTTATCTTCAGGCCCTCCAGCGCTTTTCGGGTCTACAAGGCGCTTACGCTTTTCTTATAGTGTTTCTGAAGTTGTTTTACCTTGCATATGAAGTTGTAGGTAATCCGGTCCGCCAGCTTTTGAATCTGTCCCCGACATGTTGAATCCACCAAACGGTTGGTAACCAACAATTGCACCAGTGCAATTACGGTTGAAGTACAAGTTACCTACATGGAAATCTTCACGAGCTTGTTCGATGTGATGACGGTTGTTTGTGATGACAGCGCCAGTTAGGCCGTAATCCGTGTTGTTTGCAATTTCGATAGCTTCAGTGAAGCTCTTCGCTTTCGACAAACCGACAACTGGGCCAAAGATTTCTTCTTGCATAACGCGCGCTTTTGGATCAAGATCCGCAATAACCGTTGGTGCAACGAAGAATCCTTTCGAGCTGTCGCCTGTTCCTCCTGCGATTAAACGACCTTCTGTTTTACCGATTTCGATGTAGCTCATAACTTTGTCGAATGACGCTTGATCGATTACTGGGCCAGTGAAGTTTGATAGCTCAGTTGGATCACCGTACGTCAATTCTTTCGTCAATACACCAACACGTTCAACGACTTGGTCATAAACGTCTTCGTGAATGATCGCACGTGAACAAGCTGAACATTTCTGTCCGCTGAATCCGAATGCAGATTTCACGATTGATTGTGCAGCAAGTTCTAGATCTGCTTCATTATCAACAACAATTGTATCTTTACCGCCCATTTCAGCGATAACGCGTTTCAACCAGATTTGGCCTTCGTTCACTTTAGCCGCACGTTCGTAAATGCGTGTTCCTACTTCGCGTGAACCAGTGAATGACACAAAGCGTGTTCTTGGGTGATCAACTAGATAGTCGCCCACTTCAGCACCAGAACCTGGGATGTAGTTGACAACGCCTGTTGGCATGCCCGCTTCTTCAAGTACTTCGATGAATTTGTATGCAACAACTGGTGTTGTCGATGCAGGTTTAAGAAGTACTGTATTTCCTGTTACAAGAGCAGCAACAGTCGTTCCTGCCATGATTGCGAATGCAAAGTTCCATGGAGAGATGATAACGCCAACTCCAAGAGGAATGTAGTCAAAACGGTTGAATTCACCTGGACGGCTTTCAACAGGGATACCATTTTTAAGTTCAAGCATTTTGCGTGCATAGAACTCTAGGAAATCGATTGCTTCAGCTGTATCAGCATCTGCTTCATTCCAAGGTTTACCTGCTTCTTTAGTAAGTAATGCTGAGAATTCGTGTTTGCGGCGGCGGATAATTGCAGCAGCTTTGAATAATACGTCTGCGCGGAATTCAGGTTTAACTTTCTTCCACGTGTTGAATGTTTCGTCAGCAACTTTCATCGCTTTTTCAGCAAGGTCTTTGCTTGCTTTAGAAACGCTACCGATTACTTCTTCTTTGTTTGCAGGGTTTGTTGATACTAATTTTTCTTCAGTCATGATGCGCTCTCCACCAATAATAAGTGGATAGTCTTGACCAAGGTATCCTTCAACTTGCTTTAAAGCTTCAAGGAAAGCTTGTTTATTCTCTTCTACCGTGAAATCTGTGAATGGTTCGTGTTTATATGGAATCATATTATTCCTCCTCTTTAATTATGAAACGCAAATATTATTTGCACTTAGTAATTGATTACATATATAATAATGCAAAAGATTGTTGCAGATATCAAGCATTATTCATTAGTTTTTCAAAAAAAGTATTTGGAAGGTGATTATTTTGAAGAATATAGACGATTCACTCTTCCCTTTTTATGAGTTTGCAGTGCGTCGTGCCGCGGTTGGTATACATGCCGTTGACAACAATGGTCGAACTGTCATCTATAATGAAAAGATGAAAGAAATCGAAGGACTTGCACTCGAAGATGTGGGTGATCGTTCAATTTTAGAACTTTTCAATTTCGACCAAGAAGAAAGTACACTGTTAAAAGTTTTGCAAAGCGGCAAAGAACAACTAAATGTAAAACAAACGTACTGGAACCGAAAAGGTACAGAAATCACATCCATTAATGACACATATCCAATCTTTAACCAACAAACTCTCATTGGAGCTGTTGAATTAGCCCGTGACGTAACAGCTCTCGAGAAATTCGTTCTTCAGCCATTTCGAAAAAGTAGTGATCCTGTAACATTCAATCAAATAATTGCTTCCTCCCCGCCTATGAAAGTGGTTATTGCGACTGCAAAAAAAGCAGCGAAAGCAAAATTACCGGTATTGTTAATCGGTGAAACAGGTACAGGTAAGGATCTTATCGCTGAAAGCATACATAATGAATTATCACCTTCCAGCACCGTACTCTATACCCTGTTCTGTCATAGTTCAGACCCAATCCTTATAGGACGCTTAGATAAAGATTTAAATGTAGAGGATCCTCTTACATTATTTTGTGAAAGAATCGATTTATTATCCATTCCATTACAGCAAAAATTGCTATCGATACTTTTAAAATCACCTAACAGTAACAAGCAATTCATCGCAAGTATCGGGGATGACCCTGTCGAATTAATCGCTTCGGGCACATTATTAAAAGACTTATATTATTTCTTTGCTTCATTCACAATTCGAATTCCGCCTCTGCGAAAACGAAAAGAAGATATATTACCATTCATTTCCGCTTATTTGGAACGGCGCAATGAACGCTACGGTTCAACACTTAAAGATATTACACCCGAAGTTGAACATCTTTTCCTCGGGTATGAATGGCCCGGAAATACCCGGGAGCTCGAGTTTCTACTCGACGAAATCTCTTCTCTAGCGATGACCGAGACTGCCATTACCTATGATTTGCTTCCATTCCATTTCAGGATGAAAAGCGCGGATATCACCGACGAACCGACGCAAGCTGCTGATTTCATCGTCCAACCTGGCAAAGAGCTACTACCGCTTGAACAGTTTTTGCGTGAGGCGGAAGCCTATTACTTACAAAAAGCGATGAAACTCAATGATAAGAACGTCACAAAAACTGCAAATGCGCTTGGTATGAGCAGGCAGAATTTGCAGTACCGACTGCGGAAACTAAAAAAGTGAGGAAAAAGGCCATTATGCCTTTTTCCTCACTTTTTATTGTCTAGCTACAGCGCCCAAACGCTCGGAGGCTCACAGGATGTGAGTTACGTAGCCATTGCCGCAGGACGCGGCGAACTTAGACTGCCTTCCTTTATCTGCTTATGCCTGTCGCGTCTGAGCGGCCGCCTCCGCTTGGGCCTACAGGATGTGGGTCATGCAGCCATTGCGACAGGACGTCGCGAACTTTGGCTGTGTTCCTTTACTGTCCAGCTTCAGCGGCCAAACGCTCGGGTCATAAGCAGCCCTGCTGCACGGCAAAGTACGCCGTTTCGCAGGGCTGCTTATGCCTGTCGCGTCTGAGCGGCCGCCTCCGCTTTTCTTTACTGCCCAGACTTTTCGATCCAGTCTTGAAGTTTGTCTTTCAATGAATTGAATCCTTCTGCATCACTTTCGTCAACACGCGCTTGCAGTGACTTGCGCGGATGGTCTTCTTTTCGTGTTGCAGCCGGTGCTTCTTGAAGAGCACGAATTGATAGACTAATCTTACCTGCAGCTTCGTCGACTTCCAGTACTTTCACTTGGACCTCTTGCCCCACAGTTAGATATTCATTAATGTCTTTTACGAATCCGTATGTGATTTCAGATATGTGTACAAGTCCTTGTGTTTCACCATCGAGTGCAACAAATGCACCATACGGCTGGATACCTGTCACTTTGCCCGAAAACTCTTCGCCTACTTCATATTTTCGCGCCATTTAAAACAGCTCCCAATCTATTTTGTTATCGATTCTGCCCTTAAGGCCACTTAAAATTATATCATGTTTATAGAGGGCAAGCAAAAATTTGGCAGTCTGTTAGCCATACACAATCACTGCTTAACAATGACTTTAGGTGCTGTTTCAATCAACCATGCCCCAGTCCCTTCATCCAAAATTAGCCAACTATCATAGACGAAATCCGCTTTGTACTCATAGCTAATTGGCGTAAGAGGAACCCCGTTTAATACATTGCTCCCTATCTCCTCTACCAAAATGTCAGCTTTTTCTATTTGATATTCTTGCTTCCTCCAAGTAGTAACGTACTCTTTCAATGTAAGCGAAAGAGATTCACGATTAGTCAGATGCCACATCGTCTTTGGATCCTCTTGTTCGTTTGCATACAAATAGACACCGAGTATGACTACTGGCTTAACGCCAACCAAAGCATTCAGCCGATGTCCCTTAGTGAATTTCACATATGTCCTCTCGACTTCTTGAATGTACTCCGGATTATTGACAGCCACTTCGTTATCGCTTTCTTGCATTACACTTTCAAGAGTAAATAATTGTAAGTCCCCCCTTTTAGCAAAACCAACAGCATCATAAAGATGATGGTACTCTAGCCGTTCTAAACTATCTGATGTCTCCCAGTCACTCTCTTCCATTTCTTTCACGATTTGTTGCATAATATATGCCGACGGAGAGTTTTCTCCCGTGTTAGCAAGTTTCTCCCAAGCTAAACGGTACTCTTTTTTCAACTTCCCATCACTCCCCGTTAACCGACCATCTTCATTTAAAATAAACCTATCATAAAATACATTGTTATAATAACCCAGCACATTTTGATATAATTGATACTCTTGTTGATCAACAAGCAATGTATTCTCTAGTTCTACGATGTAATCTACGGTTTGTTGAAGTGTGGATCCCGATTGAATTGCCAAATAATTAAATGGATTCGTTCCCAAAAATGTCAAATACCCTCTAAAATCTTCATGAATTGAATCTCTTATTGCCAAACCCACTTCATTTTCCAGATATATAGGATGGAAATAATCCCATTCAGATTCTTTGACAAGCCCAATGTTTTGGTCTCCCATTGTTCCCAAAACTGTTCTAATTTCTTCTGGGTATGTATTTTTCTTCTGAAGAAGTTCTTCAACATCTATCGTTCCATTTTCAACTTTTTCAGTAATTACTCCTTTATGTTCGTATAACGCAACCCTATACAAATCACTAATCCAATTGACTTTATTTATATACGCTTTTATAAACACCTCACTACTAGCTCTGTCATCCGATAATGGTTTTTTTAACAGCTTAGCAACCATTTCTGAAGGGAGTTCCAAATTCCCCATAATTTCTCCGTACTGTTCTTGCACATTTTTTCTATTTATCTTTTCATTGTTAGTTAGTTGCTCTTGAATTTTCTTCGTTACTCCCTCAAACTGTTGACGTTCGTCATACCCAAACATGTCACTGTAGAATTCTTGCTCTTCCCCTTTAGGTTCAACGAGTCCTAGTGTCATGTACTTTGTTGCCATTTCATTTTCAAAAGAAGTTTTCAAGCGTGCTAGGTACTTTTCATCGGAAGACCTCTTATATTCTTCGCTTGTCACGACTGAAATTGTAAGCAGGATAATCAGTAGACTAACGCCAGCAATCCATGAAAAAAGAGCCTTCTTTGTCATTGATTTCTTTTCAATTCGAACTTCTATCAGACTTTCAACTGGGCCCTGAAAAACCATTTCTTTTCTGAATGAAGAACGGATCCGCCTATAGGATTTACCGAGAAATCCAAGCCTTTTTTCCAAATTCCCTCCTTCAAGTTGATCGAAGGCAGCAGTGAGTCTACGCCTTGCATCATCAACTGGAATTCCTATAATCAATGCCACTTCTTCGTCATTCATGCCATGAAACTGAGATAGAATGAGCGCGAGCTTCTCTTCACTCGTTAACTGGATAATCTGATGATGTAGCTGTTCGTCTTCTTCAAAGGTCAAAATGCTACTCGGAATTGGACTAATCAATTCAAAATCCGAGAACTTTTTAATCGCTATTTTATATAATTCAAGCTGTACACCGTCTTCATTTACATAAGTTTTCATTTGCTGAACTACTTCTCTAAATGTGTCCTCAGCCACTTCGCCAGCTTGTTCTGGAGAACAGCCGTACTGAAATGCAAACCGTTCAATGTCACATGAGTAAATGTCCATCCACTCTGCAAATGCTACAGGATCCCCATTTCCCACTTTTTCAATCCACTCAGATTCTTCCATGTACGAAGTCATCCCCTTATTCAAAAAACATCGGATTTAAAATAATATGCTCGATTTCCCATACGAAATCTTCATTCAAAGCCATCTGTGTACCTACAGAATGAGTATTTCCACGCTGAAATCCGATTGAACCCGCCGTTTCTTCGCTACCATCAAATTGCAGACTATCGAGACTATAAAGATCTATATCAAATTGACTCCATTCATCAACGAATTCTTCAAGTTTGACTACATTTTTTGTTTTACTATAAAGATGCCACATCGTCTCTGGATCTTTTTGATCATTCGCGTAAAAGTAAACACCAATAATAACCAAGGGACTAACTTTTTTTAGTTTAGAAAGATCATGATACAAGGAGAATGAATAATATGTCTCTTGAACTACGTTCTCAAAGCTAGGATTGGGAAGCGTCACAATTTCCATACCCGTTTCAGTTTGCATAATCCCGCTTATGCTATACGATTCAAGCTTTCCCGCTTTCGCAAGCTCCAATGCTTGATGAACGTCATATACTCCTAAACGATTGAGGCTTTTTGAATCCGTCCAATCTGTTGCTTCCATTTCGGAGATGATCATGTGCATAATATAAGCTGCTGGAGAGCCTTCACCGGCAGAAGCGATTCGTTCCCATCCTTCGCGAAACTCCGTTTTCACCTTGCCATCAGTGCCGAATATACGATCAAGTTCCGCCGCCCCGACGATTACATAAAAGAGTTCGTTGTAAGTCCAACTGAGCATGTTAGTCTTTTCATCATTGATAGTTGTTGACAACAATGTTTTTTCCATGTCCAATAAAAAATCAACCGAGTCTTCTAAGGAATGCGCTAGTCCCGGATACGATACGAAAGGTGCAGATTCCAATAATGTGAAAAAACCACCAAAATCTTCGTGGATTGAAGATCGAATCTTTGCGCTGAAGTCATTCTTACCGTAACTTGGAGCTAATGTGCCAAATCCCTTAATAAAAGTTGGATAGATGTTTTGTTTAATCATCCCATCTAATGCTTGTTGCAAGTCTTCAGGATATGTATCTTTCTTCTGAATAAACTTATCGGCAGCAAAAGATTCGTTAGCGATTGCATCTGCGGTAATCTGTTCATGTTTGATAAATGTCATGAAATAAGCTTGTTGGAGTACGTCATACTTTTCCAAATAGCCCTTCATGAATTCTCCACTTTTCGCTTTATCGTTCGCAAGCGGTTTTTTTACTAATCGGTTAGCCATTTCAGATGGTAATTCCAATTTGTTAATTATTTTTCCATACTCATCCTCTATCTTCTTTTTATTCAAAGTACCAGTTTTGTCAATAACGCCCTCATATCTTTTTATCATCGACTCAAAATCAGCGCGTGCTTGATTGCCATACCATATATAGTTATAGTCTAGTTTGTCTTCCTCGGTCGATTCAATAAGGCCCAGTTCAGAATAGCGGCCCCCTATTTCTTGCTCAAATGACTCCTTCAACCGTTCTACATATTTTTCAGCTGAAGTTTTTTTGTATTCTTCCCCTGTAACTATAGGAATTATTACAAGCGACAGCAGCACTATGATTCCGGCAATCCAGGAAATCATGGCCTTCTTTGATATTGTTTGTTTCAATTTTCCAGTTGTCCGTATCTCCTGTTGAGGCTTTGCAAAAACCTGCTCTTTTCTGAACGAAGACTTCATGCGCCTATATGACTTATTGAGGAATTCCAACCTCTTTTTCAATTGCGCATCTCCCAAATCACGTAATGCCACCGTGATAGCTTGTTCAACTGTTTCTAGGGAGGTGTCTGTAATTTTCACAATCTCTGAATCATCCAGCTTGTGGAATTGTGAAAGAATGAACGGTACTTTATATCCCATTTCAAGGTTTACAATCTGGTCATGCAATTCCTGATCCTCTTCAAATGGAAATATCGTTTCATTCGGCGCATCAGTTTGTTGAACAAATGCCAGACTTTTTAATGCCTTTTTATATAACGTGCACACAAGCGACTCTTCATTGCTAATGGAATCTAACTGGCTATGTAAATTTCTAAACGTTTCTTCCGCTAAATCAGCTGCCTGTTTTAACGTACAACCATACTGGATGACGAAACGTTCAATGTCTCCTGAATAAATGTCCATCCATTTTTCAAAAGCATCCTTCTCTCCAGCTTTCACCTTTTGCATCAACTCAGATTCTTCCACAGGCAACCCACTCCTTCATTACAAAATGTCTAATTATTTCAATTATACCAAAGATAGATTGACATCGTAATTTGTTTCAAATTACCATGGTATTCGTTTTTAGTTAGTGTACAATTAGAAAATCTGTATCCTAATGAAATGAGTGAATATCTATGAAACAACGTGATCAATGGTCGTCAAAAATTGGTTTCGTTCTCGCTGCTGCCGGCAGTGCGATCGGACTCGGTGCAATATGGAAATTCCCATACATGGTAGGGATGAACGGCGGAAGTGTTTTCATTCTACTGTTCATTATTTGTACAATTGCAATCGGACTTCCAATTTTGCTTGCAGAGTTCGTCATCGGACGTATGGGTCAAGCTGATGCAATTACATCACTAAAACGATTGGCGCCAGGTAAAAAGTGGCCTTTGATTGGCTGGATGGGACTTGCAGTTTCATTCATTCTCCTGTCATTTTATAGCGTGGTCGGGGGTTGGATTCTTTCCTATTTAACACGAGCTATTTTCTTCAAACTCGATGCTACGAATCATGGCGATCTTTTCAATACAATCATCGCCAATCCAGTAGAAGTTCTATTTGCTCAGGCCGTGTTCATGGGGCTGACAATTTGGATTGTACAAAGTGGTATTAAGGGAGGTATTGAGCGGGCGAGCAGGTGGATGATGCCAATGCTGTTCATATTCTTCATCATTCTTGCAATCCGTTCATTAACATTGGATGGTGCAATGGAAGGTGTTCGATTCCTATTTGTGCCTGATTGGTCTCACTTGACAGGTTCTACGTTTTTACTTGCACTTGGTCAAGCTTTCTTCTCACTGAGCGTTGGGGTGACAGCAATGATGACCTATGCATCTTATTTACCGAAAGAAGAAAAGTTAGGGCAATCGGCAATGAACGTTGCGATTTTAAATATTACCATTTCAATTTTAGCTGGTATTGTTATATTTCCCGCAGTGTTCGCACTCGGCCATTCACCTGAAGAAGGACCGGGGCTAATTTTCGTCGTTTTACCAGCCATTTTTAGCCAGATTCCGTTTGGCAATATGTTTATGATTATTTTCTTCATCTTGATGCTTTTCGCTACACTTACTTCATCGATTGCGATGCTTGAAATTGTCGTGTCTAGTGGGATCCGCGAGAAAATCGAGCGTAGAAAACGTGCTGCATGGGTATTTGGAATTCTTATCTTCATCGTTGGTATTCCAAGTGCGCTGTCATTCGGTGTCCTGTCTGACGTGAAAATATTCGGCGGTTCCATCTTTGACTTTGCAGACACATTGACGAGCAAAATCGGTATGCCTTTAGGTGCGTTATTCGTTTCGATATTCGCGGGCTTTGTGTTGACGAAATCACAAACAGACGACGAGCTGCGCATGCATCCTGTGATGAACAGCCTTTGGAAATTCCTTGTCAGGTATGCCGCACCTGTCGCCATCATCGTCATTTTCATCGTATCGATTTTCGGACTTTAATGGTACTGCAAACACCCGCAAATCCAGTTACTGGATTTGCGGGTGTTTTTCACGTCTGTTGATTAACCATTTAGCTGCATAAAATACTGGTGAGAAGGACTTGACGACCTTCATTTTCACTGGATCATTTCCGGTACGCTTTCGGCGAACTATTCATGACAGATTTACTGAGGGGTCCTAGTGTAGCTCTGTTGGGAATAGTTACCTGCCACGTTCCTGCACTATTCAAGTGAAAAACGCAGTTGTTTTGGAAGAAAAAAGTAGATGATATTCTACATATCCAGACATCTCGGTAATCGTATGGAAGTCATTCAATCCAAAGCAACCCAAAGTCAACTATACACGTAGCGCCCAGTTGGTAATCATGTTATTCACTGGTTACTTTTGGTTAATCAACAGGTTTCGTGTTTTATTGTATAAAAAGACTGTACCCGTATTAAAATGGGTACAGCCACATCAAAATCAGACGATACATTTCGCCTCGTATTTAATCGCTAACAGCTTATAAGAAATTTGAACACACTTTTCGATTGGAATCCATAATTTATAAGATTGTTCGTAAATTTCCCGAATTCGTTTTGCAAGGTCGGTTGGGTGATCAAGACGCTGTAAGTCCGATACGACATCAACGATTTCGTGTGCATACGCTTTTGGTCCTACGTCAAATGGGTCCCATTGTTCAAGAAGTGCTACTGCCTTTTTGTTCATTTCTATAGTTTGCACAATGAGTCACCTTATTTTTCTCAATAGTCTAGATTATGATAACATAGTAGAGAAAAAAGGAAAGAGGAGATTTCCATGAATAACTTTGAACAAGTAATTGAACGACGTAAATCGCGTTCTGTAAAATGGGACCGAATGGAAATGATCTATGGAATCGAAGATGCATCCGATATTTTACCGATGTGGATTGCAGATATGGACTTTGCTGCACCGGAAGTGGTTATCGATGCGATGAAAGAACGTCTCGATCATCCCGTTTTCGGCTACTCATATATTTGCGAAGGCTGTAAAGACGCAGTAAGTACATGGCTTGCTGAACGCCATGCATGGGAAACCAAAAATGAATGGATGTTATTCCACCATGGTGTAGTTCCGGCAATCGCTTCAGTCGTTGAAACTTTTACGAATCCAGGTGACGGCATTCTTGTCACATCTCCAGTCTATCCGCCCTTTTTCCAAGTCCCTAAACGTCAAGGACGAAATATGGTCGAATGTATTATGAAAGAGGACGACGGTGTGTACTCCATCGACTTTGAAGAATTCGAGAAATGCCTGCAACAAAACGTAAAGCTATTCATTTTATGCAATCCGCATAATCCTGGTGGAATTGTCTGGACAGCAAGCGAATTGAAAGAAATGTTACGACTGTGTACAAAATATGATGTCTTGATTTTATCGGATGAAATCCACGCCGATCTAGTCTTCTCAGGGCATAAACATATTCCGCTCGCAACGCTTGCTGACGAAGAAGCAGGACGTATCATTACGTGTGTTGCACCTACAAAATCGTTTAACCTCGCAGGTATCCAAGCAGCATTAATGATCGCTACAGATGAAGGTGTGAGAGAGAAACTTACGTTGAATGCAATGGCACATGGTCAAATGGATTTGAGCTCTTTTGCAGCCGCAGCTTTGACTGCCGCCTATAAAGATGGAGGCCCATGGCTAGCACAATTACTTGAAACAGTTTCTACCAATATGGACTATGCAATTCATGAACTAACAGCTGCAATTCCTGCCTTAAAAATTGCTAAGCCGCATGGTACATACCTTCTGTGGATTGACTACCGTGGTACTGGATTTACCGAGTCGGAAATAATGGACAAGTTGTTGAATAAAGGTAAACTTGCCCTTGATCCAGGTACAAAATACGGCGAAGCAGGACGCGGCTTCCTTCGCATGAATGTCGCAACACCGCTTTCAGTTGTTCAAGACGGCGTTAACCGTTTTATCACTGCATTAAGCGAGTGATTTAGCACAGTTGTGATTACAATCACGGAGTTGACGTTACGATCGCGACGTTGACGTTACAATCACGGAGTTGACATTACAATTTTTTAAAAGAAAACGAGCATCCTCAATTTTGAGGATGCTCGTTTTCTTTTTGTTCGCGGCGTTCACGTAAAATACGTTCTTCAAATTCTTTCGCTTCTAATTCCTGTTTCTTCGACTTGCGTCGAATCCACATGAATGTAAGTACCAATAGAATCGCAAAGAAAAACATTGAAATCGCGGCTGGTATATATTCTGATTTGTCTTCAGGAAAGTAAAGGAACGGCATTAATAGTGCGTTCACTTACATCCACTTCCTCACATTGTAAATTTCTATATGATTCGAATTACTTTTGAAGGATTTCGATTGATTCAATAGAAATATCTTCAACAGGCTTATCTTGACGCCCTTTTTTAACTTTAGCAATTTTGTCGACAACATCCATGCCTTCAATAACTTGGCCGAATACTGTATGTTTTTGGTCTAAGTGCGGAGTTCCGCCCATTTCGCCATATGCTTCAGCGATTTCAGCTGGATATCCACCTTTTTTCAGCTGATCAACTGAAGCAGGTACTTCTGAAGCATGAACGATGAAGAACTGGCTGCCATTTGTTCCTGGACCAGCGTTCGCCATTGAAAGAGCTCCTTTTAAGTTAAATAGATCCATAGTAAATTCGTCTTCAAATGTATCGCCGAAAATACTTGCTCCGCCCATACCAGTTCCTGTTGGGTCGCCGCCTTGAATCATGAAGTCTTCAATAACACGGTGGAAGATAATACCGTCATAATAGCCGTTTTCTGCATGTGTTAAGAAGTTTTCAACTGTTTTTGGTGCTTGTTCAGGGAAAAGCTTGATTTTGATTGGCCCCATTGTTGTGTTCATAATAACTAATGCTTCAGTTGCTGCTACTTCTTTTGATAATTGTGGATACATTGTTGTTGCCTCCTCTGAGTTCTTCGTGCTATTTTCTTCCACTGGCGCTTTGCCAGCAGACACTACTTCTTCTGTTTTTTTGTTCTCAGACGTACTATTTCCGCAAGCGGAAAGTAAGACGAGACCAACGATTGTCAGAAGGGAGAAATACATTTTCCTCATTAACATTCACCCTGAATCAGTTTATCATATTGAACAATCTATTTCGACGAATAAGCATGATACTTCCTTCGTTTTCCGAATTGTTTTATACTGAATGAAAAGCACGACACAGAAAGAAGGTTTTCTAAATGGACGTGCAAAAACGGAATTTCATCATCATTTGGATTTCCAACGTCCTCGTTGCAGGGACAATGACGATGATCATGCCCTTCCTATCCCTTTATATCGAAACATTTGGCGATCATCCCGAAGCATATGTTCAAAAATGGTCTGGCCTTATTTTTGGCGCTTCATTTGTCACGGCTTTCATTATGTCACCGATTTGGGGCCGAGTTGCCGATAAATATGGCTTTAAGCCTATTCTTATCATCAATGGTTTCGGGATTGCAACTTCCGTTTTCCTAATGGGATTTGTGGATTCCGTAGAGATGTTCTTCCTGCTTCGGCTACTGAATGGTGTTGTCACAGGTTTCATACCAACTTCACTCGCGTTTATCTCTTCACAGACTGCGAAGAAGGAAGCTGGAAAAATGCTAGGAACTCTGCAGATGGGCAGTGTGACAGGCACATTATTCGGCCCTGTATTTGGAGGTTTACTGGCAGATGCATTCGGTTTCCAATATACCTTTGTCATTACATCCATCTCCGTAATTGTCGCTACACTTATCGTTCTCTTCGGCATCAAGGAACAAAAACGGGTAAAAAATCCGAAAGCTATCCAGTATTCCCGTAAAGCGATTATTAGCGGCTTGCTACATCACCGGCTCATGTTGAACGTTATGATTGTTACGGCACTTATCCAAGTAGGCAACTTCAGTATCCAGCCGCTTCTGTCGCTTTACGTTTCTCATTTGACGGATGCAAAAGACGTAGCTTTCCTAGCTGGGATTACCTTCAGTGCAGCAGGGGTCGGCAATCTATTATTCGCACGCCGCTGGGGCAAGCTTGGTGACGACATTGGCTACGAAAAAGTGTTGTCAATTCTGCTACTCCTATCATTTATCTTTATCATCCCACAAGCTTTTGTAACACAGCTGTGGCAACTTATCTTTTGGCGATTGCTGTTCGGTATTGCGCTCGGTGGAATGATCCCTATAACGACTGCACTAGTTAGACGTGAGGCACCAGTCGATATTCAAGGAGAAGTCATGGGTTATAATACCAGCTTCCGTTTTCTCGGGAATATTATAGGTCCAATGTTTGGCGGAATCGTCAGTGGTTTCATCGGTATTTCGTCTGTCTTCATCGTCACTGGCGTTCTATTCCTGGTTGGGTTTGCCTTTCTCTATTATGCCAAACGAAAACCCGTACAGGACTTTGAGGACTTTCTTGCTGCTGAGGATAAAAGGACACATAGTTAAGAAACAGCACACTTCACTAGACGGAGTGTGCTATATTTTTGTTAGTGAATGATTTCTTGAACGGAGTGCAAATCCATTGAAACATGTTATTGGTTTCATCTTTATTCTTCTAACCATACCAATTCTCTTTATTGTCCAAGAAGCCATTGCAGTCGAATTGAAAAGCGCTGGATCCTTCAATGACCAGATCAATGATTCCATTGAACTGTCATCCCCAAAGATCAATGTCCCCGTGACGTTGAAAGATGGCAATGGGCTCATTTTTGCAGAAGAATATATAGAGTGGCGCGATCCACTCCCGCTGTCGTCCATTCCCTTATTCGCGCGTCAACTGTTCCTAGAAAGTGAAGACACGGGTTTTTTCGAGCATAAAGGCTATGATGTAGCCGCAATCGTGCGTGCATTCGCTGTCAATACCGCAACGGACGATGTCAGACAAGGTGCTTCTACCATTACACAGCAAGTCGTGCGAATGCGTTTTCTATCGACTGAAAAGACCTATGAACGTAAGTTGACGGAACTTTTTTACGCAGCCGAGCTTGAAAAACAATCGACAAAAGATGAAATCTTGGAAATGTATATGAATGAAATGTATTTTGGCCATCAAGTGTACGGCATTGGTGCCGCTGCGACATATTACTTCAGCAAACCCTTAGATGCACTGAATGAGGCGGAGATGGCCTTCCTTGCGGCGATCCCAAACAACCCTTCTTTATATGATCCACTGAAACATTTCGATCAGACAAAAGTAAGACAGGAACGCCTATTGTCTATACTGACAAAAAATAGAGTTCTGACTTCCGAGGAATCTAAAGTGCATAAAAACACAGCTATCCAATTAAATCTGAAGGAAAAAGCGAATGCCTTTCCTGCCTACAGTACATATGTACTTGCGGAACTTACTGATCTCATAGCACAGTCCGAAGGTTTATCTGAAAAAATGACGTATGCGAAAGATGATGCAGAAAAAATAGCCCTTGAAGCGATTATTAAACAACGGACAGCTGAAGTGTTGTCCAAAGGATTGATTATCGAAACGGCACTTAACCCTGGAAAGCAGCGCCGAAATGACCAAACGATCTCCTCCCTTTTACACCCTAAAGGCGTGCAAGCAGGTGCCGCGGTTATCGACAATGAAACCCGTGAAATCATCAGCCTATTCGCCGGTAAGAACTATAAAAAAGCTGATTTTCACCGTGCATTCCAGGCTGTCAGACAACCTGGTTCGGCTATGAAACCACTTCTGGTCTATGCTCCACTGTTTGAAAGTAGTTCCTATACAGAAAACACCCCCATTAACAGTGGTGCTATTTGCATCGGCTCGTACTGCCCGACAAATATCGGCGGTTACGTTTATGGCAATGTTACGGTAAAAGAGGCTTTTCGACAAAGTCATAATACAGCAGCGGTCAGATTGCTTCAAATGATTGGAGTGGAAGAGGCATTCAGCTATATAGCACCATTCGGATTCAAATCAGTTACACAACAGGATATGAACTATGCAGCTGCTCTCGGTGGGTTTGCAAAAGGGATGACGCCGCTTGAACTTGCGGGGGCTTATTCGAGTTTCATTGATGGGCAATATACCCCTCCCCATGCCATACGCGCTGTAAAGGATAGAGCTGGGACTATTTTATACGAATGGCCTGATGACAAAGAGGACGTTTGGTCTCCTACTACTGTTACCAAAATTCGCGGCATGATGTCAGATGTCGTATTGAACGGAACTGGCCGGGGTATCCCCTATACAACTTCGTATACGGGAGCAAAAACCGGCACCACAGATCATTATAAAGATCTATGGGTTGGAGGGTTGAACGATAACTATACAACCGCTGTCTGGGTCGGCTATGATAGTCCGCAATCTCTAAAGCTCTTGAGCGATCAGAAACTTCATTTGCGTATATTTTCCACACTACTCCAGGACTAGCCATTCACAAGGCTAGTCCGTTTTACTACCAATGAAAGGCAAACTCGCAATTACCCCATTATAAAGCTTCAACAGAATATAGATGATGGTTGAAACTAGTATCGCCCAAACCAGAATTTCAAAAACGAGAAGCCCAATCGTGCTGACGATTGTCATGTATTTGCTTAATTTGAAAACGACATACACGAAGTAGATGAACGTTGTCAGTAAAAATACAGCTGTTAATAGGCTAATCGAATTGATGCCACCTACCGATGCAAGCGCGCCGAAAAAGTAGATGACATTGCCTCCGCGAGCTTCGCTATACGATTTCCCCTCCACATCCTTCGAAAAGAATAACATCGCAGTTTCATGAATCGTTTCCGCAATCAATTTTAACGCTGAAAAAACCATAAAAAATAACAATGCATAGATAACTAGCAGAAAAATACGTAATTGTATATCGGTCAAAAACTCTCGCATGCCGGCATACAAACCAATTCCTTTAAATAGTTCCACTGACACGCCAACTGTGTATACTCCGAATGTTAAACTGAATAAGACAATTGTTACAAACGGTAAATAACCAAATATGTATGGATTTTTCATTTCTAACACCTCAAACGCAAATTAGTTCTTCGTTTCTATACTATAAGAAGAGAGACCGAATAGGCAACAAAATCCAGAATCGTCCCACACTTACTATTTTTCAATTAGACAACTTCCGCATGCTGTGATATAGTTACCTCAATCAAATAAATGAACGTACTTGGAGGAGTCTGTCACCAGGGGGTATCTATGCCCTTTTGTGATGGACTTTTTGCATTTTTTGATTAAAACAATGAAAGGAAGAAAAGATAAGGTAATCGTAACAATTTTAAAATTTACCGTCCCGACGTTGAAAATGATGTATGAATTCAGAACAGCCAATGACTATTAGATCCCTTTTGCTTAGCATCACGTTTATACATAACTGTTTCATTCATTAGGAAGGAGGATTTTCTTGAATTTTGTATTACTGATTTTCCTGCCGATTGTGGCAGCCCTATTCGTTCCATTGCTAGTTAGGAAACTGAAAGACATACACACTGGGTGGTTCGTTTTACTCGTCCCTGTCTCCCTCTTCATTTTTTACATAGGATTTCTTAAAACAACAATGGATGGCGGGCATGCTATAGCAGAATTGCAATGGATTCCTTCACTCGGCATTTCGTTCGTGTCGTATATTGATGGACTCAGCCTGCTGTTTACCTTGCTTATTACAGGCATCGGTGCACTCGTTGTGCTCTACTCCATCTTTTATCTTGATAAGCGTAAAGAAAAGCTGAATCACTTTTACGTTTACCTGCTCATTTTCATGAGCGCCATGTTAGGTGTTGTCCAATCTGATAACGTTATATCCCTTTATTTATTCTGGGAGCTAACATCCATTTCGTCATTCCTACTTATTGGCTATTGGAATACACGTGACGGTTCACGATTTGGTGCATTGAAATCAATGATGATCACTGTATTTGGTGGACTAATGATGCTTGGAGGATTCGTTCTGTTAGGGATTATGGGAGATACGTTTTCCATCCGCGAACTTATCGCTAACGCCCCCACTTTTGTAGGACATGAATTCTTTACATTGGCGCTCGTTCTCGTACTACTTGGTGCTTTTACAAAGTCAGCACAGTTCCCGTTCCACATTTGGTTACCGGATGCAATGGAAGCGCCTACACCGGTCAGTGCCTATCTACATTCAGCAACGATGGTGAAAGCAGGTCTTTACCTCGTCGCCCGATTTACACCTATTTTCGCTGTTTCTGAAGTTTGGATTTGGCTCGTAGCTGGTATCGGACTTCTGACATTATTCTGGGGATCTTTCTTTGCAGTGAAACAGACTGATTTAAAAGCGATTCTTGCTTTCTCGACAGTCAGTCAGCTTGGACTTATCATGTCTCTGCTCGGAGCAGGTGCGCTTGCCTATCACTCGGATGACCCCATTTTCAAATTCGCAACATTTGCAGCGATCTTCCATTTGATCAACCACGCAGTCTTCAAAGGGAGCTTGTTCATGATTGCCGGTATTGTCGATCATGAAACGGGTACGCGCGATATCCGAAAACTCGGCGGATTGATGAGTATTATGCCCGTCAGTTTCACGGTTGCGTTCATCGGTTCAATGTCGATGGCAGGTCTGCCGCCATTCGGCGGTTTCCTGAGTAAGGAAATGTTCCTTAAGTCGATGCTGGCCATTCGCCATTTTGAACTGTTCAACTTTGCAACATGGGGAATTATCTTCCCTGTTATCGCTTGGATTGCCAGTGTTTTCACATTCATTTATAGCTTTTACTTTGTATTTAAGACGTTCGCTGGAAAACAAAAAAGTGAACCTCTTCCTACTAAACCGCATGAAGCGCCTGTCGGGATGCTTGTATCTCCCGTCATTCTTGCTACGCTCGTTGTTGGCATCTTCTTCATACCGAACTTGATTGGAAAATGGTTTGTAAAACCAGCTGTCATGGCTGTCCAGCCTGATTTATACAGCCATCCTTCTGAAGTTGCCGTTCACGTCGCAGCATGGCACGGAATTGCTGCTCCAGAATTATGGATGACGGTTTCGCTTGTCGGAGTCGGTCTCGTTCTATTCTTGACCTTGGCGAGATGGAAGAAACTGTATGACATTCAACCTGAATACTTGTCATTGAATGCCCTGTATGACTCAGCCATGTTCGTTAGTGAAGGTGGAATGAACAAACTTTCCCGCTTCTATATGACTGGTTTAATCCGCACATATCTGATTTATATGTTTGCTTTTATTGCTGCCATTACAGCGGCGACGTTATTCATCAAAGAAGCTTTCATAGTTGATATGGAGAGTTTTGCCCCTGTCAACTTATATGGAGTTCTGACTGCTATTGTTCTGGTTATCGCAGTTTGTATGGTTCTACTTGCGAAGACAAGACTGTCAGCAATCATTGCCCTAGGTGCCGTCGGTTATTCGGTTGCTTTATTCTTCGTTATTTTCAAAGCACCGGATTTAGCGCTTACACAACTCGTTATTGAAACGATATCTGTTGCTTTATTCTTGTTAGCCTTTAAACATCTACCGTCTCTGAACAATCACGGCCAAACAAAACGCAACAAGATTGGCAATTTGATTATTGCGGCTGGTGTCGGAATAACGGTGACATTGGTTGCCTTATCGGCTCATTCACAAAAATTGATTCCATCTATCTCGCAGTATTACAAAGATACAGTTTATACAGAAGCGGGTGGCGGGAATATCGTCAACGTTATTCTTGTAGATTACCGTGGATTTGATACATTATTTGAAATCACCGTTCTATCAATCGTCGGAATCGCCGTCATTGCAATGATTCGCCTGAAATTGTCAAAAAAGGAGGAGAATACGGATGAAAACAAATGATGTCATTTTACAAACTACAACAAAAATCGTATTCTTCATCATCTTCCTTTTTTCAATCCACATTTTCTTTGCGGGACATTATACACCAGGTGGCGGTTTCGTTGGAGGATTGCTTACTACTGGAGCAATCGTTCTTCTCTTACTCGCTTTCGATTTGAAAACGGTACAAAAAGCACTGCCTTTCAACTTCACGATTATGACAGGCATCGGCTTATTGCTTTCTCTAGGAACGGCAGCAGGCTCAATTTTTTTCAACGTTCCTTTCTTTACACATGCTTTCGACGATTTCACTTTGCCGTTGTTCGGAACAACTTCCCTTCATACAGCAATGATTTTTGATGCAGGTGTCTACCTTGTTGTCGTTGGGGCAGCCGTTACAATGATTCAATCGATTGGAGGAGATGCGTAATGGAGTTTATAATGGCCATCGTCATCGGAATTCTTTTCATGGCAGCTGTCTATCTGATTCTTTCCAGGAGTATCCTCAAAATCATACTCGGGACAGGCCTATTGAGCCATGGTGCTCACTTGCTCATTCTTACAATGGGCGGTCTTGGTGGCACCTCTCCGCCAGTCGTGGCAGAAGGCGTAACAGATTATGCAGATCCTTTGCCACAGGCGCTTATTTTAACAGCGATTGTTATTAGCTTCGGTGTGACAGCATTCATCCTTGTATTAGCTTATCGGACGTATGCTGAGCATCAGACAGACAATATGAATCTTATGAGGGGAAATGACGAACATGATTAATCTACTTCTATTTCCAATCATTTTGCCATTCCTGTTCGCAATTATTCTTCTGTTTTTCAAGGAGAACGTCAGGGTACAACGATCATTAACATGTGTCGGCCTGCTTATTAGCTTGGTTGCTGCACTTTTCCTAGTTGCAAAAGTGAAAGCGGATGGTGTTCAGGCAATTACACTTGGAAGCTGGCCCGCACCTTTCGGAATTTCAATGGTTTCCGATATGCTGTCTGCATTACTTGTTACCACAACAATCTTGATCACACTTTTTGTTGTACTATACAGTTTCACTGCAATTGGCGAAGAGCGGGAGCGCTTCTTTTATTACCCCGCCATCCTGTTCATGATTACAGGCATCAATGGCGCATTTACAACAGGTGATATTTTCAATATGTTCGTATTCTTCGAAGTACTGCTCATCGCCTCTTACCTATTAATCGTTTTAGGCGGCGAGAAAAAACAACTTCGTGAATCAATGAAGTACATACTCGTCAATGTCATTTCATCTGCATTATTCGTTATTACAGTTGCTTACCTCTACTCTGTTATTGGTACATTAAATATGGCCGATATTTCAGTGAAGATTGCAGAGATTGGACAACCCGGTATTATAACCGTGATTGCAGTGCTCTTTTTAATCGTATTCGGCGTAAAAGGATCCCTGTTCCCGCTTTACTTCTGGCTACCAGGATCTTATGCAGCGCCTCCAATACCGGTGCTGGCACTATTCGGTGCATTGCTGACTAAAGTCGGTATCTATGCAATCATCCGAACGTATACGCTGTTCTTCGTACACGATATCGGATTTACACATGGTTTATTATCTGCACTGGCATTGCTCACGATTATTGCCGGCTGCATTGGTGCCCTTGCCTATTTCGATGTAAAACAAATTATTATTTACAATATCGTCATTGCAGTGGGTGTTATTTTATTCGGTGCTGCACAAATGAACGAGGCTGGTTTAACGGGTGCCGTTTTCTATTTGATCCATGACATGCTCATTAAAGGGGCTTTGTTCCTTCTGATCGGCATTATTGTTTACGTAACCGGAACCTCTAACTTACGTAAGATGGGTGGGTTAATGAAAACCCATGCGCCACTTGGCTGGATGTACCTAATTGCTGCATTTGGACTAGCGGGCATTCCGCCATTAAGCGGTTTCGTCGGTAAGCTTCTTATTGTTAAAGGGGCATTCGAGGCAGGCAATGTCTTGGGGAGTATAATCATCCTGGCATCCAGCCTTGTGGTCCTGTTGTCTGTCATCCGGATTTTCATCTATGCATTCTGGGGAGACCCCACAACTGTGGAATTGCCAACGACAAACCGACGGACATACCGGAAGATGATGATACCTGCTGTAGCATTAGTCATTCTCTCTGTACTCTATGGGGTTGGTACTGAATGGCTCATTCCCTATATGACGGACGCAACAGACGTATTACTACAACCATCCATCTATATTGATGCGGTGTTAAAGGAGTAGATGAACGATGGCATTTCAACTATTATTGAACTTTTTCATCGCTCTCGTCTGGATGTTCATGAGCACCTCATTCACCGCTTCAACATTCATCATTGGGTTCTTGATTGGTCTGCTTTTGATCATTATGACGAGACGCTTTTTCCCTGGTAGACTTTACATCTGGCGACTTTGGGCAACGTTTAAACTAGCACTACTCTTCTTCAAGGAGCTGACTTTGTCTAATATTTCAGTGCTGCAAGTCGTCTTACGGCCGAAGATGAATATTCAACCTATGATTTTCGCTTTGCCAACTGACCTTGAACATGACTGGGAGATTACATTGCTATCGAGCCTGATCACATTGACACCGGGAACAATTGTGTTGAACGTTTCTGATGATCAAAAAACGCTTTATATCCATGCCATTGACGTCGATGATGTTGATGACGCAATTGATTCAATCAAAAATTCATTCGAAAAAGCCATTAAGGAGGTAAGCCGACCATGACGACATTCATATGGGTTTGTCTAATCCTTGTCCTGCTGTCGATTGCCGGTATGCTGTACCGTGTGTTCCGCGGTCCTTCTATTCCGGATCGGCTCGTCGCACTGGATGGGATTGGTGTCATGCTTATTTCAGCAATCGCTCTACTATCAGTCATCTTCGATACCGGATTTTTCATGGAAGTCATCTTGCTTATTGCGATTATGTCATTCATTGGAACCGTATCATTCTCAAAATTCATTGAGAAAGGAGAGATAATCGAACGTGATCGTACTAGCTAATAGCCTCATCGTCCTTACAATCGTCGTTGGCATCGTTTTCACTATCGTAACCGTCATTGGTATCATTCGTTTACCGGACGTCTATACGAGGGCGCATGCCGCTTCTAAGAGTGCAACTTTGGGTGTGCTTAGTATTCTGCTAGGTGTGTTTTTTCACTTTTGGTTGAAGGAAGGCCATTTTAGTATTCAACTTCTACTGGCAATTGCATTTCTGTTCATTACCTCTCCGATTGGCGGACATCTTATGAGCCGCGCAGCTTATATATCGGGCGTCAAACCGACAGAACTAACTGTTGGTGATGATCTTGCAGAAGTTATCAAGCAAGCTAAACTAAAGAATCCTCCAACTCATCAGAAGGAAGACTAAGCTTTGAATGAGTGAAAAACGCACCCCTTATTAGATAAGGGGTGCGTTTTTTGGATGATGATAGTTATGCTCGGCATGAGGTGGGTTATGCTCGCCTTAAGGAGGGTTATGCTCCCCACGGATGAGTTTATGACCGTCTTGAAGTATGTTATGACCGCCATGCACGAGTTTATGACCGTCTTAAGAAATTCCGTCCTATTTAAAGAACATTGAATAGGTTCTGTTTCGATTAGCACCTTCTAGTCGTAAATTCATACCCTGCAAAATTCGAGTGGCACTTTGACGCTCAATGTGCAAAAATGTACGGCAATCTTTATTTTTCATCTTTCCACCAAATAAAAGGAACCAATCTCGGATTGCTTGCTTATGTGCGTCGGGGCTTGTCCTTCCACATGCGGTACAACGCCATCCCTTCATGTACTTCTGCATGCCTAAAAAGTTGCAGGATGGACATGCAACGCCAGTCAGGATCTTGTTCTTTATCTCAGGGTAGGTCAAACAAATAGGGGTCGGGATGTATTCACGATGACTATTGACAAGGTCACTTGTCAGCGTCGAGAATGTTTCTTCATCCAATAGTGGGGGAACTATCGGTAAATTACGTATGAAGTTCGGAACGGCATTAGGGAAAAGAAACGGGGTTTTCGTATCAAACAGTTCAACACGTTGTTTGGAATACGCTAATACGATTGCACCATAAACAGGCAATGTAATATTTCGAGAGTGAAACCAGTCTTGCAATAAGGTGCAATTATTCTCGACTTGCGTAATGGGGCTATTAAATCCCTTTACTTCCCCATTGTTGAGTACTCGGATTAATTGCGGTGGATTGTTAACTATTTTAAGTTCACCTGAGATGTTCTTCACTTCAAATATAACCGCATACGATGGGGTAACGAACAGTGTGTCGATTTGAAAAGGAGTACTGGATACTAGTGATACATCATGCAAAACGCGGTATTTCATTGGAAAAGAGTAATTTTCAAAAACCTTGTCTAATTGTTGCTCTCCACCAAAACCAGCTTTCCTTGAAGCATATGCCGTTTCTAAAATTGGTAACGTTCTTTGACTCAGTGGCAAGCGACTAATTGCAGCATATAGCCCTTCTAGTTGCAATGGTTCTTTTCTTGATTTGCTTATGAAATTCCCCATCCCCCTTCTACGAAAAATTAGAACTATCCACGAAAGTGTAACATATTTATACAATTGATTCTAGATATATAGTCGAATATTCAGAACCCTGGAACCTGATTCAATTGAACATATCGCAAGACTTAACCGGCTCAAAAAAGATTATGCTCGGCACGAGGTGCGTTATGCTCGCCTTGGCTAGTGTTATGCCCTTCTTGATGCTTGTTATGACCGTCTTAGGCAGGGTTATGCTCGCCATGGATGACTTTATAACCGTCACACCGGTTTCCCCATTAAAAAAAGCCTGCTAGCCGAAAACTCGGTTGGCAGGCTTTTTTTTAGTATGGCCCGTAATATCCGTATGGTTGATACGGATAGTATGGGTATGGATACGGTGGGTATGGATAGGATTGGTATCCGCCGCCATATCCGTATCCGCCACCAGGAAACAATGCACTTCCTAATAAACTACCAGCAAATCCGCCAATGAAAGGTCCGCCAAAGTCACCAAAACCGAATCCTCGACCGAAGCCACCGCGACCAAAACCACCACGGCCAAAACCTCCACCTCGACCTCGACCATATCCGCCACCACCGTGAAATCCTCTAGTCATAATCATTCCCCTCTCCTACTTATCCTATTCAAATAAGACTAATAGGAAAGAGGCAATCGCCTATTACACTTCTCTATCGGTTTCGGCTAGCCGTTCAACAAGAGTCGCTAGCGTCCGTACCATGACTCCAGTTGCACCTTTAGGCCCTAAATCATGTGCAGCAACCGCATCCGATGTCCCCGCAATGTCAAGATGTATCCAAGGCGTGTCGCCAACAAACTCCCCTACAAATCCACCGCCAAAGATCATATGTCCGTCTCTTCCTGGCGAGTTATTCAGGTCTGCCACATCACTTTTACGTAGTCTTTTCTTATCGTTTTCCGTTAACGGAAGTCTCCAGACGAATTCATCCGTTTCCATGGATGCCTGCATGAACTCTTCGAAGAATTCTTCATCATTTGTAAGCGCCCCTGTCTTGTCCATACCAAGCGCGACGATAACGCCGCCTGTCAGTGTCGCAACGTCAATCAGACAGTCTGCGCCTGCCTGCTTAGCGTATGTAACCGCATCTGCAAGAACAAGACGTCCTTCAGCGTCTGTATTGAGCACCTCTATCGTCTTCCCACTAAGTGATGTGATAACATCATCTGGTTTAAAAGCATCCCCGGAAACCATATTGTCCGTTGACGCGATCACAGCGATGACATTTTTCGCAGGACGCAGCTCTCCTATGATTGTCATTGCCCCTAGGACTGCAGCCGCACCGCCCATATCACCTTTCATACCAACCATTCCGTCTTTCGTTTTCAATGAATAGCCGCCTGTATCATAGGTAATTCCTTTGCCAACAAGACCGATAACATCTTCCCATTTTTCAGTTGCAGCATACTTCATGACGATTAACTTAGGCTCTTCCACTGAACCTTTATTGACTGCTAGAATAGCGCCCATACCGAGTTCTTCCATTTCTTTCTTACCAAGTACCTCAATTTCAAAATCATATTTTTCAGCGACTTCACGTGCATAGTCAGCCATTTTAGTCGCCGTTAATATATTAGGCGGCATATTAACTAGATTTCGTGCTTCATTAACCGCGTATGCATGAACTTTCCCTACTTCAAAGGCCGCTTTCAGCTCATCTTCATCAAATGAAGATAAGAATGACAACGTTTCAAGTGCAATATCGCGTTCATTTGAATCCGTGCGGTATCCTTCAAACTTGTACATGCCAAGTCCAATACCCTCCGTTGCCGCAAAAACAACATCCTCACACGTTAACTTGTCATTCGTGAATGGAGCCGTCCAAATAGCGGCAGAGGCCGCTTTCATGCTTGCAAGCTCTTTTCCGACCGCCGCAAATACTTGACGCAAACGATCCTCCGTCAATTCCTTATGCAAACCAAGTCCGATAAATATTACACGCTTGTAGCCTCCAGTTTCTACGGATGGCATTTTAACAATACTTTTGAACTCAGTTTTAACATCTCCAGATTTAACCCATTCTGGTAAACGGGAACTGAATGAACTGACGAAGCCGTCCCAGCCTGTTATATTTTCCGGATGTTCGGGTACACCAATTACAAGTACTTCTGCTTCTACATTATCAAAATTCGGTTCCAATATTATTGTTTTCATTTGACAACCTCCAATTTTACCTACATTCTTTAGTATAGCCTAAATTTTCAGCCCTTCGTAGTATTTCATTCGGAATCCGTACTAACTTGTTTTTATAGCACGTCATTATGGTATACTGAATACACAATTTTTGTACATTATAGAGGAGTCGAAGTAAATGGCCTTATTACAAAATACCCCGTTAATTGCGGCATTATTCGGTATTATCTTTGCTCAATTCGTCAAAATCCCGATTCATTATTTCCTGGAAGGTAAACTTGACTGGAAATTAATGACTTCAACAGGAGGGATGCCCAGCTCTCATTCGGCTGCAGTTACATCATTGACGACTGCAATCGCTTATGAAGAGGGATTAGATTCACCTATGTTTGCCGTGTCTGCCATCTTTGCTGTCATCGTCATGTTTGATGCAACGGGAATTCGTTACCAGGCAGGACAACAAGCACTGATTATCAATCAAATGCGAGTAGACTTCCAAACGTTCGTTCAAGAAGCAAAAGGCTGGCAGCAGAAAGATGGACAACAAAAAATTCAAGAGTTAAAAACGTTGCTAGGTCACAAACCAAGTGAAGTGTTTGCAGGAGCTGTAACTGGTATCCTTATCTCTGTTATTATCTATTCATTCATTATCTAACTACGAAAAAAGGTGTGTTCAAGCATAATCGCTTGAACACACCTTTTTCTTAAAACATTTGGTAACCTTGTTTTCTTAATAACTTAATAACAAAACCTGAAATAATCGCTCCGACAAGTCCACTTGCTAAAATGAGGATATCAGCTGTATGAAGTGCCATAGCTTTGTCACCAAGAAGCTGGAACGCGTATTTCGGTTTCGTGACATATTCATATACACGTACTTCATCAATAATTAGTATGACGACAATTGGATAAATGATGGCCATCAACCATGTCATTCGAAGAAGCATATTCAATAAGAATCCTATTCCAAAAAACATTACTATGAAAATCATTATAGATAAAACGACGTGCGTTAATGAAATCGTTCCCAATGTGACTACCTCCGTTTTCCATTCACTATTTTACAGGAACGAATGAACGCTTTCAACATTACACGACTCGTTCAATAATTTGTCGATTTTATCCCTGTTGTAATAGATCACTTTTTGAAAAATAGTTTATAAGAAGTATAACCGAATTGATCGCCCGGGTTGATATTTTCAATTTCATCAAACCCTGATTCGATCACCTTTTCCGCAATTTCATGAATCATCACAGAGACGTCCTTATCTTCCTTTAAATCGAATGGACTCTTCCATGCGACTTCTGAAATCTCTCTTAACTCCGGAATTAATATCTGTCCTTTAGTAGTAGGCGTCAACAAGAATATGGCCATGTTGTCGCTCACCTCTCCATTCAATACGCCTGTACGAAACCCAATCATTCCTTCGAGCTGACAGACAACACCTGTTTCTTCCTTTACTTCACGAATCGCTGCGCAATCTGCAGTTTCATCACCATCAACAAATCCTGCCGGTATGGACCATAAACCTTTTAAACCACCGTAGTTTTTCCTAACAACAAGCCACTGTCCTTCGCTATTCACAACAAGCCCTGCCGCGCCAAGCCATACATTACCTCGCATTTTTCGTGACATTTAGGATCCTCCTCATAAGAAAAGCGTAAGCGCCTTGGTAGACCCGAAAAGCGCTGGAGGGCCTTAAGATAAAGGCGTTCTTTGCCTTTAACTTAAGGACTGAAGCGACTCGAGGGGCTAGGCGTTGGAGTCTAGACAATTAGAAAAGCGTAAGGCGCCGTCCGTCCCCGACAGGCATAAGACGGTTTGCGAGGAGGCGTATTTCTGCCTCCACAGCAAAACGGCTTATGACCCGAGGGGTTGGCGCCTGGAGCCTAGAAACCACTCCAAGTGAATAACTAATACTTTCTTATCTTTTAAAAAAGCACCCGCCGTCAAGGACGGGCGAGTGCTTCAGAAGTGTTTTATTTAAGTAAGTTGAATTTACCTTTTTTCAGTGTAAGACCTACTCCGCCAATCATGAAGAGCGCACGATTATCAATCATTTTCTTCATGAATGAAGCTTTAGTACCCGTTACTTTTTTACCGAATACGACACCAATTGCATCGCTATCTCCAAGTGAACAAACGCTACCTTTTAAATCAGGTGTAAAGTCAGAAGTTGGTTCACCTTTCATAAGTGCGATGATGTTATTCGCACACATGTCACCTTGTTGCATAGCAATTTGTGCAGTAGGTGGGAATGGACGGTTCACTGCTTCGTTAATCATAAGTGCGCAGTCTCCAACGATGAATACATCGGAATGACCCGGTGCACGAAGATCTTTGTCTACTTTAACACGAGCACGCATGTTTTCGATACCCGTTTCTTCGATTAGACGGTTACCACGGACACCTGCAGCCCAAACGACTGTGCCAGCTTTGACGAATTCAAATACGTCTTCGCCTTTTTTAATATTAACGCCTTCAGGAGTAGCTTCTACAACTGGCGTACCAATCGAGAATTCGATTCCTTTAGAGTTCAAATGCTTAACAGCATAATCTACAAGCTCAGGGTCAAATCCTGGAAGAACCATTGGCGCTGCTTCTACGCATAGTACGCGTACCTTTTCTTGTGGAACGTCGAACTCTTTGCAAAGTTCAGGTACACGGTTACCAAGCTCGCCAAGGAACTCGATGCCTGTGAAGCCCGCTCCTCCAACGATAATTGTCAGACGGCTATCGTCTTTAACTTCTTCAGTTGACCAAGTCGCAAATTGATATTCGATATGTTCGCGAATTTGACGTGCTGCTTTAACGTTGGCAATAGAAAATGCATATTTATCAAGACCTGGAATACCAAATGTTTCGCCTTCAAAACCAAGTGAGATAACAAGGTAATCGTATGTATGTGTACCAACATTTGTCGTTACGACTTTCCCAGTAACGTCGATTGCTTGAACTTCAGCTTGGACGAATTTTACTTTATTACTGTTAATAACATCTTTGATATCATAACGCACTGATTCAGGAGACATTGTTCCTGCAGCTGCTTCATGAAGCCATGTCGATTCATAGTGATACTCATTTTTGTTTATAAGAACGATATCTGCATCGTCTGCTCCAAGAGATTTTTGCAAGTTAACAACTGTTGTTAAACCGCCATAACCCGCGCCTAATACTAAAATTGTCGGTCTTTTCACGAAGATCGAAACCACCTTTGATTTTTTTATGTGCCCGGCCCACGTGAAATCGGTACACCGACGATTTACACAGTCCCGGCCTTTGTCATTTTTTCGACAAACTTCTATCTCTTATAGTAGCCCTTTTGATGGGGCTTTTCAATAGTATATTTGAAATAGCAAATATTTGAAAATACTGACTAAAAAAACACAACTATAATTCGACAAAAAAAGCTCTCCTAAGTATGATTTAGGAGAGCTAGAAAAGAAATCAGCAGTCCGCTGGAGTTCCTTCTTTCTTAGCTGTTCTGAATGATGTTCCACAACCGCAAGAAGCAATTGCATTGGGATTATTTATGGTAAATCCGCCCCCCATAAGGGACTCTTTATAATCGACTTGTGTGCCTTCAAGAACGCCGGCATCTTCACTAGAAACGAGAATTTGTAAACCATGCTGTTCAAGCAGAAGATCATCCGGTGACTTTTCAGTTTCAAAACCCATTCCGTATGTCAAACCACTACATCCTCCGCCGTTCACAGCGACACGCAGGAATGACCCTTCTTCCTCATTATGACGCATCATTTCTCTTACATGAATTGCTGCAGCTTTAGTAACCTCAACAACTTGTGTCATTCGTGTTCACCTTCCCTTTGTTTTCTTCCTTCTATAATAGCAATTAAATCGAGCAAAACGCAATCATATTAACTCCAGTGTTGAAGGATATACGCTATAATGAGTTAACTAGTACGAAAGGTGGGTCTACATGGAAATCAGCCCTTTTTATGATAAAAAAGTTGCATGCATTTATTGTAAGCAAAACTTCACTACCACAAAAATTCGCTCAAGATTCATTCGGGTTTCATCCCACGAAAGTGACTTCAAACCTGTCTACTCAAATCCAGAGGTAAATCCAATCTTTTATAACGTTGCAGTCTGCCCTCACTGTGGCTTCTCTTCTACCGATGATTTTTCCTCTTATTTTGCTCCTGGCACAGAAGAAGACATAGCTGCACGAATCACATCTCAATGGAATGGCCGATCTTTCAGTGCAGCACGTGATATCAATGAAGCCATTGAAACTTATAAACTTGCCTATTTAAGCGCCATGTTCAAAAAGGAAAATGTTCTTACACTGGCAGGACTTACCTTACGAATTGCTTGGTTATATCGTGATAAAGGAGCGGAGGTAGAAGAACAGCGTTTTCTAACAATCGCACGAAATTTCTATACTACAGCGTTTTCAGAAGGAGATTTCACTGGAACCCAAATGTCAGAAACAAGGGTATTGTATTTGATTGCAGAATTATCTTGGAAAATCGGTGATGAGAATGAGGCAATAAAAAGCTTTTCGCGCATTCTAGAACGCCAACGCACATCCTCTGAACCGAAGCTCATCGAGATGACAAAAGAACGATGGCAAGATATTCGGGCAATAAAATAGAAAAGACGGACCGAAATTCGGACCGTCCCACTTAAAATCAAAATACTTGTTCTACCTCAACGACACCTGGAACTTCTTCCAAAAGTGCTCGTTCGATCCCTGCTTTTAGTGTAATCGTCGAGCTTGGGCATGTACCGCAAGCACCAAGAAGGCGAAGTTTCACGATGCCATCCTCGATATCCACAAGTTCACAGTCTCCCCCATCACGTAGGAGGAATGGACGTAATTTATCTAATACTTCTTGTACTGGTTCAGTTAACGCTGTATCTGTCATTGTTTTTTAACTCTCCTTTCCTTATACTTATTATAAACTGGAAAGAAGAAAAAATCCAACAATCAATCGGGAGGGGACAATTAATATGAGTATCACTACTACAATCATTGAAATTTATGGTGCAGATATCATCTGTGCAAGCTGTGTCAATTCACCTTCATCCAAAGACACATACGAATGGCTTCAAGCTGCTATCGATAGAAAGTACCCGAATCAGCCATACGATATCACTTACATTGATATCGAGTCTACTGTTTCCGACGACAAACACAAAAAAGTTGTCCAGCAAATACAGGACGATGAGTTCTTCTATCCGCTAGTCATGATCAACGACGAAATGATTGGTGAAGGCTATATTCAATTAAAACCGGTATTTGCTGCGCTTGAAAAGAACGGCTATATAGCTGAATCTTAAACTGATAAAATTTCAAGATAAATGAGAAGAACAAAAGCGCTGAAGTCTATATGGTCGGTGCTTAATAAATAGAATGTTCTTCCAACACCGCTTTGTCGCTTGGTGATGGCCTCAAGTAATAAGCCCGCCAGAAGATCCCTTGGGAGGGATTTAACTGCATCCCTCCTTGGTCTTATTGCTTCGACTCACACTTGTCGCTCCTTCGCTAGATTTGTTCGTTATACTGATGAGGTTTATCACCTAGTTAATGCTAAATAAGTAGTGACGAATATATAGACGTACAATCACTACGTTACAACTTACCCACAATACGAGATTTATAATTTCCTAGACAATAAAAAAAACCTTATTCGCGACTATGCGAATAAGGTTTTTTTGTCAACCATTATGCCATTTGTACATCCAGAGCACACCAGACTTCAACAATCGTGCAATACGGCCTGTTACAGTACGGTCAGCAAGGTATGCAAATCCTTGCTTCTTACCAAGGGATCCGAGGAACCCTTTCAGCTTGATTTCCGGCATAGTTTCCGGAAGTGGTTCGTTGTTCCAAACGTTACGTAATATGCGTACAATCTGTTCCGCCTGTTCCTCAGCTACTTGCGCACTTGGAGCATAAGGAAGCGCCGCACAGTCTCCTACGATATAGACATCGTTAAATTCAGGCAACTGATGATACTTGTTCAGTACAACCCGACCTGATCCGTCTTTTTCCGTATCAATTTTTTCCACAGGTGCAACCGGGCGAATCCCAGCTGTCCAGACAACCGCATCAACCGCGATTGTTTCTTCGTGGTTAAATAGGGTCGTCGGTTCCACTTTTGTAATGTTAGAACTCGCAACGACGTCTACATTATGTTCGTCAAACCACCCTTTAACATAATTACTAAGTCTCTCAGGGAAGTCCCTCAAAATCCGTGGGCCGCGATCGAACAGCTTAATGTTCAAATCGGGTCTACTTTCCCGGAGTTCGCTAGCAAGTTCGATCCCACTTAAGCCGGCTCCAACAATACCAATCGTTGCACCACTACCAAGACCAAGAAGTTTTTCGTACGTAACTCTGGATTTACCAATCGTCTGAATACTATACGTGTACTCTGCCGCTCCTGGTACGTCATGATAGTTATCTTCACAGCCAAGCCCAATTACCAATTCGTCATACATGATTTGCACGCCATCATCAAGATAGACGCACTTCTCATCCGGCCTGATTTCTATTATTTCTCCGCCAACAACTTTCAGCCTATCATGTTCCGGAAGTGGAACACGCACGACTGAGTCCGATACAGTTCCAGATGCAAGCGCATAAAATTCCGTCTTCAAACTATGAAACGGAGTCCGATCGACAAGCGTTATTTCGACATCACTCGGCAATTCTTTTGTCAATAAACGTAGTAAAATGCGCATATTCCCATATCCGGCACCTAATAATACAAGTTTTCTCATAAGTTTTCTCCTTCGTAATCCATTAATCCGTTGTTTTCCCAATTACGATTATATCAGTTTGTGACATGCTTCACAATGATTCACGGTAAAGTGCAATTTTAATCAACATGAATAATTTCTTTATGATTTTAAAAAACCTTTAAATCAGCTTCGACTCCCCCATACAAGGTCATCTACGCTGAATTTATGAAGGTATTCACACGTTCAACACATATAATTATTTAGTCTCACCCCATAGAACGTGGTTAATTTAGTCGGTCCATCCGGTAATGCCAGATTGTTGACGTGCGAAGAAAAAAAGAGTAGGATTTCAAATAGGTGAGGTGATCATCGTGAATCCGATTGTCGAATTTTGCATGAGTAATATCGCAAACTATTCGCAAGAAACATTTGAAAAATTGGAGAAAGATCCAAATCTTGATGTTCTTGAGTATGGTTGTTTAAGTTACTGTACAAAATGTTCAGAATCGCTGTATGCAATCGTCAATGGTGAAATCGTCGAAGCAGATACAAACGACGAGCTGACCGAGCGCATCTATCAATATATAGAAGACAATCCGCTCTTTTGAGCATTATGGCTAACCGCCCTTTTCAGGCGGCTAGCTTTTTTATATTATCCAATCAAGTAATGTCTGGTACGAATAAGTCGGTTGCTGCGTTTTCAAGAGTACTTCTTTTGGCGAAGTGACGCCTCCTGCAACATGTATCGTATCAATGCCAAAACGAATTCCCGCTTGTATATCCGTATCGTAGTTATCACCAATCATAACCATCTCTTCTTTTCGAAAGCCGTTTTCTACCTGAATGAATTCAAGCATATGCGGCTCAGGTTTCCCAACAAATAGCGGCAATACCCCAGTTGCACTTTCCATTAAGGTGACAAACGATCCATTCCCCGGAACAAGTCCTCTTTCCGTGGGAAATGCTTTATCACTGTTTGTTGCAATGAAATGCGCGCCTCCCCGTAACGCCAGACAAGCATCCGCCAATTTCGCATACGTTATACTTCGGTCAATCCCCATGATAACAACATCGGGATTCGTTGCTGTGATTGCTATCCCTTCAGACGCTAATGCTTCTTCCAACCCTTTTTCACCAATCATCATAACAGATGCACCTCTATAATTTTCTTTACAGTACTTTGCGGCAGCAATCGCAGATGTCATGATGCGGTCAGAATCTGCGATTATTCCGAATGATGCCAGTTTCTCCCGAAGCTGCACACGTGTCATCGAAGAATTATTTGTGATGAAATAGGGATCGATTCCATTTTGTTGCATATTTCCAATGAAAGAGACCGCTTCCGAAATCGGTTCAGTCCCGCGGTAAACAGTTCCATCTAAATCAAGACAGATTGCTTTGTATTTATCCATAATCATTTCTCTTCCGGTAAGAAGGCAGATACTGGACCAAGCTCATTTTCAAGATAATGACGCACTTTTTTTGGAAACTCAAGGAGTTCATCCATTGAGGCATTCAATACTTCGATTATCATCCCAACGTCTACTTTAGTGAACTCACGCACAATCATTTTCCTAAGTTCAATTACCACTTTTAACGGTCCTGCCATTTCGGAAGTGATAACACGCTCGTCTTCCATTATGTCAATAATATCTTCGTAACTCCCTGGGTCACGCATGATAAAACCGTCAATCATCGAATTTCCGACGTCAATAATCGACTCGATAAGTACATTCGCTATCCGTTCAAGCGCAAGTGAATGGATAATATCCTTCTGCCACTCTTTTTCATTTCTGTACAATTCAAGTAAAACTTCCATATGATTTAGCGATTCACTGATTTGGTTTCGGTCAACAAAATACATGGACTTTCCCTCCTGATTGTTCAACTATTTTCATCTTATGATACCATATTTGCGATACTAGATAATTTGAAATACAGATATCCCCTTGTAAGGCGCCTCCGCTCAGTATAAATAGGTATTCATTTGTTCTATATATAGGGGATAATGAAAGCGTAAGCGAGACTGATTATATATATCCCGCAAAACGAGCGTTAACATACCGAGAGCAACCATATATACACACAAACGAGCATTTACCTCCCGCTACCAATCATATATACACACAAACGAGCATTTACGTCCCGCGACCAATCATATATACACGCAAACGAGCATTAACATACCGTAACCAATCATATATACACACAAACAAGCATTAACGTCCCGCAACCAATCATATATACACGCAAACGAGCATTTACGTCCCGCAACCAATCATATATACATTCCACCCTAAGAACCTCCAGGCGCAGGATTCTGTTCGTGGACTATCATTTTTCAAAGGTTATCCATAGGTCGTGAATTTTATCATTTTCTATACAACAAAAAACTCGCGGGCAGATTCAAGATCCACGCGCGAGCCTAGTTATTCAGATACTTCAGGAGTTTCTGCTTCCAGTTTAACCCGGCCTGATTTTTTCAATACAAAATAGGCACAGCCAAAATTACAGTATTCGTAAAGATAATCCTGTAAGGTGCTGATTTTTGTTTCATACGTTGCTTTCTGGTTTGTATCTTCGAAAAACCCTTTTAAACGGAGTTGTCCGTATCCCCAGTCCCCAAGTATGTAGTCGTATTTGAGGAGAACATCACTGTATCTTGCAAGCAAAGCCTCTTCATTAAATCCCTCACGGTAGTCTGTCAGTATATCAAATTGCCAGTTTTCTAAAATTATCAATCAACTTTCACCGCCAATTTAACTTTGCAGTGTTGTTTCAAGTTGTTCATCACCTTGACGCTGCCTTTCTTTTGCAGCCGCGTTCACCTGCTCATCAGCATGGTAACTCGAGCGTACGAGTGGACCTGCCTGACAGTGTGAGAACCCTTTGGACATTGCAATTTTTCTCAACTCGCCAAATTCTTGCGGCGAATAATACTTTTGTACTTTTAAATGTTTTTTACTAGGCTGTAAATACTGGCCTATTGTCATTATATCAACTTTATGCGCAATAAGGTCATCCATTGTCTCGAGAATTTCTTCATGTGTTTCACCAAGACCAAGCATCAAAGAAGATTTTGTAGGAATATCAGGTTGCATTTCTTTTGCACGAAGCAATAGTTCAAGTGAACGGTCATATGTCGCTCGCGCACGAACCCTTGGTGTTAGGCGACGTACCGTTTCGATATTGTGATTCAAGATATCTGGTTTAGCATCCATGAGTCGCTCAAGGTTCTCATAAACGCCGCCCATATCAGATGGCAGAACTTCAACTGTTGTAAATGGATTTTTTCTACGAATTGCACGGATTGTTTCTGCAAATACCGCAGATCCTCCATCTTTCTGATCATCACGCGCTACTGCTGTAACAACTGTATGCTTTAAATTCATAAGCGCAACAGAATCTGCAACGCGTTCTGGTTCTGCAAGATCTAGTTCTGTTGGTAAACCTGTTTTAACGGCGCAAAAACGGCATGCACGTGTACAAACTGCACCAAGAATCATAAATGTAGCAGTACGGCGCTCTCCCCAACATTCATGGATATTTGGACAACGAGCTTCTTCACATACAGTATTTAAATTATTCTCACGCATAATTTTTTTAAGGCCTGTATAGTTATCATTCGTATTTAGCTTGATTTTCAACCAATCGGGTTTTCTAACGTGTTCCGTTCTGTTTCCCTGTTCCGGTTTGCATGACACGACGACCGACTCCATTCCTACAAACTTATAAAGTGTTTTCACTACTGTTGCTAATGTATCATATATTCAGACTTCAAACAACCATCCCTAGGGTCTAATTCGATTACCTTTACAAAGAAAGAGACAGTGCTAGTTACCAAGCACTGTCTCTTTTCAATTAATGGCCACCTAAGTAAGCATTCTTGATTTCTTCACTGGCATGCAGCTCCTCAGCAGTCCCTGAAAGAATGACACGCCCCGTTTCAATAACGTACGCACGGTTAGCAATTGACAAGGCCATATTGGCATTTTGCTCTACGAGGAGAATCGTTGTTCCCTCTTGATTAATATCCTTGACGACTTGAAAAATCGTCTTAACCATTAGTGGAGCCAGTCCCATTGAGGGCTCATCCAACAACAACAATTTCGGTCTTGCCAGGATAGCCCTACCCATCGCTAACATCTGCTGCTCTCCGCCAGACAGCGTTCCCGCTGATTGTTTGCGTCGTTCATGCAAGCGTGGAAAAATCTCATAGACTTTTTGGAAATCTTGTTGAATACCCGCTTTATCTTTTCTTAAAAAAGCACCTAATTCAATATTCTCTTCAACGCTCATATCTGCAAACACTCGTCTTCCTTCAGGTACATGGGAGATTCCTGCTTTTACAATGGCTTGGGCTTGCTTACCCGCTATTGAATCATTCAAATACTCTATAGTGCCTTCTTTTGGTTTTAATAAACCTGATAATGTTTTCAACAACGTACTCTTCCCAGCACCATTCGCACCAATCAATGTCACAATTTCACCTTGATCTACATGTAAAGATACACCTTTAAGCGCATGGATACTACCATAATAGACGTTGAGGTTGTCAACTTTCAGCATACTCATTCGTCAACTTCCTCCCCTAAATAAGCCTCGATTACTTTCGGATTATTACGGATTTCTTCAGGAGTTCCTTCAGCAAGAAGTACACCATGATCCAATACGTAAATACGTTCACAAATCCCCATTACCAAATTCATATCATGTTCAATTAATAAAATGGTTAGATTGAATTTCTTACGGACAAATGCGATTAACTCCATTAGCTCTTTCGTTTCCTGCGGGTTCATCCCAGCAGCTGGTTCATCAAGTAGTAACAACTCCGGGCCTGCGGCTAATGCGCGTGCAATTTCAAGCCTCCGCTGCTTCCCATATGCAAGATTTTTTGCATCTTCATCTCTATATTTATCCAATTCAAAAATCTTGAGGAATTCCATTGCTTTTTCTTCCATTTCTTTCTCCCCAGAAAAATGGGATGGAAGACGTAGCATAGAACTTAGAACTGAATGCTTCGCTAATGAGTGATAAGCAACTTTAACATTATCCAAAACGGATAGTTCATTGAACAACCTAATATTTTGGAATGTCCGACTAATTCCCCTGCGTGTTACCTGATAAGGAGCCATACCATTAATACGTTTCCCTTTGAATAAAATATCGCCTTCCGTAGGCTTATAAACACCTGTCAATAAGTTGAAACTCGTTGTCTTACCCGCTCCATTTGGACCAATGAGCCCAATAAGTTCACCTTGATTGATTTCCATATTGAAATTCGAAACTGCCTTCAGCCCGCCAAACTGTATACCTACATCTGTCACTCTCAGTAACGGTTCACTTGTCATGCTGGCTGCCTCCTTTCGAACCTCTCCATAACTTGAAGTAATCCGTTATTTCCATTGTGCCCATTAAGCCTTTTGGACGATAAAGCATAACAATGATAAGTACTAGACTATAGATAATCATGCGTGTTTCAGGATAACTTTGTAAGAATGTGGAAACGATTGTTAATAATATTGTTGCAACAATTGCTCCTGACAAACTTCCTAAACCACCCAACACAACATAGATCAAAATATCGATTGACTTTAAGAATCCAAAGTTAGCAGGTTGAATAATGTAAAAGTTATGTGCATACAAAGCCCCAGCAACTCCCGCAAAGAAAGAACCAATTGCAAAAGCTAAAACTTTGTAATACGTTGTATTGATGCCCATAGCGTCCGACGCAATTTCATTCTCTCGAACTGAAATACACGCGCGACCATGCCTTGAATTTGTAAAATTGACGATAACTACTATTGTAACGAAAAGACAGATAAACGCAGAGGTCCATGTAGTTAAATGCGTCACTTGCATCCCTGCCGCTCCACCTACATATTCAATATTCAAGAAAACAATACGAATGATTTCCGCAAATCCAAGTGTAGCAATTGCTAGATAATCGCCGCGTAGCCGTAAACTTGGAATCCCAATGATTAGCCCTGCAATTGTAGCAATAACCCCTGCCGCTAAAATTGCAACTGGAAATGGCAGTTGGAATTTCATCGTCACGATTGCCGAAATATAGGCTCCCACTGCTAGGAATCCTGCATGACCAAGTGAAAACTGTCCTGTAACACCAATTACTAAGTGCAAACTGACGGCCAACATAATATTAATTGCCATAAAGATTAATGTATTAGAATGAAAATCATTTAATATACCTACACTTATGAGCACTTGAATAACCGTATAAACGATTAGAGATGAAGCAATAAATGACCAAAACTGTTTTGACTTTTTCATGATATTGTTTCACCTACACTTTCTCACGTGTATTTTTACCAAAGAGTCCCGACGGTTTGAAGATGAGTATTAAAATCAAAATGACGAATGCCGCAGCATCTCTCCAAAGAGAGAAACCAAGCGCACTGACAAATGTTTCTACTACTCCAAGCACAAGACCTCCAGCCATGGCTCCGGGAATAATTCCAATTCCACCAAGGACAGCTGCGACGAATGCTTTCAAACCAGGAATAATACCCATTAACGGGTCAATCTTTGTATAATAAATACCGAAAATAACGCCCGCTGCACCAGCCAAAGCTGATCCAATCGCAAACGTAGCCGAGATTGTGTTGTCAACATTAATTCCCATCAGCTTAGCTGCTTCAGCATCATAGGAAACAGCTCGCATCGCTTTTCCGATTTTCGTTTTATGTACAACAAATTGAAGAATGATCATCAATGTGACAGAAACAGAAAGAATTAGGATTGACTGACTGCTTATTTGAGCACCGAAAAAATCAAATGATTTATTGCGTAGTACTTCTGGATACGCATTAGGTTGCGCACCACGCATATAAATGACACCATTTTGAATAAGAAGTGACACCCCAATTGCAGTAATCAACGCCGCGATTCTTGTCGCATTTCGTAATCTTTTGTAGGCTATTCGTTCGATAAGAACGCCAATAACTGCGCAGGAAGCCATTGATAATAGTAGGGCAGGGATGAATCCAAGACCCCAACCCGCGATGGAGTAATACCCAATAAATGCACCAATCATAAAGATTTCACCATGTGCGAAGTTTATGAGTTTGATAATTCCATAAACCATTGTATAGCCTAGTGCAATTAACGCATAAATACTGCCGAGTGAAATACCGTTTATTAGCTGTTGTAACCATTCCATTAACTTTTCACTCCTTTTCCAGCTTTAAAATAAGGCTTAAAAAAGGAATGAGGGGAGGACATCCTCCCTCCATTCCTACAGTTTTAACTTCATTCAGCAGAAGTTTACCACTTCTATTAGTTGCGTGATTGATTTAAGGATTAACTTTTGTATTGAAGACTTGTTCGCCGTCTTTGTATTCAAGAATAGTAGCCGATTTGACAGGGTGATGGTTTTCATCAACCGAATACAAGCCAGTTACAAGCTCAAGATCTTTTGTTTCAGCTAGAGCATCTTTAATCTTCACAGAATCTGGACCGCCTGCACGTTTAATAGCATCAGCTAATAGATAAACCGTGTCATAACCAAGGGCATTAAATGCGTCAGGTGATTTACTATATTTGTCATTGAACTTTTTGTTGAATTCTTGAATGATACCGTCTGGATCTTCAGATGAATAGTGATTTGTTGTAAATGTGTTATTCAATGCTTCTGCACCGGCAAGTTCAAGTAGAATTGGAGAATCCCAACCATCTGCTCCCATAAGTGGAACAGTGATACCCATTTCACGAGCCTGTTTAACAATCAATCCTACTTCTTCATAGTATCCAGGGATGAAAATGAATTCAGGATTTGCTGCTTTAATGCGTGTAAGAGTTGAACGGAAATCAGAATCTTTACCTACGTAAGATTCTTCAGCAACAATTTTACCACCTGCAGCTTCAAAATCTTTTTTGAACGATGATGCAAGACCTTTTGAATAATCGCTTGCATTATCAGAGAAAATCGCTACGTTTTTAACACCAAGATCATTCGCTGCAAAGTTTGCTGCAACCGTTCCTTGGAATGGGTCAATAAATGACGTACGGAATACGAATTCATTAACGTCCCCGTTATCTTTAACTGTTACGTTCGGGCTTGTCCCAGATGGGCTGATAAGTGGAGTTTTGTTGCCATTAGCGATTTCAGCCTGTGCAACAGTAGCACCACTTGTAGCTGCTCCGATGATTGCAATTACTTTATCCTGAGTGATCAATTTAAGCGCTGCACTCGTTGCTTCGGCAGGCTCAGACTTATTATCGACTTTGACAAGTTCAATTTCCTTGCCATCAATACCGCCTGCAGCGTTAATTTCTTCAACTGCAAGTTCAATTCCCGATAGTTCGGAAGTACCGTAAGAGGCAACAGCACCTGATAATTCAAGGTTGACTCCGATTTTAATCGTATCGCCGCCCTTAGATCCACCTGTGCTTTCTTCCTCAGCTTTGTCCCCTGCACCACACCCTGCCAACAATCCGACTGCTAGAGCGGAAGCGGCAAATACACTTGCAAACTTTTTCAATTTCATATAAAATCCCCCTTTTGATTGATACTTCCGACAATTTAAATCGAACTAGTACGACAAACGATTTAGCATTCCGAAAGATATCATTTTGTTTCCGCTTACATGCTTATTGTAAAACAAACTTTCTATTCGGTCTATAGAGAGTTTTCAGTTCTCATCTTTCGAAGTTTAATTTCTTCGAATAAGTCTAACAGTTAATAGAAAGATCAGTTATACAATATCATCCTTTCCTAATACTTTTAACTAATCATTGAATGGAAGTTCACCATTTTCTGATTACTTTAGTCTTAACGCCTAGTATATATACCTATCTGACTATTGTCAAAACATTTTTTTGTTAGAAAACTATTTTAAACATAATAAAGAAGCGGTAAAAAGTTCACCGCTTCCAATCATTTACTATTATAAAGACAGCTGTGTTGCCTCTTTTTTAGCTTTCATCGTCCAAACAGAAAACAATACTACAAGAATAACAATAACACCAACTAGACCTATCCATATGGAGCCTGTGATACCTAAGATGATATAGCCCATTGTGGCCACCAATGCACAGATTAATGCATAAGGAAACTGTGTCGCAACGTGATCTATATGGTTACAGCCTGCACCTGTAGAAGATAGAATCGTTGTGTCAGAAATCGGTGAAGCATGATCGCCGAAAACTGCTCCCGCAAGTACTGCTGCAAGTGCTGGCAGTAACATTTCCGGTGCCGCGTCAATCATTATGGTTCCTGCAATCGGCATAAGAATACCAAATGACCCCCATGAGCTACCTGTCGAAAAGGCCATAATACAAGCAAGGATAAACATGATGACCGGCAGGAATGAAACCGATATATTCGATTTCAACACAAGCTCTGATAAATATAAGCCTGTTTCCAATTTTCCTATCAGGAATGATAATGACCATGCAAAAATAAGAATCAGCACAGGTGGCATCATTGCTTTCAATCCATTTATAAAGGCACTGCCAATAAGAGAATAGCTTGCCGTTTCATTATTTTTCATCTGTTGCATATATAATACTACCGCTATTAGCGTGGCGATAATTCCACCCGACAGTAATGCAAGAGAGACATCCGTATTTTCAAAAATTGACAAAAGGCTCATTGATCCGCCGGCTAAATAACCTGTCCAAATCATAACCGCAAATGTCACTGCAACAAGTGTGACGATTGGTGCGACTAAATCCCGAACGCGGCCATGTGCGTGTACTGGGAAGTCTTCTTTTAACTGACCTGGAATTGTTTTAGCAGGATCAAATAATTGACCTGTTTCTGTAGCAAGTTGTTCATGTTTCTTCATTTCGAATAGATCGAAATTGGTCCACGCAAGGAAAAACACCATTGCAAGTGTTGCAATAACGTAAAAATTCATAGGCGCCATCATAATGAAGGCAGATAGTGGTGAATAGCTAATCGCTGCAGCACCACCAAATATAAGTGCAAGTTGGCCTATTAAAAAGGCACCCCAACTTGAAATTGGTGAAATGACACAAATCGGTGCTGAGGTTGAATCGATGAAATAAGCTAGTTTTGCTCTTGAAACTCGATGCTGATCTGTAATCGGACGAGCAATTTGGCCAACTGCCAATGCATTGAAATAGTCATCCACAAAAATAGCTATACCGAGAAATACTGTGAGCAGTTTTGCACCACGTTTTGTTTTGATGTGCCGCACTGCCCATTCTGCAAATGCCCTGCTTCCACCGGATAAACTAACAAATGCAGTGATAACCCCTAATAGAAGGATGAAAAGGATAATGTAAATGTTCCCTGTATTCAGTCCACCATCCCAAAATGTAGCCTTAACTGACTCCAATAAATTTTTTAATGATTCAACAGGTCCGAACGACGCCGCCAGCAGAGCACCTGAGACTATTCCTGCTCCGAGCGACAACAGCACCCGTTTAGTTGCAAACACCATAATAATTGCGATTAGTGGTGGTAAAATTGATACCCATGTTCCTATCATCTACTATTCCTCCATTTAGTCGGGTTGAGGCCCTGTATAGGGGGAATAAAAAAACGGCTACTAATTACACTCAGCAGAGTGCATCAGGAGCCGGCTTTATCTACGTTTCGTTTGTTGGATAACTAATACTGCTTATCTAACTCACGACTTGTAGCTCATCATACATGTTCAAAAATGTATGACAGTGTTATCCCTATTCGGAATAACCCCAGCCTGATAGATCCCGACGATCTTACCAAACTTCGGCAAAGCTTCCTTTTACACACGGTCATCGGTGTCAATCTCGCGTGTGTGACTAATAAGCAATGCAGCCTCTACCCAATCGATATTTCAATCCTCTACTAGCCTATCAGTTATCCACACCATTTTCAAGTCCCTTTTCATTCCTCTATCGCGGGAGGGGCTGGAACTTCGACCGATGGCGGATCCCCACCACCAGTCGTATAGATTTGAGGTACTGTTGATTGAATTAGTCCCATAGCTACCGGAATCTTCTGTGTCACTACACTTTGCTTTGTTGCAAGTGGGACAATGATTTGGACATTTACTGTTAATAATATATTCACTTCAACAACGGCATTGTTAATACCAAATTCACTAATTTTTGTATCTATAGTCGCTTGTACTTGACCAATGACATGAAAACGAATCGGTATTTTAGGCCCTAAGTTCCCTAGTAGTGGAATATTTGCCGCTTGAGCAAGAGGGACAAAAAAGACAATTCCCTCTTCACGTTTCATTGCTTGCGAATCAAATTCTATCTCATCTGTTGGTAATAAAGCTAGATTGCCCGCTTCAGCCTGTTGAAGATGGGACTCGACAAGACCATGTGTCTCCGCTAATACTCTGTTGATGATTTCAGTGTTGAATTTCACCATCCCTTTAGAATCGTTCGGGACGTTTACAATGATATCATTGACATCAAGTACATTGGCAGTCCTGGAATTGATGGCTTTATTGATAACATGGGCCGCGATTTTTTCTGTCTGTACCTCTGCATATTGAATATAAATTGGGGCAAGCCTTGCATTAATAATGTAAATAAAAAGGGCAATTGCGATAAGAATTGCAGGAATAAGAAGGGGTAACAATTTGCGTTTTTTCTTCCTGGATTTTCTAGTAACTTGGCCGTGAAATCTCAAGACGACTCCTCCTACTATACGTTATGCAGGAAGGTAGTCGTTCATTCTTTAATTAGTGTGGTTCCGTACCAACCAAGCACATCCCTGATTAATTCAGGCATATAGTACTCTATTTCTGCATGTTTAAGCGATGGAAAGAAAAAACCGAAAGTAAACATATCCAGTGTTGCAAGTGTATATTTTTGACCTGATACAACCTCCCGATTGCCCGCAAAAAGCTGATCATTTCTATTTTTATAAAGTCTTTCATGAATCATCGCACCCATTAACGAGCCACGGAAACCAAGTCCTTTGATTTCAATTTGCGGCCACTCTTTCGTTAATGACAGCTCATAGACTTCTTTCAATTCTGATCCATCGAGTGTAATGAGACATAAATTGATTGGATGAGGTAGAAGTGAATGTAAATCCTCTTTTGTCACCCACCCCTTTTCGAGACTACCTAGAAATATTCCTGCGTTAAACATGGCACAATCCGCTTGAGAATACGCAATGAGCGCTCTACCAAAGAAAGAGGACAGCGAACTAACATCAAATAGATTTTGAGATAAGTGAGAAGGATTATAAAAAACTTGTTCCTCCATTGCCTGCTTTCCTATTTTGATTAGATCATTTACTTTTTCAATATCTTTTTCATTGCTTTCAATCGAATCTGTCCTGACAAGTGCCGCATCCATTTGTAAAAGTTCTTTAGCATCCGTGTTAAATTTCACAGTTACATGACCAACATACTCACCGTATTTACCTGTTGCAGCCAAAAGTGTATTACCAATCAATTTGCCGTCATGAAATAGATGATGCGTATGCGCGCCTAAAATGACATCGATTTCTGAACATTCTTCTGCAAGCTTTTCATCTTCATGGATTCCCATATGTGATAGACAAACAATTACATCCGTCTCAGCAGCAATGCTTTCAGCAACAAGCTTTAAATTTTGGCGAGGCGCCGTCACTTGCCAGCCGAGCTTCAAATAGAAGGCTTTATATTCTGCAGTAGCTCCTATAACACCAATTCTTGTCCCTTGCTCAGTAACGTAGATTCTATAAGGTAACAACCATTTTGGACGACTACCATCTTCTTCGTATAAATTACTTAGAATGACATGGAACTTGGCATCCTTATAAAGAGTAGATAAAGCCTCTTTCGACATGGTAATTCCTTCGTTGTTGCCGATTGTTACCGCATCATAGCCTGCTTCATTCAACAATCGGATGTTTCCTTGACCTTTCGTCCCTTCCGTAAATGGATGAGAACGATCAACGTGATCTCCGATGTCAAAATGATAACAAGCATCTCCTTCTATTAAATGCTCGCGCTTTTTGTCACAAAGAAGCCTACTAATTTGCGGCCAGCTTTCAAAATGACTGTGGATATCATTTGTATGATAGAAATGAATTGTTTCAACCTTGTGATTCATATGTCACCCCATAAGTCCGTCAATAATCGATCTGATTCCTAGTAAGAGCAGGATAATTCGCAGTGCAACAACAAGCGTTTCCGATTTCATCTTTTGATTTAACCGAGCACCTATTTTAGCCCCGATATAAGCTGCTGGAATGACTGGAATCGTATAAAGCCACGGTACATTGCCAAGAGAAATATGCGTGATTGAATTGACGAGAGCTGATAAAAACACCATGAACATAGATGTACCGACTGCGACATGCGGTGGGAATAAGAAGAGTAGAATCATCGCTGGTACGAGGATTGAACCTCCTCCGATGCCGAAAAGACCCGATGCAAATCCGACGCCAAATGTCAGCAATAATGCAAACCAAACAGGGTACCCATAAATAAAAGTCTGATCTGTATTATCCGTGAAAGTTCTTTTTTTGCCGTGATTGACAAACCAGCTGACCGGTTTCAAATATTTACGTACCAGAAGAAGCGTCGATAATAGAATAAGTAAAATACCAAAATAGAGATTGAATGATGGCAGGTCAAGTCCTTTATTCACAAATGCACCGATAAGTGTCCCGGGAACACTTCCTAAGAAAAAGATGAACCCACTTTTGAAATCAATTGTTTTTGTCTTCATATAGGAAATTGTCGACGCCAAGCCCGTAAAGATCATCATAATAACAGATAGCCCAACGACGGTTTGCGGTGTAATTCCATCGATTAAGCCAAGGTTAATGCCAACGTAAAGTGTTGCTGGCACCAGAATGATACCACCACCTAATCCGACAAGTGCCCCAACAATTCCAGATGCTAGACCGATAACGGCCAATAAAATAAATTCCATCAAAATTCTCCTTCAAAAAAGTCAAGCTGCTTCGGCGTCAGACTTTCGTAGTTGATATTGAGCATTTTTTGAAAATGTTTCGCGTTTTGTGCTGCATGTCCGCCGGAATTATTGTTAAAAATGACGAAAACCTCATTCGTTTCTTGTTTTAATTTTTGAACAGCTGATTGAATCTCCTTCAGCTCAGTGTCATTGTAGTTATACAGATATCTAACTTTACGCCATGCTTTATCATCACCCGTAGTGTTGCGCCACCCTGCTACATTACGGCCGTGCAATCTAACAAGAACCTTATCCGGACGAGTGGTATTTGCTATTAGCGGAATACTCCCCTGCCCTGCTTGCGGTTCATCGCACACCGAGTGAATTACGTTCAGTTTCTTCAAAAAAGACAGAGTTTCTAGTTGAAATTTGGGTGAATACCATGACTGATGCCTAAATTCAACGGCGATATCGAATCCATGCAATTTAGCGCAAACGAAGCGAATTTCCTCAACATTCTCTTTTGTACAGTCAAACCATGGAGGGAATTGGACAAGAATCATCGCGAGTTTGCCTGCTTCTTGAAGTGGTGTAACCGATAGCCGGAAAAGATTGTACATTTCATCCATAGATGCATACGGGAGTTCACCCCGATGATGCCCAGTCATACCCTGGTATGCCTTGACAATGAATCGGAAGTTATCTGGCGTTTCTTTAATCCATTTGCGAATATTACGCTCCGGCTGAATGGCATAAAAAGTAGCATCCAGTTCGACGATTGGAAAGTGTGCACTATAATCAAGTAATTTTTCTTTCTTCGAAGAGGAAGAGTTATATACGTCCGGATGGTCACCCCAACCGGTTAATCCGATTTGGATCATTCCTCTGCCTCCTTTCAAATGAATCGGTACTATCTATATTAACATATTTAGACAACAGATTTGATGAAGTATACCACCTAGTTAATTCTAAATAAGTAGTGCCAAATATCACTTCTGTTGATTAACCATTTATTAGCATGAAATATTGGTGAGTAGGGCTTGGGAAAATCCATTTTCACTGGATCATTTTCGGTTCGCTTTCGGTGAATTATTCATGAAAGATTTACTGAGGGGGGCCTAGTGTAACTAGAAGTGACTCCGTCACTTCTAGTTACACTTTTTTCAGTAATCTTGTTGTGAATAGTTGCCTGTCGCGTTCCTACAATGTTCGAGTGAAAAGTGCAGTTATGTTTGAATGAAACGAATAGTTGACTTTCTATAGTGATTGTAAGTGCCCGAAGATGCAATTTCGGGCACTCTTGCACATTGTACAATGTGCTCCTTGCTTACTTTTAGCAAAGAGTATGCATGTAATCATGTGATACCTTATAGAAAGTGACACTTCTTTACTAAAAAAAGAAAAAACTATATAGAAAGTTTCAGCCGCCAAAATTGCATCTTTGGCGGCTTTTTCTCCAGATAATAAGCCCCGCTATTCTTTCGTCCCAAAAAGCTTTAGCACTTCGTGTATTCATGCATTTGGAGCGCGACGGTTGAAGGACCACCATACGATCACCGAAAAGAGTGTGTAGGGATGTGACTTTGTCGCATCCCTACACATCCAGACATCTCGGTAATCGTATAGAAGTCATTCTATCCAAAGCGTTCCAAAGTCAATTATACACGTAGCGCGTAGTAGGTAATCCTGTTATTCACTGGTTACTTTGGTTAATCAACAGGTGTGGCCAAATATATGTAAAGACGAAAAAACCGACCCTAGTGGCCGGTTTTTTCGATATGATAATTACCCGATTGAACCTTCCATCTCAAACTTGATAAGACGGTTCATTTCTACAGCATATTCCATCGGCAATTCTTTTGTGAATGGTTCGATGAAGCCCATAACGATCATTTCAGTTGCTTCAAGTTCAGGAACTCCGCGGCTCATCAAGTAGAAGAGCTGTTCTTCTGATACTTTAGAAACTTTCGCTTCATGTTCAAGTGAAATGTTATCATTCAGGATTTCGTTATATGGAATCGTGTCAGATGTCGACAAGTCATCCATAATCAGCGTGTCACACTCGATGTTCGCGCGTGCGCCATCTGCTTTACGTCCAAAGTGAACGATTCCGCGATACGTTACTTTACCACCGTGTTGTGAAATTGATTTCGACACGATTGTAGAAGACGTATTTGGTGCAAGGTGATGCATTTTCGCTCCAGCATCCTGATGCTGACCTTTTCCTGCTAGTGCGATAGAAAGTGTCATACCACGTGCGCCTTCGCCTTTAAGAATGATTGCAGGATATTTCATCGTCAATTTAGAGCCGATGTTCCCGTCAATCCATTCCATTGTTGCGTTTGCGTCACAAACTGCACGCTTCGTTACAAGATTGTAAACGTTATTTGCCCAGTTTTGGATTGTTGTATAACGGCAATACGCATCTTTTTTAACAATGATTTCAACGACAGCACTGTGAAGTGAATTCGTTGTATAAACAGGTGCAGTACATCCTTCAACGTAATGGACGCTTGCTCCTTCATCAACAATAATCATAGTACGCTCGAACTGACCCATGTTTTCCGAGTTAATACGGAAATAGGCTTGAAGTGGAGTTTCAACTTTAACGCCCGGTGGTACATAGATGAACGAACCGCCTGACCATACAGCCGAGTTCAATGCAGCGAACTTGTTATCTGAGTTTGGAATGATTGTTCCCCAATACTTTTTGAACAGTTCTTCGTCTTCCTTTAGTGCTGAATCTGTATCTTTAAACACAATTCCAAGGTCGACAAGTTCTTGTTTCATATTATGGTAAACAACTTCAGATTCGTATTGTGCAGAAACACCTGCAAGGTATTTTTGTTCAGCTTCAGGAATACCAAGTTTATCAAACGTACGCTTGATTTCTTCTGGTACTTCATCCCAAGAGCGTTCCGCCCCTTCAGAAGGTTTAACATAGTAAGTAATCTCGTCAAATTTAAGGGAGTTTAGATCTCCACCCCATTGTGGCATTGGCATTTTGTAGAACATTTCCAATGATTTCAGGCGGTAGTCAAGCATCCATTGAGGTTCGTTCTTCATACCTGAAATTTCTTCAACGATTTCCTTTGTCAAACCACGTTCCGAACGGAAAATGGAAACGTCTTTGTCAGCAAACCCATATTTGTAATCGCCGATATCCGGCATTTTTTTAGCCATTACTATTCCTCCGTCCTTTTAGTTACTGTTCGGAGTCATTTCCGACTCCCTTTTCCATCGCCTTCCATGCCAATGTTGCACATTTAATACGGGCAGGAAATTTCGATACTCCCGCAAGTGCTTCAATATCACCTAGGTCGATGGAGTCGTCAACATCTTTGCCCAGCATCATGTCCGAAAAGATAGAGGCCGCTTTTAATGCTTCATCCACTTTTTTACCTTTAACAATCTGCGTCATCATCGACGCAGATGCCATTGAAATTGAACAGCCATCGCCTTCGAATTTTGCATTTTGAACAATGCCATCATCTATTTGTAAAGTCAGATGGATCACATCGCCACATGTCGGATTATTCATATCGACAGTTATGCTACTTTCTTCGATGACGCCTTTATTTCTAGGGTTTTTATAATGGTCCATGATGACCGAACGATATAACTGATCTAATTTGTTAGTAGACATCTGCGAAATACTCCTTTGCGATACGGAGTCCGTCCACGAGGCGGTCAACGTCAGCTTCCGTATTATAAATATAGAAGCTTGCGCGTGCCGTGGATGATACATTGAGCCATTTCATAAGCGGCTGAGCACAGTGGTGACCTGCTCTGACGGCAATACCATGCATATCGAGCACGGTTGCAACGTCATGTGGATGGACATCGTTCAGATTAAAAGTAACAAGTCCGGCACGTTTCTCAGGATCGAGTGGACCGTAAATCTTAAGTCCATCGATTTCCGACATCCGTTCCATTGCATATTTAGCAAGTTCGTGTTCATGCCGTTCAATGTTATCTAGCCCGATTTCTTCAAGAAAGTCGATTGCTGCGCCTAAACCAATTGCACCTGCAATTATCGGCGTACCGCCTTCAAACTTCCAAGGAAGCTCTTTCCATGTCGATTCATACAAACCAACGAAATCAATCATTTCGCCGCCAAACTCGACCGGCTCCATTTTGTTAAGTAAATCTTTTTTACCGTACAGAACACCGATACCGGTAGGACCGCACATCTTATGTCCCGAAAAAGCGAAAAAGTCACAATCTAGTTTCTGTACATCGATTTTCAGATGCGGAGCAGCTTGCGCACCATCGACAACCATAACAGCTCCATGTGCATGTGCAATTTCTGCAATTTCTTTAACTGGATTCATCGTACCAAGTACGTTCGATACGTACATGATGGACACGATTTTAGTCCGGTCTGTAACAACTTCTCGGACTTTTTCAAGTGATAGTGTGCCGTCTTCCTCAAGGTCGACGTACTTCAACACTGCCCCTTTTTCTTTTGCCAGCTGTTGCCATGGAATAATGTTTGAATGATGCTCCATGTATGTGATGACGATTTCATCACCTTCACCGACATTCGCCCGTCCATAACTTTGTGCAACTGTATTTAAAGCCGTTGTCGTACCGCGCATGAATATGATTTCTTCAGTCGACTTCGCATTGATGAAGTTGCGCACTTTCTCGCGCGCTCCTTCATACCCTTCCGTCGCACGATTACCAAGCGTATGCACACCACGGTGGACGTTTGAATTATCAAAGCTATAATAATTGCTTATTGCTTCTATTACTTGGCGCGGCTTTTGAGAAGTCGCAGCACTATCTAGATAAACGAGCGGATGCCCGTTTATCTCTTGGTCCAATATAGGGAAATGTTTGCGGATGTCTGTACTGAGCATTAGCGCACTTTCCTTTCGATAACCTCCGTCAATTGTTTCTTAACGCCTTCAATCGGCAATTTGCTGACTACAGGCGCAAGGAAACCATGAATGACAAGGCGTTCTGCTTCATGTTGAGTAATCCCACGGCTCATCAAGTAAAATAGTTGCAGTGGATCAACACGACCAACAGATGCCGCGTGTCCTGCTGTTACATCATCTTCGTCGATAAGAAGTATTGGATTTGCGTCTCCGCGTGCCCTTTCACTTAACATAAGGACGCGTGACTCTTGGACAGCGTTCGCTCTTGTTGCACCTTTTGCGATTCTTCCGATACCGTTAAAGATACATGTAGATTCTTCTTTAACAACACCGTGTTTCAAGATGAATCCTTCTGTATCCGTTCCCCAGTGAACGATTTCAGTTGTGAAGTTTTGGCGCTGTTTACCGCGTCCAACAACAACTGTCTTCATGTCGCAATGAGATCCGTTACCAACAAGATGCGTGATATTTTCAGAAATCGTATCACTGTCATTCATCAGTCCAAGTGCCCAATCAATTCGGCTATCGCGTCCTGTAACTCCACGACGATTCACATAAGTTGTAAATCCTTTCGCAAGTACATCAACCGCACCGTAAGTAATTTGTGCATTATCACCTGTGAATACTTCAGATACGATATTAGCTAATCCTTTTGCTTCTTCTACAGTCGATAAATAGTTCTCGACATACGTCACTGAACTATTCGCTTCTGCCACAATAAGAACGTGGTTAAAGAGTGAAGCTTGTTCATCATCATGTAAAAACAACACTTGAATTGGCTCTTCTACAACAACATTTTTCGGAACATATACGAAAACGCCGCCGTTTATAAGTGCTGCATGAAGTGCAGTCAGTTTATGCTCGTCTACCTTCACACCGTCTGTCATGAAATATTTTTTCATAAGATCACTATGTTCACGTGATGCTGTGAAAATATCTGTCATGATGACACCTTTAGCTTTCAACTCTTCAGATAAAAACAAGTAAGCTGGTGTGTTGTTGTGCTGTACATAAATACTGTTCTGTTGCTCTTTATCAACAAGTGCACGCGCTTCTTCAGAAAGCTCGTCCAAGGAAGCATACACAGTACTCTCTACCGTATGGGCAGGGAATTCCGTAAAGTTCCATTTGTCAATTTTCGTTTTATCTGGTCTTGGCATTGGAAGCTGTTCCGCTCTCACTAATGCGTCTGCGCGGAAATCCGCCATCCAATCTGCTTCATTCATCTTAGCGGAATAGGAACGGACGTCCTGTTCGGTTAATGCCAACTTTGTTTCAACCGTCATTTTGAATCGTCCTCCTTTCTTAAACTTCCTGCCCGACAGTTTCGTCTTCGATGCCAAGTTCTTCTTTAATCCAGTCATATCCTTGTTCTTCAAGTTTATGTGCTAATTCAGCTCCACCGGATTTAACAACTTTACCTTGCATCATAACGTGAACTTTGTCTGGTGTAATATAGTCAAGAAGACGTTGGTAATGAGTGATGATTAGGCAACCAAAATCTTCGCCACGCATTTCGTTGATGCCTTTTGAAACAACTTTCAATGCATCGATATCAAGACCGGAGTCAATTTCATCAAGCACTGCAAATTTAGGCTTCAACATTGTAAGCTGAAGAATTTCGTTACGTTTCTTTTCTCCACCTGAGAAACCTTCGTTTAAGTAACGTGTAGCCATGTCTTCGTCCATTTCAAGGAATTCCATTTTGCTGTCGAGTTCACGGATGAATTTCATCAATGAAATTTCGTCGCCTTCTTCACGTTTAGCATTGATTGCAGAACGAAGGAAGTCAGCGTTTGTTACGCCTGTAATTTCGCTTGGATATTGCATGCCAAGGAAGATACCCGCTCTAGCGCGCTCGTCCACTGCCATTTCAAGTACATCTTCACCATCAAGTTTGATTGTGCCAGATGTCACAACATATTTGGGATGCCCCATAATCGCTTGCGCGAGTGTAGATTTACCTGTACCATTTGGACCCATGATTGCATGGATCTCATTTGTATTAATCGTCAAATCGACGCCTTTCAATATTTCCTTGCCTTCAATTTCAACGTGAAGGTCTTTAATTTCTAAAGTAGCCATTCCAATACCTCCAATATATTAAAGATGAACGGATATCCATTCTCAATTTAGTATCATTCTAATCTTAACGTAATAAGCATTGCCTTGCAAATCATTGAGAATCGTTTCATTTGAAAGGAATGCCCTTAATTCAAGACTTGTATGCATACATTCTTCTAGACTTCGCTCATTTTCAATTATCCAGTTTTAATGAGAAACCACACAATTCAAAAAACCGGCACGTAATGTACCGGTTCAAACTCGAATTATTAGTATTGATCTGGCTCTAAATTTGTTTTAGTATCGTCACTATCCGTGAATCTGTCAACGATAATAGCGAGTGCGCCATCACCTGTGACGTTCGTTGCTGTTCCGAAGCTGTCTTGTGCCATATAAAGTGCAATCATAAGTGCAACCATCGTCTGATCAAAACCTAGCATCGAAACGAGTAGTCCAGTTGCCGCTACTACTGCACCTCCTGGGACTCCAGGAGCTGCAATCATTGCAACACCTAGCATGAAGATGAATGGAAGATAATCACTGAATTCAACTGGCATTCCATTCATAAGCATGACACCGATTGAACATGATACAAGTGTGATTGTACTTCCCGATAGGTGAATTGTCGCGAAAAGTGGAATCGTGAAATCAGTCACCTTGTCCGACGCACCTGTTTTACGTGCTTGACTTAACGTAACCGGGATAGTCGCTGCAGACGATTGTGTCCCTAGTGCAGTGAAATAGGCAGGTGCCATCGTTTTCATCAAGAAAAACGGATTGCGTTTTGAAAGAGAACCAGCAATCGTATATTGAATCGTTAGCATGATGAAATGAAGAACGATAATCATAACGAATACCAGCGCAAACACGGAAAGAACCTTCGCAACTTCACCGGTATATGTCATATTTAGAAAAATCCCGAAAATATGGAATGGTAACAGCGGAATGATAACGAATGCAATCACCTTTTCTATTAGAACATTCAATTCCTCGAATACAGAGAGCATTGCCTTACTACCAATGGATGCCATACCTATACCTAGTACGAATGCGAGAAGGAGCGCTGACATAACACCCATAATCGGTGTCATTTCAAGTTCAAAAAAGGATTCCGCGGCAGCTCGACCTGCTTTTTCTACCTTGCCGTCTCCAAGACTTCCGATAAATCCTGGCAATAATGCTGTTGCCGAAAAATATGCAATAATACCAGCTACAATTGTAGATATATATGCAAATGCTGTTGCCAATCCAAGGAGCTTACCAGATCCCTTGCCAAGCTTAGCGATTCCGGGCGTGATGAACGCAATAATGATTAGAGGCACTATAAAGTTCAGGAAACCTCCAAAAATCATATTAAATGTTGCGGCAAGACTGACAAACCAGTCCGTAAAGGCTGCTCCGATTGTCGGTATCTTCGGTAGAAGTACACCGAGTACAATTGCTAATCCAATGGCAATAACGATACGCCATATTAGACCAATTTTGAACTTCAAAACCATATCCCCCTATGATAAATATATGTATTTAAGAGACAACAATACCATAATATTTTTGCTATTGGAACATCTATTTGTGATTAACATCTATTGGAAAAAAGAAAACTCCACCGAGTTCAAAATCTTCGGCGGAGTTTTCTTCATACTTATTTTACCGGAACGACTGTGCCATCCCATTCTTTTAAAATAAAGTCTTGAATTTCTTTTGACTTCAATACTTCAATCAAAGCTTTGATCGAATCTTTATCTTCATCACCTTTTCTTACAGCGATGATATTTACATAAGGTGAATCCGCGTCTTCGATAGCAATAGAATCTTTAATCGGATTTAAACCCGCATCGATTGCAAAGTTCGAGTTGATCAGCAATGCATCGCCTTCATCATTTGAGTAAAGCTGCGGCATTAATCCCGGCTCATAGTTTGCGTCAAATTTGATGTTTTTAGGGTTTTCAACGATATCTTTCAGTTCAGCAGCTGTTTTATCTATACTTTCGTCAAGTTTGATAAGCCCTTTTGATTCAAGCATCGCAAGCACTCGTCCGTGATCAGAAATAGAGCTACTCATTAAAATCGTCGCACCATCTGGAAGTTCATCAAGTGATTTATACTTTTTCGAATAAACGCCGATTGGCTCAATATGAATGCCGCCTGCATTTACAAAGTCATATCCCGCATCTTCAATTTGTAATTCGAGATAAGGAATATGCTGAAAGTAGTTTGCATCGAGTTCGCTGGATTCAAGATCTTTATTCGGCAACACATAGTCTTGATATGTTTCGATTTGAAGGTCATAACCTTTTTCCTTCAACAATGGTTTTGCTTGTTCTAGAATGATCGAATGCGGTGTATTGGAAGCTCCGACAACAATCTTAGTTGTTTCTTTTTCGCCTACATTATTGCTGCCGCTAGTGTTTTTTGTTCCGCAAGCTGCAAGCGCGAGTATCAGTACTGCTAATAAAACACCTGTTAGAAATTTCTTCATTTCATAATCTCCCTTTTTTCTAAGATGACAATCTAGGTGATGGGTAAAGATAGTTGTCCACTTTCATCATCAAATCACTTCACAGGAATGACGTCGCCGCCCCACTCTTCGAGAATGAAGTCTTGGATTTCTTTCGATTTCAACACGTCAACCAAAATCTTAATTGCTTCAGTATTTTCATCGCCTTCTCTTACTGTGATGATGTTTGCATATGGCGACTCTGTCTCTTCAATCGCGATAGAATCGTCAAGTGGATTCAAACCTGCATCGATTGCATAGTTTGCGTTGATAACTACTGCATCGCCTTCATCATTTTTATACAATTGTGGTAAAAGTGATGGTTCGTAATTCGCATCAAATTCCAGATTTTTAGGGTTGTCAACAATGTCTTTCACTTCAGCTGTTACTTTATCTACTCCGTCAGCCAATTTGATTAACCCAGCCGACTCTAACAAAGATAGGACACGGCCATGTTCAGCTACTGAGTTACTAAAAATAATAACTGCACCGTCTGGAAGTTCATCAATTGATTTATATTTCGTCGAGTAAACAGCCATCGGTTCGATATGGATAGCTCCTGCATTCGCAAACTTATAACCGTGGTCAATTACTTGTTGATCTAAATAAGGAATGTGCTGGAAGAAGTTCGCATCCAATTCGCCTGATTCTAGATCTTTATTTGGCAAAATATAGTCTTGGTATGTTTCAATGACAAGTTCAATTCCTTTTTCTTTCAATATCGGTGCTGCCTTTTCTAAAATGATTGCGTGCGGTGTGTTAGATGCACCAATGACAATTTCCGTTTCTTCAACAGTTTCTTTGTCAGCTTTGTCTTCCCCACTTGTACTTTTATCATCGCTGTCATTTTTCGCTCCGCAAGCTACCAATGCCAATACAAGTACTGCTAATACTATTCCCCCTAAAAGCTTTTTCATGATTTTTTCTCCCCTTTTTCTATGTTTTATATAATTTACAGGCTAGGCCTGATATTACTGTACTAACTATTATCTCTTGTCGAATTTCCTCACCGCAAAATCCCCGATGAATTGAATGATGAAAACGATAATTAAAATAAGGATTGTTGCAGCAAGTGTAACGTCTTCCCGGCTACGCTGGAATCCATCTAAGTATGCAAGAGTCCCAAGTCCACCTGCTCCGATAATCCCAGCCATAGCAGTGTACCCGACGAGTGCAATCGCTGTTACAGTAATTCCTGAAATAAGTGCAGGCATCGATTCCGGTATAAGAACTTTAAAAATAATCGTTCTCGTTTTCGCTCCCATTGACTTCGAAGCTTCAATTACACCTTTATCAATTTCCTGTAATGCAATCAACACCATTCTTGCATAAAACGGAGCCGCTCCAATAATAAGTGCCGGCATCGCTGCATCCGGTCCGCGGATTGTACCAAGAAGAAATTTCGTAAACGGAATAAGTAAAATGATTAATATGATAAACGGAATGGATCTAAAAATATTGACGAATGCTCCTGATATAATATTGACCAACTTATTCGACCAAAGTTGACCGGGACTAGATAGGAAGAGTAAAATTCCAAGTCCTAACCCAATAACTAAAGTGAACAATGTAGAAACCGCAGTCATATAGAGTGTTTCCACTGTTGCTTCCCACATTTTAGTCCAGTCGACATTCGGAAAAAGGTTTTCAATCATTACCGATCACCTCCGTCTGAACATCATTTTCATTGAGGTATTGAATTGCTTCCTCAATGATTGAGGAATCTCCAAGCAACTGAAGTATCAGTGTGCCGTATGCCCCGCCATGTGTATGGGATATGTTTCCCTGCACGATATTCACATCGACAGTGAATTTCCGAATAAGACTTGCGAGGACAGGTTGTTCTGTCCGCTCCCCTACAAATACAAGCTTGATAAGCGTGCCGGCAGGAAATTCTTCCTTAATATGCGCCATTGCCTGCTTCGCCTCCACGGGTTCCGTCACTTGAGAGACAAACCGCTTTGTGATCGGTTCCTTCGGTGATTGGAACACATCCAGGACATCTCCCAACTCAACAACTTTCCCTGCCTCCATAACTGCAACTCTGTGGCAAATTTTCCGGATAACGTGCATTTCATGTGTGATAAGCACAATTGTCAGTCCAAGTCGTTCATTAATTCCTGTTAGAAGGTCTAGTATTGAATCCGTTGTTTCTGGATCAAGGGCTGAAGTCGCTTCGTCACAAAGAAGGACTTCAGGGTCGTTTGCAAGCGCACGAGCAATCCCTACGCGCTGTTTCTGACCTCCAGACAATTCGGATGGATATGCATTTTCGCGACCAGCCAAACCAACTAATTCAATCAGTTCCGCCACTTTCTTATCACGCTCGGCTTTTCGTACACCCGCGATTTCAAGAGGGAAAGCGATATTCTCCTTCACTGTTCTAGACCACAGTAAGTTAAAGTGTTGGAAAATCATACTCACTTTTTGTCGTGCTTCCCTTAGCTCTTTCCCTTTAATTGCTGATATTTCTAGACTTCCTATTTTAACGCTACCTGACGTTGGCATTTCAAGACCGTTCAGTAGTCGAATCAACGTACTTTTTCCTGCCCCACTATAGCCGATGACTCCAAAAATCTCACCGTCAGTAATTTCAAGCGATACATTTTCGACTGCTGAAATACTGCCTGGCCCTTCACCGTATCGTTTATTTATATCCGTTAAATAAATCATTTTTTTCACCTCAGAAAAATTGTTTTGTTACTAATTTGGTCTAGCTTCAGGCGCCACCCCCTCGGGTCACAAGGCAGTTCGCTGTGGTGGCTTAGGTACGCCCCCTTCGCAATCTGACTTGTGCCTGTCGGGGCTGAGCGGCGCCTTCCGCTTTTCAATACAAAAAAGCCTTCCTGCAGACGGGCAGAAAGGCTTGACGTTATCGAAAATAAACGTTGTCCAATCTCTCATCTTTCAAAGCGTATGCTTTGTGTGACTTGGCACCATTTCACTTACGTGACGGTTGCCGGGCTTCGCAGGGCACTATCCCTCCACCTCTCTTAATAAGAGTGACCTATTCAATTGAATGTTAAGACGAAGTATATCAAAGTTCCATATCTATTGTCAATCTATTTCTTCAAGTAGATACGGTACTGATTGAAATGCATAAATTTTATGGGTTAAAACGCCATCCTTTTGTATAAGAAGGCAAGGAACGCTTTCGATTTCATAGTCAATTGCAATATTTTGTACGTAATTCAAATCTGCTTTCCCGATTGGTATTCCCGGTCTCATGACGGTAATAACTTCCATCATTTTAGATGCGACTGCACAAGTTCCACACATTGGTGTATATAAATAAAACGCTGCCACTGAAGACTCTTTCAAAGCCATCTCCCATTGTTCGCGTGTCCAAGTTTCCATTAATTCTACATCCTTTAAATTAGAAATTCCGGTCTGATTTTAAAATCCGCACCTTGTAGTATTGTAGCCAACACTTTGTATGGGGTCGTCTCCACTTCCCGATAAACCTTTTCTGTGTACAAATGGATTGCTGCCGGGAACTCTCTTTTGAATAAAACACGGGTCTTTTCTCCATCTTCATCCGCATCAACGAAGACAAATAGTTCATGTTCTTCGTAAGGTGCAAGCAATTCTTCAAGCCGATAAGGACTTACTGTGCCGTTCGTACAAATAATTTCGACAGGCTCAACAAGTATTCGTGCCAAACGTTTCTTATCCGAACCGCCCTCGACGATAATTACTCTTTCATCCGACACAAGAAGCCCCTCCTTCGCTCTTTTTTATATAAAGATGCAAAAAACGCCGAAAAAGTACCGGCGCCTTGTCTTAGTTATTCTCCGACAGTCATTTTTTCATACGCTTCAGCTGACATAAGTTCATCCAGTTCAGAAACATTTGAAGGTTCAACAACGATCATCCATGCATTTTCATACGGTGATTCATTGACAAATTCAGGGCTGTCTTCAAGTCCTTCATTCACTTCAATTACTTTTCCGCTGATTGGTGCATAAAGTTCTGATACTGTCTTAACAGATTCAACGCTTCCGAAAGGCTCGTCCGCTTTGATGTCATCTCCGACAGATGGAAGTTCAACGAATACGATATCGCCTAGTTCAGATTGTGCAAAGTGAGTAATACCGATGCGGTAGTTACCACCTTCGTCTTTTACCCATTCATGCTCTTCAGAATAACGCAGATCTTTTGGTGTGCTCATTCCGTATCCCTCCAAATAAATAGTTTCATTCTCTTCAATTCTGTCATATTTCTCGAATAAAGACAAGATAGGAAATCAGTTAGTCCATACTTTGTCGAACTCTTCTTCCTTGAATCCGACAGTCACCTTACCATCACCGAAGACAATTGGTCTCTTAATCAACATACCGTCAGATGACAGCAAGCTAATTTTCTCTTCATCTGTCATTGTGAGCAATTTGTCTTTCAAGTTTAGCTCTCTATATTTCGTCCCACTAACGTTGAAAAACTTTTTCAACTCCAAATCCGATGCCGCAATCATTTTGCCAAGTTCTTCTACTGAAGGAGGAGCTTCCGCTATGTTCACTTCCTGAAAGTCCAAGTTGTTCGTCTCAAGCCATTTTTTTGCTTTCCTGCATGTCCCGCACTTTGGATAACCGTAATAAACTAATCCCATACCGCAACGCCTCCATTTTCGCCATTATAACAGAAAAAACACCTTGGCGCCTATTGGTACCTGGACGTCAAAGTGAGATCGGTAATTTTACTTCATTAAACAATCAAGTCTCTCGATTAATTATTGACTTGCATAATACGATAGCGAGCAGGGCTTGAAAACCGCTATAACCCTTTACTATTTTCGGCCCGCTTTCGGCGAATTAATTACGATATTATTACCGTGGGGCAGGTGCTTTGAAAGAATAGAAAAGATGACTTTCTATAGAGATTGTAAGTGCCCGAAGATGCAATTTCGGGCACTCTCGTACGTTGTACATTTCGTTCTTTGCTTACTTTTGCAAAGATTATGTGATGTCTTATAGGAAATTGACACTTCCTTAAAATAAATATGGAGATACTATAGAGAAGGATTGAGCGGTCAAAATTATATCTTTGACCGCTTATCTTTAGGTGAGAAGCTAGCCATTCTTTCGTCCAAAAAAGCTTCGGCACTTCTTGTATCAATGTCTTTCGAGAGCGGCAAATGAACAAAAACCATGCGATTACCGAAAGAATAAGTAGGGATGCGACAGAGTCGCATCCCTACTTATCAATACATCTCGATAATGGTATTGAAATTGTTCAATTCAAAGCGATACAAAAACAACTACACGTAACGCCCAGTGTGTGATCAAGGTAATTTTAATCTACAGACGTGTTATACGATATACTTCTCCGCTTCGATTAGCTTAACTGAAGCTTCGCGTTTTTTAGCGATGATATTATACGGATTCGAGCGAGTCAATTTACGCAGCGCTGAAATCATCATGCGTTGATTATCACCATCGACAGCCGCAAGAAGTGTTTCTTTTGCATCTCTTTCAATCTCTTCAAATGCTTCTTGGCAGAAGATTTGTGTGTAAAGGATTTTCTGTTGCGCTTTTTCTTCTCCGCTGCGTGCAATTGCTTTTTCTGTACGTAGAAGTGCAGACTCCATCGCAAAAACATTATTAGCGATATCTGCAATATTTACAAGTACCTCTTGCTCTGCTTCAAGCTTCGTGCCAAAACGTTGTGCAGCAAGACCAGCAGCAAGCAAACCGATTTTCTTAGCATTTTTCACAAGTGCTTTTTCTTGTGCAAGTGCTTCGTCACCGATTTCTTCAGGCATCATCATAAGAAGTTCTTCTTGAAGTGCTTGCGCCTGTTGAAGCAATGGCAATTCGCCCTTCATTGCTTTTTTCAGGAATGTACCTGGTACTAGCAGACGGTTGATTTCATTCGTCCCTTCAAAAATACGATTGATGCGTGAATCACGATAAATGCGCTCTACTTCATATTCTTGCATGAAGCCGTATCCGCCGTGAAGCTGAACTGCTTCGTCAACGATGTAATCCAATACCTCAGATCCCACGACTTTATTGATAGAACATTCGATTGCGTATTCTGCGATTGCTGCCGCAATTGCTTTACCATCTTTTTGCTCTTCAAGACTCAACTGGCTTTGACGCTCTTCAAAGTAACCAACTGTACGGTAAATCAAGCTTTCAGCCGCGTACAGTTTAGATGCCATTGTTGATAGTTTTTGTTTCGTCAAGTTGAATGAAGAAATTGGTGTTTTGAACTGTTGACGTTGATTTGTATAAGTAATTGCAAGCTCAAGCGCACGTTTAGATCCGCCCATTGTGCCGACTCCTAATTTGTAGCGACCGATATTCAAGATATTAAATGCAATAATATGCCCGCGACCGATTTCACCTAGCAAATTTTCAACTGGTACTACTGCGTCTTGTAAGATTAGCGTACGAGTAGATGAAGATTTGATACCCATCTTTTTCTCTTCGGCTCCGACAGATACACCTGGGAATTCTTTTTCAACAATAAAAGCAGAGAACTTATCGCCATCGATTTTCGCGTAAACAACAAAAATATCTGCAAATCCTGCGTTCGTAATCCACTGTTTTTCACCATTTAAGATGTAGTGTGTTCCAGCAGCATTCAATTTCGCATTTGTTTTCGCACCCAATGCATCAGAACCAGAGCCTGGCTCAGTTAGTGCATATGCAGAGATTTTGTCACCTGATACAGAGTTTGGCAAGTACTTTTTCTTTTGTTCTTCATTTCCGAAAAGTACGATTGGTAGGGTTCCGATACCAACGTGTGCGCCATGAGTAATCGAGAATCCGCCTGCTACGGACATCTTTTCAGAGATAAGTGCAGACGCAATTTTGTCGAGTCCAAGACCACCATATTCTTCTGGTACATCCGCTCCTAGAAGTCCAAGATCCCCCGCAGTTTTCAGTAGTCTTACAGAGTGCTCGAATTCATGGTTTTCAAGATTTTCGACAACAGGTTGAACTTCATTTTTCACGTAGTCTTCTGCTGTTTTCGCAATCATTTTCTGTTCATCAGTAAAATCTTCAGGCGTAAATACACGGTTTGCTTCAATGTCTTCCGTTAGAAAAGCTCCACCTTTAATCAGTTCGTTTGTTTTTAATTCAGTCAATGTTGTTTCCTCCTTTTAATCTTAAGGGTTTATATGTCCACTATTAATATAAAATTCACTGGTTTGTTTACTAGATAGTCAGCACTTAATAAATAGAATGTTCTTCCTACACCGCTTTGTCGCTTGGTGATGGCCTCACGCAATAAGCCCGCCAGAAGAGCATTGTCGGTCTGATTGCTTCGGCTCACACTTGTCGCTCCTTCGCTAGAATTGTTCGTTATACTGGTGAGGTATATCACCTAGTTAATTCTAAATAAGTGGTGCCGAATATATAGTGTTTACAAAAGCTCAAACACGCCGGCTGCGCCCATTCCGCCGCCGATACACATTGTAACGACTCCGAACTGTTTACCTTGACGTTTTAATTCACTCATCATACGAATTGTTAAGATAGATCCTGTTGCTCCGAGTGGATGCCCGAGGGAGATTGCTCCGCCGTTGAAATTCACCTTATCTATATCAAGGCCTAGATGACGGATAACTTGAAGTGACTGAGACGCGAACGCTTCGTTTAACTCCCATACATCGATATCCTCAATAGAAAGCCCTGCAATTTTAAGTGCTTTTGGAATGGCTACAATTGGGCCGATTCCCATCACTTCAGGTGGCACGCCGCCTACAGCAAATGACAGGAATTTCGCGATTGGCTTCAAGCCTTGCGCTTCTGCCACTTCGCGGTCCATCACAAGTACTGCGCCTGCTCCGTCTGATGTTTGTGACGAGTTACCTGCCGTAACAGTACCTGTTACGGAGAATGCCGGACGCAATTTCGCTAATCCCTCTACGCTTGTTCCGTGACGGACTCCTTCGTCCATTTTAAATGTGAAATTCTTCTCACTATATTTTCCGTTATCATCTACAGAACGCTTTACGACTTCGACTGGCACGATTTCATCATTGAATTTTCCAGCTGCAATCGCTGCACCTGCTTTTTTGTGAGACAGCACAGCAAATTCATCCTGTTCTTCACGCGTGATACCGTATTTTACTGCAACTTGCTCAGCAGTGTGACCCATTCCCATATAATATTGTGGAGCCGTTTCTGCTAAGTGAGCATTCGGTCGGATTGTATTCCCCATCATCGGTACCATACTCATTGACTCGACGCCGCCTGCAATAATTGCTTGCGAGTGACCGAGCATGATGCGTTCAGCTGCATAAGCAATTGATTGAAGACCTGATGAACAGAATCGGTTTACCGTAATTGCAGGCGTCGTATCAGGAAGACCTGCAAGTGCACCAATATTTCGCGCAACGTTCATCCCTTGTTCAGCTTCAGGCATCGCACAACCAATAATTAAGTCATCAATTGGGCCATCATAGCCCCCAGCACGTTTCAACGTTTCTTTAATTACAAGTGCCCCTAAGTCATCCGGGCGTACGGTTACAAGAGAACCTCTACCCGCTTTTCCCACCGGTGTCCGTGCACCGGCTACTAGTACTGCTTCACGCATTGAATTTCCTCCTCTTTGCTATGCACTTTAAATCAGTTACGTAACGGTTTACCTTTTACGAGCATGTGTTGCATACGCTGTTGTGATTTTGGTTCCGCCACAAGGCTAAGGAAAGCTTCACGTTCAAGGTCCAACATATATTGTTCGTCAACAAGTGTTCCGTATGGTACTTTTCCGCCGGATAAAACAAACGCCAGCTTCTTCGCGATTTTCAGATCATGCTCGCTGATAAAGCCAGATAGGAACATGCCCTCTGCCCCGAGAAGCATCGTTGCATAACCCGAATCACCTGTAACAGGGAATTTCTCACGTTTAGGTGCTTTATAACCCATGTCAAACAATGCAATAGCTGCCTGTTTCGCATCATAGATTAAGTGATCTGCATTGACACTAATACCATCTGCGAAATCGAGGAAGTTATTTTCACATGCTTCGTCTCCTGAAGTAGACACTTTTGCAGTCGCGATTGATTCGAAAACTTTATTGGCAACAAATTGATAGTCAATGTGAACGCCCTTTGGCAATCCTTTTAAATGTTTCGTATAAAGTCCTACGTTTCCGCCACCACCCGGTATCAAACCAACGCCGACTTCAACAAGTCCCATATACGTTTCCATTGAAGCTTGAATATGAGCTGCCGGTAGACAAACCTCAGTCCCTCCCCCAAGCGTCATTGCAAATGGCGCTGCAACAACAGGTTTTGAGGAATACTTGATTTTCATCATGGCGTTTTGGAATGAGCGAACAGTGAAATCAAGTTCAAAGATATTGTCATCCTGCGCTTCCATTAGAATCATTCCAAGGTTTGCACCTACACAGAAATTTTTGCCTTGATTTCCAATGACAAGCCCTTTGAAATTTTTCTCAACTTCATCAACGGCGAAGTTGATCATTTGAATGATGTCAGGACCAATTGAATTCGATTGTGAATGGAATTCAAGAAGTGCCACTCCATCGCCAAGGTCGATTAAACTAGCACCTGAATTCTTTTTGATAACGCCATGTTTTTGCTTATAGCGCTTCAAGTCAATTACTTTTTCATTAACAGGAACAAGCTTGTAATCTTCTCCATCGAAGAAGTAAAGTTCATTGTCTTCTTCTTTATAGAAAGTTTCATAGCCTTTGTCGAGCAAACTTTGAACGAATGCTGGAACTTTCCCGCCTTCATCTTTCATCTTCTCAACAGATTTTGCTACGCCGATTGCATCCCAGATTTCAAATGGTCCTTGCTGCCATCCGAAGCCCCATTTCATGGTATTGTCGATTGCAACGATATCATCTGCAATTTCACCGTTTAGTTCTGCAGAATAAAGCAATGTTGGTGACAGGATACTCCACAAGATTTCACCAGTGCGATCATCCGCATAGACGAGCGTTTTCACTCTATTAGCAAGTCCTTTTTGTTGTTTAGCCATTTCAATAGAAGGTGTTTTCAACTTTTTAGCTGGACTGTATTCAAATGTCTCTGTATCTAGTTCAAGAATCTCTTTACCTTTTTTGAGATAAAATCCTTGTTTTGCCTTGGCACCAATCCAGCCATTATCAATCATTTTCTTCATGAATGGCGGCAATTCAAACACTTTTTGCTCTTCGCCTTCCGTCTTGTCGTAAACGTTTTTCGCCACATGCATGAACGTATCTAGTCCAACAACGTCAAGCGTACGGAATGTTGCCGATGTCGGACGGCCAATCAAGGTACCCGTCACCGAGTCAACTTCTCCAATCGAATAGCCGCGTTTCTCCATCTCGCGTAATGTGATAAGAAGGCCATATGTACCGATTCGGTTCGCGATGAAGTTCGGCGTATCTTTTGCAATGACAACTCCCTTACCAAGCGTATCTTCACCAAAACGGGTCATAAACTCTATAACTTCCGGAGCCGTTGTGCTCGCTGGAATAATCTCAAGTAATTTCAAGTAACGCGGTGGATTGAAAAAATGTGTGCCCATGAAATGTTTTTGGAAATCTTCCGAACGTCCTGCCGCCATCGCTTCAATACTAATACCCGATGTATTTGAAGTGATGATTGTACCCGGTTTATGAACTGCATCTATTTTTTCATACAAACCTTTTTTAACATCAAGATTTTCAACAATCACTTCAATAATCCAGTCAACATCTTTTAATTTATCCAGATCATCTTCGAAATTCCCTGCTTCTATAAGGGACAGATTACTTTTCTTCGTTAGGGGTGCAGGTTTTTGTTTCACTAATTTCTGCAAAGCACCTGCCGCAATTTTATTTCGTACGATGCCATCTTCAAGCGTAAGCCCTTTTGTAGCTTCCTCTTCAGTTAACTTTCCAGGAACGATATCCAAAAGTAAAACTGGAATTCCTATATTAGCGAGATGAGCTGCAATACCCGAACCCATAACGCCTGAACCTAAAACTGCCGCTTTTTTAATTTGATAAGTCACTTGCGAAGCCTCCCTTTTTTCGTTTGAATGAACACTCATTCATTTAATGGGCAAAAAAAATAGAAACCGTTTCTATATCTCTCAGTGTAGAACATATTGCTAGTTTTCGCAATATTTAAATCTAAATTTTTTCAACTTCCTATCTGAAACATATCATTACCCGACTAAAGTGATTACGTTGTACACTGTCCATATAAAGGAGGTCAATATATATTATGAAACCAATTACAACAGTTGAACAATTTAATGAAATTATTGCCGGCGATTCTAAAGCACTTGTAAAATTCCAGGCAGGATGGTGCCCTGACTGCAGACGTATGGATATGTTTATTGATCCAATCGTCGAGAAATATGATGAATACACATGGTATGATGTCGACCGTGACGTACTGCCGGAAATCGCTGATAAGTATGACGTCATGGGAATTCCTAGTTTACTGATTTTCCAAAACGGTGAAAAGCAAGCGCATCTGCATAGTGCAAATGCAAAATCGCCATCACAAGTGACGGATTTCCTTGAAGGCGTAAAAGCGTAACTGTATAGAAGCTTTACCTAAACGGATGGACTTATGTCTATCCGTTTTTTCATTTTCGGTGCACCTTTTATCTAGATGAAGTATACTAGAAAAAATGATAACGGGGTGTGTATTAGTGGACTACGAGAATGAAATCCAACTGCTTAAAGCTAAAATTGCTTCCTATGAAAAGATTATACTTGAAACATCAGCACCAATCATTCCTTCAATCGTCGAAAATACGATTCTCGTCCCGATTTCGGGTCACACCGGTCAGGATCGCTTTAATTTGATCCGCACCCGCGTTCTCGATTATGTTGGAATTCATAGAAGTACGGTGTGTGCAGTATTCGATTTCACCGGGGTAGGTCTCAAAGACGTTGAGGAATATGATTTTAATATACTTACTCTTGAAATCAATCAACTGAATAACACATTAAAACTGATGGGGGTACGTCCAATTTTTGTCGGTTTTAATCCGAGGATTGTCAGAGAAATCGTATCTGCCGGCATCCACTTGGAAATTGAAACCTACGTAAACTTCAGAACTTCATTAGCAGTATTACTTAAAGAAACAGGAAACTCACTTCAATTGTTTTAATGAAGTGAGTTTTTTTCTACCAAATTTGAATACCTTCACTTGCTACCAGGAAGACTATACTGTATTGCAATAAATATTTCAACGTACAAACTTTCGTGTTATCACCGTGAGAGCTACGGTGATAATCTACTAACTATATATGTTGAATTACAGAATCCTATTGAATCTGCCGTGGCGCTCAATTAATGAGAGAGATGTTATTCGGTTTTTGGATTGTAGATCGCTTGGCGCTTTGGGGATGCCTCTCGCCCTAAGCCTGGATTAGCGCTTCGCATCCAGTCTTACGGCTTCGGCGACCCCTTTGCCGCGCCTGCGCTAGGTTGTCCATTATCGAGAAAAATATAATTTTGAGATGTATATACCGAGACTTTAATGTGATTTCTAGTTGATACTACTTATAGTCAAGATAGATGCACTCCAGGTTGCAGATTTTATGACAGATAATGAATGCCCTTTCTCGCATAGAACATCCAGCGAAGGCGCGTCTTCGTGGTAGCCGGAGCGATAAGACTAAGGAGGGATGCAGTTCAATCCCTCCCAGCGGTCTTCTTTCTGGCTTATCGCGGGAGGCATCCACAAAGCGGCGAAGCGGTATTGGCAGGAATTCTAATTAGTTCTAAGTATTAGAACTTTTTCAGTGATTTCACGCTAGGTAGAGCTCTTTTTTTCTGGAGGTAGATGAATGAAAACTATATTGAACGTCAAAGGAAAATCCCAATTTGATGAGGATGTTGAACAATCGATTCGATCATCAGCATGCGGACCGGTAACAGCATTTGTAATGACTCAACATCTTTTTCCACAGGGGTGCCCTTACACAACAAATGAATTATATCGTCTCCTAGGTAGCACAAAAATTGGTCTATTCAAATACCGCTTCATCCGAAATATGCGCAAAGTGCTTGGAGTAGAATGGACAGTTGCGGGGTGCACTATTGATGAAGTGAAAAGACAACTCGACAACGGCCGGCCCGTCGCTGCAAAATTTGATAAATGGTTTACATTTCGTTGGCGCGGCAAGTATGGATTCGACTATCATTGGGTACCTGTCATAGGCTATGAAGAGACAGCTGACGATATTTTTCTCTTTATTCATGACAACGGGGGAAGAAACCGGGATAGCCAGGTCCGGCATATTTCATATAAGATGAATAGGTCAATTTTATCTTTTATAAAGATTGAGCCTACTGAATAGTAAATCCAAAAATCCCTACCCAAATCAGTTTCCGACTCGGGTAAGGATTTTTTCATTTTTCTATATACGCTAAAGTCTGCTTCAGCGTGGCCAAACTTTTGATCCTAGCTGTACGAGCGTTTTATGGTTGCGGGAGGCATCCACAAAGCGGCGAAGCGGCATTAGTGGGAATCCTAATTCATTCTAATTACTAGGTCTTTTTCATTGGCCTCCCAAAAGCCCTTGTAAAGCGTATACGTCGTATTCATTTGTTTAACATATATAGTTCCCACCTTTTTTAAATTAGTTAACCACTGATCATGAGTTACTACAACACTATCCTGACATTATTTCACATAATGCACTATTTACCATGTATTTAATTGTTAAATTTAGAAATATATTGATTCATTGACGACCTTAAATAGTTAATAGGTTTAACGCATCTAAAGAAATTGTAAATATAAATATGGAGTATTGTGTTAGATTTGAAAGTGCTCTAATTCCAGTTCGAATGCTGCATCCCCTCTATTAGACATAACACCCGTTCTCGGCAGTATTTAGCTTTGTTACTCAATAAGAAAAACATCAATTTGTATAGTATGATTAGGTAAATACCCCAAAAATTGCTATAATAATCTTATAGTGATGATGGTTATGATGAAAAAAGGTGGTAATTATAGTAACAATTCTATTAATTGTTTCTATTTTAATAGTGAATTATTCCGCATTAGTCGAGGGACAAGTCAATTCACCTAAAAAACTATCATTGAACATTTATCAGCAGCTTTTGAAGTGAGTCCAACAAATAATGAAAATCAAAACGACTTTTACATCATTGTTTCAAATGTCACGAGTGGTTTATATAAAGTCATTATTACTGCCACAAATGACTACACTTATGAAAGTGAAGAACTAAATCGCGATATCATAGTACCTTCAACAAACATCGAACCTAATGAGAAGCGACTGACCTTATTAGATTTCGTGATTCTATTACAGTAGGTTAAACAAGTAATGTCTTCAAGAAAATATGATAGTAATGCTATTTGTGAAAAGCGAATTTTTAATTTCATTGGCAAAAGAATATTTTATATTAGATTCGGATAATCTATGCTTTTCAATTAAAACAGATGAGGAAGTACTAATTTTTATGAAAAATAGTAAAATTAAACTTATTTTAGTATTATCTGCTATCTTGTTATTGTTGTTTACAAGTTTAAATGTCTTCACCTCTTATGTGAAGATAAAAAAGACAGTTGAAGAGTCAATCGCCAATCAAAGTCTTGCAGCAGCAGAATCCATTGCGTCTGCGATAGACAAAGAAACGTATCAGAAATTTTTGAATAATCCTGCGAAAAACGACTATTATTGGGAATTAACAAACTACCTAGTTGATGCAAGAGAAAAACTGGGTGCATTATTTGTGTATACACTGAAAATCGATAATCCAATAGTATCGAACTCAATGATAGGCGGATTACCCAAGGAATTAGAAGAGAGCTATAGCATCGGATCGGTTGGTACAGTGCCCGAAAAGCAGGTCAAAATAGCCTTTGAAGGAAATACCTATATTACAGATGTAATTGAGGATGCCGTTTATGGCACTTTTCTTTCTGTTGGAGTGCCTATAAAGGATGAAGCAGGAATTGTCATGGGATACTTAGGTATCGATATTAGTGTTGATACACTTGATTATATTAAAGGGACAGTACTGAAAAATAATATCCTTCTCTTCGTCTTTAATGGTGCCTTTATTTTGGTCGTAATCGGATCTTTTTTATTTTTGCAAAGATGGTATCAACAAGAAGTGGCAAAGGAAGTCGGCTATACAGAAGATACATACCAAGCTGAACTTAAAACGTTAATCACTTCCATATCTTCTTTAAGACATGATTTCACCAATCATATTCAGGTTTTACACGGACTACTTCAACTAGGGGAATCTAAGCAAGCTCAGCAATACATATCATCTTTGTCAAAAGAAGTTCTGGCGCTAGAAAGTCTAAAATTAAATATAGATCATCCTGGTCTATCAATCTTACTGCAAACAAAGAAACTGGCTGCACAAAATTATCATATTGATATGAATTTTACGGTTTCTCATGATGCATTCGATAAAATAAAAACAACAGATTTAATCATAATACTGTCGAATTTAATTGATAATGCAATTGATGCAACAGTTGCATTACCTGTAGCTGAACGTAAAATAACAATTAGCTGTCAAACGGATGTTACGCAGTATCTATTTAAGATAACGAATACTGGACCTAAAATTAGTGACAATGAACATATTTTTAAACAAGGATATTCAACAAAAAATGCAGAACAAGGAAAGATAAGAGGGCAAGGTTTATTTATAGTGAAGGAAGTTGTGAATAGATATAATGGGGAAATCTCAATTGATTCAATAAATGATTTAGAGACTATAGCCCTTGTGGGAATCCCTCTAAAGTAAATTTGAATGAAATTGTAAACTCCCTACTACTAGTTGTGGGGAGTTTTTTCATTTATCTCGCTGGTTTATGCTACTAATTTCCTAATTTTGTGCTTTCTTAATTCGAATGATTATTCATATGTATTCCGTATTCAATGTGTAGACATAACACCAATTCACGGAAGTATTTAGCTCCATTTCTTAAACTAAAGTAATCCTTTAGTTACTTCTCTTTTGGCACGGATTAGTGTGCTTTTAACAGGATGGCCGCATAATAATCGAAGTGAACGAGCAATTAAGCCCTTCGTGATTGGTCGAAAAAATTGCTTTTCTCTCAATCGAAGAAAGACGCAAAAGCAATCGTCTATAGTATCGTGGAAGCTGCCAAAGAAAATCACTTAAATCCGTTGATTTACGTAACCTACGTATTTGAACAGTTGCCTGTAATCAATCTAACGGGTTCCAAAGCGCTTGATCAACTGCTCGCCAAAGACCCTACCAACAGATTGCCACGTCCCAAGTAAAAACAAAACAAAGCATATCACGGTACGCATGACAAATAGCCGTCTATACGATTTTTTTAATCGTATAGACGGCTATTTTATTTAGTGCTACAAGTGGCTTTAATGTTTTTCGTTGAGGACAAGTACTGAACTAAAACCTCATCATTTGTTGAATACTTAGAACCGTTAAAATTTTCTTAACATCCTCATAGAATTCGATGCCCTTGCTTTTAACCGTTTCTGCAATGTTCAAACAAATCGCGTTCGCTTTTGCACCATGGTGAAATTCCTTCAGTGGGTCGACACTTCGCCTTTCTTTGTAGAAATGCCCTCGGACAAGTAGCCCAAGCTTGAACTATTTTCTTGGCTTCCGCCGCGATTTTTATGCGCATATATTGTAAACTTTTTTCACACGCATCCCCCTCGTATATTTATAGAAATAGCGAATCCGCTTGTCTAACAATCATGGAATAACCTTCTCTATCTATCAGTTCCCTTACAACTCCATCATAAACAGGTATTTTCAGGGTTTCGATTGGATCATCCATTTTTAATTCACAATGGATTTCTGCAAGTTTTTTGGATAATAAGAGCATGTCCATCTCTTCCTCGATTTTCTTGCGTATTGCCGGCGTCAACTCATGCAATGATTGAATCACGCCTTCCACCGATCCATATTCTTTAATGAGTTTAAGTGCAGTTTTTGGTCCGATGCCTCTCACTCCAGGATAGCCGTCACTTGTATCCCCAGTGAATGCTTTTGTGTCAATAAACTGGATAGGGGTAATTCCATACTCTTCAATGAAACGTTCCTCTGTGTAAATATCGTAAACATTAAAACCTTTTTTCGTAAATGCAATACGGACACCCGGTCTAAGCAACTGCAACATATCTTTATCGCCAGTCACGATTGTAATCTCCGCTTTCCCCTCCCAAGCCTGAACGAATGAACCAATCAGATCGTCTGCTTCCATGCCTGGCACTCCGTAGTTTTTCCAACCAATTAATTCAGAAACACTTCTTGCCATATCAAACTGCGGTACGAGCTCCGGCGCCGGTGCAGGCCGGTTTGCTTTATATCCTTCAAATAAGTCATTGCGGAACGTTTGCGCGCCCATATCCCAACAAACCGCCATATGTGTAGGTTTGAATATCGAGGTCGCTGTCATAGTATGACGGGCAAACCCCTGCACTGCATTCGTCGGAATTCCAGCGTCATTCGGGAAATAATGCCCCATCGCCGAAGTTGCAAAAAAGGAGCGGAATAAGAGTGCCATTCCGTCGATTATTAAAATATGTGGTTTTTCTTCTATAGTCATTTAATCTTCTTCCTCCATCTGCCAAACTTTATTAGTAGAACTTCATCAATGATAACATGCTTTCAATCAGTAGTTTGGGGGTAAAGAATAATAGATTTCATAGAGGAGGTTGTAAGTATGCATATTCACGAAGGTTCATTGTATTGGCCAGGAACGATGCCAATTCCCCCCGAACGAAAAAAAGTAGAAATCGCGTCACATTATGATGTCATTATTGTAGGTGGAGGGATGTCGGGAGCTCTTTCGTCACTTGCATTGGCTGACAAAGGTCTTTCAATCGCAGTGCTAGACAAGCGGCAGATGGCTACTGGCAGCACAATGGCAAATACGGGATTGCTTCAATATTCAAATGACATCATGCTCCATGAATTAATCGAACAAATTGGAGAAAAGGATGCTGTACATTTTTATCAGTTATGCTTGGAAGCAATGGAAAACCTAAAAAAGACAGCTGAACGACTGCCGCTTAACCCTGATTTCATCAGTCGGCCAAGCATTTATTATGCAAGTGACGACAATGATTTAAAACGCATTAGGAAAGAATATGATACATTAACGCATTATGGATTTCCTTGCGATTTTTGGGACGAGGTAGAAATCTGCAAGCATCTGCCGTTTTCGAAACCGGGAGCAATCGTGACATACGGTGATGCTGAAGTGAACCCTTACAAATTCGTCAACGGACTATTACAATTGGTCGAATCAATGGGCGTCCATCTCTTCGAATTTACAGAAGTGACGGACATAAACGACGAAAATGGACTGTTGCACATTTCCACATCTGCAGGGGATTTTTATGCGGATAATGTTCTTTTTACAACTGGATACGAGACCCTTCCTGTAGGAAAACGAATTGGTGCCGACATTAACCGTTCGTACGTCATTGTCACTGAGCCAATTGACGATTCTCCGATTTGGCATGAAAATGCGCTCATTTGGGAATCAAAGCGCCCGTATCTCTATATGCGGACAACGGAGGACAACCGAATCATTGTAGGCGGGCTCGACGAGGACAAACCCCAAGCCCCTCTTTCAAATGAATCGATTATGAAGCACGGTGCAATCTTAAAAAAACAGCTGCAAGAACTTTTCCCCGAACTTCCGATTGAAATTGACTACGCTTATTGTGCAACATTTGGAGAATCTCTGGACAACTTACCATTCATCGGAGAGCATCCATCAAAAAGAAATCATTATTATCTACTTGGCTATGGAGGTAATGGAACTGTTTACAGTATGCTTGGTTCAAAAATTCTCGCTGATATTATGACGGGCAAAGCCAATTCTGATGCGCATATCGTTCAACTCGAACGCTCCGCAACCGCTTTAGCTGGTGGAAGAAGCGGAATTGCCTGACCAATGAACATGATGATAACGAGTAAAAAGTTCAAAGTTCTCAAAGAGAGACAATACAAAAAACCGAAGCCTCCTAAAATCCGCTTCGGTTTTTTGCTAGTTATCAGACTAGAAATTGAGCAAGCTTTTCAATATCCGGCGTAAAAATACGATCTTCTTCAATTGGTCGCACGATTTCCAGCAATTGATCGAACTTGACACGGGTTTTTGGTGCCATTTGTTCTGCCCCTCTAATGGAACAGCCTGTCAGTGCGCAAAGCGCTTCAATTGCGAGTACATTTCTCGCATTTTTTATGATGGCATGTGCATGCCTGGCACCGATTGTTCCCATTGATACATGATCTTCCTGGTTGCCAGACGATGGAATCGAGTCAACGGACGCTGGGTGTGCAAGTGTTTTATTCTCAGAAACAAGGCTGGCTGCTGAATATTGTAAAATCATTGCACCCGATTGTAACCCAGGTTCTGGACTCAGGAACGGCGGCAATCCTTCATTCAATTGTGGATTAACGAGCCGTTCAATACGACGTTCGGAAATACTTGCAAGTTCTGCTACGCCCAGCTTCAAGAAGTCCATCGCAAACGCAATCGGTTGACCATGGAAGTTACCGCCAGATACAACCGTATCGCCATCATCGAAAATAAGTGGATTATCCGTCGCGGCATTCATCTCAATCTCTAGCTTCTCTTTTACATAACCAAGTACTTGCCAGCTCGCGCCGTGCACTTGTGGAATACAACGAATTGAATAAGCGTCTTGGACACGTTTTTCGCCTTGAATGGTTGTCAGACGACTCCCTTTCAACCAATCCAGCATCCTCGCCGCCACATCCACTTGTTCCGGATAACCGCGCGCTTCGTGAATCGCCGGATGAAATGCGTCCGTAATTCCATAGAGCGCTTCCATTGTCATTGCAGCAACCCACTCGCTAGCATACGCAAGTGATTCTGCCTCCAAATAATTGACAACGCCTTGCGCAGTCATTGCTTGCGTCCCGTTAATGAGCGCTAGCCCCTCTTTCGCTTCGAGCACAATTGGCGACATGCCATGCTCATTCCAAATAGTTGCAGTTGGAACGTGCAAGCCGTCTTGCCAGACAAATCCTTCGCCAAGTAAAACAAGCGCGAGATGAGACAATGGCGCCAGATCACCTGATGCACCAAGTGAACCTTGCTGTGGAATGACCGGGTGAATGCGATTATTCACCATATAAGCAAACCGTTCTAGCACTTCTGCACGGATTCCGGAGAAACCTTTTAAAAGCGCATTCAGACGTAGTACCACCATCGCACGCGAAACGTTTTCAGGAAACGCTTCTCCAACGCCGCATGAATGCGATCGGATCAAGTGTAATTGCAATGCTTTCGTATCCTTTTCATCGATTTTAACGTCGCTGAACTTACCAAACCCCGTATTAATCCCGTATACGGTCCGGTCTTCACTAACAATTTTCTCAACCGCAGCCCGGCTTTTATTAACACGTTCCAAGGCTTCATCGTTCAATGAAACCCCGATTTCTTTATATATGATGTCGTTCATTTGAGCCAGATTTAGTGACGATCCTGTTAATTCAATCATGACAACCATCCTTTAATTAATATTAATCATCCAACGACTTTTATACCTTTTTTCCAGACGGACTTAACATGGTTCACCCCGAACAAGTATTGAAGTTCTTGGTAGTTTGAAATGTCCCATAGAACGACATCCCCTTGTTTACCTATTTCCAATGATCCTGTTTTATCTGCCATTTGGATTGCACAAGCCGCGTTATAGGTCGCGGCAGTAAGCGCTTCTGCCGGTGTTAGTCGCATCGATATACACGCTAAGTTCATAACAAGTGGCATCGATGTCGTCGGTGAAGATCCGGGATTACAATCTGTCGATATCGCGACCGGTACGCCAGCGTCAATCATCTTGCGCCCTTGTGCTGCTTGCTCCCTAAGATATAACGCGGTTGCTGGCAATAAACAAGCGATTGTTCCGGAATCTGCCATCGCTTTAATTCCTTCATCAGACGCTTTCAATAAATGCTCTGCTGAAATCGCTCCAACTTTCGCCGCCAGTTCCGCGCCGCCATAGGGTTCAATTTCATCCGCATGGATTTTTGGTATCAGACCATACTTTTTCCCTGCTTCTAAAATCCGTTGTGATTGTTCAGGTGTGAAAACACCGACTTCACAAAATACATCATTGAAGACTGCTAGCTTTTCATTGACAACAGCAGGAAGCATTTCATTGACGACAAGATCTATATACTCGTCTTCCCGTCCTTTGAATTCTGTCGGCACTGCATGTGCACCCATGAACGTTGGCACAAGGTCAATCGCATGTTCTTGCTGCAAGCGTTTCATGACACGGAGCTGTTTTAGTTCCGTTGCCAAATCTAAGCCGTACCCACTTTTCCCCTCGACAGTTGTGACGCCGTGTTTCAGAAACGAATCAAGGCGTTTCTTCGTCTGCTCAACAAGTTCATCTTCAGTTGCTTCACGAGTCATTTTTGTTGTCGCATGAATACCGCCACCTGCATTCATAATTTCCATATAGGTCGCGCCTTCAAGTCGCATTTCAAATTCACGTTCGCGACTGCCACCATAGGCGACATGTGTATGCGGATCGACGAGGCCTGGAGTAACGAGATGACCAGTTGCGTCTGTGATTTCCGCTTCATGGGCGCGGTCTTTGAACTGCTCTTCTAATTGTTGAGTCGTGCCGACTGCTCTTATGATCCCATCTTCTATCCAGATACTGCCGTCTTCTATAATTGATAAATCATTCATCGCTTCTTTTATTCGCGGGGCTGTACCAGCTTGGGCTAACGTCGCAAGTTGCGCTGCATGTTTAATCCATATAATTTTTGTCATTCTTCAATCGCCTCTTTTGCCATCATCGGAATGTTGACCCCTTTTTCCCACGCCGTTTTTTCGGCAAGTTCATAGCCCGCATCAACATGACGGACTATACCCATTCCTGGATCTGTCGTTAATACACGTTCGATTCGAGCTTCTGCTTCTTTGGTTCCATCCGCGACAATAACCATACCTGCATGAACCGAATAACCCATCCCAACGCCGCCTCCATGATGAATGGAAACCCAAGTAGCTCCGCCGACTGCGTTAATCATTGCATTCAACAGCGGCCAGTCAGCTACTGCATCCGAACCGTCTTTCATCGCTTCCGTCTCACGGTTTGGCGATGCAACTGATCCCGAGTCGAGATGATCTCGCCCAATGACAATCGGTGCTTTTAATTCGCCCGAAGCGACCATATCATTAATGATTTTTCCAAAGCGGGCACGTTCTCCGTACCCTAGCCAGCAAATCCGTGACGGCAGTCCTTGAAACTGAATTTTATCTTGTGCCATTCGAATCCAGTTGCACAAATGTTTGTTATCACCAAATTCACGTAAAATAACTTCATCTGTTTTATAAATATCTTCAGGATCTCCTGATAGAGCAACCCAGCGGAATGGCCCTTTTCCTTCACAAAACTGTGGACGGATATAGGCGGGAACAAATCCTGGGAAATCGAATGCACGAGTTACGCCTTCATCTTTCGCCACCTGACGAATGTTGTTACCGTAATCGAACGTAATTGCACCTTTATCCATCATGTCTAGCATTGCTTCAACATGTTTTGCCATCGATGCTTTCGACCGTTTGATATACGCCTCCGGATTTTCCGCTCGCAGTTTCGCGGCTTCCTCTAGTGACATACCAGATGGGATATAACCGTTTAACGGATCATGTGCAGATGTCTGATCAGTTAACACATCTGGGATAAATCCAATCGCAAGCATCGCAGGAAGCACTTCCGATGCATTACCTAACAGACCGATTGACAGTGCACTGCCCTCTTTTTTTGCTTCTTCAGCAAGACGGATCGCCTCTTCAAGTGAATCTGTTTTCACATCGGTATAGCGTGTTTCAATTCGGCGATCAATTCGCGTTTCATCTACTTCGATACCGATACAGACTCCCCCGGCCATCGTTACCGCTAGCGGCTGTGCAGCCCCCATCCCCCCGAGTCCAGCAGTTAGTGTAATCGTGCCTTTCAGCGACTCTCCAAAATGCTGTTTCGCCAGTTCCGCAAACGTTTCGTATGTCCCTTGCACGATTCCTTGTGAACCGATATAAATCCAGCTTCCCGCCGTCATTTGTCCGTACATCATAAGTCCTTTTTTATCGAGCTCATGGAAATGTTCCCAGTTGGCATAGGCCGGGACTAGATTCGAGTTCGCAATCAATACTTTTGGTGCGTCTGTATGTGACTTGAATATCGCAACTGGTTTCCCCGATTGCACAAGTAATGTTTCATCATTTTCAAGTTCTTTCAACGAGCGGACAATTGCGTCAAACGACTCCCAATTTCGTGCCGCCTTTCCAATGCCACCGTAAACAACAAGGTCATCCGGATGCTCAGCCACTTCCGCGTCTAAGTTATTCATCAGCATACGAAGCGCCGCCTCCTGCTGCCACCCCTTCGTGTTCAACTCAGTCCCACGGTAACGAATAACCTTTTCAGATGCTTTCCCCACTATGAACCCCTCCTTACTATTCTACTAGTATCGTACACGATGAAAGCGCTTTATTGTTCGGTATTCAGAAAATTTAGTCCGTGCTAATAGGGTGCTATTGTAGTGAGATAAAGCAGTGAAGTTACTAATCTATTGATTAACCATTTTCTTGCATCAAAAGCAGGTAAGAAAGATTTGAAAAACTCCATTTTCACTGAATCATTTCCGGTCCGCTTTCGGCGAACTATTCATGACATCTTTACCGATGGAAGAGTGTGTCTAGAAATGACTTCGTCATTCCTAGACACACTCTTTTCATTTATCCTGTTACGAATAGTTGCCTGTCGCGTTCCTACAACATTCAAGTGAAAAATACAGCTACTTTAGAAAAAAAGAATAGATGACTCTTGAAAAAGGTTGTAAGTGCCCGAAGATACAATTTCGGGCACTCTAGTGCTTTGTACAATGTGTCCTTGCTTACTTTCAGTAAAAATTATTCATCTTATCATGCGATGGACTAAAAAAAAGTGACTCTTCCTTCAATTAAAAAGACAAGACTACGTAGAAGGCTTCAGCCGCCAAAATTGTATCTTTGGCGGCTATTATCCAGATAAGATGATCCGCTATTCTTTCGTCCCTGAAAGCTTTAGCACTTTGTGTATTTATACATTTGGAGCGCGACCGATGAATAAGCACCATACGATTACCAAGAAAAATGTGTAGACATGCGATGAAGTAGCAATTCTATATTACAAAAAGAGTTCCATGGCTTTATGAATTGAATGCCATGGAACTCTTTTATTATTTAATTTTGATTTCTGCCTTACCTTCAATCCATTGCGGGTATCCATACAAAGGCAATTTAATCGGGTTTACATAGGGTTCATCCAGAAGTCTCACACTTATCTCAATTCGTTCGTCAGAGTTGCGCGAAAATCCTCCTCCCATCGATTGAATCTCTTTTCCTTCGGCATCAAAAAATGAGTTGAATGGATCATGGTGGAATTCTTTTTCACCATTAAGGTACAGCTCGATTAGGCTATGTGTCGTTTTTTTCACCGTAAATCTTTGATCCTTTGGTTGTTCCAAGATAATTCCTTTATCCGTATCAATTACTACGTATGCTTCATTTTTATCCATTGCCTGCAATTTATTAAACGTTAGGGTCAATCCCTGAGGTTGTTCAAAGTAGTTACTTTGAAGGTAATAGACTTTACCGTAGTCACTAGTGCCACTTGCAACCAACCCATTGGTAATAGACGACCATATCTCTCCCTTATCATCAATTAATCGTAAATCTTCAAAACCGAAAATTTCTTTAGTATTTAAAGGATCTACAAATACATGAACACCCACTTTTATAGGCGAAATTTCAATTTGTTTAATCGTTATCTTTTGTCCTTCTATCGAAACGGTTTCATTAATCGGATAACGAATTGTAGGCATTTTTTCTTTAGCTATTGAAAAAGGGATTTCATACTCAATGGATCGTGAATCAGACTCTAATTTCACTTTGAAAATAAAATCGCTCTTGTTAATTCCTTCCTGAAACTGTACATTTACCGTCGATGCTTGTTCAAGTCCTTTCCCATCTACATCATTAAGAGAATCGGCAGAGGCCCTTATTACAATATCCTCTCCTTCATTACCTGTTATTTGTGGAAGCCCTCCAGAAAACTGCTCACCTTCATTAAATCCTTTCACAGTATAGAAAATAATCATTTCTTGTTCATCCGCAATCGCACCATCAAGTGTTAACGTCACTCCATCCTTTTCAATTGAATGATTCAACAGTTGATAATATTCATTGTCAATCGCTGCTTGCAAACCTTTATTATCCTGGATAAGTGCAACAACTTTCTCCATTCCCGGTATCGAAGCAACCGCATTCGCAAAGGCGGGTATGACGCGAATCGATGCGACTAATGTGATGAGTAGAATTGCTGCTACAATGACAGACCAAACGCCGCGTTTAACATAAGGACGTTTTTTTACTTTAGGTACATTCTTCGCTCGCTGAAACCCTTGCTTGATAGCCAATTCAAGTTCATCCTGTGATACAACTGTCTTTTTAATTGTTTCTTTCCACTTCGCCAATTTCTTCTCCTCTTCATCAAACACGGCGAATCTCCCCCTTCTCTTCTTTGTCATCGAAAAACGAGCGTAGTGACTTGAGCGCTTTATATAGTCTAGTTTTAACAGTACCTTCAGGTGTAGATGACATCTCAGCGATTTCTTTAATTTTAACGTCTTGTAAATACTTCATATGAATAAGTTCACGTTGTTCTTCAGTTAGTTTCGCCATCGCCTCTTCGACTTCAAGATAGGTGTAGTCCTCACTAAAACCATGCTGCAATACTGTTTCTTCGTCCACTATAAGTCGCTTTTGTTTTTGCAAAACGTCACGACAATAATTCATCATGATTCGCACAAGCCACGTCTTCGCATATTCAGGCTTTTTCAATGAATGAATTTTCTCGTATGCACGGAAAGTCACTTCCTGAACGGATTCGAGCGCATCTCCCTCGTTTTTCAAATAAGCAAGCGCCGTTCGATAGAGCGCATCCTTATGTATTAACATAAGTGACAGGAAAGCATCATCGTTTCCTGCAATTGCTTTCTCTGCCAATTCCATATCAGTCAAAACCGCACCTCCATTCCCATTTCCACTTATACATTAGACCCGCGAAACTCGAAAAAGTTTTCGGGAAATAAAAATAAAGACCACCTAATATGGCAGTCTCTTTCGAGGTATTGAAAAAGCTTATTAGAAAGGCATCAATTACATATTTCAATTCAATCAGTTTACTAGTATCGAATGAAAGAAAAGGGATTCGCCATCGTTAGTAAATTATATAGTGTCATAATCGGCCTTCCCTTTAATTTTGTAAAGGATCTGATGCTTTACATTCTAGTTGGAATAATCAGTGGTGTATCCTTGGCTAAAATCTATATTCAGCGCACCGTGTTTCAGATCAAACGTAAAATAACTGAAGGCTATTGCATCGTCTCTAATAATTTATTACATTCTGCTATTCACTTTTTTTAATTCGGAGACCGTTAGCCCTTTATTACACCCTGTAAGTAGCAAAGCAAAAATGGCTATTAATAGTACCTTCCTTATGGTATTTCGCCCTCACTAAAAAAAGCTACCCTAGGCTGTTTCCATAAAATTTGTTGTTATTAGAATAAAAAAATGTGTTAAACTACAATGTAAGAATACTCAAAAATCAGGAAAGGAGAGGTAATATTTATGCTATTTATGTCCTTTATTGTTGTGCCTTTATTAGGCGTCATATGGTTTTTGAATCTTATCACCTTTATGGAGAACTTACACAACGGTAAAAACACTCATAATCAAAAAGTGTTAGGGGGAGTTTGGACCTTCGCCTTTATCGCTACACTAATCTACTGCTATATAGGCATCAGTTATAGTTGATACTTTGTGGAGCGACACACACCATCAAATTGATAGTTTTCCGCTTTTTCACGCTATGGCCTTAGCATATTGACGGTTATATTATTAGATTTTTGACACGACACGCTGAAATAAGCATATGCTCTGCCCTGTTTTCAAACGACAAATTTCCGCCAAATTCAAGCCCATGGAACCAGTAAAGGTAGTTATCCGGATACTTAGTGGCAACACCTTGAAAACGTACCATCCAAGCCTTTAAGCGATTGTGGAAGTGTTGGATGTGATAGATCCCCTTCTTAACACGTTTTTCGTCTTTCTCCCCACATTAAACACACCCCTTTAACCGCATTGTATCAACCTTTTAACACTCTGATTATTAAAGTAACAATCTATACGAAAACTGCCTCTCTCTCTTACAACTACCTCACAATACCATGAATCACTTTCCACAACCATATATTAACATATATTAAGATTTGCAATCATCTATGCTAGTCAAAGTCTATCCTCACTTCATTTATATAGTAGGCTAGCTACACGAAAAAAACCTTCCGAAAAAAAAAGTCCATTCCCTTTCACCCATCGTCGCATAGGATAAAGAGAATCGCTTGGAAGGAGTGAACGAATGGTCAACATGCAACCAGGTGGTCAAGGGGAACAGCAATGGTACCCTAAATTACCTGAAGGATATGAAGCAAACCGGGCGCAAGATACGTCTGGGTATGCGAATGATAGCTGGTCACCAGGTATGGGAATGTCCGGACAGGGGATGCAAGGTTTTTCATCTGGGCAAGGGATGTCTGGACACGATATGCAAGCTTTCTCTCCAGGGCAAGAGATGCAAGGTTATGACATGCAAGCTTTCTCTCCAGGGCAAGAGGTACAGGGCTACGACATGCAAGCTTTCTCTCCTGAGCAAGAGATGCAAGGTTATGACATGCAAGCTTTTTCTCCAGGGCAAGAGGCACAGGGCTACGACATGCAAGCTTTTTCTCCAGGGCAAGAGGCACAGGGCTACGACATGCAAGCTTTTTCTCCAGGGCAAGAGGCACAGGGCTACGACATGCAAGCTTTTTCTCCAGAGCAAGAGATGTCAGGTTACGGGATGCCTGAACAGGAAATGGTTGCTTTCCACTCAGGACACGACATGCAGGGGTTTGCTCCGCCAGGACGGCCGCCGGGCCAAGGAATGCCCGGATTTGGTCCGCCGGGACGACCACCTGGGCCAGGAATGCCCGGATTTGGTCCTCCAGGACGACCGCCGGGCCAAGGTAGTCCTGGATTTGGTCCTCCAGGATGGCCACCGGGACCAGGAATGCCGGGATTTGGTCCTCCAGGACGACCACCGGGCCAAGGACAACCGGGCGGACAACAAGCCCCATCATCTCCGCCACCAAATACCATACCAGCTTATCCAAGTACCCAGTTGTTTGCAGTAGATCCAGGTGCAATCCGTGGTTGTCTCTACCGCTATACCTATGTCTGGCTATCCAGAAGACAAGGTTTTTGGTTTTTCCCAGTCTTTGTCGGACGTACTTCTGTCGCCGGTTACAGATGGCGTAATAGGCAAAGAAGATGGGAATACATGGGGATCGACCTTAATCGAATCGACAAGTTCTCCTGTTTTTAATTAGCTACTTTCTATTATCTATGCTCACTTAATGAAAAAAACGATTCCATCACCGATGGAATCGTTTTTTATTGAGCTTATCTGTTTAACAATGACAGAGAGAGGGAATGTAATTAGAGGTGCGTGCATGGTAATGAAGAATAATGGACAAGATTAGTCTAAATGATGTGTACCATTATCTTATAAGAAAAATAGGTGATTTGATGAAAAAGGTATCAGGTGTTTTTTGGATTTCGGTCGGTCTAATAGGTTTGATAGTTTTATTCGGAGCATTTGCACCTGAAAGCTTCGAAAACGTAACAGAGAATATGAAAAACTTCATAACTTCATCATTCGGCTGGTATTATTTACTCGTTGTCACTGGAATTGTACTGTTCTGTCTGTTCTTTATCGTCAGTCCAATTGGTCAGATTACGCTCGGAAAACCTGATGAGAAGCCTGAGTATTCTCGAATGAGCTGGTTCGCAATGCTGTTTTCAGCAGGAATGGGGATTGGACTTGTCTTTTGGGGAGCAGCCGAACCTTTATCCCATTTTGCTATAGACCCCGCAACTGAACTGCCAGGAACCGACGCTGCTTTTCGTGAATCGATGCGCTTCACATTTTTCCATTGGGGTATTCATGCATGGGCGATTTACGCTGTAGTTGCCATGTCACTTGCGTATTTCCAATTCCGTAAAGGGGAACCTGGATTGATTTCCTCAACTTTGAAGCCCCTTTTTGGAGATCGGATGAACGGTCCTTTAGGCACATTGGTCAATCTACTCGCTATCTTCGCGACGGTAGTAGGGGTTGCAACGACTCTAGGGTTTGGAGCTATTCAAATCAACGGCGGATTATCTTATGTATTCGATATCCCCATCAATTTTACCGTTCAAATTATCATCATCATTATCGTAACAATTTTATTTGTTGCTTCTGCTTGGTCAGGTATAGGTAAAGGAATTAAATATTTATCTAATATCAATATGGTACTTGCGGTCATCTTACTGATACTTGTTATCATACTTGGACCTACTATGTTAATCTTCAATACATTTACCGATACAATCGGTCTTTACTTGCAAAACTTACCCCGTATGAGTTTCCGGGCAGCACCGCTTGATGATGCCAATCGTACGTGGATTAATGGTTGGACTATTTTTTATTGGGCGTGGTGGATTTCATGGTCCCCATTTGTTGGTATCTTCATTGCCCGCGTATCACGTGGAAGAACCATCCGGGAATTCTTAGTTGGTGTCTTGATGCTCCCCACATTGCTTAGCTTTTTCTGGTTTTCCGTTTTCGGTGCCACGGCAATGGATGTACAAATGAAAGGAACTGACTTATCTGGATTGAAAACAGAAGAGACACTTTTCGCCATTTTCAATGGGATGCCAATGTCAATGTTTCTATCGATTTTAGCAATTATCCTCATTGCCATCTTTTTCATCACATCCGCAGATTCTGCCACATTCGTGCTCGGAATGCAGTCAACTTACGGATCGCTTAATCCGCCAAATATTGTGAAACTGACATGGGGTGTTGCACAAGCAGCAGTTTCCATCATTCTGCTCTCTGCCAACGGGCTAACCGCACTGCAGAATGCATTGGTTATTGCTGCATTCCCCTTCTCCTTCGTCATCATTTTAATGATGATTTCGTTTTATAAGGCTCTTGATAAAGAACGAACGGAGATGGGACTGATGGTGAGACCTTATTCGAAGAAGAGGAAATAGTAATTTGAAAAGCCAAGACTGAGCCGTGTGCTCAACCTTGGCTTTTCTTTTTATGTTCTCCAACTTATTTAAACGCCTCTCCCACATTATTGCTTTGAAAGTTGTACTTCATAGATGCGAGCAATCTGCATATATTTCGTAGAGAGGTTTTACGAATTATAATGGGTAGGTGATGAAAGTGAGTGCAATATTACTTGGCAGTTTTCTTTTTTTAAGTGTAAGCTTCGGAGGTGGAATTGCTTGGCTAGTATCTAAACTATTCCACAATTCAACCGCAGGATTATCACTCCTATGCGGTGGATTTTTAGTAGGATTACTGGCACTTGATATCATTCCAAGCGCATTGAAGATGTATAAGTCTTTCGGTATCATACTGGGGGTATTCATTGGATACCTATTTTTTCTAGTGCTTCGCAATTTATTCCACCCATCTGCAGGTCAAAGTCCTTCCGTTTACTTGCTCATGCTTGCCATACTCATCCATACAATCCCGCTAAGTATGACCATTGGCAGCTTAATGGAGAGTTCAATAGTCGGCATCACAATTACGGCTTCTGTAATTCTGCATCATCTTCCAGAAGGTTTTGCACTTACAACTGCTTTTCTTTCGCAAAGGAAAAAGCCATGGAAGTTATTTTTAGGTTTCCTCAGCTTATCGCTATGCTTTAGCCTATTCATCTGGATCGGGCATTACGTAAATCTGTCTACCAAAGAGCAAGGTGTTCTAATGGGGATCTCCATTGGCCTCATTGCAACTACAAGCATTAGTGAATTCATCCTGCATAATCTAAAGCTGGTACCTCCAAGATCTTTTATCACCTATATTTTTACGGGTTATTTACTAAGTACTCTATTTCATCTGTTGTTATAATTTTAGGCAATATGGATGAAAGATAGCCGACTCTTCACTTAAGCACCTGTTAGTTAAATGAGAAATTATTCAGAAAATATATCAGCTACTAAATTACTAAATTCTCTTAAATAATAGAGATAATTTTTCCCGTCAATTCCTTCATAGTTATATCTTTTGTTATACATCTTTGCAACAACAACATTATATTCAGGTATTACTAATAAAGTTGGACCTGTTACCCCTATTATTTGAAAAGCACCTTTAGGCACTCGGTCTCCAATCTCGCTTTTTAATGACGGAGTTCCTTGAACAAACCAAAACGCACCATTCAATGGAGTTTCTTCATTTTTATATGTAGGGCTTTGAACTTGTGTTGCAATTTCAATTACTTCTTTTGGAACAACTTGTTCTCCATTTATATTTCCTTTTCTTAAATGAAGATTGCCCCAATGTGCAAATTCTCGAGCAGAGACATAAAGGTTAGACTCAGTTCCATCATTTGAATTGCCCAGTTTAGATGTTGCCTCTTCGTTAGGATTAACAATAACTTTAACTAAATTTTCATTTTCTTTTGTTTGCCAAGCTGTTTCCTTATAACCTAAAGGTAAAAAGATTCTTTCGTGTAACAATTCAGAAACACTTTGGTTGTATAGTTGTTTAATTAATTGTGTCATCATTAATACATTAATCCCTCTATACGCCCACCCTTGACCTGGGTCAAACTCTCTATAAACCATTCCATACTCGTCCTCATTTAAACCATGAGAATGCGTAATTAAATTTCTAATGGTTGTTCTACCAAGTAATTCTTTATCAAATTCTTCAAAGTAATTTACTGCATAATCATCAAGACTTTTAATTTTACCTTCATGGATTGCATATGCAACAGCTAGCCCTAAATAACTTTTTCTCGCCGATGCAACATTAAACTGTGAAAATTGCGTTATAGGCAATGAACCTTCTCTATTAGAGTGGCTTCCACTGTAATACTCTAGTACCATTTCATCATCCTTAAGTATAAGCAATGCCGATGCGGAGCAGTGATTTAGCTCCTTTATATCTTCAACCCATGAGATTAATTTTTGATATCTAATATCCAACTTTGTGCCCTCCTTTCTTTTGTCAAATTCAACAAAAAATAGATTAAACCATGTTGAACGAACCTACCCGTTAGTTACAATAAGCACCTATTAATTAAGTGTGAATTCTTTTTCAAGAAAAGTAACTACATCTTTCCAATCTACTATTGGTGAATGTTCTTCATATTCAAATGCTCCCAAATTCACATTAGCATCTGGTTCATCTTCATAAAGTGAAAACTCTCTTATTAACGTACCATTTTTTATTACTATAAGCTCTGTATTTAAATCTTCATCATAGTAAGCATAGATAACAGATCTACCATTTGCCAGTTTCGTCCATGCCTGATTCGATAAACCAAAGAATGCTCCTCCTTCGAAGTCCACAAAATATGTCTATCCATCTTCAGTTTCAGAAATGTGTACTGATTTATCAACACAATCCCCGTACTCATCCAACTCAAATTCAATCTCTTCATTCATCCAACTACAATATTTTTTTTAGCTTCTTCTAAAGATAAATTAATTTTAAAACAACATTCTTTCATTTTTATTCATCAGCCTCACTTCACTTTACAATGCACCTTAACTTTTCATTCTTATTAAACAACCCTACCTGTTAGGCTAACTCCAACGACCATGATGCATCACAGACTGTCGCACCCAATACGAGTAGCGCTTACGGGCGATTAATCCTCCCTTGCTTATTGCACCAGCCTTGCCTATATTCTCTGAAGAATGGGGCTGTTTTTTTATTTTCATGGGAGTTTAGTAGAATACTTCACAAACTTTTTTCTCCTCCAACTTATCATTTCCTTTTACTTTTAAGCGTTTTTGCAAATACATAACCACTTAATCCTAGTGACGCACTAATCACATAGCATTTATAATTATTCTTTTGTAAGTATTTTTCGAGTTCATTCGTATCATCGTAGCAAATCGGCCAAGCATATAATTTATGGAACTCAAATTGTTCTCTGTTCCCTACGAAAAATGTATTCAAATCTACTTCTTCAATATCAAATAAAATACTTCCCGCCATTACATGATCGAAATAATGTGCTAAGTAATCCTCGAATGTAACTGTTACAATTTCATCTGCCACCGTTTCGATATCTAATAGCAATTCATTTTCAAGAAAATTTACTGAGTACCCAATTAACACACCATCGTGAATAGATATTGTCATTCACTTCCTCCTATATACTGCCGCGTTGTATGAAAAATCAATTAGAATTACCCATGGCAATCCTACGATACTTTACTAAAAAACCTGGATTAAATGCTTTTCTATTTTAAATTTAAATTCTCTAATACTTAAGTTTGTTTCTGCGTCGAGAATACTTATTTCTATTGTTATCGTATCCCAACTTTCCAAATATGTACGCTTCACAAACCTTTGAAAACCTCTTATTTCAGAGTATTTCTCCATATACTGGGGCTTTTCATGGGATAAATCATTAATATTTTCATCTATTTCCCATTTGCCGAATTGAATATTTATGTCTCGATCAAGTTTATTTTGTGTATCAAAACCAAAAAACATGTCTCCTGTTTCTTCGTTATAATAAATCCCCATTACTTTCAAATAAAACTTAGTATCATTAATCAACAATAGTTGAATTCCTATATTATCCTCTGGATCCCCAACCCATTCCTTCCACTGTTCTTTAGTCCACATGTCCATTTTACTTGTATCAAATGTGTTCATAGTGAAATCAACATTAATATTTTCTTTTGTCATTTCCTTCGCACCCCTTAATTATCTTAATATGGTTAACCCTTTCAGTTAACTTGCTGCGTTAGTTGAAGTAGAAGGTAAAGGATTGTCTCCATGAGATCAAACCTTATACATCTCCAATCCAGATCAACTTAAAATCCGTTCATGGAAATATTTAACTTCATTACTCAATAAGTTATGACACATGCAATAGATAAAAGTCTTCCTATGTAAATGAAAGAGCGACTTTTCGCAAATCTAACATATTTATATTGTGTTTGATTCATAACTTTTTCAAGCAGATCTAGTAGACGCAATGCCCGTTTTAGGAAATATTTAATTTCATTAAGAAAACATACTAAGATCAGTAGTGCAGACCAAGGCATTGGTTAGCACTACTATTTTTTTATATAGTAGAGGTGAAGAATAGGTCGTGGCAGCTTTGGGGTCTTGAATCCGTATAAAAAACCGACCTACTTCACTCCCCTTATTTGAATCAGGTTTAAGTATGTTGGATCCATCGAGATCGTGTATAAGAAATGGGAATCGATAAGGTGAAGGTGAGGTCTTTAAAACACACAAGGAGGGTGAATATGAAACACGTCATCGCATTTGATGTCAGTATGGGAAAGAGCTATATGGTCGTTTATAACGCGCTGAAGAAGTGTGAGTTGGAGAAAGAAATCGAGCACAATCGTCCCGAGTTCATCGAACTCAAAGTTTTGATCGATGACTTAATTGACGGATATGGAGAGCATCCTCACATCGTATTTGAAGCGTCAGGTGTCTACTCAAGGCCTCTGGAACGTTTTATGATAGAGAACAAATACAGGTATTGTCTTTTAAATCCCTTGGAAGCAAAACTCCAATGCGATTCTTTGCGTATGCACAAAACGGATCGAAGTGATGCACATCAATTGGCACTCACACACTTTACGACCGAAAGACGGATTGAAACAGTGTCGGATGATGTTTACAGACAACTGAAACGAATGTCTAGGCATTACAGTGAATTGGACGATGAATTGAGCGTCGCCCGGAGCCGAATGCATAAGGTCATTCAGGAAACCTTTCCTGAGCTCGAGAAGGTATTCACAACCAAATCCGAGCTATTCCTGAACGTAGTACAATTATATCCGCATCCAGATCTTGTCATAAATCAATCAAAGACGGTCATTAAAAATCGGATACTTGCCAATACAAATAAACGATTGTCCGTTAAAAAAGCGGAGGAAAAGGCAGTTGAACTACTCAAGGCAGCAAAACAATCTTACCCAGCCGCCTCTTCAACTGATGTACTGTGTGATCAAGTACGTGTATATGCAAAACGATATCAAGAGCTCCTTCTTCAGAAGAATCAATGCATCGACAAAATGGAGTCCCTTGCCGAGGAACTTAAAGAATATGAAATTTTACGTAGTCTCCCTGCTATTGGAGCGAACACGGCCGTCCGAATCATAGCGGAAATTGGCGACATTCGTAGGTTTGACAACAACAGACAGCTAAACGCATATGCAGGTATCGATATTAGACGATACCAATCAGGGAAATTTTTAGCGAGAGATAAAATCAATAAACGTGGGAATAAGCACTTGCGTAAAATCATGTATCTAAACGTTCAGAACATGATTAAACAGCGACGATTCGGTGGAAATCATATCGTGGAGTATTACGATAAATTAAAAGCGCAACCCTACAATAAATGTCATAAGGTTGCCTCCATCGCATGCGTGAACAAGTTGTTAAAGACGATTTTCTTTCTTGTAACACATAATCAAAACTACGACTACAGGTTAGCCCCCTAGTATAGCCGTAGCATCATTTTAACATATTCAAGCCTTGTGAAAAAACGAAAAGTCATTAGGCTTATTTGGTGTGGATCAACAATCAAAATCCTCATAATGCATGAATGTTCATGAAAAAATTTCTTCAGAGGAAATGAGAAAAGTTATCTAAGATACTTGACTAATCGTAAGAAAAGCTGCCCTGTAAAGGCAGCCGATTGTTTAACTAAAGTAACTTGTTAGTTGAAGAAATTATATTTCAAGAAAAATATTCTCAGATCAAAATTATGTCTATCATTTTATTTAGGTGGATTTAGTTGCCACGAAAATCCAAGCTATTTTTATTTAATGTGTAATTCTACCGAAAAGGGGTTTTTGCTGTTTTTGGAAACCTTAATACTTGAGCTGCCCATTTTTTGGATAATCTCGAAAATAACCTGCCCCTTTACATTTGACACGTCTATTCTATAGACTTTTTCTGCATCAGGATCTAGGGTATCTATATGTGCAGGTTGATTATCGACATAAACAGGTAATAATTCCTTTGTCGGTGAATTTTTACTGTATGCATTTATGGTGAATTGACGACTAAGTTCTTGGTTCTTATTTTTAACTTTTACATATAGGTTATCGCTATCTTCCTCCGTAGAAATCATACAGCGTGAGACATTTGTTTTTGTCATGTAGCCTCCTCCGATTCTTTTCTATTCTTTTTTGAGAGAATTAATAGCGTCAAGGATAGCTTTGCGATTACTATATTCACTTTGTAATAACTCATTCATTATATTAGTGAATTTAGAAACTAGAGGTTCTATATTGTCTGAATTCTGGTTACCCATTAAGCTTTCCATCATAATAAGATTAGATAGAGTCATAGCCATAAATCCAGCACTATTATCGGTTACGTTGATAACGGTATTGTTTCCATTTGTAAAGGTATTGTTTCCAGCGTTTGCGGTAGCAGTTGAGTCAGCATCACCAGTTGCATCAGCGTCTCCAGTTGCATCGGCATCACCAGTCGCATCGGCGTCTCCAGTCGCAGTTGCATCACCAGATGCGGTTGCATCGGCGTCTCCAGTTGCATCGGCATCACCAGTTGCATCAGCGTCTCCAGTTGCATCGGCGTCACCAGTTGCGTCGGCGTCTCCAGTTGCATCGGAATCGGCGGTTGCATCGGCATCACCAGTTGCATCGGCGTCTCCAGTTGCATCGGCATCACCAGTTGCATCGGCGTCTCCAGTTGCAGTTGCATCGGCATCACCAGTTGCATCAGCATCACCAGTTGCATCAGCATCACCAGTTGCATCGGCATCACCAGTTGCATCAGCGTCTCCAGTTGCATCGGCGTCTCCAGTTGCGTCAGCATCACCAGTTGCATCAGCGTCTCCAGTTGCATCGGCGTCTCCAGTTGCATCGGCGTCTCCAGTTGCATCGGCGTCTCCAGTTGCATCGGCGTCTCCAGTTGCATCGGCGTCTCCAGTTGCATCGGCGTCTCCAGTTGCATCGGCGTCTCCAGTTGCATCGGAATCGGCGGTTGCGTCGGCGTCTCCAGTTGCATCAGCGTCTCCAGTTGCATCGGCGTCTCCAGTTGCATCGGCATCACCAGTTGCGTCGGCATCACCAGTTGCGTCGGCGTCTCCAGTTGCGTCGGCGTCTCCAGTTGCATCGGCGTCTCCAGTTGCATCGGCATCACCAGTTGCGTCGGCGTCACCAGTTGCATCGGCATCAGCTGTTGCATCGGCATCACCAGTTGCATCGGCGTCTCCAGTTGCATCGGCATCAGCTGTTGCGTCAGCATCAGCTGTTGCGTCGGCATCGGCGGTTGCATCGGCGTCACCAGTTGCATCGGCATCACCAGTTGCATCGGCATCACCAGTTGCATCGGCATCACCAGTTGCATCGGCATCACCAGTTGCATCGGCATCACCAGTTGCATCGGCATCGGCGGTTGCATCGGCGTCTCCAGTTGCGTCGGCATCAGCGGTTGCGTCAGCATCACCAGTTGCGTCGGCATCAGCGGTTGCGTCGGCGTCTCCAGTTGCATCGGCGTCACCAGTTGCATCGGCATCACCAGTTGCATCGGCATCGGCGGTTGCATCGGCGTCACCAGTTGCGTCGGCGTCACCAGTTGCGTCGGCGTCACCAGTTGCATCGGCATCGGCGGTTGCATCGGCGTCACCAGTTGCGTCGGCATCAGCGGTTGCGTCAGCATCACCAGTTGCGTCGGCATCAGCGGTTGCGTCGGCGTCACCAGTTGCATCGGCATCGGCGGTTGCGTCGGCATCAGCTGTTGCATCGGCATCAGCGGTTGCGTCGGCATCAGCTGTTGCGTCGGCATCAGCGGTTGCATCGGCATCACCAGTTGCATCGGCATCGGCGGTTGCATCGGCATCACCAGTTGCATCGGCGTCACCAGTTGCATCGGCATCAGCGGTTGCGTCAGCATCAGCTGTTGCGTCGGCATCAGCTGTTGCATCGGCATCACCAGTTGCATCGGCATCGGCGGTTGCATCGGCGTCACCAGTTGCATCGGCATCAGCAGTTGCGTCAGCATCAGCTGTTGCGTCGGCATCAGCTGTTGCGTCGGCATCAGCTGTTGCGTCGGCATCAGCGGTTGCATCGGCATCACCAGTTGCATCGGCGTCACCAGTTGCATCGGCATCAGCTGTTGCGTCGGCATCAGCGGTTGCGTCGGAGTCACCAGTTGCGTCGGCATCAGCAGTTGCGTCAGCATCAGCAGTTGCGTCAGCGTCAGTGTTAACTATCCATGGATACCGAGCATCGCATCGTCTGCAAAATTTTTCAAGATTTTCACTTTTGTAATGACAATATTCACATTTCCAATTACTCATTTTTGTACCTCCTTTCTAAATAATGATCAAGTTGAAAAATAATAATCAACCTGTCTGGATAGCATATGTCTTTAAAAATTATTGAACTAGTTAATCTGACTAACTAACTAAATCAAAAATTTATTAGGTAGAGTTATAGTCTCTATTAAGCACAGAACCGCATGAGCAGTTATAGACTCGCTCCGCTAACGCACCCGTTTGCTTAATAAGATGACAGCTCTCTTGTAAGTGAATGCTTTCCGAATGAACCTCTTTCATAATTATCATCCTATTAATTTCTTTTGATTTTCAATAAAATGGCCTGATAATGAAAATCCAGGCCCTTCTTTCTTCCATTAAAAAAACTCCCTTTTACGGGAGATCCTTTATGTTGAACTATTGAAAATAAGACTTCAGTAGTTAAAAAAAACAAGTTTCTGTATAACTAGTTAGGATAAAAAAATTAAAAATCAACGGTCTCTTTGATAGTTGACCATTGAATTTTGGGATTAAATTCATTGCTAGTCATCATCGTTCCAACAAATATATCATCGGTATTAGTTATGTTATTCAAATAGTGTTCAATAGTTGAACTGATAACTTTTGAGGTGTATAAACCTGATAATTCATTCTTAGGAACCCAAAATAATTCCCCTTCGTCTGAAGGAATAAAGTTCATATGCTTTGTTTCTCCAAAGTAGACATATTGCTGACGTATTTCCCCGCTATTCTTCTCAAGCAGTATGTATTCAAGCCTGAAATTTTTGATGTCATCCTTTTTAAATCCTGTCTCTTCTTCAATTTCCCTGTAACTTGCCGTCATTGGAGAATTAAGTTCATCGGATTCCATATGACCTCCAATTCCACCCCAAAATTCAAAATTAAAGATTTTACTTTTTTTCTTTTTCATCATTAGTACACTTCCTTGATGAATTAAGAATGCAGTAGCCATTTGTCGGACTTCCAATAATACCATCCTCTCTAATTCTACAATTATTTTTTAAACTAAAAGAGCATTATACGATCAAAAATCCTACTACATATAATGGCCCTTCAATGGAATAACATTATTATTACTTAACAGGTACCTGATCTACAGGTAAAACCGAAATCCCTTCTATATAGAGATAGGAAATTCCGGTTCACCTTTTTCATAAAAAATTTGATCATTTCAATAAGCCTTCTTCAACTGAACTACCCCTTTAGTCTTCCCCGCCACTTCGATAAGACCGGTAATTCAGACTTTTATAATACTGAGTTCCCAGGTTATTCATTTTAAATGATGATTTTTCTTATCCAAAATGCCATGTACTACAACTAACACAAGAATTGTTATGATTAAAATTTTGTATATCAACCGTTGATCTAAATAAAAATAAGCTATTAAAGACAAAATGCCTAAACAAATTGCCAAAATCTCTAACTTCTTTGGCTTACTCAGCAGACTCCCTAACAGAGCAAGAGTTGAACCACTTATCATAAGTATAGGAAGGTAGTTTGCATACGTATCTTCTAAGTCAAAAAACGGTCCTAAAGCAATAAGAATAAAACCTAACCATTGAAGCACTTTTCCTAATTTGTTCATCCTTGAGAACCCCCGGTCATTTGACACTTTTCTTCAACTAACCGCCATACATGTAGCGCAAAATCAGCGCTACACCACAGAAGTTGAAAATATGTGCAGAACTGTTATTGGATACTACGGCTTGCGAAGAAGGTCGATGAACTATGGTGCCATAGAACCCTATCCGTTAGTTATACTCCAACGACCACTGTGGCATCACAGACTGTCGCACCCAATACGGGCGGTATTTCCGGAAAATAAATCCTATTATAGTTAATGTACCAGCCTTGCCAATATTGAACAAATTTTGTAAAAAATTCGATTTAATTACGTAGACAAGACGAACTTTGACAATTCAATAATCGGGCTATTTGATTTAGTATTCGGTATTCAGGAGGGGTAAGATAGATGAACTCAATCTATTCTAAATCGTAGTTTGTAAACCTGCTTTTACTATGGCTTACAGCTTGCAATGAAATAACGGAAATAGAAAAAGAATATATGGATGCGGAACCAGCTACGAAACTATTAAGAGACTACTTGACAGATCACCGCGCTGAACTAGTAGAGGAAAGAGTAATTGTAACAGCGTATGGTCCTGATGAACTTAATAATGTTCTCGAAGTAAATCTCATAAAATTGAACAGGAAGAAGGAGAAATAATTTAAAAAGATATTGCATCAGGAAGTAAGACGGAAACTGGAACAGGGAGGATACCTCATAAGGCAAGAAACATTTACAACAAATTAGAACAAACGAATGTATGATCTTCCAGAGATGAAAAATTATTGGAAATGTATAACTTGTTAAGCTATCAGGCGCAATTGTGGCACAACATAGCTATAAAATGAGCAACCTTCATTTTAATGCCTCACCTCACGCATTTTAACGCCCCCCCAATCTAACTTAAGTTAATTCTAAAATGCGTTAAGTTAGATTCAAATGAGCACCGAAAAAAATGGATGACTAAAAAACAGCTTCATCCCCTATGTAGCAAGAGCTGAGGCTGTCTTTATGAATCTAACATAGTTCTATTGTGTTAGATTCGCAAGTTTTTTTGAATACACTTATACCGATGTTTTATTTCAATAAATCGTTCGGAATCCGAATCCTTCCTATAATTAGTGTTATACATTAAAAAACGTGTAGCCATTAAATTCTGTTTTTGGTAAGGGGTTCAATTTTAATCCAATCGTTTGATGATCAAAAGCGATTCGTACCAGTCCACGAGTCATATCAGCAACATTCATTGATTCCATTTCCTCCAATGAGAAAAAGCCTGCACCATCTACTTCAACTTCATCTGGTTGTGGCTGCCCTTCTAAATATTCCATCAAAAATCCAATATAAATATTATGTACTCGACCTGGATAATCCCCCAACATTACGATCGATTTCACTTTTGTAGTTACACCTGTTTCTTCTAATACTTCACGTATGACACTTTGTTCAATAAGTTCTGTTTGACCAATATAACCACCGGGGTTTGTCCATTTCCCTTTCCCAGGATTATCTTTACGGCGAACGAGTAACATTTTTTCCTCTTTTATGACTAAAGCTCCAACACTTACACTGTAATTTCCCCAATGAATAAATGAACAGCTTGAACATGCTTTATACTCTTCATCATTAATGACACGTATTTCTAACACTTCTCCACAGTTCGAGCAATAATTCATTCCCATATAAAAACCTCCATATAATTCGTCATAACTATTTTTTTCAGATAAATAACAAAAGCCCGAGGATACTATGCTCCAAGGACTTTTATATTTATTTAGCGTTGTTACTTTTTGATTGAAATAAATTAAGATAAATAGTCGGGCTATAAACCAATATAAAGTTTGAATATATGCTTCCTCATTCAGATACTTTGATTACGATTTTACCGAATGCTCCACGACCCAGATGCTCATAGGCTTGGATTGCATCAGAAAAGGGATAAACTGTGTCAATCACGGGTTTAATGTTCAGTTCATTAAATGCTTTGTTCATTTCATCGAAAGCTTTCCGATGCCCCACAAAGATACCTTGTATACGCGCTTGTTTGGACAACAATGAAAACAAATTTACTTCTGCCATCATACTCTTCAGGAACCCAATGACATAGATATTTCCTTGTTGTGCAAGAGCATCAATGGAACGGTTAATACTATCTCCACCAACAACTTCTAAAATATGCTGAGCTCCCTTACCATCCGTGAGCTTTAATACTTCTTTTTCCCAATCCGGTGTTTTCACATAGTTTATAACTTCTTTTGCTCCTAGAGCCCTTACTCGTTCGCCCTTTTCGTCACTGCTAGTTGTGACAATAACTCTTGCCCCTAGTGCAGAAGCGATTTGAATCGCATAGATTGATACTCCCCCCGTACCAAGAATAAGTACTGTATCGCCGGCTTTTATTTTTCCATATTCAACTAAAGAAAACCAAACTGTTAAGGCTGCAATCGGAAGTGTAGACGCTTCTTCATCTGTCATATTAGAAGGTGTCATTACCGCTGCGTCTTCGTCTAGGAGCATATATTCCGCAAGACCACCATCATTAGGTCCACCCACTGCAGTTGGGCCATAGTCCTCGGTTGGTGCTCCATCAGTCCATTTTGTGTAAAGATGGGAAACCACCCGGTCACCTTCATTAAATTTTGTTACCTCTGAACCCACACCGATTACAACTCCAGCTGCATCCGATACGGGTGTGAAAGGTTTACTCATTAAGTCTGGTAAATAATCACCATCCATAATTGATTTATCCCGGAAATTGAGGGATACAGCCTTCACACGTACCAACAGTTGTTTAGGACCTGGTTTCGGAATATCCACATCTACTAATTTTAAGTTTTCCAATCCTACGCCTTGCTTTTTCCATGCTTTCATATTCATCTTTTCCTCTTTCCTTAAATATATATTTGCAATAAGAATATTATTTATAACCACTTATTAGTCTAAACGACTCGCAACACAGAAATACATATCCCGAATTGTCGATGTGTAAGTGATAACAATAACCAAATTCATAACGGAATTTGGTTATTGTTATAGTTCTGTTTGAATGAATATACCAAGGTTTCTTATGGCTTCCTCATCCCTTTTGTAATAAGTCCATTTACCTAACCTTGTGGCCTCAATTAAACCCGCTTTTTGTAAGGTTGACAAGTATTGGGAAGCAGTAGATTGAGTCATGTTTAACTTATTTGTTATTTGACTAACGCAAACACCAACTTCAACTAAATCAATCCCATCCTGTGGTTCAAAATGATCCGAAGGATCTTTAAGCCATTCTAGGATTTGCAGCCGAGCATCATTTGAAAGTGATTTAAAAATATTTATCTTATCCATGTTCACATTATACATCGACAAAAACCAATTTGTCAATTTAATAAACATTAATATCTCTATAGGTTGAAATCTATCTCCCCCCAAAACCGTTCCTGACCTTTTATCGGTCTATTTATGACACCTCCAATAATTTAAAAAGTCCCCCTTTCTTAATAAAAGAGACTATTTACAAATCGATATAAGCTAGGTAAAAGAAGTACGATAAAAACAGCAGACAGTTTAGAATTAGCAAAAGAACTACAAGTAGCAGTTAAGGCTGGTGAAGAAGAACTATTAATGTTTAATGGTCAAACTTTTAATTACCCAAATGAAAAAGGTGACCATTTAATTGAGGTAAATCTTACTGCTGATTTTGGAACGGCTAAATATGTTGGAAATATTTTAGTGAAGTAATATTAAATACTTTAGAAAAAAACTACTATGTAGAGGCAGTCCCTTCTTCAACTAAAGCCCCTGTTAGTTGAAGGAGGTCTACATAAAAAAACTTACTTTACTTTTAGTGTACTATTTTTTCGATACAAACTTTGCACAAACCAGATGCTCCATTTAATTACCTCAATAAGCACTTTTTATAATTAACTAAAACTAAAACTATAGCCACTATTAAATATATTACAGAGGTAACTGTAAGAATATTAAGTACGTTTCCAACTTGAATGACCAAAAAATAATTGAAAAGTTGGTGAATCATAATAGGAATAATGAGATTATGATTCAAGTTATAAAATGCAGTTATGATGATTGATACAGCAACAATGCCACACAAGAAATAAATGATATATTGCACCAATTGTAATCCTGAGTATCCTGACATAAGCCATAACGGTGTATGCCAGAAGCCCCAAGCCAATCCAACGATAATGGCTGATTTTAATGGACTGAATCTTTTTTGCAAATCATTTAATACAAATCCCCTCCACCCTAATTCTTCCCCGAGTGGTCCAAGAATTAAATTGTAGCCAAATAAGATAAGAAGTGAAGTCCATGAAGCAGTAAATTGTTCATATACGGGCACATTCCATATTTTGTTTGTCATTAATAAACTACCAATTAAAAGCAAAAATTGAATAAGAACGATACACAATACAGTCGATATTCTGATTCTTTCCCTAAATTGGCTTTTTATAAAGTTCCATAGGTTCCATTGGGGATAGATTTTACGGAACATTGTTACGAAGACAAATGTAGACGTCCATGATGATAGCACGATTAATATATCTACTACGAGCTGAGACTTTAAAAAAAACATCGTCAGCCCTATGACAAGAAGAAATACAAAGAACATGACATAGGTCCATATAATATATTTTTTTACCATTCCACTCAAACCAAACACCCTCCTATTTATATAAATAACCAATAGAACAGTTTGCACTTGTTCCATTGGTTATAAAGATAAACTATGGTGTTACCCCCAGGTCAATATCAATAAAAAGTATTTTACTCTTCTTCAACAGGAACATATATTTCTAAGAAGGCTCGTTCTTTGTTATCAAGATATGTAATAAGACGAGTATTAACAAAAGCAACCCCTTTTGGTTTAAGTCCTTGTTCGTTTCCCCATTCCACAGTAGATTCAAAAACTTTATATTTAATATCACTATTTCCATTTTGATACCTGCCATCCTCAACAATTGTATAGATGCATTTAGAATATTGTAAATAACATCCGATATTTTCCTTATGTATCGTTTCATGCTTTTCAACAATATACATCTTGGAATCTAGAAACCCGTTTTCATCAAAAGTAAATTTCCTCATGATTTTGCTAAGAATATCATCCTTCATCATATCCATATTTTGCAATAAAGCAGGATACTCCAGAAAGGAATAAAAGTCAGAAAACTCATCAATTACTTCATAGGTTGGGAATTTCCTTATGGAGTATTGGTTTAAGTGTTCTTTTAATTCCTCACAGAATACTTTTGTTTCTTTTATTTTTTGAAGCATGAATTTTTTATTTCGTATGGTTTCTTCTAATTGTTCGGCTTTTACTTCTAATAAAGTTTCCAGTTCTTCTATTGCTCTTCCTTCTTGTAGTTTTCTAACTTCTTTCATCGATAAGTTTCTCTTTATATAAAAATCCGCTACCAATAATGTATATATATCATAATCATTATACTGTCGATAATTATTTGATTCATCATGGTTTGGTTTTACAATTCCTTGTTTCTCGTAATACCTAAGTGCATCTCTTGATACACCCAGAATTTCAAATAATTGACTTGTTCTATAAGTATTCCTTTCCATTTCATATTGACCTCCTAAAGATATAATATTCAGTGAGTAATTTTAAATAATTACTATACAATCACGGACCTTATTAATATGATCGAATATTTATTCTCAATCTTCATAATTATGTTAACATAAATATTCAATTAAAGTTTATCTCCCCTCTAAGCCATCCTTTAGAGGGGAGATAACTTTAATCATTTTTAAAAAATAATAAATCTTTATTTATATAATCAAACTTCGTATTAAATGAATAATCTTTTAAAAAACTATAAGTAGGTTTTCTTTTTATTCTTGTTCAACTAACCTGCCCAGTTAGTTGAATAAAAAAAAGCTTTACTCATTAATGAAGTAAAGCACCTGTTAGTTCAACATTCAGTATTAGGATATCTATTTTACTTCACACAAGAAAAAGCCAGTACAATAGGAATTCGTTGTCTTCTAAAAAATTCATCTTCACTACTAAAATGTTCACGCTTTGGTGTACCCTCGCGTAAATCTAGAACTGAAAATCCAGCTTGTTTAAGTGCTATAAAATAATTTTCGATTGTTCGATGATACTTAACCACTATTTGGTCAATCCAAGGCTCTTTTCTTTCCCCCTCATGGAAGTAGTCATCGACAATCCAATTACCGCGTTTATCTCCAGATTGCTTACTAGCAAAAGACGAAGTTGTAAGTGGATGCTGGATACTAAAAGCAAATCTCCCGTTTTCTTTAAGTGTTTTATGAACATCTCGAAACAGGCGATTAATGTCTGAAACATAATGGATTGCAAATCGAGATGTCACAAGATCAAATGCTTCTTTTGGATAATCATAAGATTCCATTGTTTCAAAGTGTATTGTCCCGTTTTGTTGAAGTATGTTAGAGCGTGCCACTTCCACCATTTGTTTCGAACCTTCTACTCCTGTGTAGTTTTTTGCTCCTAAATGTAAGAGTTCTTTTCCAAACGATGCATCACCACACCCTAAATCTAAGACGCTACTATCTTGAAAAATCCCAATTAACTCATAGATAATTGGTCCTTCAATTGCATTATTTGGACTATCGTTTCTACTTCTTCTAATCATGTAATTTTTCAAAAAATCGGTTTGATCGTAGACGCTAGGTCCTTTAAATTCCATCGAAACGTCTCCCCTCTAAAACTTGAGATGTCGGGCGAATCATCGCCACATACACAAATTAATTTATTCTATCAGTTGTTTTCTAGAATTGACAATTAGCCAGTTATTTACTTTTCAATAAAATTTATATAAAAAATTTCGCTATAACGATTCCTTATTGAACTCACCTGCCGCGTTAGTTCCAGAAGAACAAAGAGCTGCATTTGGTTAGGATACGCTAACGTAGAATGGCATTATAATGCTCATAGTGTTTTTTCCAATAACGACCAAATTAACAGCTATCTATTCGATTTGTGGTGTACTTATATACACTTGTTCTTTTATTATTTCTCGGATATCGAAGGACTTTAAAAATCGTAAAGAACGCAAATAAATAAGAATGAAAGTTAATTTTTTTGTTCTTATCGGATATAGAAAAGTAAACAGTCTGCCGTTAAGGGACACGATTGTCGAACAATGTGCAGGCGCATTTTTACTAGCCAGATTCGAATCGTTCTTTAATAATTGGTTGTAAAGTTGGATGTGCAAAATGACGCCAAAAGTGACAGCCATAGCTTCTACACTATCTTATTTTTTAAATAGATTTTTTTTATGCCACTTGAAATAAGGCTTGTTCTCCTCAGTTCGGGCGATTTTCATTTTTGAATGCATACTGTACTTTTCATAATCCTCTTCCGAAATCTGTGATGAAATATGCAATCTACCTTGTCCATCGAATGCGATAAATCCATTCTCATAGAGCGCATCATGATTACAACATAGAAGGACACCATTATAAGGATCCACTCTTTCAAAACTCGTACCGTCTTTCCATGGCTTAGAGTAGCTTGCGCGAAGCAGTGCAGGTAACTCAATCTCACAAAGAACACATTTGTGATCCCAGAGTGGTAGTAAACCTTCCCTAAACTTTTGTTGCCCTAAACGAATCTTTGTTTTCAATTCCGATTCTGTTTCAGCAATCATGGGAATGAATGTGTTACGCTCTGTTTGAAGCACCGTACCAATTGCTAATTCGAGCTGCTCTTCATCTACTTGATAAATATTAAGGTCGCCAATTAATTCTATTAACTTTATTGCTAATTCCTCATTGCAAGGATATAAATACCCTTGATTACCATTTGCATCTGTTTGAAATGGTGAATACTTAATTGGCAGAAGCGGCAAAATGTCATCAAATTTCGAGAGTACATTCACAGGTACTTCAAGTTCATGATAGTCCAATTCCACTAAATACCCATCATCAATCAAACGTTCTTGATTTTGCATAGTTGACGGATTACTCGCTATCAAGCATCCTGTTTTAGCAACACTAATCGCCACAATATTTCCTTTTACATAATGAAATATGCGATCCCCTTCATTTACCTCTATCATTCGTAGCCGTGAATGACGTTCTTTCCCACTACTGTCTTGTTGCAGTGACCAAATGATTCCTAATTCTTTTTCTTCTTGATATGTCTGACCTTGCATCACAACGAAACTTTGCATGTATGGAACACTCCCTAAATCGCAATTCAACTAGCTCTATACTCATTATAGCTGTTTTTTTCCTTTAGGCTGCTTATTGTAGTTTCAAATTGACCTGAATGAGTAAAAAAATGATTTCTGCACAACCAAAAGCCACGATCGCCGAATCATCTTCGGTAATCGTGGCTTTTAATTTTTCATCGTAATTCTTAAGACTTCACAGTAACTACTTTACCCTCTTTACGTTCCTTAGCATATTCAGCTGTAGCTGTGAACAGTACGTCAGAAGATGAATTCAGTGCAGTTTCACAAGAATCTTGAACAACACCGATGATAAAGCCTACGCCAACCACTTGCATAGCAATATCATTTGGAACTCCAAATAAACTACACGCTAGCGGGATAAGCAAAAGTGATCCGCCTGCAACACCTGATGCACCTGCTGCAGACACAGCCGCAACAACAGTAAGAAGAAGTGCAGTCACAAAATCAACTTCAATCCCAAGCGTATGGACTGTTGCGAGAGTTAGTACAGCAATTGTAACGGCTGCACCTGCCATATTAATAGTAGCACCTAGAGGAATTGATACTGCATAAGTATCCTCATCTAAGCCAAGTTCTTCACATAACTTCATATTTACAGGAATATTTGCAGCTGAACTGCGTGTAAAGAATGCCGTGATACCACTGTCTTTTAAAACCTTGAAAACAATTGGATAAGGATTTCTGCGTATATAGACATATACGATTAACGGATTCACTACAAGTGCGATAAACAACATACATCCAACTAAAATTAAAACTAATTTACCGTATACAAGTAAAGCAGAAAAGCCAGTTGTTACAATAGCATCAAAAACAAGCCCCATAATACCAAGCGGTGCTAAATTGATCACCCATTGCACGACTTTAGTAATTGCATCTGAAAAACTACCTAACACGTCTTTTGTATTTTGATTGGCATTTTTCAATGCAAGTCCAAGAACAACTGCCCACATTAAAATACCTAAATAGTTAGCATTGAGTAATGCATTAACTGGATTCGCAACTATGTTAAAGAGTAATGTTTCAAGAACTTCAACAATACCTTCTGGTGGAGAAAGCCCTTCTGCTCCTGTTGTCAATGTTAGTGTAACCGGGAACATAAAACTCACAGCGACAGCGACAGCCCCTGCTAGGAGTGTACCAATCGCATAAAGCCCAAGAATCGCTTTCATATTCGTTTTCGTACCGCTTTTATGCACGGAAATTGCGTGCATCACTAAGAATAATACTAAGACTGGTGCCACTGCCTTTAATGCACCGACAAATAAAGAACCGAAAATGGATACCCAACTTGCTGCAGTAGGAACGATTAAAGCTAAAATAAGACCGGCAATAATACCAATAACTATCCTTTTTACTAGACTTATTTGATTCCATTTAACAAATAAATTTTTCATTATACTATCCTCCAGATTTTTCTTTAAACTCGTATTATAAAAAATGCACAATCACTTCTCCACGTTGAGGCAAAATGTACTTATTTCACCTTGAAGTAGACTGAAACTTTATTTTAACACATCCTTTTTAGAATTGTGCATTATATTAGAATACTTTTTGTGGTTTACTATTAAAATCGTTTGGGCGCTAGTCAAAGATTTTGGATCATATGGACAGTGTAGGTACATAATGAAAACAAAAAAACAACAATCACTGAATTTCCTTCAGTAATTATTGCTTTAAATCCCATAAATTACATTCAATTTCACGAATGTTTTTATGGATATGGTGGGAATTGGGCCCGCCTAGGACAGTAAAAAAGAGAGCCATTATAACTCTCAAAAATACGATTAATAACCAGATCAAATAATATTTCGAGTATCGAATCTTTGAAATCTCACCCACTTAACCTATTTAACGCTACTCTATGACATCTCATTCGATAAGAGCAATCTGTACAGGTTCTACGTGTAGTTCATCATAAATGATTCTAAGACACTTAAACCTGCTCGTCTCGTTGAAATAACAGGTAAACAAACTGGCTAGGCTTACTCACTTCCCTACACCAATATTTGTAAATAAGTTATACTGTATCATGAACTGATATGCCCGTTGTTCAACTAACGCGGCACGATAGTTCAACAAGGATAACATATGAACAGTGGTGAATTATTGAATGTTAGAAAACTTTAAAGGGGGCAGGGATTAAATTATGTGGAAGAATTACATTGAGAAAATATCGAAAGAATATCATTTCAAAGCCCCAGCAACCAATTCTGAAATAACTCTTATTAAAAAAGAATTAAATATTGAATTACCAAAAAAATTATTAGACCTATTAAATGAAACAAATGGAGTATTTGACAAATTTGATTGTCCTTTGATTTGGTCAACTGGAAAAATAGTAGAAGACAACTTGTTTTTTAGAAATTTTGATGATTATAAAGATATTTATATGCCATTTGATAATTTAATGTTTTTTTCTGATGGAGGAAATGGGGATTTGTTCGGTTTTGCCATATTAAATGGGAGTATTCAAAAAGAGGACATATATGTATGGAATCATGAGGATGATAGCCGAACTTGGATTGCTTCTTCGTTAGAAGATTTTATAAAAGGTTGGATTACTTCCGAAATTTCTATATAAATAGGAGGTTTCGTTCTTAAACAAACGGGTGCTTTACTTCAATTAGGGGTTAAGCACCCTTTTCTTATTCAACTAAAAGAGCAAAATAGTTCAATAAGATAATTGGATTTATGTGGTAAAGTTAATTATTCAACTTACATGGCGAGGTAGTTTAATAAGAAAGAGACAAGGTAGGATAGACTAATTACGATGAAAAGGGAGGACTATAATTATGGATCGAATTTATTTTGTAGACAATCCTTGGCCTAATGGTCATCGAATAATCAACTTTAAGTGGAGTGCACATTTCAAATATGAAGAAGAGGAAGTATTGAAAGAAAGAACAGGATTGTATTTCGATTTACATTTGGAAACTGCAGATTATTATGAGGAAGATTTAGATTTAGATGAGAATGACGATGAAGAAGTAGACGATTGGCACGCTAAGATTGTATGGAACAACTATCATAGTTGTACTATGTCATCTCAAGAATGGGATTATAAAGGTTTTCATGTAGGAAGTGATGAGGCACCATTTGACCTAGAGACACTAGATGGGAAGGCATATGAAATTGACTTTCTATCCAAGGATGAACAGGAAAACTTGAATCTAGATTTGACTGCATTTGATGTTTATTTGCTCGGTCACGATGCGACAGCCTATCACATTATTAAGTTTACTAAGGAAGAAGGCCAGTCTTATCAAATTGATTGGAAAGGTAAGTTGGCGCTGGCTTATACAGGTGATTACGAGTTCAGATATGATTTTCATGCATTAATTTCTTCTACATCATTTAGCGGAATTACAATTCCTGATGAAATAACGGATTATAGGGCCTATGAGCTTCTAGAGCGCTTCGTTAGTAAACCAACATTATTTGAATTGCAGAATGACAATGGTAAGAGAAAATTTATATTTAAATAACAATATGACTTGAATATTTATGGGATGTTACGTTTTATAAAGGCTTTTCGTTGCTATTAGGCAGTATTAGCAAAGGGGATCGATAGTAGCTCAAAGGTGAAGCGATTGAGCTTATCCGGTCGTCTGCTGTTACGGTCAATCTATCTCGTTGAATATCTTCTTTTTATTTACCTTGCCGTAGTTTTTGTAAATAAGAAAGTCACAGTTTAATAGGGGTGTAATTTATGTTAAGAAAATGGATTTTATTAATTGGTGGAGCTGCATTAACCTCTTTAATACTTAGTTTGTTTTTTGTTAATAGGGCTAGTGAAGATCCCATGCTCGCTAGAAAGATTTTAGAGCAGGCGGAAAGTGGTACAACAGAAATCTCACTGTCTACTTTAACCGATTTTGACTGGGAGAAGGCATCAGTCTATGGACCATATACAACAGTAGATGTCATAGAAGAATCATTGAATATTGAATTTAAGGGTAGTATTAATGGAATTGATTTTAGAGAAGATATTTTTCTACTCGTATTTGCTAAGGGAAACCATGCTATAAAAACGGTAGTACTTTCAAGAAAAGTAGGTAATTATTACGAAAAGAACGGTATGCTGACACCAAAGAATGATCTATTAATTATTAAAAAATAGCTGATATTGACACTTTACTGGTCTGGTCACGCCCCACCCCCAGCCGCCGCAGCAGACTGGGCTGCTTTTGCGCAGTCAATCGCCACAACAAGCGACACGAGAAGTGGTTCCATCTCATCCTCTACAATTATTAACTGGTAGCTATCGCCCCATGTGAACCACTTTTTGCTGACAGCACCAATCAGTTCCCCATTTCGGTATACTTCGAAATCCATATCCCACCAATTCCCCTGTACTTCTATCCCTGCCACGTCAATTGAATACCGTGCTTTTAAAAAAGAAAATTCCTTCTTTATCGTTACCATTTCTTGGCCATGTACTTCGACAAAAAAAGTCGGTAGAAAACTAAACGTTTTTTTCGTGATCATCGCCACTTCTTGACAAGCCACATCCATAATCGAAAACGTCTTCGGTATTTGCATAAAGCTTCCTTCTACGAAATACACTTCATTCTCTTCTTGATCCTTCACCGAAAACTTGCCGCTCAAACTAAATACCTTTTGCTTAATATACAACTGTCTCATGTAATCCCCCCTGTACTAGAAACCCCTTTTCAGTAAAACCCGTTCTCTCTACTACGTATCGGATGACAATACGTTTCACTTTCTCCATAAATATATGGGGAAAACATATAGTCTTGCTACTCTACTCAAGCCCGCATCCGTGCCAACACCCGCTCCCCCGCCCTAGCATGTCCTAAATAATTCGGATATGCGACAACTTTGTTACGGTGGAAGTATAATATATTCGCAGCATCCAGTTCATCGAAATGAAAAAGCTTCGGCATTAAATGGGAGGCATTGGTCATTCGTTTTGGCGTCTCTCGGAACATGTCCTGATGGAGTGCGTGCGCTTCCAAAACATTCTCACTGTAATAAAATGCGAATAGTTCTGGCTCTCTAGTTTCAATGACGTACAGCTTAATCTTGCCAATACTTAACTGATTTCGTGCAACCATTTTCGAAATTGCCTCGTCGTCATAGTCGATAGCATCCAGTAATTCGGAATCTTCCTCCACTTTCACTTCCCCCTCGGCAATTGCCCAAAAAGTCCGATGGGCCAACTGAAACAGGTCTTGTACAGTTGCGATGTTTTACGATATTTATTTCTAATAGGCCCGGCATATCTGTTTCTTTATTATAGTAATTGTAACGGTATAAAAAACCGATCACATCCGCATCATTTCTCACAATGTAAATATCATTATCAGAATACCCCTGTGTTTTTAACTCGTCGATCTTATTCAAAACCTCAGTTTCATTTTGGAATGTGCCTACAAACTTTTTGTAAGCCATATCAATTTGCCTCCTAAGATTTTTATTATTTTACGCTTACCATGACCAGGGTTCCATCAAAAGCCGGGAGTTGTTCAACAAAAATTCAGTAATATATCATCATGAAAAGCCCCCAGCTGAAATATTCAATAAAAAAGTGTTAGTGTTGGATAGAGAAATTGAGTAAGGAGCAATGGTAAATCGTAGGGTTGTTAGAGGCTGTGTATAGCTTTCTTATGATGAAAATGTTATTTTGAATAAAATAAATTTAGTTTTTGTGAAAAGTTTGGGATAGTGTTTAGATTATTAACATTGATTTGATCAATATTGCATACATATATATGAAAACTTAAAGTAGAGGTATTGATTAGTATGAATGAGAAGTTACTAAAAAATGCCGATGCATGCTATCGGTTGGCTGAGCAGGAGGCTGCTCATTATTTTAAATCACTTTCTGAACAGCTCGTGCAAAACATGGTTGCCCCTGTTTTGATAAAAGATATACAGTCTTGGAAACAGAACCATATTCATCCTTTCCCGTTATTATCTATTTTTTCGCGTGGAAAGGGAAAAACTGGTTCAGAGGGGTATCACACTTATATCCAATGGCTGGATTACACAGGTAAACTAGATAATTATTTGGATCGGAGCATTTCCTATATTTACATGCGAGATTTGGGTAAAGCCTTGGACTCACCTGACACACAGACCAGGGTTCAACGTACAGTTGATAGTTTAAAAAGTCACCTAATTGATTCCAATCCGAAAAACCCTGGAAGTAAATTGGAGATGTTTACTATGGCTGGGATGTATCGGCTTGCCCAGAAGGAAGGCGTTGAATCCACCATGATCTGGGTGATGGATAAATTAAAGACTGTATCATCCCATATTCCAGAGGGGATGGATGCTGAGGAAGCCAAGCGGAAACTTATCAAAATCATAGCCGGGGTCATCCTGCATGTGGTTGAAGAGATGGACGCTGAGATTACGCCTGAAGAACGTACCCGGAAGCTCGAAGAAGCGATTAGGCTGGGGTATTCCTATGGTCTGACGTATCCATTCATTGACGACCTTCTGGATGCCGGTGTTTTATCAAATCAAGAGAAAAAACGATATTCCGATTTAATACGGTCCACACTTATCACAGGATCTGTTCCTGAATTGGATCAGTGGACTGGAAAAAACGCGGAATTCATCAGATTTGTCCATTCGGAACTCCGAGATGCCTTTGAGTATATTAAGAGCCTTCAACGACCAGAGACAAGAAAAAGTTTTTTCGAGCAGTCTTATGTGTTTTTCAATTCCCAGGAAGTGGATCGTGTAAAGGATCTATCCAATGCGAATTACACCAATGAAGAACTTTATATACCTGTCATTTTAAAATCCTCTTCTTCACGTTTGATTACCCGTTCAGTCATAAGTGCTCCTGAGGATGAGGGCTTCCATAACCGAACATTTTTATATGGCATTTACAACCAGCTAGCGGATGATTTTGCGGATATGTTTGATGACTTAAATGAAGAAAGAGTAACACCCTATACCTATTATTTGAAATATCACGATAAGCGCTCGGACCTCATAAATCCCTTTGAATTGTACTGGACAGTCATCTATAATTTGATCCATAATGTCTATCGCTCTGATAGCAAGACGCGTGAGGTGATACTCGATCGTGCCATAAACGGGCTGAAACGATTTAAAAAACGAATGGGCACTAATAAATACAACGAAGTTATGAAGTTATTTGCTTCGGGAAATCCTACATTCAACAAAGTCATCCAACGTATGGTTCGAAAAGCGGATGATGTGGATTTCTTTGATAAACTGCTTCGAGATCATATGATTACGAATCTGAAAAGTGAACGGAAAGAGCAGGAAGTCTTTTTAGATACAATCGAAACTGTACGTGACCAGATCAACGACGTATTATCTATTTCCGAAATAGGAAATACCTCTTCGATGATTGAACCGATAATCGATGCGGCAAATTACAGTCTGAAAAGTGATGGAAAGCGACTAAGGCCAATCATGACTTGGGTCATGGGTGTGAACGAATATGGATTGGATAAGTCATCAATCGTCCCGCTTCTGAGATCATTGGAATATATGCATACGGCATCCCTCATTTTTGATGATATGCCATCCCAAGATAATGCGCCCAAGCGTAGAGGGCGTCCAACCTTACATCAGGTGTATGATGTTGCCACAGCTGAATTAACTGGACTTTTCCTGACCCAAAAAGCGGTTGAAGAACAAACATCTCTTGACCAGTACGATCCAAAAACGGTGCTACGCTTGATTCGATATTCGTCCCAAATTGTAGGGGATATGTGTAGAGGACAGGCGATGGACTTGGATTCCAGAGGGAAACAATTGACGCTGGAACAATTGAATACGATGTGCTTTTATAAGACCGGAATCGCATTTGAAGCTTCTCTTATAATGCCTGCAATTCTGGCCCATGCAACGGAGTTGGAAATGGAAGCTTTGAAAAGATTCTCCCGTCATGCCGGCATTGCATTTCAGATTAAGGATGATCTGCTTGATGTGGAAGGAGATCAGAACGTACTCGGGAAACCCATTGGAAAAGATGCTGAAAACAACAATACGACATTTGTATCAATCCTAGGTGCTATCGGTGCCAGAAAAGCGATGTGGGAACATTATTGTTTTGCAATGGAAACGTTACAAGAAATACCACGTAATACGACTTTTTTGAAGCATTTATTGAATTATCTCGTGAACCGAGACCATTGAGTTTGTTGGTTTCCAACAAACTCGGCCAAGTGTCCTACCAAAGCTTCAAAGTGTACTACCAACAACGAGGTTTCCAACAAACTCTTCGAAGTCTACAACCAAAGCCTAGAGCTGTCCAACGAACTTGGACGAGTGTCCAACCAATGCTTCAAAGTGTCCTACTAACAACGAGGTTTCCAACAAACTCTTCGAAGTCTACAACCAAAGCCCAGAGCTGTCCAACGAACTCAGCCGAGTGTCCAACCAATGCTTCAAAGTGTCCTACTAACAACGAGGTTTCCAACAAACTCTTCGAAATCTACAACCAAAGCCCAGAGCTATCCAACGAACTCGGCAAAGTGTCCAACCAAAGCTTCAAAGTGTCCTACTAATAACGAGGTTTCCAACAAACTCTTCGAAGTCTACAACTAAAGCCCAGAGCTGTCCAACGAACTCGGCAAAGTGTCCAACCAAAGCTTCCAAGTGTCCTACTAACAACGAGGTTTCCAACAAACTCTTCGAAGTCTTCAACCAAAGCCCTGAGCTATCCAACGAACTCGGCCGAGTGTCCTACCAAAGCTTCAAAGTGTCCTACAAACGGAGAGTATTCTGTTTGTTAAATGCAATTACACATTCATATAGTGAAGTTTTGATCATTACCTGCTGTGGCCAAACTATAAACATTAAAGTACAGCAAGAAAAAAAAGCCGTCTCCTCGATTTTTAAAAATCGTAGTAGACGGCTTTTTTCATAATTCGGTCTTACAGTTCAGTCTCGCATCTCAAGATAAGATAGGGATACTTTCAAATTCGCGTTGCGTACACGGATTTCATTTAGCAAGTCCTGATCTTTTGTATCGGTCTTGCTTCGGATGGCAAATGTATAGAGAATCATCGTCCCCAAGTTCGTTGTTTCAACTTGTCGAAGTTGGAAGTATTCGGTTTTTTCATTCAAGATATCGTCGAATAAATTTTCGTGATTTAGATTTTCAGGGACAGTTACTTTAAGGATTTGCATATCTTTCCCTTTTCCATAGTCCACTTTGTATAGTATATAGAAAATCAGACTGGAGAATAACGTCAATGCAATGGCCAGAGGGAATTGAAACAGTCCTGCTGTCATCCCGACACATAATCCGAAAAAGATGTAGGCGATATCCTTGGCGTTCGTCACGGCACTTCGGAAGCGGATGAGGGAGAATACGGCGAATAAACCAAACGCCACACCGGCATTTCCGCTTACTACGTTCATAACAACTGACACGACAACACTCATCATAATGATTGTATGGACGAACGCTTGTGAATAGCGCTCTCCTGTAAATGTAATTTGATACACTTTCGTAATGATTAAACTGAGGACCGCAGCAAGTGCCATCGCGGTAATACTCATCCACATGGTCGGAGTGGCTCCTTCCAATCCATTAGATGAAAACAAGTTCGTGATCTGAGCCATTTTCTATTCCTCCTGTTAGTTGTTTTTCCAATTCTTTCGGTTCAAAGTATCCTGCCTGGGGTAATACATCTCCACTCAGCAGTTCCATACTGGTACAAAACTTTGATGCACTGCGCTGCTCACACTGAAGCTCCTGTAAAATACGTGTTAGCCAAAGCGGCACACTGTGATCGACTTTCACTTCTAACACGACGAGATCTGGATCGATGAAATGCGTTCCGTACGAACCATTCTCGATATGCAGATCTTCTTTACGGCAACGTAAGTCGAAATCGAAGGTAATTCGCAGTTCTGAATCATGAATACCGTGCAATGCGTGACGGCTATACGATACGACCATTTCGGGACGTAACTGATAGAACTTACGGAAGTAATCAATTTCCTTCATGACTTGCGAATTGGACGTTTTGTAGTGATCCAAGCCCGCTTGACCGTCTTCCTCTAAATAGCGATACGCCTCCCCTAGCGGCAAAAGCATCCGTCTTTTATTGACGACTTTCTTATGTTTCTGCTTCACTTCAAAAAATGCCACGCTTTTAAGATTTGCATCGTCGTATACGCGTAAACGTAATTTCTGGCGGTATTTTAGTTTGTTTTTGGTCTCAAAATAAATGCCTTTCTCTGCATTGTCAAAGTACAGGCTAGTGACTGAATATTTTCCATCGACGCCATTCTTATCATTTCGCATCTCCGGTCCAATCCGTTCCACAAGTTCTTCGTATTGGCGGCGAGTGATTAAATACTTTTGCTCTTGCCGACTGAAGATTTCGATCGCCATATCTATCTACTCCTTTTTGCTGTCGCTCTATGAACTAAATACTAAAAGAAGAACCTTAAACAAACCTTAAAACAATTTAACAACACAAAAAAAGAGATCACGATGATGTGATCTCTTACTTTGGAAGTTTGACTATAAAAGTGGTTCCTTTATTCTGGTTACTTATCACATGAATCGTTCCATTGTGCATCGATACGATCCACTGGGCGATGGACAATCCTAAGCCCATGCCTCCAGTTTCCCTAGTTCGGGCTTTGTCTTCTCGGTAAAAGCGATCGAAAATATATTGGATATTTTCTTCTTTGATCCCGATCCCCGTATCGCTCACTTCAATTACAACTTTCTGATCCTCGCCATATGTTTTCACACGAATACTATCGTTTTCGCTCGTATATTTTAAAGCGTTGTCCACTAAAATTACTATCAGTTGATGCAGCCGAGTTTCATCTGCTTCTATAGTAAAAGGGCTTTGACAATTTAGCGAAAAATGCTTATCCTGCGACTCAGCAATTTCCTTATAAGGCGTACATACGCTTCGGATGAATGTATCGATATGAATGGATTGCTTCATAATCTGTGTTTCTGCCGAATCTGCTCTTGCCAAGGTCAATAAATCCGAAGTGAGTTTGGACAAACGCCTTGTTTCAGACAAGCTTAGGGCTATATTTTCAAACCTATCTGAAATTCTTTCTTGCGGTGCTGTTAGGAGAAGCTCCAGCTTATTTTGAATAATCGTCAAAGGCGTCCTGAGTTCATGTGAAGCATTTTCAACAAACTCCGCCTGCTTATTCCAAGAATGAATAATTGGTTTCATCATCTTTTTAGATAAGATGAAACTTGCAGAAATAGAGAGGACGATGAAGATGACCGACCAGATAATGAACAGTTTCTCAAAGTTGGAAATGATGGTTTGTTCAGCATCCACGTTGATCATCAGTTGTGTATAGGCAATTTCATCCTCATCATTATGGTATTCAAAAAGAATATATCTAAAGTGATACAGTTCACTGATTTTCGTCATTGTAATTTTGTCCATAGTTGTTTTATCCAGCTTATAATCGGTTAGATAGTTTTCATAAAATAAGGTTCCGATTTCATTTTCATTACGTATATTTCCTGCGTTATCCCAATGCATGACAATCACCCTGGGATTTGGTGCATTTTTCCGTCTTTCTTCATCCGGCACAGGCTGATCTAAGTCTCCATCTTTAAGAGGCGGCCGTAACCCCTTTGGATTGTTATCTGTCATCATTTCTTGAAATGATAACAGTTCCTCGTCTGTCTTCGAAAATAATGTATTTTGAACTTGGCCGAAAATGATAATACTAAAGATCGTGAAAATCACAGTAAAAGCAATCAAGTTGAAAATCATAAATTTTAGCTGCTGTTTCTTGAAAATTAGTTTATTAAACATTCCCTTCACCATGGTCTTCCAGCATATAACCTAGCCCACGGAAGGTTTTGATGTATTGATCATAACCAAACTTCTTGAGACTTTTTCGTAAATTACTGGCGTACACCTCTACAACTGTTGTAGAAGTATCAGACTCAAATCCCCAAATTCGATCAAAAACCTGTTCCTTAGTCAAAATAGCGTTTTTATTGTTCATCAAATACTCCAGTAAATCAAATTGTTTTCCATTCAATTTAAGTGTTTCCCCATTAATTTCCACAGTTTTATTTTTGATATTCAAATGTAGTTCCTTAAAAGTTAGAATATTTTCCTTTAATAAACCTCCTGATCTCCTTATCATTGCCTCTAGCCGAACTAATAGTTCTTCTCGATGGAAAGGTTTCACTAAATAGTCGTCTGCTCCCATTTTAAAACCCTTAATCTTGTCATCAATTCCATCTTTGGCTGTCAGCATAATGACAGGAGTCGTGATATTTTGCTTTCTCAAATTTTCTAATACCTCATAACCGTTCATATACGGAAGCATAATATCTAAAATAATTACATCAAAAATATTTTGCTGTGCAAGAAACAGTCCTTCCTCTCCATCGAAAGCCTGCTCGGTATCGAACATTTCCTTTGTTGTTTCACATATTGATTCAGAGAGATACTTGTCATCTTCAATGATTAGTAATTTCATATAGTGCCCCCCTTGTATCATTTATCAACGTTTTAACTTAATTCAACAGAAGTCCCCCACTTCTATAAGTGGTGAGATGAATGCTAGATATGCCTTCAAAATCTGGACGCAATCACGCCGAGGCGTGATTGATATCGTTACGATAGATTATAGGTCCAACTGAAATAAAAGCAAACTTTAATTTCGCATTTCCTTTTTTAAGCTTTGTTTAAGGTTCATCCTAAATAATAGGGTTCTTAGCAAAACATCATCTGAAAAACGGATGAAATTTCATTTGCAAGAAGGAGCTTATGTTGAAAAAACAAAATTCTAAATTTATGAAGGTAGCCGCCTCTCTTATGTTCACCGCATCTTTGTTTGCTTGCAGCAATGATTCAGAAAAGGTAAGTACCAATAATGCGTCTACTGCAAAAGGTGAAAGCTTAAGTACGATTGGGGATCAAGAAATAGCTAGTGTTATTAGCGAGTATGTAAGCTATTCCGATGAAGATTTTTACGAGGATTGGGAAAACGCAACGTCTATTCAGTTGAATGGAAGTGGTGCCAGCTTTGAAGGGGATGGCGGAGTAGTCATCGACAAAAGCATCGTCACGATAACAACTTCAGGCGTGTATGAAATCCAAGGAAAACTGGATGATGGGCAACTCATTGTGGACACAGAAGACGATGGCATCGTTCGGCTCGTTTTGAATGGTGCGGAAATCCATTCTTCCTCTACTTCAGCAATCTACGTGAAACAAGCAGAAAAAACGATTGTTTCATTAGAAGAAGGGACTGAAAACGTTTTATCCGACGGATCTAAGTATGTTTATGAGAATTCAGAGGAAGATGAGCCAAATGCAGCGTTATTCAGCAAAGACGATCTCACCATTAACGGCAGTGGGAAACTAATCGTGCAAGGCAATTACAACGACGGAATCACCAGTAAAGACGAATTGAAAATTACAGGAGGAACAATCCAAATTAATTCAGCTGATGATGGATTAAAGGGAAAAGACCTCCTCGCTGTTAAAGATGGCAATATCCGTATCGAAGCGAGTGGCGACGGCATGAAGTCCACGAATGACAAAGATGCTTCAAAAGGGGTCATCGCCATTGAAGGAGGCAGTTTCGATATCAAGGCAGCTGATGATGGCATTCAGGCTGAGACTTCACTTCTAATCGCAGACGGAGAGTTCAACATTTCATCTGGTGGCGGCAGTCCTGAAAAAATAGCAAATGCTGAAATGGGTCGGCCTACCCCTGGAGAAACGGAAACAAGCACAACTGACGCTAGCTCTGAGACATCTAGTGGCAAAGGGCTTAAGGCAAATGAAGAAGTGGCAATTGGCGGGGGAAGCTTTCAACTGGATTCATTAGATGATGCGATACACAGCGACAACTCGATCACCATAACTGGTGGCGATTTGAAAATGGCTACCGGCGATGACGGCATTCATGCAGATACGTCCATTCTGATCAAAGGCGGGAACATCGACATCACGAAGAGTAATGAAGGGATAGAAAGTAATTCAATCACAATCTTGGACGGGAAAATTCATGTTAAAGCAACTGATGATGGCATTAACATTAGCGAAGCCGACGATAATTCTGACACGACTACTGAACAAGCGAAAGATCCTCTGCTTTCAATAAATGGTGGCTATGTTTATGTCGATGCAGCCAGTGATGGACTCGATTCAAATGGTTCCATATCCATGACAGGCGGTACCGTGATCGTTAATGGACCTACGAATAATGGCAATGGTGCTTTGGATTATGACGAAGACTTTGAAATAAGTGGCGGAGTTCTCATCGCTACTGGAAGTTCTGGTATGGCGATGGCCACTTCAGAAGACTCATCACAGCATACGATCTTGATGACTTATCCGGAGACACAATCTGCAGGAACCAAACTGCATCTAGAAGATAGCGAAGGAAATGAGATTGTGACATTTGCGCCCGCAAAAGACTATCAATCGGTCGTCATTAGTTTGCCAAAACTAACGAAAGATGCTTCCTATACCCTTTACTCAGAAGGGACAACGTCTGGTAATGAAAGTGATGGTCTTTTTGAAGATGGTGACTATCAAGGCGGCACGAAAGTTGTGGAGTTCACAATTTCAGACACCGTAACATGGCTTGATGAATCTGGAATCACCACTGCAAAAACTTCTGGTCCTGGCGGTATGGGAGGTCCAGGTGGTAAGGGAGCGCACGGGGATATGGTTCCACCGGAAGGGATGGAAGCTCCCGAAGGTATGGAAGCTCCCGAAGGTATGGAACGACCTGAAGGGATGATGGAGCCACCAGAAGGGATGAAAGCTCCCGAGGGTATGGAGCCAGAAGGAAAAGGAAATATAAAAAAGATCTATATAATAAATTAAAGGGTTCTCTTCAGAGGTCCAAACCATTTAGAAACAATAGAAAAGGGACTCAAAACCGTGATGGTTTTAGTCCCTTCTTTTTATTATTATATCAATATTTGTAGTTATTTCATGCTTAATTGGCATGTCAATTCACAGGCTAATTAACATCGTTACATAAAAATGGCTTATCGGAGTTTGATAAGCCAATTCCATACATCTTGTATTATTTTGATAATGCAATTTTTATATGGGCTAAGTGGTGCTCTTCGTGCCAAGCTAATTTTGCAACTTTTGTTGCAACTGTTATTTCACCGTTCTTCTGGTGTGTAAAAGCTCGATTTAATTGCTCTTCAGTTAAACTATATCCTAAAGCTACGATGCGCTCATTTATACCTTCTAACATTTTAATCGAACTTTCTATTGGAAGCTTTGTATCCGGTTGAATGGCCCACTTTTCTTGATCAAAATCTGGTACTGTTGGATTCTCATCTGTTAAAGCCAGCTTCAAACGTTGATACATGTTCAACTGAGAGTCTGCAATGTGATGAACAAGTTGACGAACTGTCCAGCTACCATCCCGATATGTTCTGCTTAACTCATCATCACATAATGGATCAACAGTTTCTCTTAATCGAATCGTGTAAGTTTCAATTTCCTTTAGCCATTCTTGACTATTTTCTACTGTACCTTTTTCAGGAACTTGTAATTCTCCAATTGGAAATCTTACATCCATTTTCAATCCCCTTTTCCAAATTCATTATTTCTCTTTCTATATATGTTGACATAAAGAATCCTCTCAACATCGCTTGGGGATGCCTCCCGCAATTAAGCCAGACAGAAAACCGTTGTCAGTGTTATTCAAGAAAATGGCCCGTTTGTGGAAGTTTAGCCTTGTACGTTAGTTTGCTTTAGAACTGGACATTTTTATGTATTTTATCAACCTCCGTGTTCTTCAATTATCCGCATTGCAATGCCCGTTAACTCCCCATGTTCAGTAAATCGTTCACTAAGCATATCCGTAAGAATATGTTCTAGGAAGTATTCTACACAGTTCATATCTTGAAACAGCAGTATTGTCCTTAATGCTTCTTCGTATATCTCTAAAAACAATGGTTCTGGATTATCCTTTTGAATCTCACCAAATGCTTCATAAAGCAAATCAACTTTATCAGCCACAGATAAAATGCGCCCCTCCAATGTCTCATCTTTACCTTCTTTAAGTCGTTCCAAATAAATGGCTTGAAACTCAATTGGAAGTTCCTTTTCTACAAACTTTCTTGTCATTTCTTCCTCTACTTCACTGAAGAGTTGCTTCAACTCTTTCGATGCATATTTTACAGGCGTCTTAATATCTCCTGTAAAAAGTTCCGCGTAATCATGGTTCAATGCCTTTTCATACAAGATTCTCCAATCCACTTTCTGCCCAGATTCCTCTTCGACTGTTCCAAGAAATTGCGCAATTTTTGTCACCTTAAATGAATGACTGGCGACGGAATGCTCCTGATATTTGAACTTTCCTGGACAACGAATAATTTGTTCTAAATCAGATAAACTTTTAAAATATTGATGTACACCCATCCTACTCATCACCTTTCTATATTTTTCAGGGCTTTCGTATAAAAAAAATAGTCACACAGACGTTCATATTTACGACTAGAATAACACGTTTTTTTAAAAAAACAGAGCTATGTTCACTTTAAGCACTGTCTATAATTACTTTCCCTAATTCTAACTAAATTATGCAGGAAAGGGATTAACAACATACAACAAAGAATTTAATCGGTCAATTTAGTCAAATTGACGTGCTTCGGTAGTCTGTTCTGCTACTTCTCACTATTATGATTAACTGCGGCATCTGGATTGTTTCCTTTTTACAAATACAAAAAGACCAACTTCTATTTTTGATCATTATTGCCATTTTTTCAGAATCTTCACTCCTTCTCAGTATTTTAAAAGGACTATCTAACCCTTTAACTTTCAATAGAAGCCTTCTAATTCCCTTTTTTCTTCGACTATCTGGCCCGAGTCTGGAGTACGCAGTTTTATTCAGTTATCCCACTATTATTCTAAAATAATAAATAAAATAGCATTAACAATTCTTTACACTATCAATATATAAAGTTAACAAAGCTTAGAGATTAAAATGTTATAGTGAAATTACTGTCCATGAGGATGGACTATTACAATATAATTGGAGGATGATCTTCTTGAAAATCAAAAAAAAAATCATCTCAGTTGCCCTAGCTTTATCCATAGTGGGCGGAGTTGGCAGTACGCTCTCTTTTGCAACAGATAGTCCAAATCATACTGAAGTCAGCAAGGTAACTGTCACATTTAAAGGGGATACGACCAATTCTAAGGGACTCACTTGGTATACATCACTAGATTACAAGAATAGTGATTTGCAGGTAGTGAAAAGGAAAGGAGCGAAGAAACCTGATTTTAATAAAGCCTTGAAATTTTCAGGTACTGCTTCCCTCTCTACTAATTCCAAGAAAGAGTATGTACACAAAGCTGAAGCAACTGGGCTTAAAGCAGATGCTGAATACTACTTCCGTGTTGGAGATGAAGAACTCAATAACTGGAGTGAAATGGGTTCATTTAAGACATCTCCAAAAGATGGAACTTTTACATTTATTGATTTGGCTGATACCCAGGCTAAAACAGAAGATGAAGCAATTCTTTCATCCCAGACTATCTCTAAGGCTCTAGATACTGTCCCTAATGCTGAGTTCATTGTTCACAATGGCGACTTAGTTGACGATGGAGTCAAAGAGGAACAATGGGATTGGCTTCTAGGACATTCACAGGAAAGTTTGCTAAACACGACGTTTGCACCATCCGCAGGGAATCACGAGGATGAAAATTTTGCTTTTATCGATCATTTTAACTTTGATACACCTGAAAATTCTGCAACTGAGACAGGTGCTTATTATTCTTACGATTATAGTAACGCTCACTTTGTCGTACTTAATAGCAACGAAGACTCCGAAAAATACGCCAATTTTTCAGAAGAGCAAATTGAATGGTTGAAGGATGATGTGAAGGCAGCCAAAGCTGATGGAGCTAAGTGGGTTATTGTCAATATTCACAAGGGTCCTTACACGACATCTAACCATGCAACAGATGATGATATCCTAGATCCAAACGGTGTGAGAAATCAGGTGGCACCACTCATGGCGGAACTAGACATCGACTTTGTTCTTCAAGGACATGACCATATCTATGCACGTACTAAGCCTATCAAGAGTGATGGTACGGCTTCAGAAACCGAAAAAATTATTTGGACTAAAAAAGGACAAACCGTAGAATATACCGTAAATCCAGATGGTACGATTTTTTTGATACCTGCTACAGCTGGACCAAAAGTGTATTACAAAAATCAAGCGCCCGAACTTGGATCAGCTTACTATAATCTCTTTGAAGTGGCAGATGAGAATCATGCAGCTATCTATGGTCCAGATCCGAACGATAACCGCCGTCCAGTACGCGGCCAAATTCAAAACTTCGTCGGTATCACTATTAATAAAGACAAATTGACTGCAATAACTTACGAGATCGATCAAAGCAAAAATAATGCAGAACCTTACATTGTCGATCAATTTGGGATTATCAAGAAATAATAGCCCTTTCAGTACAAAAGGACATTGAAAAAGTAAATAGCAATCTATATTAATAGCATCCTTTTAAACATGCAATATGAAACTGTTCGTAAAAGTACAATTTTACGAACAGTTTCTGTGTGTAAACACCGACCTTTTTTTCTTGCTTGCTATATTAAGTCTTGATTTCTACAACAAATTCTTTCATTAACGTAACTGCTTTTTAGTAAACGGCTAAAAAAACAGCTTCATCCCTTGATACACAAGGGATGAAGCTGTTTTTGTGAATCTACATAGTTAGATTGTGTTAGATCGGTAAGTTTTTTAAACACACTTTAATATATCCACTTCTTTAATTCAAGTAGGGTGCTACATGCACCCCTAGTAGACATAACGCCCGTTTATAGAGCTTAAAAATGGCCTGTATTTATCTTACTCAGGATAATCTCTTCTTGACTAAATAATTGATAGTGATTATCATTATCAAGTAGACAAACTTAATTAATCATAATGGAGGTTACTTATATTAACATGTACGAAAACAACCTAGATCGTTCATCAAGTTCACGATTGCCAATCATCCTATCCTTGCTGCTTCTGTTCTTTTTACTCTCGGGCTGTACCTCTCCCAAAGCAGAAAACTCAGTAGACACTATTCAAGAAGCGGCATCCGCGCCACAGCAGCGGATCATTGAACATGCCGCCGGTCAAACCACTATTGTAGGAAAGCCGGAGAAAATTGTTGTACTCGATTACAGACTGGCCGATCAAATGCTGGCACTTGGCATAAAGCCGTATGCTTCCACTACATACATAGGGTCTCTAGAGCTTCCTTATTTGGACAGCGATGCATTGTCCGGCGTCATTCCGCTTGGTGACTCTGCTAATTTAGAAGCTCTAGTGGAAATGGCACCGGATCTAATCATATCCCGGGATTCCAAGATTAACGATGATCTGAGTAAAATCGCTCCGACAGTGATCCTCGAAAATTCTGATGATTGGCGAACAGGACTAATTAAAATGGGTGTAGTCTTGCAAAAGGAAGAGGAAGCGCAGCAATGGATCGAGCAATATGAACAAAAATTGGACGAAGCCCGAAAACTCATCGCTACACATGTGAAACCTGGTGAAACGTTCATGTATTTACGCATTCAACCGAAAGTCATCCGATTATATGGACCGAATCATGGCTTTGCGGAAATTCTGTTCTCGGGGTTGGAACTCACCCCTGCTCCCGGAATCGAAAGTATTGATAAGGCAGAACAAATTTCGCTGGAATCACTGCCTTCTTTTAATCCAGATCATCTTTTCCTAGAAGTAGGCAACTCTGAAGAAGATCTGGAAGCGCAAACGGATCTAGAGACGTATGCCGCTACTTCTGTCTGGAAAAACCTCACCGCTGTGAAATCAGGACAGGTCTACAATGTGCCCCATTGGACCATCAGTGATTATCCGCTGATTAAGGAAAACTCTTTGAATTTGATCGTTCAAGAGTTAACAAACGTCGAGTGATAGAGAATTACCAAGCTAAAGAAAAAGGTGCGACAGTACGCTTTCCTTAGACATTCACATCACCTTACAGTCCTTTGAACGCGAAGGAGGTATCGTGATTGTATGTAAGTCATCCAGGAATAAGACTCAAAATAAAAAAGTAACTCATACTAAAACAATTTTGGGTTTTATCAGATCCACGTACCTTAAACAAATCAAGAGAATCATCAATAGCTCCAATCCTGTCCCATTTCCCGGTCTATTTATGACACCTCCAATAGTTAAAAAAAGTCTCCCTTTTTACATAAAAGGGAGACTTTTTGCAGGTTGAACAAGGAATTTTAAACAGCTATATTTTAATCAATTATGCCATTTCCAACTAACTGAGCACCCTCAGGCAAACCTAATTGTCCAAAAGTATATGTATAATCAGATTGATATTCTTTTTTGTATCTTGTATAAAACGAAATATTCTTGACCTTCCTCTAAAAGGTTATATATTCTATCATGACCTTGTATCTCTCTTTGTTTTGACTATTATCATTAGAGTTTGAACCAATCTTTTTTCGACCTTTTTTGTTATGCGCTATTGTTAATAATTAGAGTATTTCCACTTTCATGGAAGTTCAAGAAGAAAAAATAAATCTCCCAATTTTTCAATTTCCGTTTCACTTATATTTGCAGTTACGATAGGACCTGATATTTTAAATGTAACGTATAATTTCTCAAGTTCAAAAATAAGAGTCGTTAAGATTTCATAATCGCCATCTTTGAATCCATAACCACTTACCTTCTTAATGAGGGAATGATCTAAAGATATTTTAGAACCTATTATCATAGGTTGTTTCGATAATTCAGCTTCGTAAAAGTATTCGAGGGGTTCAGGTGTTTCCTGTTCTTCTATAATTAGTAAGTCATCCCCCTCTTCATTTTCGGACCCAAATAATCTCCAGTACCAGGATTCATCCGTTTTAAAATCTTTTTTTATATTTAATATTAGATCTCCAAAACTATAATCCCATTCATTTCCTCTTTGATTAACAACCAGTTGATTTGACCAAATTCCAGCCAAACAATACCCTTGTACAGGTTTAAAACTCTTCCACTCCATTTTCCCCACCTTACCTTCCTTTGTAAATTAAACCCAAACAGCCCCGTTAGTCATATATGTAGCGCAAAATCAGCGCTACACCACAGGGGATGAAAATGTGGACAGAACGAGTATTGGATACTATGGCTGGCGAAGGAGGTCGATGAAAGGGCTTGTATACGCCATACACACCAAGTTGACATAACGCCAGTTCACGACAGTATTTTATTCCACTATCTCAATAAGAAACATACTAAGATCAGTAGTGCAGACCAAGGCATTGGTTAGCACTACTATTTTTTTATATAGTAGAGGTGAAGAATAGGTCGTGGCAGCTTTGGGGTCTTGAATCCGTATAAAAAACCGACCTACTTCACTCCCCTTATTTGAATCAGGTTTAAGTATGTTGGATCCATCGAGATCGTGTATAAGAAATGGGAATCGATAAGGTGAAGGTGAGGTCTTTAAAACACACAAGGAGGGTGAATATGAAACACGTCATCGCATTTGATGTCAGTATGGGAAAGAGCTATATGGTCGTTTATAACGCGCTGAAGAAGTGTGAGTTGGAGAAAGAAATCGAGCACAATCGTCCCGAGTTCATCGAACTCAAAGTTTTGATCGATGACTTAATTGACGGATATGGAGAGCATCCTCACATCGTATTTGAAGCGTCAGGTGTCTACTCAAGGCCTCTGGAACGTTTTATGATAGAGAACAAATACAGGTATTGTCTTTTAAATCCCTTGGAAGCAAAACTCCAATGCGATTCTTTGCGTATGCACAAAACGGATCGAAGTGATGCACATCAATTGGCACTCACACACTTTACGACCGAAAGACGGATTGAAACAGTGTCGGATGATGTTTACAGACAACTGAAACGAATGTCTAGGCATTACAGTGAATTGGACGATGAATTGAGCGTCGCCCGGAGCCGAATGCATAAGGTCATTCAGGAAACCTTTCCTGAGCTCGAGAAGGTATTCACAACCAAATCCGAGCTATTCCTGAACGTAGTACAATTATATCCGCATCCAGATCTTGTCATAAATCAATCAAAGACGGTCATTAAAAATCGGATACTTGCCAATACAAATAAACGATTGTCCGTTAAAAAAGCGGAGGAAAAGGCAGTTGAACTACTCAAGGCAGCAAAACAATCTTACCCAGCCGCCTCTTCAACTGATGTACTGTGTGATCAAGTACGTGTATATGCAAAACGATATCAAGAGCTCCTTCTTCAGAAGAATCAATGCATCGACAAAATGGAGTCCCTTGCCGAGGAACTTAAAGAATATGAAATTTTACGTAGTCTCCCTGCTATTGGAGCGAACACGGCCGTCCGAATCATAGCGGAAATTGGCGACATTCGTAGGTTTGACAACAACAGACAGCTAAACGCATATGCAGGTATCGATATTAGACGATACCAATCAGGGAAATTTTTAGCGAGAGATAAAATCAATAAACGTGGGAATAAGCACTTGCGTAAAATCATGTATCTAAACGTTCAGAACATGATTAAACAGCGACGATTCGGTGGAAATCATATCGTGGAGTATTACGATAAATTAAAAGCGCAACCCTACAATAAATGTCATAAGGTTGCCTCCATCGCATGCGTGAACAAGTTGTTAAAGACGATTTTCTTTCTTGTAACACATAATCAAAACTACGACTACAGGTTAGCCCCCTAGTATAGCCGTAGCATCATTTTAACATATTCAAGCCTTGTGAAAAAACGAAAAGTCATTAGGCTTATTTGGTGTGGATCAACAATCAAAATCCTCATAATGCATGAATGTTCATGAAAAAATTTCTTCAGAGGAAATGAGAAAAGTTATCTAAGATACTTGACTAATCGTAAGAAAAGCTGCCATGAAAAACAGCCGAATTTTCACTAAAGCACTTGTTAGTTTAATAAGAACAGCGACGCTTACGCCACAAATCGCACCCGTTTGCGAAACAATATACTATTCGAGGGAAGCCCTTTAATAAAAATCAACTGATCTAAATCATTCAAAGGATAATGGCCAGGATCTACTATTTCTTAAAATCCTATTACTTAACGGTTTTTATTGTCGCCTTCAAGATGGCTGATTATTCTAACAGTTAATTGACATATATCAGCATAAACATTACTATAAAAAAGAACCTAATGTTCATTCTTGATTTCTAAGGAGGATTAAAGGACAATGATACTGTTTTTACAAAACCACTTTCAAAATTAATAAATTCCCCGCGAGTATTGTGATTACATCGTCACTTTGCCATTTGCAGTACTACATTTGAGGGAGTTAAAAAAATGAATGATAAAATAGTAAATAATACGGATAAAACAAATTTGCGTTTACTTTTAGACAAAGCTATTGAATTGCGTGAAGATGGGCGTGCTAAGCAAGACCAAGACATTCTGAAGGAAGCACGTACTCTCCTTTTAGAAATGGTTGCTACCTATCCAGATCATGCTGAAGTCAACTATCAGGCGGGAATTGCTCATGATAATTCTGGATTAGGCAAGGAAGCTATCCCCTATTATGTAAAGGCTCTCGAGCAAGGTCTCGCAGGACCAGATCTTCAAAGATGTTTACTCGGTCTTGGCAGTACCTACCGTGCTTTGGGTTACTATCAAGAAGCAGTTGAAACTTTACGTCGAGGTGTGACAGAGTTTCCTGAACACCGCGGCCTTCAAATTTTTTACTCAATGGCTCTGTACAATTCAAAAAACTATAAACAGGCAATGGAAATTGTTCTGACTAATTTGATGGAAACAACGTCTGATGAAAATCTTCAATACTTCAAAAGAGGGATTTCGTACTATGCTGATCACCTTGATGAAACCTGGTGATGATTGAAAATTATTAAGACTAGATGTTCTGATTTGAATCTAATTCGTTCTCTTTTAGATTGTTAAATAACTTATTTTAAAATAATTAAATTAAAACGCAGTGCAATTCATGAATGAATTCCTACTGCGTTTTTTTATGTATACAAAAGTTTTATAAGGGTTGTTTTCAACAAACGTATCGAATTCAAACCACTATTCCACAAAATGTCCCGTTTGTTGAACAAGAATATAATTATCTTCATACGCGAACCATCGAATCGCTCGCTGAATGACCTTGCATACGCTATGCACACCAGGTAAACATAACACCGAATCACAGAAGTAGTTAACTCCAATACGCAACAAGAAAAAAGTGTCTTGTAAAGGTAGTCAACTCTTCAACTAAAGCATTCCGTTAGTGCAATAAGAACACGAGTTACCTACGCAGTCCGTGTTCTTCGGCTAAAGACCATTCTTCCTAATCCCATGCATGAAATCATGATTATAATTGAAATAATGTATCCCAGTTTCCAACTATCAGGACTTTTGATTAGCATGAAAGTGATTAGGACAACTAAGAATATTCCTATTAAAAATAAGGGTATTCTTAATTTTGGTTTGTAGTTTTGTACAGTTATCATATCACTTGCAAGAAAAATATTGCTAATTGTCAAGTAACTTGCAGCCTCCACTAAATGAAATAAGGCAAAAGAATAAAAAAAGAAAATTAAAATAGAGTTATTAAACTCAATGTTTAGGAAAAGGAAGGATATAGGGATACCAATAAGAAGATTCACTATTATTCCCGCTATACCAACATTAAAATACTGTTTACTAGTTAGAGTTTGTGCCTTTTTTTCATCAACAGGCTGGGGAGTAGAGAAGAATAAATAGAATGGCACATGAACTTTAAAAGGATTGTCTTTGCATTTATATTTTGCATATACGACCCCATGTCCAACTTCATGTAACCAAATCACTAAATATAAAGCACAGTAGCCAACTATAAAATATAAGAAAGTCATTTATTATCACCTACTCCGTATGCATACTATTATTTCTTCATCCTAAATAAAGTACTTCGACACCAATCTAAATATAACCTGCTTGTTCAACTAAACTGTCCCGTTAGTTAAGAAGAAAAAAGAGCTCGCTAAGGAGCTCCTGTTGTTGAACTAAAGCCACCGTTAGGTTAATAAGAATAGGAACTAACCAATCCTTTTAAAATAAAATCACGAGGAAATGGAATGCTCTTTCTTCTGTTTCCTCTTATAAAAATAAAGCCAAATAAAAAATATTGTCCAAGATATTGAAGGTAATACTGGAATTGCAGTAAATTGCATAATTAATATTTCTGCTATTACAGCTGGCACCATAATAATCAACCACATTCTAACTACCTTGTTTTTAAAACTTAGTTCAAATCGGTCACTCATATACCTCACCCCTTTTGTCTTTAACTGAACTGTCCGTTACTTGAATAATGAATCTTTCTACTACTAATACGTTCATCGCGACTGGAAAGTTTCACCAATTCAAACTAAACAGTTACTCTCTCATAAGTTGAACAGGGCTATTTTTTAATAGGGGGTACACCGTTGCAACGGCTGGAGTACATACTTTTCTTCAGTTGAATGACGAAAGGGCTGCCGTACGTCCTACAACGCCAACTGAATAGACAGAAAGGATGTTAGTCAGCATTTTGTAAAGTTTGTACAATAATTGAATTACAACAAAAAAGTCGAATTCCTATATATTGAGGAATCGACTTTTCTTATTGAATCTTGTTACAGTAACCCCCCCGTTAGTTGAACAACCTCGATAATTATTAAATCATAAATTTTGTAAACCATGCTACATATTTAGCACCGGGTATAAATAATACCTGTGCAAGTAGAGTTCCAAATAATCTTGAAGCAATCATCATTAAAGAAATGCTCTTTAGTGTAAAGTAGCTTCCCCTTTGATTAACTACATCGTCAGCAAGAACAGAAATTTTGGGGTCAATAAATATTACAAGAAGAATAGTCGCAACACCATTTATGAGTCCAGATGCCATAATGGCTGTTGAAGCTCTATCTGGTGCCAATAATGATGCGTACAAAGCAGATAGTACCCCAATGGTATATATTGCAGTGATTATCATATTTACAAAAAATAATTTTAGAGGAATTTCTTTTATCCTAATATCTTTCAAATAACTTAGCTTAGGTAAACTAAAATGTTTTATCCCACGCTTTATATATTCAAAGGATATTCCCTTTTTAACTAAACTTGGAATTGAACCTCTTTCTTCTGATAAATGGATTATAGCTCTTGAAAATATGGCAATAAAAGTGGGTAATAAAAGGATACCAACTAATGTCCCAAATGTTGAAGCGCTTATAAGTATTCTATATTGGCTCTCTACAAATTCTAAAGTATTTTCAGTAGGTGCAGTATCTATAAGGCTTCCTGTAAAAGGTTGCTGCATCATATTAGCTAGTCTTGAAATAATAACCATTAAATTAAATAGAGATAGAGCAGAAGCAATCAATCTTACCCTTGCACCTGATAACCTAACAGCATAAGCGAGGGTTTCTATTGAGTGAATTACAAAAATAAACAAAAATATAAACAATAACTTTTCTGAAATAAATTCCAAATAAATTCCCCTACTTCAGCTTTTATAATTACCTAATAATACCACATAATCAAATTTCTTGTTTAACTCAACTGCCCAGTTAGTAAAAATGCGCCTCTACTTGTTGTAGAAGCGCACCCGTTAGCTTACTAGTTAATGATTACAACCTGCTACTTCTCCCAAAGCTCGATCAATCGACCTTCAGGATCTTTAATCCAAATGAACTTTCCAAATTCACTAATCTCTTTTTTCTTTGCAAGAGGTACACCAATATGTTCAAGATGCTTTATAGTCTCGTTTAAATCATGTACTTGGAAATTTAACATCACTTGTTGTTCTGTTGGAAAATAACTGTCATTCTCCGTAAAGAATGAAAAGATAGTCTCATTTCCTAATTGAGGTTTTATCACAGCCCCATTCCAATTGTCTATTTCAATTTTCAACACTTCACTGTACCATTTTTTCACAATTTCAAGATTATTAGTTCTCCAAAATATTCCTCCGAAACCTTTAATCATCGTCTCTAACTCCTGTCTGTCATCAAATTTTAGCTAACCGATTACATTAGATATACGAGATTTAAATTATAGTTCCTTTTTCTACAATACTGCCCCTGTAGTTGAATTGAAAAGGGTGTTTAGCCCCTAAATGAAGTAAAGCCCCCGTTTTTTTAATAACTAATCTTACGCATAACTCCCTCGTAAAAGCAGATAATATGGTGAGGTGATTAGAATATGTTAAAAACAAGGATTGGTTATATTGTTTGTTTTTCAATTATTTTAAGCTTATTTGTTTACAGTAAGTCCATAAATACAAAATCGATGGAGTTATCTTTCTCGCAACCGAATAGTGATAAAAATGAACAGGAACGAATTCACGAATTGGAACAACGTTTAGATAGTCTCGAACCACCCGAGCCTACCACAATTCTTGATTCACCTTTTCCATTCGAAAAAGGAACAGAGGTGCATTTCCCTACTGATGTCATCCCTATTTCACAAGTGTTAAAAGAAGGAACAAAAATCCCTTTTAAAGTAATTAAAAGCGCACCGAACTATATTAGACCAATATATGAAGAAAACTGGCATAGCACATATTGGGGTGGAAGATGGAGCTATATTCCTTCTCGAATACACTATTCTCTCCACCGGATATTCCCTTTTTATGCCATTGGTATTTCAGCTGAATTAAATTTCCAACAGGATGTAGGTATTGCTTTTAATACTGCTACAAATGAATCAGACCTTGATCTGTATATAGTTGTGTTCCAAACAAATATCACAGATGTTTATACAAAAGGAAATCAAGTTGTTGTTGTTGGGACACCTAAACGAACAGGAGTTGAGGTTATAAACATTAAAACAGCAGATATATACCCGAGTAATAAGGAGAAATATTTGTTAGTTCAGTTAGCAACTAATGGAGCCGAACTCGATTATTCTTTAATTAGTTATCAACCACCCGATTTTTGGTTAAAGCTAAAACAAAAAAATGAACGTGAAAAATCTAAAAAACAGTGAACCATTGCCTTATCATGTAAGTTGATAAGGCTGTTCTTTTACTCGGACTAAAATAGATTGCAATAAAATCAATCTCCTTAACTCTTTCCTCTAACGCTACCGCACTTTTACCTCCACTCTTTGTTAACTCAGAGTCGCTCCAACCTTGCATCCTTTTTTGTGGATTCCATATAGTCTCTCCATGTCTGGTATCCTTTAGAGCAGTCCCATTGCCTTAAGAAAATCTATTCAATATTCGCACGCTTTAATGAAAAATCACATAACAGTATTCGGTTTTTTATAGCTTAAGTACAAGTTTTGACAACAATCTTCCTTTCAAAGTAAGAAAAACGGCGCATTACTTATTTTTATTGATGAATGTATCTAACATCCATTCATTAAATTTTTCTTTCTCTTCAAATTGTGGATAATGTGCTGATTTCTCGAAAGAAATAAATTCCTTATGTTCGGCTTCAATCATATCAAAATACTTCTTTGCTGCATTAGAGGAAGTCATATAATCGTATTTACCCATGACGAAATACAAAGGAATTTCAAGTTTTGTTACAATGGTAGGTAATGGATTTTCTAATAGATCACTTAACAACTTTTCTTGGGAATACCCCATACCATAGTTGTAACGAATAACGTCTAATAAGTTATACTCGCTGCTCAATAAAACACCTATATTATCACCATCGGGGTTATCAATGAGTCTAACAGCCCCGCCGTATTTCATAACATAGTTTCTTGGTGTAACCGTATCGCCACTTTTAATTTGCTCGGTTAGTCCTTGTAAATCTAAAACATCATCCACATTACCAGCCTTTTGGGCCTGGCTAATAGAGTACTTTAAACTTTCAATCTCACTTTCCTTTGTTTCACCCATTTGCCCAATCCCGATATATGCTTCATATTTTTCGGGGGATTTATAAGCAGCTTGTAGTCCAATGTATGTACCAGAAGAATGCCCCATCAGTATAACCTTTTCTTTTTCAAGCCGTTCTGATATATATTCGGTCAAAGCTAATAAATCATCTACCAATAAGTCTGTTGAAAGAGTAGAATAGTCCTCAAAAAAGTGATATGATTTTCCACTTGCCCTTTGATCGTAATTAACAATTGTGAAATTGGCTTCCAATAAGTCTGCGTATTTATTGGCATATGGTATTTCCGGAGCCCCAGGTCCTCCATGTACGACAATGATGACAGGATTATCCTTATCGTTGCCACGTATCATAATTTCGTGACCACTTCCATTTATCTCTACTTGTTCTAATGTACTTATACTGTTATCACCTTTTATATTGGGTGTCCATGTAGGAAAGAAAAGTGCTATTACGAGTACTGTTACGATAATGATTGCAATATATTTCATTAATTTTTTTATACGTTTCATCTAATTTATTCCCTTCCATTTTAACCTCATTCAAATATACGATTGAACAAAATATGCTTTTAATAAATGTGATGGATATTGATTATTTTTGAATTTCTTTTGCAAAAGGTGCCATAGTTTAATAAAGAGTATTTTGTAGCTGATTGAACAGAGTTAATTAGAATGATCGGTAAGCCTTTGAATTTATCACCAGTTTTCGCCGCTAATAGCCAAGCTTATACCACGCAATATCTTACCAATCAGCGTGCTACTCGACGCAAGGGGAACCTTTCAGAGCGTTACCTCTTCATTCGACTCCTCGACATACCCCTTTAGTTTTAGAACACTATAACTGTCTAACCTTTACCGAAATTGTGTGACCACATTTCATTTGAACCAGGAACGTTTTGCACCCAGAATCGCGTCCGATTTTTGAATTTTGCTATTCAAACAGGCTAAATATAATATCTGCTATGTAAGTTTCCGAAAATGCAGCCATAATAATTAACGGTAAAATTAAAATGGCGTAAATCTTTATAGTCTCTAGAACTTTTTTAATAAGAGATGTTCCTACTTCGTCTGCGTTAAATACATTTCTTATTTTAACTCTAACAACTTGATTTAACTCAAAGAGAACTGCTGCAATTAAACAAAAAGCGAATACTTCAAAAATATAATGAGGGATAGTGGCAATGATTATACCAAGACCTTTTATTGAATTGACCTGTAAAGCAATCCCAAAAAGAATACCAGGCAGAGCAACAGTTGAAATTATATTCAAGAGATATAGAAATTGTATTGGAATTAAAGCCAAGATAAACATTTGTAAAGGCACCATAAATCCATTATTAACAACAAATGACCACACCTTTTTTATACCTTCAGATTCTTTCACTTGATCCGGTAATTTATTTCCTATTCCTTCGGTTATTTCTTTTATATCCGGGTTGATTATGTAGGTTATTACCGTTGCAATAATTGTTATTGCTACAGCGAATATAAAAAAAATAATTGATCTTTTTAATCCGGTTTTACGAATTATATTTGCTATAGTAATCACCCCACTCAATTTACTTTTACTCAACCTTCGTACCCGATTGTGGAAGATTATCGTACTCGTCTTGTTCAACTAACAGCGTAAATTTAATGAGCAATACCGTTATTCCTAATTACCATAGGACCTAAAACTCTACACAAAATGGTTGAATACTGTTATCAAGACAGTGTTCTATTCTTTGCCTGAAGTTCCCTACAGTTACCATTTCTAGAGCTTGCTCAATAGGGAAGAATCCCACTTCTAAACTTTCTGGCGAAGTTGTTAATTTACCACCAATCGGCTTAGCTAAAAAGAGTGTATTACAAATTGACTTATCCACGTTTTGAAATATTCCGCAGAATTTAAGAACTGCAATATCAATACCTGACTCCTCTTTAGTTTCCCTAATTGCAGCATCTTTCAGAGACTCACCTTCCTCGACTATTCCACCTGGCATTTCCCAACCTCTCATAGGCCCTTTAATTAGCAGAATTTCCTTTTGATCGTTGAGTACAATCGTTGCAGCTGAAACAAAGTGCTTAGATGGTGTGTAAATATGTGATGTGTTTTGTCCCAAAACGTTGCCCCCTCTTTTGTGTTAGTTAACTTTTCATCTCCATCAGTTCAATAATTCTTCCTCCAGTAAATGGCTCTATTCAATTGAAGTAAAAATTACTCAAACTTAAATTCATAACCTATATAGTTAAATACATTTCTGAATCCTATATTCTCTGCGACCGCAATTGAAGGTTTGTTAGATTCCATACAATCCCAATAAGGAACAAGATTATTTTCCAAACAATCTTTTACAAAAGTAATGGCTACTTTTTGTGCTAACTTTTTACCTTGATGCTCTTCCAAGGTTTCAATATCAACACCATGTACATTATCAACTACAAAACCCGAAAAACAGACGCTAACAATTTTATTTTTACAAACTATACCGTATCCAAAGCCTTCATTAAAGAACCTTTCGGGTGAAGACCAAAACTCTACTATTTTGGAATGTAAAAACTTAATATTTTCAATTGATTTATCACTGTTTTTAAAAAGTGTTTTACTAATTTTTATAATTTTATATCCTTCTTCAATAGTAAGTTCGAAGTTGCCTTTATAATCTTTTTTTTGTAACGTATAAACCCTCTGATTCCAACTTCCTAAATTGCGGTTTTCAAACACCTTTATAATAGTCTCATCCCACTTATTATGATTACCAATACCCTCAAACCAAGTTAATCCCACCTTCCTTGCTTCTAGAATGATTACTGTATCAATAAAATGATTTAATTCGGTATTGAACCCTTCGTTTCTTTCATCTCCAATAAAGAAAAAACCGTCATTATTACCTAACCAAATAAGTCCCGAAGCAGGAGATTCAATATCATCTACAAAAATACGACCTGGATTTATCCCTTCGACGACTGCTTTAGCTTCTAATTGACCTTGCTCATATAACATACATCTACATTTATAAAATTCCGACTTTTTTAATTCTGATATCATTACTTACCTCCTTATCTGCCCGAAATTAACTAATTCAGGAACCTTTTCTTTTTTAACAATCCTTCTTTGTTTGTTTAAGTACATCCCTTCACTTTACAATCTACCTGTTCTTCGACAATATGGCCCATTTGCTTTATACGGTTCGCTTTAGGGCAGCCCCATCGCCGAAGATGTTCTATTCAATAATCACGCCCGTTCATTTAATAAACTGTTAATCCATAGTTAGCCAATAACTATACCGAAATCAGATAGACATGCCCTATAAGGAAGAAGCCTTTCAAAAATAGATATTAAAATATCAGATCGTGTACTTCCCCAGTAATAACCATAATTAAGCCGATCAATGAAAGCATTATACCTACGTAAAAAGGCCAAGGATTATCTTCTTTTTCTTTATCAAAAGTAAAAAAGGTAACTATGCAAAAGATAAGGGTAATAACAGGAATAAAACCATACTGAGGTCCAAATGTGAACGCAATTCCACCCAATATCATTCCTATAAGTCCATAAGGATTTTGAGATTTTTTTCTGTCTATATATTCTTTATCATCATTGGATAAGCCCTCGTTTCTGTCCCCCCATATGTCGATGACTTTCATTCTATTTAGGAATTCAATCGTTTTTTTAAATGCCTTCATAAATCGCACCTACTTTCCCGTTAATCCAGCCTCTATCATTTAATTACGATCTTTTGCACTCTGGCTCGTTTGTACGATTTGGACGCAATCGCTTATTAAGCAATCGCGCTCAATTGTTAAAAACAACTGTTAATATAGTCCAGTACCAGCTAATTGTAGCAATGTAAGTACTATGTATTTTTTACCAAGCTCATAATCAGTAAAGTTTTTTTCAAGGTAGATATAACCTCTCTCTCTAAAAAAGGTATACCATTTCCCTTCTTCCCCAAAAAAATGGAAGCCTTCAGCCATAGAATATCTACTTATTAAACTAAAGCGCCCATTTACAGAACAGTATATAAGTTATTACAATTTAATATTATATTAATCCATACACTATTGAACCAATAATAAATAAACCGCAAGACACAGCACTTAATAGATATGTTTTATTTTGTTTTACATAATTCCACTCCATTAAAGTACTGAAAGCAAAAAAAATACATGGAACTATAAAAATAAATATCCTAAGATGTTGAAAGTTAGTTATTGATATAGCAATAACTATTATAGTTGCCCAGTGGAGTATTCCCTCACCATATTTGTGCAATTTATTTACATATTTATTTTGTGGGTCACGTTTCTTAATATTCATTTTTCTCGTTAAAATATTATTGATCACATAGTTTGAAACGAGAATGCAAATTAAAATAATCCAAATAGGTGTCATTTAGAACCCCTCCTTTACACATACATAAATTACTCTTTTAATTTATTTTCATGATACAATTCGCCCTTTTAATGCAAGCAGGAACAATACTTATTCCGCTATTTGTCCGATTGTAGGACAGCTGTATTCAATTATCGCGCCCGTTAGTGGAATATCAAAATCACCCAACATACTGAAGAATTAATTGATATAATGCTACGCAAAATCCTAAAACACTTGCTTTTATTTTTGAAGGATGGTTTTTTTCATTAAGAAATAAGTAAAATAAAACTGCTATGAATCCCAGTGGGAGCCATAGTGCAAAGGTTTTTCCTTCTGTACTGTGAGAGTAAATTGGAGCAATGTAGGTGCTAACCAGAAAGTAAAAGAACACTGTGAAACGGCGTGTTTCTAATTGCTTACTCCACCTTACTAAAAGATAAATAATTAAAATTGCTATAACTGTAATGGGGAAAGGGGGTAGAACGACCGCTGCACCATTGCCGAGTTTAAACTCCATTTTGAATCTTCCCTTCAAGTATCATCTTCCCATGGGGTAACATATTTTTCACGAAATAACGACAGCTTCTTTGAGCTCTTTATTACATATAATTCATTTGGTTCATTCTGAAGTGAAATGGTCCTATTACAGTACAAATTTATTTGGTGTTCGCGCCCGTTCATATAAAAGGTTTTAATATATTAACCCATCCACATCCCCCAAACAAAAAATGACCATATAGAAATCGGAAGCCCTATTAAGACACACGCAATAACACTCACAATAAGGACTACTTTTTCGGTTTTATTGAAAATAAATAATGAAATAGGGATAATTATATATAATCCAATACTAATGAAAGTTACGATAGTTATAGCTGTCGTTAACTCAATTGTTGGGAAACGTTCATTAAAATCATAAGCTATAACTTGACCAAAGATTCCTAAAATAGTTGCAACTATAAGACCTATAATTACAAAAGAACTATAAATCATTACCTTCATATCCCCAATCCCCTCTTTTGAAAACATTATTTTATATTCTTGCATAGCTGTATCAATCATGCCTGGCGTTCACCAATTTCTCAATCACTTTTTAATCCATAATACTCTTCATAGAAATGCGTATACATGTCGAAACTCATTTGAACATCATTTTGAAGATTTTTAATAAGAGTGATTAATTGGAATCTCGTATAATAAGGAAAGCTTTTAATCCTTACGATATTTTCCTCAATTAGCAGGCACCGTTGCAAGCTTAGGTCAAGATAATTTTCAGATTCCGACGAGAGCTCTTCATTGAAAACTATGATTAAAATTAAATTTCTCAAACTCCTAATACTATCCAACATCTCATTCAAATCTCTTTTGCTTACTTTAACTCTATCAGCCGTCATCAAATCCATTTCATAGGTGTCTAGGATAAAATCAGTATAGAATTTTACACGACCCGTACTTTCGTTTTGTTCATTGACATTCCTTAACTCTTTCAGTTCATTTCGATAGTCCTTAAAAAAGATAGGATCCGGTTTAAAGGCAATTGGCTTATATATACTAAAAAAAGAATACGGAAAAATCAACGTCATCAAAACTAAGCATATGATTACAATTAACCCTAACGTTCTTTTTCTTCTCAATTTGAAGCCTCCTTGAAGTGCCAGGCACCCGTTCGATTCTGGTTGTTCGGTTGCCTAGTGTTTTTCAAACTACGTTTTCAATAATCGCGCCCGATTGTTCAATGTTGGCACTAACCTTTATCCAAGGATTTCTCCCTGTTAGTTAAGTTAGGATATACTCCTTTGTTTATACTCTTCCGAAAAATTAGTCCAATATAAAATGAAAAACTGTTAATTTGTAGGAATTTCGATTTTCTGCATATTTCCACTCCATAACTGTTCTAGCTAATTCTGTCCAAATACTAAGTATTAACAGCAAAAACCACGTTTCAAAAAACCAAATCGAATCCATTGGTAATCTGGAGATATTAATAATAAACGATAATGATGAGGACTATGAAGGTAATTCTAATTTTCCTACCTATTTTCGATTGTTTTTCATTGACATGGTAATTTCAAGTCCCCGATAGCATTGCTCGACAGTAAATAAAAGTAATTACAACCTTTATAAGTATAGCAATCTATATGAGTATACAGTAAAATGCTCCTTCTGTAGAATAGATACTGACAACAATATCAGTTCCCTACACTATAAATGAAGGAGTATTTCATATGTAATGTGTAATGTGTAGACCAAGACATAGTCTTTCGTCAATACTAATCTCTATTGCCCCGAGGCGTATTGGCGTGTCCATTAGTCAATTATGTCTATGACAAGTTATCTGAATACACATTAGTCAAATCCTTGATTCTTGCAACTATATTCCGTTGGAGAAGTTGTGAGGAAATTGAACAAAGAATCCGCGCTAAACTGGCTACCTTAATCGAAATGGAGCTGGATTCTGTCACGCGCTTTGACCTTGTCTCCATACTAACTCGCCCGGAAATACTGCGACTGTTTAAGTTTACGGACAAGGAAGGTTCCATATATAGCCTGCTAACCAGTCGATTGGAATTGACTGAGAAATAGATATTGGACATGTATAAAAGTCGTTGGTATATCGAGCTAGATCATCTGTTCAGCCTCTCACCTAAAGGGATCTAGAACCAGCTTTTCATTGCTTTAATTACGGTAGGATTGGTTGAAATCATGCGCGTCGAAAAGCAATCTAAGAATACTGCATGAGAATTTCATCAACTTATCCAACACTATTTATTAGAGCCATAGGAAAAGATTCTAGAGGAATTAAACCGTAAAATAAGCCTAGTAGTGGAATATTTGTCAATAGTAAGTCCGTTTTCTAAAGTCCCTTTATTTCATTCATGTTCATCTGTATGTCCTCCCTTAGTTTGTGGTAGAACTGTTTTGTTAATTTCAGTGCAGTATGTACTGATGGTAGCAGTGAACTTTCAGCCGGACCGGTAACATGCATTACGAAAAGCAGACATGCTGAGCATGTCTGCTTTTTTAGTAGTCCTCATTCAATCACATATACGTGTCGATCGATTCATATATCTCGACATGAATAATGGGACCCAATTCCTGAACACGTACACCGATATTTATAAGATCAGTCTTTTTGTGGTCTGGTAGCTTAATATCGAAGGAGCCTGTTTTCTTTGCTACTGCATGGAACAAGTTGGTTCCCGCGTCTCTTGTGACCGTGGCAATTTGCTCAGCATCTTTCGGTAGTATATGCTTTCCTATGTTGTATGTCGCTCCCAAATCTACTGACGCAGTCGGCTTCTCCTCCAATACTTGGAGGTTATAGTAAAAGTTCGGAGCAGAACTTACCGCTTCGATCCCGTACCTTACTTCTTCTCCGCCAGCGAAATGGACAGTGGCAATATATTGACCTGGCTTATCGATCGGAATGCGGATATTATTATACTTACCCTCAGTATCGGTCTGATCGGTATCGCGGCAAACAGAGCGATTGGTCGAAAGACATTTTCTGAAATCCACATTGTCAGACAGCTTCTTTCCGTCCATTGTGGAGAGCGAAACGTTCTGGACTTGTTTTTTAACACTGATTATTGCTGGTGTAGTTAGAAAATCGTCTGTCTCTTCCAGTGTCAACTTCAGCTCGCCATCCACTTCTTTGATGTGCACATAATACTTTTGGTAGTATTTCTTATCCGGATTTCCCGTATACACTAAAGCGACACTAAATGTTCCCGTCCCTTCTTGGAGCGGGACTAAATGGATTTTATCCGCAGTATAGCTATTTGCTGTATCGCGTCCTACAACCGCATTGAACAAACCGTAATCCTCATGATTGGAATCGTACATTTTAAATTCTTCCCATTGGTAGTCGCTAGCCCGCAACGTAACAATCGGCGACTTTGCTTCCTCTGTAGCCTTCAGCATTTTAGCCGCTTGTCCTCTTGTGATGGACTCGTTCGGGCTGAATCTGTCAGTAGACATTCCTGTCGTGATGCCGAGTCTATAGATGATAAGAATGTTCGGATCATGACCTGCCCCTCGTTTAACATCCTCGAATGGACTTTTATACGACGTGAAGTCATAGCGTGGCAGATCGAACGCTTTGACAAGTATCGAAGCCATCTGTGCCCGCGTAATAGGATCGTTCGGACCGAAACGTCCATCTCCATAGCCGCTGATGATGCTTTTTTCTGCCATAGCTGCGATGGCTTTGTAGTAGCCGTTCGCTTTCGAGACGTCTTTAAACCCCGGATTCTTTGCATTCGAAGTGTCCAATTTAATCATTTTTGCGATGATTGCGGCCGCCTGTCCTCTCGTGATAGAATTGCCGGGTCTATATGTGCCGTCCGGATAGCCTCCGATAATATTGCGTTCTGCCAGATCATAAACAGCTTCTGCAAAATGCTTTGATGACGGTACATCTGAAAATCGCTCTGTGCTTGCAGCGAACGTGCCGGATAAAGGCAGGCTATATACCAACAATAGTGCACAGAATAGAATAAGTAGTTTTTTCTTCATTTGCTCATATCCTTTCAGTCCTGTAAGTAGTTTTCATTGTATAGGAGGCTGCCGTCTAAAACGACTGCCTTTCAGACTAGATTGTGGTACTATGTATTCGTTCACTCTATTCATCTAACATATCACTGGTGTAATTAAGTATCGCCAAAATAGAGTAAGCGCATATTTGACGCTTACTCATCAAGGTTCTTAAGGTATATAACTCCAGGAAATACCAGTCTATTTTTTCATCAATTAGCACATTTCTTTTTATATTATCAATTAAAACTTCTTGAACTTTCATCAACATCACCTCAAGAACTGATAATAATTTATTTTAGAAAACCTTTTCTATAAAAACTATAAATACTGTAGATCATCACTGAATATAAGCTGTTTTTAAACATAAAAAAGAAGTAGTGCTTAACTTTGCAAGCGTTAAGCACTACTTCTTTGTATACTGTATATAAGCATCTGTTGGCTTAGTAGGAATATATATGTTGAAAATAACATAACGAAATTCAGCAACCGGGCAGAAAGTTGAGCAATTAAGGGAGGAAAAATTATGTCCAATAACGTAAGAACAAGAAAAATAATTTTAGATTTAGCAGTTACTTTAGATGGTTTTATTGAAGGGAAAAATGGGGAAGTTGATTGGTGTGTCATGGATCCTGATATGGGGTTTAATGATTTCCTAAATCAAATTGATACTATTTTATATGGAAGAAAAAGTTACGACTTATGGGGACAATATACTCCAAAAAATGAAGATACTAATACTGAAAAAGAAATGTGGGAATTGGTTCACAGTAAAGAGAAATATGTGTTTTCCAGAACACAAACAGGGATTGATAATAAAGCAATATTCATAAATGAAAATATACCAAGGGAAATAAACAAATTAAAGAATAAACCCGGTGAAGATATCTGGTTATACGGTGGAGCAAGTCTTATTACAACTTTTATCGATTTAGGACTTGTTGATGAATTTAGATTATCTGTACATCCTGTTGTTTTGGGAGAAGGAAGACCGTTGTTTATTGATATAAAACAGAGGTTGAATTTAAAATTGATTAATACAAGAACTTTCTCCTCCGGCGTTGTTCAACTAATCTATCATTTGAATAGAAATTAATAATCTATTTCATAAGGAAAAAATCCATTTTGATCATTTTTTTCAAAATGGATTCTTTTTATTTTCCCCAGAATGAGTTTTTTCGGGATACTATTAATTAAATTTTATTCCAATGCTACAAGTGTTTCTTCATATTCAATTATTATGTCCGCAAAATTTTCTCCATCGTTTTGCCATTTGCTAACTCATCAATCAGCTTATCCAAATAGCGAATTTCCCGCATAGTTGGTTCTTCGATGTACTCCACTCGGACACCGCAGACCACACCTTCGATCAAAGCCCGCGAAGGATTCAGTTGGGGAGCTTCTGCAAAGAAGGTCTCAATGTCTGGCTGATTTTTTAGCTGCGCTTCAAACTCTTCCTGGCTATACCCTGTCAACCAACGGATGATTTCGTCGACTTCTGTTTTCGTACGTCCTTTTTTCTCCGCCTTCGTAACATAACAGGGATAGACTCTTGCGACACTCATTGTATAAATCTGATGTTTCGCCATGATACATCCTCCCTAAATGATTTCTATAAATGAAAAAGAGCGCTGATCTTTATTCGAGATAAGCGCCCGTTTGTAAAATATCTCACACTCCATTGGCAAACAGATTACTCTGGCAAGTTCAACTGCCAGGATATGCCAAATTGGTCATTCAGCCATCCGAATTTTTTGCTGAACCCATAGTTATTGATAGGCATGAGTGCTGTGCCATTTTGCATCATTTTATCGTAAAGGCTGTCAATTTCTTCTTCGGTCTCACAAGTAAGATAGATAGAAAAAGACGGGGTAAACGAAAACTCATGGTCAACATGACTGTCGATACACATGAACTCCTGCCCCTTTAACGAGAATACAGCATGTATAACTGTACCTTCTTTACCAGGTCCTTCAGCCCCGTATCGAGCAATGCTTTTAATTTCTGAATCCTCGATGAGTGATATGTAGTATTTCATAGCTTCTTCTGCAATACCGCCTTGAAACATTAAAAATGGTGTTACGTTTTTCATATTTAACTTCCCCTTCTTCACATAAATTGTAATGTTGTCTCCCTATTTCAACTAATTACTCAAACGGTTTTTAACCTGTATAGCTGACTTTCCCTGTCTCAACTAATTCTTTAAGTCCCATAAACATATAATTCCAGCCATGTTCAGAGCCATCATGCGTTTCGCCAAGAGCTTTTTCTACATCTGACTCTGTCCAATTCTCTTCTTGAGAAACATGGATCACTTGTGTGAACGTCATCTCACAGCCTTGCTGGAGTTCTTGTAGTTCAACTGTAATCGTATCTTCTAATTCGCTAAATTGTGGCATCTTAAAAGTAAACGCAATTTTTTTCGGAGGATCAATTTCGAGATATTCCCCAATCGCACGGTAATCTTGTCCTTCCCGATGGTCAACAATTTCCCAAGTACCGCCTACTTGAGGATTATTTCGTGTCACCTTATTCGTGCCTTCCAATGTAAAAAACCATTTTCTCATCATTTCTGGGTTCAGCCATGCGTCGAAAACCCTTTCACGTTTTACATTGAATTCTCTTTTCATTATTAATGTTCTTGTTGAGATGTTGTTCATAAAATTCCCCTTCCCATGATTTAGTGTTCTCTATTCTTGGCTTTCAATAACTCACTTTCCAGAATATCAAAACGATTACTCCAAAATTTTTCATAAAAACGGAGCCATTCAGAAGCTCGAGACAGTGACTCTGCATTTATGCTACATATATGCGTTCGTCCGGTTATGTTCCTTTCTACTAAATTTGCTCGTTCAAGAACCTTTATATGTTTAGAAATAGCTGCTAAAGACATATCAAAAGGCTCTGCTAACTCTGAAACTGTTCTTTCTTTTTGAGCCATCATATGAATGATTTCTCTTCTTGTTGGATCAGCTAAAGCATGAAATATTTCATTTAATTGATTTTCATTATGGTTAACCATGTAGTTTAATATATCAGTTCCCACTTTCACATTCAACCATTTAGTTAAATGATTTCAATATAATACATACTACCTTATCAAAATAATTACCCTTTTAATAAAGTGTTATGCATTTTGGTTCCTTCACAGTGTCGAGTGCCAGGTTCTTAAGCAATTCAGAATTGAACGAGAACCTGGTACCTTTCACTATAGCCAATATAAACAGTATCCCTAACCAAAATTTTGGTCCAATACCATACATACATCTCTTCATAAACTCCAATTATCTTTCTATATAAATGTGAGAAAGCTTTCCCCAACAATCGTGCCGTTTGTTTAATACAGATAAATATAAGCGACCATTCCGAATATCCCCATGGCAATCATAGCAATACTTTTCAACGTACTTTTATTTCTGTTTACCAATTCCTCCACCCACGCTACACACCAACCAAGGAACACTAAACCCATTCCCGAATGTTGTAAGACTTTTATTCCCGGTGCCGAAACAGAACCAGTAAAAAACACAAGCAAACCAATAGTTATAGGTGCAGCTCCAAAAAAAAATAAAGGTTCTTTAATTTCTTTTATAACCACGCGCCGTTTCTCTTCTTCCATTTTGTTGAAAGAACGCCACGCAAACAGAATGGGTAGCCCCCATAGTAACACTATATATACAAACTGAATTAGTCTCATATCAGTACCCTTTCTGATCTCCTGATTTCCATTTATAATCTGGGCCAATTCTAGATGTCCCAGTTATTATCCAGTTATCGCGCCCAATTGCAAGATAGCGAGATAGCGAGATATTCTATTTATTATCTTTCTTTGCTGATTTGTTCATCCATGCGAAGAAAATATAACCAAAGAATGCAAAAATAGAAAGTCCAATATTGTCTACCCAGTTTATCTCTGGTTTGAATAAAAATTGTAAAACTGTTGGGAATATAAAAAACGACACACTATAAACTAAAGCCTGCTTGATCATACTGTCCTCCTATATTTTTAATTGCACCCTTAGTGAATCGACACTTTCTTTTACAAATAATTATATCATAGTTATTTTTTGGTTGTTTCTGTGATAAAATCCCCCTCTGCATCGCAGTTTTTTTCAATTAGCATGCCCGGTACACTATGACACCATTTGAAATATCTCCCATATACAATACCGTGCGAAAAACGACTTCTCTTTTGGGTTCATATTTGGGAAGTGTATCAGTGCATCCAACTACAAGAAATGATAATATGTATAATGGGCAAAGGATTATGCAATCGATAAATATGGTTTTTATTTGTTGCAACAGGAGGATATAGAATGAATAACGAAGATAATTTTTGGCTTGATTTACCGAAGCCGTTTTTTATATTAGCACCAATGGAAGATGTCACAGACGTGGTGTTTCGCCACGTCATTAGTGAAGCAGCAAAACCCGACGTATTTTTCACGGAATTCACAAATACAGAAAGTTATTGTCACCCTGAAGGAAGAGACAGTGTACGTGGTAGGTTAACGTTTACAGCAGATGAGCAACCGATTGTCGCTCATATTTGGGGCAATAAACCAGCATTTTTTGAACAGATGAGTATTGATATGAAAAAACTAGGGTTTAAAGGTATCGATTTAAACATGGGATGCCCCGTACAAAACGTCGCAGCCAATGGTAAGGGTGCTGGATTAATACGACATCCTGAAGTTGCAGCAGAAATTATTCAAGCAGCAAAAGCAGGTGGATTACCAGTTAGTGTTAAAACAAGGTTGGGTTACACAAATGTTGACGAGTGGCTCGATTGGTTAGGACATGTATTGAAACAAGATATTGCGAATCTTTCCATTCACCTTCGTACAAAAAAAGAGATGAGTAAAGTAGATGCACACTGGGAACTAATCCCTGAAATCAAAAAACTACGCGATGAAATTGCTCCAAATACGTTGTTAACCATTAACGGAGATATTCCTGATCGCGCAACAGGATTAAAATTAGTGGAACAATACGGCGTTGATGGTGTCATGATTGGCCGCGGCATTTTCACCAATCCATTTGCTTTCGAAAAAGAACCTAAAGAACATAGTGTGAAAGAATTTCTCACTTTATTACTTTTACATTTGGATCTTCACGATAAATATTCAAACGAAATCGAACCTCGTTCATTTAAGCAACTTCATCGCTTTTTCAAAATCTATATTCGAGGATTTGAAGGCGCAGCTGAATTAAGAAACCAATTAATGAATACAAATTCAACGGATGAAGTCCGTCGTTTAGTACAGCCAGTTTTAGAATTAGACTAAGTCAAGCACGAGACACGGAGATAGGTTCCGCGTCCCAAATAATACTAACTAAATACATTGGAAGAGTAACTGGAGGCGATGACGATGCAAAAGCTCTATTTTGAACCTGCATGGGACAAAACAATTGCCCCTGCTGATCGCGAAAAAATTACTCATCATTTCCAACAACAAACAAAACAACTACAAGGCGGTGTCCATTTGTTATTTTTATGGAACGCTCGCAATCATAAAGGTGAACAGCTGATTGCCGTACTCATTCACAATTTTGAGGACATAAATCTCCGCTTACACAATACAGTCATTTCCTATTATGAACAAGGCATACAACGGACCAATGCTACGTTTAGCTTACCTTGTGAAATTGCCGGCAATACTTCTATGCCATGGACGTTTATATTTTCAGAAACGAATGAAACAAATGCAGACCCGCAATATATGATTTGGAATTAAAACAAAGTGGTGTCTATTAGTCAGCACTTAAAATAAAAGCTAAACAAATTTACACTAGTAGCACAAACCACGGACATGGTTTGTGCTACTATTTTTAAAATACTCAATGAAATTGTATGATATAAAAAACGTCAAAAGCCTTGCTGAATCAAGGGTTTTGACGTTAATTGAAAATCAATGAAACAAACTATGCAGACGGCGCGGGGCGAACCAATACCTCATGAATGTATGGCAACAACACTTACTTGCAATTAAAAATCCAGAGGATATCGACAGAGCGTTATATAATCGATATCCGCCGTTTATTTTATGAAATCGTGATGAATATCATCTCACAGGCACTTTCCACTATCGAATTCTTTTTGCAAAAAGTTTTTTCTTTATGTTTAAGTAGTTTTTCATTTCAAAAATCAAATAAAATAGATTCGCCCGTATTTCAAATTCTTCTCTTGTCTTCGGCAACTCCATCTCGCGAATTAAGGCATTTAATTCCTCTAACTCATTTAATGAAATGTCCGTTGTATCTCCCGAATGAACGTTTCGACTTAAGTTCTCCAAGAACTCTGCAAACATTTCTTTCTGTTTAACGTCTAGGCTGAATGAAGAGAAAATAGCAACGATTTTCATCATATGTTTTAGAAGTTCCAGTTGATCCTCTCGCATTTCCAGATAATAATAATCTATATTTTGTTTTCGCAGCAGACGATTTTCTACATCTTGAATGGCAATGCTTTTAGATTGATTAATCAAATCTTCTACCTCAAGAATCTCTTTCCCATCCCACTTCCGCATACTATCCCTTAAATGGGCAGAGAATTCAAAGAGAATAATTTCAAACTTTTGTTCAATCTCCTTCTTAAAGTTTTCAATATCTCGCTTGAAATTTGGCATGAAACTATTGACGAGAAGAGCAATTCCCATACCGATGAAAATAATATAGAGCTCATTCAGAAACAGAGCCCAGGTAGCATCCTTTACCGTATAAACATGTAATACGACAACCATACTTGTGACAAAACCAGCCTGGATGTGAGCTCTTACAAGGATTGGAACAAATAATAAAATAAATAAGGAAAAAACAATGGGATTATAACCTAATACTTCAAAAAACAAAGCACCAAGAATCAAAGATAAAAGAGAGGCCAAGAATTTATCCTTCATTGTAATTAATGTCTTTTTCTTCGTTTTCTCGATACACATAATAACAATAATTCCTGCAAATGTTGCAAATTCCAAATCCAATAAACTCGCAATCCAAATGGCCAGCCCTGCTCCTACAGCAGTCTTTATCGTCCGATAGCCCATACCAATCATGGAAGCACCATCCTATTATTTTCTCTGTAAATCCTTGCAGGTTTCCTGTTTTACAAATATACGCGTTAATTCACATATATGTACAAGCATAGACACCATAACAGGATGGCATCAGCTTTGATGAATATCAATCCATTTATAGTGTATTCTAAGAATATTTTTTGGACTATACCTCGAAATTCATCTGCCTATAGTTTAACACGTTGCTAATGAATCGTGATATCTATCTGACGCATTAAGAAGGATATTCGCACCTTCTGTCGTCTCGATGTAGATGTCTTTATCGAGAATGTCCGAGCTTAGGGTATTTTCAAAATTAGTTGAGCGACTTCTTCTGCACTTTGCTCCTTGCTCTCGGTATGAACCCGTTTACTTGTTCTTCATTGGTATTAAGGTCTCCATTCACGGTGGCAATCAGTCTTCCATAAATTTACGTGTAAGAAAATGATAAAACACCTAGTTCATAAAGCAGATTCGGTCCATCCACAAATATATAGCTAAACTCAATCCGATCTTCACCAGCTAACAGCGTGCCAAGCATCGTTGTAGGGATGACCATTCACCACCCGTCATCACAGGAAGGCCTGCCATAGCTACTATATGTTGCGCCAAATCCGTCTTAAGTGTATTTTTTGACGACAAGGCAGCCCATTGATTTGCCTTGTCAGAGGCAGTTTCCTTTCCATTGATCCCTTTGGCTTCCAGCACTGTTTTCTTCATTGTCTTTTTCAGTTTCTTGACCTGTTGACTATTCGTTAGATTATTCTTGAGTTTTCGTGTGTAAATATAAATCAAATGATTATTAAAAAACCTTGAAAGGCATATAGCCAATCAAGGTTCAAATGCTATACTATATTTCTTGCAAAATAAATTCGAAAAAAAAATCACAAAATCATAAGCAATTCTCAAGATTCTATAGTGATTCAATCAACAAGGTTCTCATTCTCTTTAATAATCATTCTTGAAATACGTCTTCCTGACCGCTTAAAGAAGAAATCATCAGCAAACTCCTATGAATTTATTGGACAAAACTGATTTATAACCCTATTTTTATTATCATATTCAATTTGTCCCATCGAATTCTCATTTGTTCCATATAGATATACTACCCTATCTTCGTCCTCAAACTCCTTCAACATCAATATAAAAAATGCCATGAATCTTCACTCCTCATAGTCTTTCTCACATTTCCACGGTCTTCCAGATTCTATTGTTTTGTCATGCGCTGTTCTACTACTAAAAAAAGAGTAAGTGAATGTACAAATCCACCTTTGTCCATTTCATTAATTGTTTGATGACACCATTACTAAATTTTTTAAAAAATACAATAAAAAATCACGAAACTTATGTCTCGTGATTCTCTGGATTATTTCTTCACTTTCGTTGCACTGTCTCTTTCAATCAGCTTCGTGTGAATCGTTATTTTCTTACATATTTCCCGTTTCGTTGCGATCCGCTCTAGCAGCAAGTCGACTGCGGATTCTCCCATAATTTCTGTGTACAGCTTAACTGTGGTAAGCGGTGGAACCATGTATTGCGCAGATGAAACATCATTGAAACCAACGATACTGAGATCCTCTGGGATTTTAACACCCAGTTCATAGGCCGCTTTGTAGCACCCGATTGCAATTGAATCATTTGCAACAAATAAAGCTGTTGGTTTTTCATTTTGACTAAGCATTTCCTTTAAAATCTGGTAGCCATCTTTTGGATTGTAGCCTCCAATTTTAACGAATTCCTCTTTGTAAATTCCTTTTTCCTTTAAATAGGCTTCAAAGACGTCCTGCCGTAAGTCCTTGAATCGATTACCAAACATATCAGTCTCTATGCCACCGATAAAACCAATATTTTTATGACCTAAATCTACTAAATAGTTGAGCGCATTTTTCGTTGCCGAATTAAAATTAATCACTACTGCGTCAAAACAATCTTCATCGGGGTTTGCATCTACAAACACAGACGGTTTATCAAAGCTTTTTATCAATTCAATATCTACTTTTTTAAAAGTCCCCAGACAGATTATTCCGTCTAATTTCGGAAGACTTCTTTTAGTGTCATCTTTGGTGATTTTAAAATAGTCCATTCCCATACTCTTAAGCTTTTTTTCTAGTGCTACCCGAATCGAAAGATAATACGTATCAACCAATTCCTCTTCAAGCGAATACGAATAGTAGAGCCCAATGTTCCCTTTCTTTTTCGCCTTTTTCTGTTTTGAGGTGTTAACATAGTTTAATTCCTCTGCTGCTTCGAAAACTCGTCTTCTTGTCTCTGGGGTCACATTAAGTGTTTCATCATAATTTAACACTCGAGAAACCGTTGCCATAGAAACCTGCGCTAAGTATGCTATATCTTTAATCGTCGCCATTTTTTATACCTACTTTGTTTTTTACTTCTATATATAAATTAATTCCAACTTATGCCGACTTGCTTTCAACACTTTGCTTTGGTTCGCAAAAGCCGTTCTTCGTAAACACTTTTGCTACACTGCTTCTTTACGGTAATTTTTTTTGAGGAATTTCAGCTTTGTTTCCGAAATAATAATAGCTACAAGGATTAGTATCGCTCCGATAGCCATTTTGGCGGTTAAAACCTCGCTTAAAATAATGACGGAGAAAACCATCCCCCAGAATGCCTCTGTCGATAAAATGATTGCCGCCTTTGTTTCGCTTGTGAACTTTTGAGCGACTGTTTGCAGTAAAAAAGCAATCGTGGTGGAGAATACACCCAAATATAAAACAGCCGATACTCCTTCAAAATTTGCTACAAAATTCGTTTCTCCTTTGAAAAGGACTACAATAAATCCTAACACTGTTGCAGCTGCCATTTGAACCACTGTTAATAGTACGGGGTCTTCGTTCTTTACAAACTGCGCTGTGTAAAAAATATGGAACGCAAACGCTACTGCACATAATAATGTAAGTACATCCCCAAAATTAATGCCACCCGAAAGCTGTAGTGATAACACACCGATGCCAATGATCGCAAGTAATGCACCAAACAACTCAAACTTGTCCATTTTTCGTTTAAAAATGAAAAACGCAATAAATGGTACAATGACTACATTGACAGCGGTTAAAAAAGCATTTTTCGAAGGCGTCGTATATACCAATCCAACCGTTTGTAGAGCAAATGCCAAGTATAAAAAGATTCCAATGATGGAACCTTTTATAATTGTACTCTTTTTAATATTCTTTAGTTTCTTAAAAAAGACAAGACTTAACAAAATAATACCAATAAGGAAACGGATTGCAAGTATTTGATATGGTGTAAAGTGCTCGAGTGACACTGCACTTGCAACAAACCCACTTCCCCAAATAACGGCGACAACCGCGAGCCCTAGTTCTCCAATATATTTCCGCATTGTATCCTCCACCTACTTACTTTCGATTAACGATAGGAACACACTTGATGTCCACGTAAAGGAAGTATCGACGAGCCCTTTTCCGCTATGCGGATCAAAGTTTTCTGCCATACCGCCAACAAGCGTGAGATTTAGATATTTTTCTTTAATTCTTTCTCCAACCTCACCGTAGCCAAAACTCTTTAATGAATCAATAAAAAGATAAGTAACAGGGGCCCAAATCGGTCCAAGCCAATAACCATCTTCCTTATATAATGGACTTGATGGCATTTCCGTTGCAAATCCATATTTCGTTTCAAAGTTTTCCACAAGGTCATCTACAAGTTGGTCCATGATTTGTTTTTCTAAGCGATATCCGATTAAAACCGGTAAACGTAAAATTAGACTGGAGCGTGTGTCAATTTTCTTAGCATCCTTACCAACACGACCAAAGAAGCCATCTTCATCATGAAGGCGCTCCATTAATAAGGAGAAAAGTGTGTCTGCTTTTCCAGTAAATTGCTTTGCTTCTTCCTCTTCGCCAAGAAGACCAGCAAATTTCGTTAAAATATCATACGTTCTAATTAAAAAACTAGTGAGATCTGGTGCCTCTACCGGCATTCCACTATGGAACAAGGAGGAATTATCCCAACCCGAGTCATTACCATGCTTATAATGTGGAAGTCTCCCTTCGTACGTTCGGTATAAATCGAAGTAAAGCATTACTTTTTTAGTAGATTCATACACTTCTCTTAGACGACTTTCTTCCTTAAAGTAGTCATTTACTTCCATTAATTTTTCATAAGCGTATGCGAAGACCGGTGGTTTAATACAGTTATAAGACACAAACTTATCATTCACAAAGTCTGGATATACGCCTGATTCGTCCTGCGCGTCCATAAAGATCTTCAGCTGAGAATAGGATAACTCCGGATACTTCGCACCTATATGTAATGCGTTAAAGCAATTGTCCCAAGACCAGATGTTATACATCCAAAGTTTTGACATATACATGGCATAATTTTTTAATAGTCCATCCGGGTGAACGATGCTTGACCAAGTAATATACGCCGCACGATCAATTGAAGCTTGGTATACTTCATTTTTCTCGGTATTATTTTCTACCCACTCCTGATAGAGATGCTCAACCTTTTCTTTTCCTGCTTGAAAGCTTGCATACTCTTTCGGTTTAAACACAGTGCGATAGCTTTCGATGACGAAGTGGCCATTACTTATACGAATGTCAATATAATCATTGCCAATCACATTCCACGGTGCGTCAACAGACATCTCGCCTGAAAGCTTGCTAATCATCAGCTTTAATTCCTTCGGATAGATATGATATTCATACATGCCATCCTTATATTCGTGAAGGGTATCGTACTTCACTTTACTAGCTTGTAAACGAACTTCAACCCCATTTGCCTCAATATGAAGTTCATCTTCTTCCGGAATATTGATTTCTGCATATTTCTCTGTATCTTTTACTAGAAAAAAGCGCAAGGACGTTTCTGTAGCGGCGATGTCAAATTCTTGTTCAACTCCATCCTGTAACAAATCCAATTTAAATAATTTTGATGGCGCATCATCTCCGCCATGAACATCACGTATATAAACTTCGTTTGTATCCAATTCCTTTGATACACAAAAATATGAACCAAATCGAGAAAAAGGGATTTCTTTTATATTTAATTTCATGGAATTTCGCTCCTTTTGTTTAACTTGAATCAGCAGAAGTCCGCCACTTCTATAAGTGGCGGGATGGATGCCGGATGTCACAGATTTTCAGAGGAGCTTAAGAAGGCAGTCTAAGTTCGCGACGTCCTGTCGCAACGACTGCATGACCTACTTCCTGTAGTCCTCTAGCTCGAAAAAATCTGGACGCAGTTTCGCCGAGGCGTAATTGATCGAAATAAGAAGCAGGGTTTCCCCTGCATACTTCTTACTGAACCGCGAAAAATTTACTCTCTTCCACTAGGCTGCTCTTGTCTATTTTTCTAAGTTCAAATTGAAGATTGAAGTCCTGAATCACTGTTCTGTATGGAGGTAACTGCTCCTCACCGCAACTATTACTTCCCACACCACTTTGCTTGTAATCAATAGTCAGCACTGTAAATGGTGACTTCTTAATATTACCGCGGTGTTTGGCCTCTTCAAGCGCACTTGTTTCGTAATCATGTATTGTAAAATCATACGTTTCTTTAAAATTAATCAAGTATGCTTGCTTATCGTTTGCTACAGCTAAGAAAGAGCTATCACACCGTGAACCATTTTCCTGCGGGTATACATAATCGGTATGCATGTCTTGAATGGTTTTATTATATAAACCAATTGGTTGGCTGCGTTTTGTATCCTGGTACGATTCAGAATCACCGCGACCATACCAGCTAACTTTGTTGTAATCCTCGTTCAAATGCATCGTTACGCCGATGCGTGGCAGCATTTCTGGAATTTCATGACCTCGTAATACTTTTTCACCTTGCAAATCAATATTCAAGGCACCATCTTTCGTCAGACGATAGTGATATGTCAGATGGAAGCCCCATGCTTGATTGACAGTAGATAAGTACTTCGTGATTTTGACATCCGTGAAATCTGCTGTCACTTCGTACGTCACTTCTGCTAATTGTTCTTTGGTATTTTTAAGGAAGTACTTATTGACCCAGTCATCCTTTTTGTACATATCATTGTCGATAATCGCTCTCCAAAGGGTTACTTCAGGTCCTTTGTTAATAATTTCTTCCCCTTCAGATTTGAACGATTCTAGTGTGCCATACACAGTTGAGAAAACAGCCTCGAACTGGTCGTTTTCAACCTTCAGCAGAGCACCTTCATCCTTAATGACAAAGTCAGATCCTGATGAAGTGATAGACCGCACTTCTTTTTCAATTTTTGTAGATGCTAATAAGAAGCTTTCTTTTGTAATCTCATGATTTTTACCCGCATAGAGAGTATCTTCAGTCTCCAGATAGCTTAAGTAGATCCGAACATCGTCATGCTGGGCAGCTTTTACTATATCTACTGGAAGCGTAATAGCCAACGATTCATGTGCTCCGATACTTGGTAACTGCATGTCATGTGATTCAATCAGTGTACCAATTGATTTTACTTCAATACGCAGGGTTACTCCGCTTAAGTTTCTAAAATCGTATAGATTGTTAATACGAATTTCACCTTCAGCTAGGTTTACTTCCTCCGTGACAATTGGTTCAATTACTTTTTTATATTCCCAAAGTCCTGGTGACGGCGTTCTATCCGGGAACACAAGCCCATCAATACAGAAGTTGGTGTTTGTCGGGAAGTCGCCGTAATCTCCGCCATATAAATAAACGATTTCACCTTTGTCGTTTGTCGTTTCAATTCCATGGTCACACCATTCCCAGATGAAGCCACCTTGCAATCTAGGATATTTTCTCATCAGTTGTTGATATTCCGTTAAGCCTCCAGGGCCAGTCCCCATTGCATGTCCATATTCACATAAAATATGAGGCTTCTTGCCTTCTGAATCCTTACCGATTTCTTCGAGTTTGTTTAAGCGAGTGTACATCGTTGTGTACACATCACTGTATGCAGCATTTCTGTCTCCCTCATAATGAACTAATCTAGTAGAATCAATCGTCTTGATGGCATTGTACATAGCCGTAAAGTTTCTTCCAGCACCTGATTCATTTCCGAGTGACCACATGATGATACTTGGATGGTTACGGTCTCTTTGTACCATACGTACTGCTCGATCTACATATTGCTTTTCCCATAGTTCGTTGTCAGAAATCCAATTGTAATTTCCGGTATTTTCAAAACCATGACATTCAAGATCTGCTTCGTCAATGACGTAAAGACCATATTCATCACACAAGTCATAGAATACATCATTATTTGGATAATGCGCTGTACGAACAGCATTGATATTGAACTGTTTCATCATTTTAATATCCTGAATCATATCCTCGTAGTTGACTGTTCTACCAGTCTTCGCATGTGCGTCGTGGCGATTCACACCATTAAAGAAAACGCGTTTTCCGTTGACACGGATTTCATTGTCATTCACCTCAATGGCACGGAACCCTATGCGCAGTGGCACAACCTCCTTTTCACCTAACAAGTTATACTCGAGGTGAAGTGTATAGAGGTTTGGTTCCTCTGCATTCCATAGAAGCGGTTTTTCCTGAACTTTACTTACTTCGAATTTCCCGTCAACGACTTCCATGTCAAACTGGTCAACTTGTTTGTCATGATGGTAAAGCGTAGCTACTACATCTTTTACCTGGTCTGTTAAAAATGCTCCGCCTATTTTTAATGTGAAATTCTCATAGTTTTCATCGGGAAGTGTTTCAACATGGACATCCCAAAGTGTCTCTTTGTTGATTTTAAACAGTTCAACACTTCTAAAAATACCAGACAGCCACCACATATCCTGGTCTTCTATATAAGTTCCATCAGAAAATTGGTAGACTCTAACAGTGAGACGATTACTGCCAACTTTCACGAATTCTGTGATATCGAATTCAGACGGTAATCTTGAAACTTTACTAAAACCAGCATGCTGTCCATTGACATATAAATCAAATGCAGAATCCACGCCATTGAATTTTAAAATAAGTGCTTCATCATCTGCTAAGTCAGAAACAACAAGATCTCTAAAATAGATGCCCGTTGGATTTTCCTGTGGTACAAACGGTGGATTGATAGCAAACGGATATAAAACATCTGTGTAATGCATGTTGCCATAGCCCTTGATTTGCCAACTTGAAGGAACTTCCATATCGTCTAAACTATCGATGCTAAAGTCCTCTTTTTCAAAGCCTTTCGGTGAAAGCTCAGGTGCATTTAAAAATAAGAACTTCCATACGCCATCTAGTAATGTATAGCCTATACTATTTTCCTTCGTAAATGTTTGTGCATTTTCTTTCGATTCATATCTATAAAAATCAGCATGAGCGGGAAGTCTATTGATACCCATTATCCTGATATCTTCCCATCTCTTCATTTCGCGACGCATATTATCTTCCCCCATATAATACTATATTGGTATTTCAGTATTTCTTACTTAACAGAACCACTGATTCCTTCAACAATGTACTTCTGCGCAAATAGGAATATCACAACTGGTGGAACGATCATGACTAAAGTAATCGACATAATTGGTAGAATTTGAAGATCATGAACTCCTTTAAATGCTGCTAATCCTAGTGCTAATGTATATTTCGATTGATCTTGAAGATAGATTAATGGACCCAGGTAGTCATTCCATACTGATAACATATTGAGCACCGCGATTAAGATCAGAGGAGCTTTCATAACAGGTATGAATATTTTATAGAAGATTTGGAATTCATTTGCACCATCGATTCTTGCTGCATTTTCAAGATCCTTCGGTATACTCATAAGGAATTGTCTTAACAAAAAGATATAGTATGCCGATCCAAAAAATGATGGGACAATCAATGGCTTTAATGTGTTAATCCAACCAAACATTTTGAATTCCATATATAACGGAATCATTGTGACGTCCCAAGGAATCATCATTGTCGCAAGCATCAAGACGAAAAGAGTGTTTTTAAATTTAAAATCAAATCTAGCAAATCCATAGGCAATTAATGAACAGGATAGTAGCTGACCTATCGTTGTCATCACTGTAACGATGACGGAGTTCTTTAAATAGACGCCGAATGGTTGACTAGTCCAAGCATCAACAAAGTTTTTCCACTGAAGTACTTCTGGAAAAATCTTTGGAGGATAGCTAAACACTTCGGTTTCTGTTTTTAATGCAGAAAGGATTACCCACACAAATGGTAATACGAAGTAAAGTGAAAATAGTCCTAGAAGGCTGTACATGATGATTTTATATCCTTTTGATATTTTCATTTTTTTCTCCTCCCTTTCTTCCCTTCTTTTTTCACTTCATTTTCGTAGAACACCCATGCAGATGATGTCTTAAAGATTAACATTGTTAAGACTAATATCACGATGAACATGAACCATGCGTTTGCACTTGCATATCCCAGTTGATGGTGTTTGAAAGCGTTGTTATACACGTACAAACCATAGAAATAGGTGGACTTTAAGGGGCCACCACCAGTTAACAGTAAGACCAAGGTCAGCTGCTGCAGTGCTCCGATGACTGATGTAATGACGTTAAACAGAATGGTCGGCGTAATACTAGGAATCGTAATACTGAAAAACTGACGGAACGGACCAGCACCGTCAATCGCTGCCGCCTCATATAATTCAGCTGGGATCCCTTTTATATTGGTATAAAAGATTAGCATCATAATTCCGACGCCCCAAGCACTCGCAATGACAATTGTGAGAAGTGCCCACTTCGGATCTACAAGCCATCTTGGACCTTCAATGCCAAGAAACGATAGTAAGTAATTTAAAATTCCGTACTCTGAGTTGAAAATCCAACCCCAAATAATCGAAATGGCAACACCTGAAACAACCGCAGGTAAGTAGAAAATCGTACGGAAAAATTTCATTCCTTTTAATGGTTGAGTAATGAGAAGTGCTAAAATTAATGCAATAGCTAAGTTTAAGGGTACAAATATTGCAGCAAATTTAAGGGTAATAATTATAGATTTATAAAACTGCGGATCTGCAGTGAACATTGTTTTGTAGTTATCGATCCCCACAAATGTTGGTTCACTTGTAATTGGCCAATTATAAAAGCTCATAATTAATGAGAGAATCAGTGGTCCCAGGGTGAATACCAAAAAACCAATGATCCACGGTGAAATAAATAAATAGGGCACTTTTCTATTTACTAACTGATAGCTTTTCGTTTTCTTCGTTGTTATATTTCGCATAAAATGCCCCCATCATCAGATTAGAAAATAGGGTAAAGCACTTAAAAAGTGCTTTACCGCATTAAAGATTAATATTTTTACTCTACAGCACTATTTAATGCCTCTTTCGGGTTCATTAATGTACTTGGATTTAACATCGATTCAAACGTATATTGCAAATTCTCGGATACTTTACTCCAGTCTTCAACGATGAAAGATGCTGGCGTATAGCCATCACTCTGTTCAAGCATAGAATAGAACACACTTTTCACTTCATCTTGTTCAAGTTGTTCACTTTCTACGACTGATTTCAAAACAGGTAGTTCAAAACCAATTCTTTCCTTATTCGCATCTTCATTTGTCCAGAATTTGATAAATTCGAATGCTTCATCTTTATGTTTTGAGTTTTTAGAGATTGAGATACCAGAAGAACTTAAGATACTGACGCTTTTCCCACTTTTAAATGCTGGTAATTCTACGACACCGTAGTCAATGCCCGCTTCTTTTAACGGCGTTAATCCCCATGCCCCGTAGACGAACATTGCAACTTTACCAGATTTCATTTCTGTTGTTCCAGAGCCTTCTGTCGTAATAGCATAGCCATCTTTCGCCATGTTCTGGAACATCTCAAATACTTCTACTGATTTCTCTGAGTTTAAGTTACCTTTCAAATTCCCTTCTTTATCCACATAAGATGTCCCATTGCTCCATAGGAACATTTCGAAATCGTATGGATCCGGTTTTCCTGAGAACGCGAAACCGCTTACTTTTGAATCCTTGTTTGCTACTTTCTTAGCTGTGTCTTGAAGATCCTCCCAAGACCAACCCGATTTTGGATATTCGACACCCGCTTCATCAAATAATGCTTTGTTGTAGTAAACAACATGTGTCGTATAACCAACTGGTAATCCCAGAATTTCTCCATTTGCTGAATTATAGTTCCACAGTGTTTCATAGAAATTGTCTTTGTACTCAGCACCTTCTTTTTCAAGATAGGAGTCGAGTGGTTCTAACGCATCCTTATATTGCGGGTAGTTCCACATATACATAATGTCTGGAGCATCATTTGCCCCCATACCAGCTGTGATTTTTGTATCATATTCACTTCCATAAGACTCTAAAACAACTTTGATATCGTCTTGTGACTCATTGAATTTGTCAATCATATCTTGCTGCAGGGTAACGTCATCGCCAACGTCCCAAGTGGCGAAACGGAGTTTAACTTTACCATCTTTCGTGGTACCGCTTTTTTCGCCAGCTGATGAACTACACCCCACTAAAAGCAACATAACTGCAATAAGTAAAAAGAAAACAGATTTAAACTTTATAAACTTCATAATATACCCCCCTTTTTTTTGAACACTTTCATTATATTCTGTGTTTTACTAAAAGTAAACTATTTTTTCATCATTTTTAGTAAAATAAACGATTCTAAGGACAGGTTAAAGTGTCCGTTATTTCATAAAGAAACAGTATCCGTATAATAGATACTGTTTTTTTATGTATGATCACTAGCGTTAAAATCCCTCCCGAAAATCAACCATCTCATTTAAAGTATGGGTTTTTCTACTTAATCAACAGAAAAAGAGTGACACTCAGCGTTTCAAAATGTCTATCGATATTCAGTTTTACTAAAATAGCTAGTCCACCCGTTCTTTACACACAATAAACCTTTGAAAGGCAACAAAAAAAGCACGGCAGAGTAGCCCGTGCTTAGTAGAAATACTAAAGCAAAACTTTTATTTCTTGTTCATCAATGATTTTCAGCAAAAATCTTCTGCATTTCGGTAAGGTGTAATGAATCATTTGCCACAAAAACAGTGCTATCAATATCGTGCCAATACCAATAGGACCGCCAAATAAAATCTCAGTTACCCCAAAGTTGTAAAAAAAATGCCGGAATTGTGAAGGATCTGGTGGAGCTTCAGCCATAATACTGCCGACGCAATTGTTTGGCTTATGGAGAAAGATCGTAGCACTATTAGTGGAATCGCCGTACTTGATTTAACAGGTCGCAAAAGAATAGGCACATTACTTCAGCTATTTCACTGGATTAAAGTGAAAATGAGTGGCTGGAATAATGTGCTTGATTACGGTAGTTTGATGCCTGGTTTCCACACAATTCACGCCCTTCGAATTGTGGTAGTTCCTGCGCACCACACACTTCAACTTCTCCTACAATACCTCTTTTATATAAAAGTACGGGCACTCTAACAAACATGTTTGTTCAAACTTTCACGATTGCATGATTGCCTGTCACCTCAATAAGTAAAACCTTCTTTACCGAACCGACAACTTTTCCTGTTTAACTTGGAGTGCAATTTTCTCCGTTAAGCGTGTTGTCACTTTCGGCAACACCATTTTAATAACAGGTGTCAACACAGCGCCTGTTAAGCCGCCTGCATTTACTTCAACTGTCCCTGTCATCGTTGTTTGCCCAGCCGTTTCATCAGCAGTAAACTGGCCACTGCCTGTAAAGTTGTCCGTTAACCCTTTTAACTCGAACCGAATCATCGTTGGCTCATGAAATTCAGTTATGTTTAACTCCATTTTTACAGCTTTTTTAAATCCTTTAATATTCCCTTCGAATGTCCAAACCGACTTTTGTTCATCAATTTGTTCATGCTCCTTATAGGCAGGAACCATTACTGCCCAGTTTTCGATTTGACTAACGTATTCCCATACGTTCTCTACAGGTGCTGGAATGATTACAGAATGCGATGCAATTGCCATACGTTTCACAACTTCCTTCTTTATGTATTTATAATGTGAATCTACTACTAACATAATAGCATTTTTACTGTATCGATCCACATTTAATCCACTTACAAAAAGAAGTTTAATAAGTTAAATAATGAGTAAGGAAACCTTAAAATTGAAGGTTTCCTTTTTAGGTGAGCCCAAGATGGACATTATATATAATTTTTTAAATGATACCTACATCTGCTGGGTACAAAATGGTACCTATTAATAACTTCATGTAAAATGATAAATATTGGAAGGGGTATGTAAAAATGAAAAAAAGATTTAAAGTAAAATTAAAAGAACATCTAAGCGGAGGCCTTATTAAAATTGTAGTGGATACTGAAACAGGTGTAAATTATCTCATGACAAGTGGTTTGGGATTGAGTGGAATGACTCCTTTACTAGATAAAGATGGGAATATAGTGATTGATTAATATCTAAATAAAAGTTCCTTTGGATTCTTCTAACAGCTTATAGGGGGAACACTTAAACTAGCCTGCCCTTTTACTTTAATACGTTTAAACGAATAAATGTTCCAATTTTTCTTATTGAACTAAAGCTCCGCTAGCACAATAAGAAAAGCATTACTGTTGTTACACCAAAATACCAGTTAGTTGAACTTTACTTCTATTAAATTAATCATAATGCCTTAACTCCAACGAATAAAATGAATAACGAAGTGCATAAATAGAAGATCCCCCACATTAAACTCTGTGTTTTTTTGTATTCTCGTATTCCTATTATAAGGAACATTACACTCATAAGTATTAACGTCAACGGTAATAAGTTATATTTTCCCGTAACCTTACCATAAATAATAAGTAACATAAAAAGAATTGCAAAAAACATTTGAAATAACTTTAAAGTATCAAAATTTCTTTCTTCCATTTTTTATACCTCCACTGATAATCTATCAACTTCAATAGATACCTTTTTAAGCTAAACTGCCGCGTTTGTTGAATGTTAAAATGGATATTCAATAAATTTCTAATTCATCTATCTTTTCGCATATATCTTTAGCTCTTTTAGACCTAAGGAACTCATCTATACACCAAAATAGACTTGATGATAAAAGAGCGGTAATTAAAACTAAGCGATTAAATCTCCTTTCCATTTCTAAGATTGGCATTAAAACAAACGAAGCAGCAAAGAATAAATGAATGAATAGCGCCAAACTTCCTCTGAGCAATCCTCTTAGTCTTTTTGTAACGAAATCAGAAAGAATAGATGATAGCACTCCATAAATCAAAAGAATGGGTAAGAGATAAACACCTATTAAGAGGACAAATCCAGACTGTTCTAATAGAAAATAAATTAACATGAGCAAAATACCAGCAATTAATCCCGAAAAAAGTTTTCTAATAATCAAGTAGATCCCCACAATCAATTTATTAGTGAAATTCTCCAATAGTCTACTTCTTATTGAACTAATCTGTCCGATAGTTTAATAGGATAAAAACTGCCTGAGTGTATGGTACCTGCGCAATAAAAAACAAGTAACAACTCACACAATTTCTTAAAAAATCAATAGAGATTAGGTTATCATGTACCTATCTAATCTTCAGTTCATAAATATGTAATTTAAATTAATTACTACAATAGTTTCGCACACAGGTACCTGAAATTTTTAAAAATATAAATAGAATATATTTTGTTTGGGTCTTACAATAATCACCAGTTTAATAACTATCTTATCACTAAATCACATCAACCCAAATACAATAAACATCATGACGATTACAAGGGCAAAAAATATAGATAGAATGCCTAATAACCTTGGATTTTTTATATCCTTTCCTTCGTGTAAATTTTTCATATACGTCAACTGACACACGTAACCACTTGTTCCCAATAATGCCCCTAGTACAATCCAAAAAAATTCCATACAAAAACCCCCTCGTACTTTTATTAGAACGAATAAGTATTTACCAAAGAAATAACTACTTATAACCCATCGGTAAAATGATAGACACCATCCATTATATACCTATACGTAGGAACACCATCATAGGGTTGCGATTCCAGTGTTTCATCTGTGGAAAGATCTTTACCGTTCCTACTGATCGCAATTCCGCTAATTAATTGGAAAACAGCACCGAAACTGAAATAGATGACATCTTTATCTACAAAATCATAACCATATACGCCAGCGGACTGTTTTAATTTTTCCATTTTCTTCACAATTTCATTGCTAGAAAAAACAGAATCCGTGTTTTCTAAATCGCTTGTGTTAGATGACCATGAAGAAAAATGATCTCCAACTGATACTTTACCATCGTCGTACGCTTGAAAAACCGCATCTGAAACGGCATAAAAATCGTTTTGATATAATTTGAATTTACCCTCTGATTTTAATGACGGTACAAAAACAATGATAATTGTCATCGTTATGGAAAATACAATCGCACGAACTATTTTCTCACTATCTTTTCCTCCATTACTTTTCACAACAATAATAATCAACCCAATTACGGGAATTCCCACCAAAATCATCGCAGGTAAATAAATAATTGACGTTAAAAAGGGGTCACCCACTACAAATTTTGCATACAGAAACAAGAAATCGCCTGCCCATAACATAAGTAACAGAGCAATCATCCCCTTGAAATTCCCTTTCCCACAAATCAATACTACCGCTGCTCCAAGTACTAACGATAGTGTAATAATAATAGCTAGAGCCATATCTTTCACCTCGCAAAAATGTATTTTAAAGGATAGCATTCCATCACTATATCCATAATTGTCTAAAACCCTTATTTAAACTCTGTTTTCAGAAGGTAAACAACATCATACTCTTCCAACTCACTCATATGACCATCAACATCTTTATAAAAATCGTTAGGAAGGCTACTCATAACACTTTCATCACTTGAAAACTATCCCCACGAACATCCACTTTAGGCGTTTGATAGCCTGTGTCATTCATGAATAAATCCTTGATTTCCTGCATGTCTAATCCCGTACGCTCTTCCTTGATTTCTGCACAAATCATGCGTAATTCTTCGTAGCGTTCGATATCGTAAATATTACTTAAAAAGGCTAAGCTGGATTGCGATAAGGCTTGAATGAGTTGTGCCCATCCCAACCATTGATAACCCATGAAGTGCACCTGCTTTCGTTGTTTGATCCGTTATCTAGACGATTCACTCATTTCTAAAGTTGCAAACTTTTCTTGTAATTAAGCGCCTCATAAAAAATGAGCTGAATTTTATAGATCTCAGCCCTTTAAACTATTCGTATAATCCGACAATATACGGAGATCTTGAATTTCTCAGGTAACTGTGCGCAGAACTAATTAGTTAATTCACTATAATTGTATTATAATATAGTAAAAATCAGGAAAATTGTAGAACGTCTGCTTTTTTTTATATTAATTCAGAGGTGTGAATTGCTTGTATCTGTGTGGCGCACAGGCACCCGATTTATTGTACTTTGATATTGGCTTTTCCCTCTAACTCTTTCGCTAGATTTTCTTCGTTTATTCTTTCCCAACAAGTATTACATCTATTAGTCTTCTTGCCTTTTTCATTCAAGTGAAGGTCATTATGCCTTGTAGTTTTACCACATATGAAACAATTCTTATACAGAGCGCAAATTATTTGAGCAAACGGATCTTCAGATGTAGTGGCTACGATATCTTTTATATTTTTCACAAGAAGTTTTGCTGTGTTAACCGCATCATCACCAGCAGAGTGAAGTTCTCCATCTTGTTCAATTCCACTCATCGTTAATGCTTCTTTCAGTGAAATTTGTCTGTTTTCTTGAAAAACATCCACACATATAGGTCTTTGTATATCATTAAAGTTTTTTACCCACGATAAATCATATCTTTCCTTCGCATAGTGATTGACAAGGAGTCGAAGGTCGCTATTGCTCCAACTACATAGATAGTAATCTTCCTCGCCTATCCACTTACGAAATCTTTGCATTACCTCTACCATGTTCGGTGAATCAATGAACTGATCAGTAGTTAGCCCTACAAATTTCAATGTTCTCTTATCAAGTAAATCCATTTGTGGGGGTTTTACGTAAGACTGAAACCTATCAATGATTTTTAATTCACCTTCGACATCCGAGACTTTGGCAGCGCCAATTTCAATTATATACTGTGGCATATCTGTTGTATGTGACATCGTTGCCTCTAAATCGAAAACTATATATTGCATGATAATACCTCTTTCATTTTAGCTTGTAACAAGCATATCTCTTTTCCAGATATAATGTTAGGTACACTGTGCAACTAATAAATAACAAACAATTCACATACTTGCATAAAAAAACAATGGAGATTAGATTATCATGCACTTATCTAATCTCCAGTTACTAAATATATAATTGTAGTGAATTATCGGAATAGCTTCGTGCGCAGGTATCTGAAATTTACCGCCGCTCCAAGTACTAACGATAGTGTAATAATAATAGCTAAAGCTATATTTTCCCACCTCACAATATGTATTTTTAAGTATAGTAACCTACGGTAAAGGAGATGGCATTTAAAATGCAAAAAACGTTTGTCGCACTTCTAATTTTTATGTTCGTCAACTCTTCACCAACACTTTTCCCTTTCTAAAACACTTGCTATCGTTGTTAAAACAACCTACTGCCGAAAACAATAAACCTGATACTGAGGTTCCTAGACCCATCTTTGTTCCAATTGAATAACTAAATCCAGTTGCACTATAGGCAATTATCACCTCTCCGTTTTAAAAACCTACAATTTCAGTATCTTTTATTGATCCACAATTAACAATTAAAATATGCCTTCAAGAAATCAAAAAACGATGACCAAGTTTCCTTTAGCTCTCCTTTTAAAAGCAGTTCATCTCCGCCCTCAAAATTAACTATATAAATTTTATCTGTTACAGTATCCAGCACTAATACAGCATTTGCTGACATTTCACTTAAAACCAGATACTGCTTCGGAAAACCATGTTCTTTTCTAGAAATGAGTGTGTATGATTCAATATTATTTTCTTCATCTGCTATATCTAATAATTCAAAGGGTACATGCTCTTCCCAAAAAGATCCTGCATACTGGATATAAAATTCTTGGAAAGTATCTGATACGTTTACACCTAGCCTTATTAAAGCATCTTGTACTAGATTGCTATCTTCACGTTTATATATTTCTTCTCCTAGAACTTCATCTAGTCTCTCAGGCAAACTCATATTATTTTCCTCCTAGTGTCTCTTCTCCTCGTATTTTCAAATAATTAATAGAATCTACTTTTTGAAATGCTCCTCTAGTTGTCTCATCCATTGGATAAAATGGGTTTAACTTTCCTTTATAAGGATGTAGTGGAGCTCTTTTAGCATTACTGATATTATGGTACCTAGTTGAAGCTTCATATAATGGCCCAATACCTTTTTGTTGTGAATGATGTAACGTTGCAACACTACTTGCATCATCAAGAATAGGAGCAAGTCCGTATTTCGCAGATGCTTCAGCATTTGTTAATCCGCGACCTTTTTTAGCACCTTGTGTTCGGACCATATCCCAATTAATATCTCCTCTTTGATATACCTTATAAGTAAACCCTGTGCCATCTTTACCTGCATTATACTCTACACTTCGAGTAAAATATTTATTATTCTTATAGTCCTTTAGATATTGATAAGTTTCTTTACCCGTACCCTTAGTCACGATATCCACATTCTTTACTTCAACCTTAACATCGGTAGCTCCATTTTTGATACTCGTAGGAATATCCGTTTTTGCGAATGGCGTATTGAATGTAAAGGCATTTGGCGTACCCAATTGGTAATGAGTATTAGTTAAGAGATCTAGTTGATTTTGAGTTTTGCCCAGCGGACTGTTGACGACATCTTTGTAAATTGGAGAATAGATGGACTCCATCTTCTCTGTACTTACCACTTTACTTACTTGATTTAGATCTTGTGCTTTTCCGGTTAATTTCACACCCGCACTTGCCCAGTCAGCGAAGGGAATCATCGCTCCCAAAGAATGGGTTGCATTTAATGTATCCCCTCTCGCAGCATAGATAACTCCATTTACGCCATCTGCTACTTCACACAAGCCCGGCAATATCTAAGACAAACTGAAAAGTATCTAGTACTTTGTTTTCCTTGGAGTAAGAAGTCACTTTCAGTAGAAGACGAATTTATTATAGAGCTGTGAAAAGTACTAGGTCTCGGATTAACGCCCACTTAATTACAATAAGTATAAAAATATAAAGAAGCACTTGTCGCCTATTAAAAGGCAATCAAGTGCTTTATTGTTTACTTTTTTTCAAATTCCTTCATTCTCTCTATTAAATCTAAATCTGGCTGTTCTTTGTTTTGGCTTACATATTTATATTCAAAATACTTAATTCTAGCTGTTGGGCCAAATTCACTTTCATGCCAATTTGTATAATCAAAATGTACATTTAATTTTCCTGTATCATTTATTAATAATGTCACTGAAAACCAAGGTTCTTGGTCGTTATCAATAAAAACTTTTTGAAGTTCAACAGTTAGTTGCAATAATTTATGTAGTTCTTTATTATAAGCCCTCTTATCTATACTATATAATTTTGGAATATAATGTGAATAAACGTGTTGCTCCTCACCTTGGGGTGTAAAAAAGAAGAAAACTCCTCCTTCTCTCTCCTTAACTTCACCATTAAAATAGAAATTATCCCATTCAGTTGGAATCATATCATTAACCTGTTGTGCAATTTTATTATATAACTTGTTTAATTCTATTTCAAAACTCATCAATATCAGCCTCCTGATTTATTTGCAATCTCACGAATCACTGGGAATTGTCCTTCAATTTCATATTCGACCATAAAGGAATCAGGTCGCATTGAATTATTAGAATAGATTGGATCAATGCTAATAGAAACTTTCTTCGGTGGTATCTCTTTCAATGCATTGGCCCACTCAGTCTCCATTTCGTACCAAACTCCACCCCTCCTATTAATTTGACTATTTTGTGGTACAAGATTATCAATATCAGGAGGACCATTAAATTGTGCTCCTATTAAATGTCCGCCATCATCATCTGGTAATCTGTCTTTTCCCCCTACATTTGCCTGGGCATATTTATTTCTATCAGCCTTTTTCAATACAAGTTCAGGAGCATTTACATTTACTATACTTCCAAGTTCATCAGTAGTATATTTGTAGTTATTATTGGTTACATACTTAGTATTTGGGAGTAGTTGTTTCTTACCATTTTCACCTTTTATTATGTGCTTTCCGAAGTCAATTTCTTTAACTTCGTTGACTATACCTTTTCCCGTACCCTTAGCCCCAACATCCACATTCTTCACTTCAACCTTAACATCTCCAACTTTGATACTCGTAGGAATATCTGTTTTTGGGAATTGCATATTGAATGCAAGGGCATTTGGCGTACCCAATTGGTAATGAGTATTAGTTAAGAGATCTAGTTGATTTTGAGTTTTTCCTAATGGACTGTTGACGACATCTTGGTAAATTGGCGAATAGATGGACGCCATCTTCTCTGTACTTACCACTTTTCTTACTTGATTTAAATCGTTTCCTTTTAAGGCTAATTTCCCACCCGTACTTGCCCAGCCAGCAACTAGAATCATCGCTCCAAAAGAAAGGGCCGCATTTAATGCATCCCCTCTTGCCGTATAGATAACACCATTTACGCCATCTGCGACTTCACCAACAACAGGTATAAGCCCTGCTAAATCTAATCCAAACTGGAAAGAATCAAGTAATTTGTTTTCTTTGGGTTTGTCGACTTTAACGGTCTCTTCTTCCTTATAGTCAACTTTGGAAACAACTTCATAGAAAACTGTTTGGCCTACAACATACTCTTTAATGAGTAAACCATTTTCATACATATGGTATTTTATATTTTCATCCAGATTCTCTTCGACAGTGTTCACTTTTTCCCCTTCAAGGGTTTGAAAAGTCGCTGTAGTAATCATCGTACCAATAAGCTGTTGATGTTCCTTTACCCATAAGTCATTTGGATTTAAGTACACTTTTGGGAACAGTTCCGTTCTAATTTCACTTCTAAACGTCAGAAGATTCCATTGGCTCGGGACGAAGTTTATGTCCTTTACTCCTGCTTGGAACAGTCCTTCCATATCCGTAAGCCACGTGTTCATCGTCTGCAAATCTTGTTCAATGGGATGTAGTGCGGTAGTCTGAGTTTCATCAAATTCATAAAGTTGAGAGATGGTATCATCACGTTTCCTCTTAAAACGAATGACTCCCTCTTGCACTTGTTCCCTTCCAGTCAAAGATGAATACAAAAATAAGACTGGAGGGAACTAAATGAACGAACAATATCGAGTAGTAAAAATCTGTTACTCAGAAGAACTATCATCTGAATCTGAACTATGGTTTAAAAGATTTATTGAAAAAATCTTATTGGATCATGTTGCAAAAGATGATTATAGACTACGAGCTTTAAATCGAGGTGCCTGTGCGTCAAACAAACATGAAAGTTCGAACAATCAAGTTTTCCCTTACATAGTTACCTTGGCATTTCTAACACCCAACTGCTACAAAGTAGTTCACATCACTTCTAAGCCAATCATTTCAAAAAGCGTATATGTCTCATCCTATTGCGGATCTTGCGGTATATAAATTATCATACCGTCCCTCCCCTCGTCAAAAGTACGCGGTAACTATTGATTTGAAGGAGATGCACATCCTTCGCTTTTGGATTTCACTAATTTTCAGACGACCATTCTTCGTCCTTCCTTGCTAAATCTTCACCCAAAGAAACGATTGGGAAATCTAATTCGAGTCCTGGCATGAAAATTCAGTTGTCGCACTATTAAATCTACATCGATATTGGATATGTAAAATGTCATCTCGTCTAATTATCGTACTTTTCGAAATGCCTAAGTATTACAACACTACTTCATAATGGTACAACCTTCATGTGCTATGAATTTCAGTAAAGCATCATCCATGCCGTCCAAAGTTTAAACTTCTCACAAAAAAACAAAAACACATGTTGCCTAAAAGGCAATCAAGTGTTTTAAAGTTGGCTATATAAAGTAATTCATTATTAAACCAACAAGCCTATTTAATTTCGTAAATTTTTGTCTTGTTACCAGTAATAATAATTCGTATGTTAAAAATGTCATCTCACTTAATTTATTGCTTTCATCCGCACAATTTATTTTTTCATAATACTTTCCAATAGAACATTTTTATAAACTCTTGATTAAAAATGTATATTCAAATCTTCTCGAATCGCTTTTTCTAAATATTCTTCAAAACTTCTTGCTATTATTTCTTTTCCACCAAAATCAAAGTCAAATGTAATAATTTCTGTATTAGAAGAATTAAAACCTACCGAATTTCCTACACCGTCTATTCCAATAACAATAAAACTCTCATGCCCTTCGGGAAGAATATTTCTAAACTGTAGAGATTTCTCTACAAATGATGGTGTAGCAAAAAATTCCGCCTCTCTCAATCCTAAAACAATTGCTTCACCAACTGCTTCCGAACCATATCTCAAAAGAAACATTTTAAAATCCTCTGGTGATTTTACTTTGAGTTCATCTTCAGCTTGTATTACTTCCTCTATATTAACGGGCCCACCAAAGGCTTCAGGGCACATTTCAAACTCTTCATCAATCGCATTTAACAATTCTATTTTCATTCAATTATCCCCCTTTTAATCATTTCATTGGCATATCTTACTTTCCAATATTCTTTACGCCATTTATTGAATTCCTGCCTAGCTTCTCCGCCGCCAACTCCTCCCTTATTTCCAAATGGATGCTGTCTTTTGTTTCCTAGATCATGGTATCTACTAGGCATCTCAATTATTGGTCCCTCAACTTTTTGTTCAGTTACCATTAACAGTACCCTTCATGGGTTCTGAATTTCAAGCTGGTCTCATTCATTGTTTTATCCTTAAATTGCTCACAAAAAACAACACCTGTTGCCTAAAAGGCAATCAGGTGCTTTATGGTTAGCTATATAAAGTAATTCATTACTAATTCTATCTGTAAACCCACGAGCTTGTTTAATTACGTAAGTTTTTGGCTAGTTCCCTGCAACAATATTTCGTATGTTTCAAATGTCATATCGCCAGTTATCATATTTATTTTTCATAACCCAAGTATTCTTTGGTACAATCTACATGAGTTATAGATTTTGACTAACCTCAGTAAGATTACTTTGTGAGTGGTAGACTAATAGAATATTGCTATTTCTAATTATTTGCATGTTTTTTTAATTATCTTGAAGCCCTATTACAATCCATTCATCTACAATATCCCAGAAATCCACATTATATTCAGGCTTATCATTGGTAAACCATAATGTCGCTACATCATCGATACAGTTGTTTAAATCTATAGCAACATATCCTCCCATGCCGTTTTCAAAAAAACCATATGTTGTAGCCATATTAATTCCTAATGGTTCATCTAATTCTTCAAGTATTCCCCATTCATAATCCTCAAAATGAGTACTGCTTTCCACTGGTACTAGTCCCATAGCTCTACTTGGCAGATAATAAAACCCATTGTGTAACTTTTCATAGAACCTCTTAATAGATTCTGGAACATTTGACCAATCTTGTTGCATTTCTGAAATATAAATAGAACTGGTCGGTATACCACCTTCGTAATAAAGAATTTCGTCATTTTCACTCTTTACGCTGTATAGTACTGCATATTGTCCATTATCTACAATTAGTTCAAATTCTAATAAATTCTCTATCAAGTATGATATAGTATTGCTCAATTCTTTTTCACACACATCATTCCATAAAGCTATTAATTTATCTTTCTTTCTAGCTTTATCTGTTTCTTTAAATATCTCTATCCATTTTTCAGGCATATTTTCCTTTTCTATATTGAGTAAGTTTTTGTTAGATACAAACTCTATACTTTTTCTGTATTGTTTTAATGAAGATAACTTATCCACCCGAATTCACTCCTTTTTATTTATCCTATTAAATTCATCTGTCATCTTTTGTATCTCAATTTCTAGTTCTTTTTCTTTTAATATCATTTTTTCCCTAAATACAGGATTCACCAAAATGTTTTCTTTTTTGTAGATGTTCCAATCTGCAAATGATTTTGAACCTTTAGATGTATTAGCTGCTTCACTAAGACCTTTAAAATTCTCTACAAAATTGGCAATTTCCTTCTGTTGTTGGTAAGTCAATGTCTCAAAACCTTCCAAACGAGCTATTTTCTCTAGAGAAACAATATGATCTGCATGCAGTTTTTTTTCAATTATTTTTCCGGGTAAAGCAAAATCCTCAGTTCCAATAATATCATCAATATTTTTATTAACTTCTTTTTGTATTTTAGAAGATGGCGATGCTCTTCTTAATTTAGCATATGTCTCATCGGAAATTTTCCTTTCCCCATATCTTGCACCTTGCGTAATGTTTTTATCCGTACCCTTAGCCCCAACATCCACATTCTTCACTTCAACCTTAACATCGACATCTCCACCTTTGATACTCGTAGGAATATCTGTTTTTGGAAATGGCATATTGAATGCAAGGGCATTTGGCTTACCCAATTGGTAATGAGTATTAGTTAAGATATCTAGTTGATTTTGAGTTTTTCCTAATGGACTGTTGACGACATCTTGGTAGATTGGGGAATAGATGGACGCCACCTTCTCTGTACTTACCACTTTTCTTACTTGATTTAAATCGTTTCCTTTTAAGGCTAATTTCCCACCCGTACTTGCCCAGCCAGCAACTGGAATCATCGCTCCAAAAGAAAGGGCCGCATTTAATGCATCCCCTCTTGCCGTATAGATAACACCATTTACGCCATCTGCTACTTCACCAACAACAGGTATAAGCCCTGCTAAATCTAACCCAAACTGAAAAGAATCAAGTAATTTGTTTTCTTTCGGTTTATCGACTTTAACGGTCTCTTCTTCCTTATAGTCAACTTGGGAAACAACTTCATAGTAAACTGTTTGGCCAACAACATACTCTTTAATGAGTAAACCATTTTCATACATATGGTATTTTATATTTTCATCCAGATTCTCTTCGACAGTGTTCACTTTTTTCCCTTCAAGGGTTTGAAAAGTCGCTGGAGTAATCATCGTACCAATCAGCTGTTGATGTTCCTTTACCCATAAGTCATTTGGATTTAAGTACACTTTTGGGAACAGTTCTGTTCTAATTTCACTTCTAAATGTCAGAACATTCCATTGGCTCGGGACGAAGCTGATGTCCTTTACTCCTGCTTGGAACAGTCCCTCCATATCCGTAAGCCACGTGTTCATCGTCTGCAAATCTTGTTCAATGGGATGTAGTGCAGTAGTCTGAGTTGCATCAAATTCATACAGTTGTGAGTTGGTATCATCACGTTTTCTCTTAGAACGAATGACTCCCTCCTGCACTCCGCTATCATCTAAGTGGGGCAGTCCGACAATATCACTCACCTGATCCATGATACTGTTTGCCTCATCCGTCAAACTATCCGTGAGATGACCAATAAGCGTAAGGCCCTGTTCTAGCTCTCCCTCAAGGAATTGTTCTACTATGTACCCAGATGAATCAGGTTCGAGTGAATGAAGTGCTGCCTCCATCTGCTGAAGCACTTGTTTGAACTGTTCGGAAAACAACTGAAAAAAATGAAAAAATGGTAAATGACATTCCTGGTAAAAGGAACGGATGGCATTACCCCCGGCTCCTTTAAATTGTTCCTCCATCTGAACTAGACCCTCCACTGCATGGTGGATCGCTTCCATTTCACTGCTTAGCCTGTCCAACATAGTAATGTTGCGCTGTAGCCCATCCTGAAATAAATCTACATTCAATATTTTCATAGGCATTGCCTCATTAAGCGTTTAAAAAAGATGGAGTTATTGTTCATATCTATTCAAAGCGGATTCACGCGATCATTAATGGAACAAACAAGTTTGTGTGAACTTTCATGATTGAATGAGTGACTTGTCCCGTAAGCGTCAAATAGGCGCTTACATACTTATTGTACTCGTTTGATTGAATTTCAAGAAGAACTGTCTTCAATAATCGGGCTAAATTGTGGTATAATTCGGATAAATTCGAACGAAGGGGATGAGTTTTTCTATGTTATGGATTTCTACACAAGATAAGCACAGTTTGATAAATGTAAAAGAAGTTACTGTAAACGGGAAAAAAATAAAAGGTTTTGTTAGCGGTTCGTCTTTAGACGAATGGAGTAAAGATTTAGGGAAGTATGAATCAAATGAAAGAGCATTAGAAGTTCTTAATGAAATATTTAAGAAAATCGAGGAAATCAATGGTATTTCTGCGACATACGCTATGCCTAAAAAGTAAGTTTCAACTTGTTCGATAAATAGGCTCTTTTCTAGAATGAGGTACTGCACCGAATTAGTAATAGAGTCATTTTGTTGAATAACGCAGGAGTTTCTCAAAAACGTGCACGATAACGAAATAAATTTGTGCAGTAATAGGACCATTTAATGGAGAATGTATGTTATATTTCACGAAAAATATTTCCAATACTCAAAAAGGGGTGTGTATGTTGAATAAATATCAAGAACGTACGGTTTACATTTCAATTGTAGCACTTGCTTTTTTCTTAGTATTATCTTTAATTACACATAATTGGGGATTCTTTTTATGGAGTATATTGCCTGTTTTTATAGTTTTGATGTCTACATTTTTCACCAATAGGGACAAAAAAGAAAATAGGTGATGAACATACTTATTCAATCATCGGGTGCTATTGTTGAAAATGATAAGCCTAATTCCTCGTCTAAGATACGGAGGGATTAGGCTTTTTTATCTTTGATTGAATGAGTAACGTGTACCCCAAAATCTGCATCCCCTCTCTTAGTCTGAGCCAGAGCTGCTTTATTGATTTCAGTAGTATATACCGGCCGCCATGGAAGTTCATCCGGACGGATCTCTTACATCGTAAAAAGCAGACATGCGCTGGCATGCCTGCTTTTTGATTTATCGATACCTGTTACGTAAGATGCCGCATCACTTGTTAAGAAACCTACAACTTTAACGATTTCTTCAGCTTCGCCTTCTCGACGTAAGGGTGTATGTGCAAGTAATACGGCCATCATATCGCTTTCTTCTTTTTCGGCACGGCCCATAGCTTACGAAACGCTTGTGGGTAGGGTACCCTTATTAAATTTGCTGGTTATAACTATTGGACTTTGGGAATGGATTAGAAAGGAGGTGGATTAAATGGACACGTTTTTATATTTTCTTTATGCTGCTTTATATGCGATATTATTGATTAGGGGATTATACGGCATTAGAAAACAAGATTTAGCAAGATGGACTAGTGTTATTTATATAGTAATATTGCCGCTTATTTATGATAACTTGCTACTGCCAACAGGTAAGTGGATTGGTGAAGGAGAGTTACTAGAAAGCTTAAACTTCTCTCGTTTTTGCTTACATGCTTTACTAACACCCTTACTCGTTATGTATTCGATTGGTACGTTACGGGAAAGTGGAATTGAATGGGCAAAGAAAAAGTGGCTAGTCATCTTAGGTATTCTTTATACAGTTGGCTTAATCGTATTAGAATTTTCGATAGAAGTGATGGGGTTGGAACTTGAAGTAGTGAAAGAATACGGAGCCATCAGCTATTCAAATGTAGAAGAAGCGACAGGCCCTCCTATTATGGTGTTATTAGTTACACTAATGCTCATTGTGGCAAGTGCGATCTTATGGAAAAAAACGAAATGGCCAGTTTTCTTTATAGGTGCCGTTGTTATGACTATTGGAAGTGCTATACCTATAAATATAGATAGTGGAGCAGTGACGAACGCATTTGAGCTAATTTTGATATTTACATTGATTTGGACTAAACGAAGATTGATAACAAAACAGCTACATGTTTGAATTTCGCGTACCTATTATGTTACTAGCTAGTTGGCGAATGAAAAAACCATTGTTTTCAGGGTATCGGAGAAGTGCCAATCACAGAACTCCCGATATACGATCCCCACCAAATAGGAGGAGCTGAAAACAATGGTTACACTATCATGTAATCATATTCAGGGGAAGAACGGAAGTCATTGGAACCGTCTAACGCGAGAAGAAAAGGCAAAAGAATACTGTATTGTAGCGATTTAATTTTAAGGGGGTCGACCACTGTACACGATACTATTACGGCAATTCACTACAATTACATATTTATAAGGAGTGGATTAGGATTTTACATCAATATCTAATCTTCCTATACTTTTATACAATTTGGTGAGTTGTTCATTATTGTTTATTGCACAGCGTCAATTAAAAGGGATCATCATATCTATGGTAGCATATCGACGTAGCAACGATCTCTACACGTATTCTAACCTCTATCCGTCCACAGGAAAAGAAGCCGTACTCACGATGGAGCACGACTTCAAGATTGCAAAAAATATTCGTTTTATATCATATAGTATGCTAATTTTATGCCAGTGATTTTACAAACCCTGTTGTGAATTTAATCATTTCATGTTTCAATAGCTCATTCCCGCACGATTTAGCCCATGCCCCGGGTTAACAGTTGGACTTTATTTGACGCTTCCATTCAATTAACACACTTTTATTTCTCGATAGGTTAAAATCCTTGAAAATCTCCGAATATCGGTTCTACTAATGAATTGATAAGTGTAAGTTTATCAAAAAACAGAATAATTCCCATACCTATCATAATTCCTCCGCCAATTTTCATTACAGGGCCACTGTATTTTTTTACCCAAGTAAATTTAGTAATGAAGAATGCCATTAAAAGAAAAGGAATACTAAAACCTAACACATAAGCTGCCATATACCATAGACCCTGTGATGGATTTGCACCTACAAGTGCTAATGTAGCTGCTAAAATTGGACCCATACAAGGTGTCCATCCTACTGCAAAAGCAAATCCAATTACGACTGAACCTAAATAACCAGCTGGTTTGTTTTGAATATGCAGTTTATGTTCCTTCATCAAAAATTTTGGTTGGAGTAACCCAATCGTAATCAATCCAAAGAGCACCATTAAAATAGCACCAATTTGTCGAATTACATCTCCATATTGAAAATACCACGTCTCTAAGAGAGTTGCACTTCCTACTGTTCCAAAACCAAATACTAAATAAATGATTGAAAATCCACATAAGAAGAAAATTGTATGCAAAATTGCTTTGTGCTGTCCTTTTAATTCACCCAGTTGTATTTCAGCTACACTCATTCCTGTAATGTACGATAAAAATGCAGGATAAAGTGGAAATACACAAGGCGATATGAAAGTTAGTGCACCTGCACCGAATGCAAGTAAAATAGAAATGTCCGCCATCAACGATCCCTCCATTTTAGCCGAAGGCACTGAAAAAGACCGATTTCCTTCAATCTCGTTGATTTCCGTTCCGAGCGGACGCTTTCCGCGGGCACGGCTTCAGCCTCCTCGTCACTGCGTTCCTGCGGGGTCTTCAGCTCGCGCTGTTCCCGCTGGAGTCGCCGCTCTTCACTACAATCAACTAGTTCTTACTATAAAAAAGAACTTTTTCAGTGCCCTTTTTAGCCAACATATGTTAGTTGTTTGTCGTCACGATATACTTGGTTAATGGTTCCTCCACCGAGGCATTCTTCTCCTTGATAGAAGACAACTGCTTGTCCAGGCGTTATGGCACGAATCGGTTCGTGGAAAGTGACTTTAACTTTGGATTCATCCAACCGTTCTACCGTTACTTTATTATCCGGCTGACGATAGCGGAATTTGGCAGTACATTCAAATGTATCAGGTATAGATCCCTTTGAAATCCAGCTAACATTATCAGTAATGATGCTGTCTGAATATAACATTTCATGGTGGAAGCCTTGTCCAACATATAGTACATTCTTTTCAAGATCCTTACCAATTACAAACCAAGGTTCACCATTTCCACCAATCCCCAATCCATGCCTCTGCCCAATTGTAATGAAACAAATTGTCTCGTCTTTTGTGTTCGGCATCGGCCGAATAATAAAACCACCAACAACTTGAATCGTCAAGTCCGGATTTACTAGTACACCTACAGTAACAGAGGGGCGATTTGTTCTGAATGCAGTAGATAAGAGGCAAAACCCTCACTATTTTCCCCCGTTACAATGGAAACCTGGCCAACAGCCCTGCATATGCATGGGGATTTGAAACATACCCACTCACTTCACCCTTGGTATTTCATCAACCAGGATGGTCCCAATTAATCCGCCGCCATTCATTTTATGGACAGTTTTTCTTCTCCCTTTAGCATGGAGCCAAGTATGACTCCTTTTCCTATAAAAACTGAATTCATTAATGATCTTTGTCTTTTAATGAGAGCATTCGATTTTCTCTTTCCATCTTCCCGTGTAAAAAATAATAAAGAAAGGATACAGCAAAGACCATAATTCCTAGAATCGCATACATAGTTGAATACCCTGTGAAAGGAATTATAACTCCTAAAATAAACGGACCTATTCCATTCCCTATATCAAAAAAGATGAAGAAAGTAGCGGTAGCATATCCTATGCGTTCAGGTGTTACTTTCAAGGTGGCTACAGTCTGACTGATAGAAGAAATATTTCCAAAACCCAGACCAATTAACCCTCCCGCTAATAATAGGGTTAACGAATTATCCACTGTACTAAGAAGAAGCAATCCGGCTCCAAAAAGTAAAAAAGCCGGATACATAATATAATTTGCTCCTCTACGATCCACCATTTTTCCAGTAAATGGTCTAGATACCAATACACTGACGGTGTAAATGCTGAAGAAAAAGCTAGCAGCACTAACCAAATCCAATTCAATAGCATAAAGGTTTATATAAGAAAGTACACTTGAAAAGCTGAAAGTCATTAAAAGAACAATAATACCTATTGGTACAACTTTTGGTTCAATGTAATTCGAAATCTTAAATCCTCCGCGTTTTTCCTCTGTTGTTTTCGGAGCCATGGGTACGTTAACTAAGAAGCCGATTATCATACTAGCGACTCCAAGTAAAAGGGAGAAAAGAAAAATGATATTAAATTCAGTATGTTGAGTCATATATAGACCTAAAAAAGGTCCCAGTCCTGTAGCTAATGCTGTACTAACAGCAAAGTAACTAATACCTTCCCCTCTTCTTGACTGCGGTATGGCAAGAACAACTATTGTACCAATTACTGTAGTTGCTATTCCCATAGCTAGTCCATTTAAAAACCGGCTAACAATTAATAAGGGGAGACCATAATCTATAAAGTAAAGCAGTATTGTTATTGTAAAAAAGATAAGCCCAATAATTAATATTCGTTTGTATTCAACTCTGTTAATAATTTTTGCAGTAACCAGTCGACCTATTAATGCTCCAATGATAAAGATGCCGACTACTACGCCGGCTTGTCCAGTAGATGCATTAAATTCGTTTACAGCATAAAGCGCAATTATTACATTTAACAACATGTATATTAGGACCAAAAAGAAATTGACTAAAGAAAGAATAATAAAATCTTTAGTCCATAACTTTGAATTTGCTTGGCTCAATATAAAAACCCCTTCCCGTGTTTAATAATTACTTCTTTATTAAGAAGTCGTTGCATTCGCCATCTTCTGGTATAAGTAATTGGGAAGAAAAACCTTTTTCAACCGCATATTTCCTCAGCTCTTTCCTGGATAATCCCCAGTGGTTGACAGCTTCCATATGGCTAGCTATGATTTTAGCGCTTGGTATAGCTTTGTGTACTTCGTAGACATCCTCTTTCCCCATAATAAGTGAGCCTAATTCGAAGAACTTGTTATCTCCAGCATTTAAAATAACGACTTCAGGATTGTGCGTTTCAATTGCTTCTTGAACAGGTGTACACCACACTGTATCCCCTGCTAGATATAAGGTTTTTTCTTTTTCATTTTTGAAAACTAGACCAATTACGTTGCCCATAAGTTCCCGAGTTTTACCTCGACCGTGTTCTCCTTTTGTTTTTATCAGCTGTATCCCTTCAAAAAAGGTGGTGCTATCTTTTAAAACTTCCACATTTACAAATCCAGCGCTCTTAATTTCTTCCGCATCTTCCTTATTTTGCGTAAATAGTTTAATATCTTTTGGTAAAACCTCTTTTGCTACGTCATCCCAGTGGTCTAAATGTAGATGAGTAACAATGACAGCATCTACATCAATGAGGTAGTCAATTGAAACAGGTAAATCAAACAAAGGATTGTATTCCTCTCTTGCTGAACCTGGAAAAGCTGGGTATGTGCCCTTATCTGCAAGAAATGGATCAATTAAAAATTTTTTCCCTCCGTATTCTATGACTAATGTTGCATTGCGAATCTGATGAATATTCATAGTAGAATCTCTCCTTTTAATTGGTTACGTCAATTTTGCATCTGTGTAAAAAATAAATACACAACATAAATAAAGTATATTTAGTGTTTAACTTTATTAATGAAAGGATTGAAAGTTAATGGATACAACAGACTTTCAAATTTAAAATGAGCTATCCAAAAATAGCCGTATTACCATGAAAGAACTAGGGAAAAAATTGCACTTAACAGGTACAGCTTAATGACAATCGACAATTTATAATTCGCGTGCTCAATTAAGTCCTGCAAAAATTCATCTAACACTTCATTATCCAGAAAGTTACCCATTCCTTTCCATACACTTTTAATCTTTTGTTTTTAATTTACGAATTTTTTCAGGCGTTACATCATTTAAAAGCGAATCCACTATCTTCATTCCTGAGAAAGTATGGAGAACTTGCCCGCGTATAGCACCTAAATAATCTTCACGAAGCACTTGCTGCTCGGCTTTTTCTGCATTTGTTAACCCTTCTTCACGCTGCTTTTTCGCTAATTCATTAATTCGTGGTAACAAGTCCAACATGTTTTTTCACCGTCCTAATTGAATTTGTAGTTATTCAATAATTTGAGTATGGAAGCAACATTTTATATGGTTTACCATTATTTCTCCCAGATCAGTAAATGTTGCTACCCCTCTTTTATGAATGACTGTTTTGAATCCTTCTGCGTCTGCTCCTGCAACTGTTAAAAAGTCACAAATATCCGTCGTTACCCCAACAGTATGGACCTTCTCTACGCCTAAACTTCTTGCTCCATGAATGTATACCATCGTTCATAAGGCTCTTTGATGAGCTGGCAGACAGGTTTATCCAGAATAGTTGACAGAAAAATTAGTCATTCCCCCTAGTTTTCTACTAAGGCAAATCAGCTTATTTAAGCTGTACTAATTGCTCTAACACATCCGCGATATCGCCGTCGATACCAATGGATTTATCAGCAATGACATCTGGAATATAAAGCTCACTCCCCTTATTAAAGGTAATATAGGTAGCGTCTATCTCTGAGTTAGCTAAATTCATAAATGGAGCTTTAATCAATTGATTTCTTGCACCTACACCTAATTCCAGTAAGACTATTTTTTTGCCATGAGCATTATCGATAAAATCCTGATAAGCCTGAAAGCTTGCTTGCCATGCCTCACCTCTTAGAAAATTCTGATCGACTTCGACATGGACTTGCATTGGGCCATCACATTCTGGACATTTAGGAATAAGGTTTGAAGGAACTTTTCCATTTTCTTGGTTTCGGGCCATTTCACTCAATACTTCGTCGCCTTGGTAAATTTGATTATGGCAACCATGGGAACATTGCAAATACCGACTATTGCCCTCTAGTTCGAAAATGCGTTCCTTTTGAAAACCTGTCAGTGTAAAATGAGAATCTGTATTAGAGGTAACCACAAGATAATTTTTATCCTTTACCAGTTCATAAAGGTCCTTCATAACAGGACTAGCTTCCTTGTTGTTTAAAAAGTAGGCGTACATACGGCTGAAAAATGCCCACTTCTCTTCCTCGGAAGGATATGGATAAAAAGCTCCCTGTAGGATGCTACGAAAACCATATTTCTTACGAAAATCGCCAAAATGTTCTATGAAGGACGAATCCTCAGCAAAAATATTAGTACCTCCAGAAATGGCGAGGCCGTTACTTGCGCCAATTAGAACACTGTCCGCATTCTTGATTTTGCTTAAAACGTCTTGATAGTTCTCTTTCATATGATCCTCCATTTATATAAAATTTTGATGAATCTATTTTACTTAATGAATTCGTGTAATGCGTAGTCGAATTGCTCCCTACTTATCAAATAGCCGAATCTCTTTTTTCCTTCCCGCTCAAAGCATCTTGTAAGACACGTGCAATATCTTCTTTAATGGCAAGTCCTTTTTCACTTAACTCTTGAGGAACGACCGCATCTTTAGGATTTATTGTAATATAGTAGGCATCCGGAAAACTGTAAGTCATGTTCCAAAACGGCTCTTTAATAAACATTGGTGTCATTGTTCCAACGCCTAATTCCAGAAAGAGAATCTTTTTATCTTTGTTTTTTATAAGAAACTCATTGTATTTTCTTAATTCACTTTGGTAAGAGCTTCCTTCAAGAAATACATAAGAGCGCACCCATGGTTCCATTTCCTGTCCGCATTTTGGACATACTGGAATTAACTCTGTTGGGATTCTGGTTCCATCTATGTTTGCATACATGTTCTCAACCTGCTCTTTATTAAAATAAACCTGATCATGACAACGGGAGCCACATTGAAAATAACGCATATCCCCTTGAATTGGGGAAACTTTCTCATCGGGGAAAGTCTTGGAAAACTGTGCGTCTTGATTCGTTGTAACAACGAAATAGTTTTTTCCTTGAAGGAGTTGCACTAAATCAAGGTAAGGTCGACCAGCTTCGGCATCATGTAAAAACTTGATTTCAGTAGCAAGAAAAGCCCAGCGTTCCTCACTTGTAGAAAAACGGTAATAAAAGCCCTCAAAAAGGTTTTTAATACCATACTTATCTGCAAATTCCCCAAAATGCTTCAGAAAATTTTCATCAGTATGATAAAAACTGTGTCCGATAGCCTCAGACATTCCAGCAGCGCCACCTACCACAATTGCCTCAGCTTCTTGGATTTTGTTTAGTAATGTGTCTATGTTGTTTTGGTATTGTTGTGCTAACATATTTTTTGTCCTCCTATTAATTTTTCTTTGTAGACATTCACGCATATATAGCTTTCCCTCAAAAACAAATTTAAAGTGCGAGAGGTTCAATACATGTTTTGCCTGTAAAGCATTCCTTTACTTGAATCTAAATATATTATATAGTTGATATGAACCAACAAACAAGTATGCACTTTTATGACGCATACTATCCAGGAGGATAGTGTAGATATGAATAATTCTAAAATGATTGTTGCTGACAACGAAGAAACCTCTTTCGGCTACACACTTTCTATTATTAACGGAAAATGGAAGCTGCTAATTATTTACAATTTATCAAAAAATGGTCCAGTTCGTTATAATGAACTTCAGCGTATGATGGGGAAAATAACTTATAAAACGCTCAGTTCTACACTTAAGGATATGGTAGCTGATGGTATAGTCCATCGTGAGGAATATCCACAAATTCCTCCAAAGGTTGAGTATAGCCTGACTGAAAAGGGGCAAACGCTTTGGCCTATTATCCAGACGATGTGCCAATGGGGAGATCATAATAAGGAAATATAAGAGCGTGAAATCCCTGGTATATTGCAAGGTTAATCCTGAAGAGTCAAAGAAAAAATGGTTCCAATCATCAGTATTTGATGATTGGAACCATTTTTATTTGGATTATTTCCACTGACTTTTGGTGAATTCCATTCCCGTAAGTAGTGCTTGGCATTTATCTTTCGTTTTTGGTTTATTACAAGCTATTCTTATATTTTTCATATAACCAAATGAACCTTCTATACGTTTTATGTGGAATGAAAAAATTATTGACAAAAAGTTCTTTAACATATATGATACATTTCGTCAGTTAAGTTCAGTTTACTTAACCGAAGTAAAAGGAGGATATTATGCTTGCAAATTATCAAATAATGTTAAAAGACCTTACTGTCGTTTTGAGTGAATATTACTTAAATTATCTTTTATACAATAAAAACGCGCAAAAGTTCAATGCTTACAATTTAACAACACAGCAAGATACGATTTTATTTTTTGTGAAGGACAATCCACGTATCACAGCAAATGAAATCGCCAAGAAATTCGCGATTTCTAAAAGTGCTGTGAGCCAAGTATTATCGAAGCTCGAGGCACGAAATTTTATCAAACGTGAGGCCAATCCAAATAATCATCGCGAGTTTTTCATCGTATTAGCAAAAGAAGGTCTCGCTTATCAGGCATTAAGCGAAGAAGCAGATAAAGAATTTATGACAGAGCACTTCGCTGACATCGATTTAGAACAATTGCAAAATGTATTACAAACAATGAAGAAAGTGAATGCATCCATTTCATCCTCCAACAAATAGGACCGTGAATTGTTTGACCATTAAATAGAGGTAATCAATTATGAATCGAAAAGAGAAAGTGTCTATTGCACTTGCATTATCTAGTTTATTTATTGCTTTTGTGGGGATGGGACTTGCCGCACCAGTTATGCCATCGATTGCGAAGGACCTAAGATTAAGTGGTTCCGTTGTCGGTTACTTGTTCGCCGCGATGGCCCTTGCGCAGTTTCTGGCTTCCCCTTTTACAGGTGCATGGGTCGATTCAATCGGCCGTAAAAAAATGATGGTCATCGGTCTTTTGTTATTTTCATTTTCAGAGGCACTGTTTGGCTTTTCAAATGAAACGTGGCTATTATTTGTGAGCCGTCTACTTGGCGGTGTAGGTGCCGCCTTTATTATGCCCGCCGTTGTTACGTATATTGCCGATAAAACGACGCTAGCAAATCGTGCAAAAGCGTTAGGTTATCAATCGGCTGCGATTAGTTTAGGATTTATAATTGGACCAGGAATTGGCGGATTTATTGCAGAGTTTGGGATACGCGCACCGTTCTTCTTTGCTGCTGCCATTTCATTGATTACTGCCATTGTTATTTCCCTTGTATTAGACGATTCGATTTCAACAGAGCAGCTACAAAAAAATCGGGCATCCGCTGTACGACCAGCGTTTATTCAGGAGTTTAAAAAATCTTTTCAGCCACAGTACTTCACACCACTACTGGTCGTGTTCGTACTAGCGTTTGGACTTGCCGTTTATGAAATGATGTTTAGCTTATTCGTCGACGAAAAGCTTGGCTTTACGGTCCGTGATATTTCGATCATTATTACAGTCGGCTCAATCGCTGGAGTTGTCGCTCAAATTTTATTCTTTGATAAGATGGTCAATGTAATTGGTGAACGAATGCTGATTAATTTAACCTTACTATCTTCCGCTATTTTTATCTTTATTACGATTTTAATAGACGGTTACTGGACGATGATTGTCATTACGAGCATTGTGTTTTTCTCTGGTGACATTTTACGCCCTGCTGTGACATCCTTTTTATCAAAAATCGCTGGGGAAAACCAGGGGTATATTGCGGGAATGAACTCTGCTTACACTAGCTTAGGCATCATAATAGGACCGATTATTGGCGGTATTTTATTTGATATCAACATCGATATGCCGTATGCATTTGCCGCAGTTGTGCTTGTCATCGCGTTTGTTATTTCAAGTACAAAATTAAAGAAGCCTCAACTCAATTAAACTAATGCCTATTTCCCAAAAAATCTTTAGCTGGGAATGGGTAGTTACACTCTTAGCGATTGGACCTATTTTGGGCATTGTCGCTATACTCCCTTATAAACGCTTCGAATCTAATAACAAGTAAGTTGTAAGCAACCTTGAGTAATCCGTTACTCTCAGTTGCTTTTTTCAACTGCATGAGTCCTTAGATAAAATAAAACGAAGCTCACCACTAGAAATTGTGAAAGTTTACTACGGCCCTATCCGAGATAAATAACCAACTTATTTAGCATTGATTGGATGCGTATGCTTGATTTCATTAATTGAAAGATATAGTTTATAGTTCCCAAATTCTAAAATTTTATCTAAAAATGCATTTAACGTTTCATGTAAATCTACCTTTACTTTTAAATGGTAACAGCCTTCTCCCGATACTCGGTGAGCTTCAACTACCACATTTTGATTATTAATAAAACGTATAAATGAATCATGGTTTGCTGATTTCATATAAATAATTACAAACCCAGTATAAGAAAATCCTAATTTCATTTCATCAACTAGTAGAGTGTAAGCTTTAATTACACCACTTTCCTCAAGTTTTTTAATACGATTCCCCACTGCTTGTCCCGTCATATGAATTTGTTCACCTAAGTCTTTCCATTGAATACGTGAATTATTGGATAATAACTGAAGGATCTGAAAATCAATGTTATCAAGTTCCATAATACATTCCTTTCACCGTGAAATTTTTTGAGACAAAAGTGTTTCATCAACTTATCGATACAAATCAATATACGAGTTATGATTATAGTGTATCAAAATACTGTAAATGAGGTGGAGAATAATGAGCACAGCTCTAATTATTGTAGATATTCAAAATGACTATTTCCCAAATGGAAAGATGGAATTAGTTAATCCAGATAAAGCGGCCGCTAATGCTGCGAAAGTTCTTGAATCGTTTAGACAGAACAACAATGAAAACATTTTCCATGTTCAGCATATCGCAGCTGATCCAGCATTAGGATTCTTCCTTCCAGATACGGAAGGTGCTGAAATACATGAAACTGTTCAACCTTTGGAAAACGAAAGCATTATTATCAAACATTTCCCTAATAGTTTTTTAAAGACTGATTTGGAAAACAAATTAAAAGAAAAAGGAATAACAAAGGTAGTGGTTGTCGGTATGATGACTCATATGTGTATTGATGCAACAGTTAGAGCTGCAGTGGATTTAGGCTATGAAACAACTCTTATTGAAGATGCATGTGCGACAAGGGACTTATCTTATGAAGGTATGGCCGTTCCAGCAGAACAGGTTCATTATGCATTTGTCGGCGCACTTAACGGTATGTATTGCGCTGTAACTTCGACTGAGGATTTCCTGCAATAAGAAACACAATCTTATAGAACAAATAAATGTAAAAGGCATTTGGGAATGCGCTTATTCCCAAACGCCTTTTAACTTTTTCGTTTTACAGAAACGGTCATCGGATATTAGTCGGATAACTATACGAAGTTTTACGTATTTATTGTGATGTATACAGTAATGGCTTCCTTTACTACCACATCTAATTTAACTTTTTATGGGTAAATTACTGATCAAATCCTGAAATCCAGGTTACTTCCCCTTCTGGAAGATCATCCATACTTAATTGTTTGAATTCTAACTTTGTTTGATCATTTACTTTATCTACTACCATTGCTAGAAAATTATTCATTTTCTTCACCAGATCCCTTCGTGAATTTAATCTTCGTTTTATTTGTATACATAAACGATTCGTGAAAAAAGAGTTAAATTCTCTATTCATTCAAAACTTCATTTCTTCACTCTTTTTTGTTTAGAATTTCCTTTTAAAATCATACACGTACTAGTTGAATGAGCAACAAGACTTCCTTTTTCATCATATACATGACATTCCAATAGTCCAACTGTGGCGCCTTTTTTAATTAATTTCCCCTCAGCTCGAAGTTTCGATTCATAAATAGGTTTAAGGAAATTTAATTTAATTTCCATTGTTGTAAAAAGTTCATCTTCAGCAAGCGTACTAGCAAAAGCATATCCCATCGCAGCATCAGCTATATCACAAAGTATCCCACCATGCAGCGTGCCCATCGGATTATGCAATCTTTCAGAAGCTTCTATTTCTATAACAACTCTACCTTCTTCAACATCTACCACCTTAAAACCAAGTACTTGTGCAACTGGGGGTTCAGGTATTTCACCCGTCATCATTTTCTTTAAGTTTTCTAAGTGATTCATTTTCCACGTCTCCTAAATAATAAATTTTAAATTTTTAAGCGTATTTTTCAACGACGCAGGTGAAGATGTCCATCGTCTGGGTAAATGATGAGCTGATAGATATCAAATTCGCCCCTTCCCTTAGAAAGTTACAATAACTTTCCCTTGCGAGTGGCCAGTAGAAACTTTATGTAATGCCTGATTAATGTCGTCAAATTTATAAGTTGAATCAATTGAAGCCGTAATATCCTCATTTTCAATAAGACTAGTAATCTCTTGTAACTGTCTTCCATTGGCTTGCACAAATAAAAAGTGATATTCTTTTTTATCTTTTGCTGCTAAACGGTCTAAACGAGCACCCACTAAACCAAATAACATTCTTTTCCACATTGGAAGGTTATTTTCAACGGCAAAGCGATAATTGGGTGCAGCCTTCAATGATACTAATTTCCCTTTAGGTTTTAAAATACTAAGTTCCGTTTTTATTTCATTTGCACCTAAGGTGTCTATCACATAATCTATATTGGATAGAACCTCAGCATAGTTTTCTTCCTTATAATTTATAAATTGACCTGCCCCAATCGACAGTGTACGTGATCGACCTCTTTCACTGCCACTTGTAATCACATATAACCCCATTGATTTAGCAATGGGAATTGCCATAGCACCAAAGCCACCGGTTCCTCCAGGAATAAATAGCTTTGTATTAGGCTGAACATGGAGTACATCCTTCAATGCTTGATAAGCTGTTAAAGCAGTAAGGGGGACCGCAGCCGCTTCTATAAAGGATAGATTTTCAGGCATTTTAGCTATAGCATCATCTTTGACCGCCACATATTCAGCAAAAGCTCCTATTTTATTCACCGGCAATCTCGAATAAATTTTGTCGCCAACCTGAAAATCAACAACATCTTTACCAACCGCCTCTATAACACCAGATAGTTCATTGCCTAATGTTAGTGGAAACTCATAATCAGCAATCATTCGGACACTGCCATTCAAAATCAGAATATCTAATGGATTTACACCTGCTGCTTTTACTTTAACAAGCACCTCGTTATTATCGATTTCCGGTATTTCCACATTATTTATTTCCACTTGAATTCCTTTTGAGTATTTCTGCATTTGAGCAGCTTTCATACTTTTCTAGCTTCCTTTCCACTTAAAAATCTAATGGCGTACAATTTTTAGTTGTACGCCATTCATCATTTCACTTATTCTTACTTCTATTGAGATTTTTATTCTTCCATTTTAGGATAATCTGTATAACCCTGTGCACCACCAGCATAGAGCTTAGTTACATCCGGTTCATTTAGGGGAGCGTTTTTCTTTATACGCTCAATGAAGTCCGGATTAGCTAGTGCCCAAATCCCTACTGTTGCGACATCTGCTAGACCATTATCCAAGTCCACAGTAAGTTGTTCAAGTGGACGTCCCGCTCTATTTACCACTAGTGGTTGTGTCCACAATTGACGTATTTCTTGTAATAAGGGTTCATTGCCAAAGTGCATAATATGAAGATAAGCCAAATCAAGCTTATTTAATTCCCCTATTAAATATCGATACATCTCAATATTTGTATCACCTTCCTCAATTCCGTTCAATGTCCCTTGAGGAGAGAACCGAATCCCCGTTTTTTCTGCACCAATTTCATCAATGACTGCTTTAGTCACTTCAATTGCAAATCGAGCCCGGTTTTCAATTGAACCACCATAGGCATCTTGACGATGATTTGAGTTCTCACTAAGGAACTGTTGAATTAGATACCCATTTGCCCCGTGAATTTCGACTCCATCAGCTCCAGCTTCAATTGCTGCGGCTGCGGCTGTACGAAATTCTTGAATGACTTCTTTTAGCTCATTTTGACCTAATTCCCTAGGTGTCGGGATATCTTTCATCCCCTCAGCTGTAAACATTTCTGTGCCAGGTGCAATAGCAGAAGGTGCAACTGCTTGTCGATGATGTGGTGTATTGTCAGGATGTGAAACACGCCCTACATGCATGAGCTGAATGAATATGCGGCCACCTTCATTGTGTACACGACTCGTTATTTTCTTCCAACCTTCTATGTGAGATGGTGTATAAATCCCAGGTGTATTTAAGTACCCTTGACCATCATTTGAAGGTTGTGTACCTTCACTTATGATTAAACCAAAAGAAGCACGTTGGCCATAATATTCAGCCGCTAACTCTCCTGGGGTACCATCAGTTAAAGCTCTATTTCTCGTCATTGGTGACATACCTAGACGATTTTTCAATATAACTTCTCCAATACGAACCTCTTCAAATAATTTTTTCATTTTCATTCTCCTTTTTTGTTGTCATACACTCTAAGCATAAAGTGGTTAGTAATAATTGATTATCTATGACTAATTGTCTTCTACCCCCTTAATTACTTAGAATCAAGAAATAGCTTTACATGTCCAGCAAACTGTTCTGGGTACTGGAATAGATGTCCATGTCCGGAGTCTGGATAAATAATGAGTTGGGCATTAGGTAAGTTTTCCGTAAGAATATAACTGTTTTCGGTCGGAACCATGACGTCTTTAACCCCATTAGTCACGAGTACCGCTTGCGTAATCTTCTGCAACCAGTCGTATTTCTGTTCAGGATCCCGCTCAGTCCATTGGGAGATTGCCTGTAATTGCGCATCGAGCACTTGAGGTGAACTTTCCACTTTTTTCTGGCTCAAGATTCGTTTTAATGAAGATATTCCAGCCGTCCGACTCGTATCGGTCGGACCGTAAAATAGGAGCAAGAAATTCTCCAGAGCATCATTTTCATCTCCACCAACTTGAGTCATCGCTTCATACACGTCTTTTCTAGGATCATTGACACCAGATTGTGGACCAGTTCCCGCCAAGACGATGCGTCGTACCATATTTGGCTGCTGCAATACTAACTCCTGTGCAACAAATCCGCCAATTGAAAAACCAAGGATATCGACTCTCTCTAAGCCAAGTGCTTTAATGAAAGTCGCTGCATCCTTTGCCATCTCAGCTACAGTAGTCGGAGTTTCACCACTGGATTCACCGACACCAGCATTATCAAAAAGAATAATAGGTCGACTTTCAGCTAAAACACCAATCATATTAGGATCCCAATTTTCCATTGTTCCGCGGAAGTGAATGAAGAAAACTAGCGGAATTCCTGTTTCTTGGCCGAACTTTCTATAGGCAAATCGGATCCCTCCAGCTTCGATATAACTTGATTCAGTTGGAATTGTAAATTTTGACATCATTTTTCCCCTTTCGAACGGTGAGTTCGGATTGATTTGATAAATTATAAATTAATTGCAATTTCATCTGCATTTCTAGAATGTTCGTTCTAGAAAGGTAAAAAAAAAGAAAGTTAGTCTAACACTGAAAGTGTCATGTCAACAATGCTTTCTAATTTCTTTTTATCAGCCTCAATCTTCACTAATACGCGTAACCCTACAAGTGAATTATGAAGAAAAAGAGACAATACTTCAGGATTATGATTCTTAGATATTTCTCCGTTTTTCTGCCCATGTTTCAGCAGCTCATAAAAGAGAGCTTCTGTCTTTGTAAACATTTCTGCAATCTTTGTTGCAATTTCCTCGTCAAGCAAAGATAATTCAACAGCTGCATTTACAGACAAACATCCTTTTGGCAAATTAAGATTTGGATAAATTATCATGTTAAACACTTCTCGTATCCCTTGTTTTACCAGTAATTTTGAACCTACTCTCTTCTTCGTTTCACTAGTAATTAACTCTTCATAGTGAGATAAGGCACTCAAAAACAATGTACGTTTGTCGCCAAACGTATCGTAGATGCTTCTGCGATGAATGCCCATATAGTCTACTAGCTCTTGCATAGATGTTTTTTCATACCCTTGTTGCCAAAAAAGCTCCATGGCTTTTCTTAATACTTGATTTACATCAAACTCTTTACTTCTAGCCATAATTCCTCCCTAAATACGAGCACCTTAACAAGAATGAACATTCTAATTATAGGACATTTAACTGCAACTAATTTAACTTCTTTTAGAATATCATTTCTAGAACGATTAGTAAAGAATAAGAAAAAACATAGAATAAATTAAACTCCAAGTTTGGTCTGCCTGTGCATCACACAATTCGAATTAATTCTGAATCGTGTGATGCACAGGCAGCACTAACTAAGGGAAAACCGCAAACAACACAAAAAAAGAGTAGCCAAAGCTCCCCTTTCAAAAAAGTATTTAGCCAACAATCGCGCTCATTTGCTTTATTAAATCTACTTAAACTAATTGTTCCTATGAAAAATATTCTAACCAGAAGATGAATCCAAATAAGGTAATAAAAGTTAAGGTAAGCTGGATTAATGATACCTGAAAGTCTTTTTTGTTATCCGAAAATCTCCATTCTATATATGCTTGAACACCGATTTGAGTTAGTGTGAAAAACCCAAGTACTATATATGTTATAAAGGGCTGACTAATAAAAAGGATTCCACTAATTATAAGAGAAATCGCAAAGACTATACGGAGTGTCCAATCGACTTTTTTATGAAATTCATTTATATGATTATATGAAAACCATTTCTTTTTACTTGCACCCATTCTATAACGAAAAACAGCTGGAATAACGCCAACCAGTAAAATAACAACTGATAGTATTTTAATAAGTTCTATCCAAAACCCGGGTGGCATTCCAGGGTACCCCATTTAAAATCAACTCCATTCTAAATTCCTTCCACTTCTACCACTAACTATATTATTGCAACGTACACAGGCAGCACTTACTCAATATGCCAATGGTTCAGGAATAATTGCAAGGGGAATAGCCCCGTACCGCCTACCCCAATATATGAACTTGCTAAAGCCCATTATAGGGGTTAAACGGGTGTCACAAAGTGCTATTAGCGCTATAAAATGTTGCTTTTATTTTCTATTAGATAACTCTTTCCCTTCCCAAAAATTCAGCTTTTTAATATACACCATCCTCATATTCTTTATACTCAGTAATAAGAAATCCAACTTTAGATGTTTGATGGTTTCGACCTTTAAAGTCTCTTCCATCAATACCATAGGCTGACCATCCTTCTTTCCCAATGTAAAAAGTCAGTATGTTCTTGTATCCGAACTTTTTAGCTACTTGATCTTCACTGATGAATTTTAACTTGTTTTGAGTTAGAAACTTACAGATTCTCTCTTGTGAATTATCCATTTTTACTCATCCTCTCATTTTTAAATGAAATGTTCTTTTATTGTTTGGTGGGAAAAGAGTTGCGGATTGACTCCCCTTCTACAAGAGTACCAGTTGCCCACTAGCGTTGCAAAGCAGTAAAATAACGTAAAAAAGGATTGGAATCAGAAATAAAGTTAAATTAATACGAAAAAAGGGCTCCTTCTGTAAAATGAAACTGACGACTAATCAGTTATCTACTCTACAGAAAGGAGCTTCCATATGAAAAGCGTAGACGGAAACAGAGTATTTCGTCAATATTTATCTCTATTATCAGTTAACATTTTGGCTTGTCCATTGATGTAAAGTTTTGTCTGCCTGTGTATCACACAATTCGAATTAATTCTGAATCGTGTCTGAATTTAACAGTGCACAGGCAGCACTCACTGAATTTGTGAGCATATTCATCAGAATCCAGATTTTTATAAGGGAAGAATCCTTGATAGATTATTTATAACTCGCTTGTATAAACATTTATACGAGACGCTCCAAGTAAGCTTTAAAAATGAAGCACTTTCAACCTTTACAGCATTCGGAACAATCGGGTACTTAACGAAATGGATTGATGAAGATTTCCATACATCCGTTGAAGACACGGCAGCAGGCTTAACAAGCATTAGTAAAATGGCGTATCGAGTGAATGGTATATAAGAATTTGTCGCATTTCAAAACGGGAAACAAAACGAGTGCCAGGTACCGCAAAATTTCCAAAACAAAAAACGACCACATCAAAAGATGAAATCGTCTTTGTTATATATGTTGTTGCCATAATAATGCCACACATCGCTTAAACGTTGCTGTGACATCAAATATGTAGACAGCGGGAGTCGAACCTGCCTCTAAAGACTTACATATTTAAGTAAATATACTTGCAAATGTTGACTATCCACTACGCTAAAATCAAATCGTATTTTTAAAAAACTCTCATAAAAGTTTCTTGCACAGATATGCAATATTCAAAAAAGAAATGAATGGCTAAACCAGCATATCCGCATCCTATCCATTTGCCTATCTTACTTTTTATCGATCTTCCTATTAAACTTTTGCCAAAACCTTTTTTTCCCTTTATGATCATCAAGAAAAGCCCAAATAGAGAATGCACTCACAGCAATCAAACCAATATAAACAGACAATTCCCAGTATGTAAATAACAGAAGGTAATCCCATATAGAATTCCCTCGAACAAACACATCATACGGATCGGCATTTCGATAGCTAATTGGTAGTTTGTCTCCTATGCCATATTGCCGATAGGTGTGTCGCGTTACGTCTTTGGCCATTTCAAAAGTTCTGCCCGTATGATCTTTATAAGAGATGGTTAAATCCCGAATTGAGTCTTCGTATTTCCGATAAGTCGTATACTCGAATCGGTCAACGACTGTAGCTTCCGTTTTTGTCTTTCCGAATGGCTGCACTGTTCGAATCAGGTTCACTACAAAACTTTGGGCAATGAAAAGAAAAATTGCAATGACAATACCTGCATTTCTCCAAGCCCTTTGTCTCGAATCTACTTTTTTCTTTCGTTTCTTTTTCCTCATTCTTTTCCTTTTTTTAAATCGCTCAGAAGATATCTTCTCTTCTAAGCGCTCCAATGCAGGAATGGATAAGAAAAAGGCCACGAGTAAACAGAAAGCTATAAACGCAAAAACAAAAATAGCAATCAAGTAATAGAGGCCATCAATGAGTATATCGCGCAGTGTCGAAAAGGTTGTAGCACCTGTCAAATAACCATTAATCGTATCGCCAATTTCAATGTTCTCTATCTGACTTTTGGAAACACGGTTGCGATATTTAATCTCTTCTCCGCCAGCAAATTCGACCCAAACAAAATAGGTAGGAGGGGTGAATAACCCTTTGCTTGCTATTTTTTCAATGACTGTCGCTTCTGCTGATCGAATTGAAGCTAAATCGTACTCATCCAGATAAGAATCGATCATTACCCAAGTGAAAAGGCTGAAAAATAAGCCTAAAACTAGAAGCCCAGCTAATTCTTTGATGTTTGTCATAATTTCCTCCATAACCATCCTTCCACCACCATATCAAACAGACGTTAAATTACAACCATAAAAAAACTACCACAAATGCTCTGATGGCAGGTCTACTTAAAATTCACCGTAGGGTTATTTCAAAACTTCTGCACTATAGAATCATCCTTTACAAGAAGTTCTACTTCTTTAGTGTCATGACCATAACCGTCTAGAATGATATTCAGAGAATAGTTACGATTCACTATTGAAGTAGCACCCTCACTTGCATGTTGAATGATTTCTTCATCTTTTAGTTCGTTCATTTCTTCAATTGTTAGCGTTGTGTAGCCAGAGTATGTTGTTACATCCCCATCTTTAAAAACAAACACTTCATCAATACGACTATCTCTTGTTAGATCTTGATTCGCTATGAACCAAACTGGATACTTTTCAAAACCCTTACTTAACAGTATAAATTCATTTTCTCCAGCTTCATTTACTTTTGTAGTGTCTGTTTTCGTTGTATTTTCAGTGCTTCACGTCTCCGCCTCCACAAGCTGTTAAAAACAACGCAGTAGTAATAACCATCAATAGCGCGAACCTTCTTTTCTTTAAATACATTTCACGCCCTCCATTTTTCAACAAGCTAAGCTTCATAACTCGTTACATAAAACACATTAATTAATGCCCCGAAGCCTTCATACCCATTATGTCAGAGTTGCCCCATTCAACTTTGTCAACCAGTTTATTATTAACAAATTAACGTGCCACAAAATGTGTTTCTTTTCCTAAGCAATAAAAATAGGGATATTGCACAGGAGTTTACCTCCCGTTCAATATCCCTACTCTCTAAAACCGTTAATACGACTACATTATCAGCCATATCTCTATGGAGACGGCGGGAGTCGAACCCGTTTATTCCACAGTTCGCTTCACGTCAGTGTTTATATGCATTTAGAGACATTAATAGATTTCCTTAACATCGGGTTTAACATCGGTTGACTTAAATTACTACTTTGGAGGCAAGGGATTTTACCATGAAACCTGATCATTATCATGACTTATTCTAAGACAATAATTCAATTCGTAAAGAGTATAATACAACTTCAATGTTTTTTACACAGTAACGCTCTCTATAATGTAGTACAATATATCTAGTACTATTTATAAAGGAGAGAAAAAATATGACTTCTGATAAAATATGCTTATACACGAAGCAGCCACATGATGATTCCGCTATGACATCTGGAGATCATATTTTCTTAGCAGCAATTGGTGGTAAAAAAAGCTGCCTAAGACTTATGTATCTCATGAAGCAAACAATTATTTCTCTAAATTCGAAAAGCATTTTTCGAGAGATTCACTTATTTCAATAATCCGTCAGTTTGAAGGTCCCGGAAAAAGAGGTAAGCTACATGATAACAAGGCATCTAAATCAAATATTTGTGTGATATCTAATGAAGAAACAGCGGACAAAGAAAAGTATTCACTTGGATATATTAAATTAGGAGAACCATATGTTATTAACCACTTTATTTTTTCCTTCGGTAAAGAGGATATTAATATTTCACTAGACCCGAAATTAATTAAAAAAGATTTAACCCAGGAGCAACTGTTAAATAAATTTATTGAGAAAGCAAAAAAATCCAATGAATACATTCTCATAACTTCAGAAACACTACCAGACAATTTAGCACTTTTCGGCGAATCTGATAATAAATGGTTTTTGGCTGTAAGAGATGAAAAAGCAGTTACAATTGCAGAAGAGTACATCGAAAGGGTCCAAATTTCAAAAGACTTTGATGTGAAAAACTCTAAGAAAAATTCTAATCAAGTAACAGTGCATCAAAGCTACCGTATGAATTTAGACACAGACGGTCGAGTTATAGCAAAAATGGCGTTAAACTACTTAGCTTATGAAAAAGGTATTGAGTTTGCATTAGAAGCCAACTTTGATCCAATTCGCAATTGGATATGGACAGGAACAAATGAAGGCGAATCATTTGTTGATATGATTCCTAAAGATAAAGAGCAGGAAAAACAACTGATACCATTTTTACCAGATCGAGCGCATTATATTGTAATTATGCAAACAGAATGCAATTTGATTGCGATTGTTAGCTTTTATGGAGAAGCGTACACTTTTAATATAAATTTAGGTAAAATCGAACCTGGAAGAAATGTTGGTATGAATCTCTCAATATTAATTTGTGATTGGAAGAATCAGAAGGTTTATACCTTGTCAGAGTTTGCCGTTATGCTTACTGACAATACTGATATATAGAGTACAAAGAGACCACTAATTCATATGATTAGGTGGTCTCTTTGTGTAATAACAATGTGTTTTTATATTAAAGTATTCATAATCTATAAGTAAGTTCAACTTAAGTAGTAGTGAATTTTGTGTATGCTGCGCCTACTGAAACCCATTGCTTACCGCCTACATTATACATACCGCTCTTCTTCTCGTATGTTTTGTATGTCTGCCCTTTTCTAACAGCCTTTACAACCTTAGCTGTGAAAATTGCCTCTTCACGCACTTTGAGAACGTCTACAAGAATCTTTACGACACCAATCTGATTACTAGCCTGTTGGTTTGAAACTGGGGGCTTCTGAGAAGGGGATGCTCTAACAGGTATTGATTTGAATATTGGGAATTTCCCTTGCTTTATTTTGCTTACACTCAAACCTCCGTCGTATTGGAAGTGCGGATAGTCTATGAATGGCTTCCATTCGCCACCCCAAGTGAAGCCTAACTCTTTTGCGTTTGCTGCTGCATGTCGCCACTTTGGACCGACCACCCAGTCTACATTCTTTCCTAGACCATCGCACGTAACGAAGTCTAGTGCTAATGCATAGTTGTGAAGGCTCGAACCTGGCATCGCTTTAGAAACGACATTTGCTTTTGGATTGCCGTACTGCTTTCCGTCGTAGATATAACTTGCACGCCCTTTTCCGTAAATCTCTGCTTGGTCTTCCATTGTTCTGAGGCCATGAGTAAAGACAATGAAAACATTCTCGCTCCAGCAAAGTTTGATTAACTCTACTAAGAGCTTTAGAACGTCATTATCGACCAACTTTAATTTATTGAACTTTAAATTTAAGTGCCAGTGCAGCGAAATATAGTGTTTGCTTCTTTAGGTACTCTTTACTATTAAAGACCTTTTTTTAAATTAACGATTAAATTTTCTGTAACAAACAATGTACGAGCCACGGCCATTGTGTCTCGTATTATGACTTCATATACATCGTCTTCAGCATTATCAGCATCAATAATAGTATCCTTGCTATTAAACGATGCTTTTGCAGATATTGTACTAAATAACATTGAGTATACATACAATGCTTTCGCAAACATGCCATCACTTTCGCTATCCTTTAATCCCTGTAAATGAGCTTTGAGATATTTGTTGTCAACATTAATCAATACCAATTCACCATCTAGCATTGCTGCCGTTTCTTCTGTGACACCATCATATCCAGTGCTTAAACTAATCTCCCGATAATCTGGAAGTCCCATTTTATTATTTCCTGGATGCGGTCCATCTTCTTTCTTAGTAATAATCAAAGTAAATTCATTATTAAAGTCAAAGCCTGTAGTATCACATGATATAAAAACTTTGACTTGACATTCTTTCAATTTCCGCGAAAAGTCTTTTGTAAAAGTAATTGAAAAAACTCCAGGCTTCATACTTTTCACAAAGTTGGAATCAATCTCTTTCCCCTCAAAACTAATTTTCAAGTCTACTGGATTTTCAGTACGATCAAAATAATTCTCTGGTGCATCAGTTGTAAAGTTAATTGTAAAATTCGTATTCTGCGTCACCTTCTTTTGATATAAACCTTCATTTTTTTTCATCTTCAAAGTAAAATGGGTAGGTTCTTCTTTCAATATTATTGGAACCTTCGGAGTTTTTGTTTTTGGACCTCTCGACCTGGGTGATTTTTCAGTTCCTCCACCAACCACTAATTGTCCAGTCATTAAACCTTTTAATAAAGACGGATTTTTACTCACCCACTTATTCATCAATTCTTTCAAATCTTCTGAATCATTAGATAGGGTATTTTTCAAACCATCTTCAATACGCTTATTTTTAAATTCATGAAGTTCATCAGAACCTTCTAAATATGCTTTCAAATAATTTTTTATAAGCTTTAAAGGTTCCTTATCAAGTAAGCGTTCACGGTCTGTCATAAATAAGTCTTTCTTAAATGAGGGATGAATATCTGGAAAGTCTAGAACGATCATTAGAGAATTCCTAACACTTGATAATCCTAAACTTGATAAAAAACGTCCATCAAGACCGCCCTGTATTTGCTGTCCTAATGTAAATAAGACAGGTTTGTCTCCCAAGATCGAATTTTCATCTTTTTTGCTACTATCTCGTTCATTAAATGCATACACTACAACATTTACACGTTGACTTAAGTTTAGGTTATTATTAAAAGGATCTATGAACGGAACGGAGAAATCTGCACTAATTGGGAAACCATCAGCGACTAACTTGCGTTCTCCTTTAGCACCCTCGTCATCCTCAAGAATTTTTTTCATCCCTCTAAAGATCGTATCATTATTGAATTTGTTTTTTCTACAATCAATTAAATTAAACGGTAACCCTGTATCATACAAGCGTTTACCCATTTCGTATTTAAAATGCGATACAAGTGGGCCTTTATTTTTAATATTGTAATTGAACATTTTAATAAGTGTTCCGCTATTTACGTCTTTTTCAAACGGAACCCCTGCAGTACATGACTTATCGTAATTTAAGTAATCTTTGGCTTCTTGCCCTTTAATTATCCTCGGTAATAATGGTAATTCATCTGCCTCAAAACGAGGTATTTTTCCATTTGGTGCATAATAGGTAAATACAGGAGATGACTCACCAACTCTTAATTCTTGTCTTACTAATGTCCAACCCCACTCATTAAGCGAATCATCATCCCTCGCATCAAATTCTCCTACGATGTTAATATTTCGCTTACTAATAATTAATGTATATGAATACTTTCCACCATGCATTAGTGTGCTTGATCCACCTTGATTATGATTTCCTTGTGTAAAAGGAATATCATGCTTATTCCCCTTCAATAAGGATAATATTGTTTCCGGTAATCTATTCGGACTTTGTCCTTCACCATTATCATAAACAGCTAAGCTTAGTTCCTTCTCCTTAGCAGCCAATGTCTTCCATGTTTTTAAATCTTTAGTAGTTGCCATTACTACTAAACTATCTAGAATATCACGTTCTGAATCCTTAGATAACTTTCTGGGATCACCATCTACAATCCCCCAAAACTTTTGTAACGCTTCCTTAAAATTCTTTGGAGCATCTGGCCCCTTAGGGTCAATGCCTAATTCCATACACTTCCTAACTACTAATGCATCTACAGCATTAGTTAACTTCTCTGCTAACGCTCCCTCAGATGTACTTGATTGGTTACCAATAACGCTATAGTTACTCCAATTCCCGCCAAATGCTTGCCAATCCAAAGTATTATGCATATCGTACTCATTAATAATTTCCGTCACTTCAGCTTCTAAATCCGCTTTCATTATTTTAAAAAACAATTCTTTTGATGAGACTTTCTCTATAAGATATCCGACCATTCTTATATCCCCCTTTTTAATATAAAAAACATTACTTCCAATAGGATTATTCTAATTGGTCCAAAGTAACGAAATGATATTTTCATCTTAATTAATTCAAAAGATCATTTTTACCGAGTTGCACTCCCTATTTCTAGGAGTTGAATAAGTCTTCTAAAAATTGAGTGAATACTGTTTGATAATTTTGTTTCCATAAACCAGAATCTTTCCCTGCTGATTGAGGATTATTATTAAAAGAACGACTACGATCAATTGTATCTTCAACCAGGCCGGCACCCACCTTATTCCAAACCTCAAATGGATTTGAGCGCCAATAATACTCCCCATCCCTTTCATCAACAAGCGATCTAAAAGCACCAATGATTGGGTATATTAAGCCTTTCGATATCCTGTAATTCGTTTCCACATTGTAAAACTTGGTACGAAACACAGTTTTATCTTTAGCATTTTCTACTCCACGAATCTTACCAAAAGCCCCATTATGAACTTTCTCTCGGTACTTCTTAGCCATTTCTAGTTCAATTAAATCAGCCAGCTTAATAATATCTATCAAAATAGGTTTCATTTTAATGTAAGGATTACTTGGTAAATCATTCTCATACTTATCGTACATCAGGTTATAATCTTTTAAGGTCATTGCTTTTGAACTATAAGCCTGAACAGGTTGTACTTCTTTATCAGGGAACCTATAAACGTTATACATAAACATTATTGATATAATATCCAACACATCAATAGGCTCTGTGGAATTTTCTTTATACGCTATTTTGTTGGAATACGGTTCATTTTCAATCACACTCTTCACAATACTCTCGAAACGATCCTTTAATTCTGTGATCGCTTTCTCACTTACCGGTACAGAAGTATTACGGGAATCTGCCACATCTTGAAAAATATCTTCAATTCCCGTTAAAATTTCAATCTTTACGTATTGACTAGAACCCTTCTCGTTAAATGCATCTAGCATTTTCTCTTTGTTTTTTAACACAGTTCTATACGTATGACCTCCGTCTACAATTCCATACACCGCAACTTCATCTTCAATAGAACGATCACCCAAATCAATTGAAACAATGCTATTCTTAGCATCAAATTTAAAAGATTTGGCAGATATTAATAATCCGCGATTTAAAATATGAAAAGCATTATTAGAATCTAATAAGCCTTCTTCAATACGCTTAGCAACCTTCGTTCTCATATTTTGATATCGCGGATTCGGATCTAACGGAATGTTATCAGGCACTTTAGTTACATCCATATACAAAATAATTGTCTCTACATCACCATTTTCATCTTTCTGTAAATACGGACTTGGCATTTTTCTAAAACCACTAACGTCTAGATCAATAATTAATTCAGTTGTCATTATATTCTCCTCCTTGTATAATGTTGGTAACTATAATTTACCACACAAAGCAGAGATTGAATACCAAGTGTACTTGGTATTCGTTAGAGGAAGGATGATTCATATGGAAATAAAACAGATAATAGGACTTTGCTTGTTCGAGCTAAGAAATGAGGAAGGTTTTTCCAGAGTAGATTTTGCAAGTCAAGCTGGAATCTCTTTGAACGCATATTCTAATATAGAAAATGGAAACAGTTTAATTAAATTGGATACACTAGAACACCTTCTAGCAACTTTATCTATCCCGATGTCTGAATTCTTCGGTAAAATAGATATTAAAAAAAGTAACTCTACTAAACCAACTTCTAAAACAGATACCAAATAAAAGCTAAACTTGGCATGACACTGATATTGCATTGTTGTACAACGAAAAGAGATTACAGCAAATGAAAGGTTTCACCTACGACACTTTTAACTACCAATTAATTATTAATGCACTAGAACCGTCACCACTTCATAGCTATAAATTAATTGATGTTGCATTATTAAGAGACATTAATATATACAGTGCCCTTCAGCACACAACAGTCGTTAGTATCGTGGGGCGCTCCTACAGAATAATAGAACAACTAAAAAAAAAGTGGAGTGATTTCTGTACATCTTTAAACAAGCGAAAGAGTACATACTTAGGTTGACATTTATAAACTAGATGAACCGCGATTGCTCAAGTAGTCTAGTCAGACAATAGGATTGTGGATATATCGCTTATATGATCACAAATCAACGTTCCGCATTTATGTCTTTTACGTAGAAAAAGGAGCCCCCGCCATACTTTATTTCTGTCTAATTGGGCAGCGTAGAACTTTTTTCTTCATTTAAAATGTCAATAAACAGTATTGTTACTTTCTTGTTCACTCATTATTTTCTATAATGTAAAGGATGTAACAGTACTTGCCAATATACAAAGCAAAACGTTAAGAATTCTAATTGTTTTATCAAATTTAAAGGAGTGAATGAGTATGCCATCACCAGGCGAGAGAATTAAAACCCTTAGAAATGCATTGAATCTAACACAAGATGAATTATCTGAAGAATTGCAGTGTACTAAGCAGTCTATTTATCGTTATGAAAACAATCAAAATAAAATGGATTCACATATATTAATAAATACAGCTCAATTTTTTGATGTTTCAACTGACTACTTACTAGGAATTAGTAGTCATAAAAATGATTTGCATGACCCTTTCAACATTCATAATCCAATTTTCTATGACGAAGATTACTTTTGGATTTTTAAAAATGAGAATGATTTCGGTGGACATACTCAGTGGGTTGGCATTACTTCAGATGGTAAAGAGGAAAGGGCTCTCCGTCCCATAATACCCGAGAAGGCTTTTAAGCTTTGTAAAGAATTGCACGGACCACCATTAATTATTAATAACATAAATGACGTGAGCACCTATCTTAAATCAGATGGGAATGCCTTTGTTAGAAAATCAATATGCCAAGAATACCTACCACAATATTTAAAACTATTTATTTCAGATATTAAGTAATCACACAAAGCATGATGTTGAATGCCCCCGCCCAATTTAATGTACAGACATCAATTAGCTTTTTTCACAATTTGTAAATCCAAGTTTTAACAATAAATAATAAAAAATTTTTTCAAGGGTACTTAGTCTAAGTATATATGCTATTTAATGAAAAAAAGAGCCCCGGGCTAGCCATTTAGCTACCATTGGGGCTTTCTATATGAAACTAGGCTGTAAATAGCCTAGATGAAGTATTCTGCAATAAATTAATGTCTGAGTCACTTGGCAGTAACACTGGATTGATTCCTTCCTTGCACAGATGCTCTCTAATGAACTCGTTGAACGTATCTTTAAGTCTATCGTAGTTAGATCCGCTTTGTGCTCCCCTGAATCGTTCTGGCACAATTTCAGTATCATTTTGAATCGCTTGCAAGGAATTAGAAAGTGAACCAACAGCTTTAATAAATTTAAGGACTTCAATCATCTGTTCTTTCGTTTGTTGCTGTTTGCCTTTCATTTCATTTATCCGCTTCGCGGCTTCATCATATGTGTAGTAGTCGCCTCCCTTAATGTGTCGCCCATGCTGTGACTCTAAAACAGATATTGCGATATCCTCCCTAAACAAGCCGAATTGATCAACATTGTACTTCTTACTTAAGTATTTAGGATTAAAGCATTGGTACTCACATCGATATAAGTTTTTTGCCATCTTTTTTAATGATTCAGGGCAATTTGTTTTAGAAAGCTGATCACCTTTATTATAGGCATTGAATCGGGAACTCTTACACTTATTATAGGTACTTCCTGGCTTCTGAAGACCTTCAAAGCGATATGGAATCGAACCCTTACTTTCAAGCACTGTATACAACTCCACATGTGGAGTGTAGAACTGCAACGCATAGTCAACGCGTGATAATTGCCAGCTTCGCTGTTTTAATGAGAAATTGGCATGAATGGATATAAGTACTTTGTTTAATGCCTGCTTTAGAGCTTCCACGTTCTCCTTGCTGCATTGGAATAGCTCAATACTTGCTGCTTCTTCTATAAGCTCCGTAGGATTGATCTCAACACTGATACTGTACTTATTGCTGTTCTTCTGCCTTGTGATGTTGATCGCTCTTACTCCAGGCTGTCTAAGTGGATTAGTAAGCTTGCAAAAGTTGTCTTTAAACCTAATCTCCTTTGCTAAACCTTCACCCATTAAATCTACAACCGTGTGTCCTGCTATTAATGTAATCTCAAACGTATCAATCATAACTCCTTCTCCTCCCTTACCCCAATTCTTTGCCGTCTTGTTTCTCGCTTCTTTTAAACTTACCCGTAAAAAAGTCGTTTATTAACAATTACCGCAAAGTTTTATAACAATTTTTATCATTACGTTACACAAACAGCATCTAACGATTGTATTAATGTTGAATAAAGCTCTTTCCCTTGCTCATCCAATCGTCCCAGCAATACGCGTAGTTCTGTCACACGATTTGCCACGTCTGTAGATAGAATGTTTTCTTCTACAAAGTAACTGAGTGGCTGTTCCAATATAGTGGCCATCTTTAGAAAGTGCTGTACCTTCAACTGCGTTTTACCACTCTCGATACGCCAATAAGCATGTAAGTCAATTCCTGTGCGTCTAGCCATCTCCTCTACGCTGTATCCCTTTAGACAACGAGCTGCCTTAAGTTTGTAATGATTCATCTGCATAATATGATCCTCCTATCGTAAAATCTTTCAAAGAATTATTACGCTAAAATGACACTATAAACACAATAGCCCATTGCATTTTTCGCATGATTATGGATAATTCTAATACATTACCTATCTATTCGTGGTTATTGTACATACTACACGGAATTAAAGGTACTCTTCAGCAAGGGTTCAATAGCCACAAGGACCCTAGTAGATAGGGTTTTTAGTTAGAAGGAGAAACCTTGATTCCATCACGTTTTGCTCGTTTTTGATATCAGATGATGTTTCGCGAGTTGAACCTGGTATTTATCGTTTTTTGCTGATAATGTACCCTTTTTTCGATGTTGCTGTTCTGCTCAACACTTTCCGTCAATTCATGGTGTTTAATTATTAGCTCATAGAACTTCGACAATATATTGGCATCCCTAACACCATGTCCACCTTCTAATCTAGCTAATCTTCCAACGCTAATGTTCATTTGGCGTGCAATTTCTGCTCTCGAGATTTCTTTATCTTCCCTTAGTTTCCTTAATGCAGCGCCCTTACTTTTCCATGTAGCTTCTCTTTCATTTGCAACATTTTTCATTGTCATTCTCCTCGTATATTATTTTGAATAAAAAAATAGCCCCCTGCTAGCTAAAATTGGCAGACGAATCCCTTACTCTAATTCAGGAAGGGTTTATTCGTCTTCAATTTTTCGCTAACAACGCGCTTATCTGTGAGTGTCTTTATAAATCATTTTTATCGTTGCAACATACAAAGTTGCCTATGTGTGCTTTCATGATACAACACAACTATTCCGATTTGCAACACTTCTCTTTTCATTCACGAAATAATAATTATGCATGATTATTATTTTCATTTGACAATTCCCACTTCTATGACTTAGGATATAATCTATAGGAAGGCACCAAGTAATCACACGCCATTCCAACCACACAAAAGATAAACGCGCAACCAAAGATAGCGCATAAGAAAAATACCAGGGTGCGTCGGGGAAACTTCCTGACGCATTCTAGTATTGGTGTTTTCATTTTTCTTATGGGATATCCATTGGTTGTTTTTGTTTCCTCAAAAACACGAGACAACTACTCTAAAAATCAACAACTCCCACTAAAAGATGAAAATTCTATAGAGAAAAAAATGGAGATCGAGAAAATGCGTATTGAACTAGACATGCCTCAAGGATTGGAAATACAGCTTAAGGAATTAATGCTGACAAGTATGAAAGAGGCGATTGAGCAGCATAAGAATTCACAGTTAACTAAAAATTGGATGAGTCTGAAGGAAGGCGCCCTTTATGCTGGAGTTTCTTACACAACGTTTATGAAGTTCAGAACTATGGGCTTGAAAGTCTGTGAAATCGATGGGGTTAAGCGTGTGTCTAAAAAAGAAATCAATAGCTTCCTAGAAACAAACAGCTATTAAAAATTCTAGGAGGCATCGAAAGGAATTGTAATTAATAGTCAAAGTATGGTATATGTGTATTGCCAAGATCATACTTTGGCAAATCGATTCACCCCAACCTTGCCTCCAAATAAGGAACGGGGGAGTAAGTATTGGCAAAGAAAAAAACAACTTCAATTGAAAGTTATTTATTAGAAAACGGTGAGAAATGCTACCGCTTTAAAATTTATGTAGGTATTGATCCATTGACTGGAAAAGAAATACGAACCACACGAAGCGGCTTCAGAACAATAAAACAAGCAGAACTTGCGCTTGCAAGAATTAGAGTAGAAATCGAAAAAGGGACGTTTCGCAAGCAACGTGCGGAGACTTATCAAGAAATATACGATTTATGGGTCGTTTCCTATGAGAATACAGTAGAAGCAAGTACGTTTGTAAAAACAACTGGGATATTCAAAAACCACATTCTTCCTGCTATGGGCGCTTATAGAATCGAGAAAATTCATGTGGATATTTGTCAAAAGCATGTGTATGAATGGGCAAATAAATTGAAAAATTATCGTATGGTAAAATCATACGCTGCGAAGGTATTAGATTTTGCAATCAGGCGAAACTTCATACAGACGAATCCTTTTGCATATGTGGATATGCCTGCCGCTTCTAAGAACAAGGCCACTATAGACGAAGATGGATTTAAGAATTTCTATTCTAGAGAACAGCTTATAGAGTTTTTATCATGCATGGAAAAAGAAAATAATTATAAAGCTTATACTTTTTTTCGCTTGCTTTCTTACAGTGGAATGCGTAAAGGTGAAGCCCTGGCTCTTACCTGGAACGACATCAACTTCAGTACAAATGAAATCCGGATCAACAAAGCTATTTCACGCGGAAGAGAAAATCAACTTTATGTGAAATCTACGAAAACAGGCGTAGCCCGTACAATTACAATTGACGCTAAAACAATGACTGTACTAAAAGATTGGAAGAAAACACAGAAACAAGTTTATTTAATGATTGGCTTCAATACATTACAGCCAAAACAACTAGTATTCAGCAATGAACACAATGGATTTCTTCAGCCTACGAAAACACGGAAATGGATTGTGCATGTTCAAAACAAATATCTGCTAAAGAAGATTTCAACTCACGGGTTGCGTCATACGCATTGCACTTTATTATTTGAAGCGGGCGCAAGCTTAAAAGATGTCCAAGATCGATTAGGTCATAGCGATGTCCATACGACCATGAATATCTACGCGCACGTTTCCCAAAAAGCGAAAGTAGAAGCCATTAATAAATTCGACAGCTTCATGGGTATTTGAGGGATGCTTTACTCCCGATGCTAACAACGGATTTAACATCGGTTCGTCCTAAGTAGGTGTGGTTTGGCGGTATGAGTAAAAGAAAAAACCCTTGATACACAAGGGTTTTAGCACCATATAGAACTCAATGGATTTTAGATATGGAGACGGCGGGAGTCGAACCCGCGTCCAGAGGCTCTAACACTTAAGCATCTACGCGTGTAGATTGTCTATTTGGATTCGCGTGGCATTATGCCGGCAATCAGGGCGTCATGTACGCTATCTTGGAAGTCTCTTCCGACTGCCTCAAGAGGCAACAGTCGTCGTATCCCACTAAAGGTTGAGCCCTACAAATGCCACATGGGCGATGGAAATGTAAGGCAGATTCAACAGCTTACGCTGCGAATGCTAGGTTGTTGTTAGTTTTGCCTGTTATTATAAGGTGCCGTTTCTGACGGAGCCGAGCCCTCCGACGCGCAACTCAAGCTAAGACGACCCCTGTCGAATCCGTAACGTCCCCAAAGGGATGTCAGGAGAACCTATTTAAAGGCTTCTGAACTACTTGAACATTAATTAGTATACCACATTTCCATCAAAACTTCAATATTTCTGTCTATCTCTAAGTGCACGATCGATTTCACGTTTCGCATCTTTTTTCTTCAGATCTTGGCGTTTGTCGTAATCTTTCTTACCTTTCCCAACACCAATTAACACTTTTGCAAAGCCGTCTTTTAAATACATCTTAATCGGTACAATCGCAGATCCCTGTTCTTTCGTTTGTCCAATCAATTTGCTAATCTGTTTTTTATGAAGAAGTAACTTTCTAGAACGCACCGGATCATGATTGAACTGATTCCCGTGGTCATATGGGCTAATGTGCATATTGGTAATCCACGCTTCGTTATTGCGGATTCTTATAAACGCATCTCGCAGTTGAACTTTACTAGTACGGATTGCTTTGATTTCAGTACCTTGTAGAACAATACCTGCCTCAATTGTTTCTTCGATTGCAAAATCATGATTCGCCTTTTTATTAACGGCGACTACCTTCCCCTGGCCTTTCGCCATTTCTTTCACCCCTTAATCAATTACGCCCCGGCGTAATTGCATACAAATTTTGAATAGCGCTTGTGCCTGCTGGACGCAGGTAAGCAACCTTTCAAAGTTTGTGACAATACAGCCGGAAGCAAAACTGCGGAGCGGCCTAGACCGCTCCTTCTTTACTTTTTCTTTTTAGGCTTAGGTTTAGTACCCGCTTTTTTCGCTGCGCCTTCATAGAACTTTTTCTTTTTACTATATGTGCCTGTTTTCTTTTTATCTTTTGATTTATCTCCGGATTTATTGTCGCCATCCTTTTTCTTTGCATGGATGACTTTCGGAGTTTCTTTACGTGTACGACGGAAGTCTTGTTTCATGCCAACGATTTCAAAATCGATTGTCGATTCTTCAGGCTTCACAGCAATCACTTTCACGGTTACTTCGTCGCCGAGTCTGTATTGTTTGCCAGAACGTTCACCAATCATCATCATTTGTCTGTCGTCAAATCGATAATAATCATCTGTCATATGACTAACGTGAACAAGTCCTTCGATTGTGTTTTCCAGTTCGACAAACAAACCAAAGTTTGTAACCGATGAAATAACGCCTTCGAATTCTTCGCCAATTTTGTCGAGCATAAATTGAGCTTTTTTCAGTGACTCTGTATCACGTTCTGCTTCAACTGCACGACGTTCCCGTTCAGATGTATGCTCTGCAATATCAGCTAATATCGCACTCCAATGCGCAAGTGTCTGTGTCGACATGTCTTTTTCAATTAGATATGTCCGGATCAAACGGTGGACAATCAAATCTGGGAAGCGGCGGATTGGTGCCGTGAAATGAGTATAGAATTCTGTGGATAAACCAAAGTGACCCAGACTTTGATCTAAATACTTCGCCTGTTGCATTGAACGCAGGAGCATTGTCGAAATAACTGTTTCTTCAGGTAGTCCCTCAATTGATTCTACGATTTCCTGCAACGCTTTTGGATGGACCTTATTACCCGTTCCTTTTACAACAACACCAAAGTTCGTTAGAAATTCGAAGAAACGTTGTAATTTCTCAGCTTTCGGATCTTCGTGAATTCGGTAAATGAACGGTACTTTAAGCCAGTGGAAATGTTCCGCGATTGTTTCGTTCGCAGCAAGCATGAATTCTTCTATCAGGCGTTCTGATACAGTACGCTCCATAATGACAACATCCGTTGGCCATCCTTTTTCATCAACAAGGATTTTCGATTCCTTGAAATTGAAATCAATGGCTCCACGATCTTCTCGCTTCTGTTTCAAAATAGCCGCGAGGTCTGCCATATGGTTAATCATAGGAACAACATGTGCATATTTCTCTGAAAGTTCTTCGTCTTTTTCTTCGATGATTTTATAAACTTCATTATAAGTCATACGTTCTTTCGAGCGAATAACACTCTCAAATATTTCGTGCTCGACGACTTTCCCGTTGCGATCTATCGTCATTGTACAAGATAACGTAAGCCTATCGACACCTGGATTCAATGAACAGATTCCGTTCGATAATCTATGCGGTAACATTGGGATAACTCTATCCGTCAAGTACACGCTTGTTCCACGGTCATAAGCGTCATCACCCATTGCAGAATTCTCCGTCACATAATAACTGACATCCGAAATATGAACAGATAATATATAGCTACCATTGTCGTTTTTCACAACTGAAATGGCATCGTCAAGGTCTTTGGCATCCGCGCCATCAATTGTAATCGAAAGTTCTTCACGGAGATCACGACGTTTGAACAAATCTTCTTCTTGAACTTCTTCAGGTATTTTATTTGCCTGGTCTAGTACTGCTTGCGGAAAGTCAACTTCAATTCCATGCTTATGAATAATAGACAAGATGTCCACGCCAGGATCATTTCTGTGACCAAGGATTTGTGTCACCATACCTGTTGCTGATTTCCCGTCTACAGGCCAGTCTGTTATTTCAACAACGACTTTGTGACCGTCAACCGCATCAAGTGAATCTCCTTTACCGATGAAAACGTCCATTGGTAATTTTTTATCATCAGGAACAACGAAACCGAAGCCTTTATTGTTCTGGTACATGCCCACTACCTTTGTTGTTTTGCGTTCCACGACACGTGTAATTGCCCCTTCACGTCTACCGCCTGATGTGGCATTAACGACACGTATGAGGACAGTATCTCCGTTCATCGCGCCATTTACTTCATGTGGTGGTATGAATACATCATCCATTCCTTCTACATCCGGTGCCACAAAACCAAATCCTTTTGCATGCCCGATGAATTTTCCACGAAGGAGATTCATGCCTTCTGGCACGCCATAACGGTTCGATTTCGAGCGAATAATTTGCCCTTTTTGTTCAAGGTCAACAAGCATTTTCACTAGTTCCTTAAACTCCGCCGCCTGTTCAAATCCCAATACTTCCTGAATTTCCTGTACGGTTAGCGGCTTATACGATTCTTCTTTCATTAGAGACAGCAATTTTTGCTGTATGTCTTGTTCTAAGCTATCCAATTGCATCACTCCTTATAAGTCTATAGTATGGTCATTGGTCTTATCTTTCACTCATTCCAGTCCAATGATTCCAAGAATTTCAAAATATCTTCATGAAGTTTCACTTTTTCGGGTCCGAGTGTAATGACATGTCCCGATTGTTCATACCATTTAATATTTTTTATGTCTGATTCGGTATTGTCATAAATAACGTTTGCGGAATCGGTATCGATAACATCATCGTTTGTGGCCTGCACAACAAATAGCGGTGCATAGATGTGATCGATATGATCTCGTACATCATAGACAAGTGCACGAAGTTCTTCGAGAGAAGGCATATTTTGCGCACGTAATGCCTCTATATCTCTTTCGATGTCTTCTTCGGCTTTCCCTTCAAACTTCTTATACTCCCGTGCATATTTAAGGACACCTTCATACATAATGTCAGTTGTTCTCATCGACATTGGCGCGCACATTGTAACAATACCCTTCACTGGCTTGTTATACCCTAATTTGAGCGAAAATACGCCTCCTAATGACAATCCAGCAACTGCAATCTCATCGTATCCAGCTTCCTTTAATTGATTATAACCCGTAAGAACATCTTCCCACCACTCTTCGGGACCTGTGTGGATCAATTCTTCTGGGGGAACACCGTGGCCTTTGTAATGGGGTGCAAGCGAGGTGTAGCCTTCCTTTTCAAGAAACCGTCCCAACATCCGTACGTCCGCTGAGGTACCTGTAAATCCATGTAGCAGTAAAACTGCACGCTTCCCTCTTTCGAAAAAGAATGGTTTCGGTTGTGCAATTCTCATTTAGATCATCCTTTCTAAGAAAAGTGCAAGGCGCCGTTCAGCTCCGACAGGCATAAGACGGGCGGGCTAAGCGGCGTTCTTTGCCGAATAGTCTGACTGACTTATGTCCCGAGGAGTTGGCGCCTGGAGCTAGACACTAAGAAAAGTGCAAGGCGCCTCGGTAGACCCGAAAAGCGCTGGAGGGCCTTAAGATAAAGGCGCTCTTTGCCTTTAACTTAAGGACTGAAGCGACTCGAGGGGCTAGGCGCCTGGAGTCTGGACACTAAGAAAAGCGCAAGGCGCCCGCTAGACGCGACAGGCATAAGTCGATCCAGCGACGTGGCGCTCTTTGCCACATAGCTGGATTGCTTATGACCAAGCGGCTGGCGCCTGGAGTCTAGACACTAAGAAAAGCGTAAGGCGCCGTTCAGCTCCGATAGGCATAAGACGGGCGGGCTAAGCGGCGTTCTTTGCCGAATAGCCTGACTGACTTATGTCCCGAGGAGTTGGCGCCTGGAGTCTAGACAACGACCCCAGTAGAAAACTTATACTTCCCTACTTTTAATAAAAAACGCCCGACCAGTCGGAAGGTCAGGCGATAATGGTCTATTTAAGATTATACTTTCATAATGACGATTGCCAATACGATAAACAAAACGGCAAGTACAACAGTGACCCGTTGAAGTACAAGGTCAAGTCCCCGTGCTTTTTGTTTCCCGAAAAGTTGTTCGGCTCCGCCAGAGATGGCTCCTGATAGACCTGCGCTTTTCCCAGATTGCAATAATACGACTACGATCAATGATAGTGCTACGATTACGAGCAGTGTCATCAGCAAAGTATGCATTTTGTTCCACCTCCCGATTCGAACTTCACAACAGTTCTATTTTACCAAAAACAGACTGGTGTTACAACCTATTGTTCTAATTTTAAGACAGAAGTTCTCATAGTCACTCAGTGAGTTTCCACTCAATCTATTAAAAACCAAAGAAAAACCCGCCGAAGCGGGTTTTTATCAATCATTATTTTTTCAAGTTATAAAACGTTTTAACACCAAGATATTCAGCAGTATCATCTAGCTGATCTTCAATACGAAGCAATTGGTTGTATTTCGCAACGCGGTCCGTACGAGATGGTGCACCCGTTTTGATTTGTCCAGCGTTTGTTGCAACTGCGATATCAGCAATTGTCGTATCTTCTGATTCACCTGAACGGTGGGAAATAACTGCCGTATAGCCAGCGCGCTTCGCCATTTCAATCGCATCAAACGTTTCCGTCAATGTACCGATTTGGTTCACTTTGATAAGGATTGAGTTACCAATACCTTCTTCAATTCCTCGTGCCAGTTTTTCTGTGTTCGTCACGAACAAGTCATCTCCGACAAGTTGAATTTTTTTGCCTAAGCGGTCCGTCAATAGTTTATGACCCGCCCAGTCATTTTCATCCAAACCATCTTCGATAGAGATGATTGGATACTTACTGCAAAGCTCTTCATACCAATCAACCATTTCTGCCGATGTTTTTACGATACCTTCGCCAGCAAGATTGTACGTACCATCTTCTTTATTGAAAAACTCAGATGCTGCAACGTCCATTGCAAGGAGAACTTCCTCGCCTGGTTTGTAGCCTGCTTTTTCGATTGCTTCAAGGATAATAGACAAAGCTTCTTCATTGGAAGATAAGTTCGGAGCAAATCCGCCTTCATCACCCACTGATGTATTCATGCCTTTTGCCTGTAGAACAGTCTTAAGGGTATGGAAAATTTCCGCGCCCATACGAAGACCTTCGTGGAATGAAGTAGCGCCGACTGGCATTACCATAAACTCTTGAATATCCACGTTGTTGTCCGCATGCTCGCCACCGTTTAGAATGTTCATCATTGGCACTGGCAATTGTTTTGCGTTAATGCCGCCTAGATATTGATAAAGGGGAATATCAAGATAATCAGAAGCAGCATGTGCGACAGCTATCGATACGCCAAGAATTGCATTTGCGCCCAATTTACCTTTGTTGGCAGTACCATCAATTTCAATCAACGCTTTGTCAATCGTCACTTGATCAAGAACTGAAAACGCATCTTCCAATTCCGCCGAAATAACTTCATTAACATGGTCAACCGCTTGAAGAACACCCTTGCCCAAGTAGCGATCCGGATCACCGTCACGTAGTTCTACTGCTTCATATTCGCCTGTTGAAGCGCCAGATGGAACGATTGCCCGACCAAATGCACCGCTTTCCGTAAATACTTCAACCTCTACTGTTGGATTTCCACGTGAATCAAGTACTTCTCTCGCTTGGATAAGTGTAATGATTGGCATGTCATTCTCCCCTTTTTAAAATAATGGTGTGCCGGTCATTTCTACCGGTTGTTCTACTTGTAACAATTTTAGCATTGTTGGTGCCAAGTCTGCGAGTTTACCGCCTTCGCGCAAACTAATTCCCGCCTTCGTAACGATAACCGGAACCGGATTCGTTGTGTGCGCCGTCATCGGAGCCCCGTCTTGCGTAGTTACTTCATCAGCATTTCCATGATCAGCCGTTACGATTGCCGTACCGCCTTTAGCATGGATTGCGTCGATAATTTTGCCAAGGCATATATCAACCGTTTCAATCGCTTTGATGGTTGGTTCCAGCATTCCACTATGCCCGACCATGTCGGGATTTGCGAAATTGAGAATAATTGCATCAAAACGATTCGCCTCAATTCCTTCAATAAGCGATTCCGTCACTTGGTAAGCACTCATCTCCGGTTGCAAGTCATACGTTGCAACTTTCGGTGAAGCTATCAAGATTCGTTCTTCACCTATGAACTTGTCTTCTCGTCCGCCACTCATGAAAAAAGTGACATGTGGAAATTTCTCGGTTTCCGCAATGCGCAGTTGTGTCAAACCGTTGCGGGCGATAACTTCTCCAAGAGTGTTTTCCAAGTTGTCACTACTATAAGCGACATCTGCAACAATGTCGTCACTATAATGTGTGAACGTCACAAACTTCAAATCTTTATATCTTTTCGTTCCTGTTTCAAATTCATCAAAAGTAGAATCTGTTAAGGCGCGTGAAAGCTGAATGGCACGGTCCGGACGGAAATTAAAGAATACAACCGCATCCCCATCTTCAACCGTCGCAACCGGTTTACCAAGTTCTTCAATAAGGAAAGGTACAACGAATTCATCATGAACGCCTTGCTTATACGACGCTAGTACGCCTGCAGTCGGCGTAGCTGCCGTTAAAGCAGCGCCCTCAACAATTGCACGGTAGACCTTTTCCAAACGCTCCCAGCGCTTATCACGATCCATCGCATAATACCGTCCTGAAATACTTGCAAACTTGCCAACACCCAACTCTTGCATGAATGTTTCAGTCTTTTCAATGTAATCAAGAGAAGATTGTGGGCTCACATCACGGCCATCCAGGAAGGCATGGACAAATACTTTATCAAGTCCATTCAACTTCGCTAGGCGAAGAAGCGCGAATAGATGCTCATAATGGCTATGTACACCACCGTCGGATAGTAACCCCATCAGATGGAGTGCAGAGCCGTTTTCCTTCGCGTGTGTAACTGCTCTCAAAAGCGTTTCGTTATCGAAAAAGTCAGCTTCCCTGATTGACTTATTAATACGAGTCAAACTTTGATAGACGACGCGACCAGCTCCAATATTCAGATGCCCTACTTCAGAGTTACCCATCTGTCCTTCAGGAAGACCTACCGCCTCCCCACAAGCTGTCAGCGTTGAATGCGGGAAGTTGTTCCATAATAGATCGTAATTCGGCTTGTTCGCCTGTGCAACTGCATTTCCTAGCTTGTCATCACGAAGGCCAAAGCCATCCAAAATGATAAGCGCTACCGGACTTTTACTCATGTGCTCCAGCCTCTAGCAATTTCAAGAATGATGCAGGATCCAAACTTGCGCCGCCGACAAGTGCGCCATCGATATGTTCCATTGTGAGAAGTTCTTCAATATTGTCCGGTTTAACGCTACCGCCATATTGAATACGAATTTGGTCTGCAACTGTTTCATTATATAATTCGCCGATTGTCGTACGGATTGCTCCACATACTTCATTGGCATCTTGTGCAGTTGCTGTTTTACCTGTACCGATAGCCCAGATTGGCTCATAAGCTATGACTGCTTGTGCCGCTAAATCAGCGCTGACGCCTTCGAATGCTTTTTTCACTTGTCCTGCTACTAATTCAACTGTTTGTCCACTTTCCCGATCTTCAAGTGATTCTCCCACACAGACGATTGGCGTAAGCTTGTAGTCAAATGCAGCATGGACTTTCTTGTTGACGGATTCATCTGTTTCGTTGAAGTATTGACGACGCTCAGAATGACCCAGGACAACATAGCCAACGCCGATTTCTGACAGCATCGCTGGACTGATTTCGCCCGTGAAAGCACCTTCTTTTACGTCATGCATCGTTTGTGCACCAATACCTACCGCTGAACCTTTTGTAATTTGTACAAGTTCTGAAAGGTATAAAGCGGGTGGACAGATAACCGCTTCCAATTTTTCTGAAGCTGCTGCTTTTTCTTGCACTTCTATCGCGAAACTTTTCGCTTCTTCAAGAGACTTGTACATTTTCCAGTTACCCGCAATTATTCGTTTTCGCAAAATGTTTCCCCCCGATCATTTATCGTTCAGTGCAGTGAGGCCCGGTAGGTCTTTTCCCTCCATGAATTCAAGAGAAGCGCCTCCACCAGTTGAAATGTGATCCATTTTATCTCCTACGCCGAACTTTTCGACAGCAGCGGCTGAATCGCCCCCACCAATAACTGTATATGCTTTTGTTTCAGCCATCGCTTTTGCAACTCGTTGTGTGCCACCCGCGAACGGCTCCATTTCAAACACACCCATAGGCCCGTTCCAAATGATCAATTTCGACTCTTTAATAACGTCCGCGTAAAGTTCAGCTGTTTTTGGTCCAATATCCAGACCCATCCATCCTTCTGGTATGGAATCGATATTCACGTTTTTTGTCTCTGCATCTTTTGAAAACGCATCTGCTATGACAACGTCGATTGGTAAGTATAAATTAACGCCTTTTTCTTTGGCTTTTTGAATAAATGAGTTCGCCAGGTCGATTTTATCTTCCTCAAGGAGCGAATCTCCTATTTCATGGCCTTGTGCTTTTGCAAACGTATATGATAATCCGCCGCCGATAATCAAATTATCCACTTTGTCTAATAGATGATCGATGACGCCAATTTTGTCTTTCACTTTGGCTCCGCCAATAATTGCTGTGAACGGACGGTCAGGCTCTGATAATGCCTTACTGAGAATATCCAATTCTTTTTCAAGAAGGAGGCCAGATACAGCCGGAATATGTTGCGCTATGCCCGCAGTAGAAGCATGTGCACGGTGTGCAGCACCGAATGCATCATTGACGAAAACATCAGCGAGTTCCGCAAATTGCTTCGCTAGTCCTGCATCATTCTTTTCTTCCCCAGCATGGAACCTAACATTTTCAAGCAGAATGATATCGCCGTTTTTCATTGTCGAAATGGTTTCTTCCACTTCTTTCCCAATGGATGAATCGAGCTTTGTTACCGGCTTGCCAATCAATTCCGCAAGTTTTTCGCCTGCAGCAGTAAGCCGCATGTCTTCATTCACTTCGCCTTTTGGACGTCCTAAATGACTCGCGAGAATAACTTTCGCACCCTGAGCTACCATATAATTGATGGTCGGAATTGCTGCACGGATCCTTGTATCATCCGTTACATTCCCATCTTCCATAGGTACATTGAAATCTACCCGGCAAAAAACGCGTTTCCCTTCAAGCTGCATATCTTTCATCGTCTTTTTCGACACCATGAAAACGCCCACCTCCATTTATAATTTAGAAAAGTGCAAGGCGCCTGCTTAGACGCGACAGGCATAAGTCGATCCAGCGACGTGGCGCTCTTTGCCACATTGCTGGATTGCTTATGACCCGAGCGGCTGGCGCCTGGAGTCTAGACAACGACCCAAGTAGAAAAAACTAATACTTTATCTTAAAAAAAAATGAGGAACGGGGTAACCCCCCGCTCCTCTTACCCAACTACATTATAAGGGGTTTTATTGTTTATGGCTATATTTAACTGAATTATAGACCTTTACCAAACATATAAAGTGCCAAGTCCACACAACGTGCAGAATAAGCTGATTCATTGTCATACCAAGTAATTACTTTCACCATGTTGTCTTCAAGGACCATCGTTGAAAGACCATCTACAGTAGATGATGAAGTATTTCCGTTATAATCTTTAGAAACTAGTGGGAGTTCATTATAAGCCAAGAAACCTTTTAGCTCATTTTCAGACGCGTTTTTCAATGCATTGTTCACATCAGCAATTGTCACATCTTTCTCAAGTTCAGCGACAAAGTCAACGAGTGAAACGTTTGGTGTTGGAACGCGGACAGCCATACCGTCAAGTTTACCTTTCAATTCAGGAATAACTTTTGTTACAGCTGAAGCTGCGCCTGTCGTAGTTGGAATCATGTTTTCTGCAGCTGCACGAGCACGTCTGTAATCCGAATGCGGTAAATCCAAAATGCGTTGGTCATTTGTGTACGAGTGAATTGTTGTCATTAGACCGCGTTTTATACCGAATTCGTTGTGAAGTACTTTTACAACTGGAGCAAGACAGTTTGTCGTACATGATGCATTCGATACGATGTTATCATTTGCCGGATCGTATGACTCGTGGTTAACACCCATTACAAGTGTCGTGATATCGCCTTTTGCCGGTGATGACAAGATAACTTTTTTCGCACCCGCTTCAAGGTGTTTGTTCAGTCCAGCTCTGTCTGTAAATACGCCTGTCGAATCAACGACAACGTCAACCCCAAGTTTGCCCCATGGTAGCGCTGCTGGATCTTTTTCTGCATATACTTTCACTCTTTTGCCATCGACAATAAGCGTGTCATTATCAAAACTGACTTCCGCGTCAAATACGCCATGTACAGAGTCATACTTCAAAAGATGTGCAAGCATTGCTGCATCCGTCAAATCGTTCACTGCTACAATTTCAATTTCCTCTTGTTTCAAAGCTTCGCGGAATACTTTACGTCCAATCCGTCCAAATCCGTTAATCGCAAGTTTCAAAGTCATAATATATTCCTCCATGTTGTTTTTTAGTTTATAGTTAAAAAATTTCTTATAGCTACATTTACACAAAGCCCATCTAAACCTATTCCCTGAAAATACCCGTCTTAGTCATTTATGCGTTTATTTATTGACGAGTATTTTCAGCATTTCAGTTGCTGCACCTTCATCAGTTACTAAAATCGTTTGTTTAGGCGCACTTGCCATATAAGCCAAGATAGCTTCAGCTTTACTGCTGCCGCCTGCGACTGAAATGATAAGCGGAATCTTCTCGAGATGGCCAGTTTGGATACCGATTGTCCGTAATCTGTGGACAACGTTACCATCCTGGTCAAAATAATAACCGAATGCTTCGCCTTTAGCTCCATTGTCTTGGATCATATCTCGCTCTTCTGTAGGCGAATTACGCATAATTGCCATTGTTTGCGCGTCGCCTACTCCATGCAGAACACAATCTGTTGTGTCATAAAGTTCAAGCATTTTCAAGACGGAAGGTTCTTTTCGGAACGCTTCATGGGCTTCTTCGCTTAACGACTCTGGATAATAAAATGTACTATACGTACCTCCACATGCCGAGGCGAATGAGGCCGCAATGACATTCGCTTGCAATCCAATATCATCTCCTACACCGCCTCTTGCAGCGATGAATAGCAGATTATTGGTACCGCTAAACTTTTCGATATGAAGTGGAATCGATGCAATTGTACTTCCTCCAGTGACGGCGACTACTTTGCCCTCGTCAATTTTAGAAGAAAATTGTTTCGCTGCCTCCATACCAAGTAAGCTTTTCGAAGCGGTATCGGTATCGCAGTTACCTGCAACAACTTTGACTGATTGAATGCCAAGGAATTCCATTAGTCTCTTTGCAATAGACGTACGTCCCGACCAGTCTTCCATTGAAGACTCAAGAGCAAGTAAGACAGTCAATCCTTCAGTGGTGATTGAAGCTCCGTCTTTTGCAATAGTAATCAGATTTTGACCCCTTAGCGTATCCATCATGGTTCGCGTTTCCCGCTCCGATAAACCAGCCATCTGACCGAGTGGACGCCTTCCAATTGGACCAGCCATTTTTACAAGCTTTAATATCCGATATCTTTGCTGCATTAACTCCATCATTTCTGGTACGAGTTTACTCTGTGCATCCATCAAAACGTCCAATGGCTGCCCTCCTCTTTACCATAGGGACATTTAACGACCCTACATACTGAATAGCGTCCCACATAAAGCAAAAAAATATTTCTAACTTCATTATAGCTCTTTTCATTCGACTTTACAAACAATACAGCATTAATTATCAGAATAAATCAATGATATCAGCGTAGCCAATTGACCCGTAAAGCATCACATCGCCATCTTTTTCAATGACAGGAATCAAAAACATATATTTCTCATGACTTTCATCATCAGTTTCTATATCTACTTTCGTCCACGTCAGCGGGAAATCCTCTTGGACAAGTTTCATCATTAATTCAGCTTCATCACAAAGGTGACAACCTGGTTTTGTGTAAAATTTCACATGCACTCTAATGCACCTCACTACCTCTATAATACCCTCATTATAAAAGAATAATGGGCGGCATGCACAGGATATTGCCTGTGCATGTCACCCGTTATTTTTTTACCAGCTTCGGCCTGCTCCGCCACCACCGCCGGAACCACCGCCACCGAAACCACCAAAGCCGCCGCCGGAATTACCGCCACCACTTCTGCCCCCAATAGAACCAGGGAAGAAAATTGGCCCTCCGCTACGCCGTCCGCCCGAACCGCCTCCGCCTCCTCGGCCTCCTCTATTACTGATAACACGGAAGACAATGTAAATAATGATGAAAAGGATGACGGGGAATGGAATACCGAATCCCCCATCACTTGAGTCGGAATCTATAGTTGTGACGGGCACATCCGCGCCATCCCAGCCATATTCAGCTGCGATTTCATTGTAGAATGATTTATATGCTTCCATGATCGCCATGTCAGGCTGTTGCTTATTCAAATAAGGAACAGCTACTTCATCCATTATACTTCCGACTTTTCCGTCCGGAAGGGCACCCTCTAATCCATACCCGACCGATAGTTCGAAATGTCGTTTACCATCGGAATTTTTCTCTGTTGTAACAACTAGCAAAGCTCCGTTATTTTTTTCCTTATTGCCTAATTTAAATTCCCTAAGCTTCTCTACTGCATATTCCTCAACTGGCTTATCGCCTATGCTCGGGAGGATCAATACCGCAAGTTCCGCTGTCGTAGCATTATTTAATTGAATCCCATATTGCTCAAGTTCCGCTTTCTGTTCAGTGGACAACACATTCGCAGTATCTTGAACGACCGGAACAGCAGCATCAGCCGAAAACACTGCTGAGTTTAACGATGTAAAAATAATCAGACATGCCGTCACCAGTATGCGGACAGCTTTTCTAATCATTCCTTGTCATCTCCAAAATCGACATTCGGCGCTTCATTTGCAGCTGCATCGGCTTTAAAGTATTCCTTTTCATCATATCCGAAAATGGATGCAACGATTTTTCCGGGGAATCTTTTCACTTGCCTATTGTAATTGGCGACTACGTCGTTATAATCCTTACGCGCAACGCCCAGACGGTTTTCAGTTCCGGCCAGTTCATCCATCAACTTAGTGAAATTTTCATTTGCTTTTAAATCAGGATAATTCTCGACGACGACAAGGAGACGACTAAGCGCACCCGATAAGTCAGCGTTTGCATCCGCTTGTTCTACGGGCCCATTTGCTCCGGCAAGTCTTGCACGGGAATCTGCAATGTCACTGATAATCTCTTTTTCATGGCTCGCGAAACCTTTAACCGTGCTTACCAAGTTCGGTATCAGATCGAGCCTCCGTTGTAGTTGATTTTCAACTTGTGCATACGCCTGGTCCACATCTTCTTCTAAATTAACGAATTTGTTATAACTTGGAACCAGAATCATAGCCAAAACTGCAAGTATGATTACGATTACCGCAATTGGTCCTAAAACTTTTTTCATGTTAACACTCCTCACGAGTTAGTTACTTTCATTTACCCTCTCGAACACCGTGTCGAAACTTTTACTACAGTAGTATATACAGTATGACGATTGAAAAGGTTTCATTTATTCTACGGCAACGTTTTTTTAGCCACAAAAAAACGGCTTCCCATAATGGAAAGCCGCCTTTTGTAGAACTTATTTAGATTCAGGTTTAGTTTTAGCTCCGTCTTTCATGTCACTGCGTGTAATAATATGGTCAATTAAACCGTATTCTTTCGCACGTTCAGCTGTCATGAAGTTGTCGCGGTCCGTATCTCTCGCAATTACTTCAACCGATTGGCCAGTACGCTCAGCAAGAATCAAGTTTAGTTTTTCACGAGTGAAAAGGATATGTTTTGCAGCAATTTCAATTTCTGTTGCTTGCCCTTGTGCTCCACCTAATGGTTGGTGAATCATTACTTCTGCGTTAGGAAGCGCATAACGTTTCCCTTTAGTACCCGCCGCTAGTAGGAACGATCCCATAGATGCAGCCATCCCCATACAAATTGTTTGGATGTCAGGTTTGATGAATTGCATTGTGTCAAAAATCGCCATACCAGCAGTGACGCTTCCCCCGGGGCTATTAATGTAGATGGAAATATCTTTATCCGGATCTTCTGCTTCTAAAAATAGGAGTTGAGCAACGATAGAGTTCGCAACGTTGTCATCGATTCCACTTCCAAGCATGATAATACGGTCTTTCAATAGACGTGAATAGATGTCGTAAGCACGCTCACCGCGGCTAGTCTGTTCAATTACTGTAGGTATTAGATTCATTCTATTTCCTCCTTCAAGCTGGATAGTGTTGTCTACCTATTGAAACATAACTTCGTTTCAACTGTAACTTTATCATACATAGTATGGTCAACGAAGGTCAAATATAACGCTTTCAAAATAAGCATTGCATTCATTGAGCTACACCAGTATAATAAATCTAGTCTGCTGCAAAAGTTAGCCGATTTGTAACGCCCTCGTGGTGCAACGGATAGCACGTGAGCCTCCGAAGCTTAAGATGTGAGTTCGATTCTCGCCGAGGGCATATGATTACAACAATTTTACCCGTCATTGTTCATTCAATGGCGGGTATTTTCTATTCCCAATCACCACGTCATACTACCACGAATTCAAAACGCACCGGTTACAGTCATCCGCAGAAAGAATTGACGGGGTGATGAGAATATGAAAAAACGAAACCAAATTGATTCAGCGCTATTAAACGACATTCTAAGGGTTACCAATCAAGCCAAGCCGCAAACAATTCTATCGACCCAATCAGCCATTGACGAATTCCACCGATTCAACATGGCGAAAGGTTTGTCGGAATGGACAATTTCATCTTATGCAATGCGAGCGTGGGGTAAACAAATGTACGGAAGCAAACAGTATGAAGAACGACTAGCCAAAAGAAAAAAAGTATTCATCCGCATAATTTTTCACATGGAAGCATAATTGTGATATAGAAGTTAAATAATATTGTTGATGATTCATTAATAAGAAAGACCATTTACGGTCCTTTTTTGAAGTATTCTTCTTCGCCTAACGAATCCATTAGTTTAATAACTTTCAGCAATATGAACAATTTTTCGAATAACTAAATTAACTTTCTCGTTGTCTTTAATTACAAACAAATGGTCCGCTTCATTTTCTATGTAACGTTGCACATTCTATAGAGATATTGTCATTTATAAGTTTTCACTTTAACTCTTGACCTTTAATAAAACTCAAATGCTCTTTTTTTGGTTTTTCTCCGGTTTTGAGTGAAGCGAAAAATCGTTCTTTCCTATCTTGAATAAAATAAATAAGCAAGGGTGTATGCTACATGCACCTCAGTAGACATAACACCCGTTCATGGAAGTAATAAACTCCATTACTCAATAAGAATAGCTGCCAAGTAAAGGCAGCTGATTTGTATTATAATCATATTCAAATCCACCTTTGATACTTGTAAAATCATCCTTACTATATATCTAACAGGATATCGATAATTCTACGACTAACTAGACGATGGATAGTACTATCAAAGTTTAACAATACAGCTACACCCATTCTTTCTTCCGGTACTAACGAAAGTAACGCTCGTACTGCTAATTGACCTCCCCCATGTTCTATAATTGTTTGTCCCTTGTATTTTTCTATAAACCAGCCTATTCCATAATAAATCGTATTATCTTCATTATTCCAAGGTTTTGATACGAGACTTACTGGTTTTTGCATTTGTTTTTTACTGTACAGCTCTAGATTAGCAGGTGATGAAAAGTTCAAGTGAAACAACATATATGAAGCTAATTCATTTGCTGTTGAATATAGAAAACCTATGGGTGCCGCAACCGGGTTCATTGGATAGGGAGTTTCATTTTTTTCAAACCCTAAATAATATTTAGCATAGTTGCTATCCTCAATAACGGCTTGGGAATCCCATGTAGTCCGCTTCATATGCAACGGTGTTAGTACATTATTCCTCAGATGAAGCTCCCAATTTTCCCCGGTCACTTTTTCGATTAGATCACCAAGAATAACAAAGGCGTCGGTACAATAATTCCAACCCTCTCCTGGAAGATATTCTAGGTCTACTTTACGAAACCACCGAGTGATATCCTCTCTAGATTGTATGCTTGCTATCTCCTGTTCTGACAAATTGTAATGAGCTAAAGCTTCACTCCACTCAGTTGGGGTGTCTGAATAAACTTCCATCACATTGGGAGCAATTAAATTTGCAATGCCTAAATCGGACGGAAATCCAGCCGTATGACTTAGTATATGTTTTACTGTGATTTGGTCACTCAATTGTTTGTCTTGTGTTCTAAAATATGGTAAGTAAACAACAAGTGGTACATCAAGATTAATTAATCCTTTTTCAGCCAGTTGCAAGATACAGGTTGCAACAAAGTTCTTTGTTACACTCTGTATACTCATGATGGTGTCCTCATCAATCGGCTTTTTAACTGGTTCAAGTTGAGAATAACCAAATCCTTTGGAAAAGATCACTCTATCTTCTTTTACGATTGACACACTCATGCCTACTGTATGTTCTCCCATAATATCATTTATCATATTATCTATCTTTTTAATTCTATTAGTTAATGTCTCCATTATTTCTCCATTTCTTAAATAAATACTAAGTATCCCTTCCGATTCTATCCGTTAAACAAATGATATTTAATATTTCAAGTAAAACATAATTATCAGCTTATTGTTCAATTATCCTGGATCGTTAGTTGAACAAAAATCATTGTTTGTTTTTATTACCTTTTTCAAACAAATAAAGGGTTAATAATACCCCTCCAAAAAGTAGAGGAACTCCAAAAATAAAATAAATATTTTTAGGTAATTCAAAAACACTTCTAAGATAACTGAAAAGAAATACCAAAAAAGCTAAAGTTATATATTTCCCCCATCGTCTCATATAAAAAATCCTTTCATTAGTCGGCTTGTATATGCTGTACACACCAGGTTAAAATAACGTCACTTCACGGAAGTGCTTGACTCCATTACTCAATAAAATAGAACTATGTTTTATGAACTTGAACTTAATGTTATAGTTTCAAACTCTTCGCCTTCTAAAGTTAATATTATCTTAGACGAAGAAGGAGTTTTAGTTTCCAGTTCGATAACATCCCCACTATAATAAATCCCTTTTCCATCTAATTTTATATCGCCTATACCCCAACCCAAGAAATCAGTACTTTCTACATTAAAATTAGGTGTGCTTAGCTGTTCAGGATTTTCACCTTTATAGGTAATCCTTATACTCTGAATCTCTTTTCCCCAAAAACTATATTCAGTAATTAGTTCGCCACTCCAATTTACACCTTCACCTTTGAATATAAGACCACTACTGTTTTCACAAGAAACTAACATCAACATTAAACAGATGATAAAAATGCACTTAGAAATATTCTTCATCCCAGCTACCTCCCCTTACGGTAACTATTTCTGCATCCTTCCAAATATACCTTTTTATCAGCTCAATGATCTTCAAGTAAAGTGCCAGTTAGTGAAACAAGGAACTGTATCTTAATAACTTTATTGTTCAATATTATTAAGGATCGACTATAGTTTTTTATTTAATGGAAATAAAACACAGTCTTTAATCGTATCACTATCCGTTAGTACCATTAATAATCGTTCAATTCCAAATCCCCAACCAGAAATGGGTGGCATTCCATATTCCATAGCTGTTAGATAATCTTCATCCATCTCCATAGCCTCCAAATCTCCATTACTTTTAAGAAGAGCTTGAGCCTCCAGTCTTCTTCTTTGTTCAAGTGGGTCAACCAACTCTGAATAGGCATTAATAATTTCCGCACCATTCACCACTAATTGGAACCGTTCTGTAAGAGCAGGGTTTTGATCATTGGCCCTAGCTAGTGGGGACAAGTCAATAGGATGTCGGATTAGAAATGTCGGTTTAACTAGTTGTGGCCGACACATTTTTTTGTAAAGAAGATCAATAAAATTACCTCTCCCTAAAGATTCAATATCAGTATGTTCCAAGTCCATATTAACCCTCAATGTTGCTTGATATAAATCCTCAACATCAGGATAAAGATCTATATCAATCCCTGTGTCTTTTAAGATTAAATCCCTGAAAGAGACAATATCCCATTCAAGTGAAAAATTTATTGTTTGACCCCGGATGGTAATGGTAGTCGTATTAAAGATTTGATCCAGGACAAACAGAACCATATTACGCATTAATTTCATTGTATCCTCATAATTCCAATATGCCGCATACCCTTCAACCATTGTAAATTCTTGAAGATGTTGAGGACTAATCCCCTCGTTCCTAAAACACTTTGCAAATTCAAAAACTTTGGTAAATCCACCTACAATTAACCTTTTTAAATAGGTTTCCGGTGCAATACGTAAATTTAGTTCTGTATCTAAAGAGTTATGATAGGTCCTAAAAGGCTTAGCTAACGCCCCCGAGGAAGTATGCTGTAAAACTGGTGTTTCTACTTCTAAAAATTCCTGGTCCTCAAAGAACCTGCGAATGGCACGTACCATTTTGGTTCTAGCTAGTAAGCGACTTTGTGTGTCTTTTGTCACCATTAAATCTAAATAACGCTGTCTATATCGAAGTTCAACATTGCTTAAACCGTGCCATTTTTCTGGAAGAGTCCGTAACGCCTTCCCAAGAAACACATAACTTTCGATACGAAGTGTTTTCTCATTCGTTTTAGTCGTATACATACATCCTTCCACACCGATAAAATCTCCCATATCCAATAAATTGTGAAACTGATTATAAGGTTCCTCACCAATCTCATCCTTTTTCAACAGAAGTTGTAAGCTTCCTTGTATGTTTGAAATAGTAATGAAACTTAATTTACTGAAATTTCTAATGCTCATTATTCTTCCAGCAACTCGGACCCCAGAAGTTCCGTCTTCGAGTTGAGCAGCTGCATAAATTTCATTATTTGTAGAAAACCTTTCAGGATATACTGAAATCCCTTGCGATTTTAAAGTCTCTAATTTCTCTATTCTTAAAGCTATTTGTTCATTGCTCATTCTTTTCACTCCATTCTTTTAGTTTGTTTATAAGGCTTTTTATGTTATGGATTTAAATTTCCAAACAACAAAAAAACTCCCACCCCCAAGACATTTGTCTTGAGGACGGGAGTTTATAGCTCCGCGGTACCACCTCAGTTTATTGATATGTCGCCATATCAACCTCTTCGAGTACGTCAATTTTCTAACAATTGATTATACCCTATCTCTTTAACGGGAGATCCCGTCGCAGTATCACTAAGAATGCTCTTAGATCCGTGCGAAGCTCCAAGACTTTTTTTCATTAAGATCATTATTACTCCTTCCCACCTACCGGAGCTCTCTGAAAATAATTAATCAAAATTACTCTTCTCTTCATAGCCGTACATTATATATTGATTGAAAATAATTTAGCATAATTAAATGGAATAGTCAATTTCTATTTGATGGGGTGCAGTGACAGTTCGATCTTGCCCTCGCAGTTTGTCAGGATGCTATGACAGTTGCCGACTTTGCCCTCACAGTTTGATGGGTTGTCATGACAGTTCGATCTTGCCCTCGCAGTTTACCGTGTTGCCATGACAGTTGTCGACTTTGCCCTTACAGTTTGAAGTAATGCCATGACAGTTCGACCTTGCCCTCACAGTTTACCGCGATGCCATGACAGTTGCCGACTTTGCCCTTACAGTTTACCGGGATGCCATGATAGTTCCCGACCTTCCCCTTACAATTCACCAAGCTACCATGACTTCAAGTCGTATCCTCATGACTAATACAATCCAGTCTCCATAAAAAAACCGTTACCACTTGTCGTTTGACAGCGCTAACGGTGATCGTTTTATTTAATTGCCATTTTCAACAAGAACTGCGAGTGATTCTAGAGCCTGTTCTTCGTCAATTCCTTCTGCAATCAACGTAACAGTCGTGCCACGCGCGATGGCTAGGCTCATGATCCCCATTATACTTTTAGCATTTACTTGGCGTTCTTCTTTTTTCAAAAATACATCGGACAAAAACCTATTTGCCTCTTGGACAAAAAGTGCTGCTTGCCTTGCTTGCAATCCTGATTTCAACTTCACTTCAACTATTCGTTCTGCCATGACAGCGCCAGCTCCTCTCTTGGTTCGACAGCGGATTTACCGACTACCGATTCCCCCATTGCGAAGATTTTCCGCAATTTCTTCGATTTTTCTTAAGCGATGGTTCACACCTGATTTACTTACCATTCCACCCGAAACCAGTTCTCCAAGTTCCTTCAACGTAATATCCTGATTGTCGACCCGAAGCCTTGCGATTTCTTGTAATCTATCTGGTAATTCAGCAAGTCCAATCGTACTTTCAATAAACTTTATATTTTCAACTTGGCGCTGTGCTGCACCAATTGTTTTATTCATATTCGCGGTTTCACAATTCACAAGCCTGTTCACACTATTTCGCATATCGCGTATAATTCGTACATCTTCAAACTTCATTAAGCTCACGTGCGCGCCGACAATACTAAGGAAATCCGATATTTTTTCAGCTTCTTTCAAATAAGCAATATACCCTTTTTTCCGTTCAATCGACTTCGCATTCAAATGGTATTTGTTCATCAAATCGACTAAGTCTTCACTATGTTCTTTATATATCGAAAATATTTCAAGGTGATAGGAAGATGTTTCCGGGTTATTCACGGAACCCCCTGCCAGAAAAGCCCCCCGTAGATAAGCGCGTTGACAGCATCTCTTTTTAACCAATTCCTTTGAGATTTCATTTTTAAATTGAAATGTTCCCGTCAGGATTAGAAGTTCTTCCAAAAGAGCTTTTGCTCCACCTCGAATTCGGCAAATGTAAACGTTATTCTTTTTCAAGCGCATCTTTTTTCGAACAAGCAACTCTACTTTATAAGGATACAACCGTTTTAAATTCGTATACAGGCGTCTGGCAATCGCTGCATTTTCAGTTTGTACGTCCAAACTTAACTGTTTATTAGAAAAGGAAAGTGCACCATTCATCCTTATGAACGCCGCTACTTCCGCCTTTATACAACAGTCATCCGCTTCTATCTGTGTCATTTCCTTTTTTGTTTCTGAAGCAAAAGACATGATTCTTCCCCTTTCTCGGCGACGATCACGTCTGTTCCGTTTCGATCCCATTTTCCATATATTCTATAAGCCATTTAGCTACTTTTTCGGAATCATGTATGATTGTTCCATTTAATAATAAGCAAATGTCTTTTACTACGATATTTGGTACAAGTTGTTGAAGCGTTTCCAAATCGTTTTCGACAGGCCAGGGAGGCCCCGTCCATTCTTTTCCACCCTGCAACGTAGAAAATTCTGTGCCGTTCAACAAAACCGTGTCGATGAAAGGTTCACCCGCATGATCATACAATGCCTGCACATGCTCCGAAGCTGTATAGCGGTGTGTTTCTCCTGCTTGCGTCGTCAAGTTGTTAATATACACCTTTTTTGCCTTACATGACAAGACCGCTTTACGAATTGATTGGACAAGCAGTGCGGGCAAGATGCTTGTATATAGGCTGCCTGGGCCAATAATGATCAGGTCAGCAGAATTTATTGCCTCTATTGTTTCAGGTAACGGTTCAACTTCTTGTGGTGATAAATACACTTTGCGAATTTTACGTTCGTAAACCGGTATTTTCGATTCACCCGTCACGATTGTACCGTCTTCGAGTTCTGCGTGCAATGTGATCCGCTGATTAGCGGCTGGTAATACTTTCCCTTTTATGTTTAGTACCCTGCTCATTTGTTCGACTGCTCGTGCGAAATCACCTGTGATATCCGTCATAGCAGCCAGCATAAGATTGCCGAGTGAATGACCTTTCAAATCCTCTGAAGTAGCAAAGCGGTATTCAAACATTTCTTCGATTAATGGCTCAACATCTGAAAGCGCTGCCATCACTTTACGAATATCACCCGGAGGTGGTATGTCATATTCGTCAAGAAGTCTGCCCGAACTGCCGCCATCATCAGCTACTGTAACGACCGCAGTCAAATCGACAGGGTAATTTTTCAATCCGCGTAGCAAAGTGGATAAACCAGTTCCGCCGCCTAACACAACGACTTTCTTCAAGTTCCCGGATTTCAGCATAGCGTCAATCCTTTCTTTTTTCAATATCCCTATGGGTGATGAGTGTCCGGTACTCGTCTTTGAACCGGCTTCCGAAAAATTCAGCGAGTGTTACAGAGCGGTGTTGACCTCCTGTACAGCCGAATGCAATCACAACTTGTGATTTTCCTTCATTTTTATATTGTGGAATTAAGAACTTGAATAAGTCCGTGAGTTTTTCAATAAGGATTTGAGTATCTTTCCATTTCAGTACATAGTCATAGACTTCTTTCTCGAGTCCCGTCTTCGGTTTCAAATCCTCAATATAGAAAGGATTGGGTAGGAAACGCACGTCAAACACGACATCTGCATCAATTGGCATGCCATGCTTAAAACCGAAAGAGAGGAAGTTTAGTGTAAAACCAAGATCATCCTTAGAGGAGAACTCAGCCATTATTTTTTCTCTCAATGCCCTTGGTTTTAAACTTGATGTGTTGAAAATCGAGCGTGCACGGCCTTTCATCTCAGACAACAGCAGGCGCTCTTTCTTTATACCTGCTAGAGGCAATCCGCCTGCCGATAATGGATGTGACCTTCTCGATTCCTTATAGCGTCGAACAAGCGTCTCATCGTCTGCATCAAGGAATAATATTCGTGATGATACACCCTGCATTTCCAAAAGGTCATCCAGAGCACCAATGAGCGAATCAAATAGGTCACCTCCACGCGTATCCATTACAGCGGCTATCCGTTTCATTTGATTTTCCGATTTCATCATCAAATTCAGAAACATAACTAATAGCTCTGGAGGCAAATTATCGATGCAATAAAATCCAAGATCTTCAAAGCTCTGCACTGCAACCGTCTTACCTGCACCCGACATCCCCGTAATAATAACTATTTCAATATCGCTGCTTGGCTTCCCTATTTCAGTCATTGTCCATCACCTTCCACAGAATTTTGGATTTCCTCTTTCAAGAGTTTAAATTCTTCGGTATAAAAGAACGTTCCATACTGTATCCCACTCTGAGATACTGCAAACAGTAAATTGGTTCGATCCCCTTCTGCCATCGGAAGTGTCTCTAAGCTTTCAACAGGATGCCATTCCAATACTCCTTCAATTGTCGTTTCAAACGGTTTACCTACTAAGTCAAAAGCAATGAATGTGTGGAGCATCCATTCGTTTTTCACAGTCTCCCCAGTTTCATCTGTAATCATCATTGTGTAGACGCCTTTTAACAATGGACTAATCGGTACAGCACCGGTTTCTTCCGTGAATTCTCTGACGGCTGTTTCGTAAACCGATTCACCCGGATCCATCTTTCCACCAGGGGCTACATACCACCCGCGACGAGGTTTTTTTAACAGTAATACATGATTATCTTTTACTACAAGTAAATTTACGATTCTCTGCATTTGTCTAACCCCACTTTTTATAAACGCATAGTATCATTATACATCGAACCGTTGTAAAACGACAAAAAAAAGGCAACCCATCGGATAAACCGATAAATTGCCTTTCAAAATTTACTTTATCAAAAGGGGGGTCAATTGATACTTTTACTATACCCTTTAGACATTGCATTTCTGTTACAGCTACATTAAGGTTACATTAAGCTTTTGCGCCTAATTTCTCCATCAATTCCTCAACGTATTTCTGGACAGCCTGCGCAGCAATACTACCGTCTCCAGTAGCCGTTACAACTTGACGCAATAATTTTTCACGAACATCCCCTGCAGCATAAATACCAGGTACAGATGTTTCCATGATTTCGTTTGTTGCAACGTAACCATTTTCGTCAAGAATACCAAGTTTAGCAAATGGAGCAGTTAACGGGTCCATTCCGATGTAGACGAACATGCCATCCGCTTCAAATACCCTTTCAGAACCATCAACAGTTGAAACAAGTGTAACGGAACCAACTTTTCCTTCTCTAGCATTTACTTCTTTCACAGATGAATTCCAGATGAATTCAATCTTGTCGTTTGCAAATGCACGGTCTTGAAGAATTTTTTGTGCACGTAATTCACCGCGGCGATGAACAATCGTCACCTTATCTGCAAACCGTGTCAAATAAGTTCCCTCTTCTACGGCAGAATCGCCACCGCCTACAACAACGAGCTCTTTCTTACGGAAGAATGCTCCATCACAAACCGCACAATAGCTTACGCCACGGCCTGTAAGTTCAGCTTCTCCGGGAATACCCATTTTTTTGTATTCAGCACCTGTCGTAATAATAATCGCACGGGCTTTATACTCTTTATCCCCGACGACTATCGTCTTGTAACTTTCTCCATCAATAACATCTGTAACATCGCCATATGCATATTCAGCACCAAACTTACGCGCGTGATCAAACATTTTTGTAGAAAGGTCCGGACCTAGTATATGTTCGAATCCTGGGTAGTTTTCAATTTCTTCCGTATTAGCCATTTGACCGCCTGGAATTCCCCGTTCAAGCATTAACGTTGAAAGGTTCCCACGAGATGTATAGACAGCAGCCGTCATCCCCGCAGGGCCGGCACCAATAATAATGACATCATAGATTTTTTCAGTTGTCATGTGAATTTCCTCCTCTACAACATTTACACACCAAATCGTATAGGATACCTAAGTTCCATTCAACTTTTCTGCTTACAAAGAAAAGCGCAAGGCGCCGTCCAGCCCCGACAGGCATAAGACGTTTTGCGAGGAGGCGTACTTCAGCCCCCACAGCAAAATGGCTTATGACCCGAGGGGTTGGCGCCTGGAGCTAGACACCAAGAAAAGCGCAAGCGCCTTGGTAGACCCGAAAAGCGCTGGAGGGCCTTAAGATAAAGGCGCTCTTTGCCTTTAACTTAAGGACTGAAGCGACTCGAGGGTCTAGGCGCCTGGAGCTAGACACTATTCTAAGTCAAAAAACGTATACTCTCTTACCAATATATGTCGAACTAATGATTCTATATAATCTCCAGCGAAGGCGCCTCATAGGGGTAGCCGAGCGTTGTTGAGAGGATTCTTTATGTCAACATATATAATAAGACAAGCGTAGGACCTTAGGCATCAAATTGTGGTAAATACTCAATCAATTCTCCGACATACTTTGTCAGTGTCGGAACTGAGATACCGAATTCCTTTGCAATCGCTGTTTTTGTTACATCCGGATAACGGGATGACTGGAACATATAATCTGCTGCGGCTGCAAGTGCCGCCGGGTTTCTAAACAAATAAGATCGACTTAATGCAGTTTCGCAAAGTGTGAACCACATTTGAAACAGATGAGATGCTTGTTTATCGAGCGGACAATATTTGTTGTAAAGTAAGTCGGTCGTTTCAAGCGCTCGCATAAATGACTTATCAAAGTTGGTTTCCGGCATGAATTCATAATCGAGACCACTTGCCAGAAAAAGCCGCTCGTAGTCACTCAGTTTTTCCATTTCAATATAAGATGGATGTGAGATAATTTCCTGCTTGTGACCTGACTTTCCAAGAAGATAAAAACCAAACATCCTTTCACTTCTGTAGGTGTTGGCAATTTTACTTAGTAAAAATTCCCTATCCTGCTCAAGTGAATCTGACGTGATAATCTCTTGGACACCATTCCACGGCTCGTAACCCGCCTTCGATGGATCCAGTTCAATCAGCTTTGCATATGCTTCTCGCGCCACTTTTTCATGTCCAGAGAAATAAGCGGAATGGGACAGCCAGAAGTAGTAGCCTGTGTCCCCTTCAAACCCTCTCTTTTGTAGACTTCTGAGCCAATTATAAGCTTCTTTATGTCTGCCAATAAGCGCAAACGTCGCGCCGAGTTTATAGCGATTTTCAAATTGATACGGTTTAATTTTCACAAGCAAAGCAAGTAGAGACTCCAATTCCTCTTCCTTCTTTTCGTAATAATAAAAGACCGCCAGATTACAAAGTGCATGGATATTTCCTTTATTACGATTTAAAACATCATGAAGTAACTTACTAGCTCGCTCGTTTTCCCCGATATAAAAATAAGCCAGAGCTAAATTATTATAAGCGGCCCAAAACTCCGGATAATCGACAATAATCGACTCAAGTAATTCCACGGCCGCCTTGAATTCACCTGACTCCATAAGTCGGCGTGCCTTTTCCTGTAAAAAGAATACTTCACCGTCCGGCATCTCATCATCATTAAATGACTCTTCCTGTTCTGCGAAATCAATAATTTCCATTGAATCATCAGCAAATGGACCATCAGGATCAATTAATATATATTTTTCCGCATACATTTTTGCATCCCGCAGCATACCAAGATGAGCATGCACTTCTGCCAAATAGAATATAATTTCCTCTTCCGAAGGTGCGAATGAGTTTGCAGTCATTAGCAGTTCATGAGCTTCCTCAAAACGTCCCTCTTCCATGACGAGCACGCCATATTCCATGAGGATTTTCCAATCTTCAGGACTTAGCTCTGATGCTCTTTTCAAATACCGCTGTGCATCTTCAAAACGATCGCGTTGCATCGCCTGAATCGCTTTATTATAATAAAATTCACCGTCTGGAATGAACGAAATAATTTTTTTATCATGCTTGTTACGTAGTTTATCCAATCATATTCCCCCGAAAAAATAAGAAGGAACGCAAAGCACGTTCCTTCTCGTATTGTCCCCCATTATACCATAAGATACATCGGCACTATCCGTTTTCATTTTTTTGTTGTCGCTCAATCATCTGCTCCAGTGTAAAGATGATCTTAACCGGATTGCCACCAGCAAACACACCTGGTGGGATATCACGGTTTACGAGAGAAGCAGCAGAAATAATTGCCCCATCTCCAATTTCCACTCCGGGAAGAATTGTCGTATTTGCTCCAATTAATACGTTCTTTCCAATAATGACATCTCCTATACGATACTCATTTATTAAGTATTCATGTGCAAGGATTGTCGTATTGAAGCCAATAATTGAATTGTCACCGACTTTTATCCTCTCAGGGAACATGACATCAGGCATCACCATAAGGGCGAAAGATGTCTTATTCCCGACTTCCATTTTCAAAAACGTGCGGAACAAAAAGTTCTTCATCGGGATGAAAGGTGTGTACCTCGATAATTGGATAACAGCAAAGTTTTTTGCAACTTTGAAAAAAGGAACCGTCTTGTAAATATGCCAAAGTGAATTTGCTCCCTCTCGTGCGGGATACCTTTCAGTACGTCTCAATCTTTTTCGCCTTTAACCAATTGGAGTAGTTCCGAAATATGCTGCAACATGTAATCTGGGTTGAATGTTTGTAAAAAGGCTTCCCCTTTTGCCGACCATGCGACACCCGCTGTACGGACCCCTGCATTTTGCCCACCAACTATGTCATGGTAGTTATCCCCGATCATAAGGGCTTCATCCGCGTTGGCTCCCAATCGTTCGAGTGCTAGTAAAATCGGTTCTGGATCAGGCTTCGTTTTCGTTACATCATCCATTGCAATGACTTCGTCAAAAACCCCTTCCACATCAAGGAGTTCTAACCCTCTCATAATCATATCTTTTCTCTTGGTCGAGACAATCGCCATTTTCATGCCCGCTGCCTTCAACAACCTCATCGTTTCAGAAACACCGTCAAACTCAATTGAAAGTTCGTCATGCATTGATTTATTCCATGCTCTATATTCTTCAATCAGTTGCTCCGTCTTTTCAGGTTCAACCGAATCGAATGATTCATACAATGTTGGCCCTAAAAACGGTAGTATATCGATTCGTTCATATTTCCCCGGGTAATGATTACCAAGGACATATTGGAATGTCTGGATGATCAATTCATTCGTATCCAGTAATGTTCCGTCAAAATCAAATAGTAGTGTAGTAATTGGTTTAGCCATCTGCAACCGGAACCTCCTTTTTTTTCTGTTGTTCAGCCCGTTTCCAGACATATGCGACAATGATCGTCAACACGAAAGCTGTTACGACCCGGATAATCAGTAATGGCAGAATCGGAATGCCTAGTGGGATAAAAATCAGTGTATCTTCTATAACTGCATGACAGGCAACTAGAAAGATGAATGCCAGTGTTGCGTCCTTCTTGCTCACACCATCCTCTTGTACGGCCTGTATCATAACGCCAGCACCATAAGCGAGACCGATAACCAAACCGGCAACAAGTGTCATCGACGCATTGGATTGTACGCCAATTACTTTCGTGAAGGGTGCCAGTTTCTCCGAAAATTTCTGCAAATAATTACGATCTTTCAAGAACTGAACAATAATCATAAGTGGAATAACAATTATGGCAAGCTGAAGAACTCCAAATGACGCTTTCTGAACACCTAACAGTCCAATTTCTAACCAACCATCTGGTATATCCGTAACTTTCGGAGTCATTCCGTAACGTGCTGTCTCTCCTCCGCCTTGCCACATCAAGTTAATGATAATACCTGACATCGCTGCAAGCCCAAAACGTACCACGAGCACAATCCATAACTTCACGCCGACTTTCAGTGCAACGCCTGTTTCAATGAATAGATTATGTGAAAATGACAACATGATGGCGATGATGAATACTTCCTTCACAGTCATTTCCAACGATAAAATCCCTGCAATTCCCGCATATAAATTGAGTGCATTACCAAGCACTAACGGGATTGCAGCTTCTCCACTAAGACCGAATATCCCCATAAACGGTGCAACAAGTTTAATAAGCCACGGTAACACGGGTGTATGCTGTAAAATGACGACGAGTACTGTGATTGGAAAGATGATTTTCCCCAGCGTCCACGTTGTCCGAAGTCCTGCCTTTAATCCATTTTGAAGCGTCCCCATTCCCCAAACTCCTTCTTATTTATCTTGATACTTCACATTTACTTTTTGAACGTATCTTCTTACTATGAATACCGCGATAGCAACAATGATTGTGATAACCGATACTAGCTGCGCCGCCCGAAGTTCACCTATGACATATAAGCTGTCTGTTCGCATCCCCTCAATGAAGAAGCGTCCAGCAGAATACCAGACAAGGTAAAATAGAAACATTTCGCCGCGCTTCAAATTCACCTTGCGCAACAAGATAATGATGATAAGTCCCACAATATTCCACATAGATTCATAAAGGAATGTCGGATGATATGTCACGCCTTCAATCGTCATTTGGTTCATAATCCAATCGGGAATAATCGTTGTTTCAAGGAACTTTTCTGAAACAGGACCTCCGTGCGCTTCCTGATTCATGAAATTGCCCCAACGACCGATAATTTGACCAATCAGCAGTCCAGCAGCTGCGATATCGACCACTTTCCAGAATGAAATACCTCTCTTTTTCGTGAAGAAGTATGTCGTAATGAAGGCACCAATTAATGCACCATGGATAGCGATTCCGCCTTGCCAAATTTGAATAATTTGTCCCGGATTGTCTTTATAATAATCCCACGAGAAAATAACATAGTAGATTCGCGCACTAACAATCGCGATTGGAACGGCCCAAATGAGCAGATCCGTCAAAAAGTCCGGATGCATCCCGCGCTTAACCATTTCCTTTTGAACAACAATGAATGCGAGGACAATCCCCAGCGCAATTAAAATCCCATACCACCTGACTTCAAGCGAACCTAGCGAAAATGCAATCGGGTTTATTGCCAGTACATTAAACATGTATTAACCTATCCTTTCTCTATCAATCATTTACTTTCGATTCACTTTAATTTCATCAGCAAGTTTTTTCGTAAACTCCTCTGCTGCATTGACTCCAAGTTTTTTCATTCGATAATCCATTGCCGCAACTTCAATAATAACGGACAAGTTACGCCCAGGTCTTACCGGCACAGTCAGCTTCGTCAATTCTGAATCCATAATTTTCATCTTTTCTTCATCAATACCAAGCCGGTCATAAATCTTGTCCTGATCCCAAAATTCAAGATCGACGATAATTAAAATTCGTTTATCGCTCTTCACGGCGCTGGCTCCGAACAATGTCATCATATCTACAATCCCGACTCCACGGATTTCAAGCATATGTTCAAGTAGTTTTGGTGCATTTCCAATCAACACATTTTTTGCTACCTGTCTAATTTCCACAAGGTCATCAGCCACAAGTCGATGGCCCCTTTTCACAAGTTCAAGCGCTGTTTCACTTTTACCTACACCACTCTTACCCGTGATCAGTATCCCTATTCCATAAACATCTACAAGCACTCCATGAATGGCTGTCATTGGTGCAAGTCTGCCACTTAGATAATTCGTCAGCATACCCGAAAATCGCGTCGTTGGAACATCCGTTTTCAAGACAGGAATGCCTTGATTTTCAGCAGCCTCAATCAATTCAACCGGCACTTCCATTTCATGCGCCACAATGATGGCCGGCGTAGTTTCTGAACAGAGTCTTTTCATCCGATCTATCCGTTCTACTTCGGTTAAGTTCGCGAAAAATGATAGCTCTGTCTTGCCCAATAGTTGAACACGATCCGCTAGGTAGTAATTGAAATAACCAGCCATTTCAAGGCCTGGTCTTGAAATATCACTCGTATGTATCTCACGCTCGATGCCGGCTTCGCCTGCGCATAGTTCAAGAAAAAGTTTTTCTTGTGCGTCCTTTACTGTTACATAAGACATTAACTCGCCCCTTTTCTATATATTCCAAACGTCTATAGCCTATTTTACCATGCTCTTTTTCAAATGAAATGATTTAGTGCCGAAACTGTCCACCTCTAAACTCTTTTTCCCTATATAGAGGATAAGGAGGGGAAGATTTTGACGACAATAATGATTGATGCAGGGCACGGTCCCAAGACAGCGGGAACACACTAAACAGATGGACTATTGCGGGAATTCAGCTTTTAACAGCTTATAATCGAACAGACCGCGGCGTGAAGAAAGCGAACTACGCTGTCCTACGTGAAACCCCGACGCCTGCGATACTTATTGAGTGCGGATTCATGACAAATTGAGAAGAAGCCGTGTTATTAATGAAGAAAGCATATAGACTTCAGTGTGCAAGGGCAATTGCTCACGCACTATCAACTTAGATTTATCAAGAGAATAAATATTTTTTGATAGGGAGTAAGCAATTGTCGTGGTAACTATCAAAACCGACAGAGCTCTTTTCCCGATTTAATGGCTCTATAATCAGCACTTATCAAATAGAATGTTCTTCCAATACCGCTTTATCGCTTGATGATGGCCTCACGCTTGTCGCTCCTTCGCTAGATTTGTTCATTATACTATTGAGGTATACCACCTAGTTAACTCCAAATAGGTAGTACCGAATATATAATCGGCAATTTCATTTCAATTAAAAAGGACTGTTGCTACACCGATTTCGGTGTAGCAACAGTCCTTTTTATTTCTTTATACTTTTTTCGCGTTATAACAAACGAGAACAGAACCCGTTTTCGCTTCACCAAAAATGTGTAACGGAGATGGATTTCCTTCTACGTCCTTTTTAAAACGAATTGTCCGATGTAGCAATTGTTCCTGCTCGACAGTCCGATCGACATCTTCAAGTTTTAAGTCCAATCGGCCCATATTGGACGCAATTTCACCTGACAGAGCGACTCCTGTTGGAATGTAAATTTCAACTGTACCGCTCATTGTTTTTGCTTCGATTTTCTCAGCTGCAAGATCTGTCGTTGTAACCACGACATGTCCGTTTAAAGATTGTGCCTCCACATCTTTCACAGCGCCATCGATGTACACACGGCCGTTGAGTGTTTCTGCTTCAATTGTAGTAGCAGTCACATCGTTTAGACCGATTGAGCCATTCACAGTTTCAAATTCACCATTTTTGAACGTCAAGCCAGCAATCTCGATTTTCCCGTTTGCAGTCTTCACTTTTACCTTTTCAGCAGTGGCATCTTTCATTTTAAATGAGCCGTTCAGCAAACGTGCGGAAATTCTCGCGTAATCCTTTTTCGGAATGAATAATTCAACATTTACTTGAACCATTTTCAAATCGCTTGAAATTCTTATTTTCCCTTCGTCATTAACAAACAATAACTTTTCAAGAAAATCTTTTTTCGCTTTTTCTTCTGACTCACTATTGTAGGTTTTCACCGTGAAATCTGCCCGTATTTCTTCTGTTTCACCAGTATGGATTGTCACTTTTCCGTTGTCGATATCAATGATAACTTCGTCGATTTCGGTTGCCGGCTTAGTTATTGTATGGTCAAACGTAACCGTATTACCAAATGGAGAATCAAATTCGAACGATTTCACTTTTTGAACAGCGCTCTGCATGAATTGCATGAATCTATCCCCGACGTTGGTAAAATCTTTAGTCAAATCTTCAAGGAATTCATCCATAGAAGGCTGATCTTGATCCTTGTCTTCGATAATAGGCTCAGCCTTTTCGAATGGATCTACTTTTTCTTGCTGTTTTGGTTCACTATATTGTTTTTCCAATTCTTGTGCCTTTACAGTGGTCTGTTTAGCTTCTGGGCTTTTTTCCACTTGACCAGTTTTCCCTAATGTTTCTAGAAGTGTCAATGCTTCCTCGGTCGTGATCGTACCGTTTTCCAGCATTGCTAAAATCCGTTTCCGTTCATTTTGCATCATTACGCCTCCTAGTATTGTGGTGTTCCGGATTTCTCCGTTATTTTATGACTAACTATTAAAGGTTGAAATAAAGAATCCCATTAAATTCGCTACTGCTCCCCTTATAAGGCGCCTTCGCTCAGTTTATATAGGTATTCATTTGTTCAACATACTATATATACGAATGGATGTGGAAAAGGTTTCATTTCGAAACCTTTTCTGCATCTTCAATCATCATGTCCATTCGTTTTCGTTCTCGCTCAAGTACCGGTTTTAAATAATAACCTGTATAGGATACTGTCGATTCCGCTACTTTTTCCGGAGTACCTGTCGCAATAATTTTACCGCCTTTATCACCACCCTCAGGCCCTATGTCGATAATGTAATCGACGGTTTTAATGACATCCAGGTTATGTTCGATAACGAGTACCGTATTTCCTGTATCGACAAGGCGCTGCAATACGATAAGTAGTTTGGCAATATCGTGGACATGAAGACCCGTCGTCGGTTCGTCAAGAATATAAAACGACTTTCCATTGGAGCGTTTGTGCAGCTCAGAAGCAAGTTTCACCCGTTGTGCTTCCCCGCCTGATAATGTTGTTGCCGGCTGGCCTAGATTAATATAACCTAGTCCCACATCAACAATCGTCTGAAGCTTACGGCTAATTTTCGGTATATTTTCAAAAAACACGAGTGCATCATCGACTGTCATAGCAAGTACGTCCGCAATGTTTTTCCCTTTATAGGTAACTTCCAGTGTCTCTCTATTATATCGTTTCCCATGACAAACTTCACAAGGTACATAGACGTCCGGTAAGAAGTGCATTTCGATTTTAATGATTCCATCGCCACGGCAGGCTTCACAACGACCACCCTTAACGTTAAAGCTGAAACGACCTTTTTTATAACCGCGGACTTTAGCTTCGTTCGTAGATGCAAACATATCCCGTACATCATCAAACATGCCTGTATAAGTAGCAGGATTGGATCTAGGCGTCCGTCCAATTGGAGACTGGTCGATTTCAATGACCTTTTCAAGCTCTTCAAGACCTATAGCAGTTTTATATTGTCCCGGTTTCTGCTTGGAACGATTCAATTTCTGTGCGAGTACTTTGTAAAGAACTTGATTGATTAGCGTACTTTTCCCTGATCCTGAAACACCCGTTACGGCGATGAATTGTCCGAGCGGAATATCTACATTTACATTTTTCAAGTTATTTTCAGATGCACCTTTAATGACGATTTTTCGTCCGTCCAGTTTACGTCTTTCCAATGGGAGCGGGATAAATTTCTTACCACTCAAATATTGACCTGTCAGTGAGTTAGGGTCATTCATAACTTTTTCAGGTGTTCCTGCAGAAACGATTTCTCCCCCTGCAACACCAGCACCAGGTCCGATATCAATTAAATAATCGGCAGCCATCATCGTATCTTCATCATGCTCAACAACAATCAGTGTATTGCCGATGTCGCGCATACTTTTCAGCGTACCAATTAAACGATCGTTATCACGCTGATGAAGTCCAATTGATGGTTCATCTAAAATATAAAGAACGCCAGTCAGCCTTGAACCAATTTGCGTTGCCAATCGAATTCGCTGAGCTTCTCCGCCGGATAGCGTTCCTGCCGCCCTCGATAACGACAAATAATCGAGTCCAACATTAATTAGGAATCCGAGACGTTCTTCAATTTCACGCAATATAAGCTTCGCAATTTGTGTATCTTTTTCAGATAGAACAAGGTTTTTGAAAAACTGGTCTGCTTCAGTAATGGACAATTCCGTCACTTTTCCGATATGGACGCCATTCACTTTTACCGCAAGTGACTCTTCCTTCAACCGGTAGCCAGCGCAAGTAGGACATGGCCGCTGTGACATATACTTCTCCATCTGTTCACGGATATAATCTGAAGAAGTTTCTTTAAAGCGGCGCTCTACATTTGCCAAAACACCTTCAAAGTAAATATTGCTATCCCGCGTTCCACCAAATTCATTTGTGTAACGGAATCGAATTTTTTCATCTTTCGAGCCATTTAATATTTTATCAAGTTCATCGTCTGGCAATTCATTTACCGGTACATCCATTGATATGCCAAAATGATTCGCGACAGTTTTTAAAAGTTCCGGATAGTATTGAGAGCTTGTCGGCTCCCATGGCGCAATTGCATGATCTTTTAACGACAGCGTTGGATCTGGCACGATTAATTCCGGGTCGACTTCTTGCTTTGTCCCCAGTCCATCACATTCCTGACAAGCGCCAAACGGACTGTTGAACGAAAACATTCTTGGTTCAAGTTCGCCAATTGAAAAACCGCATAATGGACAAGCATGGTGTTCACTGAACAGGATTTCTTCCCCGTCCATGACGTCAACCAAAACAGTACCATCCGCGAGACGTAGAGCCGATTCAAGAGAGTCGCTCAGACGTGGCGCAATGTCTTCCTTCATAACAATCCGGTCGATGACAACCTCAATCGTATGCTTCTTGTTTTTGTTCAATTCAATATTGTCGTCAAGATCTATAATTTCACCGTTGACTCGAATTCGTACATACCCTTGCTTCTTAATATCTTCGATTAATTTCACATGTGTTCCTTTACGACCTGAAACAATCGGTGCCAGAACTTGAATACGCGCACGTTCTGGTAATTTCATAAGGCGGTCAACCATTTGCTCAATCGTTTGGGACGAAATTTCCGTTCCGTGAATCGGGCAGATTGGTTTGCCAACACGTGCATAAAGAAGACGTAGATAGTCGTATATTTCCGTTGCAGTTCCTACGGTCGAGCGGGGATTGCGGCTCGTCGTCTTTTGATCAATTGAAATTGCCGGTGATAGCCCTTCAATGACATCCACATCCGGCTTGTCCATCTGACCTAAAAACTGTCGCGCATAAGAAGATAATGATTCAACGTACCTTCGCTGCCCTTCCGCGTAAATTGTATCGAAAGCGAGGGAGGACTTCCCTGACCCCGAAAGACCTGTCATGACGACCAATTTGTCACGAGGGATATTTATGTTAATATTTTTCAAATTATTCGCTCGTGCGCCTTGTATGATGATTTCTTTATTCTTCATAAAAACCCTACCTTTCAGCCTTCAATTCCATGATTGTATCCCTTAGTTCAGCAGCACGTTCGAAGTCGAGTGCTTTCGCTGCCTCTTTCATCTCTTTTTCCAAAGTTACAAGCAGCTTTGTTTTTTCGTCTTTTGTCAACTTCTTGCCTTGTGTTACTTTTTCTAAATAGGAAATAGCTTCTTCTGATACTGCTGTTGCACGAATCACATCACGGATTTCCTTTTTGATTGTCGTCGGTGTTATGCCATGTTTTTCATTATATTTTCGTTGAATGTCCCGACGTCGCTCCGTTTCCCCAATTGCTTTCGCCATGGAGTCCGTCATTCTATCTGCATATAAAATGACATGTCCATTGGAATTACGGGCAGCACGACCCATCGTCTGAATAAGTGCTCGCTCAGAACGTAGAAACCCTTCTTTATCAGCATCCAAGATTACAACAAGCGATACTTCAGGAATGTCTATCCCTTCTCTTAAGAGGTTAATACCCACAAGGACATCATATGTGCCTATTCGCAGTTCTCTTAACGTTTCAATTCGTTCAAGTGTTTTAATGTCAGAATGAAGGTATTGAACTTTTATACCAATTTCCTTCAAGTAATCGGTCAAATCTTCGGACATTTTCTTTGTTAACGTCGTAATTAGAACACGTTCATTGTTTTTCGTCCGTTCTCTTATTTGACCTATCAAATCATCAATCTGTCCTTCAATCGGACGGATTTCAATCGTCGGATCTAGTAGACCAGTCGGGCGGATAATCTGTTGAATCATCTCAGGAGTATGCTCAATTTCGTAAGGGCCTGGTGTCGCAGAAACATAAATCGCCTCGTGGACATGGTTTTCGAATTCTTGGAATGTAAGCGGTCTGTTGTCGAGTGCTGAAGGCAAACGGAAACCATGGTCAACAAGGACATTTTTCCGTGCCTGGTCACCGTTATACATACCACGGATTTGTGGCAATGAGACATGACTTTCATCTACAATAATGAGGAAATCATCTGGGAAATAGTCAAGCAATGTATACGGTATCGCTCCTGCAGGACGGAGTGTTAAATGACGGGAATAGTTTTCAATACCCGAACAGAAGCCCATTTCTCGCATCATTTCAAGATCATAGCGTGTCCGTTGTTCAAGACGTTGCGCTTCCAATAATTTGTCCTGGGCACGAAACTCTTTCAAACGTTCTTCCAGTTCAATTTCAATGTTTTCAATTGCTTTCACCATTTTTTCTTCACCAGTAACAAAGTGAGATGCGGGGAATATGGCAACGTGTTCACGTTCACCGAGGATTTCGCCTGTCAGTGAATCCACTTCGCGAATTCGTTCGATTTCATCACCGAAAAACTCGATACGTAAGCAATGTTCATCCTGGGATGCTGGCAAAAGTTCAACAACATCGCCGCGTACCCGGAACGTACCTCGAGTGAAACTTACGTCATTGCGTTCGTATTGAATATCTACAAATCTGCGAAGCAGTTCATTGCGTCCGATTTCCATACCTGGACGAAGAGAAACAACATGTGCGCTGTATTCTTCTGGGGAACCTAGACCATAAATGCAAGAGACAGATGCAACAATGAGTACGTCATTCCTTTCAAATAAGGAAGATGTTGCAGAGTGACGTAATTTATCAATTTCATCATTGATGCTTGAGTCTTTTTCAATGAAGGTGTCAGTATGCGCGATATACGCTTCTGGCTGATAATAATCATAGAAACTGACAAAGTATTCGACTGCATTGTCAGGAAAAAACTCTTTAAATTCACTATATAATTGACCCGCTAACGTTTTGTTGTGAGCGATAACGAGAGTCGGTTTGTTAATCTCCGTCAAGACATTCGACACGGTAAATGTTTTTCCAGTCCCGGTTGCACCGAGCAAAGTTTGGTGCTTCTCACCTCGGTTATGTCCTTCTAATAGTTGTGCGATTGCAGACGGCTGATCGCCTTGTGGTGTATAAGGGGCTTGCAAATTGAATTTTCCGACCATCGGAAAAACCTCCTCTATCAGTTACATCTATCTTATCACTTTACCCATCTTTTGACGAGTAAAAAGCGAACGTACGTTTTTTCACTAATTTTCACTTTTATAAACACACAAAAAAAAAACGCTGCATGTCTACTCAACATGTAGCGTCCTTGCATTTTTCAATCATTCTCTTCAAGTTTCCCCAGTCTTTTGGAATACAGTAGGAATGCGCTTTCATCCCTACTGTCAAGCGCAAGGTCAATCAATCCCATGAACCTACTCTTTGTCTGCTCTCTGTGTATATGTTTCAAAAAAAGATCTAAATAAATTTCATTCAGCAGTTTTTCCGCTTGGAGCGAAGTACTGTTTTTCCCTACAGCTTTTAAAAACTCGGCATATGAATAATTGTTCTCCATCCCTATCACCCCTGATGCCTTTTATTTAGTATATCTAATTTCAGAGATAAGTTGCAAGGTTTATTGGAATATTCTATTTTTATATTTAGTCATAATTTATCAAAGAAAAGCGTAAGGCGCCGTTAAGCCCCCCCGAGTCTAGACACTGTTCCATGACGAGAAATTCATACTTCCTTTTCTACAAACAAACGCCCCGTCTGCAAATGATTGCAAACAGGGCGACTTTTCTTAGTCATATTCTTTTTTCTCTACAGTCAATCTGATAGTAGCCTCAGAGATGATGAGAATGACAGCCCCTACAAGAAGAGGTGTTACAGAAACCCCATAAAGATACAGTGCAGCGCATGTGACTACTGCCGCCTGAATCCATTGGACTGTACGAACGATTCTTTTAATAGCATCCGGGCGGGTGTCTTCCTTTTCAGGAAATAGCATATCCATCCGAAAATCGTCCCCTGCCCGCAATGCGTGGATAAGTTGTACAGCAGAGGCAAATGCAAGCGCTCCTGCGAAAATAAAAACGACAATCGGAAACGGGATGAAAATCGCTCCAAGCGCTGATAAAGCAGTGAGCCTTACCCATAGCCAAAAAATATCATCCGTGCGTATAAACGTACGTCTGATTAAATACGGTTGTGCTACAGACTTACCGAAATTCGGGGATCCCATCGCAAAACCGAGCCATGCTCTTCTACTAATGGATCCTTTCAAATGCGGGACGTCTGTGAAGTAATTGGCAAAACGGTAAAAACGCATCATCCGATTCTGTTCGAGTGATATGAAATGATCGTAAGGGAATGGTTTTAGCATTCTCTTTTTTCGCCAATAGAAGTTGTACAGTACAATGAGTACACCAATAATCAGAAGTATAATTAGACTTCCTTCAAGACCTGCATAAATTATGGTTCCCGCCAATAAAAACCGGACGGCCCTATCTAGCCAGATCCCTTTTCCATCCAAAACATGTCTGAAATTATATTCCGACTCAATGAATACTCGCTTAATAACTAGTATCAAAACTGCGATAACGATGTATTCCATCTTTGAACCGGTCCCTGTAGCTGAAAGTAACGGCAACGCCACAATATATAAAATAAATGGTAATGGCAATTGGGAATAGAAGCTCCAACTCAAAGCCCGTTTCATATACGTAATAAGCTTTTGTTCCAGTGGTAGGAAATAAACCGTGTCAGCAGGTTTCAATAGCGTCACTGGCGGCGAAAAGGTGAGCGCTAATCCAAGGATGAGAGCCGTAAGCAACGCTGCAGGGAATTCCGCTGGCACTTCCTTCAACCATTCGCTATACGTAAAGCCCCCCGCCCCAATTGTGAAGACAAGGACAATTGCCAAATGGCCTGTAAATACATACTTCAAATACTTTTGGAGCTCGGTTATATAATGGACGAACCGAGATCCCCATATTTCACGCAAATTGTTCATTGTCGGTTTCCTCTGTCATCGCGATATACAAGTCGTCCAGTGACGCGCCAGGACGTCCGAATGCATTTCTCAAGTCATCCATCGTTCCTTCTGCTCGCACCCGTCCTTCGTGCAGCAAGATGATCCTGTCGCAATATTTTTCCGCAGTTGCCAATACATGCGTTGACATGAGAATGGAAGCCCCATTTTCTGTTCTCTGCGTCATCTGCTCTAAAAGTGATTTGATGCCGATTGGATCGAGACCCACAAATGGTTCATCAATAATATATAAAGATGGATTAACGAGGAAAGCACACATGATCATTACTTTTTGACGCATCCCTTTTGAAAAATGCGCTGGGAACCAGTTTAGACGTTTCTCCATCCGGAATTCCCGGAGTAACTCATCAGACCGTGCTTCAAACACTTCTTTATCAAGGTCGTATGCCATTGCTGTTAGTTCAAGATGTTCCCTAAGCGTCAATTCTTCGTAGAGTATCGGCGTTTCCGGTATATAAGTGAACGCTTTTCTATACTTTTCGGGATCCTCACTGAATGTCACCCCGTTGACACGAATTTCACCTTTATGAGGATTCATTAATCCAATGATATGTTTAATGGTTGTACTTTTTCCCGCCCCATTTAGTCCAATCAAACCTACTAATTCACCTTGTCCGATGTTAAATGACAAATCATACAGAACAGGTTTACGTGTATAACCGCCTGTTACGTCTTGTAATTCAAGAATTTCCATATCCATCCTCCATTCTTTCATTCATTTTAGCAAAAAACGCTACAAAAAGCTTTTTCCTTCATACAACCGATATAGATTGAATGATTGCATCGAATAAAGCTTGGACCTGTAGGATGCAGGTCATGCAGTGGGGAGGGATTGACCTACATCCCTCCTTGTTGCGACACGACGTCGCGAACTTAGACTGCCTTCGTCTCCCCCTGTAAGGCTCCTACGCTAGTTTACCGTATTCAATATTTCAACCTATATCTAAAATTATGCTACACTTGTCCCATTCATGAAAATATGAACAGGAGTGTTGAAAATGACTGAATGTATTTTTTGTAAAATCATTGAAGGTACGATCCCTAGCGTTAAAGTTTATGAAGATGAGCACGTTCTTGCCTTCATGGATATTGTACCTGTAACGAAAGGGCATGTCCTTCTCATCCCGAAAACACATCGTGAAAATATCTATGATTTAACTGCTGAAGAAGCGGCACAACTATTTTCCGTCGTACCCAAAATCGCCAATGCCATAAAAGATGAATTCAAACCAGCTGGAATGAATTTACTACAAAACAATGGCGCATATGCGGGACAAGCCGTTTTTCATTCACACCTACACCTCATCCCTCGCTATGATGAAACTGACGGCTTCCAACTTACGTTTGAAACGAAGGAATCTGAAACAAGTATGGAACGAATTCAGGAAGTTGCAGCTGGAATTCGAATGAAATTACAAAAATAAGCTTGTGAATTATCTGAATACCGTGTATGATTCATAATAAGTTTTTCGCTGTCGATCATGAGGATACGACAGGAAAAACACAAAATACTAGATGAGCCGAGGAGAGATTAGAAATGAAAACGAAAAGTCTTGTGTTAATGTCTTTATTGACTGCTGTAGGTGCTGCACTTTACCTGATTATTCCCCCGATTGCTGGAGGAATGAAACCGGATTTCATGCTGACAATGATGTTTATCAGCATATTCCTGTTCCCTGAAGTACGCAATGTTTTGTTACTTGCTGGAACAACAGGTATTATATCAGGTATTTTTTCAAATTTCCCTGGCGGATTCATCCCCAATGTAATTGATAAGTTCATTACCGCATTCGTAATCTACGCTATTATTATCTCACTAAAAAAAGTTACAGGTAACTTGATTGCTTCCACTGTTGTCGCAGGTATTGGAACTGTATTGTCAGGAAGCATCTTCCTTTCAATCGCCATTTTCATTCTTGGAGTAGATTTACCGTTCGGTGGTTTGTTCTTGGGGGTTGTACTTCCAGCTGTTGCGATGAACGGAATTGCATTTTTCTTGATATACCCGATTGTTAAGGGCTTGGTCAAACGCTCCTCGTTTAAAACTGCATTTTCCAATTGAAATTTTAGCGAAAGCTTTCCGTCTCCACGAGGAGAGCTTTTTTTGTCGCCTGTATAATATACCCGAAGATGAAATTTCGGGCACCCCTCCGCTTTTACTAAAGAAAAGATCATACAAGTAACAGTGCTACGCTATATTGAAAGTGACACTGCCCCTAATTCGAAAAGGAAATGCTATAGAAAAGGAGTAAGCAGTCATTTACTGGTTACTCAACACATGTAGTTTAAAATATAAAGTAGCGTCTAAACAGGTCACTTGCGCTTGTTTTTATTGCTCAGGCACTTTTTAAATGTTTTAATAAAACTAGAGTAAGGAATACTATTCATAACAGGAAGGAGTGTATTATACAATGAAAGCATCTACATTTTTCATCGGACTCGCAGCAGGTTCAGTTGCAGCTGCTGTTACGGTATTGTATTCGACTCCCCAATCGGGAAGTCAACTTCGGACATCCGTCAGGGATGCTTCAAGCGACATGAAATTTTTGTTCAAAGATGTAAAAGTAAAAGTCGATGATTTAAAAGAGTCCATTTCCCACCTTACGAAAGAAGCAAAAGAAACAGTTCCAACAGCAATTGATGGAATTAAAGGTTCAGTAGATCAGTGGCAACAATCAACGGAATCTAATCGGGAACGCATGGAAAAAGAAATTGCAGCAATCCAAACCGCTATTGAAGAGCTTGAGCAGAACTTCGCAAAACAGCAAAAGTAATGTCAATTATGCCTAGGCGTAATTGCGTCCAAAATTTGTAATATCCCTCGGAGGCTTGGACCAGCAGGGAATTTGTTCCCACTTATAAAAGCTGGGGTTGAATGCTAATTCAAGTAAAAAGTTAAAAGTAAATACTATCCACCAGTAAGGAATGCAGTCAACCCTCCACGAGAGACCTACATTATATAGGTTTTAACTAGTGGATACGGCCGCATTCCTTATTTTCATACCCATTTCCCCAAATATTATTATTGAATCGAAAGCTTTTTCACAATTTTTACTTTTCTCTTCTTTGCTTTCCTGCTATAATAAAAGAAGCGGGAAAATATAGAAAGAAGGTGTTTCCAATGTCAGAGCAAAAGTACTCTCCGAAAGAAGCAATGATTTTCAGTCAAAGGGTTGCACAGATGTCTAAAGCTCTTTGGAAAGCAGTAGAAAAAGATTGGCAGCAGTGGATAAAACCTTATGACTTGAATATTAATGAGCATCATATTTTATGGATTTCTTACCATCTTCAAGGCGCAACCATTTCTGACATCGCTAAATTTGGAGTCATGCATGTTTCGACAGCTTTCAACTTTTCGAAGAAGCTAGAAGAACGTAATTATTTACGGTTTTATAAAAAAGATGATGACAGAAGAAATACATATGTTGAAGTTACAGAAGAAGGGGAAAAACTGATACTCGAGATGAACATGAACTACTATGATTCTAAACATGATATTTTAGAGGGATCACTCCCTATTAAAGACCTTTACGGAAAGTTCCCAGAATTTCTCGAAGTAATGTCCGTTGTCCGAAATATTTATGGGGAAGATTTTATGGAAATATTTGAGCGCGGCTTTGAGAAAATCAAAGAATCATATGATGACTCCACCGGTGAAATGATGGCTATTAATCATACGAAAAGTAACGAAGAACTTAAAAACCCAGTATTTAGCGCAGAGGAAAATTAATTTCATTTTAGAAGGACTTCTGCTATGATTGCCTTGGGAAGTTAAAGAGGAGGAATAGATTTGATCCTTATTATTACAATTCTGTTCTCGTTATTATATCTGTTTCAAATCAATAAAATGACGTATGCACTATGCGAATCTAAGGAAATCCCTGAAGAGAAGCAACAGAAAATATACACAACCGTTAACGTTCTTGTAACCATTTTAATCGTGTCATTTTACGTCGAGATTCTGTTACAAGTATAAAAAAGTCCATTCCCTTTTTTACGGGAAATGGACTTTTTCCATTATCGATACCCTCAGCGCCTAACGCCTTGAGCTTTTCTGGAATTAATTCAGGAAGGCTGCACCGACAATGATTAATAAAATGAACAAAACAACAATCAACGCAAATCCCGAAGTACCATGGGAACCTTGGTCATATCCGCTCATAGGAGCACCCCCTCTCTCTATGTATCCTATGCAAAACAATTGGCTCGTTGTAGGCAGTATATTCTAGGGGAACCTTTTTGTTTTAGATACGTTTTTATGGTATAGTGTCTACTGTTGCACATAAAAGTTAGGGGAGATTTCAAAATGAAAAAAACTATTTTAGCACTTACAATGGCCGCATCTGTACTTGCACTTTCAGCGTGCAGCGACAAGAATGCCGGTGATGAAGTTCTTGTCAAATCAAAAGCCGGAAATGTAACACAAAGTGAACTTTATAACGAAATGAAGGATGCTCAAGGTGAACAAACATTACAACTACTCGTCCTTGAAAAAGTATTAGATGCAAAATATAAAATCTCTGATAAGCAAGTTGATACAGCAATCAATGAAATGAAAGAACAATTAGGTGAAGGTTTCGATGCTTATATCGCTCAACAAGGTCACACTGAGAAGAGCTTGAAAAAAATCCTTCGTATCAACATGTTACAAGAAGCGGCTCTTACTGATGGCGTTGAAGTAACAGATAAGGAAATCGAAGAGCGCGTTAAAATGATGGCTACAGAATTGAATGCCAAACACGTCCTAGTTGCGGATGAAGAGACTGCACTTAAAGTCAAAAAGGAACTTGAAGGCGGAGCTGATTTTGCTGAAGTAGCGAAAAAGAATTCGACTGAACCGGCTGCAAAAGAATCCGGTGGGGATCTTGGGTGGTTTGGCTACGGTAAAATGGTCAAAGAATTCTGGGATGCTGCATATGCACTTGAAGTGAACACAATCAGTGAGCCGGTCCAATCGGAACACGGGTTCCACATTATTAAAGTTACAGAAAAACGTGACATCGAAGCTAAGGAAATGACTAAAGAAGAGAAAGAAAAACTCACTAAAGAAATACAACTTGAGAAAGCAGATCCAAGTACAATTATCCCGAAAGTATCTAAGCTAATGAAAGATGCTGATGTAAAAGTTGAAGATAAAGATTTGAAATCAGCACTTGATGTATTCTTGGAAGAACCTAAAGTAGAAAAAGAAGCAGAAACAGAAAAAGAAACTAAGTAATACTAATAACAATTCAAGACTCCTTTTCAGGGGTCTTTTTTTATTGGGGTATTTAAACGTACAAACAAACACCTCCGAAAGACGCCTGACCTTCGGAGGTGTTTGCTAGTTCAATATATGTTATTCCACGTCTGTTGATTAACCATTTTCTTGCATAAGATACTGGTAAGGTAGGTGCAAAAGTCTTCATTTGGACTAGTACGTTTCCGGCTCGCTTTCGGCTAAACTAATCACTACATTTTTATCGTGGGACAAGGGTGGCTAGAAGTGACTTCGTCACTTCTAGCCACCCCCTTTTCGATAATTCTGTTGCCATTAGTTGCCTGTCTCGTACCTACAACGTTCTAGTAAAAATTGCAATTGTTCGGAAAATAAGAATAGATAACTTTTCACAGAAGGTATAAGTGCCCGAAGATACAATTTCGGGCACGCTTGCATTTTCTACAATGCGTTCCTTACTTACTCTTAGCAAAATCAGGCTTGGCAACATGTGATATCCTGTAGAAATTGACACTTCCTTAAAAGATCTAAAGTACTAGTGTCTAGACGTAAAATCTCAATGTTCTAACTCATCCAGGGTACGAGATTTTATAACCTTCTAGACAATAAAAAAGAAAAAACCATAAAGAAGGAGTGAGCCGCCAAAATTGTATCTTTGGCGGCCTTTACCCAGATAAGAACCAACTATTCTTTCATCCCAAAAAGCTTTAGCACTTCGTGTACTTGTGTCTTAGAAGGGCGACGGATGAATGACCACCATTCGATTACCGAAAAAATCTATAGGGATACGACAAAGTCGCATCCCTATAGATTAAGATATCACGGTAATGGTGTAGAAATCGTTCAATCCAAAGCGATCTAAAACAACTGTACTTGGAGCGCCTTGTGGTTGATTACGTTATTTACTGGTTAGTCAATTGATGGTTTATAAAATGACCTGTTATCCAGCGGGAAAATTCTTTCAGTGAACTCACCAGGAGCCGTCTTGCCAAGTGCACGATCCAACATATTCATCTTCGCATCAATGTTATCGATGTAATGAAGAATTTCCGCTTCTTTCAGCATTGGACGTTTCGGGCTTCCCCATTCTTCCTTACCGTGGTGAGATAAAACCATATGTTGCAACAGCATAACTTCTTCACCTGTAATTTCAAGTTCGTCAGCCGCTTTTGAAATTTCATTGACCATAATCGTAATATGACCTAGCAGATTCCCCTCAATCGTGTATTGAGTTGCAATTGGACCTGAAAGTTCAATTACTTTCCCAACATCATGCAAGATAATTCCCGCGTACAATAAATCCTTATTGAGTGATGGATACAGATCCGCTAACGATTTTCCAAGTTTCAGCATGGAAACAACATGATCAATAAGACCCGATACATAATCATGGTGATTTCTTGTCGCAGCAGGGTACGTCATGAAAGCTGTCTGATGCTTTTTCAATAAATGACGCGTAATTCGTTGGATTTGTGGATTTTGCATTTCAAAGAAATACTGCATCAGCTCTTCGTATAGCACTTCTTTACTTGTTGCCGATGACGGAACTAGGTCGGCAATCGCCACCCCTTCATCCTCTTTTACGGGACGTATACTTTTAATGCGCAACTGATTTTTCCCACGGTATTCATGTACTTCCCCGCCAACTTTGACAATCGATGCTGCGGCATATGTTTTCGCGTGTTCATCTGTTGTATCCCATAACTTCGCTTCAATATCCCCACTTTTATCCTGCAAAATAAGCGTCATAAACGGTTTACCTTGTGTGGTAACTCCTTTTGTTGATTGCTTAATTAGCAAGAAAAGATCAAACGGCTCACCTGCATTATATTCTGCAATTTTCTTCATAAGACCATCGCTCCCTGTTCGCTTCCGATATCGGAAACGTTTAGTATTGTTGCCCCCTGCCATTTATCCTTCATCGCTTCGTGGCATGTAAAATAAATGAACTGATGCTTGTTTTGTAGATTGTCTAGTAGTTCAATCATACGCGAAAGTCGCTCTTCGTCAAAGTGAACGAATGGATCGTCCAACATTAATGGAAAAGGTGCCGTATTCATTATAGATGCCGCAAGCGCCAATCTAAGTGAAATATAGGCTTGCTCTTTTGTAGCCTGGCTCAGCTCTACAATGGGATAACGCATTCCATTTTTCGCTACTACTTCGAAATGACCCGTCTCCGTTACACTCAGTGATTCATAATTCCCACCCGTCAGTTCACAGAACATTTTTTCTGCCGCTTCAAGTACTTCTGGCAATTTCTTTTCTTTCAACTCCGACATCGTTCGTCTGATTGCTTCAGTAATCGCTTTGCGCTCAGACCATTTTTTTACGAGTTCTGCGAGCTCCGATTTTTTCATTTCGAAGTGTTGCAGTTTACGACCGTAATTTTCATCTGTCAGTAGTCGTTCCGTTTTGTTAACAAGCGCCGCCTTGTCATTGATTAAGACATTTAGCCTCTCGCTAATCGACGATAGTGTTCCGCTAATATCATTCACTTTTTTTCGCAACTCTTCATCCACAACGCCATCAGGCAATTCAAGAGGGCCATATGATGCTAATTGAGCATTGACATCCTCAAGTTGCCCCTTTAAACGAAACGCTTCCTGGTGGCTATTGTATGCGGCGTAAAAGGCCTCTTCCGTTTCTACTGCTGCTTCAGCAAGCAGAGCCTGCACTTTTTCCAGCAACGAGTTTACAAGGCTGGATGTCTCTTTCAGCGCTGATTCTTTGCGTTCCAAAGCAACTGTCAATGACCTGATTGTTTCTGCCTGTTCATTTAGGTGAATGAATTCCCTTCTCAGCATCTCATAAACTGTTTCTTGTGGTGCAAATTTCCGCACTATTTTTTCAGCTTCTGCTAACCTCACAGCAATCTGTTGTTGAATCGTTTGTCGCCGTAACAAGGCATCATTCAACTCTCTAGTAACTTCCTGAACTTCTCGAATCATACGGAATAATTCCGGGATAATCCCGGTTGAAGGTATTTCATCGAAACCATAAAGTCCTAAAAAATCGACCAGTTCCAATTCGATTTTCCGTCTATTGCTATAGGTATTTTCAAGCTCGGATGTCAACGATTGAAATTTCCTTTCAAGTACCATAAACGCTTCTTGTAAATCTTCTTTCTTGCGCTTATACATGCCAATTCGGTCTGTCAGTTCTTCCATTTGATGCTCATTTCCATCATATGCGGCAATGATTTTTTCCATCTGCTTCAGTTTTGCTGAATCCGGCGTTTGATGCTGTTTTTTCGAATAAATTAGAATACCTAATCCTATAACAATAACACCAGCTATAATTATGAACCATTCTTTTTGGATGAAACCGAAAACGATGAACGCGACAGCAAGTACGACAAGAAGTGCAGGTATCATCAGTGATTTCTGTTCAACCGGTCTTCTGCTTAGTGAAATATAGGCTTTCGCTTCAGCAAGTTGCTGACGAATTTTAGGCCACTGCTGTACACGTTCTAATTCCTCTACGGCAGGTGCAGTGCGTTCAATTCCACCAATTTCAGTTTCCGTATCAGCTAACTCATTTTCCACTTGGATGAGTTGGCGATTCACAAAGCCAATTTGCTGATCGCCTTCAGTAAGTTCTTGAATAATTTTGTGCATCTGTTCTTCCTTTTGGATTGAAACATCTGCATCCAAAATAGTATTTTCCGCTTCAAGCCCTTTGACACCAAGTCTATCGAGCAGACGTCTCTTTGAACTAGTTTGCTGACTCACGTTTTCTTCTTCAAAAGTAACCGCTGTTTGCCATCTATGCCACTCTGTTTCTTTCGCCAGTAAAATTTCAAGTTCAGCAATGCGTTCAAATTCGTGCTGTTCAGGCATTCGTGTCATTAGCTCTGCTAATTCCTCTTCCAATCGTCGTTTAGTAGCTTCGGCTTCCGTTAACTTCCCCGCAAGCATTTCATAGCGCCTGATACCATCTGCTGGAAAGGTTATTCCACTTAATTGCGATAGTCTTGCATCCAATGCTTGTTTCTTTTGATGAAGGGGGAGTAGCTGTCGCACGAGAGCGAGCTTCTGTGATTCTTGCATAAGTTCCGTTTCCTGTCCTCGCAACTCTGTAAGCAAGTCATCGATTTCCCGTATTCGTTCAATCGAGGGTGCATATTCTCCCACTTTTTCCTGCTCTTCTTTCAACTCTATTTCCAATTCCCGAAGTTCCATGATCTTGACGTTCATCTCCGGAATTCTTCCCGACTTTTTGAACAAATCCCCCAGTTCTTTTTCCATTCGATTTCCTAGCTGCAACAAAGAGTCAACACCAGTAGTCCCCGAAGCAAGAAGTGTCCTGCTTAATTCGTCTTCATCCATTTTTTCAAATCCCTGCAACTGTAACAAAGAGAATGAAAAAATGGATTCGAATGAAGCACGGTCATACTGGCGAAGTAGCGTGTTCAATTGCTCTTCTCCGCCCTTCGTTCCATCTTCGAAATAGACAGTAACATCACCAGCAGATTTTCCACGGATCCGTTCAACGATGCATTTCCCATATGTTTCATCTATAAGATGAACTTGCCCACCGTACTTGCCGCCCGATTTCGGTTCGTAGCGTAAATGCGCATTATTTTTTGGTGGAAATCCAAATAAGATATGCAGAATGAACTGCTGAATAGTCGTTTTCCCAGCTTCATTCAATCCATAAACTACAGAGATCCCTTGTCCAAAATCCACCGTGACATTTTCATGTTTTCCAAATCCATAAATGTTTAGTTTTTCAATTTTCATGTAAACACCTCATTCCATTCCTGACATTTCCGCCGCCAACAATGCTGTTGCTCCGGCTTTCACTTCATCTATTTCATCTGCAGTCAAAACATCCAGATATTTGACGCCACGCGCATGCTGGTAAACATCTTTTAAAACATCCTTCCAGTCTTCCGTCGTCCAACCATCAATCATCCCAGCAACTGATTGCATCAGTGCACTTGATGCCATAGATGGATTCAACTGACTCGCAAATGTAATCTTCTGCACCCAGACATAGGGTTCGCTTTCATCCACATAATCACGCAGGACCTCCAACCATTCTCCCTCCGGCGATTGACTGAATAGATTCGCAGCTTCACGATCGATATCAGTCAGCAACAGCTCCACAATTCCCGCACCATTGTGCTCTTTAAATAACTCTAGCACTTCCGAACATGCCGTCAGCCACTCATTCGCATGACTCATTCCTGCACAGGGCAATTCGAGTCTATCAAAGACAATTGCTGATGCCGGGATGAAATGAAGAGATGCTGTTGTTTTCGAGAGTTCAACTTCATAGAACCCCTTTGTACCACGCTCATTGCGATGACGCCCCTGTAAATTTCCCGGATAAACGATTGGTGGAGATTCATGCAGCTGTTGCCTCACATGGATATGCCCGAGCGCCCAGTAATCATACCGCTTAGCTAGCAACTCATTTTTAGTGAATGGCGCATAAACGGCATGTGTTTCATCACCCGCTAAGCTACCGTGCAACATCCCAATATGTATCGCATCCTGATCTTCAGCTACAGGATAACGGTCAATCACTTTATCACGGATATGCCTTTCCTTATAACTAAACCCAGAAATCAACACTTCTTGACCATCCACGGTCAGACGCACTGTTTCAACATGCTCATCGAAAACATATACATTCGACGGCAAGTCAAATCGAGTCCACCTTCCACTAAGATGATCGTGATTGCCGTGTGAAATGAATACCGGAATGCCGGCCGCATCCAACTGCACCATCCCTTCCCGAAACTTCATCTGCGTACGTAAACTCCGATCTTCCCCATCGTAAATATCACCCGCGATTAACATGAAATCCGGTTTCGTTTTGACTGCGTGCTCAATCAACTTAGTAAATGCTGCAAAGGTACTGTCACGTAAATTATTCAGGCGATCTGTTGGTAAGCCAGTCATGCCTTTGAACGGGCTGTCGAGATGCAAATCGGCTGTGTGGATAAATCGGATTGTTGACAAGTTAGTCCCTCCTTCACTAAACGAATACTTGTTCTTATTTTAGCATAAATAAAAAGACTCTGCGATTTAATTAACGGGTTCGGTTGATGGGGAGAAAATCGACAATAACAAGTCAAATAACAACCGATTTAGCATATGTTATAAATATGAATTAACAATAGAAAAAGCAAAAGAAAACGCTCAGACTATTAAGCCTGTGCGTTTTTTACTTACCGTATTTCCTAATATAAATTTCATATCACTTGTTTCACAATCGCACCCATTTATTGAATACGAGCAGTGCCTTTATGCTAGAATCGTGTCTAGTTTAGTACAAGAGTTGCTTTAATTCTTTTATGCACCTATTGTCTGAAAATATGTTTCCTCACCATTTTTAAATACTTTCATGTATTCATATTCCTCATTCAACTTTATTTTGTATAATTTATATTCGTCTACTAACTCCGTTACTTCAGAACCTTCGCTTAAATATAAGTTCCAAGAATTATCATCGACCTTGATATCCAAACTCCCAAAACCATTTTTGCTTTCCAAAAAGTCTTGATTAAGATACAGATAGTGATTTTTTTCTGAATCATTGAACATATAAATGCCATTACCCTTATTACTTTCGGAAGTTTCTATATGCAAAATAAAATCTTTTACATCCTTTTTCACTTTATCTATACTTACTTCTGAAAAAGATACTTCATCATTACTACACCCAGACGAAATGCTACCAATCACTAAGATTGGGACTAAAAGTCTTCTCAACTTTTCACAATCCCTTCAAATAATTTTAATAAAACAATCATTATTTTGGCTCGTTTGTCTAATAAGCCGTCCTCTTATAATCTATTTTAGCACAAAATACCTTGTTCTCTTCGACGTTTACAATTATTTCAAAATTGTTTCCAAGGAAACAATTCCACCAACCAATTTTAATGCGATTTACTATCGATATCCTCCTTAAACGTTGATACAACAACAAAAATGGGGACACCAATTCATGTGCGAATTGCGTCCCCATATGCCATGATTTTTAACGTTTTCACCCATGTACCGAACCCGTTACGAATTAATCAGAGTCTTTCTATATCTCACTTATTCTTTTCCGAGCTGGATTGCTTTTTTAATATCTTTCAGCGAACGAGACGGTCCGTACATGAGCACACCGCCGCGGTAAACACGTGCTCCGAAGAAGCCCAAAAGGAAAATTGTCACAAGCATAATCGCAATTGACAATAGCGGTTCCCATACTGGTAACTCCAACATACCAACGCGCAAGAACATGACGAGTGGCGCAAAGAACGGGAAAAACGAAGCATATTTTATATAGGCCATTTCAGGATTTCCTAGCCCAGTTGCCGCAATCATGAACCCTGCCACGATTAGCAACGTCATTGGCATGATAATCTGCTGTACATCTTCCGTGCGGCTGACAAGTGAGCCAAGAAGAGCTGCCAGCGTCGCGAAGAGGAAATAGCCCAACAGGAAGAAAACTAGCGCATAGACAAGCGTTCCCACATTCATATTCGAAAAGCCGAAGACAGAAAAGAAGCCATCTGCCATTTCAGAACCTGTTGTTTTCAATGCAATATATCCTGCCAGACCCAATAATACCATTTGCAAAAGACCAAGCGATCCAATGCCAAGTACTTTTGCAAACATATGTTTAACAGGTGATACGCTTGAGATAAGAATTTCCATCACACGCGATGATTTTTCCGCCGCAACTTCTGTCGCGATCATACTTGAATATACGATGACTGCAAAGTAAATAAGAAACATGAGTACATAGACGAGACCACGTGCCTGGCTCAATTCTTCTTGTGATTTCGCTGACGGAGATACAGATTGCTGTTCAAATTGGATAGGTGCGAATAGTGTCTGTACTTGCTCACCAGACAGTGAGAGCTCCTCCGCTTTCATTTCCGTTTGAATCGACTTAAGTGCTTCTTCTAGCATCATTGGAAGAGAAAAGTCCATGGCACTCATCGAGATGTAGTTCGCTTGAATTGTATTTGTGTCATCAAGTCCAAGCGTCACGAACGAATCGATTTCTCCCTCTTTCACTTGTTCTGTAAGCGCATTTTCCGATTTACTGGACAGTTCTACCTTAATACCTGATTCATTTGACTCTAGTTGCATTTTCAACCGCTCCGCAAGAACACCGCTTTCATCGAGTACTTGCAGCACTTCCGCCGAATCTTTATCTCCGCCCGTGGCACCTTTAACGGTATCAATGATTTTTTCCATGTTAGCAAAAAGGAAAACCGCCGCAATCATGATGGATGTTGTTATAATGAACGATTTCGTTTTCGCTTTCGTCGTAAATGCCTGTTTAAAAATGATCATGAATTCACGCATGCTGTTTCCCCACCTTTTCGATGAAAATGTCTTGTAGCGAAGGTTCCTCAATCCCAAAATGACGAATCGGGCCCGACTTTAATGCTGCCGTCAACAAATCATTGGCAACTTGTTCAGATTCGACCTGGTAAAGTGCCCCTTCAACCGACTTATGGACAGATGTAACACCTGCAATCGCATTCAGATGTGCTAAATCATTGTCTGAATTTATGCGTACGTTCTGCTTGCCATATGACCGCTTCACATCGCGGAGTGTCCCGCTAACGATTTGCTTACCTTTATCGATGATACTAAGTTGCTCACACAATTCTTCGACATGATCCATGCGGTGGCTCGAGAATACGATAGTTGCACCATCATTACGAAATTGAATTATCGCCTCTTTCAACATCTCAACGTTTACCGGGTCCAACCCTGAAAATGGCTCATCTAGAATTAACAGTTGAGGATTATGCATGAGAGATGCAATTACTTGGATTTTTTGTTGATTTCCTTTTGATAGTTCTTCAACTTTTTTATTGGCATAGTGAGTGATTTCCATTCGTTCCAGCCATTTATTCATAGCTGTCTTGGCATCAGACTTTGTCATACCACGTAATTGTGCTAGAAAAATCAGTTGCTCTTCCACCTTCATTTTCGGATAAAGGCCGCGTTCCTCCGGTAAATAACCAATCTCAGGACTTGTTGCGTAAGAAATCGGTTTCCCATTCCACGTAATCCGTCCTTCATTCGCATTTAATAGACCAAGAATCATCCGAAATGTCGTCGTCTTACCTGCACCGTTCGCTCCAAGAAAACCGTACATCGTGCCTTTACCTACAGACAGCGTCAAATCATCAACCGCCGTGAAATCTCCAAATCGTTTCGTTACATTTTCAAGTAGCAATGACATTTGATTACCCCTTTCGTTTTACCCAATATTAACTATACGTATCTAGCACTCTGAAGTTTCACTTTTTTTGTTTTTCAGTTTTTACTACTGGCGATTGCTGTACCAATCGCATACGACGCCATGTGCACTACCCAAATTCCCGTTAGAATGAAAAATGCAAGTTGCGGTCCTTCAACAATAATGATAACTGCCCAAGCAATGAGTATCGCAACGGTTGTCGCACACCACGAAATTGAACGGGCATGTTGATGAATCGTTCTATATCGTTCGTCAAACCATCGTTCTTTCTTTCCCCTTTTCCGATTTATTAACATAGTAATGAAAATAATGACTACAGCAAGCGGCAGCCCTGCAAGAAATACCCATATATTAAACCCTTCGTACATTTTCAATCCTCCTCTGGTGTAAAAATATCTTCAATGCGACAATTGAATAACTTCGCAAGTTTGAACGCTAATGTCAGTGATGGGTTATATCTACCTTTTTCGAGAGAAATAATCGTCTGTCTCGAAACTTCCAGTTTCTCCGACAGATCATCTTGCGTTAGCCCCATCGCAGTCCGCATTTCCTTTATCAAGTTATTCATTTCAATGCTCCCCTTTCATACGAAAAGCGCAGGGCACCCGGAGTCTAGACACCGACTATTGTAAAGGTTGCTTTACGTAAAGGTTACTTTACCATACTCAAGATGTCAAGTAACCTTTACAAATTTCCTTTTAGAATTTTTCATAGTATAATGAATGAAATAGAGTGGAAAGGGTGAATTATGTGAGAACATATAAACTAACAGCTTTTGAACCAACGGGGGAATTAATTACAGAAGATACATTCACAGCTGAAACGGACGAAGCAGCAAAAGAAAAAGGCCAAGTAATGCTTGAGGATAAGGGTCTTCTTGAAAAGACACATCGCCTTGCATCTCCGGCAGGTAAGTTAATATTGTTCCATTCCTAAATAAAATTGCACTTCAGATGTTTACTTCCCTTCACTTATTATGTAATCCTAAACAGAAACAAAGCATTTCCATCATACAAATAGACAGGGTGTTGAGAAATGAAAATCGCATTAATTGCCCATGACGAAAAGAAAAATGAAATGGTAAATTTCACAATTGCCTACGAATATATCTTTTCGCAATACACATTATTTGCTACCGGTACAACGGGAAAAAGAATTATGGACGAAACCAATTTATCTGTAACCCGACTTAATTCGGGACCTTTGGGTGGTGATCAGCAAATTGGTGCAATGATTGCAACTGGCGAGCTGGACTTAATCTTGTTTTTCCGTGACCCACTAACTGCTCAACCACATGAACCCGACGTCAGTGCGTTATTACGCCTTTGTGATGTCTATGGCATCCCACTCGCTACGAATATTGCAACGGCTGAGCTGTTACTTCGCGCTGTTGAAAAAGGGTACTTTTCGTGGCGTGAAATGCTTGATAAATATAAGTAAGTTCATTTCAAAATAAAATAAAAAGTACCAAGCACTGATCCTTTTATTCAACGGATGCATGCTTGGTACTTTTTTAATTACGCAGGCTGATTCAGACTGCAAGCGCTGGATCAAATTGTTGATTTCCTTTCTTCCTTATGACCGCCATGGAGCTTGTTATGCTCGCCATAGGTGCAGTTATGACCGCCATGAGCACTGTTATGCTCGCCACGACTTCCATTATGACCGGCATCAGCCGTGTTATGACCGCCACATGTTAATCGCACAAAATGTCTAGTACAAGAAAAGACACTGATTCAGGATGGCGTAAAAACTCACCCCTAAAACAGTGTCCATATTACATAAAAATCATTTTCCTATAAATTCTGGCTTACGTTTCCCTACAAATGCCTGAATACCTTCTAGGTGATCTGCTGTTTTCCGCATTGCCACTTGTGCTTCGCTTTCCATTGCCAATACGCTTTCAAGTTCTTTCGTTTTTTGCGCGTGCAGAATATTTTTCGATGCAATCATTGCTGCAATCGGCGACGCAAGCAGTTTATGAGCAAACGCTTCGCCGCGTTCAGCACCAGTACCTTGCGCAGTCACTTCATCGATTAGCCCTTTTTCAAGTGCTTCTTGACCATTCATCACTTTACCTGACCAAATAAGGCTTTTCGCTTGAGGCACACCTACGCGTTCTTTCAAGAAGAAATGACCTGCTCCGTCCGGAATTAGACCAATGCCGATAAAGTTCATCGCAAGTTTACTATCCTCTTCCGCAATAATATAATCGCAGCCAAGTACAAGGCTAAATCCAAGTCCTGCCGCCGCACCATGGACGACCGCAATCGTAACTTGCGGTAATGTATAAAGTGCCTTCGCAAGACGTGACACGTCTACCATTACGCTACCAATATCCATTGGGCTATCCGGATTTAACATCGCTTTAATATCCCCACCCGCAGAAAATGCACGACCGGCCCCTTGGATTACCAAAACTTGAACTGACACATCGCTTTTCAATTCCTCGAAAACATCTGCTAGTTCCTTCATCATGACACTATCCATCGCGTTCATCGACGCAGGCCTATTCAACGTAAGATGCGCAAGGCGTCCCTCTTTTTTTAATTCGACAGTTGTATACATAAAAAAACACCCCTTCGTAAGAAATGAATTACCATTCACTTCTTAGATTCGGTGTTTTTTCAGTAAACCCTTTATTTAAGAGCTAAGAAAGTATACGTTTTTCTACCTAGAGTAGGGTCTATCAAGGCACTTGCGCTTTTCTACTTAACCATCTCTGGAAAAATCGCGTCAAGATGAGCGAGCTTCTTCACGATTGAATCCTCATACGTCAGAATATAAGCTGCCGGATCTTTCGGATTATAGAACTGCGTAATTTTCCCCGTTTCAGGGTCAATGAACTTACTTGAAGCCCCACAACCTACTCCAATGATCGTCTGTACCTCTTCCATAATAACGATGTTATAGATACTTTCTTCACCAGGCTTTGCGTACCCGACGTTTTCCAAGTTGCCTAAAATGTTCTTTTGACGGTATAAATAGTACGGTTCATAGCCATTTGCAGCGTTCCACTCTTCTCCGAGTTTCATCATCTGCTCGACTGTTTCACGATTAGCAACTTTGTATTTGTCTTTATTACGAGTCATTTCAGATGCCCGTTTGAATGACAATGTATGAACTGTCAGCGATTCAGGTTGCATTTTTTCAGTCTCTGCAAGTGAATGCTTGAATTCTTCCATTCCTTCATTTGGCAAACCGATGATGAGATCCATATTAATATTCTTCATGCCCATATCGCGTGACAACCAGAACTTATCGACTGTTTCTTGAACAGTATGGTGACGACCGATTGCTTTTAGTGTCTCATCTGTATAGGATTGCGGATTGACGCTTATCCGGTCAATACCCCATTTTTTCAGAACTTCGATTTTAGCGGGCGTAATCGTATCAGGACGACCTGCCTCTACCGTTACTTCTCTGACTTTATCCATATTAGGGAATGAAGCATACATCGTTTCATATAGCGCATCCATTTCTTCCGCTTCTATAGATGTCGGAGTTCCTCCACCGAAGTAAATCGTCGTAATGGCCATGTCTCGCTCTGTCAGCCATTTTCCCATTTCTCGGATTTCTTCATGCAATCCGTCTAAGAATGTTTCGACTCGTCCATTTTTTCGATTAATCGCATAGGCTGGGAATGTGCAATACGCACATTTCGTCGGACAAAATGGAATGCCTATATAAATACTTACTTCATTTTTTAATTCGTGTAAATCAGGCACCGTTCGCAACTGCACATTCGCTATTTTTGCTAGAAGTTCGCTTTTTTCGCTCGAGAGCCGATGGCGATTCATTAACAATTGCTGGGCCTCTTCCGTACTGTGTCCTTCGTGGCGATATTTATGGTACAGTTTCATCGGGCGAATCCCTGTCAGAATTCCCCACGATTGATGCATCCCTGTTGCTTGTTCAAGCGTTTCAAGGAAAACGTGTGAATAAATCCGCTTTAACTGGCGGGTAATCGCTTTATCATCGTCCGTCTCTTCTATCTCAGAAAACTCAGCAGAATATTCCACACCGTCCCATGTAAGGATTGCCTTTCCGACAAGTTGTCCATCAAGCGTCCGCTCCAACGTCAAATTTGCCAGTATCGCACCCTCTTCATCTTCATCGACTATTTTCGATTGTTCAAAGAAAAGGTTTGCTAGATGCGTAAACATCCTAATCCAACCCTGTTCGTAGTTTTCTTTCATGATGATTTTTTGCATTGTAAGTACCCAACTTTCTATTTATAAAACCGAAGTTTTTTCTCTAGATAAACATAAAATCATTATAGCAAATTTACGGAGTGAAAGAAGAAAAACCGGCCTAGGCCGGTTTTTAGATGGATTCGTATAATTGTTGTACTGGTTTCATCAGTACACGGTTTACTTCTTCAATCAAGCCACTCAATTTCATTTCTGCTTCAAGCATTTTCATAATCTTAGGATTTTGCTGCGCAAGTTGTGCAGTCTTTTGAGCATACTCAAGCTCTTCAGCTACTGGTTCTTCACCTTGCATCTGTTTTTCCTGAAGGCTCAATTGGATTTTACGGAAGTTTTTGAACAACGCTAGTGCATCGTCATCCACCTTCACTTCTTCTACCGCTTGCTGTACTTCTAAAAACTCTGCAGTTTTTCGGAATGTTGCTTCCAATTTGTTTAAATCATCGTAAATATTCACTGTCATGTATTGTTCCCCCTATGATAAATTTGTTGCCAAGACAATAAGGCCTTGAACGATTCCAATCAAACCGCCGAGAAATGCTCCAAGTACGGTGATCATCTTGAATTCGCGTCTTGAAATTCCGAGCACTAGATCTTCCAGTATTGCAACTGGAAACGCATCGACTTGCTCTCTAACCATATCATCTAATTTAAGTTTGTGGAGCGATATCTCCATTTGTTTTTCTGCCTGTTCGAATGCAAAGCTAGTCAGCGCCGGCGTCAGATTAACAGCTGTCCATTCCGCCCCTGCAGGCCAATAATCCTGTATCGTCTTATTCAAGCGAGCTTCCAGTACAAGTTCTTTTTCTGCATAAGATCGGACTGAATTGAACAACCCATCCCAATCAAACCCTGAGAGAAGTTCCTCAACGGGACGTTTTTGAAGCTTTTCCCATTCATTAAGTATAATTGTGTTCACAAGATCATACGTCCCTTGTGCTGCGACAAACTTCAGTGCTTCACGCTGTACTTTTACAACAAGCGATTCTGATTCTCCAAAAAACATATTTACCATACTTCCAAGTGTACCTTTTGATGCTAGGAAATCATCAATCATTTTATGGAACATTGCTTTTCCTTCATCTGATTCGAAGTAGGTTTCCGACCTGCCTAGAATATAGGTTGTTATGGCTGGAATGCGCCCTGCAGCTTCTACCCGCCACTTTTGCGGTAGCACCTCTTCTACCGATCCCGTCGTCATTTTTACACGAACGGCGTTAAGCTGGGCATCGAGTACTTCCAACACTTTCCGCTCTGCTTTCTCTGCAACATTCATCGCGCCGGCAGTATTAAGCCAGTCATTCAATGTTTTATCAGAGAGAAGGATATGCTGCTCAAGTTTTTGTTGGAGGAAATCCTCTGCTTTCTTCTCCATGTCAGGCGTCAATAATTTCTTTCTGAACGTTTCCGGTGTTAATAAATAATTCGTCACCGTCTTACCGAGTTGCACTGCCAGTTCATCGCGCCGTTTCGGTATCAATCCCGGCGTGAATGGCAAACGCCATTTCCCAATATATTTCGCTTCATGTGGCCTGAACAGCATTTTAATCGCCAGATGATTTGTAAGTCCCCCGATTAATGCACCAATAAAAGCCATGAATAACAATGTCCATAAAATACCCAAATGCTTCACCTTTTTCCGTATCGTTAAGTCCTAATTATAGCAGAACTAAACCGAACGGAAAAATTCAAAGACTTATCTTAGTGCGTTGTACATTGTCGACATGCGAATAGCGTGTTCCATTTCATCATGCATTGCGATAAAAAATGGATTGTAGGCCTGCTGAAAAGGAACGGTTAGTAGCATTTCCTTATACATTTCAACCGCTTCAAGCTCACTCACCAACGCCCGCTGAACACACTCTTTTAAGTTATAACAAGGCAACGGTCTCTTTGGATTTGGTACAAATGTCCCCGTCATCATATAATAGAGCTGTTGAAACATTTCATAATGGCTTTTTTCATCTTCATACATATGTCTGAGGAAGTCTTGCCAAAGCGGATCATTGGTCATGTCGTGCATTGATTTATAAAAATAATAATCTTTGTACTCATCCTCGATGGCCTGCTTTAATTTATCAACAAACAAGTCAGCACCCTTTCGCTTTCTTTTCTTGATATTATGCGGTCGGGTAGCGTCTTATGAGAGGAGTTATTTACATGCTACAACATTTCAGTTTTAAACCGATGTTTGACAATACACAATTACCGGGTTGGACATTCTCATTTTTCTTCCGCAATACGAGGTATACCGGTGACTATTTACCTGAGGGTGTCATTGTTTGGACAGGAGAAACGCCGCCTGAAGAAGACAATTTGAAAAAAATGATTCATGAATTGATGATTTTTCACGTCTATGATTGATTCGTGAAAACTTCGGGAATACTGTCCTCCATGACGTATTAAGGAGGCGCAGTATGAATAAAGAAAAATCCCCTGAAGAGTTGCGTAAAGAAAAGGAACAGTTAAAAGTACAAGATCAGAAAACTGAAAATGTCTTTGAAGATAAGAGTCGAGTACCAGAAGAACAAAATGCCTGGAAAGAAACACAAGCCAGACGCGGTGAATAACAAAACTCCCTGCATATTGTATGCAGGGAGTTTTGTTATTCTACATTTCTCGTTTCCTCTATGCCAACCGCGTGCCTTGTATCTTCTTCCAAGTACTTATTACTGTTCGTGTCATTTGTTCCCCTCGTCATATCGTCATAAGGCGTAAAAGGCGTAAACATATTTCCTGACTTCTTCTTATTAAAAAGTGTCTTGTAGATTGCAAAACCAATCAACACCATACCTCCGAGTCCCAATACAATGGCAACAACAGCTATAATGGTAATGCCCATAAGAACACCCCTTTTTATTTATTATACCACTAATTAACCAGATTTTTCTGACACCCTATTCCTGCGACAAATTTCTTCTGCCAAAAATGAAGTAATAGTACGTCGAGGAAACAACATAGAGTCCTGCTGTGATTGTGAATGCATAGGCATAGCCCCAATACGAACCACTTGCAATAACAAGCCCCGCTGCTACAGGCCCCATCGCTGCCCATCCAATATTAAATACAGTTTGGTTCACTGAGTTAGCAAGCCCTTTGTATTTATCCGCAACAATTTCCATTGCAATAGCACTTTGAATCGGATTCCCTGCATTCATGAGTGCCTGGCGCATAAGGAATCCGAGTGATGCTAACAACAGGGATGTCGTATAGGCTGTTAATAGTAAAAATGGAATAGACAGCATTTGGAATAGGATAAGTGCTTTCACTTTCCCAACCTTTTTCACTAATGCCGGACCAATAAGCATAGCTACCGCCGTCATCGCAGATCCAAGTGATAAAATAAGACCAATGTATGCATTTGAGGCATCAAATCGGTTTGAGAAATATAAATTCAAGTACGGCACAACAAGACCTGAACCAAAACCAATCAGCAAACTCGCAAATGAGAAATGGAAAATCAGAATGATATTCCGTCTGAAGCTGCTATCGACTTTCTCAATCTCTTCTTCCACAGCTTCAACGGACGTTTTCTTCACTTGCACCGGTTCAGGCGGCTTGTTTTGAAGTTTAAATAAGGGAAGTAAACCAATTATAAAAATGGTTGCCCCCGTCAGAAGCGCCCAGCGAATCGCATCAGCTGCATCGAGAGCCAAGAGGACTTCTAGTACGTCAGCGATAACGCCCCCAAGCAAACTGCCGATAACATTCGCAACCGTCATGAGGGCGAAGTGGATACTAAACATATGGACCCGTTCGGCGGGCTTTGAGTTTTCGGCGAGAAATGGGACACCCGAAACTTGCACGAATGCCATGAATAACCCCGTCAGAAACGCTGCGTAAATTATCGGTGTTTCGGCAACTGCAACACTTCGGTAAAACAATGTCATTCCTCCGAAAATTGCACCGCCAACAATCATCCATTTCCGACCGAATTTATCACTTAGAAATCCGGCCGGAACGAGCATAATTGCCGATGCCAACGCCGTCATAGAAATAACTTTTCCATTGATAGTTTCAGGCATTCCTAGCTCTTTTATATAGAGATTATACATGACCATGAATACACCCATGCCGATCTGGATGAGCACATTCGCTAGCATGAATAGCCTGACGTTTTTATTGAATGAAGATATTTTCAACTTCCAATCCGCAAACCATTTCCCCATGCTACTCCAACTTTCCATACGAGATACTTCGTCACTCTAAAGATACGTCTTTCAGAATAGTTTTTCAACAATAAAAATGCACAAATAAAATCCCAATCAACCCGCTTTGGCTACCCCAGTAAGGCGCCTTCGCTTAATTTACATTAATGAAAAGTATTTCACTTGGAGCGTCCACGCCAAAGAAAAAAGGAACTTCCCACTTACACGGAAGTCCCCTTCGTCATATCCTTGTCATTCAACTTTCGGAGTACCAGAAGTTCCCGCCTGCAATTTATACATTTGAGCATATTGCCCACCAAGCATAAGCAACTCATCATGTGAGCCTTGTTCAACAATCTCCCCGCGATCTAACACTAAAATACGATCCGCGTTCTTAATAGTAGAGAGTCTATGGGCAATGATGAACGTTGTACGCCCTTTTTTCAGTACGTCCATCGCATGTTGGATGATTTCCTCTGTTTCCGTGTCGATGTTGGACGTCGCTTCATCCAGAATAAGAATGGCAGGATCGAACGCAAGCGCCCGTGCGAATGAAATAAGCTGGCGCTGTCCAGAAGAGAGCGTACTCCCTTTTTCCACAACTGGCTCGTCAATTCCGCCTGGCAAATGTTTCAATACCAGTTCCCCACCGACTGCATCTAGCGAATGTTGCACTTTTTCGCGTGTAATGCGTGAGTCACCTAAGCTAATGTTCGACTCGACTGTCCCACTAAACAAGTAAGGGTCTTGCAGAACAATACCCATATGATCACGAATCGTCTGACGTGGCATGTCACTGATGTTTAGTCCGTCAATCGTAATCTTCCCTTTCGAAGCGTCATAGAAGCGGAACAGTAAATTCATGATTGAACTTTTTCCCGATCCAGTATGGCCGACAAGTGCGACCGTTTCTCCCTGCTTTGCTCCGAATGAAAGATCCTTTAAGACATATTCTTCATCCTTATAAGCGAACCAGACATTCTCAAAGCGGACATTTCCCTGGTAACGGGCGATTTTGTCGTCGCTTACCGGCTCCCCTTCACGGTCCAATAATTTGAAGACACGCTCTGCCGCCACAAGTGAATGCTCGAGACGTGCGAACTGGTTTACAATGCCCGTCACCGGGTTGAACAACCGTGTAATATAGTCTACGAAAGCATAGAGCATCCCAACTGAAATGAAACTTTCTGTGGAGATCGAAGCACCGCCAAAATACCAGATAAAGAACACAAAGGTCAATGACCGGATTACGTCGACAAGGTTATGTGAAGTCGCCGCCTCCACTTTTAGCAGTTTGTTCTGATAGCGGAAGTGTTCATCATTCAAGTCACGGAATTCCTCTTCCATCTGCTTTTCACGACGAAATGCTTGAATGATTGTCATGCCATTGATTGATTCATTAATCATCGCATTCATGTCACTCACTTTTCCGCGGATGATATGGTTAACCTTCGAAGCGAATTTTCTGTATGCCTTCATCCAAATATAAAGTATTGGTAAGACAAATAACGTGATAGCACCCATTTTAGGATCCAAAATGAACATTGCAATGAAGATTCCTGTAATGTACATTCCGCTAATTGCGAACTGTGAAACGACCGTCACATATAAGTTACGGATCGCTTCCGTGTCATTTGTAATTCTTGCAACAACTTTCCCAGCAGGCAAATTATCAAAATAGCGGATTGGCAATGTCTGAATATGTTCGTACAGATCATTACGCATTTTCTGTATGATACGATTTGCCGCCTGTTGCATCAATAAATACTGGAAATACCTCAGTATCGCAGTGACCACGGCGAGCCCGAAAAAGATGGCAAGCAGCTTGGCAATCGGAGCGAAATCCATGCCCCCGTCAGTAGCCCCTGCAATGTGGTCATCAATGATTTTCTTGGCAATCATTGGGCCCATTAGATCCGCAGCGACTGCGAACGCGAGAAGAATAATACCTGTCAGTAATAATTTTTTATAGTCAAGTGCGTAATGGAGTAAGCGTCTACCGGTACCCATATTATTCAACCTCCCCAATCTGTTGGCGGTCGAATTGTTCTTTGTACCAGCCGTTCATTCCAAGTAAGCCCTCATGTGTTCCCTCTTCAATAACACGCCCATCGTCAAGTACGATAATCCAGTCTGCATGCTGAATAGCGGACAGTCGGTGTGTTGTAATAATTGTCGTTTTTCCAGAACGTTCCGTTTGAATATTCTCTATGATTTTCGCTTCCGTTTTCGCATCGACCGCAGAAAGCGAGTCATCTAAAATAAGAATCTCCGGATTTTTCACCAGTGCTCGTGCAATGGATATTCGCTGTTTCTGTCCTCCGGATAATGCAACACCCTTCTCTCCGACGAGTGTTTCAAGTCCTTCAGGAAGCATTTCAAGATCTTTTTCAAAATAGGACAGACGAATCGTTTCCGCAATGTCCGCTTCTGTTGCATCGGGTCGTCCGAATAAGATATTATCCCTGACTGACCGTGAAAACAGCACGTGATCTTGAGGGACGTAACCAATCCAATCCCTTACCTGATCTTTTGTCATTGACTGCATTGGTACTCCCGAGAAGACGATTTCCCCTTCTCCGGATGGATATTCACGCAGTAGCTGTTTGACAAATGTCGTCTTTCCACTACCGGTTTTCCCAACTATCCCAAGTGTATTGCCGCGTTTCAAATGGAGCTTAATAGCATCCAAGTTGACCGAATGCGACGTCGGATATGTGAAAGTAACATTCTGGAAACCTACACTATCAGGTTGTTCAACATTCACGGGATGTTTAGGATCCTTCACATCTTCCTCATAATCAAGCGTCTCTGTCACCCGGTCGAGTGACGCATTTCCGCGTTGTAAAACGTTAATCAATTCACCGATTGCAAACATCGGCCAAACAATCATCCCAAGATAGACATTAAAGGTAACGAGATTCCCTAGCGTCATATCACCAATGGATACAAGGTAGGCCCCGTAACCGAGCCCAATCATATACGTCAGCCCTGTCAGTACTTTCGAAATTGGCATGAACAGCGCGTCAATCTTCTCGACGTGCATGTTTTTCTGATAGACATCTTCCGTCATATCAGCAAACCCTTTTTCAGATGCACGTTCCTGAACGTATGCACGAACAACCCTTACACCCGCGACCGCTTCCAAGACGTTATCATTCAAATCACCGAACGCCTGCTGTGCCGTCATATATCTTTCGTGAATTTTCTTTCCTAAAACCTGCATGATAAACGCCAAAATCGGAAGCGGTAAAATCGCCACAAGCGTCAATTTCCACGACACGAGAAAGCCCATCGTCAAGACTAGCGTCAGTAAATAGAGCGTCGAATCGACAAGCGTCATAATGCCGAAACCTGCCGTCTCAGATATTGCCCGTAAGTCATTTGTAGAACGGGCCATCAGATCGCCTGTTTTATTTTTCTCATAAAACGTGGGGGTCATTTTCAGAAAATGATGCATAAGCTTTCCCCGTAATTGCCGTTCGATTACATAAGCCCCGCCAAATAATTGGTATTGCCAAACATAGTTACTTGCATAATTGAAAAGCATAATTAAAAACATAGAACCAATAAATATAACAAGTAATCTTGCTGTCAACGTCTGTGTATAGATCGAGTCAATTGCCTGCCCGATTAGCCAAGGTGGAATAACAACAAGAATATTCGTCACCATCAGCAGAATAAGCGCAACTGTGTACCTCTTACGATTTTCTTTAAAAAACCATTTTAATTTAAATAGCACTGAAAACATAATTCAATCAACCTTCTTCCCTATTCTCTTACAGCTATCCGCTTTCGAGAGATTCCTTTTTCAATAGTTTCCTTTGTTGTTTGATGATTAACATCGTCAACACTCCTTTTCCTATTAGTTGGTCCAACTTTATGCAACACGCAATGCGTGGAAACACCAATTTCTCTTTAGATTAAAACAAAAAAAGAGCACACGCTTCTTAAGATAAGCGTGTGCTCATAAAAGGAACGGCAAAGCGCGCCGGTCCGGGTTTATTTAGTGTTAAAAACTAAAACACGGATAGGTACGGTTTCATTTTATTGTTGTTGTTTTGGAACACGTATACTTTTTTCATTTTGCGTACCTCCCTTTCTATTTCGAGTAACTAACTACTTGTAGGTTATCATTTCCATTTCAGAGTTGTCAATACTTTTCGAAAACAGAATTACTTCAACCATTTTCTATGATGTAATCCTCAAGTCAGTGAGAATCTTACTGTTCGTTAATATTGGATAAATATATGAATGAGTTAAATTGAATATGACACCAACAGAGAAATACGTAATGAATAACAGCTACTATTATATGTTGAACAAATGAATACGGCGTAAGCGCTTTACAAGGGCTTTTGGTTGGCCACTGAAAAAGCCCAATACTTGGAATGAAATAGAACTCCTACCAATACCGCTTCGACGGTCGTAGCGGTTTAATGGTATTCTTTATTTCAATTTTTATAGTAGCAACTAGTAATCACCTTACAATTTCTCTATATACATCCCAAAATCACATTGCTCTCGATAATGAATAACCTAGTGCAGGCGCGGCAAAGGGTTCGCCGAAGCCGTAAGACATCCACAAAGCGCCAGGCGTTCTACAATCCACACCCCGAATTTCATTGAGGCTTGAACAACTTCTATGAACTTTTTCTTATCCTTTTTCAGAAGTCCTGCTATACCGCCTTACCAGCAAATATACGTAAGACAAGAGTATCTATTTGTTTTTTTCTTGAAAATAAATTATCATAGAGTTAACTAAGGATTTTACCACTATAGGAGGTGTACACTTTGTTCTCCCCCTCATTTGGGTTCGGAACAAAGTAATTATTTGGATATTGCCATACGATTGACAGCATTTGCTGTCTTGATCGCTCTCACCGCATTTTTTGTTGCGAGTGAATTTGCAATTGTGAAGATTAGATCAACACGGATTGACCAACTGGTTGCGGAGGGTAACCAGCGTGCCGTAATTGCGAGAAAGGTAATTAGTAATCTGGACGAATATTTGTCCGCTTGCCAATTGGGGATTACGATAACTGCTCTCGGACTCGGGATGCTCGGGGAACCAACTGTAAAACTAATGTTAAAACCGATTTTCTCTTATTTCGATTTAACAGCTAGTACTTCCAGTATTCTTTCATTCATTATCGCATTCACATCGGTAACATTTTTGCATGTTGTTATAGGTGAATTGGCTCCTAAAACGATCGCGATTCAAAAAGCGGAAGCCATTACATTGTTATTTGCAAAACCGCTTATTTTATTTTATCGCCTCATGTACCCTGTTATTAAAGGTATGAATGGTTCTGCACGTTTCTTCGTTGGACTGCTTGGCTATAAATCGATTTCTGAATCAGAAGTCGCTCATACAGAAGAAGAACTTCGAATGATTTTATCAGATAGTTTAAAAAGCGGCGAGATTAACCAAGCCGAATATAAATATGTCAATAAGATTTTCGAATTTGATGACCGGATTGCCAATGAAATCATGGCCCCTCGGACAGAAATGATATCAATCGAAAAAGATATGACATTACGTGAAGTATTCGATGTGATGGGTGTTGAACAATATACACGCTACCCTGTCACGGATGGCGATAAAGACCATATTATTGGTCTGGTCAACATGAAAAACCTATTGACAGCATTCATTAAGGAACCAGACACAGCTGGCCATCAACCAATTGTTAATTATATGCAACCGATTATACATGTCATCGAATCGATACCAATCGCCGACCTTCTACTCAAAATCCAACGAGAACGCATTCATATGGCGATTCTAATGGATGAATATGGTGGAACTTCAGGCCTTGTAACTATCGAAGATATTTTAGAAGAAATCGTCGGTGATATTCAAGACGAATTCGATATGAATGAAGTACCAGAAATTCAAATTCTCGGGGAAAACCACTACATTTTAGACGCGAAGATGCGCATCGAAAATGTAAATGACATTCTCGGTATTTCCATTAACGAAGAGGACATCGATACAATCGGCGGCTGGATTATGACCCAACGCTTCGAAGCAATCCAAGGTGAAAAAATTATTGAACAAGGGTTTGAATTCATGGTGAAAGATGTGGATGGTCATCATATTCTCTACCTAGAAGTCATCAAATATGAACAGGACTCCACTGACAGCACTTCAGAATTGTCAATGGAATCCTAACTAAAAGCGTCTTCCCTATGGAGGACGCTTTTTTTGTCCGATACGTTACACTCCCCACCTTCTCAGCTATATTTCAAATGACCTGAAAAGTCTGTATTGACTTTCTTCTTGCGTCTTGTTATTATTAATTCAACTTACAGAAAGCAGGTGAAGTTTTATGGCTATTATCATTGTACCTATTGCTAATTTGATCGGACCCATACTTTCACCTGCCGTGCTTTTATAATAAGCATGTTTATTCTGTTATGCGCGTGAAAGCCGTGGTGTCCGATCAAAGGACCCACGGCTTTTTTATTGTCTAGCTACAGGCGCCTTGCGCTTTTCTAGTACGCACATAACAGGAGGAATATAAATTGATTAATTTAAACGAGTACGGTTGGAATTTATCCCATGAAACGAACTGGGATGATATAAAAGACGGATTAAAAATGAAAAAATGTACGCCTGGGCGTGTCACACTCGAGCATAAAAGAATGTATCGTGTTGTCACAGCTGAAGGTGAATGGCTATCTGTCTGTTCGGGTGCGATGCAGTACGAAGCCGATGAACGACGAGACTTTCCAGCTGTTGGTGATTGGGTCGCAGTGGAAAAAATGCCTGGTGAAGAACGTGGTATTATCCATGACATATTACCGAGAACATCTCTGTTCTCCAGAAAATCCGCTGGCACAATGATTTCCGAACAAATTATCGCAGTAAATATCGATATCGTTTTCTTGGTCATGTCGATGAATAAAGACTTTAATGCTAGACGACTCGAGCGTTATCTGGTTGCCGCCTATGATTCAGGCGCAAGTCCCGTCGTCGTATTAACAAAGAAAGACGTATGTGATGACCCTTCCCACTACATTGAAGAAGCACGGAATATAGCTATGGGCGCTGATGTTTTCGCCGTGAGCAATGTTACCGGTGAAGGAATTGACGAATTGACCGCACTGTTAGATGGTGGAAAAACAGCGGCCTTATTAGGTTCTTCAGGTGTAGGGAAATCCTCTCTTACAAACGCCATTTACGGCGGTGAAACGATGTTCGTTCAAGATATCCGTGATGATGACGATAAGGGCCGGCATACGACGACCCATCGTGAACTCGTTAAGATTCCTGGCGGCGGTGTATTGATTGATACGCCAGGGATGAGAGAGTTTCAGCTGTGGGACAACAGCGAGAGCCTGGATTCAGGTTTTAAAGACGTGGAAGCATTCACCAATTCATGCAAGTTCAATGACTGTCAGCATAACAATGAACCCGGATGTGCAGTACAGGAAGCACTTGCTACAGGTGCTTTACCTGAAGACCGCTATGCGAGCTATCTGAAACTCCAAAAAGAGTTGGCATTCCTTGAACGAAAAATGGATGCCGCCGCTCGATCCGAAGAACGGAATAAGTGGAAAAAGATAACAAAAAGTATGCGCAATCATCCTTCGAAGAAGAAATAAGTAAAGAGTCACTATATGAGAAGGGCTGATCTGTTAGTCGATAAATTATCGACTAACAAGAACAGCCCTTTTTTTGATATGTATATTGATTGTTATCACCGCGTTGAATTGCTTTATCACCGTCATCGGGAGGTTTATCACCGCCATGGACCCGTTTATCACCGTCTTAAACGAGTTTATCACCGCCATGGAATTCCTAGTAAGTCGGAAACTACTTTTTGCTTTACAAAAAACAGCCACGTACACCGAGTTTACCGGTATGCGTGGCATTTTTGCTTTCAATCCTTCTTATACTCGATATGGTACACATCATGACGACGATCTTTTAGTTGCTTCACGGTACCATCCTGACGCTGGCGACGTAATATCTCGAGGTCGACGTCTCCAATAAGTACCATTTCTAAATTTGCATTCGTTTCTCCTACGATGCCATCCCGAGCAAACTCGAAATCGGATGGAGCGAATATAGCTGATTGTGCATATTGGATATCCATATTTGCCGTCTGTGGCAAGTTTCCGACCGTGCCAGAAATAACAGTGTAAATCTGATTTTCAATCGCTCGGGCTTGGGCACAATAACGGACGCGCAGATACCCTTGTCTATCTTCTGTACAAAATGGTGTGAAGATAATATTGGCACCCATATCTGTTGCAATACGTGCCAATTCGGGGAATTCGATATCATAACAAATTTGGATGGCGATTTTCCCACAGTCTGTATCGAAGACGCGAACCGCATCTCCTGCACTAATTCCCCACCATTTTCGTTCATTTGGCGTAATGTGAATCTTATATTGTTTTTCGATTGACCCATCACGACGGAACAAATACGAAATATTGTAGATTTCTTCATCCTCTTCCTCGACAAAGTGAGATCCACCAATGATATTCACGTTATAACGGACTGCAAGATTCATGAACATCTCAATATATTGCGGCGTATATTCAGTCATTTTACGTACTGCTTGGCTCGGCGATATTTCATCCATAAATGACATAAGCTGAGTCGTGAATATTTCCGGGAAGACGACGAAATCGGAGTTGGCATCAGACGCGACGTCAACGAAATATTCACACTGATGAGCCATGTCGTCGAATGATGAAATCTTGCGCATCAAGTATTGGACAACGCAAATACGTACTGGATAACTTGTCTTGAAATGACGCTTCGTCAGCGGTTTATAATCAACGTTATTCCATTCCATAAGTGTTGCATATTTCTTCGATGCTTTATCGTCCGGTAGATAGTTTGGATTAACCCTCATCAACGTAAAGTCATTCATCAGTTGGAACGTCAGTACAGGATCATAGATTTTATGGCGCGACACAGAATCTACATATTCACGCGGCGACATTTCTTCGGCAAATTTATGGTAGTTCGGGATCCGACCACCTAGGATAATCGACTTCAAATTGAGCTCTCTCGCAAGTTCTTTACGTGCTTCATACAAACGCTGTCCGACCTTCATACGGCGGTAGCCAGGATGCACCATAACTTCGATGCCGTACATATTATAACCGTCGGGATTATGGTTTGTTATGTAACCTTCATCAGTGACATCATCCCATGTATGGCGGTCGTCATACTCATCGAAATTGATGATTAGACTGGAGCATGAACCGATGATTTCCCCATCCAATTCAGCAACCATCTGTCCTTCCGGAAAATTTTCTAAATGACTCTTTAGATGCCCCTCTTCCCACGGTTCCATACCAGGGAAACATAATTCCTGCATACTTAAAAGCCTCGTTATATCCTCAAATTTCATCTGACGAATAACCATACTTATTTCAAACTCAGACAAATCAAATTCTTCACTCATCCGAAACACCTCTTCCCAACCTGTATCTCTCCATTATACCGCAGTTGCCCCTACAGTTAATAATGTTTTACTTGTTTAATACGACACCCTATAATCAAATGTGTATGTAGTTTACCAAGCAGGAGATGATTGTATGCAAAAACGACTAGAAAACAGTCTCATTATTATTTGGACAGTTTCATTTGTCGCAACGCTCGGTTCGTTATACTTTTCGGAAGTACGCGGATATGAGCCCTGTACGCTCTGTTGGTACCAGCGGATTCTGATGTATCCAATCGTACTCATTTCAGGTGTCGCCCTGTTCCAAAAAAACGCACGAATTGCCTTGACTCTAGCTGTTTTCTCGATTGTTGGTGGAAGTATCTCCCTCTATCATTATGGAATTCAAAAGCTGACTTTTTTGAGCAATAGTGCACCTACTTGTGGAAACGTGTCTTGTACAGGACAATACATCAACTATCTCGGATTCATCACCATTCCATTCTTGGCGCTTTTGGCATTTTTAATCATCTTTATTACAAGCCTTTTCATGATGAAATGGCAGAAGGAGTCGAAGTAACTTGAAAAAATTATTAATCATTGGCGGTGCTATTGTCGCGGTCTTCATCCTCATTGTCGTATTATCGAACAAAGCGGACCAAGCAAAAATGAAAGACAATCCATATGGAACGGATAATCTTGAAAAACCAACAATCGATTTGATAGGCAATGAAAACTACAGCAACATCGTCTTGCCAGATACTCTGTTCAAAAAAATCGAGGCCGGTGAATCAGTAACGGCCTATTATTTCCACCCTGAATGTCAATTTTGCATGGAAATGACGCCTGTCATGATGCCAATTGCAAAAGAGATGGATGTCAACGTACTGCAATATAACATGATGGAATTTGGTGATAAAGCCGGAATGGATACAGACTATAAAATTGAACGTTGGCCAGCCCTCGTCCACTACAAAGATGGTAAAGAAGTCGGACGTATGCTCGGTGCACAACCCGAGGAAAATATCCGTGCATTTTTCAATGAATTCGAAGGCAAATAATATGGAACGAAGTCTAAGTTCGCTGCGTCCTGCGGCAACTAGGAGGGATGAAGTACAATCCCTCACGCTTCATGACCTACATCCTGTAGGCCCACGACTGGAAGGAATGATTTAAATGGCTTTATTTCATTATAAAACACAAGAAGACAATATGACGGTTGAATACTTGCTCAAAGATAAATGGCAAGGCGGTAAAAAGACGGTCCACCTTATGCGTATGGCCAAGAGTGTACTAGATTCGAACGGCGAACCCGTAGACGACTGGCGCTTACCTCTCGCGAAAGGTACAGAATTGGTGTTTACTTTCCCTGATGCAGCTTCCACGTATATTGCTGATGAACAAGTTGAACTTACCGTACTTTTTGAAGACGAGCATATCCTGGCAGCTGTTAAACCTGCTGGTATGACAACACATCCCGATGGTCCAAGGGACAAAGGTACACTGTTGAATGCTGTCATGGCATATGTTAAAAACAATGGCGGGGATTATGCCGAGCATATCCATCGTCTTGATAAAGGAACTTCCGGTGTTGTTCTCGTTGCGAAGCATCCAATTGCGAAGGCACTCTTCGACCGTATGATTGAGAATAATGACATCTCACGGAAATACACTGCAGAAGTTGACGGTTACTTGAAACGACCTAAAGGTTCCATTAGACTTCCGATTGGAAAAGACCGCCATCATCCAGCCAAACGAATTGTTTCAATGTCTGGACAAGCCGCTGTTACAAACTTCCGACTTATTGAACGTAAAGAAGAGACTTCCATTGTAGAGGCTGATCTTGAAACCGGTCGGACACACCAAATCCGCGTACATTTATCACATATTGGATACCCAGTTACAGGCGATACACTATATGACGGCAGTGAAACGGAAGACGGTCATTATCGGTTAACTGCAACTGCGTTATCGTTCATCCATCCATTTACAGAAGAACAGACGCTTATTGAAATGAAAAATATCTAAAAAATGCCATGGAGAGTATTTCTCCATGGCATTTTTTTAATAAATTGCACTTAGTTTGTGACATCCTCAGAACGCGGCATTTTTAGTCTAGGTACTCCTAAGTTCGCTCCTACTGAATCAAATTAAAACGCTAGTTGACGGATTCCATTCTCAAGACGCTCATCAACTTCTTTTGCATCTTCAATATGTTCCACAATTAGATTATGCGCTTGTGAGAATAAACTTTTCGCACCGTGAAGTTCATGTTTCACTTCTTCGGACAGTTTTTTCTGTTCTTCAATCATTTCTTGAATAGCACCAATGTCACCTTGGCTTACCTCAATCGTGCTTAGGATGCTTTCAATTTTTAATGCAGTTGCCAAACTTACTTCGACTCCTTTTTCAACGAGCTCAGCACTTTTCCTTGTAGCGGCAAGCGCTTGCTCGATTTCATTGCGAAGTGAAGAAGTTAATGTTTGGATGTTTGCCGTACTATCCGACGTGCTTTCTGCAAGTTTCCTTACTTCTTGGGCAACGACCGCGAACCCTTTTCCGGATTCTCCAGCCCGTGCCGCCTCGATTGACGCATTCAATGCAAGCAAATTTGTCTGCGCTGCAATATCTTCAATGACGCCGACAATTGACTGTATCTCAACTGATCTAGCGCTTAAGTTCGTCATGTTCTGTTCGGAAGCTTGAATTTGGATTCCCAAATCTTTGATTACATCGGCTGTCGCCTTTACCTCTTTCGTTCCTTCTGATGCTTCTTTAACCATGCTATGAGATTGTTCTTCAAGTGAACGACCTTTTTCAAACAAGTCCTGTGACTTTTTCGAAGTTCTTTCGCTTAGTTCACCTACGTTTTCAAACCTTGTCTCAATCTGACTAACTGCTTCACCTAATACGTTATGTTGCGCGTTTACTTTTTCATGCTGATTAACAGCAGCATTCAGCTCGCTTTTTAAGTCAGTTAAACGTCCTTGATCCTGTTGTTCTTTATCCGAATACGCCAACTTCAAACGGTCAATTTCTAGTTGAAGACGATCATCCTCGATACCCTTTTTCTTGCTTCTGAACATGGTAATCAATTCCTCCTACACCCTTTTTTTCATCATACCATAAAATACCTCATTTTGAATGTAGTATTTGTGCTAAAAGTTGCAATACTATGAATAGCATTAAGACTTATGACACATATCATGTACGCTGATGAAATTAGTATGAATCCGGATTGGTTCCCGTCCGCTCATCGCGATTAAGTGCGTTAATCGATGCCATTTCTTCAGATGACAGTTCAAAATCGGCAACTTCATTATTTTCACTTATACGTTCAGGTGTCACCGACTTTGGAATAACGATGAGATTATTTTGCAAATGCCATCTGATAATAACTTGCGCAGGTGTTTTACCGTACTGTTCGCCGATAGTAAGAAGCGTTGGTTCTGCAAGTAGCTTCCCACGTGCAAGCGGTGACCAAGACGTCACAGCAATTCCATTCTCTTCGCAAAACGCACGGAGCGGTTCCTGTGTTAGATACGGATGGAGTTCAATCTGGTTCACCATAGGCGCAACATTTGCTTTTACAAGGATTTTTTCAAGATGATGGGCATGATGATTGGAGACACCAGTAGTACGGATTAGTTTTTCGTCATACAACCGTTCAATCGCTTTATAAGTGTCGACATATTTTTCTGACACGGGCCAATGTGTCAAATATAGATCCAAATATTCTAAGCCTAATTTCTTCAATGAAGTCTCGAATGCGCGGAGTGTCCCGTCATAGCCCTGATCAGTATTCCATACCTTCGATGTGATGAACAGCTCTTCCCTTGGAACACCAGAGTGACGGATCGCTTCCCCCGTTTCCCTTTCATTCTCATAGATTGCCGCTGTGTCAATTGCGCGATATCCTGTTTCTAGTGCGTATGTAATTGCTTCGACAGTCTGACCCGGATCCGTCATCTTATAGACTCCAAGTCCTAATTGTGGCATTTTCACACCATTTGCTAGCTCAAGTGTTCCGTTGAATCGTTTTGTCATTTGAATTTCCCCTTTCGAAACTTATTCTTTAATTGTACAAGCGGCATTCGAATATTACGAATTACCTGATTGCATTTCAGAGTTGAATTTTACCGTAAAAACGAATATTATTGTAAATGTACTTCATTTCGTTCGTATTCTGAAAGGAGATTTACATTGTTTCATTTAAAAAAACATAATACCACTGTGAAAACGGAAGTATTGGCCGGTATGACAACTTTTTTGACAATGGCCTATATTGTCATCGTCAATCCGATTATTCTTGCTGACGCCGGCGTACCATTCGAGCAAGTATTCATTGCGACAATTATCGCTGCGGTTATCGGTACACTTTGGATGGCACTTTTCGCCAATTATCCAATTGCAATTGCACCAGGAATGGGATTGAATGCTTATTTTACATCGGTTGTTCTCGCATCTGATGGTCAACTCGACTACATGACTGCTTTTTCTGCAGTATTCATAGCTGGATTAATATTTGTTCTGTTGTCCTTGACTTCTTTCCGTGAAAAATTAATTGAATCAATTCCTGAGAGTCTGAAGCTCGGGATTACAGCTGGGATAGGGTTATTCATCGCCTTTATCGGCTTGCGTCTTTCTGGACTCGTCGCTCCACATGAGGCGAACCTTGTTAAGCTTGGCGACCTTACGTCTCCGCCCGTTCTACTCGCTTTGTTCGGCCTTCTCGTGACGGTTATTCTTATGACTTTGAATATCTATGGTTCGATTTTCATTGGAATGGTTCTAACCGGAATTGTCGCAGTCTTTACGGGTCAGCTCAAATTTGAAGGTGCCTTATGGAAAATGCCTCAATTGCCGGAAGGGATTCTTGTTTGGAATCCGATTACTGCATTCGGTGACGTCATTTCACATGGTTTGTATGGGGTGGTTTTTGCCTTTCTCATCGTTACCTTGTTCGATACCACCGGCACGATGATTGGCGTTGCAAAACAGGCTGGCCTTATGAAAGGCAATAAGCTGCCACGTGCACGTCATGCATTACTTGCAGATTCTGTTGCAACAACATTCGGATCGATGTTCGGTACGAGCCCAACAACGGCGTACATCGAATCTTCATCTGGTGTTGCAGTAGGTGGCCGGACAGGATTGACATCACTGACTGTCTCTATCCTCTTCCTTGTCGCGGCATTTTTCGGTCCACTCGTCAGTACATTGTCTGGTGTATCTGCAATCACAGCTCCTGCTTTGATTATCGTCGGAAGCTTGATGATTGGCGCAGTGAAAGATATTGATTGGGATTCATTCGATGAAGCATTCCCAGCATTCCTCGTTATTCTAACAATGCCACTCACATCGAGCATTGCGACAGGAATCGCTCTTGGTTTCATCACATACCCGCTATTGAAAGTTGTGAAAGGGAAAGGAAAACAAGTTCCTATCCTGTTATATATTTTCGCAGTACTGTTCACCTATCAGCTGCTCTATTTACCACATTAAAAAATACCCTTCCGTTAGTATTCGGAAGGGTATTTCTTACATATTGATTTACCGTCTAGAAGTGATAGCTGACATTACGAGCGCTCCTGCAGTTAGTAGGTGCATGAACCAGCCAATGAACGGAATAGCACTCACTATGCTCGTTACGAGACCTAGGATGGGTGCTGCCTTACCCTGCATGTCCCGAATTGAAAGCAGTAACGTAATGGCATGTAAAACGAACATGACACCCAGCACTGAATATCCGGAGCTTATAACAAAAACTCCTCCAATGATTGGAATTGCAAGAAAACCTTCTGCAATTGCCGTGATCCATTTCATTCCTGTCGAGTAATTTTTCATACTATATTCTACCTCCATATTATTTAAGTCGTTATGTTATATACGGATAAGCCGACAAAAAGTTTCATTTTTCTTGGCTCTGTCACAATTTTTCCTGACGGTCGTTTCAATTCCATTTAAAATAGGGTATACTTAACGAAGCTACTAATGAATTTACAGGAGGTACCTATCATGACAGTAATTCTAATTATAGGTGTTTGCTTTGCATTCCTATCTGCAATTTTCACAGGCGGATACGATGATAAACCGGGCAAGGTTAAGATACCTGGCCTAAAAAAATAACAATAAGTAAAACGGGACATGCCTTCAGGCTGCCCCGTTTTTTTTTATACCAATCCTGGATAAGATTGTTGCCTAAGTGCTTCATATATAAGTATCGCCGCCGTGTTCGATAAATTAAGCGACCGAATGTTGTCGTTCATCGGGATTCGAAGGCACCGTTCTTTATTCTCCTCTAAAATATCTTCAGGAAGTCCGCTCGTCTCTTTACCGAAGACGAAAAATATATCTGTTGCACCATCAGAATAATCGAATGCAGTATGAGTCCTTTCACCGTGTTTTGTCAAAAAGTAAAAAACAGCATCGGGATTCGCCGCGAATAGCTCACGAATTCCTTCATGATATGTAATATCGACGTGCTCCCAGTAATCGAGCCCCGCACGTTTCAACATTTTGTCGTCCGTCGAAAACCCAAGCGGTTTCACAAGATGAAGTTTCGCTCCTGTTCCTGCGCATGTCCTTGCAATGTTCCCTGTGTTTGCAGGGATTTGTGGTTCAAATAACGCTACGTGTATGGCCATCTCAGTGATTCCTCCAATTAAACTTTTTCTTACTATAGATTTGTTGAAATATAGAACCCCATTGAATTTACTTCTGCTGCCTCTTGTAAGGAGCCTTCGTTTAGTTTATATAGGCATTCATTTCTTCAGTATATAAGTATCCGCTGCCTTTTCTAATTCAGCACGCACTTCCGGATCTTCCTCTTTCGATAATGCTTCCTTAATCGCTACATATCCTTCATCCAAACCAATTCGACCAAGTGCCCATGCAATCGTACCACGAATGACGGGTCTCGGATCGTTCTCTAACATACTGATCAATTCTGGTACCGCAGACTCCTCCTTGAAATGTGCGAGTGCAATAATTGCATTTCGCTGAATCGGATTTTTTCCGCGCCAAGATCCTGATACATGTCCAAATTTCTCTTTAAATTCTCGATTCGACAGCCTGAGCACTGGTTGAAGAAGCGGCTTCGCCAGTTCAGGGTCTGCTTGGAATGCTTGCTGATGCAAATTATGCTTTCCTTTATTTTTCGGACATACCGTTTGACATGTATCACACCCGTATATTCGATTACCAAACTCCGCACGAAATTCTTCCGGAATTGGCTTTTTCGACTGTGTAAGGAAAGCAATACAACGCTGCGCATTTAATTGGCCTCCCTGAATCAATGCACCAGTTGGACATACGTCAAGACAAAGTGTGCAATCCCCACATTCATCTTCCATTGGAACGTCCGGCGCAAAAGGGATATTGGTAATCATTTCACCCAGGTACACATACGAACCGAATTCCGGCGTAATTATTGAACAGTTTTTTGCCGACCATCCAATCCCCGCCCGTTCTGCAACAGCGCGGTCTGCAAGCTCACCCGTATCTACCATCGAGCGAACCTTTGCCTCAGGTGCATGTTCTAGTATAAATTCCTCAAGCAGTCTCAGCTTCTCACGAAGGACCGTATGATAATCTGTCCCCCACGATGCACGACAAAAAATGCCCCGTCGCTCACCTTTTTTTCCTCTCGGAGAATCTGCCATTTTGGATGGATAAGCTACAGCAATTGCAATAATGCTTTCTGCTTGATCAAGCAAAAGAGCAGGTTCTGTCCGTTTATCTAAATCCTTTTCTTCAAAACCCGACTGATAGCCTAGTTCTTGCTGCCGCTTCAAGCGGTTTTTCAACTCACGAAATGGTGCAGCTGTTGTAAAACCAATTTTGTCGATGCCGATTGACTCCGCATAGTCCCTCACTGACTGTTGCAACTGAACAGCATTCACACTGTATCGCCTCCACTATGCTACTATTGAATTAAACTATATAAAGGGTGAAGTCATTGATTATTGAAATGGATATGAAGCTTTTAGGTGCCGTACCCGGATTAAAATTGGGCATTAATCATTATACCAAAATTACAGTGTCAGAATCGCCTCAAATGCTAAAAGGAAAATTGCAATTATTCCAAGAGCAACTTTTCTTTGAGCTGGAGAACAAGTCCGTCCCCGAATTCCCTGGCATTAAAGAATGGCGTACTGTGTGGAAAGCACTTGGCGCAGACCCTAATCGATACCGTCATTCTACAGAAGCACTTATGCGCCGGATTAAGAAGCAAAACTACATCGATCCATTCCACAATGCTGTCGACTTGAATAACTTCTTTTCCTTGCAGCACGAAATTCCAGTAGGCATCTATGACCTCGAAAAAATTGTCGGCGATATAGTCGTTACTTCAGGGACAGAAGAGGATGGATATGATGGATTGAATGGTCGTTTTAATTCATTACAAAACATTCTACTGTTAAAAGATGATTATAGCCCATTCGGTAGTCCATATGTCGATTCTATACGTAGCGCTGTAACAGAAGATACGACAGACGCGTTACATATCTTCTTCCTACGCCCGTCCATGGATGCTACTGAAGCGTTTGAACTGACAACAGCATGTGGGAACATGTTTACTAGTCTTAGTGGTGGAGATGTTCGTTCATATGTTTTGCACGAGGGACAAACTTCCATTATAGTTGACTGACAATGTTTCTAAATGGGGGGAATGAACAAGTGAGCAACATAACACTCGCTGAAGCTGTAAAATTAAAAAGTGTTTTAACAAAACGAATTCATGAGCTTGAAGATGAAATGAGACGCGTAGCCTTTACGAATGTAGAAAAAGGCAACACCCCTGATCAAGGACCACGTAGCCTTAAAATCGTAGAAACAGAATTGGATGAAGTCCGTTTAGATAGTCGAGTGCTCGACCGTCTCATGTATCGTGCCAATATCGATAATGAAATCGAGTTCCAAGGGCAACAACTTGCGATTGTCGAAGCGATTGAACTTGCCATACAATTACGTGCAAAAGCCCGCTTTTACAAAGAACTCTCTATGGCAGAAAAAGAAGAGATTCAATACGGCTACTCTGAAGGTACGGTCGTATACCGTGTTGCTTTATTCGATCCTGAGGATTATCGGGTGAAATCATTGCAAGCAGAAAAGGATGCACATAAGTTATCTAATTCTATTAATGCAAAAAACTATTCGATTGTCTTGAAATTTGATGATACGAAGTACTTTTAATGCCCTTGGAAAGGTGAGACTCCTCTCCAGGGCATAGAGTAGGGATCAATCCAATTTAAATTGCAGGCAAACCAATAACCTGTCACCATTTACTTTGTGACCAATCCCCAATGACCAACCAAGGCAATTGCAATGGACAACCCAAACTAGTGTCATCGGATCCCCTCTATGAAAATCGCTCCTTACGCTTCGGCGGTAAGGAGCGATTTTGTTTACTACCCATTTTTGAACCGCTGTGTTTTCTCACCATCTATTAGTAACGTCCAGGTTCCACTCTCTAGAAAACTTGTGCCACCAAGTTTATCAAGTCGACTTTTCCTGATGAAATGCCTCTTACTCATTTTCTGCAATATGCTTCAGAGCTCTTGCTCGACTCACAATAAAGTTTCTCATATAGCTTTCCAAAAACAACTTATCCGCAATAACACCAATCACTCCACAGGGTGATCTATATTGAAATCTGTCAATCATCAGAGTGCCATTATCCTTCTCAATAAACTCATGAATATGGTGAAAAGATTGGAATGCTCCTTTCACCATTATGTCTTCAAACATATACGGTATATCCATCACCGTTACTTTGGCAGTTAGTCTTTGTCTTATACCGAAATGAACGGCCTCCCATGTAACAATATCCCCGGCCAGCAATAAACCTGTTGTCACCCCACCGACAGCCTTCTCTTTCGTCCCCTCTGTTGTACGGGTATGAATATCCACGTCTCGGGCAAGATCAAAGCAACGTTCTACCGAGGCTTGAATGAACTCCTGGTGTTCAATTAATGGCATAATGTTTCCCCTACTCTCTATTCTTTTATCTAAATATATATTGAAATAAAGAATTAAATTACATTGAATTCTTTAAAGTGCTAGGGGTAGCCAAAGCCCACGTTCACTCAGTTAAGTCAACTTATATAGTAGAAATTAAACACAAAAAAACACAACCGAAGTTGTGTTTTTCATCTGATACCCGAGGCCGGACTTGAACCGGCACGCCTTACGGCATCGCATTTTGAGTGCGACGTGTCTGCCATTCCACCACTCGGGCATAACACTATTTAGTTTACGAACAACGATACATAAGAAAATTGGAGGCGGCAACCGGAATCGAACCGGTGGTAAGGGTGTTGCAGACCCATGCCTTACCGCTTGGCTATGCCGCCGTAGATGATGGAGCGGAAGACGGGATTCGAACCCGCGACCCCGACCTTGGCAAGGTCGTATTCTACCACTGAACTACTTCCGCGAAACTGGGGTAGCTGGATTCGAACCAACGAGTGACGGAGTCAAAGTCCGTTGCCTTACCGCTTGGCTATACCCCAAAAAGATAAATGGGGCGACTGAAGGGAATCGAACCCTCGAGTGTCGGAACCACAATCCGATGTGTTAACCACTTCACCACAATCGCCATGATATCTAGTTTGTTTTAATTGAATATAAAATGGGGCGACTGAAGGGAATCGAACCCTCGAATGTCGGAACCACAATCCGATGTGTTAACCACTTCACCACAATCGCCATGATATATAAGTTTGTTTTAATTGGATAGATAAATGGGGCGACTGAAGGGAATCGAACCCTCGAGTGTCGGAACCACAATCCGATGTGTTAACCACTTCACCACAATCGCCATAATATTAGATTATACTAAAAAAAATGGCAGGGGCAGTAGGAATCGAACCCACATCAAAGGTTTTGGAGACCTCTATTCTACCGTTAAACTATGCCCCTAAAACTGGTGGTGGGGGGCGGATTCGAACCGCCGAACCCGTAGGGAGCGGATTTACAGTCCGCCGCGTTTAGCCACTTCGCTACCCCACCATATAGGTGTAAATGGTGCCGGAGAAAGGACTTGAACCCTCAACCTACTGATTACAAGTCAGTTGCTCTACCAGTTGAGCTACTCCGGCACAAATATTAAAATGGTGGCTCAGGACGGAATCGAACCGCCGACACAAGGATTTTCAGTCCTTTGCTCTACCGACTGAGCTACTGAGCCACATATTTGGTTTACATTAAGATATTAGCTTATTCTAAACCTTATAAGAAAAATAAAAATGGCGGTCCCGACCGGGATCGAACCGGCGATCTCCTGCGTGACAGGCAGGCATGTTAACCGCTACACCACGGGACCATTTGGTTGCGGGGGCAGGATTTGAACCTGCGACCTTCGGGTTATGAGCCCGACGAGATACCACTTCTCCACCCCGCGACAACAATATAATGTATTCATTTGATAAAGAGCTAATGATTTACATGTCAGCTATATGATCTGCTGTATCATGATAAAATTTGGTTGCGGGGGCAGGATTTGAACCTGCGACCTTCGGGTTATGAGCCCGACGAGATACCACTTCTCCACCCCGCGACAATAGTATTTATATAATTAAATATATGTAAGTTTCTTTAAGCGGTGAATCTGCTTAAAAAACTTAATGGTGGAGGATGACGGGCTCGAACCGCCGACCCCCTGCTTGTAAGGCAGGTGCTCTCCCAGCTGAGCTAATCCTCCTGGGTAAAATTGCGATAAGCGGCGCATCTCTTTGTCAGCTTCATTCGCTCAGTCAGTCACGTACTAATGTACGCTCCTTCCTTCTCCCAATTTTAACGAGAGTGTGCTATGCTCGAATTACTGAATTAAAGTCTACGTGCTTAATGATGAATTTCTAAAAAGTTATGGTGACCCCTACGGGATTCGAACCCGTGATACCGCCGTGAAAGGGCGGTGTCTTAACCGCTTGACCAAGGGGCCTTAATTTATCATTTATATGAATCTGGCGGAGAGCAAGGGATTTGAACCCTTGAAACAGCGTTAGCCGCTTACATGATTTCCAATCATGCTCCTTCGGCCACTCGGACAGCTCTCCTAAATGGCTCCGCAGGTAGGACTCGAACCTACGACCGATCGGTTAACAGCCGATTGCTCTACCACTGAGCTACTGCGGAATAATATTAAGAACATACATTAAGTATCTTCTTTTGGACTAACAGACCAGCGACGTCCTACTCTCACAGGGGGAAACCCCCAACTACCATCGGCGCTGAAGAGCTTAACTTCCGTGTTCGGTATGGGAACGGGTGTGACCTCTTCGCAATCGTCACTGAACTATTTTCCACAAGACAAGATTAATTATATCATGTCTTGTTGTTACTTGCAAGCGTTTTTACAAAATAATTAATTTTGTTCGCTCAAAACTGAATAAAACAGACATTGTGCTACACAGAATCAGGGTAATCAAGCCCTTTTCAAAATTGGTTAAGTCCTCGATCGATTAGTATCCGTCAGCTCCACACGTCGCCGTGCTTCCACCCCAGACCTATCAACCTCATCTTCTTTGAGGGATCTTACTTACTTGCGTAATGGGAAATCTCATCTCGAGGGGGGCTTCATGCTTAGATGCTTTCAGCATTTATCCCGTCCATACATAGCTACCCAGCGATGCCTTTGGCAAGACAACTGGTACACCAGAGGTATGTCCATCCCGGTCCTCTCGTACTAAGGACAGCTCCTCTCAAATTTCCTGCGCCCGCGACGGATAGGGACCGAACTGTCTCACGACGTTCTGAACCCAGCTCGCGTACCGCTTTAATGGGCGAACAGCCCAACCCTTGGGACCGACTACAGCCCCAGGATGCGATGAGCCGACATCGAGGTGCCAAACCTCCCCGTCGATGTGGACTCTTGGGGGAGATAAGCCTGTTATCCCCGGGGTAGCTTTTATCCGTTGAGCGATGGCCCTTCCATGCGGAACCACCGGATCACTAAGCCCGTCTTTCGACCCTGCTCGACTTGTAGGTCTCGCAGTCAAGCTCCCTTATGCCTTTGCACTCTACGAATGATGTCCAACCATTCTGAGGGAACCTTTGGGCGCCTCCGTTACTCTTTAGGAGGCGACCGCCCCAGTCAAACTGCCCGCCTGACACTGTCTCCTGCCCCGATAAGGGGCATGGGTTAGAAGTCCAATACAGCCAGGGTAGTATCCCACCAACGCCTCATCCGAAGCTAGCGCTCCGGAATCCAAGGCTCCTACCTATCCTGTACAGGCTGCACCGGAATTCAATATCAGGTTACAGTAAAGCTCCACGGGGTCTTTCCGTCCTGTCGCGGGTAACCTGCATCTTCACAGGTATTATAATTTCACCGAGTCTCTCGTTGAGACAGTGCCCAGATCGTTACGCCTTTCGTGCGGGTCGGAACTTACCCGACAAGGAATTTCGCTACCTTAGGACCGTTATAGTTACGGCCGCCGTTTACTGGGGCTTCAATTCGAAGCTTCGCTTGCGCTGACCTCTCCTCTTAACCTTCCAGCACCGGGCAGGCGTCAGCCCCTATACTTCACCTTGCGGTTTTGCAGAGACCTGTGTTTTTGCTAAACAGTCGCCTGGGCCTATTCACTGCGGCTCTCTCGGGCTTTAACACCCTACCAGAGCACCCCTTCTCCCGAAGTTACGGGGTCATTTTGCCGAGTTCCTTAACGAGAGTTCTCTCGATCACCTTAGGATTCTCTCCT
>NZ_CP188818.1:4185000-4315000 GCF_051550195.1 Sporosarcina sp. FA15 | reverse complement strand
AACTTGCCCGCTCCTGATAAATTGGTCTTAGTACTTGTTCCACTAACACACCTCCCTGCCATTTCCTTTCGACGAAGAGGCTAGGATATCCTTTATTCAAGAAGGTTTAATAACGTAAAAAACGTAATATATGATATAGTAATTGAGGATATATCAAGGAGGTACGTTGGATGAAGCCCTATAAAAATAAGATAAATAGGATCCGGTCATTCGCCCTTGCTTTAATATTTGCCGGGGTCGTCATTATGTATATCGGGATTTTCTTCAGGAAATATGAGATTGTTATGCTCATATTCATGTTTCTTGGTGTTCTTGCCATCCTTAGCAGTACGATTGTTTATGCTTGGATTGGGTCCCTATCCACTCGAGCCATCCAAATCGTCTGTCCTAGTTGTGGCAAACATACGAAAATGCTCGGACGCGTCGACATGTGCGGGCATTGCCGAGAGCCACTCACACTTGACCCTTCATTAGAAGGAAAAGAGTTTGACGAATCATATAATAGAACGAAGAACAAAACTGCTGCAATAAAAGAGGATTCTAAGGAATAAAAAAAACGTCCGATACAACCTTCACTGGAAGGAGTATCGGACGTTTTTTTATTTAGTATTCGCTACGCGCGAAACACATGAAGGACATGTACCATATACTTCCAGACGGTGATAATTTACTTTGAATCCTGTTACATGAGAAGCTAAGCGCTCCACCTCTTCAAGTCCAGGATGATGGAAATCAACAATCGTTCCGCATTCATCACAGATGATATGATAATGATCGTGAGTAACAAAGTCAAAACGGCTTGAAGCATCTCCATAAGTAAGTTCCTTAATAAGTCCCGCATTGCGGAACACACGAAGGTTATTATATACTGTTGCAACGCTCATGTTAGGAAAATCAGATTCAAGTGCTTTATATATATCATCAGCCGTTGGATGTGACTCAGAGGAGATAAGATACTCTAAAATCGCATGCCTCTGTGGCGTAATTCTGACGCCACTATTTTTCAATGCGTCCAGCGCGCCTTTCAATCTAACTTCCGACATCGCTATGCACCTCTATCCATAAAGATTCTCACTTTATAATTATTATCATTAGTGTACTTAAAATAGGGTGCATATGTCAACTAAAGCGCTGTGTGAGCCACTTCATTTGTGTCTATCAATTTAGTTCCCACTCAGTAGCCAAGTTCCATGTCAATCAAGTTCAGAAGATCCCGCTCCCCCTGTTGCCACTTACCTAGGTTTTCTTCAAAAATAGTGAGGGCCCTTTCAACATACTTTCCAGAAAGACTTGAAACATGTGGCGATATCGTACAATTTGCAAGTAACCATAGTTCATTGTCAGCAGGTAGCGGCTCTGTTTCAAATACGTCAAGAACCGCATGCCTGATTTCATTACTTTTCAATGCATCTATTAGAATCGGTTCAGCAAAGAGGTCACCCCGACCAAAATTCATGAAGACCGCATTATCCTTCATGGCTTTGAAATGCCCTTCTGTTAGCAGCCCTTTTGTTTCTGGTGTACTCGGTAAAACAGAAATAACGAAGTCTGCTATGCCCACTCTCTCTATCAAAGCTTCAAACTTTATTGTCTCATCCATCGATTCACTTGCCCTGCCCGATCTGTTACAACCAATTGTAGTGACACCAAATGCTTGAAGTAAGCGTCCTATTTCAGAACCAATTGCGCCAGGACCTAAGATAAGCGCAGTCGACCCTTTTAATTCAATCGAGCCGACTTTCCGATTCCATTCTTTTGACCGTTGTCTTTCGTCAATAAGTGGTAACGACCGTTGCAGTGATAATATATGCGCGAGAACGGATTCCGCCATCGGTGTTTTGTGGATACCGCGAACATTTGACATGACGATGTTGCGCTCAGCTATTTCAGCAAGAGGCATTTTTTCAACGCCAGCCGACGCAACCATTATCCATTCCAATGCTTTCGCTTTGTCGAGTAGCGCAACGTCTACATCACCGCCATATGTCACAATAATTGATGCTGTTTGGATTTCAATGTCTTCCGGCTTTTTGTTGAATTGAAATGTAACTTCAGGAAACTTCATGACAAGCCCCTGTTCCTGATGTTTCTTCATATCAAATGTGAATAGTACTTCCATTTCTCGTTCCCCCTCAAGGCTGTGTTAGTTGCTCCAATATCACAAGTGCTTCTTCTATATGGCCTTTCACTTTCACTTTACGCCATTCTTTAACAACCGTCCCCGTCGGATCAATCAAAAATGTCGAACGCTCAATACCCATATACTCCTTACCGAACATCTTCTTCAACTTCCAAACATCATATTTTTCAGCAACTGTGTGCTCTTCATCAACAAGAAGGGAAAACGGCAGTCCATGTTTCCCGATAAATTTCTCATGTGAAGCTGCGCCATCAGGGCTCACTCCAAGCACTACTGCATTCAACTTGCTAAAGTCTTCATACGCATCTCGGAAATCGCAAGCTTGCGTTGTACATCCAGGTGTTGAATCTTTCGGATAAAAATAGAGAACAACATACTTTTCACCCGCGAAGTCTTTTAGCGAAATCATTTCACCGTTCTCATTTGGCAATGTAAATTCCGGTGCATGCATACCTTCAAGTGTCGTCATTATCCATTCCTCCAATATATTCTTTCCTTAATCGTACAGAATGCGCTCTTTAGTTTCAAATTCTTTGGCTATCTGCTTCATTTTGTTTAGAATAGAGAGGGTAATGAATTGAACGGGGGAATTGAAATGATCAGAACGAATTCAGAAAAAATCTATAATGAAGCTTGCGAGCATATCGTAGGAGGGGTAAATAGCCCATCGCGCGGATACCATGCAGTTGGCGGCGGAGCCCCTACAGTAATGGAACGTGCAGAAGGTGCTTACTTCTGGGATGTCGACGGCAATAAATACATCGACTATCTTGCTGCATATGGACCAATCATTACGGGGCATGCCCATCCACATATTACTGAAGCAATCGTTAAAGCCGCGCAAACAGGTTTGCTATACGGAACGCCTACTCGACATGAAGTGAAGTTTGCAAAAATGTTGAAGGAAGCAATGCCTAGAATGGATAAAGTACGTTTTGTAAACTCTGGTACTGAAGCAGTCATGACGACAATTCGAGTTTCTCGTGCTTATACAGGGCGGACAAAAATCATGAAATTTGCAGGCTGTTACCACGGTCACTCGGATCTTGTACTCGTTGCAGCAGGTTCTGGCCCCGCAACGCTTGGTACTCCTGATTCAGCAGGTGTGCCAGAGTCGATTGCTAAAGAGGTAATTACGATTCCATTTAACGATCCTAATGCTTATATAGAAGCAATGGAAAAATGGGGCGACCAAATCGCATGTATTCTAGTCGAGCCAATCGTTGGTAACTTCGGCATTGTTGAACCAAAAGAAGGGTTTCTTCCGCTCGTCCATGATATCGCAGCCGAAAAAGGCGCTTTAATTGTTTATGATGAAGTAATTACTGCATTCCGTTTCCACTACGGCGGCGCACAGGATTTGCTCGGTTTAACACCCGATCTTACTGCATTCGGAAAAATTATTGGCGGCGGCTTACCAATTGGCGGTTACGGTGGGAAAAAAGAAATTATGGAACAAGTCGCTCCACTAGGACCTGCTTATCAAGCGGGGACAATGGCAGGGAATCCAGCTTCGATGTTAGCAGGAATTGCTCTTCTAGAAGTTCTCCAAACGCCTGGTATTTATGAAGAAATGGACCGTCTAGGTGCTATTCTTGAAGAGGGCATTGTAAAATCTGCAAAAGAGCACGGAATTACATTAACGACAAATCGTCTTGGAGGAGCCCTTACTTTGTTCTTTACGGACGTAAAAGTCGAAAACTACGAACAAGCTGAAGCTACAGACGGCAATGTGTTCGCCAAGTTCTTCAAACTGATGTTAAAAAACGGTATAAACCTTGCACCTTCCAAGTATGAAGCGTGGTTTTTAACAATTGCTCATACGGAAGAAGACATTATGGATACACTTGTTGCAGTTGATCATTCATTCAAAGAGCTCGCAACTTCTATAAACGGTTGACCGCACGGTATTGTTAAGGTACAGTAGCGAAAAACAGCTTTAACTTCATTTAGCGGAAGCCTTCCACTTCGATAAAGTGATAGGTATTTGCAAAATAGGCATACAACTTGGTAGGAGCAAAACTCTAGCTAAATGAAGTTACAGTCTCCGACGGATGCCACAGACTTTTAAGTGGAATTTATCGAGCAGGCTCGATAAAAGTCTGTGCGCAAATACGCCAAGGCGTATTTGATCAGAAAGGATAACCCCCATGATACTTGGTGCCCGCATTTTTAAAACGGGCATTGCGATTATGTTCGCATTGTTCCTAGCAGAAATTTTACACATGCCGCATCCATTGTTTGCGGGAATCGCGGCCATTTTTGCCATCCAACCTTCTATCTATAGATCTTATTTAACAATTATCGAACAGGTTCAAGGTAATATAATTGGCGCAGTTGTTGCGGTTTTATTTGTTCTCCTGTTTGGTAATCAGCTAGTCTTCATAGGACTTGCCGCGGTCATTATTATATTAATAATGATTAAATTGGGCCTAGAAAAATCAATTTCGATGGCACTCGTGGTAATGATCGCCATAATGGAAATCAAAGGCGATGAGTTCCTGTCATTTGCATTGCTCAGATTTTTGACATTGATTATCGGTATTCTTGCCGCTTTCGTTGTGAACTTGCTGTTCATGCCACCGAAATACGAAACAAAATTATTTGAGTCCATTCATCAGGCACAAGACGAAATTATTCGTTGGACCCGCCTTGCTGGAAGGCAAGCATCTGATCACTTAGCAACAAAAAAGTCACTGACAAAATCGAAGGAGCGCCTTTCTCAGGTAGATCAGCTGTACACGCTATTCAAAGAGGAACGGAGCTACTTCAAAAAGAATACGAGAAACAAAGCGAGAAAACTTGTCGTTTACAGACAAATGGTTGCTACTTCAAAGAGCAGTTATGATGTGCTGAAAAGACTTCATCAGTATGAAAATGAACTGATTGATTTACCGGAACATTTCCGGATGATGGTGCAGGAACGTCTCGACGCACTGCTCACATATCACGAACAACTCCATCTGAAGTTCGTTGGTAAACTGAAGTCTGACGCAGTAAATACCAGTCCGAATGAAGAATACATCCAGCGTCATGAGGTGATGGAGATTTTTGCAAAGGAAATTGCCCTTACGAAAGAAGAAGAGGAATTTTCCGCCTATCATCTTCTTCATATCCTGTCGTCTATCTTTAATTATGAAGAACAACTTGAACACTTTGACAAGCTGATTGTTCTATTTCAGAAGTATCATAACAATAAAGTGAATTCGAAACTGACAGAAGAAATCTATTAAGAAAAGCGCCTGAAGTCTAGACAGCGACCTCAGTCGAAAAGCTTATTCTTTCTTTTCTATTGAAAAAATGTCCCGCGAGCCGATGTACTCCTTCGGCTTACGGGACATTTTTATTATCTTAACTCTTCATCTTAGGATCGAGTGCATCGCGTAAACCATCACCCATTAAGTTAAAGCCCAGTACAGTAAGCATAATTGCGATACCAGGGAAAATCATTGTCCATGGGGCTGAATGAAGGAAACTTTTTGAATCCGCTAACATTTTCCCCCACTCCGGCATCGGGGCTTGGGCTCCAAGTCCCAAAAATCCTAGTGCAGCTGCTTCGAGGATTGCCGTTGCAATTGCTAGTGTCCCTTGAACAATTACCGGCGCCATAGAGTTCGGCAAGATGTGAGAAAACAGAATCCTAGCATCTTTCATTCCGATCCCTTTTGCCGCAGTAATATATTCATCTTCTTTTATACTCAATACTTTTGAACGAATGAGCCTTCCAAAGTTCGGCACATTTATAACTGCGATTGCGATAAGCGCATTTTGCAGACTCGGACCAAGTACGGAAACAATTGCAATAGCCAACAAGATAGAAGGAAATGCTAGCATAATGTCGAACACACGTGAAATAATCGTATCAACCCATCTGCCATAATAACCTGCTACGATACCCAATGCACTTCCAACAACTACCGATCCGATTACAGAAAAGAATCCAACCCATAGTGAAATTCGGGCACCATGAACAATTCGGGAAAAAATATCCCTTCCAAGGTCATCTGTTCCAAACCAATATTCACTTGAAGGAGGGAGAAGCCGATCCGATAACTTTTGGTCGTTAATGCCCTCTAGCCCAATGTTTGAACCAAGATAACCTTGTTCCGCCACAAAACCGAAACCCGCTAGCAGGATAAAGAATAAAACAATACCCATACCGACAACTGCCACTTTACTCTTTTTAAAGCCATTCCAAGCTTCACGCCAAGGTCCTGCAGTTTTATCAACTTTATTATTCGCAATTCCATCGGCCTTAGGTACAAATTCAGACATAAGTGCTTCCCCCTTCCTCAATCATATTTAATCCTCGGGTCTATCAGACTGTAGAGCAAGTCAACAAGCAAGTTGATCAAAACAAAGAAGAGCGCCACAATTAGAATCGATGACTGAATGACGGGATAATCTCGGAAACCAATTGCGTCGTAAATATAACGCCCAACACCAGGCCAAGCAAAAATTGTCTCTGTCAAAATCGCACCACCAAGCAACATTCCCATTTGCAGACCAATAATTGTTAACACCGGAATGATTGCATTTTTAAGCGCATGCTTATATACGACCCAAAACATTTTCTGACCTTTCGCCCGTGCCGTACGAATATAATCGGAGCGCATTACTTCGAGCATACTTGAACGGGTCATCCGTGCGATAATTGCCATCGGAATTGTCGCCAATGCTAGTCCCGGTAATATAAGATGACGGAAAACCTGCCATAACTGGTCAAAACGTCCTTGAATAATTGTATCAAGTACATAGAGATTCGTTATGGCGTTGATAGGATCTCGTACTTCCTCTCGCCCTCCAGTCGGCAACCATGGATTTTCTACAGCAAAAACCCATTGCCCCATAAGGCCCAGCCAGAAGATAGGCATAGAAACACCAACAAGTGCCAAAATCATCGCCGTATAATCAAACCATGAGTTTTGGAACCACGCTGAGATGATTCCTGCATTAATACCGATAATAACTGCAATAACGATGGCGAATAACGCCAATTCAAACGTAGCTGCTAAATAAGGCCATATTTCATCTGATACAGGAGCCCGGGTTCTCATTGACTCGCCCAAATTCCCTTTGAAAAGGTCACCCAAGTATTTGAAATACTGAACATACCAAGGGTTATCCAAACCAAGCTTTATCGTCAATGCTTCGACTGACTCTTTAGTCGCCTGCTGCCCAAGAATAATTTGGGCGGGGTTACCCGGGATTGCACGGATAATCATGAATACGATAAATGTCATCCCAAGCAGGACAGGAATGAGCTGCAGCATTCTTTTTCCAATGTAGCTCAGCATATATTTTTCACCTCTCCAACTCTTCTCTCAACTTATATGTATCCATCAAATGAAAGAGAAAAGGAAGAAATCCGAAAGACCTCTCCCTTTCCTTTCATTTCTAACAATCTGTTACTTGAATTCTACTTTCGACAGTAAATCCGAGGCAATTGGGCCTGGAACGAATCCTGTTAAATCTTTAGATCCTCCAAGAAGCGGAGTTGAGTGAGCAAGTGGTACCCATGGAGCGTCATCATGAATGATGACCTGCGCTTCTTTGTACAATTCATTTCGTTTCTCTTCATCGATTTCAGTTTGTGCTGCGATAAGGAGGTCGTGGAGTTTTGCATTCTTATAGTACGTATAATTATTGCTACCGATATTATCTTCATCTAGCAAAGCGTATAGGAAGTTATCTGCATCTCCGTTATCCCCAGTCCAGCCGAGCATAAACGCATCTGCATCCCCTTTTTCTGCAAGATCAAGATAAGTTGCCCATTCATGCGAAACAATCTTTGCAGTAATACCTATATCTGCAAGGTTTTTTTGGATGACTTCAGCAACTTTTTTACCATCTGGCATATATGGACGTGGTACCGGCATTGCCCATAGATCCATCTCAAAACCGTCTTCAAGTCCTACCGATTTTAGAAGTTCTTTCGCTTTTTCAGGATTGTATTCATATCCTTCGACATCATCGTTATAGCCTGAAATGGATGGTGGCATCGGGTTTTTCGCGACATCCGCACGTCCTTCGAAGAATGAGTCAATAATTGATTGTTTGTCGATTGCATAGTTAATCGCTTGGCGCACCTCTTTTTTATCGAAAGGAGGACGTGTTACTGTAAGACCTAAATAACCTACGTTCAAAGACGGACGTACAAACAATTGAAGTTTTTCATTATCTTCAATCGATTTGCCATCTGATGGATTAATGCCATCTGCAAGTTCGATATCCCCAGCCATCAATGCATTCAAACGTGCAGAGTTGTCAGGAATTGAACGGAAGATAATTCTTTTAAGTTTTGGTAGTTCTGCATCCCAATAGTCATCAAATTTTTCAATTGTGATTGTTTCATTAGGTTTCCACTCTACGAACTTGAATGGACCTGTACCTACTGGATTTCTTTCGAATTGATCGTCACCTATTTCAAATGCAGTCGGACTTGCAATTGCAAACATGCTCATTGCAATATTTTTAAGGAATGGTGCTTGTGGACGCGTTAATTTTATTAGGACTGTATTATCACCGTCTGCTGTAACCGACTCAATAACATGACCTTCATCACCTTTAAAACCACCGAATGTTGTGTTATAATATGGGAATTTCTCTGCATCCCCATTAGCCCAACGCTCGAAATTTTTAACGACCGCGTCAGCATTGAAGTCAGTTCCATCATGGAACTTAATGCCTTCACGTAGTTTGAACGTGTACGTTAAACCATCTTCACTTGGTTCCCATTCAGTGGCAAGCCCTGGATTAATTTCTGTATCACTCTCCCCGAAATTCAGAAGCGTTTCGTAAATGTTGACCGTAACTTTGAAAGATTCTCCTTCAGTCACCCTTGATGGATCGAGAGAAGTCGAATCCCCACCGCGTCCAAACACTAATGTATCTTTCACATTTTTACCGTCTTCAGTTTTAGTACCTTCCTCTTTACCGTCTTCCTTCTTGCCATCGTCGGCATCTGACCCACAAGCGGCTAGCGCTGCCGAAAGAACGAGAAGCAACATCAGTGCTAGTAAACCTAACTTCCTTTTTCTCATATTGACCCCTCCAACTGTTTTATATCATTGTCTACCTGCTCACTGTAAAGGTGACAGGCGACAGAATGACCCGAATCATGCTCGACAAGCCTTGGTGTAACTTTCGTGCAAATTTCCATTTTATGCGGACAGCGCGTATGAAACGTGCAGCCACTAGGAGGATTCGCTGGGTTTGGAATATCCCCTTCAAGAAGAATTTGCTCTTTCTTGAAGTCTGGATCAGGTACTGGAACCGCTGACAATAATGCCTGCGTATAGGGATGAAGCGGTTTCGCATAGAGCTGCTCGCTGTCTGCCATTTCTACCATCTTTCCAAGATACATAACGCCGACACGATCACTAATATGACGGACGACTCCCAGATCATGGGCTATGAAGATATAAGTGAGATTGAATTCCTTCTGCAAATCTTGCATCAGGTTTAACACTTGAGACTGAATCGACACATCGAGAGCCGAAACAGGTTCATCAGCAATTATCAGTTTTGGATTTGTCATTAGCGCTCGAGCAATCCCAATACGCTGACGCTGTCCTCCACTAAACTGATGCGGATAGCGCTTGGCATGATATGCGCTTAGTCCAACAATTTCAAGGAATTCACGCACTTTCCTTTTCCGTTCTTTCGAATTATCAATGCCGTGCACAATGAGCGGCTCTTCTAATATCTTTTCAATCGTGTGACGCGGATTGAGAGATGCGTATGGATCTTGGAATACCATTTGGATGTCACGTCTCGTTTTCCGCATTTCTCCGGTAGATAAGGACGTCAAATCTTTGCCGTCAAATTCAACTTTCCCTTCGGTTGGTTCAAGAAGTCGCATCAGCATCCGGCCCGTTGTCGATTTACCGCATCCAGATTCACCTACAATGCCTAGCGTTTCGCCTTCATTCACGTAAAACGATACGTCATCTACCGCTTTGACATACCCAACTGTTCTGCCAAGAATTCCTTTTTTAACTGGAAAATACTTTTTCAAACCTTCAACTTTCAATAAGGGCTTTGTTGTCATGCTGTTTCACCCCTTCTCTGTCGTATAGGAAGCATCGAGTCTGGTGAACATCCGATGTTTCATATAGTTCAGGGTTTTCTGTTAGACAACGATCAAATGCAAACTCACATCTCGCAGCAAATCTGCACCCCTGCCGGATTGAACCGGGTTTCGGCACGCTACCAGGGATAGAATAGAGTCGCTCCTTTTTGTAGCGCATGTCGGGAACGGATTGAATTAACCCTTTTGTATAAGGATGCTGTGGATCTTCGAAGATCATCTTAACGGATGCTTCTTCAATAATTTGTCCAGCATACATGACAATGACACGTTCGCATGTTTCTGCAACGACACCCAAGTCGTGAGTAATAAGGAGAACAGCTGTATTCAATCTCGTATTTAATTCTCTCATTAACTTCAATATCTGCGCTTGAATCGTCACATCTAGAGCAGTGGTCGGTTCGTCAGCTATAAGTACTTTAGGATCACATACCAATGCCATCGCAATCATTACACGCTGTCGCATTCCACCCGATAATTGGTGAGGATAGTCTCTCATCATTTCCTCTGCACGAGGCAAACCGACCAGTTTCAACATTTCAACTGCTTTTCCCTCAGCCTTTTTCTTAGACCAGCCTTTTTCGTGAATCCGCACTGCTTCTGTCATTTGATTGCCAATCGAGAACAATGGATTCAGTGATGTCATAGGTTCTTGGAAAATCATCGCAATGTCGTTTCCTCGAATACGCCGCATCTGTTTTTCATTCATGGTCAGCAAATCTTTATCTTCAAATAATATTTTACCTCCGACAACTTTCCCAGGAGGCTTTGGTACTAGCCCCATTATCGATAAGGAGGTTACACTTTTCCCGCAGCCAGATTCTCCGACAATTCCCAGGATTTCTCCTTCATTCAAGTGAAAGTCAATATGATCAACAGCCGGTATTTCCCCCGAATCAGTAAAAAAGGTCGTCTGTAAATCTTTTACTTGGAGGACAGTCTTCCTCTCATCCATCAGATCACCCTTTTTCTTAATCAATCAATTAGTTATTTTCAGAATTAATAGGTCGTTCTAATTATACGATTATACAGAATAAATGCAATACTTTTTTATATATTCTTATAATAACAAAGGCATACTCTTGGTACTGCTTCCTATCAACTATAGGTGATGTGTTCATTTACTGCCGAAAAAAAGCTATCCGATTGACCAGGGTATCGGCCAATCGGATAGCTTTTTCACTCTTCTTCTTCTGCTGGTAATTCGAACTCCACTTTCGACAACACATCAAAACCCGTTACTTGTGGTAAGTAATTCATCATGTATTTTGTCGCTCCGAAAAGTGGTGTTGAATCGGCAGCAAATATGGAAGGAGCATCTTCATAAATGTTTTCCATAAAAGGTCGTTCAAAAAATTGTAAGTCGGCATCGTCGTCAACTTCCATTCTATCTTCCGGATTAATACTATCGGCTAGATCGATATCCCCTGCAATCAACGCATTCAAGCGTGCAGTGTTATCAGGAATTGACTTGAAGATGATTTTTTCAAGCTTCGGCAAACTTTCTTGCCAATACTCTTGAAATTTTACAACTACGATTGCTTCATTCTGTTTCCCTTCGAAGTATTGGAACGGTCCCGTACCGATAGGATCGCTTTCAAATTCCTCATCGCTTTGTTCAAATACATTCGGACTAACAATCGAGAACGGACTCATCGTTAGATTTTTCAAGAATGATGCTTGTGGGTTATTCAACTTGATTGTTACAGTATCATCGCCGTCAGTCGCCACCGATTCAATAATACGACTGTCATCCCCTTTGAAACCATTAAATACCGAACTATAGAAAGGAAACTCTTCTGCATCGCCGTTAGTCCAGCGCTCAAAGTTTTTTATGACTGCATCTGCATTAAAATCTGTACCGTCATGGAATTTGACATCTTTCCGCAACTGGAACGTGTACGTCAAACCGTCTTCACTAGAATCCCACTTTTCTGCCAAGCCTGGAACTACAGTCGTGCCCTGCTCATCCAGATTCACGAGTGTCTCATAAAGATTGACAGTAACATGGGTGGAATCCCCTTCCTTCATATGGGCTGGGTCTAGTGACGTGGAATTCCCGCTATGTCCGTAAACTAATATTTTCTTTGCATTTACCTTCGTACTCTCATCGTCCAAACCCGATGAAGTACACGCACCAAGTATTACCGAAAGGGAAACAATCACTATCAAAGCCAATGGCCCAAACTTTACTTTTTTCATAAAAATCCCTCCATTATTCTAAATCATCGCGATTCCACTCACTATGGATCTGATAACCGCTAAAACGCTCCGAACTCCGACCTAATTATTATATAGGAGTTTCAACTAAATCCAATGCCCTTTTCGTCAAGTTCAATGGGAAGTTATTTTTTCAACGTTAGAATAACTATATATGTTAAAAAAATGAATGCCTATATAACTAATCTGGAGCCGCAGTACATTCAATAAGATTCTTTATTTGAACTATATATCATTTTGAATTTCCAAGTACTTGTACTTGGAACAAACCATAGTAAATTCCTTGTAATTTCATCAATTGCTCGTGTGTACCCGTCTCTTTTAACTGCCCTGAATCAATGACGAAAATCTTATCAGCATGTGTAATTGTCGACAAACGGTGAGCAACAATGAGGGTTGTTCTTTCATGCGCAAGTCGTTCAAGTGATTCCTGAATGAGCGCCTCACTTTCAAGGTCAAGTGCGGATGTCGCTTCATCTAAGATAAGGAGCGGTGGATTTTTCAAGAAGACACGTGCAATCGCAATTCGTTGCTTCTGACCACCCGATAACTTCACGCCACGTTCCCCTACTTTGGTATCGTAACCGAGCGGGAGCCCTTCGATGAACTCATGTGCATTCGCCGCTTTAGCAGCAGCAATCACTTCTTCATCTGTTGCATCCGATTTCCCCATCAAAATATTACTCTTCACGGAATCACTAAACAATATAGTATCTTGCAAAACAATTCCAATCTGTTCACGAAGCGATTTTATATTGACGTCACGCAAATCATACCCGTCAATACGCACAGTCCCGCCCGCCACATCATAAAATCTTGGTATCAAGCCAACGATAGTTGATTTCCCTCCGCCACTCATGCCTACAAACGCGACTGTTTCACCTGGCTTCACAGTGAAATTAATACCATCCAGGATTGTTTCCCCATCCTGTTCATACGTAAAGCTCACATTGTTGAACTCAATTTCCCCTTCAATTGGAGGTAGTTGGGTTGCACCGGACTTATTTGTTACATCATACTCCTGTTCCATCAAGTCAAAAACACGGTCCATAGAGGCAAATGACTGTGTGAGTGATGTCGATGCATTGACCAATCGTCGCAATGGATTATACACGCGATCGATGTATGCGATGAAGGCAACCATCGTTCCAACTGACAAATCATTATTGATAACCTGATAGCCCGCATACGCAAGAACGAGAAGCGGTGCAACATCAGTAATCGTATTGACAACTGCAAATGCTTTCGCATTCCACTTTGTATGATCAATTGCTTTATCGAGGAAGTTGCCATTTGTCTTATCGAAACGTTGTTGTTCCTCATCTTCAAGTGCAAAGCTTTTTATGACACTTACTCCAGAAACGCGTTCATGCAGGTAGCTTTGCACATCCGCAAGTGCTTGGGATCGTTTCCCAGTCAACTCCCGCAGTTTCCCGAAAAAGTGTTTGACGCTGTACGCATAAAAAGGGAATGCAAGTAGAGTCACAAGCGTCAGCGGAACATCCATTGTCAGCATAATGACAACTGCGATGATGATTGTCGCGAGGTCAAGCCAAACATTCATAAGACCAATCATTACAAAGTTTTTCGTTTGCTCCACATCATTTATAACGCGCGAAATGATTTCTCCAGCTCTTGTATTTGAATAGTAGCTAAGACTCAATTTTTGCAGATGTGAATACAATTCTTTCCGTATATCATACAAAATCTTATTGCTCACATACTGGGCATAATATTGCCGGTAATACTCAACTGGAGGGCGGATGATAAAGAACACAAGAACTGTCCCACCAAGCCAATAAAATAATTGGCGCGTCATCTCTGCTTTAGTAAGTGTATCCGATCCGATAATGTCATCAATTACAATTTTCATCAGCAATGGAATGAATAAAGGAATTGCGAATTTTACAATTCCAATAAGTATCGTCAATATTATTAACCAGTTGTATGGCTTAACAAACTTCATATAGCGTTTTATACTGTCACCCATCTTTGTACCTCCTACTAAGAAAAGCGTAAGGCGCCGTTTAGCCCCGACAAGTTGGAGGGATGCAGTTCAATCCCTCCCGAAAGACTTGATGATAAAGGCGATCTTTGCCTTTTCGGCAAGACTGAAGCGACTCGAGGGGCTGGCGCCTGGAGTCTAGCTTCCGACCCGAGTTAAAAATGCCTGTCGCAATCTTTCGCGACAGGCATAAGTGAAAAAGGAAGGCAGTCTAAGGTTGCTATATCCTGTCGCAACGACTGCATCCTTGCAATTGCAATCAGGCTTTTCACTTACTTTTCTTGACCTGTTTGTAGAATTCATATCTGGAAGTCCATACTTCAATGAAGTCGGAAGCAAATGGTCCCCTCCGCTGCTTAATCCACCCTAGCAAGGTATCCAGGTTCTTTTGTAATATCTGATCGATGACATCAGGATAGCCCATTTGTTTCCTGTGTTCAGCATATTCATCCTCGTCAAGAATCATATAACTCATATCCGGGAACACTTTTACGTCAAGGTCATAATCAATATACTTCAATGATTTGTTATCATAAACGAAAGGTGAGCTCATGTTAATGTAATAATAAACACCATCTTCTCTTAACATGCAAATGATATTGAACCAATGCTCAGCGTGAAAATAGCAAATGGAAGGCTCGCGTGTCAACCATGTGCGTCCGTCCGACTCTGTTACAAGCGTCCTTTCATTTGCACCGATGACAATATTACGCGTTCCTTTCAATACTACAGTTTCCTGCCAAACCCGATGGATTTTACCATTATGTTTATAACTATGTACTTGTATCGTTTCTCCTTCTTTAGCAATCGTCATGATTAACCCACCTTTTGGTTGCCGGAAAATTTCGAAGCCATTATTATCTCATCATTATACCAACAGAACGGTACTATTTGAAACCTTTCAACTTTTATTTCCATTCATGACGTCATTTGTATCCATAAAAAACCGGCAGAAGCGTAAAGCTCCTGCCGGCCGGCGGTATCCATTTACTTATTTCGAACCGTTCTCGAACTGATTCGAGCGCTGTCCAGAAGCATTGGTTTTGTTTGCTTCGGATTGTTGGTTTTGTTTCCTAACTTGATTTACATCAGTTTCGGAACCAAACTCCTCAGTCATCGCATTTTGATTTTGTTTTTGGTTGTGCATTTTTTGCATTGATTGTTGGTTTTGTTTCTTAACCTGATTTACATCAGTTTCAGAAGCAAACTCCTCATTCATTGCATTTCGGTTTTGTTGTTGTGATGCTTGGTTCTGTTTTCGTACTTGGTTCGCATCAGTTTGATTCGGGTTATTTTTGGTCAATGGATTTTCACCTCCGTACAACTATCATGTGCAAGGAGACATTTTTTATTCAATTGGAATTTTTTACAGTAAAATCGAACGTCCGCCGTCGACAATAATCGTCTGTCCACGAATCATATCCGAATCAGCCGAGATCAGGAACATCGCCGCTTTCACCATGTCTTCAATTTCAACCATGCGACCCGCTGGCGTATTAATACGCGCATCTTCTAGCAATTCATCACGATTAGGGAAATGTTTTAGTGCTTCGGTATCAAGCGCGCCGCCCGAAACAGTATTAACAGCAATTCCTAGTGGCGCAAGCTCGACAGCCAGGTAGCGAGTCAACGATTCAATTGCCGCTTTCGAAACGCCTACTGTCGTGTAGTTGTCAAGATATCGAATAGATCCAAGTGAGCTAACTCCAAGGATTTTTCCGCCTTTGTCCATAAGTCTTGCCGCTTCTTGTGCGCCAAATAGCATTGCTTTCGCATTGATATTCATCGTCCAATCCCAATGTGTTTCTTCGAGTTCCATAATTGGACGCAAAACACCCGATGCTGCGTTTGAAACAAATACGTCTAAACGGCCGAATTCCTCTTTTACTTGTTCAAACATCGTACGAAGTTTTTTAACATCACCGACATTTGCACGGATCATAATTGCTCTCCTGCCAAGTGCCTCGATTTCTTTCACTGTTTCTTCAGCTGCAGAACGGCTTCGTGCATAATTCACTACAATATCATAACCTTGTTTTGCGAGTTCAATCGCAAGTGCTTTTCCTAATCCTCTTGAACTTCCTGTCACCATTGCTACTTTATTTTCAGCCATCATTTTAGTCCTCCTCGTTTAATTTCATCCCAAATTTTTAAAACCGGCACTGGTTTCGGCAGCGCTTCCACTTCTTCCTGCGAGAAAAACTGGTAACCATCAGGGATTATATCAGTCTTTTCAATCCGTGCCCCGAAGCTTTTCATCTCCCATGTCAAATGGGAAAAGATATGTTTGAAAATTAGTATATCAACTATCCCCACTAGTTCGATACCGAAATGTTCATGAGCCATTTTTTGTGGTGTTTTATCATCCGCTGGCTCGACCATTGGAAACTCCCACAAACTTGCAAGTAGCCCTTTCGAAGGTCGTTGCCGCATTAACCACTCACCTTCACTATTTTGAATTGCAAATGATGCAACAGGTATAATTTTCATTTTCGTTTTCTTCGTTTTCACGGGTAACTCCTCTTGCCTGCCTTCTTGGAAAGCTAAACAAAAGTCTCGAACCGGACATAGAAGGCATTTCGGTTTTGGGGTACAAATTGTCGCGCCAAGCTCCATCAGTCCTTGATTAAAAGAGGAAGGATCTTCTTGGTCTATTAAATCCATGACTACCGTTTCAAAAATCTTTTTTGTACGCGGAATCGCAATATCTTCTTCTATAAGAAGCAATCTCGATATGACACGCATAACATTCCCATCTACGGCATGCTCAGGAACCCCGTAAGCGATACTGAGAACCGCTCCAGCAGTGTACGGGCCAACGCCTTTCAATGTGGAAATCTCCGTTCGATTGGAAGGAACCTCTCCACCATAATCCGACACAACTTCCCTCACTCCTGCTTGTAAGTTCCTTGCCCGCGAATAATAACCAAGACCTTCCCACATTTTCAATAAATCGTTTTCTTCCGCTCCCGCAAGTGCTTCCATCGTCGGAAAACTTGCGATAAACCGTTCATAATAAGGTATAACGGTATCAACCCTCGTTTGTTGCAACATCACTTCGGAGACCCAAATGTAATATGGATTCGACGTTCTTCTCCAAGGTAAATCCCTTTTTTCACGACGATACCAGGAAAGAAGCGCTTCGCGAAATTCGTCTTTCTTCACTATTATTTGCATCATTTCCTCCTTATCGCATATGCTTATCATTGAGCATAAACGGGTATTGATATGTATATGGCTTCTAACTTTCATTCAGCAAATCTTTTTGTACTGAAAGCGAAACGTCAGCTACAGAAGTCTCCCACTCTATTAAGTGGCGAGATGAATACGAACGAATCTACAGGGAGGAATGAACTGCAATTCCTCCTCGTTGGCCCGGATGTCACAGATTTTGTAGGTAGTGGAGCAAGCTCAATTCAAAGTCTGGGCTTAATCACTCCGAGGTGGGATTAAAAAAGTCAATCCAATGCTTGGCACGACTGTTTAGGTAAAAGGAGTGATAATTTGGATACTGGAACACATATTGTTATGGGTGTCGCACTTGGCGGCCTCGCTCTGGCGGATCCTGTCGTTTTAGCTGATAGTGCGACACTGGGTGCCGTCGTTGCAAGTGTTATTGTCGGTTCACTTATCCCGGATATCGATACCGTATTAAAATTGAGAAATAACGCTGTCTACATACGGCATCACAGAGGGATTACACATTCGATTCCCGCGGTATTATTATGGCCGCTACTTATTACAATACTTATGTCGCTTATCGTCCCAGAAGCCAACTTCTTACATGTATGGGCTTGGACCTTTTTAGCCGTCTTTCTACATGTCTTTGTCGACATCTTCAATTCCTATGGAACGCAGGCATTACGGCCGTTTTCCAACAAGTGGGTCGCCATCGGAGTCATTAACACATTCGATCCAATTATTTTCATATTACACGCCATCGCGCTAATTATTTGGGCAATGGGGGTAAATCCGGTCTATACGATTTTGACGACATACGTAATAATATTCTTTTATTATTTATTGCGATTTGCGGTCAAATCGGCCGTTAAAAAAGCCGTCTTTTATACGGTCCCCGATGCGACGGAAATTATTATCGCACCGACAATGCGCTTTTTCCAATGGAGAATAGCTGCTTCATCAAAAGAGTGCCACTATGTTGGACGTGCTTACGGTAGATCTGTTAATATTTACGATCGCTTTAGTCGGGAACCTATGCCAAAATCCCCTGAAATTGATGTGGCAATGGGCGATAAAAACATTAAAGCTTTCACATCATTTTCACCCATTTACAGATGGTCTATTACCTACATCGATGACATCTGTGAAGTACGCTTAATCGATCTTCGTTACCGTAGCAAAGGCTATTACCCATTTGTTGCTGTTGCACATATTGACAAGGAACTGAACGTCATCAATTCATATACAGGATGGATTTTCTCCGAGGATAAGTTACGCAAAAAACTCAACTTTGCACCTAACTCATGAGACGAAGGTAAGTAAATACAAGTTTCTCTATATGGATTGATGTCTAGACTCCAGACGCCAGCCCCTCGAGTCGCTTCAGTCACGCTGAAAAGGCAAAGTACGCCTTTATCATCAAGACTTCCAGCAGGGAGGGATTGAACTGCATCCCTCCTACTTGTCGGGGCTAAACGGCGCCTTACGCTTTTCTTATTTACCTTCTTTTACTGATTTTAGCATGGCAATCGGTAGCGCCTCATCTGCACGTTCGCCCCCAAGTCTGTAACCCCAGGCAAAACGTCCTTTTAAGTAGTCGACTTGAAAAAACATTCCTTCGTCCCCGTCAATCCGATACATTTCACCAGGCACAATTGTACTTGGGTCAATTAGATAAGATTGTGCCATAACCATTTTGCGTTGGTACACCGCATACTCATTAAGAATGCCCAATTGTTCGGCTTTGCGCGCTTTTTCACGCAGTCGTCCGATTTCTGTACGTAATTCATGTTCTGTCATTGCACTATATTTTTTTTCAATCTCCATCTTCTTCATTCTCCTTTTTATCAATGAAATGATCAATTTGCTCAAATGGGATACCCTTTTGATACATCGCCTGTTTTACTTTGTCGTTCAAGGTCCGTCCACTAAATTTCGAGCTATAGCGACGCCATGCTTTCTCTCCTATTGAATCGGCGATGGATGTCCATTCATCTTCCTCGCGCTCAAAATTAATAGTCGCAAGTGCTTGTTTAATAAGGTCGAAGGAATACCCTTTTCGAAGCAATGCATTTTGGATTTTTTGTTTTAATTGAGCTGGGGCTACAGAGCGGTTTGAATTTGCTGTCTTCTCTGCAAGTTTCGTTGCGACTTTAAGCTGTTCATCTTCCGAATAAGATTCAAGCACTTTGATCTGTAGTTCCTTCCCTATCCCTCTTTTATGCATCTCTTGCTGAATTGCTTTAGGGCCTTGACCGGATGAATTTTTCCGAGTTTGAAGAAGTGCATCTGAATAGGTTTCATCATTTAGAAATCCAAGGCTTTTCAACTTCACGAGTGCTTCTAGTACAATTGCTTCCCCATATCCTAATTCCAAAAGTTTTTTCTTCACTTCAAACTCACTGCGCATTCTGAAACCAAGATAATGGAGTGCTCGATTAAATGCTTTCCGTATCTCGTCTTCATAGACCATCTCATCAATCGACCAGTCTTCAAGGGACATCCCTTTCGTTAGACCGAATTTGACAAGCACCGATTCGTGGACACTGTATGCATACTTTTCATCTAGGAAAATATTGTATCGTTCGAGATCTTTTTTCTGTTGTGATATTTTAGTAATAACAGGCACTTTTAACACGCCTCCCTTGCTTTCTTTTTAGTATACATGTTCCGTCCTTGTGCTTCAGCTTAATTGGTTTCAATATAGGGTATAGAATCCTAATGGGGGTGTCGGAAAATGAAAATCGTCATTGCAGGTGGATCTGGTTTTGTCGGACAGAAATTAACGGATACTTTATTGAATGAAGGCCATGAAATCATCATTTTATCCAGAAAAGATAGTAAAATTGATGGCAATATAAAATACGTTAAATGGCTTCAGGAAGATACCTATCCGGAAAATGAAATTATTTCAGCTGATGCCTTCGTCAACCTTGCCGGCGTATCCATCAACGAGGGGCGTTGGACCGCTGAACATCGTAAACAAATCTACGCAAGTCGAATGGAAGCAACCGATGAATTACTGCGAATCATCTCCGCTTTGCAAACAAAACCGGCTGTACTTGTAAACGCTAGTGCAATTGGTATTTATCCAGCATCGGAAGATAATGTTTACACAGAAGAATCACTGGATTATGCGGACGACTTTCTCGGTCAGACTGTAACAGACTGGGAAAAGAAAGCAGTATCAGTCGAATCTGAGGGAATACGCGTCGTATTTATGAGATTCGGGGTCATACTCGGAATAGACGGCGGAGCATTGCCACTTATGGTACTGCCGTACAAATTATTTGTGGGCGGACCAGTCGGCACGGGCAATCAGTGGGTATCTTGGGTGCATATAGAAGATGTCGCACATGCAATTGCTTTTACACTCAGCAATCCACAAGTTTACGGACCCGTAAACGTCACATCACCCTTTCCCAAACGAATGAAGTACTTCGGTAAAACAATCGGTTCAGTGTTACATAGACCACACTGGATACCAGTTCCTTCATTCATAATGAAAATAGTGCTTGGTAAAAAAAGCTCACTCGTTCTAGAAGGTCAGCATGTCTTACCCGAAAAACTACTGAACAACGGTTTTAAGTTTCATTTTCCGACGCTAGAGTCTGCACTAAATGATTTGTACAATAAAGACGTATAGTTCGGCTTCAACTGCGCATCCTACCCTAAAAGGAAAGGTGCGTTTTTGATGATAAAAAAACATGGACCAGGTATTTTATTAGCAACTTTCATTGTAATGGTAGGATTTGTTTTTAATCCATTTTCAGCTAAGGCAGATGAATTTCATTGGGGCTTCAAGAAAGCTACAGGGGGGATCCAGCCTAGTGCTGGCGCTGCACTTGATTCAATGCTCGATAAACATGGGGCCATTTATAAAGGAAAGCCTGACGAAAAAATTGTCTATTTGACGTTCGATAACGGCTATGAAAACGGCTATACGGAAAGTATTTTAGATACATTGAAAAAAGAGGACGCTCCGGCGACATTCTTTCTCACGGGACATTACTTAAAAAGTGCTCTCCCCCTCGTCAAACGGATGATTGCGGAAGGCCATGGAATCGGCAACCATACGTATGGACACCCGAACTTGGCCAATCTATCCGAACAGAGAATGGAAGAAGAATGGACTAAATTCGACAAGCTGTTGAATGAAGTAACCGGACTCGAACGGACATACTACACTAGGCCTCCTGAAGGCGTATTCAATGACAAAGTCCTCGCCAAAGGCAACGAACTCGGATACAGGCATATTTTCTGGTCAGTCGCATTCATTGACTGGTACGCCGATAAACCCAAAGGTCGTGACTTTGCTTATGGTGAACTAATGAAACAGCTACATCCCGGCGCCGTCATTCTAATGCACACAGTTTCGCCTGATAACGCACAAGCTTTACCTTCCTTTATCCAAGACGCCAAGAAAGCAGGTTATACTTTCCAAACGCTTGACGATCTTGTTTTGGAATACGAAAACGTCAACTCGATTTTGAGGTAATACGAAATGCGTAAGGCGCCTGCTAGACAAGAACAAAAGCGCAAGCGCCTGTTAAGGAACGCAGCTTATCCACAGTACGTGATTTTATAGTTTCCTAAGCTTAGAAAAAGCGTCCATTATTGGACGCTTTTTCTTATGCTGCAATCGGGCGTTGCTTCAGTTTCCCAATAAAAGAAACAACGAACAACACAGCCAAAAACAATGAAATCAGCAGTAGGAAACTAAACCCGGCATCAAACTCTAGGAAGAGACCACCCAGAAATGGACCTGTCAAACTGCCTAAGCTAAAGAAAATTCCGCATAACAAGTTCCCCGTCGGTAACAGATGCTTCGGTGTCAAATCGGACATGTACGAAATACCAAGGGAAAAAATAGAACCTGAAAAAAGTCCAGCAACGAAAAACATAACTATAACAGCAGTTATAGATGTTTCCATAGTACTTGCGATGAAAAACGAGATTGATCCACCTCCGAGTGCAGCAAGAAAGACAGGTCTTCTTCCTATCTTATCGGATAGCATACCAAGAGGTAACTGAGAAATAATCCCTCCTACAGAAAATGTGGCGAGAATAATTGTTACAGATGTAAATTCAATGCCATTTCTGAGCGCATATACCGGATACATCGCGTTAAGTGTTGACTCAAGAAAACCGTATCCAAATGGCCCTAGAAAAGCAAGCCAAGCAACAGCCATCGTTCCTTTAAAACGTGCGGAAAGTCGTTCATTATCGGACTTTCCTTTCATAATATCCGGGAAGTCATTTTTCAGCATGAAGACTAGCGACCATGCAAGCATGCACAGTAATCCCGATACAATGAACGGTAAGCCTTCAAACACATTGACAAGTGGCGCTAATAAGGGACCCGCCGCAAATCCGACGCCGAATGACAAACCATAAATCGCAATATTGCGACCCAATCTTTGTTGCGGTGAAAAACTAGTAATCCATGTTTGAGTTGAAAAATGAAGTGCATGGTCCCCGATGCCAATAAACAACCTAAGTACGTACCAAAACACGACGCTTTTCCATAATGGGAACAGCAGTAACGATATAAAAACAAGCATCCCGCCCCCAACAATAATTGGCTTATAGCCAAAACGCCGGAGCGGCGCCTCCATAAACGGTGAAACAAGTAACGTTCCTATGTATAAACCCGTAGCATTCAAACCATTCATTGAACTCGAAATGCCATCCTTTTCGAAGATGGCCGAAATAAGCGGCAACAGCATGCCTTGTGAAAATCCAGAAATCGAGACAATAATAACAAGTATCCAAAAACGGCGCTTCTCTTGTTGTGAAAAAGTATCCATGAATAACCGCTCCCTGCTTTAAAGATCATTGTATAATTTTAGCACATGAAAACGGTGATTACGCAAAAAAATATAAAGGCCCAGTCCATATCTGTTTGTCAGATTACGGCTGAGCCTTTACGTATGAATTGAACCTTCACTTTCCATCTGCATAAGTCGTATTAGTCTCCTGGCACACTGCCAGCGGACACTTACGAATCCCCTCCTTCTTAAATTCTTTCACTTCGTCTTTAACCTGTTCTCGCTACCTTTCTATAATTTTATGTTTACTTCTCACATTTACATTCAAGCAATCACTAACGCTGTCTGTATTTTTTTGAGACTCCACCTCCACAGGACTAAATTTGGGTATAACGATACCTACATTGTTGAGCTTTCTTTTTTTTAATTAAAGTTCTCAACCTCCTTGGTTTCCGTTGTGATTACCCTTACCGTCATCCTCCCTTTCGTTTGATTAAATGAATCATAGCACATAGATTATGTATTGTAAAGATTATGTTAAAAAGAATATTCAACTACTTGAAAAGGTTCTATTCCCCTTCATTGATAAATTCCGTTTTTTCGTTTACGCTTATACTAATGAAAAGAGGTGTACGGATTGGACAAAGCACAAAATAACGGACATGTTGAAGGATTAAAAACTAGGCTTCATCAATTTCTTGAAACGCTGGATACAATTGAACCAGAAACAGCTGACCTTCAGGAAATCGATCAGCTAATAAGTTTGCTAGACGACCTTGAAGAACAGATGGAAAAAATCAAATTAGATAAGTAACAGGCTATAACTACAGGGGGAAATCGAGAATGTACATAGAACAACTTGAAAAAAGCATGTATGATCTCATCTGCGAAACTTCCACGAATCTTCCAAAAGATGTGCGTCGAAAAATCCTTGCAGCAAAAGAGCTAGAAGATGCCGGTACACGAGCAGCAATGAGTCTTGAGACGATTACAAAAAACATCAATATGGCTGATGAAAAAATGTCGCCAATCTGCCAGGATACCGGCATGCCAACATTTAAAATCAAAACACCAGTCGGAGTCAACCAAATTGAAATCAAGGCCGCTGTTAAGCGCGCAATTGTACAAGCCACAAAAGACACTAAACTCCGTCCAAACTCTGTCGACTCACTGACGGGTGATAATAGCGGAGATAATCTTGGTACAGGTGTCCCCGTTGTGAAATTTGAACAATGGGAACAAGATCATATCGAAGTGAAACTGATTCTAAAAGGCGGCGGCTGTGAGAATAAAAACATTCAATATAGCCTACCTGCAGAACTCGACGGACTTGGTCGTGCTGGACGCGATCTTGATGGCATCCGTAAATGTATTTTACACTCTGTTTATCAAGCCCAAGGGCAAGGGTGTTCTGCGGGTTTCATTGGCGTCGGAATCGGCGGAGACCGCGCTTCGGGCTACGAACTTGCGAAAGACCAACTTTTCCGCGAAGTAGACGACCTAAATCCGAATCCGAAACTTGCTGACCTTGAAGAATATGTCCTGGAATCAGCAAACAAACTCGGCATCGGTACAATGGGCTTCGGTGGCGAGGTTACCCTCCTCGGTTGTAAAATTGGCGTCATGCACCGGATCCCTGCAAGCTTCTATGTTTCTGTAGCATATAACTGTTGGGCATACCGCCGAATGGCTGTGGATATCGATGCTGGATCTGGTAATATTACGAACTGGCATTACAATGATGGAGAAAAAATTGCTTTCGCACAAGATGATAATAATCAAGATGAAGCGAAACAAACTGCACGTACTGTCGAGCTCATGGCCCCAATTTCAGAAGAACAGATCCGTGATTTAAATGTCGGCGATGTTGTTAAAATCAGCGGAATGATGTATACAGGTCGTGATGCGATCCATAAATACTTATCAGAAAATGACTCACCTATCGATCTTGATGGACAAATCATTTATCATTGTGGCCCGGTTGTGATGAAAAATGAAGATGGTAGTTATGAAATCAAAGCTGCGGGACCCACAACATCAGCACGTGAAGAACCATATCAAGGCGACATCATGAAAAAATTCGGAGTGCGTGCTGTTATCGGTAAAGGCGGTATGGGTCCGAAAACGTTGGCGGCTTTAGAAGAACATGGCGGCGTCTACTTAAATGCAATTGGTGGTGCTGCGCAATATTATGCCGACTGTATTAAAGCAGTCGAGGGTGTCGACCTTCTTCAATTCGGTATCCCTGAAGCAATGTGGCATCTGCGCGTTAAAGATTTCACCGCAGTTGTGACGATGGACTCGCACGGCAACAGCTTGCATGCTGATGTCGACAAGTCTTCGCTTGAAAAACTGTCTCAGTTTAAAGAAAAAGTTTTTAGCTAATTGAGTAAGGCATCTTAATGTCGGAGTAATCCCGGCATAAGATGCCTTTTTTTAATTAGACGTTGGTTAATAGTCCGTGAAGTAGAGCGAACTTGCGGAAATCTATACGACAGTCTAAAAACTCTATGAACAATCCACTGAACTGGACGACAGAACTAGAATAATCTGCGGTAAGCCTCACTAACTACTAACTCCCTCATCCCAACCTCCAATACAAAATAGTATCTATTTCTTTTCCAGTTGGATATACTATGTTTATTAACAATAATAATTATCAACTGATATCAATTATCATCTATTAACATTAGTCGGTTCCCATCAATGGGAACCGACTTTCATACTTTAATGAGCCATTTGAAATTGACTATCATTATCAATTAGGAGGTAATAACTGTGACTATTCTCACTGAACAACAGCCAAAAGAAGCTATAACATGGCCAGCACATCTTGAATTGATTGCTGCGATTCTATCAGGTGCACTAATTCTTACAGCTTGGATAAGTGGTAAGTACGGATTGGAAACCCTTTCTGTCCCCCTCTATATCACCGCCTTTATTATAGGTGGATTCGCCAAAGCGAAGGAAGGTATTGAAGATACGATTAACGACAAGGAACTGAATGTCGAGATGCTAATGGTGTTCGCAGCAATCGGTGCTGCATTTATTGGATACTGGGCGGAGGGAGCGGTCCTTATTTTCATCTTTGCACTCAGTGGTGCGCTTGAAAGCTACACGCTAAATAAAAGCCATAAGGAAATCTCCGCACTTATGGAATTACAGCCTGAAGAGGCGTGGCTCCTTCAAGAAGATGGTACTGCTATCAAAGTGGCAACCTCTTCCCTAAAGGTCGGATCCATTCTACTCGTCAAACCAGGCGAAAGGGTTCCGGTCGACGGGAATATCACTTTTGGTGTTTCTTCCATCGATATGTCTGCCGTTAATGGAGAATCCATTCCCGTCACAAAAGAAATCGGCGACGAACTATTCGCCGGTACAGTCAATTTAAGCGGTGCTATCCAAATAAAAATGACAAAGCCTAGTTCTGAAACACTTTTCCAAAAAATCATTACACTTGTTCAAAGTGCCCAAAGCGAGAAATCACCTTCACAGCAATTTATAGAACGATTTGAAGGAACGTATGTAAAAGCCGTTATCATCATGGTGCTAATCATGATGGTTGTGCCTCATTATTTGTTTGGATGGGATTGGATGACTACGCTCTATCGGGCAATCGTCCTGCTCGTCGTTGCATCTCCGTGTGCGCTAGTCGCATCTATTATGCCAGCGACACTTGCCGCGGTCTCTAACGGAGCAAAGAAAGGCGTTCTATTCAAAGGTGGTGTCCATCTAGAGCATTTGGGTTCACTTAAAGCGATTGCTTTTGATAAAACCGGTACTTTAACGAACGGTAAACCAATTGTCACAGACTTCTATGTACGTGATGGCGCAGATCCAGATGCAACACTAACGATGCTTGCAAGTATTGAATCCCAATCGAATCATCCACTTGCTGTCGCGATTACAAAATATGCGGTCAATAAAGGAATAACCTTAGACCGAAATCTTCACATTAAAGATGTACCTGGCCACGGTATCCGGGCAATTATTGATACACAAGAATTTCTCGTTGGAAATCCACGTTTTGTCGGCAAAGAATTGACAGAGGAATTTCAGCAAGGCGTCGCCCTCTCTCTTGCCGATGAAGGTAAAACAATTATCTTCATGAAAGATGATAAAGGTATTATCGCTGCGGCAGCACTAAGAGATTCGTTGCGCCCCGAGGCCATCGAGGCCATCACACAATTGAAAAAATCAGGTATTTTAACAATCATGTTAACAGGTGATAATGAAAAAACTGCTGCCGCTATTGCGAAACAGGCCGGACTCGATTCATACGTTGCAGAATGTCTGCCGGAAATGAAAGTCAATCATTTAAAACGCCTCCTGATCGACTACAAAAACGTAGGTATGGTCGGTGACGGGATCAATGATGCACCTGCACTTGCTACCGCAACATCAGGTATCTCAATGGGTGAAGGTACCGATGTTGCACTTGAAACAGCCGATATCGTTCTAATGCAAAATGACTTGAGACGTATCTCTTATGCCATCAAGTTATCTCGTAAAATGCAGCGGATTGTGAAACAGAATGTCTTGTTCTCCATTTCAATCATTTTGGTGTTAATTGTTTCAAACTTCCTGCAAGTCGTTGATCTGCCGCTTGGCGTTATCGGCCACGAAGGTAGCACTATCCTTGTCATTTTAAACGGGCTTAGGATGCTGAATCACATTGAATAATTCATTTATATCTCTATCTAACGATATAATTGGAATAGAGATCCCCTTGTAAGGCGCCTTCGCTCCGTTTATATAGGTATTCACTCGTTCAACATATATAGAAAAAAAGCAATGCGTCATTGTTACATGACTGCATTGCTTTTTGCTTTTGCTCTTTTCAACTGAGTCCTCTCAAATGTGACGGCATTCAGCTGTCCTCCCAGTATCAGAATAATAGCTGAGAAATATAACCACATCATTAATACAATAATTGCTCCGATACTACCATATGTACCCGAATAGCTTCCGAAGTTATTGACATAATATGAGAATCCAAATGATGTCAGAATCCAGCCTACCGTAGCAAATAATGCTCCTGGCAGCACACTTATAAAGTGAATTTTTAAGTTGGGTACCAGCCAATAAATAAGTGAAAACACGAAGAAGATTAGTACAGGTGGCAATACCCAGCGCAGACTACCCCACAAAGTGATGAATCCATCTTCAAGTCCCATATAAGAGAATACTAGTACGCCAATCTGTTGCCCGAACACTGGTAATACAAGGGCGACTACCAACACGGCGACGAGTAAGATAGTAAAGACAACCGACATACCGCGGGCCACGATGAACGAACGTGATTCCTCCGTAAAATAAGATCGGTTCAAAGCTTTCGTCAGTGCGTTCATTCCTTTAGATGCTGACCACACCGTCGCAAGTATCCCAAATGATAGTAAACCACCATTGCGGTTTTGCAAGATTTCTTTTAATGTGTCCTCGATTAGCGTAGCAACGCTCTCTGGTGCATAGTCTCGAATCAATAAGAGAACTTCCGCTTGGTTAAAGTTTAGATAAGGTAACAATGTCATTATAAAGATTAGTAGGGGAAAAAGGGACAAAAGGAAAAAGAAGGCGAGTTGCGAGCCAATGCCCGTCACGTCGACTTTTTTTATCCGGACAAGCAGTTCTTTGAAAAATCCATTTGTTGTCGTGACATCAAATTGCTCAAGTTCACCTTCTTTTACATCATCCAAAAACTTCATGGCTGCGGAGTCTGCCATAAAGCCATCCATCTTCTCCTTATACTTGCTAGTTTTCTCTTCTTGGATCGGTGTAGGTGTTGAACGTTCATCATTCTTCAAACTTTCGTCACCCCTTTCAATACAGTTTACTTTTAAAACCGACACTATATTCCTATGGTGTTTCACTAACAATTGACTTGTATTCATCTTTCGATTCAACAAATGCATCCTTTGTGTCCATGACTAAACCTTTAACTTGTGGCGTAAGTGCTTTTAACTCTTCTACTTGTGCTTTAATATATGATGCATCGTCCGATAGTTGTTCAAAGACAGACTTATACTTGTCTTTCTTCTCTTCCAATTTCCATCTTAGCACATCAGTATTTTTCGCATAATACTTCATTTCCGATATACAATTATTTGATTTCTTTACGATATGTTTCCGCGTACTCCGATCGAACATACTTACAACCGCACCCGTAAGTGCACCAACAATAATAAACGTACCAAATTTGCTATTACCCATTATAAGCCCTCCAATTCAAACTCTTTCGCATATACAATTATACCCCAGCTAAAGGAAATACAAACAAATTGTCGAATTTAAAAAATAAAGCTTGACGAATGATGATAATTTTCGGAATATTGACAATAGGGATGACGAATTAGAGAGACTGAGAGGATGTGAGCTAAAAGGGAATAGGGGTTCACGAAAAATAAATTACTTGGGGGTAATGAAATGGATGGATTAACAGCTTTTTTGGATAAGGCCAGCGGATTTATTTGGGGACCGCCTTTGCTTATCCTTCTCGTCGGAACAGGTATCTTTTTAACATTAAGACTAGGACTTATTCAAATACGTATGTTGCCTTATGCACTAAAACTCGTTTTCTCAAGAAATCAGGATAAAACATCAGAAGGTGATATTTCTCACTTCCAGGCACTGATGACAGCGATGGCCGCCACAGTCGGCGTGGGGAACATCGTCGGAGTTGCAACAGCAATTTACTTTGGTGGTCCAGGCGCTGTGTTCTGGATGTGGATGGCCGGATTCTTCGGGATGGCTACAAAATATGGAGAAGCAATTCTTGCAGTTAAATATCGGGTCAAGGATGCCAATGGACAAATGGCGGGCGGACCAATGTACTATCTTGAACACGGTCTGAAAATGAAATGGCTCGGCGTCTTATTCGCTATTTTTGGCGCGATTGCAGCATTTGGAATCGGTAACGGAACACAATCGAAAGCAGTTGCCGATGTCTTGAATTCAACGTTTAGTGTTCCCCATTGGATTACAGGACTTGTTCTTGTTGTCTTAGGCGGAATGGTTATTATTGGAGGCATTAAAACGATTGGTAAGGTTACATCGTTTTTCGTCCCGGTTATGGCAGGTTTCTATTTAATAGCAGGTTTAATCGTAATGATTTTGAACTTCAACTTGATTCCAGAAGCTTTTGCAACGATATTCAAATTTGCGTTTACTGGTGAAGCAGCTGTTGGGGGCGCAATCGGTGCGGCAATCCGTTTCGGGGTAGCACGTGGTCTCTTCTCCAATGAGGCAGGTCTTGGATCTGCTCCGATTGCTGCTGCTGCAGCTAGAACAGACTTACCAGGTCGTCAAGCACTCGTTTCCATGACACAAGTATTATTCGATACCCTAATCATCTGTTCAATTACCGGGGTAACAATCGTCATGTCTGGCATGTGGAAAGACAAGAGCATTGAAGCCGGCTCTCTCACAGCTGCCGCGTTCGGCGAGTTCCTTGGAGGTGCTGGGCCGATTGTTGTTGCAATCGGATTGATATTCTTTGCAACATCAACAATTTTCGGTTGGGCTTATTACGGCGAGAAGTGTTTCCAATACCTATTCCCGAATCCTAAAGTTCTAATCTACTACCGTATTGTATTTATTGGAGTCATCTTTGTTGGTGCTACAGCAACTCTTGATGCTGTTTGGTTATTCGCTGACGTAATGAACGGACTCATGGCAATACCAAACTTAATTGGACTTCTCGGATTATCTGGGGTCATCGTCTTTGAAACAAAACGCTTCAATGCAAAACTCAAAGAGGAAAGAGAAGCCGCAAAACGAGGTTGATTTCCAATTCTATTTGACAGTCCGGGAGAATAATGAAATGATAGGTCCAAAGCTTATCGAAAGGTGGACTATACTATGGATTTATCTAACCCAACACCAGAAAATGTTTCTTATATGATCGACAAAATTACTGAAAAACTTCGTATGGTTAATTCAGCCGCTATGAATCCGGAGAATTTCAGCACATCTAAATATGATGATTTGTACTATATGTACAAAATGGTCATGAAACGCACTAACATTACACCAAATGAAATGCAGGCAATTGCAGCTGAACTTGGTACGCTAAGAAGTTAAGCAATCCAAAAAGATTCACCGGTATGAATTTACCGGTGAATCTTTTTTCTTTGGATAAATTTATTCAAATGCAGTTCCATCTTCTAGTACAAGTGGCTGGATCAATACTTCTACCCGACGGTTTTTACTTCTTCCATCAGCTGTTTCATTTGATTCGATTGGCTGAAACTCGCCGTATCCTTTCGCACTGAATAAAAGTGGATTGATCTCTTCATTTCTCACAATACTTTTCAAGAAATTCACCGCTCTCATTACACTAAGCTCCCAGTTCGATTGAAATTGAGCATTTCCAATCGGAACATTATCCGTGTGGCCAGTGACGACGATATGACGAGGTGGGTCAAAAACAAGAAGTTCCGCAATATCATCTGCAATCCCTATATATTCAGGATTGATATCTGCCATTCCTGGACTAAAGAGGATACTGTCTCTAATTGTCACTAATAACCCTTCATCCGTCAGTTTGGTTTCGAACTGATTCTCCAGTTCATTCACTGCAATATACTCATCTACTCTATCTTGAATTTCAGTAAGTGACTTCTGATCTTCTATATAGGATGTATTCTCATTGTTGGTACCAATTGAATCCTTCGGTATCGGCACAGGTGTAGGAGCTGCATTATCCATCACACCTTGTCCACCATCAAATATTTCACTGAACACTGCTGACATCTGTTTAAGTTTGACTTCATCTACCGAGCTTGAGGCAAATAGTACGATGAATAACGCGAGAAGAAGAGTCATAAGGTCGGAGTATGGCAACAGCCATGACTCATCTATATGGTGGTCATCCTTTTTTCTCTTACGTCTCTTCGACAAACTCCCCATCCCCCTTATCGCTATTCTTTGTAACGGCCAGCTTTCTGCGTTCTTCCGCAGACAGATATGAGGACAGCTTCTGCTCAATAACACGCGGTGCTTCCCCTTCAAGAACGGAGAGGACCCCTTCAATCATCATTTTCTTCTGTCTTACTTCTTCGTGCGATTTACGTTTTAATTTATTCGCAAATGGATGCCAAAGCACATATCCAGTAAAAATACCAAGCAACGTCGCAATAAATGCTGCGGAAATCGCATGACCAAGCGCCTCGATATCATTCAAATTCCCAAGTGCTGCAATAAGACCTACGACTGCTCCTAGAACACCCAGTGTTGGTGCGTATGTGCCCGCCTGCGAGAATATTTGTGCTCCGGCAGAATGCCGATCTTCCATAGCTTCCACTTCTTCACTTAGCACATCACGGATATAATCGGCATTTTGCCCATCAATTGCGAGGCCCAATCCATTTTTCAAAAATGGATCATTAATTTCGTCTGTTTTTGCTTCAAGCGATAATAGTCCTTCACGTCGCGCAATATCTGCCCAACTTGAAAACATACGGATGATATCGGAATCGGAAGCAAGTTTCTGTTCTTTAAAAAGCACGCCAAATAATTTGGGTACACGTTTCAACTCATTCATTGGAAAGGCAATGATAACAGCCGCAAGCGTTCCTACAAGTATTATTAGTATAGCTGCCATATTAAATAAGCTATCTACCGGGACACCTTTCATCGTCATACCGACAAGAAGCGCAACAAACCCTAATACTAGACCAATTACTGTTGATAAATCCATAAGTTGACCCTCCAAGTATTCCATTCTTCTTCTTATTTCGGCATCTCCGGCCTATTCTTTAGGTGAACAGAAGTAATAAATATATGCAAGTTTTCATACTGTCACAATTTATCCTGTAAAAACCCTAATGGCTAAACTAACAATCCATGGAGGCGAAGATTAACTTTTTCAATACATTTGACGTTGCAGGCCGGGCCTATAAATTGGTACTATTATAGAAGATAGAGGAAGGAGTTTTTATTTATGTCTACTTTCGAAAAACAATTATCTCGCTATGCTGAACTTGCAGTAAAGGTTGGGGTCAATATTCAACCAAATCAATACCTTTATATCAGTGCTTCAACAGAAACAACGGAATTTGTCCGTCTTGTAACTGAAAAAGCTTATGATGCGGGTGCACGTCAAGTATTTGTTGATTGGTCCGATGACACGATTTCCCGACTGCGTTATGAAAAAGCTCCAGCTGATTCTTTTGCTGAATTCCCTGAATGGAAAGTAATGGAACGCGAAACACTTGCAGAAAAAGGTGCTGCATTCATGAGTATCGTGTCCCAAAGTCCTGACTTATTAAAAGGAATTGAGCCTTCGCGCATTGCCGACTCACAAAAAGCCACTGGACAGGCACTCGACAAATATCGGCAGTATGTACAGTCTGATAAAATCAGCTGGACAGTCATCGCCACCCCTTCAAAAGCATGGGCAGCAAAAGTGTTCCCAGAGCTCCCAGAAGAAGAACAGATTTCGGCACTTTGGACTGCAATTTTTAAAGCAGTACGTACAGACAAGCAAGACCCAGTGCAAGAGTGGATCAATCATGACAACCATCTGCATGCCAAAGTCGATTACTTAAATAACAAAAGATACCGCAAACTTCATTACAAAGCGCCAGGTACTGACCTGATTGTTGAATTGCCCGAAGGTCACTTGTGGTGTGGAGCCGGTAGCGTCAATGAGAAGGGAGATACTTTCATGGCTAATATGCCAACAGAGGAAGTATTCACTGTCCCTCTAAAAACGGGCGTCAACGGCTTTATATCAAGCACAAAACCGCTAAGCTATGGTGGAAATATCATCGATAACTTCAAATTAACATTTAAAGATGGACGAGTAACTGAGATTTCAGCCGAACAAGGTGAAGAAGTCTTGCAACGTCTAATTGATACAGATGAAGGTGCAAAACATCTTGGTGAAGTCGCACTTGTTCCACATGCTTCACCGATTTCCCAATCGGGTCTGCTTTTCTATAATACATTGTTCGATGAAAATGCATCGAATCATTTTGCGCTCGGCAGTGCCTATTCATTTTGTATTGAGGGTGGCAAAACGATGGCACGTGAAGAGCTTGTAAAGCATGGTTTAAACCAAAGTATCACACATGTCGACTTCATGGTTGGTTCTGGGGAAATGGATATTGATGGAATTAATGATGATGGCTCTTCAGAACCTGTGTTCAGCCATGGCAACTGGGCTTTCTAATAATCGTCACAATTAGGTAAAACATTTCAAGAACCCCTTAAATAATTTGGGTTTTTACTGTATACTGATGATAGTACCTAAACTAATAATTTTGAGAGGGGTCATATATATGGGCTTGATGTTCACTACAGTTATCGGCTTTATGGTTTGCCTTGGTATAACAGCTATGTTCACAATGCACTTTCTGTCTTCGGCTATGATTTCCGCCGATTCTTCAACAATTGATCCAAAACCAGACACAAACTTCTAAGAGTTGCCTTTAGGCAGCTCTTTTCTTTTTACATATTTTCAAGTATGATAAATAAAAACTTACAGAATGGGAGTATACGATGACAATTCTTTCAGAAATACTTGATTTTAATGATACATTTGTAGCTGAAAAACAATATGAACAATACGCAACAACAAAGTTTCCCGATAAGCGAATTGTAATATTAACATGTATGGATACAAGACTGACTGAGTTGTTGCCTAAGGCGATGAACTTAAAAAATGGCGATGCTAAAATTATTAAAAGCGCCGGTGCAGTCGTCACACACCCATTTGGCGGCATTATGAGAAGCTTGCTTGTAGCAGTTTATGATTTGCAAGCTGATGAAGTTTACATTGTCGGGCATCACGATTGTGGAATGAGTGCTGTCGATACAGGTCTCATTATAGAAAAAATGGTCCATCGCGGGATTGATAAAAATATCTTTAAAACTCTCAAGTACTCCGGTGTAGACATGGAAGATTGGTTACATGGGTTTGGCGATGTGACGGAAAGCGTCAAGATGAGTGTGGATGCTGTACGAAATCATCCCCTTATGGACAAAAAAGTAGCCGTTCACGGACTTGTCGTCCACCCTAATACTGGGAAGCTCGATATCATCATAGATGGCTATATGCACAATTCCAATGATTAAAATCGACGCATTTCCCGGGAAATAAACAAAAGCCGATTCCTATTTACAGGAATCGGCTTTTTATTTTAGCTATTAATTTCCGCAATGCGGTCTTACCCTTTCAAAAATCATCCTCCACAATAGCGTAGATATAATGGTCTTCCCAGACACCATTGATATAAAGGAGTTTGCGCAGCAGTCCTTCTTGGAAGTACCCAGACCTCTCCAGTACTTTTAACGAGCCGCTATTACGGGGTGAGACATATGCCTCGATCCGATGTAAAGCGACTTTATCGAATGAGAAATTAGTAACAAGACGAACCGCTTCCGTACCAATTCCCCTACCCGTTTCACGCTCATCGATTGAATAGCCGACAAAACCACTGGAAAAAGGAAGTCTTTTAATACTGTAAAGCGAGATATGACCAATTAGCCTACTTGTTGCCTTTTCGAAGATACCGAAGTTATATTCCCTTCGGTCCCGCATTTGATAAATTGACTCCCTTATTTTCTCTCTTTGGACAGCCACGGTAAAATAACTACTTTCGTGCCGCGGTTCGAAAATAGACCAGTATTCTTTATTAGCGCTAAGTAATTCCGTGAAGCTAAATGCGTCTTCCTCTGTCAATATTCGTAAATAACAAGTTTGCCCTTCAAGCAAAATCAATTCATATTCACCCTTTTACCGAAGTAAGTTCCAAGAACTCCTCAACATCTTTTATGCATAACGCTACGCCTTTTGCCCAAAACTCTTGTTTCGTAATATCCTCACCAAGATGCTTCATCGCAAGGTCTTCAACACTCATAACCGCAGTGTCCCGTAAAAGCGCCATATATTTCTGTTCAAATCCTTCTCCATCTTCTAAAGCTTTTGCATAGATGCTAAGGGAGAACAAATAGCCGAATGTGTACGGGAAATTATAGAATTGCACGCCCGTAATGTAGAAATGGAGTTTCGACGCCCAGAAGTGTGGATGTACCGTATTAAGAGCGTCTCCGTAAGCTTCTTTCTGCGCTTCTGCCATTAACTCGTTCAATCTTTCAGCCGACACGATGCCATTTCTTCGTTCTTCATAAAATCTCGTCTCAAAAAGGAATCTCGCATGGATATTCATAAAGAATGCAACACTACGTTGAATTTTATCTTCCAGTAATGCAATCTTTTCATCCTTCGTTTCCGCGGCTTTTACAGCAGCATCTGCGACAATCATCTCTGCAAATGTCGATGCCGTTTCAGCTACGCCCATCGCATATTGGCGGTTCATCCAATGCACTGGACGCAGTGCATATGAATGGAACGCGTGACCCAATTCATGGGCAAGTGTTGCAACGTTCGACATTGTTCCGCTGTAAGTCATGAAGATACGGGATTGTTCGGATGCTGGCATACCCGTACAAAAACCACCTGGACGTTTATTCGGGCGATCTTCCGCTTCGATCCAGCTATCTTCAAATGCCTGGCGAGAAAAGGCTTCCAATTCAGGACCAAACTCTCCAAAGTGTTTTAGGATGAATTCTGCACCTTCTTGATACGACATCTTCTTTGTTGATGCTGTAACTGGCGCATCAATGTCATACCAGTTCATTTTGTCAGTACCTAGCATTCTCGCTTTGACTTGCAAGTATTCTACAAACGGGGCTTTATTTACACCAATTGCTCCCCACATTGCATCAAGTGTCTCTTCGCTCATTCTATTTCGGAGGAGTGGCTCTTTCAATACTGAATCCCAACCACGTTTTTTGTATACTTCAAGCCTAAAACCCGCAATATGATTTAATGCAGATGCGAAGAAGTCCTCTTTTCCTTCCCAAGCTTCTTCCAACGCTTCAAATGAGCGCTTTCGCACATCTGCATTCTCATGCGAACTTAGGTTATTTGCCTGCCCAACGGAAAGTTCTTTCTCTTCTCCGTCCAATTCGATTTTGATTTTAATGTCACCAACGAGCATGTCGTATAACTGTCCCCACCCATGATAGCCGTCTACGCTTAGCGACGTGATCAAACTCTCTTCTTCTTCAGACAGTTTCAGGTTGACCTCTTCACGCCATTCATTCAGTACAAATGCAAATTCCTTCAGTTCATCCGATTCCATTAATCCATTCCATGTATCCTCATCTGCTTTTGCCAGCGTTTGTCGGATTTTAAGCCCGATTGTAGAAAAACGTGCCCCAAGGGATCCGGTTTCGCCTTGCAGTTGCAATGCTTTTTTATCTGTTGTATCCGCCGCAAGGAAACACCCAATAACGGCACCTGCCTGTGACAGGTCAAGTGCAACCTCTTTTAATGATTCAATAAGGTTTACAACTTCTTTTGACGCACCAGCTGACTGAGGAACTTCAAATGCAGAAGCCGTTTCTTCTAATGAACCTAACTTTTCTTTTACGCTATCCAAATGTGTCCGTAGTTCTGTCGATCCACTTCCACCTTTAAAGAAAACGTCAAGATCCCATACTTCAGAATACGTTTTTTGCGTCACTATTATTCCCCCTTAATTCATTCAAAATTTTCTAAAAACACAACTTGATTATAACATGAATTTTCGGTATGCGAAATAATGCAATTGTGACGGAAGGTTCATACTTTCCTTCGCAGGTTCCACCATTCCTCTGTATACTATTCAGTAGGAGGATTTAAATATGTTTAGAATTATAATTATGACCTTTTCGCTCATTGCGGTCGTTCTAGTCAATGCAGCTGCGAATATAATGCCTATCAATGGAAAAACAACCGGGCAAATCTCTAATAGTTTACCGGTACTATTTACACCTGCAGGATATACCTTTTCAATTTGGGCAGTTATTTATCTGCTTCTCGCTATCTGGTTATACGGCTTTATGCGCAACACAGTAAACATTAATCATGCATTATTCAATCGGAGGGTAGTTTTGTTTGTGCTCAGCTGCCTATTAAATATCACTTGGATTTTGCTTTGGCATTTTGGTTTCTTCGGATGGACAATTATTATCAACCTGCTTCTTCTTTTAACACTGTTAACCATTTATTTTACTTATTCTATAAAAAATAGTCATATTCATGGTAGAGTTCCGATTGCTGTCTATCTAGGATGGGTTTTTGTCGCGACCATTGCAAATATCAGTTATGTCCTTACTTTGCATGAATGGTCTGGTTGGGGACTAAGTGACCCGCTATGGACCGTCATCTACTTGACTATCGCAACCGCTATTGCACTTCATTTTTTATACCATTACGCGGATATAGCATTTAGTGCTGTCTTCATATGGGCATTTATAGGTATCACTGTAAAAAACGGTGCTGATGAACTATTCGTCTCTGCCGCAGCCCTATTTCTTGCAGCTACAATCGCAGGATTCATGTTCTTCAGACGAAAGTCATTCACACCTAAATAAAAGTGCAAGACGCTGTTTAGCCCCGACAAGCGCTGAAAGACTTGAAGACAAAGGCGGTCTTTGCCTTTTCGGCAAGACTGAAATTAAAGGAAGGCAGTCTAAAATCGCGACATCCTGTCGCAACAAGGAGGGATGTAGCTCAATCCCTCCCCACTGCATGACCCACTTCGTGTGGGCCCAGGGGCTGGCGTCTGGAGTCTAGACATCGATCCATGTAGAACAACTTATACTTTCTTACCTTAAAAAAAATCGCCGTCCTCCCACATTGGGCAGAACGGCGATTTTCTATTTTCTCTCTAAAAGACGCGGTGCTGTAGTGAATAATATTGACGCAACAATTGCTGATAATATTATTGAAGGTATCATGTAACTTGCATTGTATACGAGTGAATAGAGCCATACGGGCTGTCCCTCAGGTGCATAAGATGCAAAAAATACAATTCCACCAATGAAGTGAATCAAGTATCGAAGTAGGCCACCGATAACTGTCCCCAGAACGATTGCTGTAACCATTGAGCCTTTGTTGCCTTTTACTTTACTACTTAACAGCCATGCAAGTGTAACACCTGCCACTCCAACCAACGTGTACGCCACGAAGTAATCAAGGGCAGCCTGTATTATATTAAAGACATAGCCTCCCATCATCAGTTGCAATAACCCGCTGACGAAGCCAGTCAGCATACCGCCTGCAATCCCCCATCTAAATGCCATGACAACAATCGGCAACATTGACAGCGTAACCGAGCCACCCTGTGGCATTTTAAAACCAATCTGATCAAGTACAAATGAAATTGCACCTAAAATAGCTATTTCAAGTAAAAGTTGAAGTCTTTTCCGATCCAAATTAATTCATCCCTTTCCTAGCTCAGCGAAAGATGTGGGCATAAAAAAAGACATCCCGAAATAGATGGGACATCGAATATGTCAATTTCCATCCACATTCCTACGCAAGAATAATCTTACAGGTTCTAAGGGTCAGGACGTGCTGTCCAATCTCAGCCAAATAGGCTCCCCCTGTGGTTCCAGTAATTTAGTTGTCTAGTTCATTGTATAAGATGGGGATCCTATAAGCAAGATGATTAACAGGGATGATAATTATCCTATATATGTTGAAATTAAGAATTCCATTAAATTCGCTGCGGCGCTAGGAGATGCCGCCAATCTCAGGCTCCAGTTAACCCTTGTATGGCCTCTTCGCCAAGTTTAATCTAGGGATTCATTTACTCAATATATATATAGTTAAACTAAAATGGAGGGATTCGTGTGTCAAACAATAAACTGTTAGCCGCCCTATGCTACTTTAGTGTCTTCTTCACCCCTTTACTTATACCCGTCATTATTTATTTCGTTTCGGATGACCGTGAAGTAAAACACCATGCCAAGCGCTCTCTCGTTTCACATCTTGTTCCTGTCGTACTTCTTATTGCAGGATTTATCATTTTTTCTTTTTCAATGTTTTCCTTTACCTACGACCTGAATGTAATGCCTAGTGGTAACTTTGGATTTTGGCAATTAACACCTGTCTTATTCATGCTAGTTTATGGAGTTTTGCTCATAGCAATTCTAATTTGGAATGTGTTTCAAGGTGTTAAAGTATTGAAGTGAATGTTTATAAAACCACCTATTCGGGAAAAAAGTAACAAATGCTGTGTTTAGGAGTGATTCGTAATGAATATTGGAAAATTATTAAAAACCGCTATTAAATTGGCGCCTATTGTCTATCCGATTGTTCGCAAAGTAATGAAAGAAAAAAAAGCAACAAGCACGACAATCCCAAAGAAATAATTCGACAGTCTGCAAACGTTTTTTAAGTTTGTAGGCTTTTTTGTTCAGCTCCATATGATATAGTATGGTATGGAAAAGAATGAACGGAAGAAAGGATTTGAACATAATGATTGCAAAAACTGAACAGGAAATTGAAGCGTTAAAGAAAATCGGCAAAATTGTTGCTGAAATCAGGGAAGCGATGAAAGAAGCAACTGTCCCTGGTAAAACGACGAAAGAAATTGATGACATCGGCGGTCGCCTATTCGAAGAAAAAGGTGCAATTTCAGGTCCTATCGCAGAATATGATTTCCCTGGATTTACATGCATCAGCGTCAACAGTGAAGTTGCCCATGGCATGCCTGGTTCCCGCGTCATAGAAGATGGAGATCTCGTTAATATTGACGTCTCAGGTTCCTACAATGGTTATTTTGCTGACACTGGCATTTCATTTGTTGTCGGTACACCCGATAATAAGAAACAACAATTATGTGATGTGGCTAAGAGTGCATTTGAACGTGCAATGACGAAAGTTAAAGCAGGTTCAAGCTTAAACCAAATCGGTAAAGCAGTTGAACGCGAGGCAAAAGAAAATGGCTTAAAAGTCATCAAAAACTTGACTGGCCACGGCATCGGTAAAGCGTTGCACGAAGAACCTTCGCATGTACTCAATTATTATGACGCTTGGGATAAGACGCTTCTGAAAGAAGGAATGGTTCTTGCAGTTGAACCGTTTATCTCTGAAAAAGCAGAGCATATTATTGAATCAGGGGATGGCTGGACGTTCATTACACCAGACAAATCTCTTGTGGCTCAAATCGAACATACAATTATCGTCACAAAAGGCGAACCAATTATTTTGACGCAACTATAATTAGTGCCTAATGCGTTCTTTCAATATATATAGAAAAGGGCTGTCCCTGGAAATCCAATGCACTTGGATTCCTGGATAGCCCTTTTTATTATTGTCTAGATATGTGGTAATAAAGTATTCCATTAAATTCACTACGGCGCTAGGGGATGCCTTCACTCGATTTATATAACTATTTTCCCACGTCTATTGATTAATCAAAAATCACCAGTGAATAACATGATCACCTACTGGCGCTACTTGTATTCACAACAGGATTACCGAAAAAAGTGTAGCTAGAAGTGACAGAGTCACTTCTAGCTACACTTGCCTCATGGTAAATGTGTCGTGAATAGTTTGCCGAAAGCGAACCGGAAATGATTCAGTGAAAACGGATTTTTCTAAGCCCTATTCACCAGTATTTTATGCAAATAAATGGTTAATCAGCACACGTGCTATTTTCCCGACATATATAGATCCCTTGCGCTTGTCTTATTTCTTTTTAGGAGCTGCAATTGTTTTTGAATTTCCTTCGGCAAGATGGCCTTTATACCATACTTTTTGAACCGTTTTAATTCCTTTAGTCAGCTTACGATAATCTCGTTCTTCTGGGTACGACAACAATGTCAATACTTCCCCGTCTCCGCCTGCTCGTCCAGTTCTGCCTGAACGGTGTAAATATTGCTCAACCGTATGTGGCACGTCGATGTGAATAACATGTGTTAAGCCATCAATGTCTAGCCCTCGTGCCGCAAGATCAGTTGCTATCAAAATCTTCAACTCGCCTTTACGGAAACTTTCCAATGTTTGCTGTCTCTCAAATTTCGTCATTTCTGAATGAAGAACCGCAATTGGTGCTTCGTTATACCTAAGCTTCATTTCTTTCATGCGAAGCTGATCCACATTATTAATAAATGCAAGTGCACGAATTCCATTCAAATAAGAAATCCCACGCAATACATCCGTTTTGTCCCGTGCATCCGTTTTCACAAATGAATGAACGACCTTACCCGATTTTGGCATTTCTTCCGCTCCAACTTGGATGCGGATTGGATCATTCATAAACTTGCTAGCAACAATTTCAATTTCATCTGTAATTGTCGCAGATACGGCAATAACTTGTCTTTCCGGATTTGCCGCTTCAATCATATTTTTCACAACGACACGATGATCACGCGCTAAAAGCTGATCGCCTTCATCAAGAACAATGTGACGAATATCATGCATTTTCAACTTTCTGACCTTGATAAGTTCAGCCAATCGACCAGGTGTTCCAACAACAATTGTTGGTTTTTTCTTCAATTGTTCAATCTGGCGCTGCATATTAGCTCCGCCAATTAGTTGTGTAACCGTGATACCAGTTCCTGTTACCCATTCTCTGATAACATTAACGATTTGCATCGACAGTTCCTGTGATGGTGTTATAATCAGCGCCTGCGTCTGTTTTTTATCGCCATCAACCAATTGCAAAAGTGGCAATACAAATGCAAGTGTCTTGCCCGAACCCGTCGGTGACTCTGCAACGATATCTTTACCTGCCAGCATTTCAGGAATCATTTTCTCCTGGATTGGCATTTCGTACTCAAACTTCCATTTTTCTTTAAACATTTCGTCCATATTTTCTAAGAAGGACATCATTATCCCCACTTTCACTCTATTCCTTTCAGTTTATCATAATAGGCTCTGCTACACTCTATTTCTGACAAAACTGATTAAGGTTTTTTCCGTGCGTTGACACGCTGTTCGAACGCGTATGCATAGCCTATTAATTCAGGTTCAGTAAATGCTTTCCCTGAAAATGTAATGCCAAACGGTTCACCTGCCTGGGAATAGGCTGCTGGAACAGTAACAGATGGGAAACCCGCTGCCGCTCCGAAACTGCATCCATGATCTTGTGGAAATACTAGCGCTTGAATAGCATGCTCATCAAGTGCTTTGCCAAGTGCGATGTCCCCTGCCAAATGACGATTGCGGAGAAGTGCCTCTATATAAGCCCTTTCCGTCAGCGTTCCACTTGTTCGCTCCACTTTTTCCAACATCACTTGACCGAATTTCAATGTTTCTTCTGCATGCTCATTGTTGAAGTTGATAATATCGGACAATGTACGAATCGCATTTGTTGCAGGTGTCTTCCCTAGATACGCATTCAAGGTCGCTTTAAATTCATAGAGAAGCACATTATAACCGAGGTCATTTTCCATTGTCCCTAATTCTACATCATCTATTATTACAGCACCTGCTGCCTCAAGTTCTTTGAGCGCGGCATCGAAAAGGTTCAAACGTTCCGTAGATGCTTCTCGTTCGAAAATCGTTCGTGCAACGCCAAGACGAACACCTTCAAGTGCTCTACTATCAAGCACAGACGTCCAGTCAATTCCTTCTAGACGGGATGCCTCCGCTGTTATAGGGTCTTCTGGGTCCGTGCCAATCAGCAGGCTAAATGTAATTGCTGCGTCGTGTACGGTCCTTGCCATAGGCCCCGGAGTATCCTGTGTGTACGAAAGAGGCATCACCCCTGTACGGCTGATTGTTCCTACAGTCGGCTTAATGCCAACGAGTGAGTTCTGCGCTGACGGGTTAAGGATTGATCCGGTCGTCTCCGTGCCAATTGCCACAGCTGCCATATTTGCTGCAATGCCTGCAGCGGCCCCCGAACTCGATCCACCGACATCAAATAAACCATATGGATTATTCACTTGACCACCACGTGAACTCCAGCCGTTCGTCATCCGATCGGACATAAAATTCGCCCACTCTGTCATATTCGTCTTTCCGAGAATAATAGCTCCCGCATCACGTAATTTCTTAACGAGAAAAGAATCCTCTGCCGCATAGAAATCCTTAAGCGCAAGTGACCCGCAACTCGTATGCATCATGTCGCGGGTCCCCATATTATCTTTCAATAAAATCGGAATACCATGAAGAAGTGAACGGATCCCTTTTTCCCGTCTTTCTACGTCAAGAGCCCTAGCAATCTGTACAGCTTGTGGGTTCAACTCAAGCACTGCATTTATATTTTTGTTCCTATACGAGATCGTGTCAATATACATAAACGTAAGCTCTTCAGCCGATAATTCTCCGCTACTCATCTTTACCTGCATAGCAGAAATTGTTGCTTCATCTAGCCAATCGCTTTGAAGTTTTTTTAACTTGTCATCTAACATCGGATTTCCCCACCATTCTGAACCTTATCGCACTAGTTTACCTCAATTGGTTAAACATAAGACAATACACGCTAAAAATACCGGCTGATGCGATGGTTCCAGCCGGTACGTATTATATAGGCTTTCATAAGTGCGTAAAGCGGGAGTTCGTAAAGATGTTTCCCATGTAGTTTGAAAACCCCATCTTTCACAAGTCTTTGGATGATTTTCTCTCTCTTCAAATCCATCTGTGTTTCTTCCATCTTTCTCATGCTGTAAGTTCCTCCTTGATGTCGAATCCACAACATGTATTCCTCTAATGACCTTATTTCAAACATGAAACCGCTAATTTTTCACTTAAGCAACCATATATGCGATAATTAGAATAGCAATTGGACGGAGATAATTTCTGTCCTATTCATGGAGGGATTTAGGTTGACGATTTTCTTAACGGGTTCTACTGGCTTTCTTGGTGGTAAATTACTAAATAACTTACTAGAAACGACTGATCATACATTATTTGTACTCGTTCGGGATATGGACAAAGCTCAACGACTTGTCGCGAGTCTCTCAGGGGATGCCGCGAACAGAATCCAACTTTTAAACGGCGATATTACACAACCGCTTTTCGGACTTTCTGACGATGTCATTCATGAATTACAAGGCAAAGTCGACCTGTTTTATCACATCGCAGCTCTTGTGAAATTCGATGAAGAATTACGTGAAGAGCTCTTTTCAGTCAATTACGAAGGTACAAAAAACGCGTTGGAATTGGCCAAACTATTTAATGTAAATCAATTCATTTATATCAGCACTGCTTACACTGTTGGGAAACGTGCGCATGGTGTAGAATTACTCTATCCAATCGATGCAAACGTTCATAATCCTTATGAAGAGAGCAAAGTAAAATCCGAACACCTTGCCCTATCCTATTCCGATTGTATGGATGTATCAATATTCCGTCCTTCAATTATTGTTGGTGATTCAGAAACAGGCGAAGCCGATTCCGAGTTCACGCTTTACGGTTTTATGCGGGCACTTGATGTGTTCAAGCGTCGTATCGCTAGATCTTCTGACAAGGCTGATGTTATTTACCGTGTCGTCGGAAGTAAAAACGCAACATCGAACTTTGTTCCAGTCAATTACGTCGCTGATATTTTAGCATTGGCTGCAAGTAAAGCGGAGGCTGGCAAGATTTACAACATTACAAACCCCTCGCCTGCGACGAATTACGATCTTCTATCTCTCATCAAAAACGCACTTGATTTTCAACAGTTGGAAATCATCGAGAACGCAGAACCTGGAATGCTGACAGCTGAGGAAGAGAGGCTGAACGGCATGATTAGTGTATTCAATGCCTACTTATCCCGCTCATTCAATTTCGATGACAATAACACGCAGCAACTTATTGAAGGAACTGATGTTAAGCATTTGGAGATGGACGAACAAACGACAAAGTTAATCATCGAAGCTTACTTCGCTGTTTAGAAATATATTTCAACACGTCTGGTGAGTAGGGCTTGATGACCTTGATTTTCACTGGACTATTTTCGGCCCGCTTTCGGCTAACTATTCATGACAGATTTACTGAGGGATCCTAGTGTGGCTAGAAGTGACAGAGTCACTTCTAGCCACACTTTTTTCGGTAATCCTGTTGCGAATAGTAGCCTGTCGCGTACCTATACTATTCAAGTGAAAAATGCAGTAGTTTTGGAAGAAAAGAATAGATGACATTCTATGTAGAGTGTAAGTGCCCGAAGATTCAATTTCGGGCACTCTTGCACGTCGTACAATGCGTTCCTTGCTTACTTTTAGTAAAGAGTATGTATCTAATTCATGTAATATCTTATAGAAAGCGACAGTTCTTTACCAAAAAAAGTAAAAACCATATTGGAAGAATCAGCAGCCAAAATTACATCTTTGGCGGCTTTTATCCGAATAAGAAGCCCCGCTACTCTTTCGTCCAAAAAAGATTCAGCGCTACGAGTACTTATGGATTTGGAGCACGACAGATAAAGTTAATCTTCAATCAGAGGGGGGGTCTTCATCCCCCACTTATTCTTCTTGTGTCCTTGAATACTTTAAGTGGGGGTCTTACTGCCCGTTAATGCGGGATAAAGGACCACCATACGATTACCGAAAAAAATGTGTAGGGATGCGACAAATTCGCATCCCTACACATCCAGACATCTCGGTAATCGTATAGAAGTCATTCAATCCAAAGTCAACTATACACGTAGCGCTCAGTAGCTGATCATGTTATTCACTGGTTACTTTTGGTTAATCAACAGACGTGATATTTCAAAAAAATATCAAAAGGACGAATACCAATATGGTTTCGTCCTTTTTTATACGCAAAGAATCTTCAATTAAGAGTATCGCTTTTCGAATCGAACTACTCAATTAAATACTTTATCAATCTTTTCCCTATCATAATCCAATATCCAATCGTTATATTTCGCATAGATACTCCGAATTGCTTCCGGGGACTTAGCCACCAAATCACAGCCTCTGTCATCATACACATGGAAGATGGTTTCATTTTTCACATTGATAAAAAAGACTCGATTATTAATACTCGGTTTTACTCCCATATCAGTATTGCATATGGCTTTTAAGAGGGAGACGTATCTAATGTCAGAGGTTTTACATTTAAGAATAAAGAGATGTGTTTTGTATTTACCGTCTTCATCGTCTTCGGGAATTATGTAAGGAATCATCTTATGCTGTAATTTGTACAGAACAGACTTATCCCGTACATACCGTGAGAACAAATTCAATTTCCCACGGAACGCCCATTTACCTCCGTAATCATGTGCATTTACCACAACTAAAATCTCTTCATCCTCTTGGTGTAAAGACTCAAACAAAGTGATAGCCCTGTCGTAAACTCCTCTAAGATAGACACTACCTTCTTTATTCTCTTCCCTTTTCCAGTCCACTCCTAATTCAAATCGAATACCAATGTCCCAGTTATAAAACAATGGTGGCGTAAGAACTAAGTTTGAGAAATTTGTTGCCATAAATTTTTCTAACTCCATATTTTTTGCTCCAATCTTCGTAGAAAAATTTGCGTTTCATTTTCTGCTCTCTAAGTCCTCTCTCACTAAGCAAGACATGTTCTTGAAATGTTTCTTACTATTAATACGTTGCGAGAACATGTTAAGTTTCCCTAGTTGCAATAACCAGGGAAACGAGTATTGTACTTACACCCTGTTTTCCAAATTACGTGCGGTCGGACTTTTTTCAACTTCCTTGTTTTCTTTAAAGGTTCCAAGCGTTTTATCGAATGAAGTATGGGTGACACCAAACCAATAATTTTCATTTTTAAAATGATGCAAAAGATGATGCTTCTTAATATTTTTCCCCATTTTCGTACGGGGCTGTATTGGCTTATGGGCAATATAATGTTTCCATTCATAATAGAGGAAGTAAGCCACTAAGCCTGTCGCGAATGACGCCGTCAGGTTCGTGCTCCCCGTTATTAGGAATACAATAAGTCCATAAATGATAAATCCCGGAATACTGAACCATAACGGCAGAAACAATAATTTCAAATCATCCGGATCGACATGATGATCATAGTGTAACCGTTTGATCATCTTCAGCATAAACGGGTTTTCTGGAGTCTTAATGTGAAATAAAAAACGGTGAACCATGTATTCACTTGTTGCATATGTCAGCATTCCCAAGACTAAAGCAACCCACGTCCAAAGATGGAGTACATGTGGAACGGTTAATGAAGCACAAACTATCAAAATAAGCAGCATAACAGCAATGTCAGGAAAAGCGCCGAACTCCCTCAAGTATTTCCTCATTTACAAGCATCCCCCTTTCCTTATAATTATATAGCAATAATTCAGACAACTCAACCATCTACTAATCATCCAATTGTAAAGATCATTTATTTTAGCAACTATAAGGTCAAAAGTATCCTTTATCATTTCAATCCATTACTACCGCTATTAGTTATAAGTACCTATCTCCTGTTTCACCTTCGTTAGAAAGCCAGACGCGAGAAGTCTTTTTGTTTCGGTATAAGGCTACTTGACCTTTTGAAATCCCAGTCTTCGCTTGAAACTCCAATTGTAGGTGGAATGAAACTTGGTTCAAGTCTTCTATCTGATTGAACTTGTTTGTGATACCATGGTAGAAATAAAGATAATACCGAACTATTCATATTAGTTGAAACAATGTAGCCGCTTGAGGAGGAATACATATGGGCCGTAAAGACGATATTTTTTATTATATTAAAAAAGTAAAAAGTAGTGTCTCCGCCATCGAGGTAGCCGAACACCTTCAACTTGATCGGTCAAATGTCAGTAGATATTTAAATGAACTTTACAAAGATGGTTTAATTGAAAAAACTAGCGGGAAACCAATCCTCTATTTTTATAAGGAGTTATTGCCTAAACCAAAATATGCAGAACCCAATCACGATGCATTTTCTCACTTAATCGGTACGGAAGGAAGTTTGAGAATTTCCGTCCAACAAGCGAAAGCCGCAATCCACTATCCACCAAGGGGTTTGCACACTTTAATTCTAGGTAAAACAGGCACTGGAAAATCCTTTTTCGCTAAAATTATGTACAACTATTCTCTTGAGTCAAAATGTATCGAAGAGAATGCCCCTTTCATTCAATTCAATTGTGCGGATTATGCTCAAAATCCCCAGCTGTTGTTCGGACATATTTTCGGAGTGAAAAAAGGGGCTTTTACAGGGGCCACTGAGAATCGGATAGGGCTAATCGAAAAAGCCGATAAAGGGGTCTTGTTTTTAGATGAAATTCATCGGTTACCTCCCGAAGGCCAAGAAATGCTATTTACTTTCATCGATAAAGGGGAATTTCGAAGCTTAGGGGATAGTGAGGAAACGAAAACCGCTTCTGTCCAAATCATCGGGGCCACTACGGAATCTACGGAATCTTATTTACTTGAAACTTTCACAAGAAGGATTCCGATGACGATAACATTGCCCTCATTAGAGGAGCGCCAATTTGAAGAACGTTATCAGCTAATCGAGCACTTTCTTATCCAGGAGTCAGGATCTTTGAATGAGACCATCTATGTTGAAAGGCATGCACTAACCGCATTTTTACTTTATCGTACGACTGCTAACATTGGTCAATTACAGCGTGATTTAAAACTCGCTTGCGCAAAATCTTTTTTGCATTATATATCAAATCAAACATCGAGCATCCTAATTCGGCAGAATGACCTATCAATCCATGTCCAAAAAGGATTACTGGACGTTAAACAATATCGAGAAAAAATGGATGGACTCATTGATACGGAAAAGAAAGTTTTCACGTTTTCCCATAAAGATGAAAGTACTGAGTATATTGACCAAGAACACGAGGAAAATCTTTATCAAAATATGGAGAACAAGTTAAAACAACTCCACCAAGAGGGTAAGAACGATAAAGAGATTCAAACAGAATTGCTTGTTGATTTCAATCAATATTTTGATGAATACATTGACCATTTACCACAAGTTGGTTTAAAAGAAATGGTTAATAATCAAATTTTGGAGATCACTGATAAGATTTTCCACTTTGCAGAACTAGAATTAAATCGTTCCTTTAAGAAGAAAATGAAATTTGCCTTTGCACTTCATTTACAAAGAACAATTGAGCGAATCGAACAGAACAACTTGATCTCACATCCCAATTTAAATAAAATTCATAAAAAATATCCAAAAGAATTTAAAGTCGCCATTGAAGCTGCACAAATGATAGGAAATGAAGTCGGTGTAGAAATTCCACTTGACGAAATCGGTTTTATCACCATGTTTTTAGTACCCGAAATAGAAGAAAACATGTATACCCAAGAACACAAGGTCATCATTATCGTCGTTATGCATGGAAACTCGACTGCAACTAGTATGTTAATGACTGTTCAGGATCTATTAGGCGTACGACTCGGGAAGGCTTTTGATATGCCACTTTCAATGGATGCACGGGATATGTATGACCTTATCAAAGGTGCAATACATGATCTACAACCGACAAAAGGAGTCTTATTCCTTGTAGATATGGGCTCACTTTCTTCCTTTGGCCATATGATTTTTGAAGAGATGGGCATAAAAACAAAAACAGTATCAATGGCAAGTACACCTGTAGTAATGGAAGCGGTTCGAAAAGCTTCATTAGGAAGAAGCTTGGAAGATATATATCATAGCAGTAAGCAATTACTTGAAAATCAGTTCAGTTCGTCGGCATCCCTTCCGAAACCATCCAAAAAAGCCATCATTACAGCTTGTTTCACAGGCGATGGTGTCGCTAAAATGATTAAAGAACAGTTAGAAAAAGTTGTAAAAGGAAAAAATATCGAACTTATTACTTTACAATTTCTTCATCGGCAATCTTTCACAGAAAAAATCGATCAATTACTAGAGGACTATAATATATTAGCGATTGCAGGGACTGTCCAATTCGAATACTTCAATATCCCTTACTTTTCACCGATTGAAATCTTCCAGGACCATCATTTAAAAAGATTAGAAAATTTAATTGGTAATCATGAACCCTATAGCGAGATGGTAGAAGCACTTGAAAATCACTTTAAAATGATTCCCTCTGTCTCTCGTTTAATACAACTATTGCAAAAAACCGTGATTAAACTTGAATTGCAATTGAGCATCACACTGGATACTGGGGTCGATACGGGCATTATCCTCCATTTAGCCTTTCTCATTGAAAATATGAGATTAAATCAACCAGCACGTCCATTCCCTAGTCCAAAAAAGTTTCATCAAGAGCATGCAGACAAGCTCGCGATTGTGAAAACTATCTTATATAGCTTAGAAGTCGAATATGATATTACCTTTGCAGAAAGTGAACAGATGCATATTTATAAAATGTTTGTAGAAAACAATCGTATCTCAACATAGGTACCCTAAAAAAGTGAGGTGTGTGAACGTTTACACACCTCACTTTTATGTGTGTAACGTAAAAGGCGCAAAAAGACAGCGTTTACACCAAAAAAAGTCGGCACGCTTCTTGCATATTAAATAGACGTACAAGTAAATATACGACTGTTACTATTTACTTGAATTATAAAAAGAGGAAATGGGGAGGAATAGACTATGAAAACCATCATGCTCGTTTGTTCTGCAGGAATGTCAACTAGCTTACTAGTGACAAAAATGGAATCGGCAGCAAAGGCTCAAGCTATGGATGTTAAAATTTTTGCTGTATCGGAAGCGGAGTCTAGTAGACACTTCGATTCAATTGACGTTCTACTATTAGGACCGCAAGTGCGTTATCTAAAAAAGAAAATTGAAAAAGCAGTTGAAGGAAAAAACATCCCAGTTCAAGTTATCGAAAGTATCGATTACGGCACAATGAATGGCGAATCCGTTCTTGCAAAGGCGCTTGCATTGCTATAATCATAGGCTCAAAGCTTTTCCAGTGATACGAAGATCATATGGGGAGAGATTCGGAGGTTTGTCGAATTTCTGATCTTTAATTTAAATTAACGTAATAATCAACTAAAAATACATTCTTTCTTATTCCAAGGAAGAATAAAGGGGAGAATAAAATGAACGGAAAAATGGATAAGTTTATGGAAATTGGTGGTCGTATTGGGGCTCAACGTCACCTAGCTGCCATTCGTGATGGCTTTGTTATTATCATGCCATTAATGATTCTTGGTTCAATGGTTACGCTTATCAATAATTTGCCGATTGAAGCATACCAGAATTTTATGGAGATGATTTTTGGCGGTGATGCTTGGAAGCAATTTGGTGGGGCCGTTTGGACGGGGACATTCGCAATTGTTTCGTTACTTATCGCCTTCACAATTTCCTATCAACTTGCCCGTTCATACGATAAGGACGGTCTGTCAGCCGGGGTTGTCTCTTTTGCTTCTTTACTAGCGATTACAACGCCCATTGCGGAGGGCTCAGGATTACCATTAGTTTGGGCCGGTTCACAAGGATTATTTATCGCTATTATTGTAGCACTCGTTTCAACTGAGATTTTCACGAGATTACTTGGCAATAAGAGGCTCGTAATGAAGATGCCTCCTAGCGTTCCGACAGCGGTAGCAAAATCATTTGCAGCTCTATTCCCAGCTATGATTGCAATAAGTATATTTGGTCTAATTAAGGTATTTACTTTAGTAGCAGGCATGCCTGATATCCATCAAGCATTCTTCGATGCATTACAGGAGCCAGTCTCCAAATTGGCTAACACACCTGGGTCGGCCATTGTTCTTGCATTGATTATCCATGTTCTTTGGTTTTTTGGACTTCATGGAGGAAATGTTATGGAGCCAGTTATGCAAGCGGTTTATTTACCAGCAATTGAAGCAAATATAAAAGCATTTGAAGCTGGATTAGAAATTCCTTATATCGTAACAAAACCATTTTTTGATGCCTTTATGTATTTAGGGGGTACAGGTGCAACGCTTGGTTTGATCATTGCGGTGTTTATTGCAGGCCGTCGTCATAAACATTATCGAAACATATCGGGCTTGAGTGCGGGACCAAGTCTATTTAATATTAATGAGCCAATTCTATTTGGTTTCCCGATTGTGTTAAATCCATTGTTAATCATTCCATTCATCTTGACGCCAGTAGTTCTGGTAATCTTTAGTTACGTTATGATTGCAACTGGAATTGTTCCAAAAACGGTTAACCTCATCCCATGGACAACACCACCTGTTATTGGTGGGTTTTTGGCCACAGGATCTTGGAAAGGGGCTGTATTAGCCGCTGTTAACTTAATCATTTCAGTAGTAATTTATCTGCCATTTGTTAAAATTGCGGAAAGAATTGAAGTGAAAAAACTTCAAGAAGAACTGGCATTACAAGATGAAGCTGATTCTCGTCAACAACAAAATGAATTATCAGTCCAAGATGGGCCTATATTACAACCAGAAGAAAAAACATTAATCTCAAGTAGGAAGTAGTGAGCAGTTATGAACTTAGAAGAACAAATCATGCAGATCATTCTTTATAGCGGGAATGCAAAAAGCACTGCCTTCGAGGCGATTCAAGCTGCAAAAGAAAATAATTTCGATCAGGCTAACGAATTGATTGAAAAAGCAAATGTGGAAATGAGCAATGCACATCGTGTTCAAACATTTTTAATACAGTCAGAAATTCGTGGTGAGAAAGTAGAATCCTCTCTCCTGCTCATTCATGCACAAGATCATCTTATGAACGCAATCACATTTAAAGATCTTGCAGGTGAATTTATCGCCTTATATGAAGCGATGAATAGCTGCCGGAAAAGTTGAATTGTAAATAATATCATTCGGGAGAAATCGAGTTAATGCAGTGATTGCTCCCCCCTTTTATTTTTGACTATAAAATTCATACAAATATTATAGATATTGGAGGAACCAACTATGAAAATTGCGGTAATCGGTGGTGGCAGTAGCTATACACCTGAACTAATCGAAGGTATTATTCTTCGGGCGACTCAAATAAAAGCAGATGAAATCGTATTGGTTGATATTGAAGCAGGAAAAGAAAAACTTGAAATTGTCGGTTCTCTTGCAAAGAGAATGATTAAAAAAAGCGGCCTTCCCATCACGATTGAACTTACCTTTGATCGTGTTAAAGCAATTACAAATGCAGATTTTGTATTAACACAATTTCGGGTTGGTGGTCTTGATGCAAGGGCAAGTGATGAACGTATCCCACTAAAATACGATGTAATTGGTCAAGAAACTGTTGGACCAGGGGGATTTGCAAAAGCCCTTCGGACGATTCCCGTCATCCTCGATATTTGTAAAGAGATTGAGCAATATTCAAATGATGCCTGGTTGATTAACTTTACCAACCCAGCAGGAATAGTAACAGAAGCAATTCATAAGTACACGTCTGTCAAAGCTATCGGTCTCTGTAATGTGCCTATTAATATGAAACAAATGACTGCAACTATTTTAGAAGTTGATCGAGATAATCTAAACATGTCCTTTGCCGGATTAAATCACCTTGTCTATGCAACAAAGGTATTCGTCAACGGTGAGGATAAAATGAGTACACTTATCGAGCGCATCGCTGAGGGACGCAATATGAATATGCGCAACATTCATGATGTGCCATGGGATAAAGAGTTTTTACAAGCGTTAAATGCTTTGCCATGCCCCTATCATCGTTATTACTACATGATGGATGAAATGCTGATTGAAGAAAAAGAAGCAGCCGAACTCAGAGGAACACGTGCTGAACAAGTTAAAATCATTGAAAAAGGATTATTTGAAACCTATAAGAATCCTAATTTAGACGTCAAACCGAAAGAATTAGAAGAACGAGGCGGTTCACTTTATTCAGAAGCAGCCATCTCTCTTATTTCATCAATTGTTACCAATGACCATGCCATTCATACGGTGAACGTCCCTAATAATGGAACCATTACAGATCTCCCGGATAATGTTGTTATTGAAGTGTCTTGTACTGTTAATAGTGAAGGACCACAGCCCATTCAAGTTGGTAAACTCCCTCCTGAATTGAACGGCTTAATCCAACAGATAAAAGCATTTGAACAATTAACAATCGAAGCTGCTGTGACCGGAAATAAACAAAAAGCGTTGCTTGCCTTAACAACTAATCCGTTTGTTCCTTCCAGTAAAGTAGCTAAGTTATTGTTAGATGAGATACTAGAAGTCAATCAAGCCTATTTACCACAGTTTTCAATGAAGGCACTAGTGTAAATGAGAAAGCTCGGAATTTCAATTTATCCACAGTATGGGACAGAAATAGAACTCGTCAACTATATGGAAAAAGCTAGTTTCTATGGTTTCACACGTATGTTCACCTGTCTAATGTCCGCAACGGATGAACAAGATACCCAACAACTGCAAACTCTTTTAAAAAAGGCAAACGAACTCGAGTTTGAAGTTATTGCCGATGTCAGTCCATCGGTTTTCGAAGAAAAAAATCTTTCCTATAAAGATTTATCGTATTTTAAGGAACTTGGTCTGTCTGGGCTTAGGCTTGACCTCGGTTTTTCAGGATTAGAAGAAAGCGTTATGTCTTTCAATGACTATGGACTTTCCATTGAATTGAATATGAGTCAAGGAACGAAATACCTTGAAAATATTCTTTCCTATCAACCGAACAAGCAAAAAATAATTGGTTGCCATAACTTTTATCCTCGACGTTACACGGGCCTATCAAGAGAACATTTCCTCAAATGCTCTGCCCAATATAAAGAAAATGGCATCCGTACAGCAGCTATGATTTCTTCAAAAGATGCAGAGTTTGGACCGTGGCCAGTCCAAGAAGGCCTTCCAACTCTTGAGGAGCATCGCTTTTTACCCATTGATGTTCAAGCAAAGGATTTCTTCCAAACAAATCTCATTGATGATTTGATTATCGGTAATGCTTTTGCGTCAGAGGAGGAGTTAAAAAGTTTATCCTTGCTCAACCGCTATTTATTAGAATTAAAGGTGGACTTTAAAGAACAAACTTCACAGATGGAGAAAGAAATTGCGTTAGAAAATCCACACTTCAACCGTGGAGATGTTTCCGCCTATGTTATCCGTTCTACGCAAAGTCGTGTTCTCTATCAACAACATGACTTCCCAGCTCATGATACAGATACAATTGCTCGTGGAAGTGTCACAATCGATAATTCCGGCTATGAGCGTTACAAAGGTGAACTCCATATTGCCCTCTCTCCTATGGAGAACAGTGGAAACACAAATATTGTTGCAACAGTTGACAAAGAGGAACAGTTTTTACTAGATCAGATTCATCCTTGGCAAAAATTTAAGCTAATCGAAAAGTAATCATTAGCGGTGTCAGGCACCGGTTTCTCCACGTCTGACACCGTTTTTTCACAAACTCTGCCTGATAGTATATAACTACTTTGCCTTACGGGAAAAAAGTCTGGAGTGAGAGAAATGCTTACAAAGAGTTACTTATTCATGAAATTAGTAGTCGTCCATGGTGTCCTTGTTTTATCCGTCGGAGGAGCTGCCTCTCTTTTTGCACAATGGGAAAGCTTGCTTCTTGCCTATTTAGCCATTGGCGTACTTACAATTATGAGCATACTGGCATTCTATTTAACTTTTGGAAAAACATTTACGTTATTGGCACAAACCGCGTTGGAGGCTTCATCACTAACGAAAATAGATTGTTCGAATACACCGGATGACATTAAAAAGCTGCATTTGGTCATTCACAGCCTTTCGAATGACAATGAGGTGCTTTTCCAACAAGTTAGTGATGCAAGTATGCACGTCATAATGTCTGCCGGAGAACTTACAGCCATTTCCGAAGCAACCTCAGCCACCAGTGCTGATATCAACAGCGCCATTCTTGGCATTTCACACGAAGTATTACATCAGGTCGCAGATATGGAAATCGTCAGCAACCGAGTGAAAATGATGAACGATTCAATTGATATGATGAATCAACAAAATCAGATCATTAGTCAAGTGACAACAAATTCAGAAATGGCCACACAACAAGGTGCAGAGATGGTTGCACAGCTTAAACAATCCAATGAAAAATCCTTACACGCCTCAGACCAAATTAGTGTAAGCATTTCAGCACTATATAATAAAACATTGGATATTTCCCGGATAACCGAAACGATTAAAGGTATTTCTTCAGAAACAAATTTATTGGCATTAAACGCTAGTATAGAAGCAGCAAGGGCGGGAGTGCATGGGAAAGGGTTTGCTATCGTTGCTAGTGAAGTACGTAAATTAGCGGAGCAGTCAAATACTTCAACACAACAAATTCAAAAAATGATCGCAAGCATTGAACACGAAACAGAAAAGACCATCCAGACAATGACGGAAACCATCTCCCATTCCAGGCAGCTTGATGAATCCGTTAAAGCAACGGAAAAAGAATTCATCGCCATTCGGCAAGCCGTTACACAAACCATTGAAGCAATCGATACTTTAAATGATGAATTAAAAAAAGTGACCGAACAAAACCATACGATATCGATTGCTGTCCAAAACTCATCCGATGTTTCTCAGCAAACTGCAAGATCCGTAGAAAATATTACTTCATCAATAAAAAAACAAAGCAAAATGATCGCCATGATTGCAGAGTCCGCCGGAAGTCTAAGCGTGATCAGCATGCAGCTAGATTCGATAGTGGAATCTTAATAACACACAGCACTTATAAGTCGAAATAAACAATCCCCTATGCATATCGCATAGGGGATTGTTTTACCATGTACTATTTTTATATTTACGATAGTAATTAACTTGTCTAGCGAATAAATACAGCTTACGCTTGAAATGACGGTCTTTTTTATAAAACAATGGATTGCCGTATTTCCCAGCTCTAAGCAATGCTTTCACATCTTTGAGTACTTCTTGGTTCGACACAAATTTCTTCAGTACGATTTTAGGTACGACAGTGAATAGGAATTTTTCATTCAGTAGCGTCAGCTCTTTCTGTTGACCGTGAATGACGTCATCGACTAGATACTTCGCCATATTATGTCCACAAGCCGTAATATAGTAGCTTGATCGTCCTTGTCGTATATTCACCTCAAACACTTTGAACTTACCGTCCCGTTCGTCATACTTCAAATCAAAGTTCGCGTAACCGACGTAGTTCAATGCTTCAAGGAAGCCTTTTAGTTTCAACATCATCTCTTCATTATACCGAGTAATAAGCGCTGTATAATTCCCTATCGCAGTGACGGTATGCTCTTGTAGCACGACTTGTGCGAAAGTGATCAGCTCAGCTTTTCCATGACTGTTCATGTAGAATACGGAATCCCACATGTATGTATCGTCCCCTGGAATATAGTCCTGGATAATGAGATCCTCTCTATAGCCGCCCGCTTTAATCGTTGTAATAACGTTATGGACTTCATCGTAGGAATCGACCTTATACACTTTTTCCATGCCTGCAAACGGATTCTTATAGTACTCGACACCGTTGCTTGGTTTGATAATGATTGGGAACATGACCTTTTCTGAGAATGGCTTTTCATCCCGACAAGAATAGTAATATGTAGCCGGTGCTTCAATACCATGTTCTGCGCATAACTTATAAAAATTCGATTTAACAAGCACATCGTTCATAAGTGGTTCCGAAATATAATTAAACACGAAATGACTTTTCAGCTCGTCCGCATTTTCAATAATCATCCGGACGTAAAGATCATTTGTTCCGATAAGCAGCATTTTTTTCCCTGGCTCCGCATACTTCTCTGCAATCTCTTTCAAGAAGCTCACGAATACTTGTTGTTCAGGCAGTTTTGGATTGAGTTCTATCGTCTTTATAATTGAGCTTAAACTGGTGAATGATAAAGATTCTTTTCCTACTAGAATTGGGTTGATACCATACTCTTCATGGAATGAGATCGCCATGTTGTAAGCATTCATGTCTGTTCCGATAATGATTGGTATGAAATTATTATTTGTCATTTTATCCTCCAACTATCTTTTCTACTCATAAGTGTATGGCTCCTGTTTTTCATTGTCAAGGAAGCGCATTATGAGCTGGACCATAATAAAATCCAGTACTGCCCCAATTGGCTAGTACTAGATTCCTTTTCATACTATGGATTACTCTCATGTCTATTGATTAACCATTTTCTTACACAACATACAGGTAAGCTAGGCGCAAAAGTCTTTATGTCGACTAGTACGTTCCTGGATCGCTTTCGGCTACAATAATCACGGCAGCTTTCCCAAGGAACAGATGTGGATTACTCTTGCACCAGCTGGATGGGGCCCTCGACTGGCCAAATTGAAAAATCTGTAATGATGCCGTCAACGTTGTATTGATAAGCTTTGTCCACCCATCCTCGATTTTTCGTAGACCAAACTAATACTTTTCCACCTTGATTATGTATTTGATTGATCTCACGTTTATTGACATATGAGACATTAAAGTTAATATATGTCGCAAAGGATGTCAGGTCAATTATTTTTTGAGAGGACAGAGATTGAATAGATGGTTTTATGAGTAGGGCCACCTCTAATTCTGGAAGCAACGTGTTCATTTTCCTCATCGATTCGATATCGAAAGATTGAACAATAATGCTGTTCAAATCATTATATTCACCCAACAAAGCCACTACTCGCTCTTCGATACCCGGGTACATCGATGGCTTCTTAATCTCTATTAATAAACCAGTTTCCCCGTAAAATTCTTCGAGCAATTCATTTAAAGTAATGATTTTTTCTCCGGCAAATGAAGAATGGAATTTCCCTCCTGCATCTAGCTCTTTCAATTCGGCAAGCGTGAAGTTTTTCACATAGCCAGAACCATTTGTTGTCCTGTCCACTTTGTCATCATGCATAATGATTAACTCTCCATCTTTCGACAGGTGCACATCACATTCTAAAAAGTCTGCCCCAAGCTCTAATGCTTTTCGAAAAGCTGACTGCGTATTTTCTGGAGCAAAATTAGAAGCGCCACGGTGCGCAACACTAATCATTCCATTCATTTCTACATGATGAAAAGGTCGTGCCTCGTAACCAACTAGAAGTAGCATACATATACTTACAAAGACGAATAATAGCTTCTTTTTCTGTAACTCCCCCATAATTATAACCTCAGACCAAATGATTAATACTAACTATTCTAATCATTCTTTTTATTTATTATAGCATATGCGGAAGGTCCTGCAACTGTTAATTCTTACTAGGCTTAAAGATACAAATAGTTCCAATAAAAATCTCTATAGATAGTCGGCACTTAACAAATAGATTGTTCTTCCAACATCGCTTTGTCGCTAGATTCGTTCGTTATACTTGCGAGGTATACCACCTAGTTAATTCTAAATAAGCAGTGCGGAATATATAGATTGAAATAAAGAACCCCAATGAATTCGCTTCGGCTGCCCCTTGGAAGGCGCCTTCACTCAGTTTATATAGGTATTCATTTGTTAACATAAATTATTTCTTTTCTTATAAATACAAGGATTCACATGATCCTATTTCATTTAAAAGGGAGCTGTAAAATATGGCTATAAAACCACCTCACTTGCAGCCAGGAGATACTGTTGGGATTGTTACGTTGGGGAGTCCATTGGCAGCAAGTAGAATAGATGCAGGAATAACAAATTTACGGAATTTGGGGTTTAAAGTACTTGTAGGCGAGCATGTCTATTCATCGAATGGATTCCTCGCAGCGACGCCCCAACAAATGGCGTCGGATTTGATGAACATGTTTCAGAATAAAGAAGTGAAATGGATATTGCCTTCAAGGGGCGGCGTTGGTGTAGCAAGTATTCTCCCCTTCCTCGACTTTTCTATCATTTCTCAAAATCCGAAAATCGTCTCAGGCTACAGTGACATTACAGTACTACTAAATGTACTGTACGAATATGCGGACTTAATTTCATTTCACAGCCTTCTCCTGCTAGACTTCAATCCAAATACTCCGGCATATAATTTCAATCAATTCTTCTCAGCAACCACAACATTAACCGCGCCTTGGCTAATAAATAATCCACCTGGTATGCTCCTCGAAAGCTTAGTTCCCGGAAACGTTACCGGTCCCGTTGTCGGAGGCAATCTCACATCTTTCATCGGTACGTTAGGAACTTCTTTTGAAATCAATACGGAAGGAAAAATTATCGTACTTGAAGAAACGCATGAACCGATTAACACAGTTTACAGGTATTTGAATCATCTTTTATTAGCCAAGAAGTTCGATGATTGTGTAGGGATAATAATGGGGGAATGTACAAATTGTGTAGATGCATATGGAAAGTCCTATAACGATCTTATAAACGATTTTCTAGTACCTTTAGGTAAACCACTCATGTCCAATCTAGCAACTGGACATGGCATTTATAAAGCTACAATACCTATTGGAGCAACCTTGAATATGAATACAGTTAACCGGACAATAACTGTGATGGAACCTGCTGTTAGCTAGCAATAACACATTGCTTAATCCCTGAGTATTAATTATTAAATATGAAAGCAGTATGGATTCATCCTACTCCGAATACAGTAGATAGCATCGACACTATAAGAGGAGTGAATATCCGATTCCGACATTTGTAACACAATCATTGGATGAGATCCGATTTTGGTCACGGATTATGAAGGAACACGCTTTCTTTTTAAGTCTCGGGTTTACTGCAGATGATACAGAACTTATTCGAGAAGCACAGCAATTTATTGCAGTATTTGAACGAATTGAAGAACAAATTAGCAATTACAACGAAACAACAGATCCGAATGTAATTAGACAACTAAACATTCAAGTGTATCAGGCGGCAGCTTCTATTTGGGCATATAAACGAAAAGTACTGGGATTGATATTACGGTGCCAAATTGTGTCCAATAATATTCCTTTATTAGTTGATCATACAAGCCGAGAGGCGGCTTATTTTGCTAAGCGATTGAAAGAATTAAATGAAGGTAAGCTGATACCTTTACCTGAGGCAATTATTAAAGAGAATGTGTTTTTCTTAAAAATAATGGCGGATCACTCAAAATTCATCAGCCATCTATTAGACCCATCCGAAAGAAAACTTGTCGATCAAGCTCGAGAATTTAGCCATGATTTCGACCAACTTCTTTTCCAAGCACAAGATTTGGATCACATGCGTCCTCAGTCAGAAACTCAACCGCTTTTAGAACACTTTCTTGACCAAAATCGCGTTTCTGTCGTATCGTTACGCGATTTCAAAAAGACGGCAAGAGATTTAATTGAAGCATGTAAAATAAAGAGCAACATTCCCGCTTTGCTTGCTGACCACGTTTACCGTGAAGCGGATCACTTCCTTCAAATTATTGATGCATTCGATGAGCATCTTACAACACAAAGTACTTAACACCTTATTATGAAAAAATTGCTGGGATTCATTTCGAGACACTTATTCCCCTTCCGGCGTATTTCATCATATACACCTCCACTATCATAAAAAAGTTATTACCTGACGTGGTATATCCAAAGAAAAAGAACCAACATATAAAATGCTGGTTCTCTCCTACTGAGGAATTATCTAAAAAATTCTCCAATAATATAATTCTTCCGTTTCTTTATACATTTCTGCACCCGTCTTTTCTAATACTCTATGAGAAGCATTATTGTCTTTTTCGGTATCTGCAATTATATACCGAACATTAGGCTGACTTAACAGCCAACTTTTCGTTCTAATAATCGTTTCCGTCATATAGCCATTACCTTGATAGTTAGGCAATGTGTAATAGCCGATTATTACTTCACCATTTGCATTTGGCAAGCCCTTTAGCATCATGCCGCCAATTACACAATTATTATCATCAGAAACAATTAACCAATTTGTATTCCACAAATAATTTTGCTTATCATTTACTACCTTTGTAAGTCTATATTCCATGGCTTGCCTAAGTTCCTCACTAAGAATTTCATCTGAATGACTTAGTGATAACTTTAATTCCATTGCCTTCTGATTATCAATTAGTAATTTTAAGTTTACTGCATTTAAGGGTATTAATCTTAACCGTTCTGTCTTTAATTCCATCATTTATACACTCCTATCATAATTTGCGTCTATTAAATAGACAAATAACAAATTTAGAAATAAGTATATGTTATTGGCAGCGGCTCCCATAATATTAATTCCATATAAAAGAGGAAGCAATAAATTCATTTCCAATAAAAGTATGGATAATTAATTCTAACAATTAGATAACTTCCGTGCAAGTTCGCTGGTACTTTTCGCTATCTAACGGGATTCTTATAAATAATTCCGTATACAACCAGAAGATACCAATCATCAAAATAATTCCAATATAAACGGACATTATTGCAACAATTAAATCAGCTCCACTAAATGGAATCTTTGAAAAGACCGAATAAGACTCCCGTTAATCTGCCAGAATCAAATCAAACAGCATCATTATATACCAAGCATTCGCCGACATGACCGATACTCTAAACTATAAGGCCAATAAACAGCCTGTTTTCGATATTAAGAACGCTCAACAAACGTACAACCGCAACTTCAACTCCATCAACATGTATGAATTCAAACATTTCCGCTAGACGAACACCAATATAACTATTTAAAGAAAGTTCCGCTGCAAGAACAAGTGCCTTGTTCTTGCAGCGGAACTGAAAACGCCTTTCTCAAGTTTTTTAATTAAGCGATAGTCTGATAGGATAACCATATGTTTTTTGGGAACGTCTTCCGTGTAACCACTTCGAATGGTTATACATAAATGGAAGGCGTTTTTCCTTACTATAGACTCTAATTTACAGTACAGGTATCAAACCTTGGACAGTTAACCATATAAGTAGTGCAAAATTAGCGCCACACAACAGAGAATGAAAATATGTGCAGAACGGGTATTGGATACTACGCCTGGGAGAGGAAGGTCGATCAGCTATTAATCATTGAGCATGCATGCAGTATGGACATTCATAAATATTCAATTACTCGGTATATAATGATTCCAAAAGGAAAGGGAATTCGAACATTTTCTACTAAGACAGTATTTCTATTACAGTTAATCGACTGGGTTAAGAAGCATAAGTGTACGCCCAAGTTTAAACGTTTGAGAACAGCACTGTTGAGTAAATCACCTGATAGCTACTCTAATTCCACAATAATCGGTTCGAAATCAATACGTTTATTATCGCTTTGACTATTGCTTACATGTGCGAATGGATAAAATGTAATGGATGTTGCTTCTTGGGCAAGACCATGAATCGTTGCATTCCATGTGATATCTTCACTGGAATCTCCACCTTTTGTTCCTGTTCCGCCAGTATAAGGCACTTTATATTCGTTACCTAAATTATCAATTGCATGTAACTCTGCTTCAACGTACATCCAGTTGTTATGAACGGATGGTTTGACATTTTGTAAATAGTTTACTGTTAAATTGACATCTGTTTTGATTGCGTCAATTAATTCGACTGTAATACCTTCTTTACTTACTTGTTCATTAATCGAAATATGTGATCCCTTTAGCGCATTTAAAGAAAATGCAAACTGCCAATCCCCTTTTATTGTCTTTTGATCTGAAGAAATCGATTTTGGTTTCCAAATAACATTTACCGTCTCCTTAGCGTCCTCCAGCATTGATAAGGTCATCATGCCGACATAGCCGACTCCATCGACATACTCTCCTTCATAACCAGCATTACTTATATTAGTGGGCAGATTTTCGAAAGTTGGAAATGAACCTAAATCCTCTTCTGTTCGCAGTACATACGAAAGCGTCACCGTATTCCCATCATAAAATGCTTTCTCAATAATTAGTTCGACGCCATTACTTTTTTCAACTAAACCAATATCTGTACTGATTTCCTCATACGCTTGATAATAGTCTTCTTGTAAGATGAAATAGTCGAATGCATGACCAATGACTGGAATTTGCGTAACAAAGTTAGCAAATGCAGGTGACACATAAGCAGAGGAAATCGTACAAATAGACAGAATCCCTACAACTGCAGTATATTTAACCATTCGTTTGAAGGGGAATTTTATTATCTTTTTCTCCTGTTTGAAAGCATCTATCAAAATAGCATCTAACTCTTCAGAAGGAACAGGAATTTCATTTATCACTTCTTTAAAGCGGTTTTGCTCGGTCATCTATATACACTCCTTTTAATATCGGTTTGAGTTTCGCTAACGCTCTCTTGCCATTCGATTTGACTGTACCGATTGGTTCGCCAAGTATCTCTGCTATTTGCTCAAAAGTTAAATCTTCATAATATCTCAAAATAAGGACTGTCTTATATTTGTCATTTAATCTATAAATGGCATCAAGTAAGTCCATTTTTTCATCAGATGTTGCCATCTCCGCGGAAAGGGATTGAAATTTCAGATCGTCCATCAAAACCACTTTCTTTTGTTTTTGAAGTACACCAAGTGATACATTGATACAAATTTTCATCAGCCATGTCGAAAAATACTTTGGCTCCCTTAACTGATGAATAGACTCAATTGCCGATAGCACAGTTTGCTGGAAAACGTCTAAAGCATCCGCCTTATTTCGAACATAACTAAATGCAGTACGATAAATTTTCTCTTTTTCTTGTTGAAGCAAAAACAACAACGCTTGTTGATCTCCTCCAATCGCTTTTATTACTTTCTTGTCATTAACCGTCATTTTTTTCACCGTCCTGACTATTAGAGAGTTTTCAATCAAAAAAAGATGCACTTTTTGGAAATAAAGAACTACTCAACCGATAATGGCTTCTCTTTTGGGGGGGACATTAGAGAAAAAACATTAATAAAAACGCTTATTGAAACGACTAAAAAAGCATCGGTGCAATAACCGATACTTTCACTTTTCTGAAAAAATTATAATTAAACTAAAAGGAGCGTTCGACATACATGTAGCGCAAAATCAGCGTTACAGCGCAGAGGATAAAAATGTATGCAGAACGGATATTGGATACTACGACTGATGAAGAAGGACAATCAACTATGTTGCCATAGAGCCCCCATCCGTTAGTCTAACACCAACGATTATGGTGCATCACAGACTATTGCACCCAATATGGGTAGCCACTTATGGAATATTAATCCTACTTTAGTTACTGGAACAGACTTACCTATATTATATGAAGGATGAAGCTGTTGCTTAATTTACCTATACATTCAATATTATCGTTCTCTAGGCTTAGCTTTATTGTTATACATTATTATCATTAATTAGAGTTTTTTATTTCATGGAAGTTAAATAAGACTTAAATTTAATAGTCAAAATGTAATAAACAAAGTTTAACCTCTGGCCATTCATTTCGAATTCTCCGCTATCAGTAGCTGTTCTCTCAAATCCATTTTTCTCTAAAACTTTTTGAGAAGCTATATTGTTAGTTGTTGTTTTCGCTTTAATTTGTTTTATGTCTATGTCAGTTACTGTTTCTACTAATAACTTCAATGCTTTAGTGGCAATACTTTTTCCAGTATGTGCTTGCCCCACCCTATAACCGAGATGACCCGTTTTTTGAGATTTATCAATATCCACGACATTTATTCTTCCTAGAATTGAATTATCTTTATCTTTAATTAAATAAAAATATGAACCTCCTTGAACTTGTTCTTCAAGTAAATCTTCGTGTCTTTTTTTAAAAACCTCAAGGTTATAATAGTCATTTCCACGAGTAGGTACCATTTCTTCGAAAAATGCTCTGTTATCAAGTTCAAACTTATACAAACCTTCAGCATCTGTATCCTGTAATTTTTCAATATATATGTCCATGTATAATAACCTCTATTCTTATATTGTTGTCTATTAGAAGTCTCTCCATGAGATTCTACCTGTTAACAGCCATTCGATTGCTGAACGATCTCCCTTATCCCATGTGCTTAAGGTAAACATAACCCACTTCACAAACGCACTCGTTAATTGAAGAGTATACGAAGATAGGGAATTATTTTACTAATTCTTCTCCTATTAAAATTTCATAAAGGTCTGCTGAATCTTGCTTTGTTAATTTCACATATTTATCGCTATCGTTAACTATCTCTAGATTTTCACCATTTGAGCTAATCCATAGTAAATAAGACGCTATTTTGTCTTCGCTGCCGTAGCGATTCTTAGAAGGAAATTGAAATTGGTAGTCAGCATAGTGTGCCATTGCTACCTTTTCATTTTCAAAATCAGCATTTCCAACTATATCTATCGCTTTTTTTACCTGATTTTTTTTAGTGACTTCTTTGATGTCTTCAAAAACATTTTCTTCACCAGTTCGTTTCTGTACAGTTATTTTTTGCCCAACCATTTCATTCAAACAACCCGAAGTAACTAACAGAAAACCAAGTAGAGATAAAAACAGTATTAATTTTTTCAATCTGTTCTCCCCTTTTATTATTACTTTCTTATTGTACGACCCTGTACAGTTAGTTGAACAATAGTTGCACGGTTAATAAAGTTAATCTTCAATCAGAGGGGGGTTCTTCATCCCCCACTGATTGTTAGTTTAACCATTCGGGTTTTTACGGGCAGTTGATCCCCCACTTATTCTTCTTGTGTCCTTGAATACTTGAAGTGGGGGTCTTACTACCCGTTAATGCGGGATAAAACTATTCGAGCCTTTTTCGATTAGGCTAATTTCCAATCACTTCCCTTGTTATTCATTTTTTCTTGGTCCAAAAAGATATAAACCCTATAAAAGATAACAATGCTACAAATGTCCATATATTAAAGAAAATATTGTTCGAAAATTGACTAAGCAATCCTACCTCCATATATGGGTGATTTGTATTAATATAATTCCGGTATATTGTTGCTCTATAAAAAGTAATCACCCCAATAATAATGAAAACAATTAAGTAACTATACTTGAACCATTTCTGCTTTGTTAACGAAAGGATTTTATGAAGTTTCTCGAATACAAAAATCAATGAAAAATAGAAATAGAAAATAACTGGACCTGGAGCCATAACAAAAAACAGAGCTGCATTACCATTACCACCACCTAATAAATCATTTGTGGGGTCAAATGGAACAGTTAATCTATGTGCAAAGAAAAACGCAAAAGCAGTAATTAATCCAGAAATAAAAATGCTAATAGTAAATAGTATCCTCATACCCCTATCTCCCTCCAAAATATAGCGTTCTGTTTCATTTATGAATTGGACGTATTCGTTACAATCATTGAAGGGGCTTGCATAGTCCACACGCATCAGGTTAACATAACGCCATTTCTCGGAAGTATTTAACTCCATTACTCAAAAATATAAAGCTACTATGAAAGGCAGCTATATCTTCACCAAAGCCCACCGTTATTGCAGCATATTAAATACTAAAGCAATTAGATAAAGTGGGACTCCGACAATTAACATTCCAGCAATTAGATAACAAGTACTCGTAAAAATAAACTTAAAGAAATCATAGATAGCTCCAGCTAAATCGTCAATAAACCTTGTCATTTTTACCCCTCCATAATTTGTCCTGTTATTTGAACATTTTTCCTCATGAAATAATTATGATCCCACAAAAGACAACAAAGCAAAAACAAATGAAATAATCTTACAAAACACAACTTCATTTTGAAGTATTTCTACTTTGTCCCACGCAACAATAATATCTGGTTTATAAGCGTTCGTTTTAAAATAACCAACTAACTTCATACAAGCTATATAAGATACACTAATTAATATTGAACCAATAATAGCCTGAAGAACCACCTTCACATTGACAGCTGCTTCTCAACTCACACCACCATAATAATCCATATTCTTCATTTCACTAACTTGTCCCTTAGTTACATAAGAAACTGGAATAGCTCCATAAGATCTAACTGAAAAACATCCATTCAATCGCTGAACGACTTTGTATACACCATTCACAATAGGTTGACATCCCCCTAATTGATACTCCATTACTCAATTAGAAAGAGCTGTAATTAAAGGCAGCCTAATCTTCACTAAAGCAACCCGTTAGCCTGACTCCAACGACCACGATACGTAAAGCGCTTTCGGGAGATTAATCCCACACTAGTTTTTGCACCGGCATTGCCTATATTTTCTGGAGGATGGAGCTGATTGTTAATGTACCTTTCAATTCAACATTACCCTTCTCAAGGCTCAGTAGTTTTTTGTTATGCACTATTATCAATAATTAGCGTTTTTTTATTTTCATGGGAGTAAGACAACATTATGAATTTATATTGATATTGTAGAAATTGGTGATGGCTGTTTCTCGCAATTGGTCGGTCACTCATTAGACTCAATATACTTCCGTCCATATTCTCCACTTTGCTAATCAAATATAATGATGTTACTATCCATTCGGTGAGATTAACCCATATCAGAGTGGTTCTTCTAATTCATAAGTGGTTTCGAATTTCAAATATATTGAAATAAGCCAGACACCTAAAAGAATACATATACTTAAGGAAATAATAGAAAGAACATAGGATCTTTATTCATTTGATTATATTTCCATTATACCATTCTCAACAAATAGATTTTCTCGAATTATCTGTTTCCTTAAGCGTTGTTGCTTTAGGGATGATTTTTATTATGTTTATATTTTCTGATATAATAGTAATGTAAACAATCCAAATGATTAATTCGCAATATCTCATATTATGTATTAGGTGGTGATTAGATTTTGAAAAACATTTCTTCGTTAAAAGGTCTTATTTTCGGTGTTCTATTTTCATTCGTTACTGCATTGTTATTTATGCTAATAGGACAAACGTTGGCTGGTGGCATAACTTTATTCAGGGGTGAAAGTTGGTTATATTTCTCAGTGATAATTCCTTTCGCAACTACCTTTTCAGTGTTAGGAGGATATTTTCACAATAAAAACGAAATCTCCAACAAAAAACTTTGGCTCTTAAGCCTTCTAAGTGCATTTCTTGTAGCTTTATATAGCGGAACGATAGGCGCAATTTTTGGCGAAACTATCGTTAGAGGTGGCATGAAAACGATAAAAGTTGAAGGTACATTGATTTGGGGTACAATATATGCTTTCATTTTACTTCCAATTACCACACCATTCGCAAGATTACTGATAGGCATTTTGCATAAAATTATCAGAAGATAGATAAATTAAACATATTTCTCAAATGAACTAAAACATTATAATGCTACTATGCAGTTGAGCGATTGGATTGCTGTTTTATAGTTTGATCCATTTTTTTGCTGTATTAAAAAGTCCAATTCCGATTCCTTCTAAAATACTCTTTGCCTTGTCATCTAGTATTCCTCATCTCTTGAATAGTCCACATATAATACCTACATCGACAGTCTTCCATTTATACCTGCTTATCCAACGGACACAATGTTTGAACTCTACGAGAGTGGGTGGGTATGATAGGTTCATTTGCCTGATGCAATAACCGCTTCAGCCTTTCAATGTAAATCGTACCCACAGAGGCTCCATTTCTAAATACCTCACCTTATTTAGCTGAAGACAACCGACTTTTCTTACAGGTTAATATCGAGCTATAATTACCTTCATCTGCTACTATATATATACGTCTAAACTTAGTGAGTGATAACTGTGCCCCAACTTGGATTTAACTCAAAATTATATTTCAAAACCCAAAACCCTCGACTGGAATCAGTCGAGGGTTTTTGTTGCGTAAGGGAAAGAATTCTCCTCGTTATGCTCAATTTATGAATCATGTTTTGAATTCGATAGGGGGGCAAAAAAATGGAGAATCAAAAGTATAATAACCTTAAGTTAGGAGAACGTGGAGCAATCATTAGCATTATTGCTTATGTTTTTCTTTCTATCATAAAGTTGGTTGTTGGATATATGAGTGACTCTGCCGCATTGAGGGCAGACGGACTAAACAATACAACTGATATTGTCGCATCAATTGCTGTCCTTATCGGACTAAGACTTTCACAAAAACCACCTGACAAGGATCATGGTTACGGTCATTGGAAAAGTGAAACAATTGCCTCAATGGTCGCTTCATTCATTATGCTAGCAGTTGGTATTCAAGTATTGAATGAGGCAATTACCTCCATGTTTCAAGGAGGCAAAGAGACCCCTCATATTGGCGCCGCTTATGTAGGTGTTTTTTCTTCAATAGTTATGTATTTTGTCTACCGTTACAACAAAAAACTAGCCGAAAAAATTAATAGCAAAGCGGTTATGGCCGCTGCAAAAGATAACATTTCAGATGCCTGGGTAAGTATGGGAACGGCTATAGGTATATTTGGTTCACAATTAAATATGCCATGGTTGGATACGCTAACTGCCATTACTGTTGGACTATTAATATGTAAAACGGCTTGGGATATCTTCAAACTAGCTTCACATGAACTTTCGGATGGATTTGATGTAGATAAAATTAAACTCTATCAGGATATAGTCAAAAAAGTGGATGGAGTTCTAGGTATAGAAACAATTAAAGGGAGGTATTACGGAAATAATGAAGTAATAGATATTGTAATTTTAGTTGATTCCTCGTTAAATATTAAAGACTCTCATGATATAGCCAGCCATGTTGAAAAAGTCTTGATAAATGATCATGGTGTATACGATGTTCATGTCCATGTAGAGCCTGAATGAATCTCCCGAGACTGAAGTCACGGGTGTTCTGGGCTTAATCATAAATTAATAATACCAACAAATAAATTGCTATTTCTTCCTCCTCAATAAAAAGCACCTGGCATCCAAACATTTCATAACCATTTGGATACCAGGTGCTATTCGCTATACATTAACTTCTAGGCGCCCATAACATAACGGATACACCAACTATACAAATTGCAGCACCAATCCAATCGTATGTATCCGGCATCTTTTTATCGACGCCCCATCCCCAAAGTACAGATAGCACAATGAATACCCCGCCATAAGCAGCATACACCCTGCCAAAAGTCGGGAAGTGCTGGAAAGTGGCAATCACTCCGTACATCGCTAAAACAAGCCCGCCTATAAGACCCAAGTAAGCCGGTTTACCCTCTCTTAACCACTGCCAAATAAGATAACCTCCACCGATTTCCGCTAGACCCGCAAATAAAAAAAGCAGTATTACTGTAATCAAAATAAAGACATCCTTTCGAAAGTTTAATATGCAGGTTCTATAACCTTTTTATATAGATGAAGTAATCACTAGCAACATGGAGAAAAAAAGCAGCAAATAATCTCCAAAATCATAAAGGTCATAATGATTCCCTTCAAACCCGCTTCGATCCACCCTCTTAGGCGCCTTCGCTCAGTTTTATATATATATTCATATGTTCAATATACTTCGACATTATGCTGGTTGAATTGAAACCCGTTGTCAATGTTTGATTATTAAAGTTTAGGGATGTCTTCATTATACCTCAATCATTCTTTCCTCTTTTGATAAAATAATTGCGAAGTCCGTAGGTAACAGCTTATACATTATTTCGTACCAATGAATAATCTATAGTAAGTAGTGACTTAGCCATCAGAGGAGGTTTTTATATTGTCACGGAGGAGAAATGGAAGATTTCGTTTTTGTATTCTACCAGGCTATAATTGGTGTGGACCTGGCTGTAATGGGCCCGGCGCACCTATTAATGATTTAGATGCAGCTTGTAAAGCACATGATGATTGTTATCGCAGGGATAGAAACCCATGTGAATGTGACCGCGAATTTCTTAATCGGCTACGATCTAAAATAGATCCATGTACTAAAAAAGGAAGACACGCCCGTATGCTTTATAATTATATGAAACTACAAAAGATTTTCACTTGCAACTTTTATAGATAATGAAAGGCGCTTGGTACTAAAGTAATTCAGCATATTTTAGAACTAGGTGCTTTAAATCATGTTTTTTCCGATCTTTTAATTACCAATAAACTCATATGGTACAGTTAGCATTAAAAAAACTAGAAAAATAAGTGAAAATGATGAAGCAGATAGAACCTTTACAGGTTGCTAGTATTACTCAACTTAATATTTACACATCCTATATCTGAAAGGAATTCCATCCCTAAATGTTCCTAGCACTTATGCAAACTTCATTTGCACCACCAACCTGGCTGAAGACAATCTTGACGCTGCAATGGACTTGGTCAAATTGGGCGTTTGCAATTGTTCCGGTACGCTGACACTTCAAAACCCGAATTTGCAGCTGAATTGTCCTGGTGACAGTAATTTATCACCATAAAGGATCATTGATAGGATCTTTCTTCTGGAGTTCCAAATAATATGGACCTAGGCTAAACATGATATACGCAGCACATGAGACATGCACAACAATACCTAGCAATATATTATCAAATAGCTGAGGGGCGATAATCATAAAAGGTATAAATATATTTAACATACCACCTTTTAATCTTGATTTTTTCGTTCGGTACTGTATTTGACCACAGTAAGGACATGTCATTTTTGTGTTTTTCATGCTTTGTTTCAAGGCCTCTCGATAGGACCATTCTTCACCACATTCCACACAAATCGGTAAGCCTTTTCCACTTTTTTGCAAGCGTCTCTTTAACAAGTCCCGCAGAATAATAAAGAAGCTTATGTAGAGTACCGCTTTTGAAAAATCATTAGTAAGCATTGACCAAGTCGTAGTCGTTATAGGTTCAATCGGTGCTGCACCTTGCGCCTTACTTGCAGGTCCCTCCTGTTGCCATAGTAAATAACTGAAGCCTATTGCGAATATCGTGAAAATCGCGAGCACAAATCGATATTGTAAGTTGATGCGTCTCTTGTGGTTGTGTAATTTTTCTTTTGCCTTCGTTGCAATTAGCTGCTTCTTCTCTTTGGACAATGACACAGACTGAAGCTCACGATTTAAATCTTCCTTAAATTGATTCACGGCCTAGTTCCTCCCATTCATAATCAATTATCCGATTTCCCAGTTGCTTTCGCGCACGCTGTAATCTAGTTCTTACCGTAGCTTCCGGACGCTCCAATAATTCCGCGATTTCTACCGTCGTCATCTCCTGAAAATAATAAAGAATGAGCACTTCACGATAGGTGATTGATAATGTAAACAAGGCATCCACTAATTCCTGCTTTTCCACTTTCTCAATTATTGCACGTTCAGGCGTATGAGTAGTGCCTCTCCCTTTAATTTTTTCAAACAGCATGGTTCGCTTGTTCTTCCAACTTCGTAAATAATCATGGCTGCGATTAACCGTCATTTTCACCAAGTAGGTCCTCAGCGATGCCTCCCCCCTGTACTGATCCTGTTTCTCATAGAAGGCAATGAACACGTCTTGTACAATATCCTCAGCGGTTGCATTATTTTTCACGTACAAATAGGCGACACGCAATAAATAATCACCATGTTCGGCAATAATTTCTTCAATTTCCGTCACAACCTCACCTACCTTCATCCTACTGACGCACCCCAAGCCTTTTCCGATTCACTTTTACTAACTTTATTTACTATGCATGTATTTTAAATCCTCATTAGATGCAATTATAGCGCTCTACTTTGGGATAATGAAAAATACCTGGTAATAAACCCAAATGGGATTATTACCAGGTATCTGGGCTGTTCAAATTTACTTTGGGGTAACTCCAACCAGGCAACATGCTCGCAGTAGTGAACAATGAAAATAAGGTGTAGTGGTGCATCTTTTAACAATTCCGTTGAGATTGGACAAATTCCCAAGCGTTATTGGCTTATATTTTCAAACTTCCAGATTGCATTTTATAATTCCTAAAAACCATACCATTTGTCTGCGTCATACCGAACTTATCATAATAAGGAATTAAATCGTCATCACAGCATAGGTCAATCATATAGATGCCATCGAGTTCTTTTAGCATCCGATCTACTAATTCCTTACCTATACCTTTATTTTTGTATTCCGGTAAAACCTCAAGAAATGGAATGTAGGCAGATAGAACTCCATCACTTATCGCTGTAATAAATCCAACTACTTGATTAGTTTGATCATCAATAGCAATAATCACTTCACTGCTTTTCTTTAACAGTAGTAAGTGAGTTTGCGGATTTGGTGGCTTTGGCCAATCTACAAAAAAGCCCTTTAACATATCAGAAGAAATACCATCGAGTGTGTTCTTGTATATCATAATATATCAGCTCCTAATTTATAGTTATTTATTAGATAGATGATATATCTCAAAAGTAAAGTACCAAAAATATGACCTCCAAGCATTTTAAAGAATACTATACAGCAATTATTAAAAGATGCAATATTTAGTATTTTACCTATTAAAGCTAATTCACCTATATATGATGAAATAAAAAAGATACCCGGTCCTAACACAAGTCGCAATTGTATCAGAACCAGGTATCTTACACTATCGATTATTTCATAATTCTTTACTACTACACAAAGCTGGTGGGTACCTTTTATTCTTTCATTATATTATCAACCCTTCACTCTTCGCTAATCTCTAACGGTTTACCTTCTAAAATCTGCTCGACTTCTTCGTAACCAGTTAAAAATGCGAAGTCGTAACGTGCGGGTATTGCAAAAACATATTTTTCATTACGATTTAATTCTTTTGGTCCGATAGGTGCTGCCCTATATGGAACTTCTCCTGCTGTAATGAATCCCATTGCTCTATTGTGAAAATCATAATCGGTATATCTTGACGCGGATTTTCCGAAGTCCACTGAGGATGTCGAATAGAATTCATTGGACCATTTTCAATTACCTCTTCCGTTTGAGCCTGTGAAACCGCCAAGCCCTCCCACTCGTCCGTTACAATCGAATAATCCTTCCAAGTTGCGGGTAATGTAAAATCAAACCCATATTCTGTGTTTTTATAAAGGAGCGCCATTTTAGGCGCTCCTTTTTGATATATTCTGTTACATATCCCAAGCCAAAATTAGTAATGAACCCAAGATGGTAACAAGCGCTATGGCAACTGCATAATAGATATTCATATAAATCGCCTTTTTATCTTCAGTTTCACCAGCATGCATAAAGACAACGAGTTGGACTGCTGCTTGTACGAATGCTGTGACTAAAAGAATTGTCATCCCCACTGCAAATGAAAAATCTAAGAAATAGACAGTCAGTGCAGCTGCAGTAAGAACTAACGAAAAGATAAAGCCCATTACTTGTTTGCGCGGGAATAATTCGCTCATGTTACATCATTCCTTTCAAGTAGATGAAGCTGAAAATAAAGATCCAGACAACATCTAAGAAATGCCAGTAAAGTGAAAAGATAAATGATTTATTGGCTGTCTCAGGCGTCAAACCGCGCTTTTTCACTTGAAGGATGATGAATAATCCCCAAAAGAAACCAAGTGTAACGTGAGCTCCATGTGTCCCTAATGTAGTTAATAGGATAGCTGTGAATGCACTCGTTTGAAGGCCAGCTCCAACATGGACATAATGCGTAAACTCATAAATTTCTACGCCTATGAATGCAAGACCAAGTAGCAAGGTAATCGCAAAGAATGTCATCATTGCATTTTTTTTACCTAGACGCATTGCATGAACACCAAGACCAATCATAAAACTACTTGTTAACAGTAAAATCGTTTCAAAGAGCACTGGAGTGAGTTCAAAAATCTCAGCTCCGGACGGTCCGTTGCCCGTACGATGCTCTAAAATGAAGTAGGTTGCGAAAAGTGTTGCAAACAGCATTACTTCGGCTCCAAGGAAAATCCAGAAACCTAAAATGTTCAATTTATTTTGTTCTGTACCATATTCAAGTGGAAGCGAGTTATCTGTTTTCATCAGCCCGCACCTCGCAATCTTTTTCAGTGTCTTCTACTTCTTGAACGGAAATGTAATGCCCGTGGTCTTTCTCGAATGAACGGTAAGCCAAACACGCAAAGATTCCAATTGTCGCAAGAATTGCAGGAAGCCACATGTTGAATATGAGCGAGAAGCCCCATACGAAGAAAATACAACTCATGATGAACGGCATACCGCTGTTATTCGGCATATGAATCTTTTCAATTTCATCTTTGAATAATGGTTGTCCTTTTTTCTTATGATCCCAGAACGCTTCAATTGAATTAACTTGAGGTGTCTTCGCAAAGTTATACGATGGCACCGGACTGTGAGTGGCCCATTCCAACGTACGTGCATCCCACGGATCTGAACTGATATTTCTTGATGCATAGCGAATGCTGTGATAGATGTTATAGACAATTAAAGCAAAGCCTATCGCCAGTACAATTGCTCCAGCAAAGGACAGTAAATTAAGCGCTCCATACCCCGATGCTTCAGAGTACGTGTACATCCGACGTGCTTGTCCATCCAATCCAGTGAAGAACATTGGGAAGAATGTTACGTTAAAGCCAATCGCGATAAACCAAAATGCCCATTTCCCAATTCTTTCACTTAACATGAAGCCAAACATTTTCGGCCACCAATACGTGAGACCAGCTATCATCGCGAAGACAACACCAGGAATAATTGTGTAGTGGAAATGCGCAACCAAGAACATCGTATTATGGTATTGATAGTCGGCACTGGCCATACCAAGCATTACCCCGGTCACTCCACCGATTGTAAAAATCGGAATGAATCCTATTGTATAAAGCATCGGAACAGTAAATTCAATTTTCCCTTTACGCATCGTAAGCAGCCAGTTAAATATCTTAATCCCGGTCGGAACGGCAATCGCCATTGTCGTGATTGAGAAAATACTGTTTGTCAGTGGACCTTGTCCCATTGTAAAGAAATGATGAGTCCAAACCAAGAATGAGAAAAACGAAATGATTACGATCGATGCAACCATTGATTTATACCCATAAAGGTTACGACGGGAAAAAGTAGAAATGATCTCACTATAAATACCGAATGCCGGCAAAATCAGAATGTAAACTTCCGGATGTCCCCAAATCCAGAACAGGTTCGCCCAGAGCATATCCATCCCGCCATTTGTCATCGTAAAGATATTTGTGCCGAATAGCCGATCCATCGTTCCCAATAGAAGCGCAATTGTCAGTACAGGAAATGCGAAAACGACAATTGCATTCGTGATTAAAGCAGTCCATGTGAACATTGGCATTTTCATCAATTTCATTCCAGGTACTCTCATTTTGAGTATCGTAGTCGTGAAGTTAATGCCTGATATTAATGTACCAATACCGGCAATCTGAATCGCCAGCATGTAATAATTGGTTCCTACAGATTGACTGAAGTCATTCCCTGCAAGTGGGAAATACGAAGTCCAGCCGGCATCAGGAGAGCCACCAACTACGAATGAAATATTGAATAACATCGCCCCCATAAAGAACAACCAGAAACTAAGTGCATTCAAACGAGGGAATGCTACATCGCGCGCTCCAATTTGCAATGGAACAACGAAGTTCATTAATGCATAGATAAATGGCATAGCCATGAAAATGATCATAACAACTCCATGTGTGGTGAAAACTTCATTGTAATGCTGAGCATCTAGCAGCTTGTTGTCAGGTACAGCAGTTTGTGCCCGCATCATAATTGCGTCTACTCCACCACGGAATAGCATTATCAAAGCAGCAATTAGGTACATAATACCGATTTTCTTATGGTCTACGGTTGTCAGCCATTCACGCCATAAATAACCCCATTTTTTAAAATATGTTAATCCGAAGAGAATCGCAATCATGGTTAGGCCAATGGCAACCATTGATGCGTAAATCGCAGGACTTGGATGTGGAATCGCAAAACGATCAAAGTACTCCATACTTCTATGACTCCTCTCAAAAATTAGACTCTATATGCAAAGTGATTTGTTTGGAAATTTTAATGTTGATGTTCCGTATGTCCCATGTCTGATCCACCATCAACATCGGCAGATTCGTCTTTTTTTGCTTTATCATCGGAATTACTTGATCCATGTTGATGTCCCCCATGCTCCCCTTCTGGAGCCGGTGAGAATTCCAAGTGAGTTTTATTAAACGTTAATTGGCCAAGATGACCCGGTTCTAATAACTCTTCAAATCTCTCCTCAGTAAGAGTATCCGCAGTCGCTTTCACTTCTTCTACCCATTTATCGAATTCCGATTCAGGCATCGCTTCCACATGGAATATATTCTCAGCGAACCCTTTACCGCTAAAGTTTGCATTTCTCCCCATGTATTCTCCCGGAACGCTAGCTGCCAAATGTAACGTGGTCACCATGTCCGACATTGCATATTTTTGTCCGCCAAGTTGTGGAATCCAAAAACTCGTGATGGGTCCGTATGAGTAAAGTCTAAATTCCAACGGTCGATCTGTTGGGATATACAAATAGTTAACAGTTTCGATATTTTCTTCCGGATAACTGAAATGCCATTTCCAGTCAGAGGAAGATGCATAAACAACCAATGGCTTTTGACCTTCATAACCCTTTGGTGTCGCCTCAACTTCATAAGTGGATTTGACAGTGATGATTGAAAGGAAAATGATAATCAGAACCGGAATACCAACAATAATCGCTTCAACCACCGGATTACCTTCGATATGTGGGGGCTCATAATCTGCACTCTGTTTCGACGCACGATATTTTATTACGATGTATGCCAACATACCGAAAACCACGACCACAACCAACGCCATGGTAGCAATCGAAATCCAAATAACATTAGAAATCGTTTCAGCTTGCGGCCCTTTTGGATCCATAACCATTACTGGTTCACAGCCAGCTAACACTGCGATAATACTGATAACCAAACCTAAAAAAGTCCATTTCATTCTCATGAAGGTACCCCTTTCTTTTACTCTATAAGCTTTAGTAGCATAATAAAAAACATATTAGTCGGTTACTCTCACAACATATTTTCATCTTATTATAATGAAATACTAAAAACAATTACCTAAAGTGAACTTCATCAAAACTTCATCAATTCTTCACCGAAAGGCTAGTAATTACGTCACAAAACGTTCAACAAGTTCACTTTTCGTTTATATAAAAATAATGAATACCTTATTATTATTAAATGTGTTATAGTCTGATTACTGAAAAAATATGTTATTCACCCCTTATTAATTCAGGCTTTTCTCACCTTACAAATCCTGAAAGAAATAATTTAATTAAAACCCGTATTGGAATCAATTACATTCGTATTCAATTACTCGTTACCACACAAAAAACACTTCTTTCTAGAATGCATTTTCGTTTCACATTATTAATAACATGCCAAACATCAAATCAATTAATAATAATTTGAGTACCGAGAGGATTAAGTGATTTGTTATTGAGTCGAATACTGGACACAAAAAAGGTACTAGGTTAAAAACAATTGGGAATTGTTTTTAACCTAGTACCTATTGCAATACATGAATCTTATAATAAAACGCCCCCAAAGATACACTCAGGAGGCAAGAGAGTATCAGCTTTTGAACATAAAAACACGTCCACATTTTCTCTAAATGTGGACGTGTTTATTAAAGTGACATTGAATACCCATGCCTCGCCAAATACTCTTCCTTCTCTTTATAATCCGGCATAATACTTCCGACACGTCTCCAAAATGAGCGATCATGATTCATATGAAGTATATGACAAAGTTCATGGATTATCACATAATCGATGACTTCAACCGGAGCCATAGCTAGACGATAATTAAAAGTTAGCTTTTTATCCGAACTACAACTACCCCACTTGGCTCTAGACTCTACTATTTCGATGATTTTAGGCTTTACTTTTAGTTGTTTTTGATATATTTTTATCCGTTCTTCTATAATCGTCCTACAGCTGGCGATATAGAACTTCTTGAGATTTCTTTTAAGTACCTCTTCATTTAACTCACTACTATCTATTAACTCATGAAGAAAACGGTCTTTCCCAAGGTATAAAAACTTCCCTTGAGCGTGATACTCTCTTGCCTTAGGGGCTTCTCGAGCTACTTCAATTTCATGTATTTTCTCTAGTATCCTTTTCCCTTTGCTCTCAATGGCACTGACAATCATTTCTTTACTTGTGTCATTTGGAGCTTTAACAGTTATGAAACCAAACGAATCTATCTGAATGGCTAGCTTCTTCCTATTTCCATACTGAACATTAAATTCTATAATTTCATTTTCAATTTCAACCTTCATAACAAGCATCACCTTTATACATTTATTCTCAACCCTTGTTTATTAACTGATCCACTATTGTCTTTCTATTCTTAGCCACAATCCATCGATTCACTTCCTGATACATTCATCTTAGTGTGTATTAACCATTCTGGCAACAAACGCTCCGTAGAGTAATACAGGCGCTACATGTACAACTGCTTTTTGGGACGAAAGAATAGTGGGACTTCTTATCTGAATATAATCCGCCAAAGATATAATTTTGGCGGCTGAAACTTTCTTTATGATTTTCTCTATTTTAATAGTAAAGAAGTGTCACTTTCTATTAGGCATCACATGATTAGATGCATAGTCTTTCTTAAAAGTAAGCAAGAAGCACATTATACAACGTGCAAGAGTGCCGGAAATAGTCCAGTGAAAATGAAGGTCATCAAGCCCTTCTCACTAGTACTTTATTCAAATAAATGGGTCATCAACAGACGAAATAACATTTAAAAGAATATCAAGTCCCCATTAAATTCAGAACCTTTCTAGAACTCGGCACCTTTCCCTTGCAATTGCGTTAGAATAGAGGTAAGGTTTGTCTAATTAGAAATTCACTTATTTCAAAAATTTTGAAGTAAGGATAGAGGCGCAAAGACCATCAGTACACACGTGGAGGATGATGAGATCCTGTGACATTTGTGGAAAGGGGAATTTGCCGAAGTGGAGAGAATCTCATTTTCTTGAAGCTGGTTCTGTGTTGAATAAACACAGAATTGTCATATAGGAAACTATATGGAGGGCTATCTTATGCAAAGAAATAATTTATTATTTCTACTGCAACAACGAGCCCTTGTTGTTGCTTTTTTGCGTTCATTCACTAACTGCCCTTCTTCCTCTATTTTTTTAAAATAAATTATAGGATGTGGAGAAATAATGAATTTCGGACAAGTATTAACTGCTATGGTGACTCCTTTTGATGAAAATGGTGAAATTGATTTTCAAGCTACAAAAAACTTAATTAATTATTTAATTGCTAATGGAACAGATGGCTTAGTGGTATCTGGTACAACAGGAGAGTCTCCGACGTTAACAGAAGAAGAAAAGGTCAAATTATTCAAGTTTACAGTGGACGTTGTGAATGGCAGAGTTCCGGTGATTGCTGGTACAGGCTCGAACAACACAAAAGGATCAATTGAACTAACAATACTTGCAGAAGATGTAGGTGTCGATGGTATTATGCTCGTTGCGCCATACTATAACAACCCATCTCAAGAAGGATTATATCAACACTTTAAGACAATTTCGGAGGTCACATCTTTACCGATTATACTTTATAATGTTCCCGGACGCAGTGTTGTCAACATATCTGCTGAAACAGTCATTCGCCTTTCAAAAATACCTAATATCGTTTCTATTAAAGAGGCAAGCGGTGATTTAGATGCGATGGTCGAAATTATTACTCATACACCTGAAGATTTTTCATTGTATAGCGGTGATGATGGTTTAACAATTCCAGTGTTATCAATTGGTGGAACAGGTGTTATTTCTGTAGCATCCCATGTTATAGGAAATGAAATGCAAACGATGGTTGAACATTTCAAAAGCGGCAATATTCAAGAGGCCGCTAAGGATCATCGTAGACTACTACCTATAATGAAAGCACTTTTTGCTGCTCCAAATCCATCACCTGTAAAAGCAGCTTTGAATTTAAAAGGAATCCCTGTCGGTGGTGTCCGCTTACCTATGATTCCTTTAAACGATGAACAACTAAGTTCACTACAACAAGCACTAAATATCCATGAAAAAGTAATTTTTTAATAAACCATTGTGACAGGTACCAGGTTCTAAAACAATTCACAAATCAATAAGAACCTGGCACCCCTCACTCTATCTCATCGTCTATAAGCTTAGTGGGTGCAAAATTTAGACCCTCAGCGAGCCACGGAACCCCCTGGCAGCATAGTAGGATTCTGCTCCATTGTGATACACAAAGACAGTGTCGTAGCGCCAATCACAAAAGATAGCCCCTCCGAGTTTTCTAATATTGGCAGGTGTTTGCACCCAACTCGATGTTTTCATATCGAACTTTCCAAGTTCCTGCAACTCCCGGTATTGTTCTTCCGTTAAAAGCTCAATGCCCATGTCGGAAGCCATATCAAGAGCATTATTTTCTGGTTTATGCTTTTTTCTTGACTCCAACGCTTCTAGGTCGTAACAAACACTTCTACGGCCTTTAGGGCTTTCTATTGAACAGTCATAAAAAATATATTCGCCCGACTTTTTATCATGACCAACAACATCCGGTTCACCACCGGTTATTTCCAACTCATTAAGCGACCATAGTTTTTCAGTATTCGCTTCCAACTTCGCTTGGACTTTACTCCATTCAAGTTCTTTATGGCGATTCATGTTTTTCTCAAAACGAGCTTTCAATATTTCGAGTAATTCTTCACGTTGTTCTAGTGACAACTCCTTGTTTCTCTTTGTCATACTAGTTTCCTCCCCTATTTTTTTATTATGTATAGAATACTCTTAATTTTTATTACGAGCTACCTTAAATAAAAACGGAGGAGAAAATTTTTCATTTTTCTCCTCCGTTTTTATTTTATGAATTGAAATCATATATTTGACCTTTAATCAAATATGCTGCGCTTTCAGCGATATTTGTGATATGGTCTGCTGTTCTTTCAAGATAACGATTTACAAATAATAATTGGACAAGCTGATTTGTTTCTTCTGGATGTTCACTTAGATACGTAGTCAGTTTTTTATAGTTTTCACGACTGCATTGATCCACTTCATCCTCTAAGTCGCCAACTTCTTTAGCAAGTACCATATTTTCCTCTAAAAAAGATTGGAGTGCTTTTCGGAGCATTTCAATTGATATGTCTTTCATCTTTTCTACATGTGTGATTTCCAGTAAAGATGTTGTTTGACCAATCTTAATGGTTGATTTTGCAATATTTACGGCAAAATCCGCAATCCGTTCAATTTCAGACGAAATTTTAAGTACACCAATAATTTCGCGTAAATCCCTTGAAATAGGCGCTTCTTTTGCCATAATCCAGATTGCAAACTGGTTAATTTCCACTTCAAGTTTATCTATTGCTGTATCTCCCTCCATGGTTTTTATAGCAATTTCAACATCTTGTATTTTCAAGGCTTTAACTGATTTTTCTAAGGCAATAATTGATAGTTCACCCATTTCGGTGATTTTACTTTTTAATTCCTCTAAATTTTTCTCGAAGTTTTCACGCATGATCCTTTGTTACCCCCTGTTATCCGAATCGACCTGTGACATAATCTTCGGTTCTTTGATCTTTTGGCGTAGAGAAAATATTATCTGTATCATCGTATTCAACAACTTCTCCATTTAAGAAAAATGCTGTTTTATCAGAGATTCGTGCAGCTTGTTGCATGTTATGAGTAACAATAACAATCGTATAATCTTTTTTCAATTTCGTGATTAGTTCTTCGACTTTTAACGTAGAAATTGGATCTAGTGCGGAAGTAGGCTCATCCATTAATATAACATCTGGTTTCATCGCAATGGCACGTGCAATGCAAACACGTTGTTGCTGACCACCAGACAAACCTAGTGCTGATGTTTTAAGACGGTCTTTTACCTCTTCCCAAATCGCGGCTCCGCGTAAACTTTCTTCCACAATTCGATTTAATTCTTTTTTATTTTTTATGCCTTGCCCCTTTGGACCATAGGCAACATTATCGTAAATGCTCATTGGGAATAAATTTGGTTTTTGAAATACCATTCCCACTTTTGTGCGTAATTTAATTACATCACTTGAATTATAAATTTTTTCATGATCAATGACAACTTCACCTGTAATTTTCACACCATCAATTAAATCATTCATTCGGTTTAATGTTCGTAAAAAAGTGGATTTGCCACAACCTGAAGGACCGATTAAAGCAGTAACCTCATTTGCACGAATAGCAAGATCGACGCCGAACAGCGCTTGTTTCTCACCATAGAATAAATTCAAATCCGTTACATTAATTTTCGATGTACCTACTTTATGTTGCTCCATATGCGCAAATACCTTTCCTACTTGATTTTGTGTGATTGCTGGTTCCATTACTGCTGTACTCATTGATAAGCACTCCTTATTTGTTGGTTCCTTTGTTTAACTTTTTTGATATGTAGGTTGCTGAAAGGTTGATGATCAAAATGAGAACGATTAAGACGATCCCCACTGCTGCAGCAAGTTCAATGTCTCCCGATTCTTGTGTGACTAAATAGGAATGAACCGTTAACGTTCGAGCCGATGAAAAGATTCCATTTGGCATGGCAGCAACAGTTCCGGCTGTTAAGAAAATAGCAGCTGACTCGCCAACAATTCGTCCAACAGAGAGGATGATACCCGATAAAATCCCCGGCATGGCATTAGGTAAAATCACCTTATATAAGGTTTGTAGCTTCGTTGTCCCAAGTGCTAACGAACCTTCACGATAGGAAGCCGGTACTGTTTTCAATGCTTCTTCTGTTGTTCGGATGATGACAGGCAAAACAATAATCGTTAATGTTAATGAAGCAGCAATAATGGACATACCTAACTTTAAGGTTGTTACAAAGAATACTGCCCCAAACAAACCGTAAATAATCGAGGGGATTCCTGTCAAACTTTCTGTTGCAAAACGTATGATTCTTACCAAACGCCCTTGTTTCGCGTATTCTTGCAAGTAAACGGCCGCTAATATCCCAATGGGTGTTGCGATGATCAATGAAATAACAATTGTGTAGACCGTTGTTACAATCATTGGCCAAATACCGCCGCCTCCAGTTGGTGAATAATCGCCAAAGATGAAATCGAAGCTGATTAAACGAAATCCTTTATAAAAGATGAACCCCACAATCATAACGAGGACAGCAACCGATAAGAAAGCCGAGAACCATAAAAGTCCACGTAACAAGTTATCTTTAAATTGCCTCATCTTAGTTGCCACCCTTCGCACTGATTCTGGCTAATACAAAATTCAAAATTAATATAAATGAGAATAAAACAATTCCCGTTGCAAACAACATTTCTTGATGTGTACCGAATGCATAACCCATTTCTAAAGCAACATTTGTCGTCAGTGGACGAACACTATCTGTAAGGCTCGTAGGGACGATTAAACTATTACCAGCTACTAAGATAACTGCCATCGTTTCCCCAATGGCCCTACCTAAACCTAATACGATTGCCGTCATAATTCCTGACTTAGCTGCTGGTACAATGACTTTAAAAATTGTCCCAATATGAGATACGCCAAGTGCTAATGATCCTTCACGATATGTATGAGGGACCGCACGAATCGCCGTCTCTGCTACAGTCACAATTGTGGGTAACATCATGATTGCTAACACAAGAATAACAGCTAGTAAACTTTGTCCTTTCACTAAACCGAACGTATCCTGTAAAAATGGAACAATGATCGCAAGTCCAAATACACCGTATAATACAGATGGGATACCAGCTAGCAATTGAATGGCCGGTGAAATAATTCTAGCTACCTTTTTAGAGGCAATTTCCGCCAAGAAAATTGCTGTAAATAAACCGATAGGAACCCCAATAATTAATGCTCCAACTGTTGCATAAATTGATGCAACAATCATTGGGAATATACCGAATTTATCTTCACTCGGTACCCAATCAGTACCAAAAATAAAATCTATAAAGCTATAGCCACCTGCTACAAAGGGATGAGCTCCTTTATAAAATACAAATCCAATGATTAACAATAAAGTGATAACTGAAAGAAGTGCGCAAATCAAGAAAATTCTTGAAGACACCTTCTCTAACAAATACTTCCTTTTATTTGCTTTACCGATTGCTACGGCCTGCTCGTTAGTTGTTGGGATAGACACACTTTATTCCTCCAAAATCACACTCAAAATTATGGTTCTGTTTTTCTTTAAGAATCTTTTTATTTTATAGGAATGGCTCCTGCTTCAGCTGCAATGAGTTGTCCATCTTCACTTAAGATGAAATCTATAAATCGTTGGCCATCCTCTGTTAATTGACCTTCTTTATATAGAAATAAGAATGGTCTAGACAAACTGTATTGTTCTTTTAGAACATTTTCTGCATTTGCTGCTACGCCATTAATGTCGATTGTCGAAATGGAGTCATCGATATATTCAAATGAGATAAAGCCCACTGCATGTTTATTGTTCCCTACTGTTGTTTTTATATTACCGTTACCACTTGCAATAATTGCATTTCTTATTAATTCGCCAGAACTGTAATCGACAATTTCTTGGAAAGCATCACGTGAACCTGAACCATCCTCGCGAGAGACAACAACGATCTCCATATCATCTCCACCAAATTCTTTCCAGTTCGTCACAACTCCAGTAAAAATCTTCTTTACTTGCTCCATCGTAAGATCTTTTATTTTGTTAGTTGGATGAGTCACTACTACAATTCCATCATAAGCAATAACGACTTCATTCAATCCACTCGCTATTTCTTCTTCCTTTAAATCTCGTGAAGACATACCGATTTCAGACACGCCACTGATTGCGTTGGTAATACCCGCAGATGAACCAATTTGGTTTATTTCAATATTCGTATTGTCTTGCTCTGAATATTTGTGGGCTAGTTTTTCAGCAAGCGGCCCTACAGATGTTGATCCTGAAATAGACACTGTTGCGTTACTACCTTTTGACGCTTGTCCGTTAGGTTCATCATTGCTTGTACATGCGGATAGTATAGTAATTAGAGACAGCGTTAATAATCCCATTTTCACTCTTTTCAACCTAGTCATTTGTGACCTCCTAGAAATAGGTTAGGAACTTTTTTATGTCGTATCTTGTCTAATACTAGAATAATCGCCTAGTGTAAATTTTCAACAGGTATTTTGTAAAGCTTTTGTAAATTTCATTAAAAGCAAGATGCTTTATGTTAAAAATTGTTAAGAATTAATACTCGACAAGATAACTTAGGATGAGTTGAAATTAAAACTTAAATACCTTCCATTTATTTCACAGTTATTCTAAGTAGATTGAATACATGATTTCAATTTTATAGTCTCATACAAAGCTGTGTAATCATCTCGTCATGTCGTAGAATACAGTTTCGAAAAGAACCGCCTTTTGTTCCACTGATAGTTTTGAAGGTTTACCGAGTGATATTCCCTTCTTTGTAAGCAGACCAATAACTATTAACTGTAAAGGGATTATGACCGATTATTTGAGCAATCTAATTGATTTTGGACGCCCTATTGGTTATCTCTATACCCGCTAGGAAGAGCTTAAAATCTTTAAATCAACTATGTTGTTTATTTAGTTTCTTATTTATTTTTAAAATCGATATATTAAACACTGGAATTGTAAAAAGCTTGAGGATTCAAATTTGAATCCTCAAGCTTTTTACATTTATATAGTATGTAAGTCTAACCATGCCAACTCTTCGAATAAAGCTTTTAAGTAACAATATAAAACTGTTCGTTTCGAATTGCATCAAAGAAATTATATGAAAATCTCCAATTGGATAAAAGATGGCACTATATACTTTGGCTACACCTCTCTATTTATTCTATCTAACCAGTTTACCGATGAAATTCCCCATACCAATTCACAATTACCTTGTCTATTTATCGTTTGACTATGTCTGTATAAGAGCCAATTACATGATTGGCATATATTACTCAACATAAAAGGTGAAGAATCAAGTTAAAAACGATTCTTCACCTTTCATTCAATATCTCGTTTCAAATCTCCAACCATGCAACGCATTCGACATATGTGTATTCACCTACACCATCGTTCATGTATATATTTCAGTTGCTTCCCTTTTAAATAGTTGTTTGCCATCAAATACTTTAACTAACAAGAAGTGAGCATGAAGAAATTAATTTTCGCACGCAACATTGGATTCATAGTTCAATGTTACATAGGAACTTTTTATTAAGCATTCTGGCTAACCTGATTTAATTAAAGTTTTTTTGCAAGACTTGAAATAAAAAACCATTTAATTGATAATCGTTATCAACTACTATATATTTAATAGTGACAGAAAATATAAATGTAAAGGGAGAGTATAATGCAAATATACTGGACTAAAATAAATAAAATTATTGAAGAAACTCCTGAAGTGAAAACATACTTGCTCGATCGTCCGGAGGACTTTTCATGGGAGGAAGGTTCCCACACTCATTTCGCACTTAAAGGTTTTAACGCTGGAGATAAGCCGAACCGTGGCTTAATTCGCCACATGTCAATATCCACGTTACCCCATGAAAATTCAATTGGCATTACAACACGCATCAGAGAACATTGCTCCGAGTTTAAAGCGACCTTAAGAAATCTTGAAGTTGGCAATGAAGTTGCAATATTTAAAACTCATTCGAATATACCACTTAAAAGAGAAAACAAAAATGTTTATCTATTGTCCTCAGGCGTTGGCCTGGCAACTTTCAGACCACTTGTACTTGATTACTTTGAACGTGCGGAAAACGTCAATCAAGTTCATTCCTTAAACATCGATTCGTCAAAGGATTTCCTATTCTCTACTATTTTTGAATCTGCACCTGATAAGAAATTCATATCACAGTTCGTCGATAATCGGAAAGACTACTATGAAGAAGTGAAAAATCTAACTGCCGATAAAGACGGACAGTTCTATATAGTTGGCAGTGACGAATTCCTCATGCAGAATATTGAATTGCTGCGTGAACAAGGGATCAAACCAGAACAAATTATGCTCGATAAACGTCAACAGCAACTGTCTGAGTTTTTATGATTTTAAAAACGGGAAAAGATTCACCTTTTCCCGTTTTCCTTATCCTCGAATCAAATCTCCAACCAAGCCACACACTCCACATGACTCGAATGAGGGAACATATCAACCGGCTGTACTTCCTGCGTGCGATAACCGCCATCTTCAAGTATGCGTAAATCCCGTGCAAGTGTACCTGGATTACACGATACGTAAACAACACGTTTTGGCTTATACTCCAAAATTGTTTTCAAAAGTTCTTCGTCGCAGCCTTTACGCGGTGGATCAACAACCAGCACGTCGAATCGTTTGCCATCTGCATACCATTTCGGAATGACGACTTCAGCAGGGCCTGCTTCGAAATGCGCGTTATTTATGCCATTCAATTCCGCGTTACGTTTAGCGTCTTCGATTGCTTCGGGAACGATTTCAACGCCATAAACTTCTTTTGCTTTTTGTGCGATGAACAACGAAATTGTACCAATACCGCAATACGCATCGATGACCGATTCATTTCCTGTTAGCTGTGCGTACTCTAGTGCCTGTCCGTAAAGAACTTCCGTCTGTACAGGGTTCACTTGGTAGAAAGAGCGTGCAGATATTTCGAAATCGATGTTGCCGATTGAATCGACAATAACCGGTTTCCCGTATAACAAAACTGTTTCATCACCGAAAATAACGTTCGTTCTCTCGGTGTTAAAGTTTTGCATAATTGACGTTACATTAGGAACGACACGTTTAATAAGTTCTATGGCTGCATCTTTCTGCGTAAATTTCTTTTTGCGCGTTACTAAAACAACCATTACTTCGCCTGAGGTACGTCCTTTCCGGACAATTAAGTGACGAAGCAAACCTAAGTGAGTCTTTTCATCATAGGCATCAACGCCGATTGCATGTAGCTCATATTTCAACATAGCCATTAGGTCATCCGCCTCGTGACTTTGGATGAGACAGATATCTGTGTCAACGATGTCATGTGTACGCGATTTGTAAAATCCGGAAATGACTTTACCGTCTCTCTCACTGAAAGGTATTTGTGATTTATTGCGGTAGCGCCAAGGGTCGTCCATCCCTTTTACTGGATGTACCGGTACATGTGGAAGCTTCGCAATACGATCCATCACATCACGAACCGTTTTACGTTTTTGTACCAGTTGTCCCTCATATGACAAGTGTTGCATCTGGCATCCTCCGCATTGTGAGAACACATTACAAGGCGGCTTTACACGGTCAGGAGATGCTTTCGTTATATTTAACAGCCTAGCAAAGCCGTAATTTTTCAATGTTTTACCTACTTGTATATCAACCTCTTCGCCTGGTAGCGCACCCGGAATGAAAAGCGGATAGCCTTCCACTTTTGCTACACCCGAGCCATCGTGCGTTAAATCTTCTACGTAGACGTTGAGACGATCGTTTCTATTTACACTATATGACATTATATTTTCCTCCAAATTTCAGATGTCTTTAGTTTACCATGCTGAGGGTGAAAAAACAGATGTCGCATGGGCATCTATTAGACAATACATGTACTTTACTGTGGGAGTAGATTTTTTTTGGCTAGTCGGCACTTGTATATGCTCGGTTGGTCTACCCATATAATCGGTAAACTAACCTATATGATCGGTCAGTGTACACTTATGATTGGTTGCCTACTTTTATAATCGGTCAGCACACACTTAGGATCGGTCAGCACGCACTTATGATTGGCTACCAACTTTTATGATCGGTCAGCACACGCTTAGGATCGATTGCCTACCTATATGATCGGTCAGCATGCACTTATGATTGGCTACCAACTTTTATGATCGGTTAGCACACGCTTATGATCGTTTGCCTACTTTTATGATCGGTCAGCACGCACTTATGATTGGCTACCAACTTATATGATCGGTCAGCACACACTTAGGATCGGTTGCCTACATATATGATCGGTTCGCACACGCTTAGGATTGGTTGCCTACTTTTAGGATCGGTTCGCATACGCTTAGGATCAGTTGCCTACTCTTATGATCGGTTCGCACCCACATACGCCCGCCTACTGATCACCAACAAAAAACAGACGCCACAATCGACGTCTGCTCTCTTTTACTTTTCTTTTTCAATCTGCTTCTTTATGGCTCCGTCCATTGGTGCAATAACGAACGCAACGACGAGTCCCCCGATGAGGACGATGAAAGGTGCGTAAAACATTAAAAAGTGATTCATGGACCATTCCTCCTTATGCGTGGTAGTCGCCTTTTCCGCGGACGTAGTCTTTATCGAATAGGAATAGACGCATGAGCAAGTACAATGACGGAATCAGCAGCCCAAGTCCCATGATGAACACCACGATAAGCGAGATGGCCATGGCCGGGTTCGTGAAGCTGTCGTAAATCGTCAAGTACGGGTACAACAAGTATGGATAATGGGACGCACCATAGCCAAAGAAGGCGAAGGCAAACTGGCCCACTAGCAATAGGAACGCGAGACCGTAATTACGGCGCTTCCAGATTAGCCAAACCGTTCCGATGAACATGATAAACGAGATAAGGAACATGGGCCAGAAGTTTTGGATGTTAGTGTAATGTTCCGGATTGTGATTTCTTAGTTCGAATATAATGCCCCCTGCTGTGATAATCGTCGGCAATGCCCAGATGAGCGCATATTTCCGAATCATATTCGTCGCTGCAACATCACGTGCTTTATTCGCATACCAAGTCAGGAATACCGCCGATATATAAAGCGTTGCGGCGATGCTTAGCACAACGATCGACCAGGTCAACGGACTGGAGAACAGCCTCCAATAATCGAGTACGGGATTGCCGTTTACCATGTCGATAAATCCACCTTCAGAAATGGTAAGTACGATGGACAGCGATGCTGGAATAAGTATTCCGGCAAGGCCGTACATGAACGAATACCCTTTGTGTCCACGTGCCACGTATGTCTCAAATGCATAATAGGAACCACGGATGGCCAGTAGGATAATCCCAATGCTGACGGGGATTAATAACGTCGTTCCATAATAAAACGCTGTTTTCGGGAAAAACCCAATAATCCCCACAAAGAAGAACACCAAGAAAACGTTGGTCACTTCCCAAACAGGCGATAAATAGCGCTGAATAATGTTGGTCAAAATATGCTGACGGCCAGTGAGCGTACTGTAGGCATTGAAAAAACCTGCTCCAAAGTCAATGGCACCAATCAGTATATAACCGAACAGGAAAGTCCATAGAACGGATATGCCTAGTATCTCGAGTGTCATAGCACGTCGCCGCCTTTCTCCGTATCACGATCTTCAATTTCGCGTTCAACTGGATTGTTTCGGAACATTTTTCTCAGTACGACTATACTACCGACTCCTAGGACAAGATAAAGCAAGCAGAACAAGATAAGCATGGAGTCAACATGTCCGCTCGTCGTAGCAGCGTCCTGCGTTCGCATAATACCTCTTAGAATCCATGGCTGTCTACCAACTTCAGCAAGCCACCAACCGGCTTCAATCGCTACTAGTGTTAGAGGGCCACCGAGTACGATAAGCCAGCGGAACCATTTCGTAGCAACCATTTTCCAACCTCGTTGAACCCCTAACCAAAATACGCCCGATAGAAGGGTCATCCAAATACCAATTGACACCATTATGTCGAATAAGTAATGGATGTAAAGTGGCGGAACTTCATCTTCAGGGAATTGATCCAGACCAGCTACCTCTTGAGTAAAACTACCGTGTGCAAGGAATGATAATGCATATGGTATTTCGATGGCATATTTAACTTCTCCATCTTTGAGAATGCCGTACATTATCAGCGGCGCATTTTCACTTGTTTCAAGATGCCATTCTGCGGCAGCCAATTTTTCAGGTTGATACTCCGCTAAATATTTCCCTGAGAAGTCACCGATAATTGCTGATGCAATTGCAAAGACAAGCCCAACTTTCATAGTTAGATAAAGTGCTTTTTTGTGGTATTCATGATTCGAACCTTTTAACAGACGGAACGCTGCAATCGCTGCAAGCACAAAAGCAGCTGTCATATAAGAAGTCGCAACAACGTGTGCCACTTTCGTCGGCATCGCTGGATTGAACATCGCAAGTAGCGGATTGACGTTAACGAATTCACCATTAACGATATCAAACCCTCTTGGTGCATTCATGAATGCGTTAACGATTGTGATGAACACCGCAGAAAAGGATGCTCCGATGGCAACCGGAATAAGTAATAGAAAATGTTTCTTTTGGTTTTCAAAACGATCCCATGTATATAAGTAAATACCGAGGAAAATTGCTTCAAAAAAGAATGCAAACGTCTCCATAAATAACGGAAGTGCAATGACGTTCCCTGCAAGTTCCATGAAATTAGGCCATAACAAGGATAATTGTAAACCGATTGCGGTTCCTGTTACGACACCAACGGCAACTGTAATGATAAAACCTCTTGCCCAACGTCGTGCAAGTAAAATATAGTGATCATCGTTTTTCTTTATGCCAACCCATTGTGCGATCATAATCATCAACGGTACTCCGACGCCAATTGTTGCATAAATAATATGGAATGATAAAGTTGTTTCGGTTAAGACCCTTGAAAAAAAGACTGCTTCTTCATTTCCCATCTGCGTATCCCCCTTTAGCTCCCGAAGATTTTACCGAAAATTGATAACAGCATAATTCCTGCAATAATAAATGCAAGCCATATAAGTCTTTTTTCATGTATTTTGTACACTTGCACCATGTCCTTTCAAATACATCATGATTCTATTGTATACCCTCTATACCACCCAGTAGTTACGTTTAAAACGATTTACATGAACTATTTGTGACTAGACATGTTGAACAAGTGAATACCAATATAAAAAGTGAACGAAGGCGTTCAACAATGAATAGCTTTAATGAATTCAATGAAATTCTTTATTTCAACAAATATGTAGCAAAGTACCTGCTTGCCGGAGGACGGAATATTGTGTATATTTAATAAACTAAAGCGGGGTGAACACAGTGGAACTAAAAAGAAAAGTATTAGCTTATATTACAAAAGGTGAGGGTACCAAGCGTGAAATTCTGGTGTTCGAGCATAAAGATAATCCTAACGCCGGCTTACAGGTCCCCGGAGGAACAATTGAAGTTGACGAGCTTCTGATAGACGCATTATATCGGGAAATCGAAGAAGAAACAGGTATTAATAGAGAAGATTTAGAGTTGAAAGGGAAAGTTATTAAATCGAATTACTTCCCTGAACATAAGAATGTTATCTATGAAAGGAATATTTTTCACCTCACGTTTATCGGTAAAGAACATGATGGGTGGGAACACCGTGTATATGGAGGTGGCGAAGACGACGGTATGATATTTTGCCATCGCTGGGTACCCATCAACAAGTTGCCCGAACTAGCCGCCAATCAAGATCAGGCAATAGAATTTATTTAAGAAAAGCGAAAGGCGCCGTCCAGCCCTGACAGGTATAAGACGGTTTGTGAGGAGGAGTACTTCAGCCCCACAGCAAAACGACTTATAACCCGAGGGGCTGGCAGACATTGAAAAGCGAAAGGCGCCCGCAATACGCGACAGACATAAATCAATCTAGCGGCTTGACGCTCTTTGCCATATAGCTGGATTGTTTATGACCCAAGCGGCTAGACATAAGTAAGGCGCAAGGCGCCGTCCTGTCACAACAAGGAGGGATGTAATTCAAATCCCTCCCCACTCATACCTGCATCCTTGCAGTGCCTACTTCAAGCCCCAGAGCTGAACTGTACTTTAAAGGCACCTAGCCTAGACACTGCTCCAAAGTGAAATTCTTATATTTTAGAAAATGAGCTGTAGGAATGCCCACTTTCGGCATCCTTACAGCTCATTTTGTCCAATCTACTAACTACCTAATCCTGACTGCAATTTACGACTCTACAGAAGAATCCGGTAGGTCTACTCGATCCTCATTCCGTAATTCACTCATAGGAACAAACATCTCAATATGCCTGTAAAGATTTTCAAACCTTGCCGGTAATACTCCACCGTATTCTCCATCTAGATTGAGGAGTACCTTTTCAGTGGATGTCACTGTGATTTTTTCTGCTTTAGTTGAAATAACAAGCGGATCATCTAGATGCTCACCTCTGAGAGCAAGCGAAACAACACGTATGAATTCAGCGATATTACACTTTTTCAGGATGAGCAAAGTGAATTTCCCGTCATTAATGCTTGAACCAGGGGCAAGTTTTTCAAAGCCGCCGACTGAATTCGTTAAGCCGACGAGAAACATCATTGCTTCATCCTCAAATACTTCACCATCGTATTCAATCTTGACGTGAGTAGAGTGGATCGACGGCAACATCTCAATACCTTTTAAATAATAAGCAAGCTGCCCAAGTACTGTCTTCAATCTGCTTGGGACATCATATGTCAATTCGGTCAATCTGCCGCCACCTGCAATGTTAATAAAGTGGCGATCGTTCATTAAACCAACATCGACAGGTATCGTTTCTCCACGAATGATAATATCTACCGCTTCGTTAATATCACGAGGAATACGTAACGCGCGCGCAAAGTCGTTCGTCGTTCCAGTAGGAATAAGTCCAACTTTGGGACGATTGTCAAATGGACTCACGCCCGCGATGACTTCGTTCAATGTGCCATCCCCACCTGAAGCAATTACAAGGTCAAAACCAGCTTCTACAGCATGTTTAGCTGCTTCTGTTGCATCTCCTTCACACGTTGTCGCATGACAAGATGTTTCATAACCGGCCTTTTCAAGCTTCTCGAGTACCTCACCCAGGTGTTTGCGGAATGCTTCGCGTCCCGACGTCGGATTATAAATAATTCTTGCTCGTTTCATCCGTAATTCCCTCTATTCGTACATATGTTTTTTAAAAGAATCAGCTAAAATGCTCGATTAATAAGACATGCCACTTGGCACTTAAGATTGTTTCTGCAATACCGGTAAGAATGTTTTACGAATGTCATCGTATACTGTCAACCACAGCTCTGGCTTGGATGTATATTCGGCAGTAATCCGCTCGATGAATGCCTGCTGTTTTTCTTTATAAACTGGTGAATCAGCTGCAGGTAAGTCTTTGCGCAATTCTAAAACATATTCTTGAATGGCAGCTGCTCGCGGTCCCCATTTCGCCTCGACTTCCCCGTCTTCATCAAGCAATAAGTATACAGGAATCGACCTACCTCCATTTGTCAGATGTTTGTCGATTAAGTCCGTATCTGCATCACGGTATGCCGTACGTACGTCAAGACCCGCGGCTTCCGCTATTCTTCGAAGAACCGGATTGTTCATCATAGCGTCTCCGCACCAATCTTCCGTAATGACTAAGATATTCGGTTTCTTTGCTTTTAATAGCTCGATGAATTCATCATCTGCCGGCACTTCGAATTGTTCATAAATGCGAAAACTTTCTTCTTTATGTTTTTCCATCTTATTCATATACTGTTCGAGTGAAATGGCTTCATCAAAGTATTGTTGTTCAGTTTTCATCAATCATCCACACTCCTTTTCTTTAATTGTACGTCGTCCCTTCCCGCGAATCAAATTACGAGATTAAAAAAAGACGCTCTGTACAGGGACTTGGAAAAGTCTTATGCAGAACGTCTCAATTAAAAATAGGAAATAATAAGTTTTCGCCTAAAAATGGTGTCAAGGCGCCTTACGCTTTTCTAGTTACCTCTTCGCAATTTCCTCAAGAAGAATTTTATTAACGAGTGGCGGGTTTGCCTGCCCTTTCGTCGCTTTCATAATTTGACCAACGAGGAAGCCTACTGCGCGCTCTTTCCCGTTTTTATAGTCTTCAATCGATTGTTCATTTGCATCTAATGTTTCAGTGACGATTGTTCGAAGCGTGCCTTCATCAGAAATTTGGACAAGCCCTTTTTCTTTGACGATGTCTGCTGCATTTCCGCCGTTATCAATCAATTCCTTGAACACTTTTTTCGCGATTTTAGATGAAATTGTACCATCTGTAATCAGCTTAATCATACTTGCAAGTCCTTCAGGCGTTAATGCCGTAGCATCAAGTTCTTTTGCCTCTGCATTTAGATAAGCTGAAACTTCACCCATAAGCCAGTTAGATGCAAGCTTCGCATCCGCTCCCGCCGAAACAGTTGCTTCGAAGAAATCAGACATATCTTTTGTCAGTGTCAATACCATCGCATCGTAAGCAGGTAAGTCAAGGTCGTTGATATAACGGTCCTTACGAGCGTCCGGAAGTTCTGGGATTTCAGCACGAACACGTGCCATCCATGCCTCATCGATATGAATATCTGTCAAATCAGGTTCAGGAATAAAGCGATAATCATTCGCTGGACCTTTGACGCGCATAAGAATTGTTTTACCTGTTGCTTCATCGTAACGGCGTGTTTGCTGTTCGATTTTACCACCGGATAATAAAACTTCTTCTTGACGATCCACTTCATATGCGATTCCTCTACGAACGAAGTTGAATGAGTTCAAGTTTTTCAATTCCGTTTTCGTTCCAAATTCCTCTTGTCCAAACGGACGGATAGAAATGTTGGCGTCACAACGGAGTGATCCTTCTTCCATACGGACATCGGAAACACCTGTGTATTGAATGATAGCTTTCAATTTTTCAAGGAAAGCATACGCTTCTTCAGGAGACCGTACATCAGCTTCAGTTACAATTTCAATTAATGGTACACCTTGCCTGTTTAAGTCAACAAGCGAGTGACCTTCATCGGTATGTGTTAATTTCCCTGCATCTTCTTCAAGGTGAACGCGTTCAATACGAATCTTTTTCTTTTTACCATCAACTTCGATTTCTACCCAACCGTTTGCACCAATTGGACGGTCATCTTGAGAGATTTGGTAAGCTTTCGGATTATCGGGATAGAAGTAATGCTTACGGTCGAAATTAGTAATAGGCGCAATTTCACAGTTAAGTGCCATTGCAGCTTTCATACCGAAATCAACTGCTTGTTCGTTCATCACCGGTAATACACCTGGATAAGCCAAGTCAATCACATGAATGTTCATGTTTGGTTCCGCACCAAAATGTGCATGAGCTGGGGACATGATTTTCGAATTTGTTTTAAGTTCTACGTGGACTTCAAGTCCTACTACTGTTTCAAAGTTCATTATTATTTCCCCTCCCATATGACTGGAGTTTGTGTATGGAAATCAGTCGCTTGTTCGTAAGCATGTGCAACTTTGTAGAGTGTCGCTTCATCGTAATGTTTCCCGATAATTTGAAGACCAAGTGGAAGTCCATTCGAAAATCCGCATGGAACCGAAATTGCCGGTACACCCGCAAGGTTAATCGGAACTGTTAAAATGTCGTTTGCATACAGCGTCAACGGATCTTCTAGTTTTTCACCAATTTTATAAGCCGTTGTCGCAGATGAAGGTCCGATGATTACATCGTATTTTTCGAAAAGAGTAGCAAAGTCTTGTGCAATGAGTGTACGTACTTTTTGCGATTTCACATATAAACCACCGTGTTGAGCTGCACCTAATGAATACATACCGAATAAAATACGTTTTTTCACTTCATTGCCAAAAGCTTCAGAACGTGTACGCGCGTATAATTCTTCAAGATCCTTGACGCCTTCAGCACGATAACCGTAACGAATCCCGTCAAAACGAGCAAGATTCGATGATGCTTCAGAAGATGATATGACATAGTAGACTTCAGATGCATACTTCGAATGTGGAAGTGAAACTTCTTCCCACTCGGCACCAAGTGATTCGAGTACTTTGAGCGCTTCCAATACTGCATTTTTCGCTTCTTCAGATACACCTTCACCTAAATACTCGGCTGGAACGCCGATTTTTAAGCCTTTGATGTCGCCGGTTAGTGCAGCACGGAAATCAGGAACAGCCTGCGGAGATGTAGATGAATCTTTTGCATCTAAGCCTGCAATTGCACTTAGTAGCAATGCATTGTCTTCAACGTTGCGCGTAATCGGACCAATTTGGTCTAGTGATGATGCGAAAGCAACAAGACCTGAACGAGACACGCGACCGTATGTTGGCTTCATGCCGACAACGCCACAGAATGCAGCGGGTTGACGGACAGAGCCGCCTGTATCTGAACCAAGTGCGAATGCTACTTCGCCGGCTGCAACTGCCGCCGCCGAACCGCCTGATGAACCTCCGGGAACGTAATCAAGATTCCATGGATTATGTGTCGTTTGGAATGCAGATCTTTCTGTCGTCGATCCCATCGCAAATTCATCCATATTCAGTTTCCCGATTGTTACCATTCCTGCTTCATTGATTTTATCAACCACTGTCGCATCGTAAACTGGTACGAAGCCTTCAAGCATCTTACTAGCAGCAGTTGTAACAATGCCTTTTGTAACGATATTATCTTTCAGACCGATCGGTAACCCGAATAGAGGTCCCCGTCCTTCTAATGGCTGGTTGTCCAATTCTTCCGCTTTAGCGAGTGCCTGTTCGCCATTTGTTGAGAGGAAAGCTTGTACTTTTCCATCCATCTTTTCAATACGGGCTAGTGACTCCTCCGTCAGTTCTTTGACAGATACTTCCCGATTATGTAATAGCGACTGAAGTTCTGTTGCCGTCTTTTCAAATAACGTCATTTTTCTTCCTCCTTAAATCCATTCATCAAATGATAGTCGGCACTTTGATTTGTCCGTCTTCATGCTCTTTCACGCTCTTCAGCATCTCTTCCCTGTCAAGTGCGTCTGTCGGAATATCCTTACGTAATACATTGAAAAGCGGTAGTGGATGTGTCATTGGAGCAATCTGCTCAGTGTCCACTTCTTCTAGTTTAATGGAAAATCCAATCATGTCTTCGAGTTGCTCAGCAAACATTTCTGCCTCAGCGTCTGTCATAGCAATCCTTGCAAGACCTGCGTGACGTTTCACTTCATCTATCGTCAATTGTGTCATTGTTTCTCCTCCTCCTCTTTGAATTGTACGGTTAATCATATCATCTTCCTATTATGATGAAAAGTTATGTTGATCAATAGCCGTAAATATGAACGAATGGCTTATCATTATCTGCCTCTTTCACGATTAATGCTTCCGGTCCATTGACGGACGTTATACTTACTTCTGTATGCACATTCGGGAAATGTTGATTAACGAGTGACGTCATATATTGCGTGAAACCGATCGTTTCACTTGTACCAAAGAATTGGATTGGTACTTTTATTTCAAGCGACTTTAAGTTGTTGTCTTTATAAAATCCGGTGCCTATGACGTTGACGAAACTCGGGAAATACGCATCGATATCCTGTTTAAAGCTATCAAATGTAGTATTCATTTCCCTATATTCGCCATTCGCAGAAGACGCTGGGAAAACAACATACTTCTCGTTAACTACTTTCCAACCTGTCGGTGCCGATTGCCCTTTTCCAGCGATGGCTGTTGCAAAATAAGTGCCCGGGACAATGGAGTTGCGGCTCTCTTGCTTAAACAGTCCGACAACAATCGGGATATCTGATAGCCCTTCCTGTGTACGCAGCCGCTTTACAACTTCTTCAGCCATTTTCATACCTTGCTTCTCAAGTACCTTATCCGTTATTTTGGTCTCTTTTCCACTTCTCGAATAGCTGGTTGAATTAAGTGCTAGACCGACGGAAATCCCGGCAAGATGGAGTTTCTTGTCATCCGTCATTACGAGGTAGTTCTGTTCGACGATATGGGCCAGATAATTCGGCGCCACTTCCGAGGCTGTCTCTTCGCTCATGCCTTCCTCGATGGGTGGATTCAAACCAGCTTTATTCGCTGAACTTCTTGACAGCCAGGCCTGGGCAGTCTCCTTGTCGATATGTTGCCCTTCCTGAAAGTAATGGTTTTTCGGATTAAAATGCTGATTGGAAAGACGTAAGAGCCCTTCCTCTGCTTCCTGCATATCGTATTTTGTATAGATATTGTTTACGATTAGACCACGACTCGCACTTTTCTTGAAAGAGATAGGTGTCTTGTAAAACTCTTCTTTTAATTGGACATCCGGTATCATGACAGTCTCTTCAATGCTTTCGTCGTTCTCCTGGACGGCTTCCTCTTTCTCCGTTCCGAATGAAGGAAGACACCCTCCAAGTAGAAGAATGGCTGCAAGTCCAGGTAGTATACCTATTTTTCTCATCATATAATTACTCCTTTTCGCCAAGTGCTTCAATCAACTCAGCTTCATTCCACACAGTAATTTCAAGCTCCTCGGCTTTTGCCAATTTCGAGCCGGCGTCTTCCCCTGCAATCACAAGATCTGTCTTTTTACTCACGCTACCACTCACTTTTCCGCCGAATGCTTCGATTTTCTCTTTCGCTTCGCCACGGGTCAAAATGGATAGTTTCCCTGTTAGGACAACAGTCTTGCCAGAAAATAGGCCGTCTGTCGGTACATCTTGCCGCCTGCGTCCTTTATAGGCTGTATTCAATCCGTAAGCCTCCAGCTTTCGAAGCACTTCAAGAACTTTTTCATTGCTAAAATAGGTCGTAATTGAATCGGCTACCTTGTTCCCGATTTCGTGGATGGTTACAAGCCGCTCTGCATCGGCTACCATTAGATCAGCAAGTGTTCCGAACTCCTCCGCAAGTATTGCTGCCGCTTTTTCACCTACATGGCGGATACCTAGTCCAAAGAGCATTTTTTCAAGTGAATTTTCTTTTGATGCTTCAATTGCAGTTAGTAGATTCGAGACGGATTTTTCACCCATCCGTTCGAGTTCAATTAATTGCTCTCTTGTCAGCGTATATAGATCCGAGACGTCGTGGACAAGATCTGCCTTGTACAAAAGGTCAACTACCCGTTCACCAATTCCTTCGATATTCATTGCATTGCGGGACACGAAGTGAATAATGGCTTCTTTCATCTGTGCTGGACATTGTGGATTAACACAACGTATCGCAACTTCTTCCTCGATTCGAACGAGTTCTGAATCACAGACAGGACAGTTCGTTGGCATTTCAAAAGGTACTTCATCGCCAGTGCGTTTTTCCACAATTGCAGCGACTACCTCCGGAATAATATCTCCTGCTTTTCGGATAATAACTGTGTCGCCGATTCGAACGTCTTTTTCTTTAATGAGATCCTCATTATGCAACGATGCGCGTCCTACAGTCGATCCCGCGACAAGAACTGGTTGAAGTATAGCTGTTGGAGTCACTACACCTGTTCTGCCAACACTAAGCTCTATATCTAGCAACGTTGTGACGACTTCCTCAGCGGGAAACTTGTAAGCAGTCGCCCATTTCGGACTTTTCGCCGTAAATCCAAGCTGTTCCTGATCCTCAAAGTTATCGACTTTTACAACAATCCCGTCGATTTCATAGTCAAGAGCGGAACGGCTTTCCCCCCACTCCCCAACATAGTCAATCACTTCTTCAATTGTGGCGCATCGCTTGCGTTCTTTGTTCGTTTCAAAGCCAAGCGCAGCAAGGTAATCTAGTGAGTCTGAATGACTATCTTGTCCGAATAAACTTCCATCGCCACCGATTCCATAAACGAATATCGCCAAATTTCGGCTCGCCGCTATTTTTGGATCGAGTTGGCGAAGTGAGCCTGCCGCCGCGTTACGTGGATTGGCGAACGGCTCATCGCCGGCTTCGTCGCGCATTACATTCAATTTCACGAACGATTGCTTCGGCATATAAGCCTCGCCGCGAACTTCAATCGCAACAGATTCTTTCAGTCGAAGTGGGATTGTCCGGATTGTTTTTAAACTTGCCGTTATATCTTCCCCGACCGTACCATCTCCACGAGTTGAGCCCTGTACAAACTTTCCGTCGACATATCTGAGCGAAATAGCAAGCCCATCTATTTTTAGTTCACAAATATACGAAACATCGTGTCCTGCTGCCGCCTTAACACGCCTGTCAAATTCTCTCAAATCTTCTTCATTGAATGCATTCGATAGACTAAGCATCGGAAACTCGTGAACGACTTTTCCAAATCCCTTCAGTATCTCTCCACCTACACGCTGTGAGGGGGAGTCCGGATAAATGAGGTCAGGATTTTCCGCTTCAATCGACAACAGTTCCTGCATATATTGGTCATAGATTGCGTCGGAAGTAAGCGGTTTATCAAGCGAATAATAAGCATGACCATACTGATGAAGCAGGTTATTCAATTCTTCCACCCGTTTTTCGAGTTCAAGTCGATCCATCGATTTTTTCTCTCCTTCAGCCATCATGCTTTTTCAATTGGTGCAAATTTTGCTAAGAGACGTTTGACTCCGACTGGATTTGGAAATGCGATGTCCAGTTCTACTTCTTCGCCTGTCCCTTTTACGCTGACAATCATGCCGGTTCCCCACTTTTTGTGAACCGCTTTGTCGCCAGGGCTCCATCCCATTTTGTCTCCACCACTGGTATTATATACAGGCTTTTTAACAGCAGATCGCACAGGTGCTTCATTACGTGCTTTGGATCCGCCTCCAATGGAGAATCCGGAATCTCTTGAAACAATTTCCGTAATGTCATCCGAAATTTCTGCAATGAAACGTGAAGGGCTATTATAGCTCGCACGTCCATAAAGCGTGCGGTACGATGCGGAAGTTAGATAGAGTTTTTGCTCTGCACGCGTGATTCCCACATACGCAAGACGCCTTTCTTCTTCCATCTCCTCGTCATCTCCCATTGAACGGGAGTGCGGAAAGACGTTTTCTTCCATTCCGATGATGAAGACAACAGGAAATTCAAGACCTTTGGCGGCGTGCATCGTCATAAGGACAATTTTCTCTGTAGATTTGTTCTCTTCTTTATCAAGTGAATCAATATCTGCGATGAGCGCAAGATCTGTCAGGAAGGCGACTAATGATTTGTCACCTGTATCTTCTTCTGCACGTTTTTCAAAAGCTTCCGTTACAGATAAAAACTCTTCGATATTTTCCAGACGACTTTCTGACTCAATTGTTTTTTCACGATGAAGCATTTCGCGGTAACCCGATTTATCAAGTATTTGCTCAACAAGTTCAGTCACCGATAAGTATTCCTGCATTCGAGTAAATCCTGCGATCAGCTCACGGAACTTGGCAACTTCATTTGCAGCTCTTGACGTAATGCCCATAAAGTCAACTTCTTGTAATGCGTCAAAAATGGAGCGGTCATGTTCAATTGCAAAGCGCGCCATTTTATCGAATGAAGTAGCACCAATACTGCGCTTTGGTTCATTAATAATCCGGGCCAGTGCAAGATCATCGTCATTGTTGGATACGAGTTTTAAATATGCAAGCAAGTCTTTAATCTCTTTCCGTTCATAAAACTTCGTGCCACCAACAATTGTGTAATCGAGATTGGATTTCACAAGATATTCCTCGATAACGCGCGACTGAGCATTTGTACGATACAAAACTGCAAATTGGTCGAGTTTTAGTTTCTCCTGCTCTTGCAATTCAATAACTTTACCTACGACAAACTGCGATTCATCTTTTTCATCGCTTGCTTTGTAGACATAAATTGAATCGCCTTCTTCATTATCTGTGCGTAGCTTTTTATCATAGCGGCTCTTGTTATTTGTTATGACGTCGTTCGCTGCCTGTAAGATGCGTTGTGTCGAACGATAGTTTTGTTCAAGCATAATCATTTCGGCATTTTTATAGTCTTTTTCAAAGGACAGAATATTGCCGATGTCCGCACCGCGCCATCTATAGATAGATTGGTCAGAGTCTCCAACAACACATAAGTTTTTAAATTTAGCCGCCAGCATATTAACAAGCCTATACTGTGCGTTATTTGTATCCTGGTATTCATCCACATGAATGTATTGGAATTTGTTTTGATAAAATTCAAGGACATCTGGTACACGTTCGAATAAGACCAACGTCATCATGATTAAATCGTCAAAATCAAATGATTGGTTTTTACGCAACCGCTTTGCATAGCCATCATAGACGTCTGCAATCGTTTTTTCATAGGGGTTATGAGGGTTGATTTGTGCGCGGTACATTTCTGCATCAATACACTCGTTTTTCGCTGAGCTAATAGCATTCAGCATTGAACGTGGTTCGTATTGTTTCGCATCAAGGTTCAACGTTTTCAAAACGCTTTTAATGACCGACAATTGATCGGCTGAATCGAGAATCGAAAATGATGTTGAAATACCGATTCGATCAACGTTACGTCGCAGTATTCGGACACACATTGAGTGGAATGTCGAAACCCACATCCGCTCGCCTGTGCCAGCACCAAGCAGTCCATCAATACGGTCACGCATTTCACGTGCCGCTTTGTTAGTGAATGTAATCGCGAGAATATTGGAAGGATAAATGTTTTTCTCAACGACGAGATAGGCAATCCGATGTGTTAGGACACGTGTTTTACCAGAGCCAGCACCCGCCATAATAAGCAGTGCACCTTCTGTTTTCTTCACTGCGCGAGCTTGTTCTGGGTTCATACCTATAAGTAAGTCTTCTGCTATTTTATTCATCTATTATCGCCCTCTCGGAACATTTGTTCTTTTATTATACACTGATTTGGCCTTAACGGGAAACCGATTTCACCGCGTCTACTGTTCCCAATGCCGCCTTGAAATCTTCATAGATGACGTTACCAACGATAATTGTATCCGCAATTTCAGCCATCTTTTTAGCATCTTCACCATTCCTAATGCCGCCTCCATAAAATAGGCGAGTTTTTTCGAGCACGCGTGATGCTGCTTCTACTATTTTAGGATCACCATACATACCGCTGTACTCCAGATAAAAAATGGGTAATTTGAAAAGATGTTCTGCCATGCGAGCATAAGCGACGACATCCTCTTCGTTCGGAACTTCTGTCACTCCAGTCAATTTCGCCGCTTTACAATCGGGGTTCATAATGCAATACCCTTCCGGTTGAATTTCATCCCAGTCCATCATATGCCCATATTCACGAAGCGCGGAATGATGAAGTCCATTAATCCATTCGACTTTCGTTGAGTTAAGCACCGTTGGGATGAAATAATAATCAAAACCCGGTGTCACTGAGTCAACTGTCGATATCTCAAGTGCAACTGAAACGGAATACCTTCTAATTCGGACGAGCAAATCGAGTACGTTATCGAGCGTCACTCCATCTGTTCCACCAACAATAATTCCATCTGTTCCTGACTCTGCAAGCAGTTCCAATTGTTCGTCTGTCACTGTTTTTTCAGGATCTAATTTAAAGGCATGACGCCATGTAGTGAAATCCATGTTTGACCACCCAATCTTATAATGTACGTTTCTCTAGTATACCAAAAAAACCGGACAGATTCTTTCCCTGTCCGGTTCTAACTAAAAGCGTAAGGCACCTGAAGTGCTTATTTAGTCTCCGCTTCCTCTTCATTCACTTGCGGATAGAGGCGTCCAAGTACTTTTCCATACCCGCCAGAGCCGTAATCCACACAGCGTCGTACTCTTGAGATAGTTGCAGTACTGGCACCTGTCTCACCTTGTATCTTATCGTACGTCTTCTTCATCATAAGCATTTGCGCCACTTCCAAGCGTTGGGCGAGTGACTGCAATTCACTTATCGTGACGAGATCATCAAAGAATTCATAACATTCATCGAGGTCTTTTAATTCGAGCATTGCTTTAAATAGTTGGTCCGTCTGATGACCACGGATTTTGTCGATTTGCATATGTCTCCCTCTCTCTGAATGAATTTCTTAAGGGGTATATGTGACAGACGTTTCCATTCCAGGTTGAGTCGAAACGATGTGAATCCACGTTTTACCCGGAACAAGTTTCGCAGGAACACCATTTTCCATCGGTGTTAGGATTCCGTCAATATTTTCCCATTCGATTTCCTTTTCAATACCTGCATGGAACATCATACCTCTACCGCCCGATTCAATATCGACTGACTGTCTGCCGACGTTATCAATTGTACGATGGGCTGTTTCGAATATAAGTATATTAGACAGTTCCACTGGCTTTTCGTTGGATTTATCGACTGTTAGGATCCCTTTTACCATTCTATTGTACGTTCCTTTTTCGGCATCGTAGGAATACGTGCTTGTAAAGTCCGGGTCTGTGCCATAACGAACAACAAGCATCGATGCGATATCCCCTATTTTAGCACCTTCTATCGAATCTAGGAAAGAAAATGCCGGTATTACGGACAATTCTATCGACGAATTGGTTTTCTCCATACCTGCTAGCACATTATCTTTCGTTATATACGAATTATGCGGAGCTCTTCGTTCTTTGGAGCGATTGAAAAGCGTTCCATCATATTGCATACCGTTTATATTATCCACGAAACGATTTTGCAGCATTTGTTTGGCATCTGGGCTATATCCGTGCGCCACGTAAAATGCGTCAAGTCCTTTTGAGATTTGGACAAAGTAATCCCTCGCACTGCGGATAGGACCGATTTCTTCAGGTAGCTCACTTTGAAATAATGCCAAAAGCCTTGTAATGTTGCCTTCTGCTGCAAGTTCATAGACAATATCTGCATCACTAATGCCTGATTGTGGTCTTGCAAGCGGATGATTGTTAATCGTCATCAGAACTGCGCGACGGGTACTTTCCTCTTCTGATAGAACACCAGTGAACGGTTCTTTATACAAGGTTGGCCCCTGTACAGGTTCTTCTTCAACGATTACTTCTTCCTCTTCCTCTATCGGCTCGGGTACAACGTCCTCCGCCTTCTCTTCTTTTGAACACGCCGCTAACAGCAACATTAAGATAGCTATGTACAATAGCCACCCTCTCATTTTCTTCTCCATTTACGCCTCCTATCTTCCGGTTACCGGAACAATCATTTCTTTTTTCATAACATCGTACAGCCCCATCTGTGTGATGCGTATGTACGGTAAATGTGTTGATTGCAAGAAAAGCAACGTATAGACTGCATCGCCTTTCGTGTAACCACGATCTGCCAGTGCCTTTTTCAATTCTATCTCCTGCTCAATCAATTTTTGAACCGGTTCTGCCGATAAACCGCCACCGATTGCCAGTGGAAGAGTCGCGACGATACCACCGTTTTCCGAGAGCACCATACCGCCACCGATTCGTTTAATTTCCTTAAAGGCATTGTGCATTTCTTTTTTATCTTTGCCGATTAAGATAATATCCCCTGTATTCGAATACGAAGACGCAAAGCCTTGAATTTCTGTTGCGAACCCTTTAATAATTGTATTGACATGCCATTTTCCATTTCTATCGAGAAGCATAAGGAAACTTTCATCGTGATCTTCCGCAAGTTTATCGACCTTTGTGTCAATCGTCACATTATACGGTTTTGTAATGACATCGTTAAGCATTTCGATACCAACCGGATTGTCAAATATGAAATCCGATTCATCAAGTTCGAAATTCGGTGCGAACGCTTCAACAAACGACCAATCAATGGTTGGGAAAGGTTCCGTCGATTCATTTTCACGTTTCAACCATTTTCCTTTGGATAAAACATCCGTCGGCACTGGATTGTACTCATCCTCCAGAATATTTAGCGTTGCAAAACGACCTGTCGCAATGAATCCGTGTAAATCGGTCATATCATAATAGCGCGCAACGTTATAAGATGCCATCTGGTATGCATCAATTGGCGGAACCCCCGCTTCAAGCGCAGCACGGATACATTTATCCATTACGCCATCGAGGTGAAATGAAGGCGTCGATCCGTCCGTCGTCATCATCAAGTGATCAAACACATTTAATTCTTTGGCAACAATGTCTTTTAATAAATGTGGAAGATCCGGACGAATGGATGAATAGCGTAGGGTCACTCCATACCCGTGCAGTAGCCGTGCCTCTACCTCTTCTATCGTCATCGCTTCATGATCACCGTCTGTTCCAAGAAGACGCATCCGTGCCAACGTCCGCTCAGAGGCACCAGGGAAATGCCCTTCTATTTTCTTGCCCCCTATTTTTGCAGCATTTACAGAGGCGACCATATTGGGTTCCCCTGTCATGAGCCGTGGCCAACCCGTCAACTCTCCGCCCACCAATACTTCTGGACGTTCAATCCACTCTTTAATAGAAGCTAGATTAAACAATTCAGCCTCCTTCTGTAGAATCGTCTGTGAATCAAACCGTGCCCACCAGTAAAATGAAAACGGTAATTTATTTAACTCATCAAGCAGCCCAAACGATGTTTCGTTATCAAGAGACATGAATAATATAAGATTATCCGAAATGAATGTCGTTGTCCCAAGCCGCGATGCATAATCTGCAAACGTCCGCGGGTTGTACAATTGAAACGGATGAACATGCGGTTCAATATAACCAGGTACAATTTTCTTCCCTGTAGCATCGAAGATTTCGGCGCCTTCTGTCATTACCGGCATTTCCTTCCCGGCGTACACAATCCGATCGCCAGCAATCCAAATGATGCCTGTCACCCATTTTTTATAGATTGAATGTAAATATTCTGCATTAGTAATAATGAGGTCCGGCGCCTTCTTGCCGTCGATCATATGTAGTTGGTCTTTTATTTCTTTAGGCTCCCACATGATACACTCTCCCTTTAACTGAACTATTCATACTATTTATCGTAGCATAGCATTGAGGAAATAAATAGGGAGTTCAGTAGACATTTTTTGTTACTTCGGACAAACGAGGAGTTCATATTGAGGCGGGCGTTGTGAAGTTTACACTGAACGTTGTTAACTTTTGATATTCTGTTGTCTACTTTTGAGGTAACGTTGCGAACTTCTTGATACGTTGCATGCTTTCTCAACTTTGTTGTTTAGTTTACGTAGCGCGTTGTTTACTTTCAGAGATACGATGCGAACCTTTCCTCAGTAAAAGGGTTCCGACACCTTTTGACGAAATAGTATAGTATTACAATCGATTGGATTTGATAAAATGACCGACAAGATGCAGTTTGATAAAGAGATGGCCGCAGAATATGACAGAGGAGTGCGCCGAACGTTGCCTACCTACGATTCGATGTTCAAACTTGTACAGGCTTATCTTCGAGCAAACATAACACAACAAGAAAGTGTATTGATAATTGGAGCGGGTGGCGGCAATGAACTTGCTACGTTAGGACCAACTAATCCCGAGTGGACATTTACAGCAGTAGATCCTGCACCACCAATGCTTGATTTCGCGCGAATGAAAGCAATTGACTTGAAGATAGATGACCGCGTGGAATTCATCGAAGGAACTGTCAATGATGTAACAGACGAGAAACTGTTCGGGGCTGCAACCTGTATGCTCGTCCTCCATTTCATTGAAGATATCGATGAAAAAAAGATCCTACTGAAAAAGATCCGACATCATCTTTCGCCTGGTGCTCCATTCGTTATGGCATCCATGTACGGGAACCCGAGCGACCCCGCATTTAATGAGCTATTCGCTCTATGGAAAGCTTACTGGTTGGATTCAACAAATTTAACTGAAGCAGAGGTAAATGAAATGGAGAAAACAGTAAGGAAGCTTTCCTTTATTCCTGAAGAGGAGATTGTACTTTTGCTAAGGGAAGCTGGATTTGGTAACATCGCTAAGTTCTTCACGACGAATATGTTTGGTGGGTGGATTTGTAAGGCGGAGTAGATGGTCAATAAAAACTCCATTGAATCCGCTGTGGCGCTTGGGGATGCCTCCCACGATAAGCCTGATAGAAAATCACTATCAGTCTTATCGCTTCGGCTACCCCAGTAAGGCGCCTTCGCTGGAGAGTGGATAGGATCAATCTATTCTTTTTTTCTTGAACACAATAATTGTTAAAACAAAAATACCGATAATCCAAAGTGCAATGATGCCAAAATTCAACCAAACTCCGCCAAATCCAATTCCACTTTCAACCTTGACTGCAATGTCCGTAAGTTGTGCATTCGGCGTATAACCCATCGCTTTCAATATAGGGTATTTGTCTGCAAACATCGTAGCCATTGATCCAAATCCGAATACAAGCATAAAGGGCAGAATAATCACAGAAGCTTCCATAACTGATTTAGCAAGTAGGCCGAGAAGTGTCCCCAAACCGATGAAAAACAAACTGGTTAATAGGATTGCACTTGCTATGATGACTACATTATCCGATTTATAGCCGGACAGCATAGCCCCAATTATTATAATCATCATCGTCGCTATCAAGCTTAACAAACTTTTCCCACTGAGTATTTCCAATGTCGAAGCAGGTGACAACATTAACCCGCGCAGCGTATTCTTCTCTTTCTCTTCAGCTATTAAACAACACTGAACAAACGCCCCAACAATGACCATTGAGAAATTGATGATCATATAATGTGCAACAATCGAAATATCATCACTCATCTCGCCCAAAAAAAATGCTAGAACAAGCGGTATAGGCACCGTAACCGAAACAGATGAATTTCTTGAAATATCCTTGAAGTCTTTCTGAAAGATAGCATTTACGCGTTTCATTGAAAAAGTCATGATAATTTCCTCCCTGTCACTTCGACAAAAATATCGCCTAACGTCGGTTCATTTGAATGAATGGCGACCACTTGATTTGACGACATATAGTCGAACATCTTTTGGGCATCCTCAGCTGTACTCTTCAACACGACTTTTTCATTGTTTTTCAACTCTACAGTCATCATGGCATCTGAATAGCGCTTTCTTAACGCCCCTGGCTCATCCATTAGTCTGATCTGTCCTTTGTTTAGAAATGCGACTCGATTACAGAGCAATTCCGCTTCGTTCATATCATGAGTGGTAAGGAAAATTGTTGTCCCGCGGGCTTGCAATTCCCGTAGTCCTTCATGAATATGTTGCGAATTCATTGGATCCAGCGCAGACGTCGGTTCATCAAGAAATAGTAGCTCAGGTTCGTGTAAAAGTGTTCGGGCAAGTATCACACGCTGAAGCATCCCTTTCGACAACTTCGAAACAACTTTTTTCTTTTCTTCTGTTAGATTAACAAGCACTAACACCTCCGCAATTCGTTGTTCCGGTACTTCATACAGCACGCAATAAAGCTTCAAGTTATCGTAAATGGATAACCGACTATACAATCCACTGTTGTCCGTCAGTACTCCGATTTTCTTTCTCGATTCACCTTTTTTCATCCCTGAAACCGGTTCTCCAAAGACGGTCGCTTTTCCACTCGTCTGGTTTAATTGACCCGTCAATATTTTAATCGTTGTCGTTTTCCCCGAACCACTCGGACCGAGAAATCCAAAAATCTCTCCCTTTTTAACGTGGAAATTGACGTCTTCAAGTGCCGTCTGATTCGCGAACACTTTCTCCAACGATTGAACTTCGATGATGTTTTCCATTGTTCTCCCCCTGAAATGTACAAGTCGTTGTTTTGTTGTTGCACCTTCAGATTAAGTCGTTTTCAACGCAAAGACAGCATATTTCCATTGAAAAGAGCTTTTTTGGGGGTGAATGGAGCTTATTTCAGGCCCAACATCACTTTCAATTCAGCCATTTTTGTTTTTGACAGTGGGATATTCGACTTTTTTTCATCATCTAGAATGAGACTGTAACTGTTCCGTGTCCATGTAATTACCTCGCGAACTTTTTGAAGGTTTACGATATAGGAACGATGGCAACGGAAAAATCCGAAATGCTGCAATCGTTCTTCAAGCTCATTCATCGTGAACATCGTTGGAAATGCTTCCCCGTTAATATGGAGTGAAGACTGTCCATCGTTACTTTCAATATAATCAATTTCAGGTGGATCAAAGAGAACAATTTTCTCATTTACCTTCGTAGGTATTTTTTCAAATCGGACTGGTTGTATTTCTGTTTTATCTATTTCAGCGCTCGCTTCCAAAATTGAAGGAATGTCCTCTTCAAGTTCCCTAGCTATTTGAATTTCATGCAAACCGTTTTCATCCAACTTAAAAACCTTATCCGCTAAATTGACTGCGCTCTCCATATTCCCCGTTAATATTAGTACACTTTTCCCTTTATCACGTAGCTCTTCCAGCATAATAATTAATACGCGCTGTGTTTCGATATCGATGTTTTGGTCGGGTTCTTCAAATATGAACTGCTCAGGATTTTGAATGAGGAGCTTCGCAAATTGGATCCGTCTTTGCTCCGAGTAAGATAATTTCTTTATCCTTACATTTCGCTTCTCTTCAAGGTGAACTTTTCGTAAAATCGTTGCAGTAGATATATCTGCGCTATAAAGTTTACGGTAAAAATTGATCTGTTCAGCAACCGTTAAACGCTCATATAGCCCTTCATTCAGAAATGAAAAACCGATGTCTGAAAGAGTCACCTTTGAAATCTCGACATCATTTATGTATATTTCGCCGTTTAAAATGGGTATCTCCTTTGTAAGCATCTGTAAAAGCGTGTTACGTACATTAAGACTGGAGTAAATTGCCGTTACTTGATTGCTACCACTATGTAAGTTAAATTCGGGAAAAATGAGTGAATCATTTAATCTTTTCTCCACGCCAGTAAATTGCAAACCCATTGTCTCTTCACCTTTCTGGAAAGCATCACCTTAAGTATAAATAATTTGGTAAATTTTGCAACTATATATTCAGCACTACTTATTTGGAATTAACTAAGTGCTATACTTCACCCGTATAACGAACAAATCTAGCGAAGAAGCGACACTAATGAAAGGCAGCCATTGCCGCGTCCTGCGGCAATGGCTGCACACCCGCATCCTGCAGGCGCCGGATCAATAAGACTGACAGTGTTCTTCTGGCGGGCTTATTGTGTAAGGCCATCACCAAGCGACTAAGCGATACAGGAAGAACATTCCATTCGTTAAGTGCTGACTATATACGTATTCTACCGATCCTCCTTTTCTTTATTATCGGATTGGATGTTTCGTAAACGTGAAAAGACCACTAACTCATTACTAAGTTAGTGGTCTTTTCATTTATTCAAACGTACGCCAGCCAATGTCCTGCCTGTAGAAGAATCCGTTCCATTCTAATTGAGACAAACCTTTATAAACCTCAACCTGCGCTTCTTTCAATGAATCTGCTTTCGCTGTAATGAGGAGTACACGTCCCCCATTACCAACAAACCCTTCGCCATTTGATTTTGTGCCTGCATGGAAGACTTCTAAGTCACGTGCTGACAAAACGTCAAGATCAGGTAATACCGCCCCTTTTACTACATCTCCTGGATATCTATCTGCCGCAATGACAACGCCTAACATCGCTTTGTCATCCCACTTCAAGTCATACGGTTTACCAGCCATAAGTGCAGCCATGAATTCACCAAAGTCAGACGCCATTCGTGGAAGGACGACCTGCGTTTCAGGATCGCCGAAACGAGCGTTGAACTCAATCACTTTCGGGCCCTTGTCAGTCAAAATGAGACCGGCATATAAAATACCAGTAAACGGAGTCCCTTCTGCAGCCATTGCTTCAACAGTCGGAACGACGACTTTATCGTATGCTTCTTTCACAACTGCGTCCGAAATTTGCGGAACGGGTGAATAAGCGCCCATACCACCCGTATTCGGTCCTCTATCACCGTCATAAGCACGCTTATGATCCTGCGCGACAACCATCGGGTAAATTTGACCGTCATGGACAAACGACATGTAAGAGAACTCTTCGCCGTCCAAAAACTCTTCGATAACAACACGTGATGAAGATTCGCCGAATTTCTGGTTGCCAATCATATCGTCGACTGCTTCAAGCGCATCCTCCAGCGTCATTGCAACGATAACACCTTTCCCAGCTGCAAGTCCGTCTGCTTTAACGACAATTGGGGCACCATTTTCTCGGATAAACGCTTTTGCTTCTTCTGCATCGGTAAATGTTCCATACGCAGCCGTTGGAATAGCATACTTTGTCATCAGCTCTTTAGCGAATGACTTACTTCCTTCGATCAACGCCGCCGCTTTCGTCGGACCGAACGCTGTTAATCCACGTTCAGTAAAGTAATCAACAATTCCTTCTCCAAGCGGTTGTTCAGGGCCGACAAATGTCAGGTCCACATGGTTCTCTTGTGCAAATGAAGCAAGTGCCTCAAAATCCAACGCATCGATTTGCACACATTCAGCATCATTTTTCATGCCATCATTGCCGGGTGCGACAAAAACTTTATTGACTGAAGGGGAGACATTGAACTGTCTGGCAATCGCATGCTCGCGGCCACCGCTCCCGATAACGAGTATATTCAATGCAATCTACTCCTTAATGTTTGAAATGACGTACGCCTGTAAATACCATCGTAATACCGTATTCATTAGCTTTCTTAATCGAATCTTCGTCTTTCACTGATCCGCCTGGTTGAATAATTGCCGTAATGCCCGCTTTCGCTGCGGCTTCGACTGTATCATCCATTGGGAAGAATGCATCAGATGCAAGCGCTGCACCTTTAGCGCGTTCGCCTGCTTGCGTTAGCGCGATATTCGCTGCTCCAACACGGTTCATCTGCCCCGCACCAACACCGAGTGTCATATTGTCATCAGTCACGACAATTGCGTTGGACTTCACATGTTTTACAACAGCCCAACCAAGTTTCATCGCTTCCCATTCAGCTTCAGTTGGCTGGCGGTCAGTCGCAACACGAATGTCTGCATCCGCAAATCCGTATGCATCCGGCTCTTGCATAAGCAATCCGCCTTCAACAGAAACTGTATTCCATTTGTCTTTTTTGTTTTGATCAAACGAAATTGTCATCAAGCGAATATTTTTCTTCTTCGTCAAGATTTCAACTGCTTCTTCTGTGAATGCAGGTGCGATGATAATTTCTAGGAAGATACCCGATAACTTTTCAGCAGTTGCAGCATCAACTTCACGGTTCAATGCAATTATACCGCCAAAGATAGACGTCGAGTCTGCTTCATATGCTTTATTGAACGCTTCGAAAATTGTTTTGCCTGTTCCAACACCACATGGATTCATATGTTTTACCGCCACAGCTGCTGCTTTATCAAATTCTTTAATGATTTGGATAGCCGCATTGGCATCTTGGATATTGTTATACGAAAGTTCTTTGCCATGTAATTGTTTCGCGTACGCAATTGAGAAATCAGAACCAAGTGGACGGCTGTAGAAAGCTGCTTTTTGGTGTGGATTTTCTCCATAACGAAGCGGTTGTTTTAGTTCATATGTATACGTAACCTGCTCAGGGAATTCTTCGCCTGTAAGGTCAGTCAAGAAACCGGCAATAAGTGCATCGTATGCCGCTGTATGACGGAAAACTTTTGCTGCAAGACGTCTGCGCGTTTCAAGTGTCGTTTTGCCATCTGCTTTGATCTCGGTAAGCACTTGATCGTAATCTGTTGCATCTACGATAACTGTGACGTATGCATGGTTTTTCGCTGAAGCACGAAGCATCGCTGGTCCACCAATATCGATATTTTCAATTGCATCATCATTGGTTACGTCCGGCTTTGAAATCGTTTCTTTAAACGGATACAAGTTAACACAAACAACATCAATCGGCTGGATGCCATGCTCTTCCATTTGTAAGATATGAGAGGGATTGTCTTGTTTCGCAAGAAGTCCTCCGTGAATCATTGGGTTGAGCGTTTTAACGCGGCCTTCCATAATTTCAGGGAATCCGGTTACTGCATCGACTGCTGTTACTGCGACGCCATTGTCTGCAAGATGTTTCATTGTACCGCCTGTTGATAACAGTTCATAACCGAGACTTTCCAATTCTTTTGCAAATTCCAAAATACCGTTTTTGTCTGACACGCTAAGCAATGCACGTTTTTTCACGAATAAAACCCTCCAATTAGTATGTTAGGATAGCAGTCTAAAATCGCGACTTCCTGTCGCAACGACTGCATGACCTGCTTTCTGCCGGCCCAAGCCTTGATCATTACCGGCTAAAAAGTTCGTTTAACGTATCTTTATATAAACCGTGTTCAACAGCATGAATCGCTTCGGCTGTTTTATCTTCATCTCCACTGACAACATCGACTGCACACTGTGCAAGAATTTGTCCTGTATCCATTCCTTCATCCACAAGATGAACGGTAACACCCGTTACCTTCACGCCATGCGCAACCGCTTGTCCAATCGCATCTTTTCCAGGAAACGAAGGCAGTAGTGAAGGATGAATATTGACTATGCGAGAAGGATAAGCCATCAATAGGACCGGCCCAACAAGACGCATATAACCTGCAAGAACTAGCCATTCCGCCCCGGATTCTCGAAGTGCATGAAGAATTGCTTCTTCGTACGCATCTTTCGTTTCGAAATCTTTTGGACGTATTGCTGCAACTGGAATACTCACTTTGTCAGCACGTTCAACAACAAATGCTTCCGGCTTATTTGTCACCATCAGGACGATTTCAGCATTCAATTCACCTGCGCTACATGCTTGTTCAATTGCTGCAAAATTACTGCCGCTTCCGGATGCGAAAACGGCAATCTTCACTTTTCGATTCATTCGGCAAGACTTCCGTCATGTGTCCCTGTAAATGTGACGCCATCGCCTTCAATTACACGTCCAATAATGAATGCTTCTTCCCCGTGCTCAGCTGCAATTTTAAGGGCAGCATTCGCTTGTTCTTCAGGAAGCGCAACTACAAAACCGATACCCATATTAAATACGCTGTATAGATCTTTATCCAACAGTTCGCCTTTTTCTTTCAGCATTTTGAATACTGGAAGTACTGGCCATGAACCAAGGTCAATTTCCGCTCCGAATCCATCTACCAACATACGCGGTAAGTTTTCGTAGAAGCCGCCGCCCGTAATATGGCCCATTGAATGGACGTCGAGTTCGTTATGCATTTGAAGAACAGGTTTCGCATAAATTTTCGTCGGTGTAAGAAGTGCGTTTCCAACTGTTCCAAGATCTTCGTATCCAGCAATCAAACCGTCAATTTCACAGCCCTGATCTTCAATTACAATTTTACGGACGAGTGAATAACCGTTCGAATGAATACCGCTTGAAGCGATACCGACAAGAACGTCTCCAGCAACAACTTTTTCACCCGTGACAACTTTACTCTTTTCACATGCTCCAACTGCAAATCCTGCAAGGTCATACTCATCGACTTCGTAAAGTCCTGGCATCTCAGCCGTTTCTCCACCAATTAATGCTGCACCAGATTGAACACAACCATCTGCGATTCCTTTAACAATCGCTTCTATCTTTTCAGGAACGGCTTTGCCAAGTGCGATGTAATCAAGGAAGTAAAGAGGTTCTGCGCCCTGCGCCACAATATCGTTAACACACATAGCGACACAGTCAATACCAATCGTGTCATGCTTATCTGCCATGAACGCCAGTTTCAACTTTGTTCCAACACCGTCTGTACCGGAAATAAGTACCGGTTCTTTGTAGTTAAGTGCGGATAGATCGAACATGCCACCAAAACCGCCGAACGTTCCTGTAACACCTTTACGCGCAGTTCGCGCAACATGTGACTTCATCCGTTCAACTGACTCGTAACCAGCTTCGATATTTACACCTGCGTTTTCATAAGCCTTCGACATGTAAAAGTCCCCCTATCAAACAATTTCTTTCTTATGTGGCAACACTGTATCTGAATAGATTTCTGTAGGATATTCTCCTGTAAAGCATGCAAGGCATTGTCCACAGTTCTTTGTTTTATCGGGACGTCCAATGGCTTCGACCATTCCCTCAGCAGACAGGAATGTCAGTGAATCTGCACCGATAAGCTCTCGGATTTCATCAACCGTCCTATTTGTTGCTATCAATTCTGAATCCGTACTGATATCTACACCATAAAAACACGGACTGACAAGCGGTGGAGACGCAATCACAACGTGAACTTCCGTCGCACCGGCTTCTTTCAACAGATTGACAATCCTTTTAGACGTGGTGCCGCGCACAATCGAATCATCCACCATGACGACTCTTTTACCGTTCACAACTTGACGCACTGGTGAAAGTTTCATCTTCACGCCTCTTTCACGCATCTCCTGTGTTGGTTGAATGAACGTTCGCCCGACATAACGACTTTTGATCAGCCCTAACTCATATGGAATTCCACTTTCCTCAGAAAACCCAATAGCCGCTGAAATACTTGAATCCGGTACACCTGTGACGACGTCTGCTTCGATATGCACTTCACGTGCAAGTCGTTTACCGCAACGCTTCCGTGCTGAATGAATATTAATACCATCAATATCCGAATCAGGGCGTGCGAAATAGACATATTCCATCGAGCACATAGCCGAGTCCGCAGCTTTCGCAAAACGGTCCGACTGAAGACCTTTATCATTAATAATGATGAGTTCTCCCGGCTCTACCGAACGAACCCATTCTGCACCAATAAGATCGAACGCACATGTCTCAGATGCTACGACCCAAGCATCTCCCAGTTTCCCAAGGGATAATGGACGCAAACCATTCGGATCCTGCGCAACCATTAATCCGTCATCCGTCAAGATGACAAACGCAAAAGCACCTTTTAACATCGACAATGCTTTTTTTACACGATCACGCTGTGTTAAAGAACCGCTACTTTTCTTAATTAAATGCGCTAGCACTTCTGTATCAGAATTCGTTTGAAAAATACTACCTTGACGTTCAAGATGCTCGCGTAGTTCGACCGCATTCACAATGTTGCCATTGTGAGCGACCGAAAGACTTCCAGTTGTTGAACGGAAAACGAGCGGCTGAACATTTTCGATTCCGCGACCGTTCTCTGTAGAATAACGCACTTGCCCAATTGCTGAATTTCCTTTTAAATCATTGATCTCATTACCAGAAAACACTTCATTGACAAGACCTTCGCCTTTAATCACATGAAACTTTTTGCCTTCCTTCGTAACGATACCGGCTCCTTCTTGTCCCCGGTGTTGTAACGCGTGCAGACCATAATAACTGATCTGCGCCGCGTCTTCATGACCCCAAATGCCAAACACACCGCACTCTTCGTTTAAGCCTCTGAGTTCAGCAAGCATTGGATAGCCCCTTTCCAAGCAGAACGGAGTTCATCCACCGTCCCGTCGATTAACGTACCGTCTTCACCGTTAATAACGATACGGTTACTATCCGTAACTACACCGATCTTAATCGCATCTGCTACAGCTTTTTCGAAATCTGACGCTTTTTCTTCTTTTACAGTCACAAGGAAACGTGATTGCGTTTCACTGAATAATGCTGTTACTGCAGATCCTGAAACTGTAACGCCTGCTCCAAGACCTTCCGTACCGAATGCTTTTTCACAAAGCGCTACTGCAAATCCGCCTTCTGATAAATCTGTTGCTGATTGAACAAGTCCCGCTTGGATCGCTGTCAAAAGTTCTTTCTGGCGTGCTGCTTCAACTTCAAGGTCAATTGCCGGAGCTTGGCCGAAAATTTTCCCTTCCGTCATTTGTTGCAATTCACTACCGCCGAAATCAAGTGATGCTTCACCGATGACATAAATGACATCGCCTGCATTTTTGAATTCAGTAGTCGTTACTTGTGATAAATCATGAACAAGGCCGACCATACCAATCGTTGGTGTCGGATAGATTGGAACACCATTCACTTCATTAGATAAGGAAACGTTCCCGCTTATTACAGGAGCATTCAACTTGCGGCATGCATCAGAAATTCCGTCAGCTGATTTCTCAAGCTGCCAAAATACTTCCGGCTTGTCCGCACTACCAAAGTTTAAGCAATCTGTAATTGCAATTGGTTCCGCGCCTGAACAAATGAGATTACGTGCTGCTTCAGCAACGGCAATTTTCCCGCCTGTTTCTGGGTCAAGATAGACGAAACGTGAGTTACAATCGGATGTCATCGCAAGTCCTTTATTCGTTCCAGTGACACGAATGACACCCGCAGATGAACCTGGTGCAACGACCGTATTTGACCTAGCTTGTGTATCGAACTGATTATAGACCCATTCTTTCGATGCAATCGTTGGACGTTGCAAGAGGTCTTTAAGTGTTTCATTCAAATCTGTCACGACAGGTTCTGTCATTTCCATCGCTTGGAATTCTCTGAAATAAGCAGGTTCCTCGGATTTCTTATGGTAAACCGGTGCGTCTTCAGCAAGTGCATCAGCTGATACTTCAGCGACAACTTCACCTTTATGAAGCAGGCGCAGCATTTTATCATCTGTTACTTTACCAATCGTTACCGCTTCGACATTATATTTCGCAAATAAATCCGTTACTTCCTGTTCACGGCCTTTTTTCACGACGATTAGCATACGTTCTTGAGATTCTGACAACATCATTTCATATGCTGTCATTCCTTCTTCACGTTGTGGTACTAGGTCAAGGTTTAACTCAACACCATACCCTGCTTTTGATGCCATTTCAGCCGCAGAAGAAGTAAGTCCTGCTGCCCCCATATCTTGAATCCCAATTAACGCATCTGATTTTACAAGCTCAAGGCATGCTTCCATCACAAGTTTTTCAAGGAACGGGTCACCAGCTTGCATCACTGGAAGTTCTCCATCTTTTACTTCGGATGAAGACATCGTCGCACCGTGAATCCCGTCACGTCCTGTTGTAGCACCGGCATACATCACACTATTACCGATACCGGAAGCGATCCCTTTTTGAATGTCTTCATGATTTAACAAACCAACAGCCATCGCATTGACGAGTGGACGTTTAGAATAACAATTATCGAACTGAACTTCGCCAGCAATAGTAGGTATACCAATCGCATTTCCGTAACTTGCAATCCCTGCAACCGCTTCTTCGAATAAATAACGGTCACGTTCGTCTGTTAGATCGCCGAAACGAAGTGAGTTTACAAGTGCTACAGGGCGGGCGCCCATTGAAAATACGTCACGCAGAACCCCACCAGCACCAGTTGCTGCCCCGATGAACGGTTCAATCGCAGAAGGAGAGTTATGGGATTCCATTTTGAAAACAGCTGCTTGATTGTCGCCAATGTCGACGATTCCTGCTCCTTCTCCTGGTCCTTGAAGAACACGTGGCCCATCAGTTGGGAATTTACGCAGTACTGGTTTCGAGCTCTTATATGAGCAGTGTTCAGACCACAATGCAGAGAATAAACCCGTTTCCGTATAGTTTGGAAGGCGTCCTAACATCTCTGTTGCACGTTCGAATTCCTCATCTGTCATTCCCATTTGGCGGTATAATTGTTCATCTTTAATTTGTTGTGCGTTCGGTTCATGCTTGGCTGACATTATTTTCACTCCACCTTTTCAAGATTGAATTGAATAGAGGCAATCCATCTGTTCCTCCGATGATTTCCTCAACTGCACGTTCAGGAAGGGGCATCATACCGAGCACATTGCCTTTTTCGTTTAAAACACCCGCGATGTCCGCTGTGCTGCCATCTGCATTACCGTCCGCATATGTAAATACGATACGGTTAGTACTTTTCAATTCTGCTACTGTTTTTTCATCAACATAATAGTTGCCGAATTCATGAGCAAACGGAATTGTGATTTCTTGCCCGTTGTCGTAATCTGCCGTAAATATAGAATCTGTATTCAAGACAGTCAAGTTCGTTTTGCCAGACCTGAATTTCAGTCCTTTATTGCGCAAGAAAGCGCCTGGTAAAAGGCCTGCTTCAGCGAGAATTTGGAACCCGTTACCCACACCAAGAACAGGTTTCCCTGTTGCAGCAAATGCTTTCAAGCTCTCGATTGCTGGTGAGCTTTGCGCTAGTGCACCCGCACGCAGATAATCCCCGTACGATGCTCCACTCGGAATAAGTACTGCGTCATAACCGTCAAGATTCGCTTCTGTATGCCAGATGTATTCTGCTTTATTGCCCAGAACGGTATTTACCGCATGATACATGTCGATGTCGCAACCCGATCCTGGGAAAACAAGTATAGCGAACTTCATTTGCCCGCGACCTCCCCGATTTCATATCGGTAGTCCTCAATAACTTTATTGACTAAAAGCTTTTCGCACATTTCTTTGACACGTGCATCGATATTTGTAACTGATTCGTCTAATTCTAGCTCAATCAATTTCCCAATGCGTACGTTTTCGACCTCTTTATAACCCATCGTTTGAAGCGCTTCTTTAGTTGCTACCCCTTGTGGATCAACAACACTTTCACGGAGTGTTACGTATACGTTTACTTTCGTCATGTCTTTTTTCCTCCCAAATGGAATTAGATTAAGTTTCTTTTTGAAACTTTGAAATGTTGAAAAGCTGCCGTCAATTATTCAGTCAAGACGGAGCTGCTTGAAATTCGTATAACACTTATTTTGTTCTAACCGTACAGCGTCCATTTCTGGACTGGGGTATCGCTTTATCATAAGTATCCCCCTCTATTCAGACCAAATTCCCGTTGAATTAATGTCTTCCAATGTCGTTTCAATGTTGTCCGTCATGATTGTGACATGTCCCATTTTTCGCTTTAATTTCGCTTCGGCTTTGCCATATAGATGGATTGACCAATCTGGATAATCCGTAACAATCTTCGTCAGTGGTGCTACATGTTCGCCGAGCACATTCACCATAATCGAAGATTGCCATAATATCGGCTTGCGAAGTGGCCAGCCACAAATAGCACGGATATGCTGATGGAACTGCGAAATGTTACACGCCTCAATTGAATAATGACCCGAGTTATGTGGACGTGGTGCTAATTCATTAATAATAATTTCATCATTTTCTAAGACGAACATTTCAACCGCCAATGTTCCGACAAGATTGAGATGATCTGCGATTTTCTTCGCTGCATCTTCGGCTTGGGCTAAGACTTTTTCATTGACCCGTGCTGGAACGATTGATTCATGCAGTATATGGTGTTTATGAATATTTTCAGCAACTGGAAGACAGTAAGATTGTCCTTTATCATTCCGTTGAATGATCACTGATATTTCTTTTGTAAACGGAACGAACGCTTCTGCAATACATGCCGAATGAACAAAGAGTGATTCCGCTTCGTGAAGATCACTTTCAGAGTCGATTTTCACTTGCCCTTTGCCGTCATAACCACCGAATGCAGTCTTGACGATACAAGGGTAGCCGACTTCTCCAATTTTCAATGTTAGCTCTTCAAACGTCTGTGCCGCTACATAGTTTGCAACAGGTGCACCCGATGCTGTAATTTCTGCTTTTTCATTGATACGATTCTGTGTGATCCGGACAAGTTCTGCGCCCTGCGGTACGTGTGCGATTTGAGTGAGCCTTTTCAATCCCTCATAATCAATGTTTTCGAATTCATATGTGATGACGTCACTCACTTCACCTAGTTCCTCGAGTGCAATCTCATCGTTGTAAGGTGCAACAATCCGTATATCAGCAATTTGACCACACGGTGAATCCATAACAGGATCTAGCACCGCGATTTTGAATCCCGCTTCCTTCGCGGCAAGCCCCATCATCCGACCAAGCTGTCCCCCACCAATGATCCCTATCGTTTGTCCAGGTAAAATTGTTTTCATAGTAAGTCACCGCTACTTTCTAGTGCCGCATCACGCATGTTATTACGGCGCTCTTCAATACGTTTCATTAGAGCTTTGTCATGGACACCTAACATCTGTGCAGCAAGAAGACCTGCGTTCACAGCGCCTGCTTTCCCAATCGCCATAGTCGCCACTGGAACACCTCCAGGCATTTGAACAATGGATAATAAGGAATCCATTCCATTCAACGCTTTTGACTGAACAGGTATGCCAATAACGGGTAGCAATGTTTTTGCTGCAACCATCCCTGGAAGGTGTGCAGCTCCCCCAGCTCCTGCAATAATGACTTCTAAACCTTTATCTTGCGCTTGTTCTGCATATTCAAACATGAAATCAGGTGTACGGTGTGCTGAGACGACTTTCTTCTCGTAAGGGACTTCTAGTTCGTCCAAAATGTCACACGTATGTTTCATTGTTTCCCAATCACTTTTACTTCCCATAATGACACCGATTTTCGGTTCCACTTATAATCCGCTCCTTTTAAGAAAAGCGTTAGGTGCCGCTACAAATGAATGTTGCATAAGTTTGCCACATTTTGTGGCAACAGGCCGTCTTATGACCCGAGCGTCTGGCACCTGAAGCCTAGCCAACATTTCCTAAACTAAAAAGTCCTCGAACAAACCACTCTTCATATGCATGAAAAGCAGATCATTCGAGGACGTTGAAATATGCGTTAAGATGATTGCACCCATAGGTACCCACACACCTTTCGCTACAATTCCTGAAAGTCGCTTTCCCGCATAGTCCGGACATTACGGTGTCCTGGTAGAAACACTGCGGCCAATTCCACAGCATATATGGGGATTCTATTTACTCTCTATATTTTAACAAGACCGCGAGCATTCGTCAATAGAAAAGGCGAACAATTACATATCGCTATCCCATAACGTTCGCCTTTTAGGCATTTTCATCTTCTCTTAGTACACCTTTGAACTTGATAACTTGCCGTACTGGAATAAATTCTCCATTCACCTCAGTAAACAGCGGCTCTTCCTTTCGTCCCGCAACTGCATAACCTTCTGCAGCCATTCGCTTTAAACAATCCTCAATAGTCTCTTCTGTTTCCACGTCAAACCATATAGTCTTCTTTTTACTCACTTGAACAACTTCCCTTTCCTCACACTCTTAACCCAGAAACCGCCATGTATCATTTTCGCCTCGTATGCAATAATAAATGCTTTTGGGTCTATTTCTTTAATAGTAACGTAAAGTTTCAATTCATATTTACGCGGGGTAAGAATCTGCATAGCAGACCGATCCCCATCAAGACCATTCGCTGACCAATCTGTGACTCCGTAACCTTTTTCCCGCAGTATACTCGGTAATTTCAAGTTCTTCTCTGACGTAATTACATTTACTGTAATATAGCCAAGTGCCATCTTCTCTTCAATCTTCGACCCAATAATAACTCCACAACCATAACCGATTGCATAGGCTACTAAGTTCTGTATTTCATTCAGGTTATCAAGCACTAAACCAAGGCCGATGACATAGATAACGATTTCTACTACACTAAGTCCGGCAGCGATGTATCTATAGCCTTTTAACGTTAGAATCATGCGCACTGTAAAAAATGTAACATACACGATATTAATCGCGAATATAATGAGCACCATTTGCAAAATAACCACCCCTTTCAATATTGCTTGACCCTTATCGTATCGCTGTTAGGCTATGATTTCAAGCTATTAAGAATAGACGGACAAGTAGCTCGAATCCGAAGATGAATTTAGGTATTCTAATCGCCACTTCCATAATCTAACACCAATTCTTATGTCGCTAATTGTTCAATCATAATGGCTAAAATTATAGGCGAGCGAGCGTATCAGGAGCACGACCGATCATATCAATACCTAAACAATCATAACCGCTGCACGACCGATCATATCAACACGTAAACAATCATAACCAATGCACGACCGATCATTTCAACACCTAAACAATCATAACCAATGCACGACCGATCATATCAACACGTAAACAATCATAACCAATGCACGACCGATCATTTCAACACCTAAACAATCATAACCACTGCACGACCGATCATATCAATACCTAAACAATCATAACCAATGCACAACCGATCATTTCAACACGTAAACCGATCATATATATAACACACTTACATTAAGACCTGTACATTTACGGAATTTCGTTATTATATAAATTGAAGTAAATAAACCCTTCAATATCGCATTTTGTATGCCCAACCCCATTAATCTAACTGCTTCACCTATCCTATAGTCATTTGGCTCCGTCTTTCCCAGTAAGAAGCTAGCGCTCTGTTTTCATAACATATTCAATAATTTAACTTAGATAGCATTTCTCCATAAGTACGAGATTTCATTATTTCCCGGACGACAAAAAGGCCATTACCTATTGGCAATGACCTTACTACCGGCGACGTCCTACTCCTCACAGGAAAGAGCTCCGAACCACCATCAGCATGCGAACTTATTATCCCTATGCCTAGTAATGTAGACACGGAAGGGGAAAGGCGACGTTTTTCTAATTGAGACCACCCTTTTTTCGAAAGACAAGAAATTATAAACTTTTTCACCTAGAGTAGTGTCTATACTCCAGCGCCTAGCTCCCGATCCTACACAACGGGGGGCATGCAGAGCTGTTGCGACATTGTGTTACCTGTGTCGCGCTGATCCTAAGCTGCCTTCCTCTATCGCTTGTCGTCCTTTTCGGCTCCACCAAGGCGCTTGAGTTTTTTATGTATACGATTATCCTTACTTTTTTTGTATAAGTACAAATTAACCTATGTAAGTTAAAATTAAGAATCCCTTTGAATTCCTTATTGCGCTAGGGATATCTCGCTCCCTAAGCCTAGTTAGTGCTCCATTACTCTCAGAGCTTCGGATGCCTCTTTAAATGCGCATTCTCTAGGTTCCTATAGTTACTCATTTATTTAATATATATATCTAAAAAAACTTCTAAAAATAAACACAAAAAAAGCCATTACCTATTGGCAATGACCTTGCGCCCGGCGGCGTCCTACTCTCGCAGGGGGAAACCCCCAACTACCATCGGCGCTGAAGAGCTTAACTTCCGTGTTCGGGATGGGAACGGGTGTGACCTCTTCGCAATCGTCACCAGACTCTTTGAGCTTGTTCGCTCAAAACTGAATAAAACAGACATTGTGCTACACGAATCAGGGTAATCAAGCCCTTTTCAAAATTGGTTAAGTCCTCGATCGATTAGTATCCGTCAGCTCCACACGTCGCCGTGCTTCCACCCCAGACCTATCAACCTCATCTTCTTTGAGGGATCTTACTTACTTGCGTAATGGGAAATCTCATCTCGAGGGGGGCTTCATGCTTAGATGCTTTCAGCATTTATCCCGTCCATACATAGCTACCCAGCGATGCCTTTGGCAAGACAACTGGTACACCAGAGGTATGTCCATCCCGGTCCTCTCGTACTAAGGACAGCTCCTCTCAAATTTCCTGCGCCCGCGACGGATAGGGACCGAACTGTCTCACGACGTTCTGAACCCAGCTCGCGTACCGCTTTAATGGGCGAACAGCCCAACCCTTGGGACCGACTACAGCCCCAGGATGCGATGAGCCGACATCGAGGTGCCAAACCTCCCCGTCGATGTGGACTCTTGGGGGAGATAAGCCTGTTATCCCCGGGGTAGCTTTTATCCGTTGAGCGATGGCCCTTCCATGCGGAACCACCGGATCACTAAGCCCGTCTTTCGACCCTGCTCGACTTGTAGGTCTCGCAGTCAAGCTCCCTTATGCCTTTGCACTCTACGAATGATGTCCAACCATTCTGAGGGAACCTTTGGGCGCCTCCGTTACTCTTTAGGAGGCGACCGCCCCAGTCAAACTGCCCGCCTGACACTGTCTCCTGCCCCGATAAGGGGCATGGGTTAGAAGTCCAATACAGCCAGGGTAGTATCCCACCAACGCCTCATCCGAAGCTAGCGCTCCGGAATCCAAGGCTCCTACCTATCCTGTACAGGCTGCACCGGAATTCAATATCAGGTTACAGTAAAGCTCCACGGGGTCTTTCCGTCCTGTCGCGGGTAACCTGCATCTTCACAGGTATTATAATTTCACCGAGTCTCTCGTTGAGACAGTGCCCAGATCGTTACGCCTTTCGTGCGGGTCGGAACTTACCCGACAAGGAATTTCGCTACCTTAGGACCGTTATAGTTACGGCCGCCGTTTACTGGGGCTTCAATTCGAAGCTTCGCTTGCGCTGACCTCTCCTCTTAACCTTCCAGCACCGGGCAGGCGTCAGCCCCTATACTTCACCTTGCGGTTTTGCAGAGACCTGTGTTTTTGCTAAACAGTCGCCTGGGCCTATTCACTGCGGCTCTCTCGGGCTTTAACACCCTACCAGAGCACCCCTTCTCCCGAAGTTACGGGGTCATTTTGCCGAGTTCCTTAACGAGAGTTCTCTCGATCACCTTAGGATTCTCTCCTCGCCTACCTGTGTCGGTTTGCGGTACAGGCACCTCCCGCCTCGCTAGAGGCTTTTCTTGGCAGCGTGAAATCAGGGACTCAGGGATAAATCCCCTTGCTGTAACAGCTCAATGTTATAGGAACGGGATTTGCCTCATTCCACACCTCACTGCTTAGACGCGCATAACCAACAGCGCGCTCACCCTATCCTACTGCGTCACCCCATTGCTCAAACGGCGGGGAGGTGGTACAGGAATATCAACCTGTTGTCCATCGTCTACGCCTTTCGGCCTCAACTTAGGTCCTGACTAACCCTGAGCGGACGAGCCTTCCTCAGGAAACCTTGGGCATTCGGTGGAAGGGATTCTCACCCTTCTTTCGCTACTCATACCGGCATTCTCACTTCCAAGCGCTCCACCAGTCCTTACGGTCTAGCTTCGACGCCCTTGGAACGCTCTCCTACCACTGACATCTAAGATGTCAATCCACAGTTTCGGTGATTCGTTTAGCCCCGGTACATTTTCGGCGCAGCGCCACTCGACCAGTGAGCTATTACGCACTCTTTAAATGATGGCTGCTTCTAAGCCAACATCCTGGTTGTCTGGGCAACGCCACATCCTTTTCCACTTAACGAATACTTGGGGACCTTAACTGGTGGTCTGGGCTGTTTCCCTCTCGACTACGGATCTTATCACCCGCAGTCTGACTCCCAAACATAAATCATCGGCATTCGGAGTTTGTCTGAATTCGGTAACCCGGGATGGGCCCCTAGTCCAAACAGTGCTCTACCTCCGAGATTCTTAAGTTTGAGGCTAGCCCTAAAGCTATTTCGGAGAGAACCAGCTATCTCCAGGTTCGATTGGAATTTCACCGCTACCCACACCTCATCCCCGCACTTTTCAACGTACGTGGGTTCGGGCCTCCAGTAAGTGTTACCTTACCTTCACCCTGGACATGGGTAGATCACCTGGTTTCGGGTCTACGACCCC
>NZ_CP188818.1:4110000-4180000 GCF_051550195.1 Sporosarcina sp. FA15 | reverse complement strand
TTTTGTACCAGATTCTACGATATCTGGATATATTGTTCCTTGTGCTAAGAAGTCAATTCCTTCAAGTTTACGCGCTTCTTCTTCAAATACGCGAATAAATTCATTGCCGATAATTTTACGCTTCTCTTCTGGCTCGTCTACCCCTTTTAGTTTACCTAAGAAACGCTCGCTTGCATCCACGTAAACAAGGTTATCCCCCAAGTCTTTTTCGAACATTTGAACAACGCCCTCAGACTCGTTTTTACGCATTAAACCATGGTTTACGTGCACACAAATTAATTGCTTGCCGATTGCCTTAACTAATAATGCCGCAACAACTGACGAATCTACACCACCTGAAAGAGCCAATAATACTTTCTTATCGCCTACCTGTTTACGGATTAAAGCAACTTGATCATCAATGAAATTTTTCATATTCCAGTTAGCTTCTGCCTTACATGTATGGAACACGAAATCTTTTAAAAGTGCTATCGTTTCCTTTTCACTTGGCCATTGCTCGAATGTTTTAAGTGCTTTCGTAGAAGGATGACCCACACTAATTACCGGAATGTTTAAAGCGAATATTTCATCTAATACGTCAATCGCTTCACCATCAACGATATTATTTTCACCACCATTTAAAATAATTCCTTTTACCGTTTTTAAACCTTCAATCGTTTGTGATGTAATATCATGAGGGTGAATCTCACTATATACACCTAAATCACGAATCCAACGGGCTATTGTCGTATTCTCACTACTACCTAAATCCAATACTAAAATATTGTCCTGCTTCAAGATGATACAACCTCCTTTTAATTTTATTATTCCAGCCTTTTCCGGCTATTTTACCAATTTTTTCATCGTGCAACATAACTATATTCCAAACGTTCCACAAGGCCTTTTCAAATAGAGAAAAACGCGTCAGAAAGTCCAGCTTTCTGCGCGTCTCATCATCTATAAAAAAGCGAACAAAGCTCATATATCAATGAGCTAAATCCACCTTCATAGCCAAGTCATTTTCGGTAACTTGTAGAAACATCCGAACCGTATTATCGGATATATATGAGGGCACCTTGGGCTTGTTCTTTTTTCATCTTACTTCTATTTACGACAAAAATCAACCCGAAGACCTATTGATTAAATCTTCCCATATTTCCCGCAACACTACCCATTCGTGTTCAGTTATATTTCCACCGTAAAAACCCTTTTCATATGCAGTTGTAAGCATTTTCATTCTTTCTCCACCGAAGTAGTTGTCAACACTCGTTGCATAATCAGATAATGTCATACCAGTTGCCCGCTTCAAACCAGAACGATCCAGTTGTTTCAATAAACTGTTATAGCGCTTTGTAAATGTTAACCAATCTTCTTGTTTAGTACGATGGACATAAACTAGCACTTTAGGCAGCCACTTTACCCTACTAACGAATATTCGCCAGCCGGCAAAAATGACTATTAACACAATCACACCTATTATCCACATATTATTCCGGATCCAAGTACCCATAGTTTTGAAAATCTCACTATTTTTGAAGTTCCTATCTGCTTTAACCGTTTTTTCAGCCTGCTCTTTCTTTGGTTGTTCAGGCTTTTTCACTTCCGGTGTTAGTGTATCATCAAGGTTCAACTCGATATCATATTCAATATCCGTTAAGCTACTAAATCCAATTGTCGGTTCGTATGGCATCCAGCCAATACCAGGCATATATGCTTCAACCCATGAATGCGCCTCATTATTCGTAATTTGATAAACTTTCTCCCCTTCGTCATTTAAGACAAATTCTCCGGGAGCAAAACCTTTTACCCAACGTGCTGGAATATCAATCGAGCGCAACATGACAACCATAGACGTGGAAAAGTTATCGCAGTATCCCTGTTTGGTATCAAAGAGGAACTGATCTACATAATCATCGCCTGCTTTTGGAATAGCGACACCTTGCTGAGTATAAACAAAGCCATTTCTTCCAAAGTACTTTTCGATTGCCTTCGTCTTCTCGTAAACACTTTCCTGATTTTCTGTTATGTTTTTTGCAAGTTCCTCCACCCGTTCAGGTAATTGCTCTGGAAGTTGTAGGTACTGAGTTAAATCTTCAGCTACCTCTGAAAAATCTCCCATCCTAGTAGCCCTTAACTTTTTCAAGCTGTAATCAGGCTCTGTGAATTCGACTTGATACGAATCTAGGACCCCTTCCTTGCCCTCAATTTCTGTACTGTACTTTCCTGCCCCTTCCAAGTATTGAAAAACAACATCCTTTGTTGCGTATACTTTATTCATCCCATAAGGATAAACGATGAAAGAAAAGTCTTCCGACACCTTCAAATCCGCAAGTTGTTGGGCTGCAGCGTCCACATTTCCTTGACTCGCAATTTCCCCTATCTCCATACCAGGAGTATAACTAGTCTGGGAATCGTCAACAGATACCTGTTCCCAACCTTTTGAGGTGTATGTGTTTTTCGTTTCAATTTTCCAGTATTGTTCATTAGCCACTTTTGCTTCAATGACTAATGTAGAATCCTGCACAAACGAACCACCCAATGTGGAATCATTCGTATCGTATCCACTTTTAGCCACCCCACCTTCCCCACTCCCTTGCACAAATGACTCAAAATAAGGTAGCGGATCTGGCCAGATGGGATCTTGTTTCGGAAGAATGTTGGCAAGCGTTCCACTCACAACAACTGCGAAAAGAAGTGGAACGGATATCGCTAGGAATGCACCTGTTGGAACTGATGTGTTGTGCTTCTCCGCAAGCCTAGTAATCGCAAGTAAACCAAGAAGTAATAACCCCGTCACCATAATTCGGAAAATAGCGCCACCTGCAGCATATCCACCGAACGTATCAATGAACGCTATAAATAGAATAGTCATGATATAAAATAGCAAAATACTTTTCCTTACTTCAATCCAATGACGGATAAGATAGGTCGTCATCCACAGTAGCGCGAAAAACAACACAGTTCTAAATGGATTCGTAATACTTTCCCAGTCACCATTCATGATAATTGGGGCATTCGAAAGGAAGTCACCTGATACATATACTAGTGTTTCCTTTGTAAATAGTACCTTTTCAAAAAATACATAATGAGTCGCTACTACAATGAAAATCAGCTTTGTAGGAACGACTATCCACCACTTTGCTTTTATTAAGGCCAAAAAAAATGATAGCGCCACAAATAATAAAAACAGTGTTAAATGATCTGAATTGGTCAATTCAATAACCGGAATTAGCCATTCCCTTAAAAGGATCAATGCCAGTATATAAAGAATTAGTAGCAGTTGCCTATCAATTCGCGCTCCAGTCATAATCGCACCGCCTCTTTAAAAGCATCTGAAAACTGCTTCTGTTCTAATAAATGCACGGTAATTCCCTTCGATTTTGCAAGTCTAATATCCTCTTCAATCCTTTGCAATGCTGGATCATCACGTTTCACTACGACCATGCAAATGATAGATTCAACGTTTTCCACACTTAGCAGAACTGATTGTATGAAAGGCCCATCGGGGTTCCCCGTGATCAATACAATACTGCCCCCGTGTTGAAACGTGGTTCCAAAGTCAGCTAATGATGCTTCATTCGCAGGCTTAATCTTTGCCAAGTGAACCAACGCCATATGAAGTTGCTCTTCCGACTGTATAAATGGGAATAAGGAGGGTTTAGGGCCCGTCGTCATCAAGGCAAGATCTGCCTGATGACTTGATGCTTCTTTCAATATCGAAGCAGTAAGTTCTACTAGCTCCTCAAACATTTTCGACTCTCTGCTATCCATGATTATAAATAACTCTTGTGATCGTCTATCTTCAAACTCCTTTGTCATCAAGGTCTGCGTTCTAGCAAACGATTTCCAATGAATCCATGTCACCCGATCACCTGACTGGTAATTGCGTACACCCGTTGCCATCGTCGTATCTTTGACGATATTTAATGGCGAGGCCATCGTACCTTGGTCATATTGTGTATTAAATGGTACATAATGAATACCTGTCATTTTGGGATACACTAGAATCATATTCTCTACTTCAATAAATTTCGTTTTTCGGAGCCATCCAAAAAAGTCGGAAATCTCGACTTTCACCCCTTGAAGTATATGTTCACCCCTGGGTATTTTTTCGATTTCGTATTCCCACTCAACTTCTTGACGGAATCCAAAAACAAACAGGCGTTTTAACTTTTCACCTGCCAAAACAACTATTTCGGGCTCTGCCCACTGTTCACTTACAACGGTATAAAGTAAGGGAAATCGATTTTTACGTTTAATAGATAAAGAAACAATCAACTTCTCACCATTTTGCACATGAGGTGTCCGAATGGTACGTTCCACAGTCATTTTCGACATTGGATAGAAAAATAGTAATAGAGAATAGATTATAAAAGGCAATATAATATAAAAAATAGTCCAACTGACCATGCCGCCTTGGAACATGGCAAAAACAAATGTAGAAACCAAGACGAACAAAACAAATAGTAACCGGCTCGAAATATCAATCATTTTCCTAACAGTTGTCATTTCAGCTGAACCTTATCTACAGGTACACGTACTTTCATCAAAATTCGTTCTATAATTTCCGAAGTGGAAATCCCTTCATACTTGGCTTCAGGGCGTAAAATCATGCGATGTCCAAAAACGAATGGCGATAAGTACTGAACATCATCCGGTGTAACGTAAGTTCTCCCTTTTATCATCGCATAGGCCTGACATGCCTTCATAAGCGCAAGAGATCCTCGGGGACTTACACCTAAATAGACATATGGATTATCACGCGTCTGCGAAGCACATTCTACGATATAGGACTTAATAGTATTATCGACTTTAACTTCTGTTACAGCCTTTTGGAGTTCGATTAATTCTTCAAGTGATACTACGGTTTCTAACGTGTCAATTGGAACGGCCTTCTCCGCACGATCAAGTACTTCAATCTCTTCCATTTTCGTCGGATAACCCATCTTCAGTTTAAATAGAAAACGGTCAAGTTGCGCTTCAGGTAGCGGGTATGTACCTTCATATTCAATCGGATTTTGTGTTGCCATGACAAAAAAGGGTTGCGGAATTCGCATCGTTTCTCCATCTATCGTCACGGTGGACTCTTCCATCCCTTCCAATAGAGAGGATTGCGTCTTTGGCGAAGTCCTATTAATTTCATCGGCTAGAATAATATTCCCCATGATGGGTCCTGGCCTAAATTCAAATTCCATTTCTTTAGGGTTATAAATTGAAACGCCTAGAACATCGGAAGGAAGTAAGTCCGGTGTAAATTGAATTCGCTTAAAATCTGCCCCAATTGACTTAGCCAACGCTTTTACCATCATCGTTTTTCCAACACCTGGCACGTCTTCAAGTAGGACATGCCCTCGGGCAAGAAGTGCGGTAACACTTAATTCGGCGATATCTCTTTTCCCAATCATCACTTTTTCGATATTGGTTAAGACTTTCTCAATCATCTCTTTATGTGTCATTTCAATTCCCCCAATTGTCTATTACGCTAAATTTGTCCGAAAATTAACAAAACACACCTTTATAATACAGGATATCTAATTCTCACACAACTTAAGCACTGATTAGAAAATAAAAAGGAGCCCCAATAAGGAGCCCCCTGAAGTCATTTCCAAAAATCATCAAAAATTGTAATCGGCATATGCCGTTTATGCTTTGAACGGAGAAAATGATTCTCGATTGCTGTACGGGGTCCCTCCGGCAACTTTTTACCTTCAAGATAATTATCGATATCGTCATAGGTGACACCGAGCGCTACTTCATCAGGAATAGCCGGCCTATTTTCTTCAAGATCCGCTGTCGGAACTTTCAAGTAGAGATGTTCAGGGCAGCCAAGTTCCTTAAGTAGTTGTTTCCCTTGCCGTTTGTTCAGTCTGTAGATTGGCATAAGGTCTGCACCGCCATCCCCGAATTTCGTATAAAATCCGGTAATGGCTTCCGCCGCATGATCACTCCCGAGAACAATACAATCATGCATGGCCGCAACTGAGTATTGAACCTTCATACGTTCCCGTGCTTTTTCATTTCCTTTAGCAAAATCGGTCAATGTAACGCCACCTGCTGTCAATGCACGTTCACTCGCATCGACAGCTTCTTTTATGTTTATCGTGTAGATTAGAGACGGCTTAATGAATTCCAATGCATCCTGGCAATCCTCCTCGTCAAACTGAGAACCGTAAGGCAACCGGATCGCAATGAATTTAAATCGCTTAGTTTCCTCTTCATCATTTAATTCATCAACAGCGAGTTGAGCAAGTTTCCCGACAAGCGTCGAGTCTTGCCCACCTGAAATTCCAAGAACAAAGCCATTTAAAAATGGGTTTTCCCTTACATATTCTTTCATGAAGTCAATCGATTTCCGAATTTCCTCTTTAGGTTCAATGATTGGCTGCGCCTTTAACTCAGCGATAATTCTATCTTGTAATGTCAACTTCAACAAACCTCCTTAGCCATTAATAAAGTCTTCCACCATTTCCTGGACTTCCTGGATATTGCGCATCTTATTGTCCCAACATTTTTGGCTTAAGTCGACCGGATACTCTTCTGGATTAAGGGATCGTTTATATTCATCCCATAATAACTCCAAGTTGTCTTTTGCGTAATCACGCATTTGTTGAAGAGTCGGATTATTATAGATGATAACCCCTTGTTCCACGACTTTGACGTGTAAGTCCTTCGCTTCAAAATTCGTAACAAACTTCGAGATGAATGTATGGACGGGGTGGAACATTTTGATGCGTTTCTCGGATGCGGGATTTTCATCATACATCGTAATATAATCCCCTTCTGCCTTACCATTTTCTCGGTCAATAATTCTGTATAACTTTTTACGTCCAGGCGTCGTTACTTTTTCGGTTGTCGACGAAATTTTAATCGTATCTTCCATTTCACCGGCATCGTTTTCTATGGAAACAATTTTATAGACGGCCCCAAGTGCAGGCTGGTCGTACGCTGTGATCAATTTCGTTCCAATTCCCCATACGTCTACCCTTGCACCTTGTGCTTTCAAGTTGAGAATTGTATATTCATCCAAGTCATTTGAAACGAAAACTTTCGCATCCAAGAATCCAGCTTCATCCAACATACGGCGCGCTTCCTTGGATAGGAATGAAATATCACCGCTATCTAAACGAACGCCGATGAAATTGATTTTATCACCAAGTTCTTTAGCTACTTGGATTGCCGTCGGAATGCCTATTTTTACTGTATTATACGTATCGACAAGGAAAACACAGTCCTTATGACGTTTAGCGTATGAATGGAATGCTTCGTATTCACTTTTATAAGCTTGAATCATTGAATGAGCATGCGTTCCCGCTACAGGAATATCGAATCTTTTCCCAGCGCGGACATTACTTGTCGCTTCAACGCCGCCAATGAACGTAGCACGTGCACCCCATATCGCCGCATCCATCTCGTGTGCACGCCGACTGCCAAATTCCATCACTATTTCGTCTTTGACGACTTGTTTGATGCGGCTTGCTTTCGTCGCAATAAGCGTCTGATAATTAACGATATTAAGTAGAGCGGTCTCAATCAGCTGTGCTTCGATAAGTGTCGATTCCACGCGAATAATAGGTTCATTCGCAAAAACCAGCTCCCCTTCAGCCATGGAATAAACAGTGCCTGTGAAACGTAGCTCCTTTAGATAAGAGGTGAAGTCGTCTTCATAGCCGAGATCATCCTTTAAGTAAGCAAGATCACTTTCACTAAAATGAAACCCTCTTAAATAATCGAGAACTCGCTCAAGCCCCGCAAATAACGCATAGCCATTACCGAACGGCAAATTTCTGAAAAAAAGTTCAAAAACCGCTTTTCGTTCATGTATTCCATCCGCCCAGTATGATTCCGCCATATTGATTTGGTATAAATCCGTATGTAAAGCCAAGCTGTCATCCGCATATTTCGAACTCATGTCAATCTCCTTCTTCCGCATTCTAATGGTTCAAGTATACACTATTTACCCTATATTCGACTTAACATAACATGATGTGACATATCCTTTTATAGCTTTTTCACAATTATGAATGAATTTGTCCTCCCGAGCCATATTAAAAAGAACTGGTTCTAATATACGAGGAGGTATTTTAATGAAACAAGACAATGAACGAGATGCAAACAAAAACGAGACCTTATCCGAAAAAATAAAAAAAAGAACGATCGAACAAAACGGCATTCATGAAGAATTATCCCGTGAGTTCGCAACCCTCGGTGACCGAAAAAAAGCGATGTTTGATTTTTATCGGTCGACAGAAAAGTAAAATATGAATAAAAAAATGTGAGACTAAATCCTAGTAACAACGGATTTAGTCTCACTTCATTAATAATACGAATAGATATTAGTTACCCGCTTTATAATCATTCAGAAACTCTTGAACTTTAGCTGGATCTGCCTTCAATTCATTCCCTGTGTCTACCAGTGGGCTGACCGTAGAAACAGCCTTCTTCTTGTTCCCTTGATAGAAATTCAGAATTTCATCTTGGTTGATCGAGTAAAGAACGGCTTTTCTTAACTCTTCACTCGTTGATACTTCACGATTTTTTGTATTGAAAAGCAAGTAACTTACAGCATTACTATCATTTTTTTGCAAGAATAGTTTGCTGTCACCTTCAACCACGTCGTATTTTGTTTCTGGGACTCCGTTGAAAATATGGATTTCACCATTGCGTAAAGCTGAAAGCGTGCTGTCCGGATCTTGGATGAAGCGAACTGTTACATTTGAAATTTTCGGTTCGTGCTCTGTCCCCACCATATAAGCAGGGTTTTTATAGAAAATACCTTCGTAATCATTTTTGTGTGACAAAATGTATGGGCCACTCGCGTACAATGTATTGTTGTATTTAGCACCCTCTATGACTGTGTTCTGATCTCCGTAAGGAATGTCTTTACTCACATCAAACGAAGAAACATCATACGTATTAATACTCTCAACTTGTTTTTTCGAGACAATCCCCGCAGATTGGTGAGCTAAATAGTTCAGTACTTGTGGGAATGGAGCTGTTGTTGTCATTTTTACCACTTGATATTTCCCAGTCGCATTATCGGCTTCTTTTTTATCAGAAACAAGCTCCCTGATTTTCACATCCAAGTTCTTCTCAAGCCCTTCTCTGACTGTTGCATCACTTCCTGATTGCAAAATATCGAGATCAGATAGATCTGTGACTACTTCCACTTCGTTAATATGTTCATGTAAACTATACGTACGGTGATCCGGTACTGAATTCGGGTCTTTTGCACGATTCATCGAGAAGATGACATCGTCCGCTCCTACGCGTTCACCAGTATCTACAGCTTTTCCGTCTGTAATTGACGCAAAATTGATATCATCACGAAGAAGGAAGTAATAATCTGAATTGCCCTCTCCGATGCTGTGATTATAAGATAAAGAGCCGTCTGAAACAACAACGTCATCATCTGTCAAGTTAACGAGACGCACATACATATTTGTATTCAATGTATTGATAGATCCATCATTCCCTTTAATAGGATCGAGGGACGTCAAAGTTCCAATAGCTTGCTGAATGATTAATGGATCCGTATCTCTTTTTGATTTGTCAATGAAATCAATAGGTTCCCAGGCAATTGCACGTGATTTAGCAAGCCTAACTGTGTCTACGTCGAGAATGTCTTTATTAACTCCCTGTGCTTTAAATGAATTATAAAGAGGTGCAATGTAAGCTTTGTCAAACACTAGACGCTGTTCTAATTGCTTGTATGTCTCTGCAAACTCATCAGACGTTTCTGTACTTGCCTTTTCAATCAATGTATCAACTTCATCATCAGCCATAATACTGTTATCACCGTCTGATTTGAACAGTGCTCGAACAGCATAATCGGGGTTCCCCGTAACTGTCGTCCAGCTAGATAATGCGACATCATAATTCCCTGCATCTTTCTGTGCAGTGAAGCTTCCGTAATCAGGCTGAATATTCAATTTCACATCAAAGCCATTTTTTATAAGCTGATCTCGTACAATATTCATATCTTCTTCCCCAGAACCCATACCCAGAAGTTCGATGACCACCTTACTTTTATCCGTCTTTGGTTCTGTATTGTCATTCTTTTTATCGGAAACATCCGATTTCGTACTTACACATCCGGCCAACACCACCATAATTGCTATTAAAATCGTCAATAAACTTTTCTTCATTATTAATTCCCCCTTATTATTGTTTGGTATTTATGTTCAATCCATTCTTGGATCAAATGCATCACGCAATCCATCTCCCAAAAAGTTAAACGATAATACAAGTAAGATAATCGCAAGCCCCGGGATAATGGCTAAATAGGAATGCGATTCCAAGTATGTGCTACCGATTTTTAAAATATTTCCCCATTCTGGAATATGCGGTTCCACACCGAGTCCTAAGAAACTTAAGCTACTCGTCGCGATGACAGCGCCCCCGATTGTCAGTGTTGCCTTGACAATCATCGGCGCGAGCGAATTCGGCACTATCTGTCTAAAGATAATAGAGAAGTCCGATGAACCGAGCGCACGTGCTGAATCGACAAATTCATAGTTCGACACCATCATGACATTCGCACGCATCGTTCGGGCATAGGTTGGGATGGACCCCACACTAAGCGCTAAAATAAGATTCGTCGTATTTGCTCCAAATGCCGCAATGATAGCGATTGCCAATAAAATTCCAGGAACGGCATATAGTACATCAAGCAATCGCATTATGATATTGTCCGTCCGCTGACTGTAATACCCGGCTAATGCACCTAAGAATCCACCAATAACTACCGGTATGGCCGTTGAAGCAAACCCTACAAGAAGCGAAATTCTTGCACCAAAGATGATTCTTGAAAACAAATCCCGTCCGAAATTATCAGTGCCAAACGGATAGACAAGGCTCGGTTTTTGAAGTATTGCACCATAATCATTTTCAACTGCCATATCGTAGTCAAACGTAAATACACTGCAAACGGATATGGAAAACATGAGAGTGATGAAAAACAAACCAAGTATCGCCGTTGAATTACGGGTAATCTTCTCCCACATCGTATTCCACTTCGAAATCCTAGACTGATCATGACTGCGAACCTTTAAAATCAAGCTATAGCCAAGCAATAGTGCAAAAATATTACCCGTCAATGTGGTAAACAGAAGTAATATGGCAACAATCATCATCCAAGCTGGCGCACTTTCTTCCTCAACATATTTCGCTGTGAGAACAAGTGTCACGACTTGAAAAATCATTATTCCTAGCAAGATAATCATTGCCGTTAAAAATGAATCCGCCACATATGACTTGAATAAATTAAGTGATGATATCGCGATGATAAAAACCTGAGTAAGCAGCATATAAACGGCAAACGTATATTCAGGTGTCTTCTTCTTTTTAATAAGATTAAATGCAAATGCTACAGTGAAAATATTACCCGTCATTATACTAAACAGCTGTATGTAGCCGAGCTTTCTTGTCGAACTTCGAATTTCACCTATTGTCAGAAGGTCTCGCTTCACCATCCACGTAAGAATCATTTGAAAAATAGTGAACAACGCATAGGCCGCAAATAAGCTGAAGACCGAACTTTTCAACTCCCCTTCTTTGAAATTGAAACTGTTCAGTAGCAAGACGACTGTCAGGATTAAAGAAATAATCCATGTGAAATTTGCTTGTGTATATTCCCTCGATAATTTCAATGCATGTTTTTTATTTAGATTCACCTTCACACCTTCTCCTGCTCTACGATTGCTTCATCTTCGAACGGATGCGAGGATCGAAAAACGCATACAAAATGTCGATGAGCACATTGACTAATGAAATCGTTATTGCAATATAGATAACTCCACCCATAATAGCGGGAATATCGGGAATGAACTGCTTGTCTACGATGTAACTTCCGATTCCGCTAATGTTAAATACTTTCTCAGTCACCGCCGCTCCCCCGAGCATTCCCCCGAATAGCAGACCAATGACTGTAATAATTGGTATCATTGCATTGCCAATCGCATGTTTCCAAAGTACTTGAAGCCGATTGAGGCCCTTCGCTTTAGCGGTAATGATGTAGTCCTCATTGATGATTTCCAACATCGAAGAACGTGTCATCCTCGCGACAGATGCAGTCAATGCAGTTCCAAGCACAACAACAGGCATGATGATAGAAAGCCAGTTTTGAGGACTATATGTGGCCGGTAACCATTGTAATTTAATAGAGAAGTTCAAAATAAATAGTAATCCTTGCCAAAAGTTCGGAATCGATAATCCAATCAATGCAATAAACATGAATGAATAGTCCAAAAATGAATTCGGCCTTGTCGCAGAAATGATGCCTACCGGGATAGCGATGACAACTGCCATCAGTAATGATAAAACCGCAATCGTTAATGTGATTGGGAATTTATTCGCTATACTTGCTGCGACATCCTCATTGCCAGCATAAGAAGCACCTAAATCAAACGTCGCGATTCCTTTTAGCGCATTCCATAATTGTGAAAGATATGATAAATCCAAACCATGTAATTTATTGAATGATGCGATTTGTTCCTTCGTCGCCGCCTCGCCAAGAATATTCGCGGCAGGATCAAACGGCGATAAGTAAAGTATCGTGAACACAAGAACTGCAACGCCAGCAATAACAAAGATACTCATAATCAATCGTTCGACTATAAACTTGATGTACGGATTGCTGAACAAAAGAATAAGTAGATACATAAAGATGCCTGGAATGAATGAAGCAAGCAAGAACAACGGTTTTCCAAGCAATGATTGAAAGTAAGTTGAATACGTAACTTGTTGAACACCTTTCTGTTCCGCTAGCTGATTTGTTTTTTTCGTTAGCGTTTTTCTAAATTGTTCTTCGGCAAGCTCCTCCACTTGCCTATCTATTTCTCGCTCATTTACTTCTTTATTGAAGAATGATTGTTTCCGTAGTAATTGTTCTTTAAAATCAAGCATCGCCGCCTCTTTATAACCTGTTGATGTCAATGATGCCCTTACCTCTTCATAAATTGAAGAGTATTTATTGTCTCCTCTTTTCGACAGATAGAATAGAAATACAATAACATGAACCGGCAAACCTAAAATTAGTAGCAAATACTTATAAGTCGGTCGTCTTCCCATTTTGCCAAACGTATATCGGAGAACATCTGATAATCTAAAATAGGATGTCGCTTCTTTATTCACTCGCATTGAAGCAATTCCTCCTTCCCGATATTGTTTAATTCCTATTGGTATAGTAAAGTATAGATTCGGTAACTATTTAAGTCAATGTAATTTTTAGTTAAATATAATTTCAGATAATAGGCAGGTGTTTTTATTGGAAACAGTATTAAAGGTAAGTGATCTACGCGTCTCGTTTTTGGGCCACGACAAGGAATTTGAAGCAGTCCGTGGTGTCAGTTTTGAAGTGAAGAAAGGTGAGACACTTGGTATTGTAGGTGAATCAGGAAGTGGAAAAAGCGTGACAGCCCGCTCAATTATGCGCCTCCTCCCCTCTCCCCCTTCTTATCTGAAAGATGGAGAGATTGAATTTCAAGGTGAAGATCTCGTGCAAAAAACGGAAAAAGAGATGGAGAGTATCCGCGGTCGTGATATAAGCATGATTTTTCAAGATCCGATGACTTCATTAAATCCAACAATTCAAATCGGTAAACAAATTGCGGAAAGTTTAATTAAACATCAGAACTTATCTAAAAGAGATGCGAAAAACCGTACCATTGAACTTTTGAAACTTGTAGGTATCCGTAATAGTGAAGATCGTTTTAGCCAATATCCGCATGAGTTTTCAGGTGGAATGCGGCAGCGCGTCATGATTGCGATTGCACTCGCTTGCCGTCCGACCCTATTGATTGCGGATGAACCCACGACTGCACTTGATGTGACAATACAAGCCCAAATCTTAAATTTGATGAAAGATATGCAGCAACGTTTTGGAACATCCATCATACTGATTACCCATGACCTAGGCGTTGTTGCCGGCATGTGTGATCGTGTCGCTGTTATGAAAGACGGGGAAATTGTGGAGACCGGAACGACGGAAGAAATTTTTGATAACCCAAAACATTCCTATACAAAGAAACTGCTCAATGCCCTTCCTCGCCTTGACGAGAAAAAGAAGCCTAAACGCACTCCTTTACGTACCATTGGTATAGAAAAAGGGAAACCCCTGCTAGAAGTGAAATCACTAAAGCAGCATTTCGACGTTGGGAAAGGCAATATAGTGAAAGCCGTGGACGATATCAGTTTTCATATCAAACCCGGAGAGACGCTCGGTCTTGTTGGCGAGTCGGGATCAGGTAAGTCAACGACCGGCCGCGCCATTTTGCGCCTTCACGAACCGACAGACGGAGATGTCTTGTATCAAGGGATGGCCATTAACCGGCTTTCGAAAAATGAAATGAAAACGATGCGGCGCCATATGCAGATGATCTTTCAGGATCCGTACTCTTCACTTAATCCACGCTTTAAAGTGCTTGATATTATCGGTCAAGCATTAGACATTCATCGGTTGAGTAAAAATAAAGAGGAACGAAAAAAGAGGGTAGAAGAGTTGCTTGTTATGGTCGGACTCGAACCTTCCCATGCAATGCGCTATCCACATGAATTTTCCGGTGGACAGCGCCAAAGAATTGGTATTGCACGTGCACTTGCCGTAGAACCTGACTTCATAGTATGCGACGAACCGTTATCCGCACTCGATGTTTCTATCCAGTCGCAAATTGTGGAATTACTGGAAGATCTTCAGCATCGGCTTGGACTCACCTATCTGTTCATTGCGCACGACTTGTCTATGGTTAAGCACATTAGTGACCGGGTCGCAGTTATGTATGCGGGGAAAATTGTTGAGCTTGCCGAAAGCGAAGAGTTGTACTCTAACCCACAGCATCCCTATACAAAATCGTTACTCTCAGCGATTCCAATTCCTGACCCTAAAATAGAATCGAAGAAAAAACGAACGTTAATGGAAGATCAAATTGAGGAGGATAAATATCAACTATTGCAATCTGAGCTAATCGAGGTTTCAAAAGGACATTGGGTAGCCATCCCTATCAATTAAAATATGTTTCAAACTTCATTTATTGCAACAACTATAATATAATAAAACATGAGCTGAGGAGATATAACCTTTTCCGGTGTATAACTCCTTTTTCACAGCTAGTGCTGCATATTCGTTCGTAAGCTATTTTTTAAAAGAGATTTTCTAATTTATAATCTCTACAAATCATGGCAATACTAACAATGAAAGGTCTCATTTCTCGTTTTCACTTGTAATTATTTATGAAGGAGCTAAAGTCATATGAATGGGTTATTAGACATTTTCGAGAAAAAGGGACCACGGCGTATTCTTATTTTCGCTTTGATTATTTTAATTCTTTACAGCGTCAAAAGTATGATGAATATTATATTGCTTACCTTCATTTTCGCTTTTTTGTTGGATCGACTTATTGAGTTTACGCTCAAACGTGTACATTTTAACCGCAAGCTGCTAGTCATTCTCCTGTATACAGTGATTGTTGGCTTACTGACAGTTGGTGTTGTTAAGTATTTGCCTATAATCACAATGGAAATCAGTCAAATTATTGTAAGAATTACAAACTTCTATTCCACACCTCATGATAGTGTACTGCTCACCTACTTAGAATCCGTCATCTCTAGTAATCAAATTGCAGCCTATTTGGAAAATGGTTTTTCATTTTTGTTAAAATATTTCTCTGATATTAGTAAAACAAGTATTCAAGTCATACTTGCCCTCGTATTAAGCTTATTTTTCCTGCTAGAAAAACCACGGTTAATAGAGTTTACAAACAAATTTAAAGATAGTAAGATTGCTCCCTTTTACTTCGAAATTGAGTTCTTTGGTAAAAAGTTCACGCGTACATTCGGAAAAGTGATTGAAGCCCAATTTATCATTGCAATTGTTAATACAATATTGTCCGTGATCGTATTACTCATACTCGGATTCCCACAAATAATCGGTTTGGGAATTATGATTTTCTTTTTAGGACTCATTCCCGTTGCCGGGGTCATCATTTCACTTGTCCCTCTGACGATAATTGCTTTTACAATCGGAGGATTCCTGAAAGTTGTTTATGTTCTCATTGCAGTTATGATTATTCATGGCATTGAAGCATATATCTTAAATCCAAAACTGATGTCCTCCAAAACAGATTTACCCGTTTTTTACACGTTTATCGTACTGATTTTCTCACAAAACTTCTTTGGCGTCTGGGGACTCATTATCGGTATTCCCGTGTTTGTCTTCCTACTTGATATACTTGATGTCACGAATAAAGAACCTGCGAATCACATACCTGTTCCAAAAAGCAAAAAGACAAGGTGAGATTAACTTCTCCCTTGTCTTTTTTTATGTCGAAACACTATCTTTCCAGTTCTAGAAGTTGCTCTTTCATCTCTAAACCGGCCCTGAAACCACCTAACTTACCACTTTTCGCAATGACACGATGACAAGGAACAATAATTAAGACCGGATTGGCACCAATAGCGGTTCCAACAGCTCGTACCGAATTCGGCTTTTCAATCCGTTCTGCAATTTCCGAATATGAAACAGTCCGTCCGTACGGAATTTCTTGCAAGGCCTTCCAGACAATTTGTTGAAAAGGAGTACCGTGAAGATCGACTGGCAATGCAAAATCCCTGCGTCGCTCTTTCAAATAACCCATTAACTCAACTGCGTGTGGCTGTAAGATATCCGCTTCTTCTATCAGAACATGACTTGGAAGCCGTTTGTTCACCCACGCTTCCAGTTCTCCGAATGGTGCATTCGGGGTACCTATATAGCAAAGCCCCTCTGTCGTCGCAGCTATATACATTTTCCATTGTGAGTGATTAAGCAATGTCCAATACACGTTATTTTTACTGTTCTTCTCCACTAACCTCTACCTCCCTCACTAGTTTTCGATATTGTTTTGGTGTTTGTCCAGTTTTCATTTTGAATAGCGTGATGAAATAGGACGGATTCCGAAGCCCCACGCTTACCCCAATTTCAGCAATGGATTTATCGGTTGTAGTAAGTTCAGACATCGCTTTCGTTATTCTGATCTTTTGGATATATTCAACAGGCGTCAGCCCCGTGATTCTTTTAAATGTTCGCTGAAGGTGATAAGGACTTCCATGGCACATGTCTGCAAGTATTTCTAACGTCAATGGCTCCTGAAAATGCTCGTTTATATATTCTCCAATTTGGATAGTCCATTCTTCATCAGGTAAACGCAGCCCACCCGGCTTACAGCGTTTGCAAGGTCGGAATCCATCTGCTAGCGCTTCCGCCGCATCATTGAAAATACGGACATTCTCTTTTTTTGGATCTCTTGATTTGCAAGATGGTCGGCAAAAGATACCCGTCGATTTCACGGCATAAATGAAGATTTCATCAAACCTTACGTCGTTATGTCTAATTGCTTGCCACTGTTCGTCAGTCAACTGCCTGACTTGTTGATGATCGCTCACGGAATCACCTCTTTCTCTTACCTTAAGTATACCTCCTCTATTTCCAAAAACAATTACGCCTCGGCGTAATTGCGTCCAGATTTTGAATCGAGCTTGCTCGATTGACTCCTTTCAAAATCTGCGACATCCGCCGGAGGCTTTATCTTTGTTCAGCGGGCATTTGGAAACCGCTGAACAGGTAAACAAAACAGCATTCACCTCCCACCTATGGAGGTGAGAGTCTTCTGCTGAATAAAGATAAATGCTTTTCAGGACGTAACAGCAAGATAGCGAAACTTTTCCACCTGGGATTATGGTACAACTAAACATATAGATAAGATGCAGAGGAGATTTTTTAAAATGCTAGTTAATCAACAAGATTATTTGATAATAGCCGTTCCGAAAGAGTTCAATTTCAAAGAAAATATCAGCTATATGTCCAGGTCAAACAATGAGTGTATGTTTGAAATCCGTGATGGTAAAGTGATCAAGGCAATTCCAGTTGGGAATGAGATTCTATTAGTCGAAGTCAGCGAAAATACAGAGGGTAACCTTCTGGTTCGGTTTATAGAAAAATATACACCGTCTAGCGATAGCGTCCGGGATATGGTCGTCCATTATGTACGTGATTGGTTCGATCTCGATACTGATTTGAAACCTTATTATGAGATGGCGAAAAGGGATCCATTGCTTCAACAAGCAGTAAGTGAGTTTTATGGATTGCGAAACATCGGAATCCCTGACCTGTTTGAAGCGTTATGTTGGGGAATTCTTGGACAGCAAATCAATCTGACATACGCATATACGTTGAAAAGGCGCTTTGTGGAGACGTTCGGAAATTCGATTGAATGGGAAGGACAGTCATATTGGATATTCCCTGAACCAGAGTACATTGCGAAGCTTACAGTCGAGGATTTATCGTCATTAAAAATGACCGTAAAAAAATGTGAGTACCTGATTGGGGTTGCACAGCTTATCGCAGATGGAAGCCTATCCAAAGCTCAGGTATTGGGAACTGGGAACTTTAAGGAAGCGGAAAACATGCTTATCAAAATCCGCGGAATTGGGCCCTGGACTGCAAACTATGTCTTAATGCGCTGTTTGCGTTTCCCAAACGCGTTTCCAATTGCTGACGTCGGACTTCATAACGCCATCAAACATTTGACAGGAGCAGAAGAAAAGCCAACGAAAGAAGAAATTTTAAAGCTTGCTGCACCATGGGAGAACTGGGAGTCCTATGCGACGTTTTACTTGTGGCGTTTTCTTTACTAAGATCAAGTAATTTCATGATTGGTTATTCAATCACCTCCCCTTGGAGATAAAATAGAAGGGCAAACTCAAATTGTTTGCCTCCACTTTTTTATTAAATCATCTCGCTTTATTTACCAAGGGGGTTTATCTTCATTCGATAATCCAATCATATATATAGAAAAGAATATCGCTAAAACAGCGGTTACAATCAAGGTTGTAATGACGATTGGTGAATGAATTTCAAATAGTACTTGCTAGAATAAGCGTCATTTATTAGTCAATAAAAATCAATTTTTCTCTTCAAGGAAATAAAAATGTAAAAGTACAAAAGAATAACAAGCATAATGATAACCGTCAGAATTATTTGAGACAACTGACCTTTCCACGTCAAAAACAATCCAATTTGCGATGTTAACAAGATTATGAAGAATACCAGATAAAATTTCATCATCCGCTGAAACGTTTCTTTTACTGACTCACCATCGGAATAAATCTTTTTTACCCCTGATTCATTTGCTTCTGTACGAAAATAATGAAATTGCTTTAGAGCGCTGTCTACATATTGCCAACCGGCATCTTTACATAGTTGCATATACTCTTCATTCGCATCCCGGAAATCAATTTGATAGACATATGATTCATTAGGATTTTCATCGAAGGTATAGGTAAATAATCCATACTTTTTAAAATGAAATCCTTGGCGTGACATATCCGTCAGCCACTGCTCTTCTTTATCAACACTCGAAGCAAGAAAAATCTTGAACCTTTTAACAGTCATCTTCTTCGCCCTCCATTTCTTTTATGATGCTCCTGGCGTTTTTCACAAGTGATTCAAGCCTCTTAAACTCAAGCTGAAGCACTTCTTTACCTAAGGGTGTCAGCTGATTATACTTGCGGCGTTCTGCATCATCTATGTCTACTTTTTGAATGATTTTCTGCTTTTCTAATTTTCCTAGTGCTCCATATAATGTGCCGGGACCCATTGTAACTTCCCCCCGACTTATTTTTTCTACGTCCTGCATAATGGCATATCCATGACGTACTTCCCTTAAGGACAGTAAAATATAATATGTTGCCTGCGACAATGGTAAAAAACTTTCTGGCTGTTTTATCATTCTTTCACCTTCTCACTATATCGCTTATCGTTATATCGATTAACGATATAGTAACAAACATTTTTTGGAATTGCAATAGATTTTCCTTGCATGACAAAACTACCTAGATTAGAATTATTATAAATAAGAAGCTGGTAGGAGAGAATGTAATGTCCAATTTTTATAAACCCGCCCTACATTTTCATGACGTCAATTATTCCATTGGTGACGTACATATTTTAAAAAATATCACGGGCTCCTTTCCGGAAGGGAAAATCACAACGCTCGTCGGCCCTTCTGGAGCAGGAAAAACAACATTGCTTAAATTATGTAACGGGCTGATCTCATCTACTTCAGGAGATATTTTCATTCACGATAAACTCATTTCCACATATGAACCCGTTGAACTACGCCGCCATGTCGGGATCGCACTTCAAAGCGCACCAATGATTAAAGGCACCGTCTATCATAACTTAGCTCTCCCTACGGAACTTCAAGGTAAAAAATTGCCTGAACAGGATGCCATTAAAATTCTAGAAGACGTCGGATTAGATGTGCAATTTTTACATCGTAAAACCAATGAATTATCCGGTGGTCAGCGTCAAAAAGTATCCATTGCTCGCACACTAATCAACCGTTCTGAAATCCTATTACTGGATGAAATCACATCCGCCTTGGACCGAACATCTTTACATGAAATCGAAGAATTAATCGTCAAAATTAACCGGGTGTATGGCACAACCATCATCTGGATAACACATAATTTAGAACAAGCCTTATCAATTGGAGATTACACTTGGGTTCTAATGAATGGTCAAGTCATTGAAACTGGCGAAAGTGACTTATTAAAATCACCAACAAATGAATTTGTGAAGCAGTTTGTGCAAGGAGGCGTAGAATGAGTTATCTTACGTTATCCATTACACTTATATTTGTAATCATACCCTTACTACTATCAAAGACTCTACGTTTAGATTTGGAAAAAGACACAATCATTGCGACAATTCGGTCCATTATCCAATTGCTTATGGTCGGCTATATTCTTAAATTTGTCTTCGATTCTGAAAACATATTGTACATTTTGTTAATGGTTACATTAATGATTGCAGCGGCAACACAAAACACCCGTAAGAAAGGAAAAGCAATCAAAGGAATCACTTGGAAAATCGCGGTCACATTACTTTTTGTAGAAGTACTAACCCAGAGTATTCTACTAGGCTTTCAAATCGTACCGCCAACCGCACAATACATCATTTCAATTAGCGGCATGGTGATTGGCAACTCAATGGTGCTATCAATCCTATTCCTTAACCGCTTCACAGCTGAGATTGAAACGCATCGTGATGAAACCGAACTCATCCTTTCTCTCGGTGGAACGCCAAAACAGGCCATTCATAGACAACTCATCAACGCAATCAAGGCAAGCATGATCCCGACAATCGAAAGTCAGAAGACAATGGGCTTGGTTCAACTTCCAGGTATGATGAGTGGTCAAATCATCGCAGGTGCGGACCCCATCCAAGCGGTTCAGTTCCAATTGCTCATCATATTCCTATTATTGACGACCGCTGCAGTGACAAGTGTATTGCTTGGCTTTTTATCATATCCAAGTCTATTCAATCAACGGATGCAGCTGCTGAAAGACAGATTTTAATAATTCGCTCTTGTTTTATTTTCCATGTCATGATAAAGTTATTGAAATTGTTCTTTTCACATAATTCCATAATTTGATTCTTATCAAGAGAGACCGAGGGATTGGCCCTATGACGTCTCAGCAACCAGCCTGTTCAGGTACGGTGCTAATTCCTTTAGGTGTTCATTTCCCTAGAAGATAAGAAGATAGTCTACGATATTTCGGGGACCCTCTTCTTATAGAGGGTCCCCTTTTGTAATCTAAAAGAAAAGGGTGACTACAATGACAAAACAAAGTTTGAATACAATCCTAGTCCAATTAGGCAACAACAGTGATCCGAAGACGGGCGCTGTCAACCCTCCGATTTATTTATCAACTGCGTACAAACATAAGGGGCTCGGTCAATCGACTGGCTACGACTACACACGGACAAAAAATCCAACCCGCTCCATATTGGAAGATGGAATTGCAAACTTAGAGAGCGGTGATGCAGGGTATGCATGCAGTTCTGGTATGGCGGCGATTCAGCTTATCTTGACACTGTTCCGTCCTGGAGATGAATTGATTGTCCCAGAAGATATTTACGGTGGCACATATCGCTTGCTCGAACAATATTCCGACGTTTATTCAATCGGTACAACGTATACGAGTTTCGCCGATGTGAACGAGACCGAAAAGTTGATAACTTCGAAGACAAAAGCGCTCTTCATAGAAACACCGACCAATCCACTCATGCAAGAATTTGATATTCGGCAGTATGCAGAACTGGCTCAAAAGCATGATTTACTGTTGATTGTCGACAATACATTTTTAACGCCTTATTTCCAGAGACCGATTGAATTCGGGGCTGACATTGTCATGCACAGCGCAACGAAATATATCGGTGGACATAACGATGTCCTCGCGGGACTTGTCGTTGCAAAAGGTGAAAAACTTTGCGAACAACTTGCCGCCAACCATAATGCTATCGGCGCAGTCCTCTCCCCTTCCGATTCTTGGCTAATCATCAGAGGGCTGAAAACACTGCATTTAAGAATGAAACAGCATGATGAAAACGCGAAAATAATCGTCAATTATTTGAAAGATGAACCACTTGTTACGGACGTTCTCTATCCAGGAAAAGGTGGAATGCTATCATTTCGACTGAACGATAGTGAATCGGTCGGGCCATTCCTTGAAAATCTGCAGCTCATTACATTTGCGGAAAGTCTAGGCGGAGTGGAAAGTTTCATTACTTATCCAGCAACGCAAACCCATGCCGATATTCCTCGTGAAGAACGAATACGACGTGGCGTCTGCGACCGACTTTTACGTTTCTCTGTCGGAGTCGAGGAGGCTGACGATTTGATCGCAGATTTGAAGCAAGTGTTTGCAACTTTGAATAGCGGGGTGCTACAACGATGAGTTTGAATAAAGAACGGTTGGAAACGACTATTATCCATGCTTCGACACGCGGGGATTACGAACAAAAAACAGGTGCTGTCAACGTTCCTATCTACTTATCTTCAACGTTCCATCAGGAAAGCTTCGATGCATTTGGACCGTATGATTATAGCCGTTCGGGCAATCCAACGAGGGATGCGTTGGAAAAAACGATTGCCTCACTAGAAGGCGGTTCGCGCGGATTGGCCTTCGCTTCCGGAATGGCTGCCATCTCGGCTACATTTATGCTCCTTTCTTCGGGTGACCATATCGTGGTTACCGAAGATGTCTACGGCGGCACATACCGATTCGTAACCGAGGTATTACCGAAATTCGGTATCGACCATACATTTGTAGATCTAGTGAATGTAGATGAAACCGCACGTGCAATCCGTCCAAATACAAAAGTAATCTATATTGAAACACCATCCAACCCGCGTTTGGGCATTACAGATATTGAAGCGATTGTTGAACTTGCAAAATTGAATGACTGTCTGACGTTTCTCGACAACACATTCATGTCGCCACTTTACCAGCGTCCACTAGATCTTGGAGTTGATATCGTTGTTCATAGTGCTACCAAGTTTTTATCGGGGCATAGCGATATCATTGCTGGGCTAGCGGTTACAAAGGGGGAAGAACTTGGCAATCGATTGGCCTTCATTCAAAATTCTTTCGGCTCTATTCTAGGCGCACAAGATTCTTACGCGCTAATCCAAGGAATTAAAACGCTAGGTGCCCGTTTAACACAGTCATCCGAATCGGCGAGTAAAATAGCCTCGTACTTGAACGACCACCCGTTAGTAGAAGAGGTGTTTTATCCAGGGTTAGCAAGTCATCCAGGACACGCAATCCACTCGAAACAATCGACAAGTCCAGGCGCTGTCTTATCTTTCCGTTTGCCAAACAGAGATGCAGCAAAGGCCTTTGTTGAAAACGTTCGGATACCCGTTTTCGCAGTAAGTCTAGGCGGAGTTGAATCAATTCTCTCCTATCCTGCAACGATGTCCCATGCCGCCATGCCTAAAGAACAACGGGAGAAACGTGGTATTACCGATGGTCTGCTACGTTTTTCTGTTGGACTCGAGCATGTCGATGACTTGATTGCCGATTTTGATCAAGCCTTGATTAAAACAAGTGAAAAAGTTGCCATACCTAATTAAGTACCATTAAAGAAAACATTATTATATTGGAAAGAAGGAATTTAAATTGACAAAACCTATAGCCGAACAAACTTTGACGAAAGCACCATTTAAAGCAGATCACGTCGGGAGCTTTTTAAGACCAGAACGCCTAAAGCAGGCGCGTTTGCAAAGAGAAACCGGTGATATCACTGCCGAGGAATTACGCACAATCGAAGACGAAGAAATTACAAAGCTCGTCGAAAAGCAAAAAGAAGCTGGACTTAATTCTGTGACGGACGGAGAATTCCGCCGTAAATGGTGGCATTTTGACTTCCTTTCTGGCTTTGACGGCGTTGAGTTTTTCGAAACAGATAAAGGACTCCAATTCAATGGTGTTGTAACGAAAGCACACGGCATTAGAGTGACAGGAAAAATTGGGTTTAGCGACCATTACATGATTGAACACTTCAAGTTCCTGAAAAGTATCGCAGGTGATGCAGTCGCAAAATTCACGATTCCAAGCCCGAATATGCTGATTCACAGAGCGACATTCGAAGAAGGCATCTATGCAAATGACGAAGAGTTATTTGATGACTTGGTTACAGCCTATCAAGACGTAATTCAAGCACTGTACGATGAGGGATGTCGTTATCTTCAAATCGATGACACGTCTTGGGCTTCCTTCTTATCGGAAGAAGGAAGGGAAACATTGAAAGCGAAGGGGCAAAATCCTGACAAACTTGTACAACTATCGGCACGTGCCATCAATGAATCCATCGCGAAAAGGCCTGCCGACTTGCTCGTGACGATGCATATTTGCCGCGGCAACTTCAAATCGACCTATTTTTCTAGTGGTGGCTACGAGGATGTATCCGAAACAATTTTCGGCGGATTAGATGTTGACGGTCTTTTCCTTGAGTTTGACGACGAACGCTCCGGCAGTTTTGAACCGTTGCGCCATGTCAATCGCCCTGACCTTTTCGTCGTATTAGGCTTGATCACCTCTAAATTCGGCGAATTAGAGGCCCCTGAACTGCTTAAAGCAAGAATAGCAGAGGCCACAAAGTATGTTCCTTTAGATCAACTATGCTTAAGCCCACAATGCGGCTTCGCATCAACAGAAGAAGGTAATCAGTTAACTGAAGAACAACAATGGGAAAAAGTTCGTCATGTTGTAACTATCGCGCAAGACGTTTGGCAGTAACCTTTACAAATTAAATAGGCTAATAAAACTCTTATGAAGAGCGGTGGAGGGGCTGGCCCTATGAAACCCGGCAACCATTCAACAATCATGTTGATAAGGTGCTAATTCCTGCAAAGCACTATGCTTTGGAAAATGAGAGGGTATTTTCTCTCGAATGCCTCTCTACTAACACAGTGGAGGGGCATTTTGTTTTATTAACAATAGAATTGGATGTGTGAGGAATGAAAAAGGAAGGCTTGCAAAGGTATCATACGATTTGGGGCTTGTTATTTTTAGGTTGGTTTGTTTCTTACGTTGACCGGGTTGCAACTGGGCCGATCATTACATATATGATTGAAAATGAAGTTTCTTTTTTTGCAGACGTGGCAAACCCCCATGGAATTGGCGGATTGATTGGTAGTTTATTTTTTGCCGGTTTTATGTTAATGCAATTTCCTGGTGGCTACTTTGGGGACAGGTTTGGCTATCGTGCTATTATCATTTTAAGTATTGTTTGGGCTGGAATCGCCACTTTATTAACGGGTTTGGTGGGAGGCCTTGTTGCATTTATTCTTTTCCGAATCCTACTCGGGCTAGGCGAAGGCGTTTTTTATTCGAATGACCGCTCTTATATTGCCTATCATACACCTCCTGAAAAAGTTGGATTAGGAATGGGCGTGGCGCTTACCGGATTATCTGTTGGTCTGACAGCGGGCACACTTGGCGTCCCTTATCTTATTACAGTCGCAGAACCATTTATGGGTGAAGGGGCTTGGCGCTTTCCTTTTTTCGTGACCGGAACAATTACACTCATTATTGCACTCCTACTATTTAAATATATGAAGCCCAAAAACGATTCAAGTGCTTCTGTAGATTTAACTTCACCTGGTATTAAAGCACAGTTTGGCAAAGGGCTATTGTACATGTCCATGTACTCCGCCGTTTTTCTTGTCATAGTGATGGGCATCTATTACTTTTCCGTCAAACTAGGTCTATCCTCTATCGCGATTGCGGTCATTCTTGTTGCACTTTGTCCGCTCTTAATACTTTATTTATACACAACGAAGAAGTCTGAAATAAAACCGTTAATAGCGAATAAGAATCTTTTCTTATTGTACTTGTTCTTTATCCCTATCATGTGGCATCTATGGTTTTACGGATTTTGGTCCGTCTCTATCGTCAAAGATTTCGGTGGCGGTGCGTTAATGGCTGCCGCTTTGATTGCATCGTTTAATGGTTTGGCCGGAATCATTGGTTTTCCTCTTGGCGGCAAAATTTCTGACATAGTGGCCAATCGTCCAAATGGGCGACGTAACGTCCTTGCTGTACTAACCGCTGTACTGACTGTAACTATTTTTATATTTGCAGTCTATGTCATGATGGGCAATAACAACCCCATCGTTATGTCTGTCATTTTGTTTGTCTCCGGATTATTCTTTTTTGCATTGCAACCGGTGGCACATGCTCTGGCTTCCGATTTGACGCCTGAAAAAAGCAGAGGATCCATGTTTGGAATGCTCAATTTGATTGGAGAAATCGGAGCAGTTCTCTCACCTGTCGTCTCCGGTGTGATTCGAGATAACACCGGCAGCTGGGGCTTGCCACTTCTACTCGATGGTGCATTAATGGCGGTGGGCCTAGTTCTAGTGCTAGCCATCTCCAGTAAGGCGGTCCGCAAGAACGTTGTATCCTTGGCTTGAGAAAAGCGCAAGATACCCTTTAAGATGCAACAGGCATAATTCAATCAAAGGAAGTAGGCAGGCTAAGATCGCGATGTTCTGCGGCAATGGCTCGTGGGGCTAGACACTATTCCAGGTGATCTGCAACTAAATATTTGAACAACTATCTCACTTGGTTTCAAGTATTAGAAAGTAGCCAATATCAGAGAAATGAAGTCACTTTGAATGACTTGATTATCAGAGGAAATCTAACACAAAATACAGAAACCTATGATGCACCTATATATGTTGAACTAATGGTTCTATATAATCTCCAGCGAAGGCGTCTCATAGGGGTAGCCGAGCGTTATTGAGTGGATTCTTTATGTCAACATATATAGGATTCGCACTATAAAAAGTAGTTCTTATTCAACTAACGGACCATTTAATGGAATAAACTATGTTAAAATTGAATCAATTCAAAAGCAAAAGAAAGGAGGGATTATAATATGGGCTCAACTTTGGAATTTGTGCGTATTTTACTACCCATTGTAATAGTGGGTGGAATTGCAGTATTTGTAATTCTAAGAATGAAACATAAGTATAAGAATGGCACGCTTGGTAAGAAAAAGTCAAAAAGTGCTCAAAATTTATTAGATAGTTTAATACCATTCGGAATGATGATTGGATTCGCTATTGCTGTACTTTTAAACATATTTTCCCTAATTCCCTTACTATCTGCAATTGCTTGGGGACCTGGGATAGGTTTATTAGTTGGCTATTTTGCTTATGAAATTTATAGCAAAAAAGAAGAAATTTATCCCTAACAATTATTTTCCATAAATGGGTACATTAGTATAAGAAGGCTGTACTACGAATTAGTACTTCCGGATAATTGGAAGTTCTAATTTTTCCCTATATCAACATTAAACTTTAACAGAGCCTCTTTTTCAAGAAAAAAAGGCGTGTCATCAGTAGATTAAACTGATGACACGCCTTTCTACACTGAAGATTGTATAGACACTGTCAGCTATAAAATTCTTCTGGAATTGCACCTATAGTTCTACGGTGATACAGAAGTGGTTCTTTACTTTCATTCTGAATATCTAATACTTCGCCTATTAATATCGTATGATCTCCAGCTTCAATTTGTTGCACCGTCTTACATTGTAAAACCGCAAGCGAATTTGAAAGTACTGGTAGGTTTAAATCCGATTCTTTCCAATCACATTGACTAAATCGATCAGCAACCCTGCTCGAGAATAACGTACATAACTCACTTTGATCTGCTGCCAAAATATTCACCGAAAATTTTTCAGCATCTAGAAAGTCACTATAAGTGGATACTCTTTTATCAATGGACCATAAAATTAGTAAAGGCTCTAATGATACCGATGCAAATGAATTGACCGTTAATCCCATCGGTTTTTTATCTGCATCAAATGCTGTAACGACAGTGACTCCCGTCGGGTAATTCCCCATTGCTTCTTTAAAACTCGCTACCTGCTCTATCTTACTTCCCATATCAGCAACTCCCATTTTCTTATTTCACTTAAAATCATATCAAATCTATTAGAATATTTCATACTTTGTGATTCCGCACTAAATTCACTGGTACATGTTCACTCGAATCTTCCTTCTCTGTAATCTTTATAGGCCTGCATAATCTCTTCTTCTGAATTCATCACAAACGGGCCGCGAGCTACTACTTTTTCTCCGACAGGCTTACCTGCATATAACATGATATGCAGTTTCTCTTCTGCGTGAATCTTCACTTCAGTTTGTTCTTCATCTGTTCCACGTTCCAACCAGAGAACCTGCCCCTTCTTCCCCTCCACGCTTTCACTGCCAAATGTCCCTATTCCTTCTATTATATACAGAAATCCATTGTAACTGCCGGGAAGGTCCTGTGTAACAGTGGTACCGGGTTCAATGATCAATTCAACCATCGTAACAGGCACGTGATTTTTCGTGTCAGCCGTAACACCTTCCGAAGAACCGGAAAAGACACGTATCGTAGCGCCGTCTTCATGACGGACCGACATATCTTGTGCACGCATGTTCTGGTAACGCGGTTCCGTCATTTTTTTATCACTTGGAAGATTGACCCACAGTTGCAGGGATTGAACCGTTTCCCCAACAGCCGGATCCTCTGTATGAATGATTCCTTTACCCGCTGTCATCCATTGAACGTCTCCTGGATGTAGTTCTCCTCCCCCAGTCTTATTGTCAAAGTGTTCTAGCGTCCCATCAATGACGTACGTAACAGTTTCAATACCACGGTGTGGATGCATGCCAAATGTTCCACGCACGAAAAAGTCTTCAGCCATCAATAGAAATGGATCGACTTCTTCCCAGTTTCCCGGTTCAATGACCAATCCTACTTTATGAGTTGGCGAGTGTTCCTGATAAACGACATCCCTTACACTTCTGATTCCCCTTGAAAAGACCGATTTATTATTCATATTAAATTCCTCCTTCTGTTTTTGGTTGTATATGTTGAATTAAAAGATCCCATTGTATTAGCAACGGTGCTAAGGAGTGCCCCGTCCTAAGACAGGCTTCAGCTGCCCCTTGCAAGGCTCTTTCGCAAAGTTTAGAAAGGTGTTCATTTGTTCAGCATATATAGCTAAATTTTACCGAATAGTAATGGATCACTATATATGTTATTATGGAATAAATTCACCAAAATGTGAAGTACACACTTCAAAGTGCTATAGTATACAAAAAGATACTAATGGAGGTTATTATGGGGATAAAGCCTGAACTATGTAAAGTTGACGAAGCTTTAGGTATCTTGGTAGGTAAATGGAAACCAATCATTTTACTGCATTTATTTACTGAAGGAACACAGAGGTTTAGTGAATTAAAAAGATTAATGCCAGGGATTACCCAAAAAATGTTGACCAAGCAATTAAGGGAATTGGAAGATGAAGATATTATTAACAGAGTCATCTATCCACAGGTCCCCCCGAAAGTTGAGTATTCTATCTCGGATTACGGAAAAAGCTTACAGCCCATCTTAGCAATTATGCACGAATGGGGCACCGGTCATGCCACACATATTGAAAAGAAAAGAATTAGCCAGAATACCAGCGACGCACTATAATGGATAAATCAAAAACAGACACTCTCCAGGGAGTGTCTGTTTTTGATGATCAGGAGATTTCTTAAGCTTTAACTGTAGTATTTGTTTTGTTATAGAACTCAATAAAGTTAAATACTACTGAATCCAAGAAATCGATCGTAGCTTTATCAGTAAGTTCACCAGCTTCGTTCATTTTCTCATGAACTGAACCGATGTATACTTCGTTACCTGGCAGTAAGATAGGAGCTAACGCCGGATTTGACAGAATTTCTCTTAAGTGGAGTTGCGCACGGATACTTCCGAATGCTCCCATAGATGATCCTACGATGAAGCCAGGTTTGTTTTTAAGTGTGAAATCTCCACCACGTGATAACCAGTCGATTGCATTTTTCATTGCGCCTGGAATAGAGAAGTTATATTCAGGAACTGCAAATAATACAGCATCTGAATCTTTTACATTATTTTTAAAATCAACTACGTTTGCAGATGGGTTGCTTTCTATATCAATTGAAAACATATCAAGATCATTGATAAAGACAGGTGTAATGTCTAATTGATCTGCATAACGACTTCTCATATGTTCAACTATTTTTAAGTTGAATGAAGTTGAACTTGTACTACCGATAATTGCCTTAACTTTAATTGCCATGATGTAAAACTCCTCTATTATATATGATTGTGATTGTAATTCAGCTTCCTATACTAATTATACACAAGTAAATCAAATTAGGTAGTACGCACTTCAAAGTGCCATAGTATACGAAAGGATACCACACATGGCAAAAGTAAAAATGCTGACCTAAGCTCATCATATTTTCCTGCGTAACCGAGCATATACCACGCAAACCAAGCATTAACTACACGCGACCAATCATATCCCTCACAAACCAAGCATATACTTCGCTCAACCGAGCATATACTTCGCGCGACCGATCATATACCCCATCAACCGAGCATATACTTCGCGCGACCAATCATATCCCCTCGACAACCAAGCATATACTTCATCCGACCAATCATATCCTCCGACAACCGAGCATATACTTCACCCGACCAATCATATATCCCGACAACCGATCATATACTTCGCGCGACCAATCATATACCACGCAAACCGATCATATACTTCGCTCGACCAATCATATCCCTCACCAACCAAGCATATACTTCACCTGACCGATCATATACCCAGTCAACCGAGCATATACTTCGCTTGACCAATCATCCTACGACAACCGAGCATATACTCCGCGCGACCAATCATATCCTCCGCAAACCGAGCATATACTTCACCCGACCAATCATATATCCCGACAACCGAGCATATACTTCGCTCGACCAATCATATCCCTCGCCAACCGATCATATCCCTCACCAACCGAGCATATACTTCGCAGACCAATATTCCCCCGACCACAATAAAAAGGTATCTCCCCGTCATTAATGCACGGGAAGATACCTTTTTTATTGTGAACATATGAATACATGTAATAACAAAGCAATGGTGCCTTACTGAGGTAGCCTAAGCGGATTTGAAATGAATCTTCATTTCAACTTAAATAATTAATTCTTAAGCGTAGCCAATTGACTTTCTCTAACTTCTTTCGCCGCTTCAACCATGATTTTCAAAGCGCCAATTGTCTCTTCTTCTTTTCTTGTTTTCAAGCCACAATCCGGGTTAATCCAAAATTGTTTTGGATTAATTGTTTTGAGTGCACGATTAATATTTTGTTTCATTTCTTCCTTGCTTGGAACACGTGGACTGTGGATGTCATAAACGCCTAAGCCAATTTCTTTATCATACGTATTGTTCTCAAATGCAGCGATAATTTCGCCATGACTTCTTGACGTTTCGATTGAAATAACATCTGCATCCAGCGCGCTAATGGATTTGATAATACCGCTGAATTCCGAGTAACACATATGCGTATGAATTTGCGTGTCATTTTCAACAGAAGAAGTTGCCAATTTGAATGCATAGACAGCAGCATCTAAGTAACTTTCACGTTTATCTTGATCCAACGGTAAACCTTCTCGAAGCGCAGGTTCATCTACCTGAATCATGCGAATACCGTTCTTTTCAAGCTCTTCAATTTCTTTACGAAGTGCAAATGCAATTTGGTTCAATACGTCGAAACGTGGAATGTCATCTCGGACAAAGGACCAATTCAAAATCGTTACAGGGCCCGTCAGCATACCTTTTACAGGCTTCGTCGTTAACGTTTGAGCATAGACACTTTCTTTCACAGTAATTGGTTCACTAAACGCAACATCACCTAAAATGAGTGGTGGCTTGACGCAACGAGAACCATAAGACTGAACCCAGCCAAACTGTGATACTGCAAATCCTTCGAACTTTTCACCGAAGTATTCAACCATATCTGTTCTTTCAAATTCACCATGGACCAAAACATCAATGCCGATGTCTTCTTGAATTTCAATCCATTTGTCAATCTGATCTTTGATAAATTGCTCGTAGGCCTCGTTTGTAATTTCTCCTTTACGCCATTTAGATCTTGTCTGTCTTACTTCTGGCGTCTGCGGTAAACTCCCGATTGTCGTTGTCGGCAGAAGAGGCAAATTAAAACGTTTTTGCTGCTCGATAATTCGTTTCGCAAATGGCAATGAGCGATTTACATCTTGCTCAGTTAGATTTTCAATCGTTTCTTTCACTTCAACGTTTTGCCGATACTTCGAGTTATTTAGACGTGCAAGTGCATTTCTGCTCTCCTCAAGTCCTGTCGCAATCGTTTCAGTGCCATCGTGAATCCCCCGACTAAGGAGCACAATTTCAGCAAGCTTCTGATCAGCGAATGACAGACCGCCTTTAATAATTGGATCCAATTTCTCTTCAGTTTCCGTACTGACAGGAACATGAAGAAGTGAAGAGGAAGGTTGAACAATCAAACGGCTTTTATCAACATGTAACTGAATTTCTTCTAATAGTGTTACTTTTTTATCCAGATCCGCTCTCCACACATTTCTACCATCAATGACACCCGCCGCAAGTACTTTGTCTTGAGGGAAACCATATTTTTGTAGCAATTCAAGCGAATCGCCATGAACAAAGTCTAAACCAAATCCGTGTACCGGCAGCGCAACAACCGCTTCATAATTAGCTACTTTTTCAAAATAAGTTTGTAGGATAATCTTTAATTGTGGCACTGCTTCATGAATTGCTGCGTATGCCTGTTGCACATGTTGGAAATCCTCTTCTGTCAACTTACTTGTAAGAATCGGCTCATCAATCTGAACCCACTCAACGCCTGCCACTACAAGCTCTTTCAATACTTCAATGTACAACGGCGTAAACTGTTGCAATAAAGTAGAAAAATTCTCTTCGCCAAAAGATTTTGCCAGTTTAATATATGTAACTGGGCCTAGGATAACCGGCTTGCCATCAATACCCAGCTTTTCTTTTGCTTCCTTATAAAAAGCGAGCGGGCGGTTCTCTACTAATTGCGGCGTTACACCTTCTAGTTCCGGAACAATATAGTGATAATTTGTATTAAACCATTTTGTCATCTCTGAGGCAACCGCATCTTTAGTTCCACGCGCAATTGCAAAGTATGTTTCCAAAGGTACTTTACCACCCGCATACTCGAAGCGTTTTGGTACGACACCAAACATAATAGATGTGTCCAGCACATGGTCGTATAATGAAAAATCTCCAACCGGAATTAGATCAACACCGAATTCTTTTTGTTTCTGTAGACTTTCTAAACGAAGCGTTTCCGTTGTTTTCAGTAGCTGTTCTTCTGATGTTGCCCCATTCCAAAAACTTTCCAACGCCCTTTTCCATTCACGTTTTCCACCGATTCTTGGATATCCACTAGTTGAACTTTGTACTTTTACCATTGTATGTTAGCCCCTTTATTTTTTATTGTATTTTTTCAACCTGTTTTAATACACGATACTCTCGGTTTGGACCACCTCCCTTGCTACAATCACGTCCACTTTACCGTGTATATACTCCGTCAAATTCACAGTCATGTCATAGCGCATAAAGGGAGTGATTAAATAGATGCCATGAAAATGCTCCAGCGCCACATCGATCAATTCTTCCGAAACCTCTAAACCTTCTTTCGTAGACTGCTCACGATTACCATCAGATAAAGCCATTCTTGCACGTACTTGATCCGTCAACTTAATGCCTGGTACCTCATTGTGTAGAAATTCGGCGTTTTGCGATGAAGTCAGCGGCATAATTCCGATGTAAATTGGCGTCTCAATATGTTTTGTTGCCTCGTATACTTCAATTATCTTCTCCGTGCTATAGATAGGCTGGGTAATAAAATAGTCGGCTCCCGCTTCTATTTTTTTCTCTAATCTCTCCACAGCACGATCTAAATGACGCACGTTCGGATTAAAGGCCGCTGCCACAGTAAAGGATGTTTTCTGTTGCAATGACTTTCCAGACTTTGAAATGCCCTCATTGAATTGCTTTATGAGTTGAATCAATTCAAAGGATGTCACATCGAAAACGGATGTTGCTCCGGGGAAATCACCAATTTTCGTAGGGTCCCCCGTAATCGCTAGCAATTCAGTAATACCCAGTGTGTGTAATCCCATGAGATGTGACTGTAATCCAATTAGATTGCGATCTCGGCATGTAATATGGACCAAAGGTGTTGCACCAATCTTTTGTTTAACAAGCGAAGCCATTGAAGCATTGCAAATTCTCGGCGTCGCTAGGGAATTATCGGCCAATGTAATGGCATCCACACCTGCATCTTTTAACGCCTGAGCCCCCTCAAAGAACTTGCCCGTGTTTAAATGTTTGGGCGCATCAAGTTCAACAATTATCGAATGTCTTTTTCTCACTGTTTCAAGCAATGTTGGGGGTTGAGATTCCTTCAATTCAGACTCCACAACCTCTGTCTTTACCTCCTTCTTCTTAACAAGCTTTTCTTGAATTGGTTCCCGAATTGTAAGTCCTTTCACTAGGGCCCTAATATGTTCTGGCGTCGTCCCACAACATCCTCCTATTAAACTAACTCCTGCCTTCCGAAAACTCAGTGCGAACTTCTCGAAATATTCAGGCTCATTTTCGTAAAAAAGTTTCCCATCCTTATATCCTGGATAACTAGCATTCGGATACACCGAAAGTAAAGCACGCTTCATCAACGGCACAGTTTCTAGAGACTTCAGCATATGGTGAGGGCCAAGGCGACAGTTAATGCCTACTATATCTGCACCTAAATCCTCCAACTGCTGTAAGGCATCTATGAGCTCTATCCCATTTTGGAGCACCCCCGCCTCATGCATTGAAACATTCGTAATAATCGGGATATCTGTCTCCTCACGTGCAATTTTGAGCACGGTTGTTAATTCATCAAAATCGTAATAAGTTTCTAAAAGTAGGCCGTCCACTCCCTCAAGAAGTAAGCAATATAGTTGTTCCCTAAAACTGCGCTTGATTTCATCCTTTGTTCCAATGGATGTTCGAGATCCATGAATACCCCCTATAGTTCCAAGGACGAACGTATTTTTACCCGCTGCTTTTTTCGCAATTTGAACTGCGGCTTTATTTATCTTTTTTACACTGTCCTCTAACCCATGACGTGCTAACTTGATATAATTCGCACCATACGTATTAGTTTGAATAATATCCGCACCTGCCTCTATATAGGCTTGGTGGATGCGAAGCACTTGATCTGGATGTGTCAAGTTCAGCTCTTCAAAACAAAGATCCACACCGTGTGAATAAAGTAGAGTTCCCATTGCACCATCACCGATCAAAATTCGTTCTTTCATAGTATCTAGTAAATTCACGACTATCACTTGCTCCTTTCACTTTCCCAAAGTCCCGTTCCGGAAACTCTCTTCATCATTCTTCAAAATATGTTACTTAATGGGAAAATTAATTAAAATAAAAAGAGCCTCTTCCTATGTTGAATAAAGGAAGTAGACTCTAAATCTGAATAAGTCTTCTCCTCATCTACCAAGTCGTGTTATCAACTTGCTGGAATTAGCACCATGCCATAAAATGGCGGTTGCTGAGGTGTCATCGGGCCAGTCCCTATACCTCTCTAGATAAGAAAAACTATTAAATTGGATTTGCTTAGTTACGTTATTACAGACTTTACATCATTGTTGGAAAATTAGCAACACCTTTTTGGAAAGTAATTAATTTATTTCACAGATTCAGACTATTGCTTGTCACTTTAAACAACATAGTTGCTAAACAGCCTTTCGCCATCCTTCATTTAAATTCTTACGTCCCTCTTAGCTTAAATAGGTCAATCAAGGTACCAATAAGTCACTTCTGTCAATTGATCCTTTTCCAGAATTGATTGCGTAACCCGCCGCTCTTGCTCCCCCATCCTAAGTGAGCTAAATGCACATAATAATAATATTAATAATGAGTCCATTAACCACTGTCCCCTCTGTAACCCTGCATATAATAAACTATAAGAACAATAACGAACGACCCGTTTACTCAGTTGTTGTTCCCATCAAATTGAAGGGAGGTCATTGACTTGAAAACTTCCTTGGGCATCTGGATTGGTTGGTTAGCAATAATTTTAGCGGCTATAGGGTTCTTTTATGCTCCTTATTGGTTAGGTGGTGGCGCACTCGTTTTAGGCTTAGTCTGTTTAGCTTCTCCACAAAAAGCATTGGCATGGATTTCAATCCTGCTTGGAGCCATCGTATTATTAATCACGATGTTCCAGTAGCCGGATAATTAATGATACTTCAAGGTATGTTTGGGCTCCTACCATACATACCTTTTTTATTTAATTTGTATGCTTACGATTTACTAGTTAGTTTTTTTTGCAGTTCGGCCACATCAGAACACCAAAACGTCGTTTGTGATAAAGTATCCTAAAGAAGACGCAGCTGAACAGTAAATTATGTATAAAAAAACAGCCCAGTGAAGCGAGTAAATATCGCATCATCGGGCTGTTTTCTGTTTTCATCTTTTTATTATTTCATTCCATTTAAATTACTTTTTCAAGAAATACTCCTCAATATCATCCAGCATTAAGTTCGCTGCTAATACACCACCAGCAGTGTTCCAAATGATGTCATTTACTTGTGAGACGTTTCCACTTTTCGCGACATTTAGATTTTCAAATAATGGATCCTCAATCCAGTCGTTTGTAAGCTTCGTTGCTTCGTTATCTCCAGTTTCATAAGTGAAGTAAAAGAGCACATCGCCATCCATAGCTGGAATACGTTCTTTCGTGAGGCCTTTTTCAGCAAAATCGTCCACATCTTGTCCATCTGCGCGCGCAAATCCAAGTTGATCTAGAATCACACCCGAGAAGGAATCTTTATGGTAAATGCGTACATCTCCCGCCATAAAGCGAACCATTGATATTTTTTTATTTGTTTGATCCCCTAATTCAGTCTTGATTGTTTCAACGCGATTATTGTATGCCCCTAATACCTCGTTACCTTTTTCTTCTTGATTTACTGCTTTCGCATATAATTTAAAGTTTTCCTGCCAATCCCCGCGAAGCGTTTCTGCAAAAACAGTTGGGGCAATTTTGCTTAACTGTTCGTAAACTGCTTCGTGACGCATTTTATTCCCAATGATCAGATCTGGTTTTAAAGATGCTATCTTTTCTAAACTTGGTTCTGATTCAATACCCACAGATTCAGTACCTGTCATGTCCATATGATCATACCAAATTTTCTCAGCGGGTGATTGAACTGCACCTACAGGTTGAATTCCCATTGATAGAAGGGCTTCAGCACCTTCGTTTGTTAAGATTACAATGCGTTTTGGTGTTCCTTTTACATCTGTACTTCCCATTGCATGATCGACAGTATATGTTTCTACATCAGCTGGTTGTGCACTTTCACCTGAATCTTTTGACTCCTTAGTAGCCCCACAAGCCGCTAATACAAGAATACTCATAATAAGTATGAGGGATGATATTTTTCGCATGTACATTATTTCCTCCTGTTAATTGAGAATGAAAATCATTTACACTTAGTATGCTATATGCTAATATATTTCATGTCAACAGTGAATTGAAAATAATTCTCAATGAAGTGAGGAAGTCATGATACATACATCAAGGGGTAAGTGGATTGCTCTTATCGTAAGTAGTTTAGTTTTCATTCTTTGTTTTTTTTCTAGTATTGTATACGGCTATACAGATACAAGCTGGTCCACTGCCTTTTCCGCATTTAAAGAAAATGACGGATCAACTGAACATCTTGTCATTCAAAATGTTCGCTTACCACGTGCATTAATTGCTGCAGCTGTTGGAGCTTGTTTAGCCACTTCAGGTGCAATTATGCAATCCATAACGAAAAACCCATTAGCCTCTCCAAGTATTCTAGGTATTAATGCTGGTGCTGTTTTCTTTGTCGTAATTGGGGTTGTCTTCTTCCAAGTACAAAGCCTTCAATCTTATATGATGTTCGGATTAGTCGGAGCCGCCGTTTCCTTCGGGATTGTCTTTGTTTTAAGTAGTATTGGCAGAGAAGGGTTAACGCCAATGAAGCTTATATTAGCAGGAGCAGCAGTTTCCGCTTTATTCTCATCCATGACACAAGGATTCCTAACAATTAACGAAACAGCACTCGATCAAGTATTATTTTGGCTCGCAGGTTCCGTAGCCAATCGGCCTATCGGTCTATTAATTACAGGATTGCCTTATATGGTGATTGGATTGCTGGTAGCCTTTGTTTTGGCGAAGCAAATGAACCTACTAGCAATGGGTGACGATGTTGCATCTGGATTAGGTCAGAATGTAGTGCTATTAAAATTTGTTTTTTCTCTTATTGTAGTTGTATTAGCAGGTATTTCTGTAGCAATTGCGGGTCCTATCGGCTTCATCGGAATCATTATTCCTCATATCGTTCGATCATTCATCGGGATCCAACACCAGTGGGTATTTCCATTTTGTGCATTATACGGTGGAATTCTCTTACTCGTATCTGATATTGCAGCCCGATACATTATAATGCCCAAGGAAGTGCCGGTTGGAGTCATGACTGCATTAATCGGTGTTCCATTCTTTATTTATGTGGCAAGAAGGAGATTTGGGGCATGAAAAATAAAGTGACAGTTCGAATAGGAAATGTTGCTTCGTTTATTTTAGATAAGAAATCATTGTTTACAACGATGATTGCAACGTTGCTTTTAGGGTTAGTAGCTATTCTATCGATGAGTTCTGGTGAGTTTTTCATTTCACCTTTAAATGTCTTAAAAGTTATTTTAGGGATTGGAGAATCGTTTGATCAAACGATTATCTTTGAATTTCGGCTACCTCGTATTATGATGGCCATTTTAGTTGGAATCGGCTTAGCGACGGCGGGCGCCATTTTGCAAAGTGTATCTAGAAATCCTCTTGGTTCCCCAGATATCATTGGGATTACGGCCGGAGCTTCATTTGCAGTGGTATTATTTCTAGCATTGTTTTCAAATGAAAGTAATGCGCTAACAGTGAGTCAAGACTGGATGCCGTTATTTGCTTTCGGTGGTGCGATGATTACAGCCGCGATTGTGTTCACGTTATCTTGGAAAAACGGCATTGCCCCCTTCCGAATGTTACTTATAGGGATTGGAATTTCAGCATTTATGCATGCTGGAACAACCGTACTTATGCTTGTTGGACCAATCCATCAAGCGAGCCAAGCAAATATTTGGATTACTGGAAGTATTTACGGTTCAAATTGGACAGAAGTTCGAATGATTGCGATATGGATTACCATTCTTTTCATCATCACCCTTGCCATGACGAGAGAAATGAACGTTTTAGAACTTGGCGATGATTTGGCGAAAAGTGCCGGTTCCCCTGTTCAAAAGAACAGAATTATTTTCCTTTTACTTTGTGCCGCCTTGACGGGTGCCTCCGTTTCTTTTGCCGGCGGTATTGGGTTTGTTGGGTTAATCGCACCACATATTGCAAAAAGAATTGTCGGCCCTACCTTTGGTTCAATGGTAGGTTTATCCGCAATCATTGGAGCAATTCTCGTTGTTGTTGCAGACTGGATTGCTCGTGTTGCCTTTGCACCGATTGAAGTGCCTGCAGGTGTATGGACAGCCGTAATAGGGGCACCTTACTTTATCTATTTGCTTATCAAACAAAGAAGTCGATAGAAAGAGGACAAGTAAGTTTAGACAATTTCCAAATAACGCATACGACGATTCTGCACATAGATCATGTCGCTTTCCATGTTAAAGATTTTTTTATTCCCATGACAAGACAAGACACTTTAGTAGATATGAAAGAAGTTCTAGATAATTCAAATCTAGCTGTCACTAACTCTATATTCGGAAAACGTATTGGTTTGTTGGCAGCGATTTTCACCTATGCCTATTTCCAGTCTGGAATAAAATACAGAGTGCGCTAGAATTGTGGCAATGGTCCCTGGAGGCTACATGGGATGTTTGGGGCTAGCGGACTTCACGTTTTTGTTTTTGGCTCCACCATCTCTTCTTCGTTCAATAGGGCAGCTTTGATATGCAATAAACAATAAAAAATGATCTTTCGTAAGTTCAATGTGAACTCATGAAAGATCATTTTTTATTACTTAATTAAAGATGGAAATGACATGCCCTACAACTTTTCTCAAACCTAATTAATAGTCTTTTTTTTTCTCCGAAATAATCGTTTCAAGCACCGTCCATGTTACATTTTTTCTTTTAGGGTCAAACTTTTTTGTTACTCTTTACTTAAGCTTCTCTGATAATCTGCGATGCTTGTGTATTCCTTTTCCAATACTCTGGATAAATTAATGAATATCGGTAATAGTTTTCTATATTCTTGCACATTAGAATCCATAGGTGTGTGCTTATAAGTACTGCCAATCATTTCAGATACCACGTCAAATGATTCAATTTCCCCCGTAGCGTAAAGCCCTAAGATGCAAGCACCTAGACATGAACTTTCATAACTTTCCGGGACAATTACTTCCAAATCGAATATGTCGGCCATCATTTGGCGCCATAAATCAGACCTTGCAAAGCCACCAGTTGCTTGAATTCGGATAACTGGTTCATCCATGACTTCAATTAGTGCTAAAAATACTGTGTACAGATTATAAATCACACCTTCAAGAGCCGCCCGAATCATATGTTCTTTTTTATGTGTCATTGTTAAACCGAAAAATGAGCCGCGCACGTCAGGATTCCACAACGGTGCACGTTCACCCGCTAGGTATGGATGAAATAACAATCCATCAGATCCCGGTCTTACACGTTCAGCAATCTTCGTTAACACTTCATATGGATCAATCCCTAGTCTTTTTGCTGTTTCTACTTCTGATGATGCAAATTCATCTCTAATCCATCGAAGTACCATTCCACCATTGTTTACTGGCCCACCAATGACCCAATGTTTCTCAGTTAATGCATAGCAAAATATCCGTCCTTTCTCATCGGTTTGAGGACGGTCAATGACTGTTCGGATTGCACCACTTGTCCCAATCGTTACCGCTACTTCACCCTTACCAATTGCATTCACACCTATATTAGAAAGCACACCATCACTTGCGCCAATGACAAATACAGTTTGTGGATCAATGCCAAGCTTACTCGCTATTCCTACGTTACAATTATTAAAAATCTCGGTTGTCGGTACAAGTTCAGATAGCTGCTCCGGCGTGACACCCGCTATCTCCAATGCTTCTTCATCCCAATTCAATCTTTCCAGATTCATCATCCCCATTGCTGAAGCCAAAGAATGATCTACAACATACCGACCAAATAATTTCTTGAAAATATATTCTTTAATGCCTATATATTTTTTAGCCTTTGTCGCTATTTCAGGACGATCATGCACAATCCAAGCAATTTTACTTAAAGGGGACATTGGGTGAATAGGTGTTCCAGTCCGTTTGTATACCTCATGCCCATTTAACTCTTCTTTTATTTTACGTGTCCAAGCTTCACTTCGATTATCTGCCCAGGTGATACACTGCGTTAGGGGCTCATCATTTTCATCCATTACAATAACGCTATGCATCGCACTACTAAATGAAATGAACAATAACTTTTCCGAAGAGATTTGAGATTTCCCCATTATGGTTGAAATTGCTTGTAATACAGCTTGATATATTTCCTCTGGATTCTGTTCAGCTGTCGAAATATCTGGTGTGTAAAGAGGATAACCGATATTCTCCTGTTGAATAATTTCACCTTTTTCTGTAAATAGAACTGCTTTAGTACTCGTTGTACCAATATCTACACCTAGCATATAGTTCGTCATAGTTATCGCTCCCTTCCTTTTTCGAGCATTTGTTGGGACATCCAAAGGTCTGCCACTTTATCTTGAACATCATCAAAGTTTTGATGCAATGCTTGAATCATGATATCTCTATCCTTTATTTTTATGGCTTCAATGTAGATTTCATGATTTTTCAATACACGTGAAAAATCATCGTATTTCTTCTCTAAACGCATTCGCATCGATAAAAGTATTAAACTTTCCATAACAGGTTTCGTATTATTCCAAATCAACATGATGTATGAATGGTCAATTGAACGAATAATCGTTTCATGAAATAAAACATCTTGATAAGAAAATTCATCTGCATCTCCGTATTTAATGGCGACTTCCATCAATTCAAGTATTTTACTTAGTTCTTTCACTAATTCACTTGTATCTATTTTAACAATCCGTTCATAAACGAAGGTTTCTATCAGTAAACGAACATCGTAAATTTCCTCGATATCCTTCTCGGTTAACCCAACTACAACCGCTCCCATTCTTTCTAATCGAATAATATTTTCTGATGCCAATACTTTTAGTGCTTCCCGGATAGGAGAACGACTTACTTCAAATTCCAACGCTAATTTATTTTCCGATAAAACAGTACCCTTTTCTATCATGCCAGAAATAATCCGCATTCTAAGCTCGCACGCTAAACGCGCTCCCATGGAAGCGTTCGCAATCCATTTTTCAGGATATAGTAATTCCTTGTATTCACTCATGATTTCACTTCCCCACTTGATGCCCGATATACTTGTATACAAGTATGATAGGTCAATTGTGACGAAATGTAAACGCTTAGATTAAGGATTAACAAAGGGGGTTCATTTTTTTTGCGGGTGTTACTTTTACAAAAGACGGATTAGTGATAGCTTAATTGTCGCTATGTCCATACTCTATAATAGAACATAACAAAAAAGGCTCAGAACTTTTCGAGAAAAGGTTGAGCCTTATGGGTAATCCTATTGAGTTTCAGGTAAATATAGAACACCAAAATGCAATCTACTTTACTCGCTACCATCCTATTACACACCAATAATCGTCAAAATTCTTTTAAAACCCTCCCCTCTATACTAAAAATCTTTATTCCGTCAATTTCATCAGTAAGTTGATCTAATTTCTGTTCCAAATTATTAACAACAAGCAACTTCGCATCTAATTTCTCTTCGTAATCCAACGTTTTGGCTACTACCTCTTTTATTTGATGGTCTAAGTAGATAAGTGTTTCAGTATCAATAGTAGGTGTAGAAGAATGATAGTCCATCCCTGCTTGACTATCATTCTTCTGGTTCAATTTTATTTCTAGCATTGTAAAAGCTTCATTATGCTTTTCATGTTGTTCTTTTAAATCCGCTATTTCATGCTGGAGTTTTCCTATAGCAGTATTTTTTTCTTCTAGTTCTTTTAGTAATCGCCGTCTCACCTTTTCGAACTGGGTATGCTCTTTGTTGGCTATGGCTAACTTCTCCAGTTGCGTGTGTACTTGTTTATTTTCTCCTTGAATGAGATCCACGAGCTTATATTCAAGCTGCTCTATAGTCGTTTTATTAGTTAGATTTTTTTCTTCTATTGCAATAGCATCAATGTGCTTTTCATGTTGTTCTTTTAAATTCACTATTTCATGTTGGAGTTTTCCAATAGTCGTATTTTTTTCTTCTAGTTCTAGTAGGTATTGTTGTCTCACTTTTTCGAACTGGGTATGCTCTTTATTAGCTATGGCTAACTTCTCCAGTTGCGAGTGTACTTGTTTATTTTCTTCTTGAATGAGATCAACAAGCTTATATTCGAGCTGAGCTATAATCGTTTTATTAGTTAGATTTTTTTCTTCTATTGCAACAGCCACAGTATGCTTTTCATTTTGTTCTTTTAAATTCGATATTTCCTGTTGGAGTTTTCCTATAGTATTATTTTTTTCTTCTATTTCTATTAGTAATCGTTGTCTCACTTTCTCGGACTGGGTATGCTCTTTGTTGGCTATGTCTAACTTCTCCAGTTGCGAGTGTACTTGTTTATTTGCTTCTTGAATGAGATCAACAAGCTTATATTCGAGCTGCTCTATAGTCGTTTTATTAGTTAGACTTTTTTCTTCTATTGCAACAGCCACAGTATGCTTTTCATTTTGTTCTTTTAAATTCGATATTTCATGTTGGAGTTTTCCTATAGTATTATTTTTTTCTTCTATTTCTATTAGTAATCGTTGTCTCACTTTCTCGGACTGGGTACGCTCTTTGTTGGCTATGTCTAACTTCTCCAGTTGGGAGTGTACTTGTTTATTTGTTTCTTGAATGAGATCACCAAGCTTGTATTCGAGCTGTTCTATAGTCGTTTTATTATTAGCAAGTTTTTTATGAAGAGATGTAACTTGCCTGTCATGTTTTTTGTATCTATGTTGATCGGTATTAGCTCCGTCTTTCAATTTATTAATAACTTCAGCTAGCTGTTTGCTAATTGGTAGTAGATCTGTTTTTGTTTTCTGAAAGGAATCAATAGAAGTGATGTATCTTTTCCCTTGTAGTCCTTGCAATTGGACAGATCCTTTATAATCGATAGCCCTTTTTTCAAATTCTTGATTTAACTTAACTAACTCCTCAGCCAGTTCTTTTTTTTCGTTAGTCAATTGTATATTTTCTTGCTCAAGGTTTTCTACTAATGAATAGTGATAGCTATCTTGATACTTTTTAACTTCGTATTTATATTTAGCTAATTCCGCCTTTAAAAAGATGATTATTTGTTGAAGTTGTAAGGGATCGTTATTTTTGACGTTCTCACTATTCACGTCATTCCCTCCTATCGCAGCTATTTTCCAAGCAAAAGGCTGTATCAAATGAATTTAGATTCTTTCTTTAAGTAGAGTGATGATTTCCTCAAAGTCCTCTTTGTTGGCCATAATTGCCTGTTCAAGTTCCTCTAAAATCTTCACGTCAGAATCTCCTTTTGCCTCTTTATCAGGCCGACGCTCACCATTCATCAACATATACATAATCAACATATTCAATGTGCTTTTCTCTAAATAGACAAAACTATTGTTGTTTTCCTGTTTATCTTCTGTTTGTTCGTTAAACTGATCTTTCATAATTTGACGTATTATATGCTTCATTATTAATTCTATTTCATCTGTTTTACTCATTCTCTACCCCCTCTACACGTACAGTTCCATTGAGATTGATGGGATTAATCACGGCTATTCCATCTTTCAGTTGATCACTATACGTAAATCCCATAATAGTACCTGCATATGATTCTACTGGTAACCATTTTATCTGGAAGTTTGAAAATGAAATGGTCTCATTAGGTTCAAGGGATGTTTTACCCAAAGGTTTTAGCCAAAATTCCTCTTGATTCGTTTTATCATTTATTCGTTCCCATCCACCGGCATTCTTCAATGACTGTTTGAAGTTTTCATAAACATATCGTCCGGAAAATGAAAATGGAGATTCTTCAGGAATTTTTATACACAAATAAGGATTTGTGATTGGCTGATTCCCCATATTATGTACATGGTAAGTTCCTAGGCATAAGCTCTCCTGTTCAGGATCATGAGAAATGTTTAATGAATAAGTAAAATAGCTAATTATATTCATTCTGGCGGAATCATTGAGCTCATCTACCAGCTTTTTAATTTCATATACATATGATTTTGTTTGATGCTGAAGCTGCGTAATCTTTGTTTCCAAATCTTTGTGATTATTACTCATTATTCTCTACCCCTTTTCCATTAGAAAACTCGACTATTACCGAGCCTTTAGGTGACAGCAGAGCCCTAATTGGCTTAATAAGGTTATTCATGAGCTTATATTTTTTGACGTTACAAAAAAATGAAGGGAGGAATATCCTCCCTTCATTATATGTTTGAGGCTTACTCGTTATCACCATTAGCCGACATTAGTGGCAGCAATGTCCGGTATCAGGGAAAACAACAGAGCATTGTTGCGGGCGCAATGGTGGAGGGCACGCAGTTGGTAAATCATCTCTTGGTTCACAGTAATCAGCTAAAAATTCAACAGTTACCGGGAATGTCGATTGAATGCTTTGGCAAGTAGCTACAGAGAGATTTAAGCCAGTAATTACGATTGAACCAGCAGCAGTACCCGTTGGTACAGTGAGTGTCCCAGGAGAACACACGAAACAGTCTAGATCCGTATACGTAATTACAACGTCTGTTCCTTCAGGTGCACATAAGGTAACTTGTTCACAACGGGTAAGCGGAATAGCCGCACTTCTCAGCACCGTTCCGTTTGTTAAAGTCACGACAATTGTTACCACAAAGTTCTTACGAATGTGAAGCTGTTGAAGAAGAACAGTCTTTCCATCAATACAAAACGGGCGATTCTCACGACTTAGAATCTCGATTGGAAACGCCATAGCAGGGCTCACTTCACATGTAACTGTCGCACCAGTAAGCAGTCCTGCAGTTGCTGAAGTTGGTACTGAACCCGTTGGAGTAAAAGCAATTGGTCCCGTTGGAAGTGCAAAATCAAACGAATTTTCTTTCACAATCCAGTCGTACACCTTGTCGACATTTATACAAATTAGTTCTTTCCCATCACAATGATCTTTTCCTTGCATGTTGCAGACACCTCCAAATTTTTTATCTTTCGTTCGTAGCATATGATGTGGAAAAATCAGTGTATGGGCAAAGAAATGATTTATCGAGATATTTATTAACATAGACACATAAAGGATGGAGGAAGGAAGTAATTAATACTAATTTAGTAGTTCAGAAAGGATATCGTCCCCTGAGAATCCATTTCTTCATCATATATAGAACCGAGGCTGAAAGTGACAAATAATTTATCACTGAGTAAATTCACATCTAACAGGAAACAATTTGTCACGCAATGAAAACATCATTAATAGAATAGTAATGTACTGCAAAGGGGTGAAAATTGATGGGAGACTCTAAGTTATACTCCGCTGAGGACATTGAAAAATTAAAGCAGAAAATTGCGACTTACAAAGATACCCTAACCACATTAAAAATTGGGAATTCGGTTGACGATTATCTAGCCTTGAAGATAGAAGCGAATGGTTTCAAAACAAAAGTCTCAAAATTAGAAGGTGTAATGGAACTAATGAATGAAAAGCAAAGTTTACAACTGGAGGAGTATGAGCAACAAATTAAAAGTTTTTCAGTACAAATGGACTCCCTTAATCAAACAATCGAGGAGTTGAATCAAGACTTTTCCGTAGTCAAGAATAAATTAATAAAAGATGGTAGCAAGGATCTTATAGAAAAAGTAATTTCTCCAGTTGATGTAGCAAGATCTATAAGTATTGCCAATAATATTGAGGAAAAAGAAGAGGTCCATATAGAAGAAACTACATCTAATACTTCCATGAGAAAATCTAATCGCCCACCATCTTATAGGCAACTGCAAAATCTGGTAGGAAACGCTAATAACATCCAAGAAGTTTCGAGTGATACAACGCCTATAGTAAGTATGGATATTCAAAAGGAATATCCAGCAGAGCAGCAATTCGGTAAGCAAAGTTTTCCGTATACTGGCATTCATACTGGGCAAATCCATAATAGGCTGTACAAAAATGTAAATAGGCCATTGACCATTCATCTGACTAACGTTGTGAAACAACAAGCGATTCCAATGAACGTAAACGAGAATTCAGATCCGGCTTTGTTAGTAACAACCAGCGAGCCGGAAATTAACGAATCAGTGACACCGAATCCGGCTTCCATACTCACGACTAGCGAGCTTGAAATTAATGAAACAGTGATTCCGGATCCTGATATGTTACTCACGGCTAGCGAGCCGAAGATTATCGAAACGGTAACGCCGGAACCTGAGGAAGTGCATAATGCAACTACAATTGAGGAGGACAAAGCCCCAATTGAAATTTCGAATGAAATGAAACGACAACAACATAAAAACAAAGAAACATTATCGCTGTTCAATATTTTTCGGAAGAAGCAATAATTTAGAGCTACTGAAAAATAATTGCTAGTCAGATTAATTTCCTGTATTCGGCATATTATATACCCCATTTAAAATAGCCATTCTGACTTAGTGTCAGAATGGCTATTTTTTTAAATCTAGTAAGAAGGTCAGCGGAATTTAGCTAGCTGTAGCGCTTCGAAAGCTACACAGTTGATCCAAATAATCTACATTACGCTAGGATGAGTTAAAAACTATTATTAACGATTAGTTAATTGCCCGTCCGCCCTGCAATTGTTTTGAATAGGATAACAAAGAAAGGAGGTGTTAAAATGAATTCTAATAATTTTAAACTTCATGGATGTAGTGGATGTGGTGGATCTGGTGGATCTCGTCACGGAAGTTCTGGTTGCTTCCGTGTCGATACTGGGCACGTCAATTGTAATTTGGGACCATTCAGAGCTATTGATGCAGCTTGTATAATCCCAACAGCCAACACTGGTTCGATTATCCCATTCGCTTCTGGACTAGTACCTGTTGCATTGACTTCTCTCGTAGGTGGATTAGCTGGTATCCCCTTTTTCATTGGATTTGGCACTGCCATTCCGAGCCCTGTCGTTCTTGGCACCACGATAGACTTGACAGGTTTGATAAATGAAGCCTTTTCAGTTCCACGGGCAGGTAGCATAACGGCTATTTCCGCTGCTTACACAATAACTACTGCATTGAGTATTGCAACAACTGCAACTGTCAATGCACAAGTCTATCGCGCACCTGCTGGAAGTAATACCTTCAGTCCAACAGGTATAAGCGTGAATTTAGCCCCAACTCTAACAAATCTCTTGACAGTAGGCACTACACTTAGTGGATCAGCGAGTTTCGCACCCGTACCGGTATCGGTAGGCGATCGATTGCTAATGGTATTCTCAGTATCTGGTGCTCCTTTGGCCGCTACTGTTATAGGTACTGCAAGTGCTGGTATAACTATTTCGTAAACAACTGACCGTAGAAAATAAGGTCAAAAGAAAGAGTACAATTTTTTCTGTAGCCCCTTTCATTTCAACAATGTAAAGGGGTTTTTATTTCCATCAGAATATAAATACACTAAAAATCCGATCCAAAGAGCGATTATGCGACGAAAGTCAAATAGTTTATAGCCTTAATGGATCAAGCAATTGATTTTTACGCTTTCGATAATAGTTGAAGCAAAAAAAACGATCCTACCTTTGCAAATTAAAGGTAGGATCGCTTTTTAATAAGGAATATGATCACGATTGACCTTGTAGCCATCTAAAAAATTGATAGATAAAGGCTTTCTTCCATCGATGTTGGCAAATCAAAATGATAATAGTATTTCCATAGTTAGGGGAGTAACCAATACGATGATTGCTACGATTTTAGTCGGTGATAATCCGTAATCGGTGTTATACATTCATTTAAAACAGGTGTTACCAACTGAAGAAATTGGTAATAGATTAGACAAACTAAACCCCTCCACCGTTTGAGTTCTCATACGGCGGAGAGTTATTAAATAGTTATATCCTTACATTTCAATAATTCAGGCCCCTGCCTTTTTCAGTTATTTCTCGGGCTAGCTTAATAATTGAAACTGCTAACTCGGCATACGTCGCTTCTCGTTCAGGGTTAAAGTGATTTTGGTCAGTCTTTAATAATCCCAGTGATGTTGCCAAAGCTACATAGCCTGTGTATTCTTTTTGCACCTTATTTGCATCAACAATATCAAGTTTATAAATACTGCTTTGCTTAGCTGCTTGCTCAAGACCTAGAGCGCGTATATACCAAGCTGCCAATTCTTCTCTTTTGACGGGTGCATCCATGTCAAAGCTCTGACTGTCTCCTTTAATAATGCCCATTTCAACGGCACGTTCGACCGATTGATAGAGGGGGTGTTTGGCATCTATATTATCAAAAGTCTGATTCGTATTTTCGTTTCCTCCATAATCCCTGCCGTAATAAATATAAGTAAGTGAATTCATGATGATTTTTATCGCTTCCCCTTTTGATACAGAGGCATCACCATTAAAGTTTTTAGTATCTTTAATATCTAATATTTTGGCATTAATAAGATAATTAAGTTCCTCTTCTGCCCAAGGATGTGAAATGACGGTTGAATTTCCGCCACCATACAAGCTACCCCATTCTCCCGTCTTAGCATTTAAAAAACTAAGGTCTGCATCATTAAAAACAGGTGAATAGACTAAATCATAGTGATGATTATCTTTGTTGTTCCCTTGTTTCATATAATTAAGTTTTAGGCTTAGTGCCTCTTTCAAGGTAGCAATTGCGTCTTCTTCAGAAATAACTTCATCAATTGATGGCCATTTTTCCATCTCTTGATAATTGACATTAAGGCTGTTTAAAGAACCATCACTGGCTATACTTACACCAATTTGATCCCCTATCACTGTAATCCCATTTACAATTCTCGGGAAAGAAAAGTAATAAGCACCTTGTCTATCTTCAAAGTGTGATTCCTCTATAGGCATAGCATAGTGATGTGCATTAGACGGAGCCCATTCCTTAATATATTTCACTGCTTGAGTGAGGGCTTCCTTCTGAGACAGCGTTTTCTCTTTCTCAGGTTTATCTTCAATCCGTTCTAGCATTCCACTTTTTATATCACTATATTGAATAATCTCGCCCGTATTTTTATCTAATTCCAAATTCGTTCCAGTTCCACCACTCGCATATTCATACATATACTGAATGCTAATAACTGCCTGTCCGTTTTGGTTTTCTATTTCATCGATAGATTGAATATTTAACTTAACCTTATCTGATTTTATGGCAAGTAATTGTTCAGCAATTTTCTTTGCTTCTTCTAAAGTAATTCCATTCTGTTTTGCCGGTAGTGAATCAGCTGTAATTTTTTCGATTTTTGTTTTCCCTGGGAAGTCCGCTGAGTACCCGTCTGTAGTCAACCACTTACCTGATAGTGCGTTAACCCCCTGTAATTTTGTTGTTGGCTGGTAAACAAGCTGAACTTGGCGATCACCCGTTCGATAATCCGTATCAATATGATATTGCAAATCTACGGCAAGATTTTCTTTTACTTTCTTTAAAACTTCATTTTTATCAAGTACTTGTTTTAGATCATCAAAGGTAGACGTTTCCAACTCCACAGGATTTCTGTGAAAACTAACAACTTCACCATTGCCAAGAACAGATACTCCTATTGTTTGATTAGAAATGGATACTTGATTTTCCGTCCGGGCAAAAGAGAATGAGTAACGTATTGGTTCAGTTAATATTTGATTTGGATAATAGTTATAGACATCCGTTTCTAATTGAAAATCATCTCCACCCAGAATATTCTTGATAAAATCAGTGGCTATTTTCTTAGCCTCCTCTTTTGAGACCTTGGCGGGAAATAAAGCTTCTGCTTCATTAGAAGGTTGATAATAAAATTGCTCAATTTCTAAATTCTCTCCAACAAATCCAATATTACCATTTACTTGCTTACCATCAATTGTCTTAAAGAAGGATAGGCCATAACGTAACGTATCATCTTCAGGATAAAAGAAACTATTTTCCACACGAAAATCACTATTCGATAAAAAGTCGAACTGATTGGGAAACAAAGCACGAAACCTCTTAATTAAATCATTTTTCGAAAAAACTGTTTCTGTTGAAGCAACTTGAATTTGTACTTTTTCAGGTTGTCCAATCGTTGTGGTTGAAGCATTGGCAACAGACGCGAACATCCCAAATGTTAAAGCAGAAGAGCTTAATATGACCCCAATTTTTTTAAATTTCACCAAAATTTCCCTCCAAAATTAGTAGTCTATAAATTGTACAATAGATTCAGCGAATTGTGAACAAGAGATTTTTTTCAAATACTCTTTATGTAGATGTCCGCTCGCCTTATCTCTTGCAACACTGCAATTCATTCTCCACCTTCCGTGCTGGTAATTTCATAAAATTAAATAGAAAGGCGCCAAAAGAAGTTATTGTCTTTAGCTCTTTATTGACCTATATAAACTTTTTAAGATTAATTTCTATTTTCCTTTCATACAAAAAAAGCATTCTTACCTTAACATAAGTTAAAGTAAGAATGCTTTTCATTTTTATATGCGTTCGCAATGTGGTCAAAGATGCAAATTAGACCTTCAAAGCATTGAACTCGAAAGGGCTTGATTCCCTTCTTTTATCATGCCGTCCCTTACTTAATAGCTTCTACAGATTGCTACGTACTGCTACAGACATTGATAAACCAATACTTTATCCTCTATTTATTTTGTACCACCTTATACAGATTTCTATAATTTTTTCGGTCAAAATACGGTCAACTATCATCTGACTGTATTTGAATTATGAATTCTGCAATTTCCTTAACGTTCAATCCCAATGTAAAAAAGATTCTATCATATGTTCTAGTCGTTAGGTTATCAAAACCGCCTTCGCACAGGTAATCGTTAGTAATTCAACGTCAGTCATTATAACAAGTTCTTGCTGGGAAAGCCCCAATAACTTTAGGCGATCACATCTTTCTATAAACTTATTGATTTTAAAAAACTAGCTCTCATGACCATCGAGAACTTGATCTATAAAATAACCACTAGAATAGCCAATTTTTCTCAAGGGCTCATGATATAAGCCCTTTGTAAACGGTGTTACATCTTTTCAGGCATTCCGTCGCCCAACTATGAGTTAGTTGGTACAGTAAATGTAATTGTTGTTCCGACACTGGGTGTGCTTATAACATACAGACCTTTGCCGTACAATCGCTTCAAACGTTGTTCGGTATTGACTAGTCCAATGCCTTTTTTTCGATCAGGTTGGATGGTAAAGATTTGTTTTATCCTTTCTTCATCCATCCCGACACCGTCATCGATAACGGCGATTTCCGTATAGCCGTCTTCTTTGCGGATTCGTATTGTTATTGAGCCTCCAACGATTCGCTTCAACACTCCGTGATTGACAGCATTTTCTACTAATGTTTGGATAGATAAAGGCGGAATCATTACATCTGTGACTTCATCTATTTCCCACTTTATATGTAGTCGATTCCCAAATCGCTCCTTTTCAATATATAAATAAGATTCAAGTAAATCAAGTTCATCTTGAAGAGAGACTACCTTATCTAAGTTTTTCAGATAGAAACTACTCTGTAAATAATTTGCGAACTTCTCAAGAAGACGGGCCATTCTCGGCGTATCTGTCTCGCTCAATGAAACAATCGCATTCAGTGTATTTAACATAAAATGTGGACGAATTTGTGCTTGTAGCCATGCTGCTTCCATCCCTAACCGTTCATTAATTGATGCTTGTAAATTGGTTAAAGCATGTACTCGAACATTTAACTCCACCGCATCGACTGGTTTTGTGATGTAATCATTTGCACCTGCTAAAAAACCAGCATAGATATCCTCCGGGTTACTTCGCGCTGTTAAAAGAAGAATAGGAAGTTCAGATATTGAAAATTTCTCTCGGATGAAACGGGTTAATTCGTACCCGGACATGGTAGGCATCATAACATCCGAAATAACTAAATCCCATTTCTTCCATTCAAGTTGTTTTAATGCTTCTTTTCCGCTAGTAACAATTTCTACTTCATATTGGTCTTTATTAAGAATGTTGGTCAACACTTTCAAATTCACTGGATCGTCGTCGATAGCCAAAATTCTCGGTCTGTATGAGGGTGGCGTATTTTTAGTAAATGCTTCAATCATCGCATGATGCATAGCAATCGGTGTTTCTTTAATAGGAAGTTTACTCATATCCAGAGATGGGATTATTCTTGTGGCTATTTTCCCTTCAAAAGAGCCTTCAGCTAGTGGTAAGGTAAATGTAAATATCGAACCTTCGCCCAAGATGGAACTCGCTTTTATGATTCCACCATGCATTTCCACTAACTGTTGGCAGATACTTAGACCTAAACCGAGACCACCCCCAATTGCTGTAATACTGGAATCACCTTGTTCATATGGTTCGAAAATTGTACGTAGCGTTTGTTCATTCATTCCTACGCCCGTATCGGTGATATGAATATGGGCTTTTTCCTCATGTATGTCAGCATCGATGGTAATCATACCTTCATCTGTATATTTCACCGCATTGTGAAGAAGATTAAACAAAATTTGAATCAGCCGATTTTTATCCGCTGCTACACTAGGTAAGTCGCTTTGGATTCGGACTTCCATTTGGATATCCTTATTTTCAATTAGAACTTTGAGCATATCAACAACGCCTACAGAGATAGCTTTTATGTCAAGACGCTCCCTTTTTAGATGAATCCTATGTTCCTTCAAGCGGGTAATGTCTAGTAAATCCTCCAAAGTCCGTGACATATGATGCCCAATCGTCAGCTGAAGTTCCAAGTCATTTTGAGTTTTTTCATCCAGATGATTGGGCCTATTATACAAAATTGACTGTGCGATATTAATAATGCCATGTAGTGGATTCCGAAGTTCATGGGATGTATTTGCAAGAAAATCATCCTTTTGCTTAATTTCTTTTTGAAGTTGAATAGCAAGCTCTTCATTTGATGCATTTAAAGCTAATAGTTGCTTGTTTTGTTGCTCTGTTTTCCGAACCGACTCTGCAAAATTTTTACTCATTAGGATTACATGGATCATTACATAGACGCCAACCGCGGGCAACATTAATGTCGATCCTTGATACCAATTCTGCCCTATCGCAAAATCATTAAAAAACGCCAAAAATATAAGTCCCATTCCGATTAGGTTTACTTTTGCGTTTCTGTTATTATTACGAATACTCTTGGAAATAACATAAATTACATAGAAAAAGGTGGGAATAGTCAAATAAAATACATTGAAAAATAGATCCTGGAAAAATATAGGTTGTGTAAATAAAGTCGTAACAATAAGCGCTGAATGTATAATAACTAGCCCATACATTATTTTCTTGGAAAACTCCTTTTCATGCCACTTCCACAATAAAATGACATAAAACATTGAAGTTGCCTCTGTTAAAATATATTCTAATCTGGTTCCCATGAGCCAAGACATATCTAAAAATATGAGCGTATAGTAAAAAGGTACAGTAAATAAAGCACGAACAGATATGAGCATAGCAAAAATCCCAAATATAAAAAACACAGGCTCCTGTCTACGGTACCAAGCAAATAAAATCATAAACAGACCAATGATGAAAATACAACCATTCATAAAAAGGGTACTTATCATATTCGTATTGAACTTTTGAGCTACAACTGACGCTTCCCCTAAATAAATGGAGTTCTCAAATCCCCCTCGAATATGGTCGAAGCTAGATACTTGAATAGTGAGGTACACTTCATCCGATTGTGTAATAAAATAACCTGTTCTCGGAGCCATTTCAGCAGTATGTGACGCTGAATCTTGCCCCACTACACCATTTTTAGAGACTTCTGTTTGATCTATATAAACTGTATAAGCATTGTATTGAAAGGGAATATGAATTGCTAATGTTTCCCCTACATAATCTCTTGGTATTTTGATCGTCGTGCTATATGTTCCAAATGTATTGATTTCCCCCGTTTGTGTCTCAAACGAGCTAGGAAGTGAAACCACTCTTCCCATTCCATTCCTTAGCTGGTTCATCACCTCATTAGGCGTTAATAATGCTTTCTCAAAAAAGTACCATTCTCCATCTAAATCTGTATAAAATTCTTTCGATTGCAGATTGTCACTTGTATCAAAAGTCCCAAATGACTCAACCTGTTTCGCCGAGAGCCTGGGGTCCTCTATAATAATTATTATTAATAAGATTGCTATAAAAGCTAACAAACACCGCTTATGCGTCTGCCTCATCAGACTTGCCCCCACCTTAGGTAACAGGAATTATTTGTGAAACTAGGTTATGAACCATGAGTACATCTGTACCAATTCTATAATACCAATCAAGCAGATCCATCACAATATAAAGACTATTATCATAATCCACAATTACTGTAACTATTTTCATATTAAAAAAATCCCCCCACTATTAACAAAGAGAAGAAGTTGTCAATGAATATCTGGATAATCCAGAAAACTATGTATTAACTACATATTACTATTACCATTTCTTAAGGGAAATAGATAGTGAACAACTATTCAAGGGGTAATATAAAAATAATCTTAGTATTGCAGATTTGATAAATAGCTTTGAAAGTATAATATTACCTTTATGTTTCCTTTTCATAAAAAAAAACGGAGTCTGCATCACTGCAAACCCCGTTATAACAATATTTATTTAGTAAAGCTTACATCATGCCGCCCATACCGCCCATGTCAGGCATTCCGCCGCCCATTGCGCCTGCTGGTTCAGGTAGGTCCGCAACTACTGCTTCAGTAGTCAAGAACATAGCAGCAACAGATGCTGCGTTTTGGAGTGCATAACGTGTAACCTTAGTCGGGTCAACGATTCCAGCTTCCATCATGTTTACCCATGTACCTTCTGCTGCGTTGAAGCCAATTCCTACTTCTTCGCGTTTCAGACGGTCTACAACGATTGATCCTTCAAGACCTGCGTTGTTAGCGATTTGACGTACAGGCTCTTCAAGCGCGCGAAGTACGATTTTAATACCTGTTGCTACGTCGCCTTCAGTAGACTCTAGTAATGCTGCTACTTTGCTATAGACGTTTACAAGAGCAGTACCACCACCAGAAACGATACCTTCTTCAACAGCTGCACGCGTTGAGTTCAATGCGTCTTCGATGCGAAGTTTACGTTCTTTAAGTTCAGTTTCAGTAGCTGCTCCGACTTTGATAACTGCAACGCCGCCTGCAAGTTTAGCAAGACGCTCCTGCAATTTCTCTTTATCGAATTCAGAAGTTGATTCTTCAAGTTGAACACGGATTTGGTTAACGCGTGCCTGAATGAGTTCTGAATTGCCGCTGCCTTCAACGATTGTCGTATTGTCTTTTGTAACAACAACTTTCACTGCATGACCAAGTTGTGAAATATCAGCTGATTTAAGATCAAGACCTAGGTCTTCAGTGATTACTTCCCCACCAGTCAATGTCGCAATGTCTTCAAGCATCGCTTTACGGCGATCTCCGAAGCCTGGCGCCTTAACAGCAACAGCATTGAATGTACCACGTAGTTTGTTCACAACAAGTGTTGCAAGTGCTTCGCCTTCAACGTCTTCTGCGATCATAAGAAGTGGCTTACCTTGTTGAACTACTTGCTCAAGAACAGGAAGAATTTCTTGGATGTTCGTAATCTTTTTATCTGTGATCAAGATATACGGATTGTCCAAAACTGCTTCCATTTTGTCTGTATCCGTTGCCATGTATGCAGATGCATAACCGCGGTCAAATTGCATTCCTTCAACAACGTCTAGTTCAGTCGTGAAGCCTTTTGACTCTTCGATAGTAATGACACCATCGTTGCCAACGCGCTCCATTGCTTCAGCAATAAGTTTCCCAACTTCTTCGTCTCCAGAAGAAATAGATGCGACTTGTGCAATCTCTTCTTTTCCTTCGATTTCATTGGAGATTTCTTGAAGGCCTTCAACAGCAGCTATAACCGCTTTTTCGATTCCTTTACGGATTCCGACAGGGTTAGCACCTGCAGTAACGTTTTTCAGTCCTTCACGGATCATTGCTTGCGCTAGAACTGTTGCAGTTGTTGTACCGTCACCAGCGATTTCGTTTGTTTTAGACGCTACTTCAGCCACAAGTTTTGCACCCATGTTTTCGAACGCATCTTCAAGTTCGATTTCACGTGCAATTGTTACACCGTCATTTGTAATAAGTGGTGAACCAAATTTTTTCTCAAGAACGACGTTACGTCCTTTAGGTCCAAGCGTTACTTTTACAGCGTTTGCCAATGTATCGACCCCACGTAGCATTGCGCTTCGTGCGTCTTCGTTGAATTTAATTTGTTTAGCCATTTATAAGTACCCTCCTGATTTTTCGTGTATTTTTAAACGAGCTGTGCATCAGTCTATTAGCCAATAATCGCTAAGATGTCACTTTCACGCAAGATCAGATATTCATTACCTTCATGTTTGATTTCAGTGCCTGCATATTTTGAGAAGAGGATTCGATCTCCTTCTTTAACTTCCAATTCGATACGTTGTCCGTTTTCAAGAACGCGTCCAGTACCTGTAGCAAAAACTTTACCTTCTTGCGGTTTTTCTTTTGCAGAGTCCGGTATAACAATACCGCTTGACGTTTTTTCTTCTGCCTCGATTAGCTCGATAACAATACGGTCACCTAATGGTTTCAACAATTGAAACAACCTCCTCAGATAATATCTCCCTTTTAGCACTCGATAGACATGAGTGCTAATACATTTCTAATCATAATGAACATTTGCATATATTGCAAGTGAAATACTCCGAACATTTTCTCTTTGCTTATCTCGCCCTAAACAGCTAAAATTGACCTCAACCACAGTTGAAAGGGTGGCGTTACATGAAGAATTGGAAAATCTCTCTCGCTTTATTAATCACTTACATCCTGATGCATGTAAGCAGCATCTTTTTATCAGAGGGCTTATTCTTATACTTTCCTTGGGATGAGCAATTCACTAAACAGGATATGGCATATCGGGCAAGTTCTTGGACTCTTTTCACCGTTAACTTAATTGCAGCTATCATTTTCCTGGTATTAATCGTACCGAAGAAAAACTTCTTTCAAGTTTTCAAAGGGAAAAAATCTTCCATTGGCAATTCGGTTCTTTGGGGATTCATTGGCTTCTTTCTAGCATTGGGAGGACAAATGCTGGCTGGTGCTATCGAGGTTGCAATTGGAATAGAACCAGGATCCGATAACACTGCAATCCTTTCCGACATCGCGAAAGTGTCACCAATCATCATCCTATCAATCGTACTATTCGCACCATTCCTGGAAGAAATCATTTTCAGAAGGGTTGTCTTTGGAGGGGTTTATCAAAAAACGAATTTCTGGATTGCAGCCATTGTCAGTGCTTTAGTGTTTGCTGCTGTTCATAATGAATTCGAACACCTTCTAATCTATATGATGCCCGCTTTCGTATTCTCTTACTTGTATTACCGGACGAAACGCATACTGACACCAATGATTGCCCATTTACTAATGAATGGATTTGTCGTTGTCCTCAATTTAAACATTGAGAAGATACAACAATGGCAAGAGGATTTGAAACAAGCCATAATCTTCTTTATGCACTAAAAAAGTCTTCCACATCCCTACTTAGGGTTGTGGAAGACTTTTTTCATTTCTGCTGTCGCTCATTAACTTCATCAATCTGACGTTGTTGTTCAGCTTTCGCCTCTTCGAATTGTCGCTGCTGTTCAGCCTTCAAGTATTTTCTGTGACCAAAACGTGAAATGAAAATACTAATTTCATAAAGCGCAAACAATGGAACTGTAACGAACATATGAGACAACAAGTCAGGTGGTGTAATGAACGCCGCAATTACAAATAGAACAAAGTATGCATATTTCCGTATCTTCACAAGTGTCGTCGGATCCAAAATACCAAGTCTTGTTAAAAATAACAAGACCACCGGCAGCTGAAAAACAATACCGAATGGAATTAACAGTTGGAAAAGGAACGTGAAATACTCATTAATGCCGATTGTCTGGGTTATATCGAGCTCCGTAGATAAATTCATCATGAATTTCATCACATAAGGTAGCAGGACGAAATACGAAAACGCAATACCACCAACAAACAAGAAAAATGTAAACGGAATATAATTCAATGTTGCGCGCCGCTCAGTTTCATGCAATCCGGGTGAGATAAAGGACCATAATTGGTACATAAGCACAGGTGAAATGACGATGAATGCGATAAAGACAATCACTTTCACGTAAATCATAATCGGGTCAAGTACATTGAACGCATTTAAGGCAATATTATGTGCTTCTCCATCATTTTGCAGGAACTGAATAAGTGGTTTTGCTACAAAAAAAGCTCCCACTACGGCTACAACAAAGAAAACGACGATAACCATCAGCCGTTTTCTAATTTCATCTATATGCTCAATGACTGTTAAGTTTTTTTCTATCATCGGACAGACATCCTAACTTACTTCAGTTCTTCTTTCTTGTCTTCAACTTTTTTTACATCGTCGTCTTCTACAAGACCTTTTGTCGCATGTTTGAATTCACGCAATGACGAACCGAAGGCTTTCCCGATTTCAGGCAGTTTCTTGGGACCGAATACGAGCAAAGCAATAACAGCAATGATAATCAGACTTCCTGGACCTGGCATCTCGGACACCTCCTTCTTAAAACTAGGGATTGAACTCAATCCTTCTTGTGTCTATTTTACACGAATGGTGACTGAAATACTATTTACAAAGCATTACATATGTGAATCTTTTACGTCGTTTTTAATAAAGTAAATAAGTGTTTGTAACTCGACAGACAAATCGATTGTATGAACCCGTAACGAGTCGGGGACCGTCAGCCGAACCGGAGTAAAGTTAAGAATTCCTTTCACACCGATAGTAGCAAGCTTATCAGTCACTTCTTGGGCTACACGTGAAGGCACAGAAAGAATGACAAGCTCGATTCCTAATTCCTTGATTTTATCCTCAATCGTATCAGGATGAAAAACTGGAATTCCACTCATCTCTGTCCCTTCATGCGTACCTTTCGGATCGAATGCAATGATGATTCGTGTATTGTGATTTTTATGGAAATTATATTTCAAAAAAGCGTTCCCTAAACTACCAACGCCAATGAGCGCTACATCTGTTACTTCATCCTGATCGAGTGCCTGACGAAAAAAGTCGACAAGATAATGTACATCATACCCGTACCCTTTACGGCCAAGTGCGCCGAAATGTGAAAAATCACGTCGAATGGTGGCAGCATCAATTTTCATAGCTTCGCTTAATTCACTGGATGATACTCGTTTCTTCCCTGAATTCGCGAAATTTTGAAGGAACCTATAATATAAAGGCAAACGTTTGGACGTCGCCTGTGGAATTTTGATTGTTTCCCCTATCATGTTAACCCTCCTGAGTGTATCTAAAGGCGATTCTATCGTACAGTAGATAATGAATGTTGTAAAGTCGACCGTTGCACGCTTGACGCCATTCATTTAAACTGAAGAGGAATAGAGGTGCTTTATTTGATCGTATTACAAGTGAACGGACTAACAAAATCATTTTCGGGAACAGATATATTAGAAAACGTAAAGCTCGAAGTTCAACATCGCGACCGCGTCGCACTTGTTGGCCGCAATGGGGCTGGAAAATCGACATTACTTAAAATAATCGCTGGTGAAATGAGCGCTGATTCGGGTGATTTAATCGTCCCTAAAGATATCCGGATTGGGTATCTTGAACAGCATTCAGGTATCGACTCTGTATTGACGGTTTGGGAAGAGATGATGACTGTATTCGAACCACTCCATAGCATTGAAAGGCGGCTTCGATCGCTTGAAGGGCTTATGGCAGATTCCTCTGTCTACGACAACCCGAGCGACTATGAACGCGTCATCAAAGAGTACGATGCTCTACAAATCGAATTCAAAGATTCTGGTGGCTATCAATATGAATCTGATACTCGCTCGGTGCTTCATGGGATGCGTTTTTATCCTGAGGATTATAGCAAAAATGTCAATCTTCTTTCCGGTGGTCAGAAGACACGATTGGCACTTGCTAAAATGCTGCTTAGTAAACCGGACCTCCTCATCCTTGATGAACCGACAAACCATTTGGATATCGAAACGCTCGGCTGGCTAGAGAAATACCTAGTGTCTTATGAAGGCGCAATCTTAATCGTCTCCCATGACCGCTACTTCTTAGATGAAATCGTGACAATCGTCTACGAAGTATCGAGAAAAAAAGTAGCGAAGTATACAGGAAACTATAGTGCGTATCTTGACGAAAAAGCGAAAAACTATGAACGTGATCAAAAACTTTACGTCAAGGAAATGGGTGAGAAGGCCAAACTTGAGGATTTCGTTCAGCGCAATATTGCGCGAGCATCGACATCAAAAATGGCGAAAAGTCGCCGCAAAACGCTCGAAAAAACTGACTGGATGGGCTCTCCTGATGGCAATGAGAAATCCGCAAACTTTACCTTCTCGATTGATCGTCCCAGCGGAAATGATGTACTAGCACTGGAAGATGTAGCAGTCGGTTATGACAGTATACCGGTTTCAACTGGTATCGGCTTGCGTGCCTACAAACAAGACCGCATTGCACTTATCGGACCTAACGGGGTCGGGAAATCAACAATTTTGAAGACCATCGTCAAGTTCCAAGAACCACTAGCAGGCAAAATTCGTTATGGTACAAATGTTCAATTTGGCTATTACGACCAAGAACAAGCGACACTTATCGGAACTGGAACCGTTCTTCAGGAACTTTGGGATGATTGGCCGATGATGAATGAAAAAGATGTTCGTTCAGTACTTGGACGCTTTTTATTTACCGGTGAAGATGTTGAGAAGCCTGTCACTTCCCTATCAGGTGGAGAAAAAGCTCGATTATCACTTGCTAAATTAATGTTACAAAAGTCAAACACGCTTATCCTCGACGAGCCAACGAACCATCTTGACTTGGATAGCAAGGAAATTCTTGAAAATGCATTAGATGATTTCCCGGGCACCCTCATCTTCGTGTCGCATGATCGGTACTTTATCAACCGCATCGCAACAAAAGTAATCGACATTAGCGCAACAGGTACAACCGAATACCTCGGTGATTATGATTATTTCATTGAGAAAAAACTGGAACAGGAAGAGTTGCTTGCCGACTCAAATGCCGCTAAAGCAGCTGCAACTCCTGTCATTGAAAGAAAAAATGATGATGATAAAGAACTAAAAAGGCAGGAAAGAAGGCTGACTAGAGCTATTGACGAAGTCGAATCACAACTTTCTGTTCTGGAAGATGAAATAGTAGCACTTCAAGATGAACTTTCCACTCCTGAATTTGCAGACGATCATGTGAAATTAATGGAGTTACAGGCACAGATTGATGCACTTCAGGCACAGCATGACAGCAAATCAGAAAATTGGCTTGGACTTCAAGAAGAACTAGAGGAATTATAAAATGAGCGTAAACGTCATGTTAAACCAGAACCAATGGTTTATCGTGACGTTTTGTCATTTCTTGCTGTCGTAACCTATCAAATAAAAGTACGAAACGATATTCTCTTAAAAAGAGTTTCCACAGTTTTATCCACACATAGAATGTAGTTATACTTGTAATCCACTGTTATTATCCACACTATCCACAAAAAATGTATTTCTTATACACATAGTTATCCTCCAACCACTGTTACTAAATGTGCATATACAATTGTTATGCACAACTTATCCACAATTGTGCATAAGTACGAATGTTCCCTATTGACATCTTCAAAAAAATCGGGATAAAAAAACACGAAAGTTGTCACAATATGACGACTTTCGTGTTTTTACTTATTTATTGTTTCCATGAAACAAGGGACATGCCAGGCTTACCATTCATAGCAAGATTTCCGCGTATTCCGTCTATAAACATAGCCGATCCCGCTGCAGCAATCATTGCCGCATTATCTGTACATAGTATGATTGGTGGAACGTAAAAGGGTATCTCTTCTTTCTTAAATGTTTCTTCAAGAGAAGAACGTAACCCTTTATTCGCTGCTACCCCGCCAGCCGCAATTACCTGTTTCACCCCGAACTCTTTCGCTGCCCTTAACGCTTTAGTAGTCAGCACTTCAACGACACTCGCCTGAAAACCAGCCGCGACATGAGAAGGGTTTACAGCCTCACCACGTTGCGCAAGATTATGCTTATAGTTAATCACTGATGATTTAAGACCACTAAAGCTAAAGTCATAAGAACCCGGCTCTAGCCAAGCTCGCGGGAATTCAACTTGTCCATCACTTTCAGCTGCCAACTTATCGATTTGAGGACCACCCGGGTAAGGGAGGCCCAGTACACGTGCTACTTTATCATAGGCTTCACCAGCAGCGTCATCACGTGTTTCTCCAACCAGTTTAAACGAACCATGCCCCTCCATTATTACCAGCTCTGTATGGCCCCCTGAGACGATGAGTGCAAGAAGCGGGAACTCCATGGGTTGCATTAGTTGGTTAGCATATATATGTCCCGCAATATGATGAACGCCAATAATCGGTAGACCATTGGCAAAGGCAAATGCTTTTGCAGCATTAACCCCAATCAACAAGGCCCCAACTAAACCAGGTCCTTCTGTCACAGCAACGGCGTCAAGATCCGCAGGTTCTAGTTCAGCATTCGCAAGTGCTTCTTCAATTACTAGTGTAATTTGTTCAACATGGTGTCTCGATGCAATTTCCGGTACTACTCCGCCAAATCGTTTTTGGCTAGTAATTTGAGATGCTACGACATTCGATATAATTTCCGTTCCATTTTTCACGATGGATGCAGCTGTTTCATCACAGCTCGTTTCAATTCCTAATATATAGATATCTTTTGTCATTTGAATTCCACCCACATGACGAGCGCATCTTCATGGTCGTCCGTATAATAGTTTTTCCTAATTCCGCCGTCCTGGAACCCAAGCTTACGGTAAAGGTTTTGAGCCGTAGTATTGGTCATCCGCACTTCCAGTGTCATTAACCGGACTTTTTTTTCTATACAAAGTGCAATCGCTTCTTTCATCAGAGCTTCGCCGATGCCATTGCCCCTTAAATGCTTCCGTACCGCAACATTCGTAATATGACACTCATCCAGTACGATCCACATTCCGCAATGCCCAATCACTTCTTCTTCAAAGACTGCAACAACGTAATGCGCATAGTCATTTCCAGTCATTTCGTGCTCAAAAACTTCTGCAGTCCATGGTGTCGCAAATGCTTCCTTTTCGATTTCAACAACAGAAGGAATATCTTCTATTCCCATCTCTCTATAACTAATCTCTTTATCCACGATCATTGTCCTTCCCCTGCTCTTTTAACCAATTTGCCTCAGCTTCAGCAATACGTCGATATTCCGGAACAAATGCATGTATATCCGTTTCTGCTTCTGATTGCAAGGCAATATAAATAAGTGAAGAGGCTCGTGGTAGATTAAACTGAAGAGGCGCTAGAACCGCACGTTGTCCAAGCTGCTCAATAATTTTTTGCTCATGCATTGCTATATCTTTTCCAACGAATAAAATAGGACTACTATGCTGCTCAAGCAAGTGTACCAACTCTTCCAAAGAGTAATGGCCATCCTCAATAACTTCAGTAAGCTTTCCTGCATCAAATTGATAAACACCAGCATAGACATTGTCCCGTCTTGCATCGACAATTGGACAAACCAAACCATTGAAGAATAATGCATTTGCCGCTAGTGCTTTTAATGTGGATACGCCAACAAGAGGTTTACCGAGCGTCCATGCAAGTGTCTTCGCTATCGTCACTCCGATTCGCGCCCCTGTATAAGAGCCTGGACCTTCTGAGACTGCAATTGCATCAATATCCGCCGGTACTAACCCTGCTTGTTCCAACAGCTCCTCAATTGCTGGCATAGCACGTAGCGAGTGGTTAATAGCCATCGCTGAAGTTCCTTCTATTAATAGTTCGCCATCTTTCACAAGTGCAACTGAAATGGGCGTGTTAGCCGTATCTATACCTAGCCAGATCATAAGAAAATCCCCTCGCAAATCTTTTCATATCTTTCACCTATTGGCGTGAATATAATCATCCGGTTATCTCCGCCACCGTGAACTAGCTGAATTTCCAGACGTTCTGCCGGCAAATCATCTTTAATAAGATGCGCCCACTCGATAACAGATATTGCATCTCCATAAAATAGTTCATCCCAGCCAAGATCCTCATCGCTGCCAGCTAAGCGATAGACATCGAGATGATTGAGTGGGTAATTACCTTCGTACTGTTTGATGATTGTGAATGTCGGACTGTTAACCGTGCGTGTAACGCCCAGTCCTTTTGCAAGCGCCTTTGTAAATGTCGTTTTACCTGCACCTAAATCGCCTTCAAGCGTAAGTACATCCGGTGGTGTAAGGAGTGCTGCAAGTTTCGTTGCAATTAGCTCTGTCTCCTCGACAGAATTTACTTCTATTTTCTGAGTCATAGATTATTTCCTTTCTGCTTCTTTGTTATAGTGTACCGAAAACATGTTATATCAGAAAGTATCTACCCTTGATAGATGTGTTTTCGTAGTAAATGATCTTTATTTCTCATAGAGTGTTGTTTACTTTGCTGAAAACGTTGTCTTCTTTTACGATAACATTGTTTAGTTTCTCAAGAGTGTTGCTTACTGCTTTTTTTAAAAAGCATTTTAGTTAAACCTTAGAATTCTATATACAAAAAAACCAATCCCGGAATTAATCCCTAGAATCGGTTCTGAATTTAAAATTTAATGGCGGTCCCGACCGGGATCGAACCGGCGATCTCCTGCGTGACAGGCAGGCATGTTAACCGCTACACCACGGGACCTAAATATGTAGTAATTTTCGACTTTTTAATTAACTTCATCACATTTATGTCGAAAGTAAATATGTGAGACCGGCGACGTCCTACTCTTGCAGGGGGAAACCCCCAACTACCATCGGCGCTGAAGAGCTTAACTTCCGTGTTCGGGATGGGAACGGGTGTGACCTCTTCGCAATCGTCACCAGACCTACATCATCTTTTCTCAAAGACAATACTTAGTATAGCACGTCTTACGATAATTACAAGAACTATTTTTATGGACGGTTCTAATTCGTTCATAATGAATGAAATAAGCATCATTATTGATGAATAAGGATGATAAAACTCTTTTCAAATACCGTTAAGTCCCCTATTTATTAGAATCTACTTCCTTACTATAGCGTACCTAGATTGAATTGCCTCAAAGTTCATTTATCTTTTATTTCGCAATACAAAAAATCGACTCCGGAATTAATCCCTGGAATCGGTTCTGAATTTAAAATATAATGGCGGTCCCGACCGGGATCGAACCGGCGATCTCCTGCGTGACAGGCAGGCATGTTAACCGCTACACCACGGGACCTTAACATGTAATAACTTTCGACTTTTCAATTAACTTCACCACATTTATGTCGAAGTATAAATGTGTGAGACCGGCGACGTCCTACTCTCGCAGGGGGAAACCCCCAACTACCATCGGCGCTGAAGAGCTTAACTTCCGTGTTCGGGATGGGAACGGGTGTGACCTCTTCGCAATCGTCACCAGACTCTTTGAGCTTGTTCGCTCAAAACTGAATAAAACAGACATTGTGCTACACAGAATCAGGGTAATCAAGCCCTTTTCAAAATTGGTTAAGTCCTCGATCGATTAGTATCCGTCAGCTCCACACGTCGCCGTGCTTCCACCCCAGACCTATCAACCTCATCTTCTTTGAGGGATCTTACTTACTTGCGTAATGGGAAATCTCATCTCGAGGGGGGCTTCATGCTTAGATGCTTTCAGCATTTATCCCGTCCATACATAGCTACCCAGCGATGCCTTTGGCAAGACAACTGGTACACCAGAGGTATGTCCATCCCGGTCCTCTCGTACTAAGGACAGCTCCTCTCAAATTTCCTGCGCCCGCGACGGATAGGGACCGAACTGTCTCACGACGTTCTGAACCCAGCTCGCGTACCGCTTTAATGGGCGAACAGCCCAACCCTTGGGACCGACTACAGCCCCAGGATGCGATGAGCCGACATCGAGGTGCCAAACCTCCCCGTCGATGTGGACTCTTGGGGGAGATAAGCCTGTTATCCCCGGGGTAGCTTTTATCCGTTGAGCGATGGCCCTTCCATGCGGAACCACCGGATCACTAAGCCCGTCTTTCGACCCTGCTCGACTTGTAGGTCTCGCAGTCAAGCTCCCTTATGCCTTTGCACTCTACGAATGATGTCCAACCATTCTGAGGGAACCTTTGGGCGCCTCCGTTACTCTTTAGGAGGCGACCGCCCCAGTCAAACTGCCCGCCTGACACTGTCTCCTGCCCCGATAAGGGGCATGGGTTAGAAGTCCAATACAGCCAGGGTAGTATCCCACCAACGCCTCATCCGAAGCTAGCGCTCCGGAATCCAAGGCTCCTACCTATCCTGTACAGGCTGCACCGGAATTCAATATCAGGTTACAGTAAAGCTCCACGGGGTCTTTCCGTCCTGTCGCGGGTAACCTGCATCTTCACAGGTATTATAATTTCACCGAGTCTCTCGTTGAGACAGTGCCCAGATCGTTACGCCTTTCGTGCGGGTCGGAACTTACCCGACAAGGAATTTCGCTACCTTAGGACCGTTATAGTTACGGCCGCCGTTTACTGGGGCTTCAATTCGAAGCTTCGCTTGCGCTGACCTCTCCTCTTAACCTTCCAGCACCGGGCAGGCGTCAGCCCCTATACTTCACCTTGCGGTTTTGCAGAGACCTGTGTTTTTGCTAAACAGTCGCCTGGGCCTATTCACTGCGGCTCTCTCGGGCTTTAACACCCTACCAGAGCACCCCTTCTCCCGAAGTTACGGGGTCATTTTGCCGAGTTCCTTAACGAGAGTTCTCTCGATCACCTTAGGATTCTCTCCTCGCCTACCTGTGTCGGTTTGCGGTACAGGCACCTCCCGCCTCGCTAGAGGCTTTTCTTGGCAGCGTGAAATCAGGGACTCAGGGATAAATCCCCTTGCTGTAACAGCTCAATGTTATAGGAACGGGATTTGCCTCATTCCACACCTCACTGCTTAGACGCGCATAACCAACAGCGCGCTCACCCTATCCTACTGCGTCACCCCATTGCTCAAACGGCGGGGAGGTGGTACAGGAATATCAACCTGTTGTCCATCGTCTACGCCTTTCGGCCTCAACTTAGGTCCTGACTAACCCTGAGCGGACGAGCCTTCCTCAGGAAACCTTGGGCATTCGGTGGAAGGGATTCTCACCCTTCTTTCGCTACTCATACCGGCATTCTCACTTCCAAGCGCTCCACCAGTCCTTACGGTCTAGCTTCGACGCCCTTGGAACGCTCTCCTACCACTGACATCTAAGATGTCAATCCACAGTTTCGGTGATTCGTTTAGCCCCGGTACATTTTCGGCGCAGCGCCACTCGACCAGTGAGCTATTACGCACTCTTTAAATGATGGCTGCTTCTAAGCCAACATCCTGGTTGTCTGGGCAACGCCACATCCTTTTCCACTTAACGAATACTTGGGGACCTTAACTGGTGGTCTGGGCTGTTTCCCTCTCGACTACGGATCTTATCACCCGCAGTCTGACTCCCAAACATAAATCATCGGCATTCGGAGTTTGTCTGAATTCGGTAACCCGGGATGGGCCCCTAGTCCAAACAGTGCTCTACCTCCGAGATTCTTAAGTTTGAGGCTAGCCCTAAAGCTATTTCGGAGAGAACCAGCTATCTCCAGGTTCGATTGGAATTTCACCGCTACCCACACCTCATCCCCGCACTTTTCAACGTACGTGGGTTCGGGCCTCCAGTAAGTGTTACCTTACCTTCACCCTGGACATGGGTAGATCACCTGGTTTCGGGTCTACGACCCCATACTCTATCGCCCTATTCAGACTCGCTTTCGCTGCGGCTCCGCATTCACTGCTTAACCTTGCATGGAATCGTAACTCGCCGGTTCATTCTACAAAAGGCACGCCATCACCCATTAACGGGCTCTGACAACTTGTAGGCACATGGTTTCAGGATCTATTTCACTCCCCTTCCGGGGTGCTTTTCACCTTTCCCTCACGGTACTGGTTCACTATCGGTCACTAGGGAGTATTTAGCCTTGGGAGATGGTCCTCCCGGATTCCGACGGAATTTCACGTGTTCCGCCGTACTCAGGATACACTCTGGAGAGAATGGACTTTCAACTACGGGGCTTTTACCCGCTACGGCGGACCTTTCCAGGTCGCTTCGTCTAATCCATTCCTTTGTAACTCCGTATAGAGTGTCCTACAACCCCAAGAAGCAAGCTTCTTGGTTTGGGCTCTTCCCGTTTCGCTCGCCGCTACTCAGGGAATCGATTTTTCTTTCTATTCCTCCGGATACTTAGATGTTTCAGTTCTCCGGGTGTGCCTCGTTTACGCTATGTATTCACGTAAACGTACTGTCCCATTATGGACAGTGGGTTTCCCCATTCGGAAATCTCCGGATCAAAGCTTACTTACAGCTCCCCGGAGCATATCGGTGTTAGTGCCGTCCTTCTTAGGCTCCTAGTGCCAAGGCATCCGCCATGCGCCCTTTCTAACTTAACCCTTTGGTTTTCAATAAGCTTACGCTTCTT
>NZ_CP188818.1:3557500-4107500 GCF_051550195.1 Sporosarcina sp. FA15 | reverse complement strand
GAGCCATGCAGGATTCGAACCTGCGACCCTCTGATTAAAAGTCAGATGCTCTACCAACTGAGCTAATGGCTCTCTATTATATAGAAGAAGTAGTCCATGCATTCCTAAGAACCGAGATACTCTTCTTTTGTAGCACAACTTCTCGTATGCTTTAGCATTCTGAAAGTTTGGCTGGGGTAGCTGGATTCGAACCAACGATGACGGAGTCAAAGTCCGATGCCTTACCACTTGGCTATACCCCACCGATACGGTAATAAGTCGTTTTTCATGTTGTATAAAGTTCTTTCAGCACTTCGCATGAAGTTCATGTCAGACTCTTTTCAACACTTCGTTTCAAAAAAAGTAATGGTGACCCCTACGGGATTCGAACCCGTGATACCGCCGTGAAAGGGCGGTGTCTTAACCGCTTGACCAAGGGGCCATATAAGATGTTTGTCTTATGTACGGGAAACGCTTTTGTTAATGTCGTGCGCGCCGTTCCCAACCGACTTTTCTTATTATAAACAGAGTTTCTCATTTCGTCAACACTTTTTCATCAATTAATTTTAAGTATTATTGAGAACACGATTAGAGTGCGGTTTGCAGGTCCTCACCGTGTCCTCAACAATCATTTTACAGCTTGCACTACCACAATTTGCCCTGCACATTTCCCACATCTATATTTTCTAACGTCCATCCTTCTTCTCCGGTTATAAAGTAGCTTACATGATGTACACTCATATACATAGATAGAATAGGTCTTCTTATTCTTCTCAGTAAGTGGTCGGCAAAACCTTGGGGAAGAAGTGCGCTTTAGCAACTCTCTAAAATCTGCATCGCGATGACGGTAACCTCTTCCTTCTATATGAAGATGGTAATGACAGAGTTCATGTTTGATTACACCAACCAACTCTTCAGTTCCATACAACTCCAAAACCAACGGATTAATTTCGATCGAATGATTTGAAAGTATATAGCGACCGCCTGTTGTTCTTAGTCTACTATTAAACCGAGCAATATGAAGGAATGACTTTCCGAATGCTTCTAAAGAAACACTTTCAATAAGCTCCTTCAATTCTTCAGCCGTCATAGCCACCCCTCCTTTAGTCGTCATTTTGCAGTCGGCGGTAACATCGTCAGCGAAATACGTCCTTTTCCTTTATCTACACCTTCCACCCACACAGTTACAATATCTCCTGAAGAAACGACGTCTAGTGGATGTTTTACATATCCTTTTTTCAATTTCGAGATATGAACGAGACCATCTTCCTTTACACCGATATCCACAAAGGCACCGAAGTCCACAACATTTCGAACGGTTCCTTGCATTTCAAGACCTTCATATAGATCCTTCATGTCGAGTACATCTGCTTTTAATAGTGGTTGCGGATAATCATCACGCGGGTCCCGATTTGGTCTTTGAAGTGTTTCGATAATATCTTTTAATGTCACTTCCCCAACATCTAACCTAATCGCTAAAGCTTTGATGTCAAGAGCAGACAATGCATCCCCAGTTTCTTTCTTACCGAGCAACTTCTTGCTTGCATTCGCTTCTTCTAGTATTTGTTCCGCCAATTGATAACTTTCGGGGTGAATCCCCGTCGAATCAAACGGATCTTTTGCATCAGGTACCCGTAAGAAACCAATCGCTTGTTCATAAGTCTTCGCTCCGAGGCGGGGTACTTTCTTCAATTGATTGCGCTTCGTAAACAATCCATTCTCTTCCCGCGATTTCACAATATTTTCCGCGACGGTTTTGGACAGCCCTGCCACATATTGAAGTAGCGAGGATGATGCAGTGTTAACATCTACTCCTACCCGGTTCACAGCTGTTTCAACTACGAATGATAATGATTCGGAAAGACGTTTTTTAGCTACGTCATGTTGGTATTGTCCAACACCAACTGAGCCTGGATCAATTTTCACAAGCTCAGATAACGGATCCTGTAAACGCCTTGCTATCGAAACCGCACTCCGCTGTTCAACTTGAAGATCAGGGAACTCATCCCGCGCTTGAGCCGAAGCTGAATAAACACTGGCACCCGCTTCATTTACAATGACATACGAAACACCTGCTTGTGCTTCTTTTATACATTCAACTATGAACAATTCCGATTCACGCGAAGCTGTTCCGTTACCTATTGCAATGATTGTGATCGGATACTTTTTCAGTAACTCCAAAATAGCACGCTTCGATTTTTCCTTTTCCATTTTGGGTTGATGCGGATAAATTACGGATATTTCAAGTAATTTCCCTGTTTCATCAACTATGGCAAGTTTACACCCTGTCCGGAAGGCCGGATCAAGACCTAATACCACTTTCCCTTTCAATGGAGGTTGTAGGAGAAGACTTTTCAAGTTTTCCGAAAACACATGGATTGCTTGCTCTTCGGCCTTTTCAGTAAGCGCCGCCCTAATTTCCCGCTCAATCGATGGAGCAATCAATCGTTTAAATGCATCTTCAATCGCTTCTTTTACATGTGGTGCAGAAGGCGAATGTGATTTACGAATCAACTCACGCTCAAGTCCTCCGATAATTCGTTCACTCGGGAAAGAAATACCGACACGTAACACATCTTCTTTTTCACCGCGGTTTAATGCAAGAACACGGTGTGGAACGATTTTTTTCAAAGGCTCTTCATACTCATAGTAATTTTCGAAAACGTCACGCTTGTCCTCTGCCCCCTTCCGGACTGCAGAAACAATCATCCCATCTGACCACGCTAACTTTCGTATGTTTTCCCGTATTGCGGCATCATCCGCAAATTGTTCAGCTACAATGTCCCGAGCTCCAGCCAATGCGTCTTCAACCGCATTTACGCCAATTTCTTCATTTAAGAAAGGCAAAGCAAGATCTTCCGGTGAATTCCCTGAAAACTCCATCAGTTTTTTCGCCAGTGGTTCAAGACCACTTTCAATTGCAATCATGGCACGTGTCCGTCTTTTTTGTTTGAAAGGTCTGTACAAGTCCTCAATTCTTTGCAAAACGGTAGCGCTTTCAATTGATTTCCTCAAATCGTCATCCAGTTTACCTTGTTCATCGATAAGGCGAATCACTTCTTCTTTGCGCTGTTCAAGTCCTTTCACATAGCTATAAGCATCTTCAATCGCTTTAATTTGCACTTCGTCCAACGAACCAGTTTCTTCTTTTCGGTAACGCGCGATAAATGGGACAGTATTTCCTTGGTCAAGTAATGCGATTACCTTTTCAGCTTGATGTATACTGACGGCCGCTTTCCCAGCTGTAGCCTCAACAATATGCTTCATCAATAAAACCACCCTTCCTTCTATAGATTCATTTTAACATAAGAAAAGCGCAAGGCGCCTTCTAGACGCGACAGGCATAAGTCGAGCCAGCGACGTGGCGCTCTTTGCCACATAGCTGGATTGCTTATGACCCCGAGCGGCTGGCGCCTGAAGCTAGACACTATTCTAAGTCAAAAAACGTATACTTTCTTACCTGCGAACAAAAGCACAAGCGCCTGTTCTGTGGCGACAGGCATAAGGCGGGCTGGCGAAGCGGCGTTCTTTGCCGCACAGCCGGACCGACTTATGACCCGAGCCTCTAGGCGCTGGAGTCTGGACGGAAACAAAAGCGCAAGGCGCCTAAATGGATCGCAGCTTAAGTGCGCCACTTCCTGTGGCAATAGCTGCATGACCTACATCCTGTAGGCCCGCGACAGGCATAAGTCGGGCCAGCGACGTGGCGCTCTTTGTGCCACATAGCTGGATTGCTTTTAAGGAACCTAGCCTAAGTACGCCGCGTCCTGCGGCAATGGCTGGCTAGGTGACCCACATCCTGTAGGCCTCCAAGCGGCTGGCGCCTGGAGCTAGACACTATTCTAAGTCAAAAAATCGTATACTTTCTTACCTGAAAACAAAAGCGTAAGCGCCCGTTCTAACCGATATGGATTTGAATCTAGATGGGAAATCTCCATATTGCATTCTATCCGCAATCCAAGACTTTATAATTTCCCGCAATAAAAAAGCCCACCTCCAACTCACAGAAGTAGGCTTCCAGCTATAAATGTTGCATCGTCACCGTGTTCAATTGAAGCCAGCACTTTTTGATATAGCTCACAAGGTCCCGAACTTTCCTTCAATGAAGCTTTCGGGCTTCTAAGTATGACGCCATCTGAATGGAGGAAAAATAGGTCTCCCTTTTCATAGTTGTATTGTTGCGTTTTTAACTTTTGCGGTCTCCCTGAAAGATAGCCCATTACCGGTAAAGGATAAATCATCTTATCGCAATCATGAAGCATATAAAAACGGACATTGCCAACACAACTATACTGAATTGTTTTTTGCTTGTAATCGACTTTGACGATAGCTACTGCCGCACCACGCTTTTGCACCATATGTTCATTACAGCGGCTAAGTAATTCGTCTATTGACTCATGATGATATTCTTTCAACACTTTAGGAAGAATTTGAGAAGATTGGCGTGCAATCGGTCCATTACCTAATCCATCCGCAATTGCGCAGATGAAATAGTCTTCCTCCGCATGGATAAAATAAGAGTCACCACATTCTCGATTTCCAAACTTCGCTTCCTGATAAACATACGCTTCAACATGCTCAGTTATTATCGAATCCACTATAACGCACCACCAGCCGACAATATTGCTTCCTGTAACTTCTTAATCGCTTTGCGTTGTAATCTTGAAACATGCATTTGAGAAATACCGAGTCGTTCTCCTGTTTCTTTTTGGCTCAGTTGTTCAATATATGTATACTGGATGATTTGTTTTTCACGTTCCGATAATACATTTAGAGCATTCGCAACAACCATACGTTGATCTGTTTTCTCAAAGCCACCATCATTCTCACCAATAATATCGAATAGTGTTATCGTGCCCCCTTCAGAATCAGCATCGAGAGTATGATCCATTGAGAGTGCTTGATAACTTCTCCCCATCTCCATCGCTTCGAGGACCACTTCTTCTTCTACATCAAGGTATTCCGCAATTTCACTAACAAGAGGAGAACGTTGCATTTCTATTGTTAACGTTTCGACAGCTGCCTTGATTTTTGGTCCCAGTTCTTTTATACGGCGTGGAACATGTATTGCCCATGTCTTATCGCGGAGAAAACGCTTAATTTCACCGATGACCGTTGGCACCGCAAACGCTTCAAAACTTCTTCCATATTCCGGATTATACCTACGTATCGCTCCAAGAAGTCCTAGCATGCCGACCTGGGCAATATCTTCATGAAAGGACTTACCGTTAGAGTACTTTCGGGCGATTGATTGAATGAGACGTTCATAGTGTAGAACCAAATTTGTCTGCGCCTCATCATCATTGGTTTCTTGATAACGTTTAATCCATTCAAGGACTTCTAGCTTCGTTCCACTTCCACGGAGAGATGGTTCGCTTCCTCCTGCTTGAGAAAGGGATTGTTCTTCCGTTTTAGATTCAAGAGGAGATGGTTCTTTCGACATCGACATCCTCATCCCCCCGCTCTCCACCGAGATATTTAGTCATAAAGACTGTCACACCCTCCTCATGAAGCACTTTTACATCATCCATCAGTGTCTCCATTAAATAGAGGCCTAGTCCACCTTCACGAAGAAATTGAACTTCTTCCTGTTCATTGTATGGTCCTACGCGTTTCTTCGTTTCCTCAAAATCAAAACTTTTCCCATGATCCGCGACCATAATTTCTAATTTGTCCACAAAAAGAGCACAACCAACTACAACTTCCCCTTCATCATCCTCTTTATATGCATGCTGAACTGCATTAGTAATCGCTTCACTCGAGGCAATCTTTAAATCTTCAATTTCATCATAAGTAAAACCAAGTCGGCTTGCCAGTCCTGAAATCGCGAGTCGAGCAACTCCAACATATTGCGCTTTTGCGGGAACCTTGATTTCAATATAATCATACGGTTGCATCTCTGTCCCTACTTTCTACCATTACGATATCCATAACTTCAGCTAAACCAGTTATTTCGAATAATCTTTTTAAACGAGTGTTTACACCAACTATTTTCACATGCCCTCCATTAGCCTTGACAGCTTTATAGAACCCGACAAAAATACCAAGTCCAGTGCTGTCCATATATCCAACTTCAGATAAGTCTAATTCTGCTTGCATGTTTTCCACATTTTCTGCCGATGCAAGACACTCTTTTAATTTTGGTGCTGTGAACGCATCTATTTCTCCAACAATTTTAAATCGTTGAACACTATTTTCTTCCACTAAGTCGACTTGCAAATTCATAATTACACCCCGAATTCCTTTTTTTAAAATAGCATAGTAGAGATACATATACCCTACTCATAAAATCTTAAACCTTATCGTTCTCTTTTTTGAAAATAACAATCGTAAAATCATCGCGTAAATGAAAGTTTTGGAGATACGCTAGCCTTTGGTATACTGTATCAGCAATTTTTTGTGCAGATTCGTCTTTCACTTCCGCTAAGATCAATTTGATCACTTGATCATCAATGAAACCAGTATCCGTTCGTACTTCGGTAACGCCATCCGTCATCATCACGATAAAGTCGCCTTCTTCTAGAAGGACTGATTTCTCTTCATAAACGACATTTGGATGAACACCAAGGAGAAGTCCTTTTGCATGAAGTTCCGTAAATTCCCCCGTCGCCGCCTTATATAGGAGGGCAGGTTCATGTCCCGCGGTAGCATATGAAAAACTAGAGTCCCTTGCATCATACTTTCCATAAAACATAGAAATGAACATCGAATCATCAACACTTTTTTCTACGATTCTGTTAACAATATCAAGGACATTCCTCGGACTTGTATTTTCGTTCTGCAAACCGTCCATTCCAAACTTGATCATTGACATGCAAAGTGCCGCCGGAATCCCTTTTCCGATAACATCAGCTACAGCCACACCCGCTTCGTAACTATTATCATTCAGGAAATAAATATAGTCGCCGCTCATCTGCTTAGCCGGCTCTGTTACGAATCCAATATCAAGCTCTTTAAAATCTGGCTTCTTCGTTTTCAGAAGCGTATCTTGTACTTTTGCCGCTACATTCATTTCAATCTGAATTTCTTCTTGTTTTTGAATGAGACTCTGATGCTCCCTAAGAGCAAGCCCGTAATGAATCATCATTTCAATCAAAAAGTCAAACGAATGCCATAGCTTTTCCGGCATATCCGGCAAGACTTCAGTGAGTGCTGTTTTATGGATACTGATAACGTCTTCGGGCGATATATCCTTCTCTATAAATTGCCTGCTAAACTGTTGTCCAACATAAAGATCTTCTTCATTTTGTCCATCAACATATTGCTTCAATATTTCTTTATACTGCTTCCCAACTTCCAGAGGCATTCATCATCATCTCCTCATCGGAGCCATTTTGTAGTTGTAATCGTTGTTCCTACTCCAGGCTCCGTGTCCACTTTAAATTCATCCATAAGCCTTCTCACGCCCGGCATACCTGCACCAAGTCCTCCAGAAGTCGAGAATCCGTCTTCCATCACTTTACGCATGTCCGAAATTCCTGGGCCATTATCTGAAGCTATAATCGTAATTCCGTACAGGTCATTTTCAGACAACCGCTTTATTTCTATCTTACCTTTTCCAGCGTATAAATAGATATTACGTGCTAATTCACTAATTGCCGTTGTGATACGTGCCTGATCGACCGTACCGAAGCCGGACTTCTTCGCTTCATTCCGGCCCAACTGGCGGGCAGCAACAATGTCCCACTCCGTGTATATGTCTACAGAAGACCAGTACTCCATTGTTAGGCCTCCAATTCTTTACGCAGTTTGTCCAATCCGTTTTCGAGATCGAGTGCCGTCAAAACGTTCTCCAAACGAATCCCAAGTTCGATAAGCGTAATTGCAACGGCAGGCTGAATCCCTGTAATGACGACTTTCGCCCCCATTAAACCAGACATACTGATAACATCTCCCAACACTTTTGCAATAAAAGAATCGATGAAATCAATTGGTGTCAAATCAATAACAACACCCCTTGCCGTCGTTTCATGCATTTTCCTCAATAAATCCTCTTGAAACTGGAGGGCCGTCTGATCGTCAAGTTCCCATTGAACAGAAACAATTAATGTGTCATTTAATTTCAAAATCGGAATTCTCATATTCATGATTGTTCAACCTCCACTACTGTCCGGTTCGTCAGTCCAAGTGCCTCCTGCATTCCGCGCTGCAACGTGCTAGTTGTTGTGAAATCATTCAAGTTAATACCAAGCGTAACGATGGTTTGGGCAATTTCCGGCCGAATTCCAACCAGCATACATTTTGCTCCGACAAGACGGACTGCATCCGCTGCCTGGATGATATGATGAGCAACCATTGTATCCACGACTGGTACACCGGTAATATCAAGAAGTACTACTTCGGCGCGCTGCTTGACTACACCTTCCAGTAAGTTTTCCATAATTAATTTTGCCCGCTCGGTATCGATCGTACCAACAAGCGGCATTACTGATATCTTTTCGAAAACCGGTATCAATGAAGCCGACAGTTCCTGCAAGGCGATTTTCTGCAAACTGACGGTCCGTTCCCATTCCACGGAATAGGCTTCTATGATACTTTCGCGTAAAGGCAAAATCCAATTATCGAAAAGTGTCATATAAAACCGTAAATTACTTTGTTCAATAACCCCTTTTTCCTCCAATAATTCGAAAACAATTTTCGAAAAGTTATCAATTGCTTTATTTACAAATTTAATAGACCAACCAAATCGGACAACCTTCACAGTAAATTCCTTCAACTTCTCAGTATTGACAATGTCTTGTTCATAAATATTCGATGTCATCAACGCCGCAAACTCACTACTCGTCTTTTCTACAAGTTGTTCAGGCATAAAATGAAAAAACTTCTCTCCCTTTTCATCCTTCATTAGTAATTGCCATCGTTCAATAATCTCATTAATATTTTCGTTTACGCCTTCCACCAGTTGAATACTCATAATTGTTCCAATAAGCCTCCTTGTGAATTCCAAATTTACGTATCTTCATTGTAACGAAAAGAGTGATGCAATACACTCTTTTTGTCATATTACTTAGGTAACGGAAAAGTGACTGCAATGAAAAGAACACCATAGAAACGAATCCATGGTGTTTTTTCTTATATGTATGCTCAGAATTTGATGAGGCCGAAACTTACTTCGAGCGCTTCATCGACCTGTTCCATCAAAAATTCATCTAGATGCGTAATCTTATCTGTAAGCCTCGACTTGTCGATTGTGCGGACCTGCTCGAGCAGAATAACCGAATCCCGCTCGAAGCCGTATCGTACCGCATCAATTTCAACATGTGTAGGCAATTTCGCTTTTTGAATTTGCGCAGTGATTGCCGCAATAATTACCGTCGGACTAAACCGATTTCCAATATCATTTTGGATGACAAGGACCGGTCTCGTACCTCCCTGTTCAGAACCAACAACAGGCGACAGATCTGCAAAAAAGACGTCTCCACGTTTTATTGCCAACTTTTCATCCTCCGCTTACGAGACGTTCTACCGTATGCTGGGCTTCAAATTCCACATGCAAGCATTCCGTGGCGATTCTAAGGTTGATTTGCGACATTTCGAGATAACCGTTCATCATCTCTTCCCTGATCGTATCCGATTCATAGTCAGTTACATATCGCTTTGTCGAAATATAAACGAAATCACCACGGTCCAGTTCCTGATGAACGACCGTATGTTCATTTTCATTCAGCATCCGTTTCGGAATTTTAACAATAACTTCTTTAAAGTTTTTATTTGCACGCAACGTTAGCACCTCCGACAAAACCGTTCCCTCATTTCAATACAAGTCCATCTTACCATTGTATACCGACAATGAGAAGACACGAAAGGAATTTTATTGACAGGATTCTGCAAAGCTGCTAGGTTTTTTTGTCGAATGTGCGAATATTATATATTCTGTCCATCTTTCCCTGTGTATATTCTCGGTACTCGCTTCGCAATGGAAACAGCAATTTCATATGGAATCGTGCCGAGTCGCTCCGCCCACTCCTCCATCGTAACTTCTTCTTTATCTTGACGACCTATTAGAACAACTTTTTCGCCAACCGCCAGTTCTCGCGGAAGCTTCACCATGCATTGATCCATGCAGATGGTTCCAATAATAGGCATTCGTTCTCCATCAATGAGTACTTCCTGTCCGCGCAGACCACGTCTCAAACCATCTGCATAACCAATCGGGATTGTGCCGATCCATTCTGCACTCGAAGTTACATAGGTACCGCCATAACTGATTCGATTGCCCACCTCCAACAACTTTACATAAGCAAGTTCGCTTTCGATTCGCAATGATCTTTCAAGACGAAACGGCAATTTCCCTCCTACATATTCCGAAGGCGCGATGCCATAAAGTCCGATTCCGAAACGGACTGCATCAAGCGCATATTCGGGATAGAGGAGGGACGCCGCGCTATTCGATGCGTGAACAAGTCGTGGTTTTTCCGACAGCGTCTGCACTAACCTCATGAACTTAATAAATTGTTCTTCTGTGTTTTCAGTGTTTTCTTCATCAGCACAAGCGAAGTGTGTGAAGATACCGTCCAGTAGCACTTGTTTAGAACTATTTACGACCGACATAAGGGACCGAAGAGCATCCTCATCCCTCAATCCGATTCTACCCATTCCACTGTCAATTTTTACATGTATCTTCAATTGTTGCACGAACTTTTCACTAACGTCTAATGCCGATTTCAACCACTCGGCACTCGAAACTGTTAGTATAATCCCCAATTCAGCTGCTTTTTCAGCAAACACAAGCGGAGACGGTCCCATAACAAGAATGTCCCCACTAATACCAGCCATTCGGAGTCGTATCGCCTCGTCAGGTGTTGCCACCGAGACCATTTCTGCACCAGCTTCAAAAGCAGCTTGAGCCACTTCAACTTCACCGTGACCGTAACCGTCTGCTTTCACAACTGCAATTACTGCGGTTTCACTTCCCAAATACTCTTTCAAATTCCGAACATTGGCCCGAATCGCCGCTAGATCGACGATGGCTGTTGTAGGACGATAATGAATAGAGTCTTCCATAACAATCCCTCATTTGTACTGTAGTACTCTCCATTATCCATCCCTTGCCCTTTCTTCGTCAACCTTAGTTATATTATTTCATCCCCTCCACTTGCATCGATCCTGCTACTTCAATCAGTTCATCTTGCGTCAAATTATCGGATGCGATGAAGAATGAAACGCCTCCACTTTCCCAACGAATCGAATTTTCCGTAAGGGCTGCAACAGTAAATCCAAGATCGACAGGATCACCTTCAATGGAGACTGCCATTTTATTTTCCGCTCTAACTGCTGGCTCTTGAACAATAATGAACTCTTTTTCTCCTCCAAAAGTCATGAATGTTCGTGTACCGCTATCCATTTTCACGATTTCTTCATCAACAAGAGTGCCATCCGCCCAAGCTACTGATGGATAATACGTTGAGAGTCCTGTTGCTTCATCATCTGCGGCTGGTTCAGTTTCTTTACCTGTATTCGTCTCATCCATATCTACTTTGTAATCGCCAGCTTTTCGTTCGACGCCAAGTGTAATCTTATTGAACGTAATGCGAATCTTCTCCACCTTGTTTTCATCCAGTACGGAGACATACGTTGGTAGCAATGTCTTTTTGTCAATATGGATCTGTTGGGTTGGCAAAACCTTCTTATGGTTATTTCTCGTGGCCGTTTCAAAGACGTACGTTTTCTCTTTTTCCGTCATTGTCGCATTTTTATCAGCTTTAATATCTTCCGACAACGCACCTATTAAATACGCCTGGCTATTTTGAGAAGGCCAGTCACTTTGGAACTTGTAGGTCTTACCGAGTGATGGGGTAACAACAAAAACACCTTCTTTATTACGTACAATCATCTGGGAATCCTTACTTCCTGCCTGCGTTACATTAACGCGATAGAAAGACGGCTTCGTATGCCAAACAGCGACCTCATATGAACGCGGCTCGGCTCCAGTCTTAATTTCCATGGTCGCTTGCAAATCATACCCCTTCGCTTCATTCCACTTTCCACTGAGTTTCTTCATGACATCCTCTTTCGACGGCGATCCACATGCCGCAAGGACTACCATGACTACAACTAACAAAAGAGCAACTATTCGGCTACGCATACAGTTCATCCTTTCTCATTTCAATCGGGTAGGTCATCTTATGAGGAAGGACGAACAATTATGCAAGAAGGATAACTTGAGCTGCTGCTACGGTTCGCGTATGAGTTATAGATATGAAACCAGTGATTGAATCTCCTTTGAAAAACACAGTCGGTTTGCCACTCAGTTCAGGCAATATGCTGATATCCAAGAAACTACACTGCGTGCCAATTCCTGTTCCTTTCGCTTTAGCAAACGCTTCTTTCCCAGCAAAACGACCCGCAAGGAATTCTATTCGCCGATTAGTCGTGTGCGATTCGTAAATTTCCAGCTCTTCCATAGTTAAAATGCGCATACGGAATTTCGGAGACCTAGCATCCAACTTGGCGATTCTATCCAATTCGACGATATCAAGCCCAATTCCTGCAATCAAAATAATTCCTCCTTCCAAAGTTTGCAAAAAAATCGTCGACACCTTGATCAAGCACTGGAGCCTAGACGATAAAATATGTATAATGAAGTCATAGATTGAGGTGAATACATGTTTAGCCGTACAGAAAGCTTCTCGCAATACATCCGCCTCTATCCGGTGGTGACGTTTTTCCTTGCTTTGAATATCCTTATTTATCTCGTGACGATCATCCCGGTTATCGGGACACAAGTATTATACGCCGGCGTCGGCGTCAACTTCCTTATCTCCGACGGGGAATGGTGGAGACTTCTAACACCGATGTTCCTTCACGGTGGTATCATGCATCTACTGTTTAATATGTTCTCTCTTTTCATTTTCGGACCTGAACTTGAGAAAATCGCAGGTAAGGCACGCTTCCTGACAATATATATGCTATCGGGCATTTTCGCTAATATTGCCACATTTTTCCTACAAGCCCCTAACTATCAAAGTCTCGGCGCAAGTGGTGCAGTTTTTGGGATTCTCGGAGCATTTGGAGCACTTGTCTATTATACGAAGCATATCTTACCGCAGCTAAGACAGATTATCCTTCCAATTATTGTTATCAGCATAGTTATGACCTATGTCCAGCCCAACATTAATGCGACCGCCCATATTGCGGGGTTAATCGTCGGATTTTTAATAGGACTTAGCTATTTTCATCCCAAACGGATCGTCAGTTGGAAAAGTAAAAAAAGATAAAGAAAACGCCGGAGTCTAGACACCGCTCCAGGTGAAAAACTTATCTTTAGTTAAAAGAGCAGGGTTATCCCTGCTCTTTTTTGTACCTATTGAAAGCGAATCAAGCATCCTTCGAATTCTTCTCATACCACGAAAGCAGCTTCTCGGCTTCTGACTCTTCCATATGATGTACTTGTGCACTAAAAGTACTCATACCAGATTTGATGTTAGTGGCTAATGTGGCTACACTTTTTCGTTTGTGGAAGTAGTTTTGTTTCATTTCCATCGATTGAATTCTTTTTTTCATCAAGAAAGCGGTCTGAAGGCTAAGGTTCCTGAATCGCATCGTCAGCTGATTACCCGATATCCCGTAAGCAGCCGATCGATGTTGCCATAATCCGAATAGGACAATGACCGGTACGATGAGGAGTGACAACAACCCGTATGGAAAGAAAAAGTATGTCAATGCGCCGATCGCAGGAATCATCCATAGGAAATCGCTACGATAGAAAAAGCGCTTGCCGCGTGCTGGCAGTTTTTCCGTCGGTTCATCAAGTATAAGATCCGGGAATATCTCTTTCAATGGTCCATAGATATCCGCTTTTTTTACCAAAGGAAATAAATTTATTTTCGCCCCTTCCGCTCCGCCTCCTCCCGCACTATCAATTGCAACAGCAGCGTAGCCGAATAGTTGCCTAAAAGGATTCTCAATAATACGTACGCTTTGAACCCTGTTCAGCGGCACTGTCATCCGTTTTTTCTCAAGTAGACCGCGCGTAATAACGATGTCTTCTTTTTCAAGTGAAACAGTAAAACCGTAATATGCCAGGAATGTCATGGCAACCGATATCCCCCACACAAAAACGAATCCTAAAAACACAGCAATTGCAACGATAAGAAGACCGAACTTGATGAAGCCTGAAATCTCTTCATACATCCATTGAAACGGTATCATCTCCGCAAACTGCGATAAGAAGATCCCCACGCCCGAAAGAATAATTCCAATCCCACCTGATGTAGTTGCTAGGATAAGCAGACCTTTCGATGACATTGTAAAAACTGATTTCCTTTGCGGTTCTTCCACTGCTTGAATTATTTCTGGCAGTTCTCCATTTTCCAGCAAAGTTTCCTTCTTACCACTTTTCGCCTGCGCTATTTCCATTTCAATTCTACTTGCCGCCTCTTTCGTAATCGCGGTCAATTCTGCCTCCGACTTTTTCGAAGAGGAGCTACCTGCTGTCTCCACTTTCACTTTGACAAGTTTGAAAGGTCGGTGCAAAATCCCTTCCGTATAATCGAGGCTTTGAATTCGGTCAAACGGAATATAGCGTTTCTTTTTCACAAATAACCCATATTCGATTCGAAGTTCATTATCTTCAAACCAGTATTCAAAACGTTTCCACTTAATAATACCTGTGATGAAAAAAGCGATAATGAGGACTCCGAAAATGATGAAGGATAAGTAATCCAAATACCATTTCCCAGATCCCACATCATTCAGCCCATTCGCAAAAACGAGGACAATAATCGGTAATATCGCATCTTTCGCTGTCTTCAATACTTCAATAATGGCTGTAATCCAGTGTAATTTATAGCGTGTCTCAGACATCTTCTTCCGCCACCCTTGCAAGCGCTGATATCCTGCTCCGAAGTTCATCCGCCTCTTCCATCACAAGAGCAGGTATTGTATGATTCGTCGCCGCCGTGGAAATCGTGATTTCCGCCAAGTTATATTTTCGTAAAATCGGTCCTTGCGCGGTGTCTACGTGCTGAACACGCACCATTGGAATCAACGTCCGTTTGACGATAAAAATACCATGTTGCAGCTCAATTTCTGATTCACGCACTTCATAGCGCCATCGCATCCATTTAACTTTGGGAAATAAATAAATGAAAAAGTACGCGAATAAGATTACGACAACCGCAGCCACCGCATATATCCACCATGGACCTTCAAATATATAAGCCAATACCCCCGCGGCAATTGCTACAAGTAAAAGGAATCCTGTTTCCATAATGCCGTATAATCTCCATACCTTTAATCCTTTTTCCGATATACGATTCACCGGTTGTTCTCTCATATGAACACCTCTTCCTCTCTACTTATTCTATACGATTAAGAGCGCGAAATGTTTCATTTTGATGGATTGTTGCTAAGAGGGTTGAGGGAGTGTTGTTTAGTTTTCGCGTAGTGTTGTTTAGTTTGGAGATTGCGTTGCATACCTTGAGCTATATGTTGTCTAGTTCAGACGAAACGTTGCTTTGTCGTGTGGATGTTGCTTAGTTTCGGCTTTGTGTTATTTAGTTCAGAGACTTCGTTGCATACCTCGGACTTGGTGTTGCCTAGTCCTCACATTCCCCTTCGAACTTTATTGTATACAAAAAAAGATCCGGGTAAGCGCTCATTGCGCTATCCGGATCTTTTAAAGGTTCATTATTAACGATCTGATTTAGTAGTACGTGAACGGCTGCTGCTGTCTCTTCTAGCTCCGTCACGGCTACCGCTTGGTGCGTTGCCGCCACTTCCGCCACTACGACGAGCTCCGCCGCCATAACCACGTCCGCCGCCACCGCTTGATGGACGTCCGCCGCTACGGTTACCTTTATAACCACCACCGCCGCCGCGAGAATTTCCGCGTGATGGTAATGGACGCTCTTCTGAAATTGATACAGGTGTATCATTCGGTTCGCGAGTTAATGAACGAAGTGCTGCTGCAACTAGATCTTTAGCTTCGAATTTCTCAAGCAAATCAGCTGCAAGATGTGTATAATCACTCAATTCATTTTTAGTAACAATTTCAGTAAGTTGTTCCACAGCCACACGTTGCTGACCAAGAATTGCTTCGTCAGAAGATGGTGGGTTCAATGGAGTCATTTGTTTTTTAGTTGTTTCTTCTACAATACGAAGGTAACCCATTTCACGTGGTGTTACGAATGTAATTGCTACTCCACTTTTCCCTGCGCGTCCTGTACGACCAATACGGTGAACATAGCTTTCAGGATCTTGTGGAATATCGAAGTTGTAAACGTGTGTTACGCCTGAAATATCGAGTCCACGTGCCGCAACGTCAGTTGCAACAAGGATATCAACTTTACCTTCTTTGAATTGCTTAAGGACAGACATCCGTTTCGCTTGAGTCAAGTCGCCGTGAATTCCTTCAGCAATGTATCCGCGGATACCTAGTGCCTGAGATAGTTCGTCAACGCGACGTTTTGTACGACCAAAGATGATTGCAAGTTCAGGTTGTTGAACATTTAGAAGACGTGAAAGGATATCAAACTTTTCGCGTTCTTGTGATTTAACGAAGAACTGTTCGATATTTTCAACAGTCATTTCTTTAGACTTGATTTTAACCATTTCCGGGTTTTTCATGAACGTTTCTGCAATTTTGCGGATTGGTCCAGGCATAGTAGCCGAGAATAGAAGTGTTTGGCGCTCAGCCGGTACACTCGCAAGAATTGTGTTGATGTCTTCGATGAAGCCCATGTTCAACATTTCATCTGCTTCGTCAAGTACAAGTGTTTGTACGCCGTCTAATTTCAATGTTTTACGTTTGATATGGTCAAGAATACGTCCTGGCGTACCAACGATGATTTGTGGGTTATTGCGCAATGCACGGATCTGACGTCCAATTTCTTGTCCACCGTAAACAGAAAGAATGCGTACACGTTTGTCAGCACCAATTCTGTAGATTTCTTCAGAAACCTGAATAGCCAATTCGCGTGTTGGAGCAATTACAAGTGCCTGTACTGCAGTGTTTCTGATATCAACCTTTTCAATGATTGGAATACCAAATGCAGCTGTTTTACCAGTACCAGTTTGTGCCTGGCCGATAACGTCGCGACCTTCCATACCAAAACGGACAGTACCTTCTTGGATTGGTGTTGCTTCTTCAAACCCCATTTTAGCTAGTGCGCGTTGTGTTGATTCACTGATATTTAAATCCGAAAAATTAGTCAAACTTATCAATCTCCTTTGTTTTTTCATTTGACAATTGGTTACATTTGCAAATGAAGGCACGGCAAATTCGAGCCTGTTAAAAGGGAACGTTTCCGATATTTTGCATTCTCTATAGTATAAGTAGAGGTTATGGTTGAAAAGGAAAGCCCGGTCTTTGCCGAGCGGTTCGATCAATGGACAATTCGTCCAACTTATATGAGCAAACCGTTATATTCAAAAAAAAGTACCCTTCACTTCTTGAAGAGTGCTACGTAAATGTATCCAATGTTCATCACAGTATACCATGGGAAAAAGCACTTCGCAATCAATCCGCTTAAGTAGTAATAATCAGTTTACTCACCAAAAAGCGAAAGCGGCTCGCCTAGACGCTGGAGCTAGACATCATCAAAAAGCCAATTTTTCACTCACCCACGGTCAATCTTCCCGCATGAACCGAAGCACTTCATTGAACCAATTGTCACAGTCATCGCTGTAACAGATATGATGCTTCCCAACAGGTGATTTTATGAATTCCTTTTTTTCGGAGCCAAGTTTTTTTAACAAGTGCTCAGCGGTAGTAAACGGGACAATTCCATCTTTCTCACCTTGAACGATACATACAGGTGTTTTAATCAAACCATAATAAGGTTTGACGATGCTCACAATGCGTAAAAATTCGAAGACTGCACGCAACGGTGTGTGTGCAAGCTTATATTCATACAAATGATAAAATGTATTTGGTGGATATTTTTTCATAAGCGGTTTTGCCAACATGATTCTCATCTCTTTCAAAAGGATGCGTGGACTTATATATCTTGCCGCCGCGCTTAACAAGACAAGTTTGTCGATTTTATACCTCAGTCCAAGATACATCGCAATCAGTCCGCCCATCGAAAAGCCGACCACGATTACGCGGTCGACTTCTTTTTGCAGTCTTTTAAGTGCAAGTTCCGCTTCCATCAACCAGGAAGCAGCGGATCCTTTTTCAAGATTCAGCGTGATGCCATGGCCAGTCAATGTCGGTATAGCTAACTGCCAGTTCGTTTTCATTTTCAAGAAATTCACAAGCGGCCTTACTTCAAATGGACCGCCTGTAAAGCCATGTATGAATAGCACGCCCGTTTTCATTTCCCGGCTCCTTTACCCATCAGATCTTCTAGAATATATTCAAGTGCCATTCCCCGTGAACCTTTTAACAGTACAATCGAATCTACGCCAGTATATTCCCGGAGTGCGTTCACAATAGGAGTATAATCCTTTTCTGACCATAATAGCCGCGTTTCCATGCCACCGTTTTGCAATTTATCATGTAACCATTTCATACGCGGACCATAGAGTAGAATGCCTTCTAGCTTCATCGCAACCAGTTCATCGGCTAGATTTTCATGATAAACCTGCTCTTCGTCACCCAGTTCTAACATATCAGCAAGTACAACCCATTTTTCTTTACGTAATTCAGTATCCTCCATGAAAGCAAGTGCTGCACGCATTGATGTCGGTGCTGCGTTGTATGCGTCATTAATGAACAATGCACCATTATCGACACTAACCGGCTGCATACGCATATCCGTTAAGGACGCTTGGCGAAGTGATCCGCGGATGTCATCGACACTGATAGCTGCTTCATTTGCAATAAGAATTGCAGCCAGCGCATTTTTAACTTGATGCGCCCCGTATACAGGGATTGTGAATTCTCCGTCTAGTAAGCCAGTGACTGTAAAACGACTTCCTTCATCGCCAGATTCAATCTTTTCGAGTGACAACATCGTTTCTTTTTCATAGCCAAACGAAACAGCTTGAACTGCAGTAAGCTGATCAACAAGACCTTGTAAAAGCGGTTCGTCGCCGTCGTAAAATAGCTTGCCACCTTCTTGCAATCCATCGATAATTTCGAATTTCGCTTTGGCGATTCCTGCACGCGATCCAAGATCCTGCATATGCGCTTCTCCGATATTCGTAATCACAGCAAAATGTGGTTTCGCCAGTTTCGATAAAAAGGAAATTTCCCCGAACCCACTCATGCCCATTTCCAAGATTGCAAACTCGGTATCTTCCTCAAGCGACAATATCGTCAATGGTAAACCAAGTTCATTATTATAGTTCCCTTCCGTTTTTCGGACGTTGAAATACGGAGACAATACACTTGCAATTAAATCCTTTGTTGATGTTTTGCCATTCGACCCTGTAATGCCGACGACTTTACATTGAAGCATCCCCCGATAAATGCGTGCCATTTCCTGGAGCGCCAACTCGGGATTCTCGACGAAAATTAACGGCACATTTGCAGGTGGATCCGGTTCATCTTTCATCCATAAAGATGCGACAGCACCCTGTTTAATCGCTTGTTCCACATAATTGTGACCATTTACTTGTTCCCCACGAAAAGGGATAAATAGGTCCCCCGCCGATGCAGTTCTTGAATCAATGGACACACCCGTTGCGAATATGTCTTCTAAATTTTGGCCAGCCGCCTGTATCCAATCAGCGATTTCGCTTAACTTCCGTTTCACTTCAAATCACACTCAATCCATCGTATATTGTAATGTTTGCTTTTCCGCATGTCGTTCCAGTGCTAGTTCGATCAGCCCGTTGATTAATTCAGGATAAGCTACACCTGTTTTCTGCCATAGTAGCGGGAACATGCTTGTCGGTGTAAAACCTGGCATTGTATTCACTTCATTAATCAAGACTTCGTCGTCCGAAGTGACAAAAAAGTCTGCACGGACGAGTCCCGAACAGTCAAGCACTTTAAAGGCACGGACAGCCATGTCTTCCATTGTCTTTTTAACTTCCTCAGTTACTTGTGCAGGAATGGCCAGTGTTGTGTTGCCATCTGTATATTTCGCTTCATAATCGTAAAATGCCGCAACAGGTTTAATCTCCCCTGACACTGAGCATAGCGGTTCGTCGTTACCCATGACGCCCATTTCGATTTCACGTGCAGTTACGCCTTGTTCGACGATGATTTTCCGGTCGAATTTCAGGGCAATATCCACAGCTTCGATTAAACCTTTGCGGTCCGTTGCCATGCTTATACCCACACTGGAACCAAGATTCGCAGGTTTTACGAACATCGGCCAGCCGAGCTCTGTTTCCATTTTGTCGACTAACTGTTGCTGTTCTTTAACCCATCCAGTACGGATAAAGTGTACATAAGGCACTTGTTTCAATCCTACTTGCGCGAATAACTGCTTCATGACGACTTTGTCCATTCCCGCTGACGATGCCAGTACACCATTACCGACGTAAGGGACATTCATCACCTCAAAGAACCCTTGAACCGTTCCATCTTCACCATTTGTTCCGTGCAAAAGTGGAAAAATGACGTCTGGAGCGCCCGTTCCTCCATTCAAGAAAGCATGTATACTATCTGGTTGACTGGAACCATTCCCCTCAAGGCGAAGCTCTTCAATCGTTTTCGCAGAGCTTTCAAGTGATTCTCCTTTTCTCCACTCACCGTCGTACGTTATATAAATTGGAACTACTTCGTATTTATCAAAGTCCACCGCTTGTGTCACTGCACGTGCAGTCGACAGCGACACCTCATGCTCAGCTGATTTTCCACCGTAGACCAATCCTAGTTTTTTCTTCATATTTTCCCCTCACAATCTATTAGTTTCATTCCTTCAGTTTACCATGAACAGCTCACATTCATGATGATTTTATGTAAGATATTCAACCAAACAACTTAAGTCCCGTAACACCTGCAATGATGAAGGATAAAAACAGGAACTTTAGCGCACTTCGCTTTTCACGAAAAAAAACCATGCCAATTAGAACACTACCTGCTGCACCTATTCCCGCCCAAACGGAATACCCTGTTCCAACGGGTAAATCTTTTATAGCAACTGATAATAAAAAGAAACTGAGTGCTGCTGTTAGAACAGTCAATACTGTATATTTTTTATTTCGGAATCCTTCCGATAATTTCATCATAATAACGAACGCCACTTCGAATAGCCCCGCAATAATTAAGATTATCCAAGACACTATTTAGTCTCCCCCTGTCCATCAGCAAGTTTAAGTCCGACGATGCCAACAAGAAGAAGCACTAGAAAAAACAGTTTACCAATACCTGCTCCTTCATTGAATAGGATAATACCGACAATTGCTGTTCCAGCCGCACCGATTCCTGTAAAAATAGCATATGCAGTACCAATGGGTATTTTCTCCATTGCTTTCGCGAACAGGAAAAAGCTAACTATGATGAAAACTAGCGTTACTATTGAAGGGAGAAGGACTGTAAAGCCCTGCGCTTCTTTTAATCCAATTGCCCAAATGATTTCAGTCATGCCTGCGATCAGTAAATAAATCCATGCCACAACGAAAATCTCCTCTCATATTCACACAGTTAAAATAGACCTTAAATTCCCCACAAGTTTAGCATGCCCATCTTTCAAGAGGCAACTTCGCGGTTGCCTTTACGTCCAATATGAGGAAATGCATACTCTACTCCGATGAGCTATACTTAAGAATGCTAGATTAGATGGAAAAACAGGTGATAATATGAAACAAACAAACAAGCCTGCAGATCGTTTCGACTGGACACTAGCCTTTATTTTATTGCTATTTTGCATTATAAGCATATTTACAATTGCTTCCGCTCAAACATCCGGGCAGTATTCAATAAACTTCGTGCCATTACAAATCAGATGGTATATCGTAGGCGCATTCATCATTGCTATGGCTATGTATCTGGAACCTGAACAATATAAACAGATGGCATGGTACTTATACGGACTCGGAGTTTTTCTTCTCGTCTTCCTCTTTTTCGCCCCAGGAGGAGATGGACAAATTGCTGAAATGCGACTTGGCGCAAAAAGATGGCTTCATCTTCCGGCTATCGGAACAATTCAACCTTCTGAATTCATAAAAACATTTTTCATCCTAGGCATGGCGCGCATGGTGAGTTCTCATAATGAAAACTTTGTGGAAAGAACAATAAAAACGGATTTTCTTCTCCTTGGAAAGATTATGGTTGTTCTTCTCCTACCGCTCGCATTCATTGTGAAACAGCCTGACCTCGGAACTTCTTTAGTATTCATGGCAATTACGGCCGCCGTCATTGTCGTTGCAGGAATTTCATGGAGAATTCTGTTACCACTTTTCGCAGGAACAGCCGCAATTGGTGGGGGATTATTATGGATGGCCCTCTATGCGCAAGATTTCATGGAAGACACACTCGGTTTTTCCCGCTACCAGTTTAAAAGAGTTTATTCGTGGCTCGATCCATATTCTTACCCTTCTGATGAGGGTTATAACCTACTAACCTCCATGACAGCTATCGGCTCAGGTGGTATTAACGGCAAAGGTTTTCAAAGTCGCGAAGTATACATTCCAGAAAATCATACCGATTTCATATTCAGTGTTATCGGAGAAGAATACGGCTTCATAGGCGCTAGTCTCGTGATTACATTGTTTTTCATCCTTATTTATCATTTGACGCGTGTTGCACTTGAACTAAAAGATCCATTTAGCGTGTATGTCTGTACAGGTATTATCGCCATGATTACGTTCCATGTCTTTGAAAACATAGGCATGACAATCCAGTTACTTCCGATTACCGGAATCCCCCTACCATTCATCAGTTACGGCGGGAGTTCGCTAATGAGTAATATGCTCGCAATCGGTTTAGTCTTCAGTATGAAATTCCATCATCGAACGTATTTGTTCGACTCTGATGATGAAGATTGATTAGCAGAGTTCATTAGACAATAGTAAAAAAAGAAAACATCGCAACTCCTTTCCGTTATACTAAGAAATGTAGAAAGTAATCCTATTTTAGTGAAATCAAGGTGACTATATATGAAAATACCTAATAAACCGGCAGATCGTTTTGACTGGACACTTGCATTTATCCTGCTGTTATTTTTCCTTGTCAGCTTGTTCGCGATCGCTTCGGCTCAGACGACTGGCCAATACACCATAAACTTCGTACCCTCGCAAATTCAATGGTACTTCATCGGATGTGTCATTATCGCGATTACGATGTTTTTAGAACCGGATCAATATAAGAAAGCTGCCTGGATTATTTACGGCGGCGGTGTATTTATTTTAGCCCTGCTAATTATTCTTCCGGATAGCATGGAGCTTGTGGCAAAAAGAAATGGTGCAAAAAGCTGGTTTCACCTCCCTGGGGTAGGAAGCATCCAACCCGCTGAGTTCATGAAGACATTTTTCATCATCGGCATGGCGCGCATGATTACGACGCATCACGAAAAGTTCGTTAAGAAAACATTGAAGACCGACTTTTTTTTACTCGGGAAAATAATTGCTGTTCTATTCTTGCCGTTGCTTTTCATCATGATGCAGACCGATCTTGGAACTGGACTTGTCTTCATAGCGATTACGGCAGCGTTCGTCGTTGTAGCAGGAATTACGTGGCGAATAATTTTGCCAGTATTTGTCGGGACCGCGACGATTGGAGCGACTTTGCTGTGGATGACACTCTATGCACAGGACTTCCTTCAAAACAAACTTGGTTTAAGACCATATATGTTTGAACGTATCTATTCATGGCTCGATCCTTATTCCTATTCTTCGAATGAAGGACGTCACCTTATTACGTCACTCAATGCAATTGGTTCGGGTGAAGTTTTCGGAAAAGGTTATAAAGGCCGCGAAGTGTACGTCGCAGAAAGCCACACCGATTTCATCTTCACAACGATTGGGGAAGATTGGGGATTCATCGGCGCTAGCTTAGTCATTTGCTTGTACTTTTTCCTCATTTATCACTTGACGAAAATTACGCTTGAATTGAAAGATCCATTTAGTACGTATATATGTGCAGGTATTATTGCAATGATTACATTCCATGTCTTTGAAAACATCGGGATGACGATTCAGCTACTCCCGATTACTGGCATCCCACTGCCGTTCATTAGTTATGGCGGTAGTTCACTAATGGGGAATATGCTCGCAATTGGATTAGTATTCAGTATGAAGTACCATCATAGGACGTACATGTTTAGTTCGGATGATGACGAATAAAGAAAAGTGGAAAGCGCCCGCTTAGACGCGACAGGCATAAGTCGATCTAGCGACGTGGGGCCCTTTGCCACATAGCTGGATTGCTTATGACCCGAGCGGCTGGCGCCTGGAGTCTAGACACCAAGACAAAAAAAGCTTCGACGGAAAAATCCGTCGAAGCTTTTTTTGTCGTGATACTATCACTTTCTTTATTGAGATTGAATTTGCGGGGCTTGTGCAAGTGGCGCGAGGGCTTTCAGCATTTCCAGACGGGATTTCGTCATCGTAGCCGAAACACCCAACTTCGCCAAGTTGGAGATGATTGTTTTCAAATCAACTTCTTTAGCCATCTTTTCCACCTCGACCTTTCTATTAGTTCTAGACGAATATGCATCAGTAAAGTTTCGTTCTACAGGTAAATGTCGTTCTATTTTGCTCATACTACAATTATACCACTCCTGTCCACTTTTAAATCTTTCATTATTGTTACAGTTATTAACTTTTTGTAAATGTTTCATACATCAAGGTAGGTAATTTGACAAAAAATCTATTTGCAGATGAATTTTCGGGGTAGCGTTGTTTACTTTGGACAAAACGTTGTTTACTTTCCGCTTAGTGTTATCAACTTCAGACAATACATTGTAAACCTACCACCTCCTCCCCTTTTCCATTGTCTGATTTACATACGAAGGGTAGAATGAATATATTGATTCAGTCGAAAGTGGGTTTGAATATGAAAAAAGCAATCCTTCTACTTATGTCCGTACAATTTTTTGTTTATCTTGGGTTTGGTATTATAATTCCAATTCTTCCTGAAGTTATCTTGCAGCAAGGATTATCTGAAGTACATGTTGGCGGATTACTGACCGTTTATGCACTAGCATCCTTCTTTACCGCACCGCTATGGGGGGCTTTGTCAGACAGAACCGGAAGAAAAAAGCTCATTTTAATAGGACTAATTGGCTTCAGTCTTAGTTTCTTCCTATTTGCTTTGTTCATCGAGAACTTGCCGCTATTGTACGCGTCACGCGTTGTGGGAGGGATATTCTCTGGTGCACTTTACACCGCTGTTACTGGATTCGTTGCAGATATGACGGATGAAGAAAACCGTAATAAATATATGGGACTGCTTGGTATGTCAATTGGACTTGGTTTTATTTTCGGACCAGCAATCGGGGGCGTACTTGGTAATGTCAGTCTTCAATTACCATTCATTGCTTCAGGTACCTTGACAGTGCTCCTTATGATTTATGCAGGAATTATATTGAAGGAACCGGAACGACGTGGAGAGGCGAATAAACGTGCTCTCCTACCAAAAGGTGGAGCTATGCTTTGGCAATATCGTATCCGTTATCTATTTCTATTCTCGTTCATGGTGACATTCCTTCTCGCCGGGCTTGAATCTACGTTCCAGCTGTTCCAAATCTCAAAAATTGAAATCACACCACTTCAGCTTGGTTACTTGTTTATGGCTAGTGGTTTCGTCGACGCGGCAATTCAAGGCGGCGTCGTTCGCCGTGTGAAAAACGGAACGGAAACGAAATGGATTATTGGGGCGCAGATCGTTACCGCACTTGGCCTGTTCCTTATTCCTTTTACATCAAGCCTTTTCTGGGCCGGTTTTGCGCTGAGTGTCTTCACTGCGGGGAACGCACTTGCCCGTACGGTACTCGTTTCATTAACAACAAAAGAGTCTGGCGGAAAATACGGAACGGCTGCTGGGATGACATATTCCATGGATAACATGGGACGCATCATCGGTCCGCTGTTATTCACATGGATTTTCACGCAAGAAGCCGGCAATATGTACTTCATTTCCACAGTTCTTGCAATTCTATCTATCGGGCTAATCTTCGCCTTTAGGAAGTCTGCTAAATCGTTGCGGAATTTGGAAGCAACGCTGAATAACTAATTCGAATAGTAAAGACCACCTTTCTAAAATTGAAGACAGGTGGTCTTTGCTATTTCACATTAAAAATGTTGCTAATAATTATTCTGAAATAACCTCTGATTCCTTCACATTTGAATTTCCGAGTTCCGGATGAGCTTTAATCATGACTGATGGCCGTGCCAACACGAGAATAACCCCAATTAGTATTAGACTCGAAACAATGAGAATCCATTGTGCCGGGAATATATCATATAAGAACCCGTAGATAACTACTCCAAGGGGCATAAGTGCCATCGACATTGTTTCCAGGATTGAAAATACGCGCCCTTTATAATCATCGTCAATCATTTTCTGCATCATTACTTGCATGGGCGTATTTACTATAATTATTGTTGCTCCAAAGCTAAACATGACGAATGCATAAAACCCAAACATAAAATTATAGTGCATAGGTATTAAAAGAGGAATTGCTACGCTTCCCATAATGGCACCCATTCCGAGAATGCCTCGTTTTGAGACAAGCAACGGATACTTCACTTCTTTACGCATCGTCAGATAGATTGACAATAGTAGCATCCCCACCGCAAATGCACCTTCCGTCAATCCAAAATGTGTCGATACCATCTTCATCTTTTCAATAAGAATGAAGGAATAACCGACTTGGAATGCACCAAATAGAAAGTTGATGAATAAAGCAATCCAAATCAATGTCATCAGAATTGGTTGTAATTTTAAATAGGCTAATCCAGCCTTCATACTTTGCATCATCGATTCCTTCGGTTCCCCATCGACTATTTCTTTACGTTTCGCAAATAACTTGAAATTCATCGTTGATTCTAGAAATACCCCAATAATCGAAGCAGTCATATACATTATGAGAAATACCGGCATCGGGACTGTTCCATACAATAAACCACCTACCGCCGGGCTTCCGATTGCCGCAAATGAAATGGACATTTGGTTCAGAGACATCGCTTTTTGAATTCGTCCTTCATCAATAAGTCCAGTAATAGAAGAGCTGAATGTTACGCCCGAAAATGTTGATGTGATCGATAAAACAACAGTTGTAGTGTAGATTGCAATTAAAGACAATCCAGAAGTCAGACTTACAATCAAGAGCCCCCCGATTGCAAGAGTTGAAGCAACTTGAGCGGTAATAATGATTGTCTTTCTTGAATACCGATCAGCCGCGTAGCCTGCAAAAGGCGCAACGAGTGTCCGTGGTAAAAGGTTGCAAATAAGGTTCGTCGCAAAACTTGTTGCGGATCCAGTTAGTTGTAAAATGTAAAAACTAATAGCGAATGCATATACCTGTGCCCCGAACGAAGAAATGAGCTTACTGATTGTGAACGTCCACAGATGATAAGTAGCTTTTTTAAGCTTTAAAACCTCTTGCATACAAACACTCCTGTCTGAATTGTTTAATTTCATTAAACGAATAATAACATGATAAACACTTCCATTACAAGTTAAAGTTTAATATAATTAAACTACGTAATTAAAACAGTGGAGGTGTGACCTATCGAAACGTTAGGTGAGCGAATACGCAAATTACGAAAACAACGGAAATTGACGTTGGAGGCTTTAGCGGGTGATGAGCTAACAAAAGGCATGCTCAGTCTCATCGAGAATAACAAGGCGAATCCTTCGATGGAAAGCCTGTCTTATATAGCAGAAAGACTCGGTGTAGAAGTGGTGGAGTTATTGGAAGAAGTAAGCACATATGAACTAAGAGCACTGCTTGAGAAAGCGGAGATTCTATATAATACCGAATTTGATGTACGGACTGATGAATACACTCAGCTCATCACGCTAGTTGAGCCCTATGTCCCAAAATTGACACAAGGTTATGAATCAGCGCGCCTATTGGAAATATATAGTCGCTGTATTTATTATGAAAAAAAGAGTGGATGGCAAGTATTTTCCGATCGAGCTGCAACAATGTATGATCTGATGAACATTATTCCGAGGCGCGCAAGCATAGGAATATTCCGGGCATTTGTCAAATTTACCGAGCATAACTATGCACAATCACTAAGTACTTTGCTCCACGAACGTTCCGAAATCGAAGCTCGAAATGCATTTATCGATCCGATGACACGGCTTGACCTCGATTATATGGAAGCTGTTCTCCTTTTTGCAGTAGGAGATTCCGAATCTGCCATACGAGTCATGAAAAGCGGTATTGAATTCTCAAAGCAGGAGCGGGTGTTTTATCGTATCGACCACTTATATAGGCTAGCAACCGCTCATGCAATAATGGAGGAAGATGAAGACCAATACGCTTATTATTTAAAGAAATTAACCCAATACGGGGATTTCACGGAAGATAAAGAAGCAATATTTTTCACGAAGTTTGCAGAAGTCCATTATTTAAATTCTTTCAAAAAGTCCTACAAGGAAGCGCAAGAACAATGGGATCAGTTCTTAGATAAAGGTAAGTATTCTAATGACTACAGTCCCTTTATTAATCTAGAAAAAGGAAAATCCTTTTTCGGATTAAATGAATTTGAACATGCACTCGTGGCCCTCGAAAAAGTGAAGATTGCAGACTATACCCATCATCCATTCGACTTGTCGATTTTTTATGAAAAGGATGCATATAAAGCACTTTGCTACATGGAATTAGGCAATCTTATTGAAGCGAGACGCCTTGCAGGACTTGCCATGCAGAACATTTCAATGATGCCCCGTACGCCTTATAAAGATTTCATTTTGGAGACATATGAATTGTTAACAAAATAAAAATACCGCAGAAGACAATCGCGTCTTCTGCGGTATTTTTTGTTTTATGATTGGTCTGAAGTGATATATGATCGGTCGAGAAAATTTATGCTCGATTGCGAGATTATATGATCGGTCAAACACATTTATGATCGATTGCAGCGTTATACGATCGGTCAAGCAAATTTATGCTCGATTGCACGATTATATGATCGGTCAAGCAAATTTATGCTCGATTGCACGATTATACGATCGGTCAAGCAAATTTATGCCCGATTGCACGATTATATGATCGGTCAAACAAATTTATGCTCGATTGCAGCGTTATACGATCGGTCAAGCAAATTTATGCCCGATTGCACGATTATATGATCGGTCAAACAAATTTATGCTCGATTGCGATATTATATGATCGGTCAAGCAAGTTTATGCTCGATTGCAAAGTTATATGATCGGTCAAGCAAATTTATGCTCGATTGCAGCGTTATACGATCGGTCAAGCAAATTTATGCCCGATTGCACGATTATACTTCAGCCGTCTGCTTATCAAGCGGAGCGTTGTACATGTCTTTATCCAATTCACCCGTTACACGTGCAGTCGTAACACCCGCCGTCATGGATCCGCTGACATTTAATGCTGTACGGCCCATGTCGATGAGCGGTTCTACTGAAATCAGCAGTCCTGCTAATACAATCGGCAAGTCCAGTGCTGATAGAACAAGAATCGCAGCGAATGTTGCTCCGCCACCAACTCCAGCAACTCCGAATGAGCTGATTGCCACGATAGCGATCAATGTAACAAGGAATGTCGGTTCAAGCGGGTTCTGTCCTACTGAAGGCGCAATCATCACTGCAAGCATCGCAGGGTAGATTCCAGCACAACCATTTTGACCGATTGACAGGCCGAATGATCCGGCAAAGTTGGCAATACCATCAGGTACGCCGAGACGATTCGTCTGTGTATCAATGTTTAGTGGAAGCGCCCCTGCACTCGATCTTGAGGAGAAGGCAAATATCAATACTTCCCCTGCTTTTTTCACGTAAGTGATTGGGTTTAATCCCGATAGCGTAATAATGATTAAGTGAATGCCGAACATGATTAAAATCGCTACATACGAAGCAAGTACAAACTTGCCTAGACTATAGATAGCTGCAAAGTCAGACGTCGCTACGGTGGTTGCAATAATCGCTAAAATACCGTATGGAGTCAAGCGCAAGACAATCTTTACAACACCCATGATCAGAGAATAGATTGCATCGATTCCCTTTTTCACTGTAGCTGCATTTTTTTCATCTCTTCTTGTAAGTGTCAAATACGCAAATCCAAGGAATGCCGCAAAGATGACAACCCCAATTGTTGAAGTTGGTCGTGCACCTGTGAAGTCAAGAAACGGATTCGCAGGCAATAAGTCTATTAACTGATCAGGCAACGGACGGTCCGCGACTCCTTCCGATCGTTCTTCAATAGAAACACCGCGAGCAAGCTCAGCTTCCCCCTGCACTATTTCCTTCGCATCAAGGCCGAAAAGAAGTGTAACAGAAATCCCGATAACCGCGGCGATTGCAGTTGTTCCAATAAGAAGTCCTAATATCAATCCCGCCATCTTACCAAAATTCTTGCCGATTGTTATTTTCGTGAATGCCCCAAGAATTGAAATGAAAACGAGTGGCATAACAATCATCTGAAGTAATTTAACATAACCTGTTCCTATCAAGTTAAACCACGGCATAGACTCCTGCAATACTGTTGAATCTGTACCGTATGCGAAGTGTAAAATAAGTCCGTATGCGATTCCGAGACCCAGCCCGGTGAAAACACGTTTTGAAAACGAAACCTTTTTGCGATGCATACTATATAGTATACCGACGAGCAAGAGCAACCCGGCAATGTTTAAAATAAGTAATAATGTATTCACTTTTCTTCCTCCTAAGTTTTAGATAGCGTGTAGCATAAAGCACACTTTAAACCATTAATGTCTATCAGTCAAGTAGGTTTTATCTTAACTTCCACTGTTACTTCTTTTTTCTAAGTCTTCCGTTATACTAGTAAGATAAGCATTATATGTAAAGGAGGCCGCTTATGACTCAACTAATCAGCATCTCGGTTACGGCAGTTTTTATTTTGAATATATTTCTTGCGATTGCCCTTATTTTTCTAGAAAGAAGAGACCCAACCTCAACTTGGGCATGGCTCCTCGTCATATTTTTCATTCCTTTTTTCGGTTTCTTTATTTACCTTTTACTCGGCAGGCAACTGAGGGAAAAACACCTTTTCCGGTGGGAAGGACGGAGTAAAATTGGTATCGATCAATTGATTGATTATCAAATTGAAGCAATAGAAGAAGATACCCTCGAATTTAGGCTAGATGATACAGCTCACTACAAGGATATGATTTACCTTCATCTTAGAAATAACCACGCTGTCTTGACGCAAGACAATGACGTTCAGGTTTTCAACGATGGCGCAGCTAAATTTGATGCACTTATCCATGACCTCGAGCAAGCAAAGGATCATATTCATTTTCAAACTTACATTTTCAAATTGGATACCCTGGGGACTAGGATACTAAACGTTTTAATACGAAAAGCGAAGCAAGGCGTAAAAGTGCGTGTACTCTTCGATGATATCGGTTCACGAGGGCTTCGCAAGAGACACTTGAAGGAACTGATTGATAACGGAGGAGATGTTGAAGCGTTTTTCCCAGCTACTATGCCGCTTATCAATCCTCGAATGAATTTCAGGAACCATCGTAAAATCGTTGTTATCGACGGGCGAATTGGTTATGTTGGCGGATTCAACGTAGGCGATGAGTACTTGGGGCTGAACAAGAAGTTTGGCTATTGGCGCGATACACATCTGCGGATTGAAGGAAGTGCGGTACACCCGCTTCAGACGAGGTTTATATTGGACTGGAACCAAGCATCTGAAAAAAATGATATCGAATATGCAGAGCACTTCTTCCCTGCTATCCCTCGTAAAGGTTCCGTCGGGATGCAGATTGTGTCGAGTGGACCCGACTCAGAATGGGAACAGATTAAAGACGGTTATTTGAAAATGATTTTCATAGCGAAGAAATATATTTATATTCAAACGCCTTATTTCATCCCAGATATCAGCTTCTTGGACGCGCTACGCATTGCATGTCTCTCTGGAATCGATGTGCGGATAATGATTCCGAACAAGCCTGACCATATGTTTGTATACTGGGCAACCTATTCAAATGTTGGTAAATTATTAAAAGCAGGAGCCAAAGTTTATATTTATGAAAACGGCTTCCTGCATACCAAGCAAATTGTCGTTGATGATGAGCTTTCGACTGTCGGAACTGCCAATATCGATGTCCGTAGCTTCAAATTGAATTTCGAAGTCAACGCCTTCATTTATGATCGTGAAAAATCACATGAATTAGCTGAGCTTTTCGAACAGGATATGCAATTATCGACTGAATTAACCTATGAAATGTATTTGGAACGTTCTCGTCTCATTAAATTAAAAGAATCAGTTTCAAGACTACTTTCACCAATCTTATGATATAAGAAAGGCGTAATACGCCCGCTAGACGCGACAGGCATAAGTCGAGCGGCTGGCGCCTGAAGCTAGACACTAAGAAAAGCGCAAGGTGTCTGGAGTCTAAACACCGACCTAAATACTTTCTTTTCATAGAACAAAAGGGACGCACCGCTAAAATGGTACGTCCCTTTTGTTCTATGAAAATATGAGTCACTAATCTGTTTATTGGACTCCTAGATATTCTTCCAATGTGATATTGCGTTTGAAAATTTCGTCCGCAATTTCAAGACCAACATAACGGAAATGCCAAGATTCATGCATATATCCTGTAATCTGTTCTTTCCCCACTGGATAGCGCATAACGAAGCCGAATCGGTGAGCGTTTGCTGCCACCCATTTTCCTGCTTCTGTTTCCCCAAATGATGATGAAGCAAAGTGCTGTTCGAAATTCACTTCACCAATATCGAATGCCAGCCCTGTTTGATGTTCAGAATAACCCGGGCGTGCACTGTAGGTATCGGCCGCTTTCTCACCATCACGAGCAACATATCTCTCGTAAAGTGTCGTCTGGTATTCAAATGAGCGATAGGTGCTGAATGCATTGAGATTAAAACCTGTAAGTTTCGCTTCTGCCGCCATTCTTTCAAATGCCCCACGCGCTTTTTTGTCTTCTCCAGGTGCGTATGTTGCCGGAAGCGGATACTTTTTATTGGCGAGTAAAATCCCTTTTACAAACTTCGGTTCTTTAGGAAGCGTCTGACCTTCGATATATCCTCCGTTGTCAATCGCTGGATTCGGCTTTACTTCAGTACCAGATCCTGCACCGTTGTTTTTTGTTGGTTTGGATGGAGATTCAGGCGTAACCTCCTGCACTTTCCCCGGTTCGTCCTCTTCTTTCGTTTCTTCAGCATCTGGTTGCTCTACAAGGTCAGGGAGTTCGGTTGGTTCTGTTTCGTGGGCTGCGTCCTCATCCCCATTTGCAACAGACATACCAATGACTTCCTGCCCTTTTTTAATACTTTTTTCTACATCCCAGTCATTCATTCCAAGTCCAATTAGGAGTCCTGTCATAATGAAGCCGGAAATAATTAAAGTGATTGTTAAAGCTTTACCCTTTTTTTTCTTATTGGTATAGTTGTTTTTTCGTTTCATCAATAAGCCTACCTTCTCAATATATATGTATAGTCTACCATCATTTTTCTTTGTGGTCTGCGTATGCTATCATTTAATTTCACGATTATTGAATAGTTTGCAAGGGAGCGATAGGATGAAGAACCAAAGATGGCTTTCGATGAGTTTTTTCGCTTTTTTCTTTACTTGGGGCGTATTTCTTCCCTATTGGACTGGCTGGCTAACAATTGAAAAAGGTTTATCCGTAACAGCAGCAAGTTTTATTATGGGTGCTGGAATGATTGCACGATCGTTATCCACATTCCTTATCTTCCCGTATCTGACTCGAAAAATATCCATGATCCGTGTGATGAAATGGATTTCACTTACAGCACTTATTTTAACGCTCCTCTATTTACCAGACTCACCTTTCATCGTACTTCTTATTATTACCGTCCTATTCAGTGCAATCTATCCGATGATATTGCCTGCCGTCGAAAGCGGCGCGTCTATTTTAATGCAGATAGAAGGAATTCATTACGGAAAGAGCAGATCGTTCGGATCAATTGGCTACACTGTTGCTTTGTTGTTAATCGGAGCAGCTACAGCTATTTGGACTGAGCAAGCAATCCTTTACATAATGATTGTTGGGTTAACTATCTTAACATTATTTTTCATGCGACCAGCACCAGAAGCTTTGCGATTAAATCCAGTTCATGACGACACCACTAAACAAGCCATCAATTTCAAATCGCTCTTGACGTCCAAAGAATTTGCAATCGTCTTGCTACTCGCCATCCTTTTACAAGGGGCGCATGCGTCCTATTATAACTTCGGATTCATCTTCCTAGATAATCTTGGTGTTAATGGTCTTTATATCGGGATTATCTTGAATATAGCAGTGTTATTTGAAATATTGTTTTTTACACGTGCTGATCGATTGCTTGCAAACCTTAAAGTCTCCACGATGTTTCTCATAGCAGGGATCGGATCCACGGTAAGATGGGTACTAATTGCTTTATTTCCATACATATCTGTTTTCATCGGTACTCAAATACTCCATGCCTTGTCGTTTGGTGTAGCCCATTTTGCGTTCATAAAATTCATTTCTCAAAAACTGCCCCATGATCAACTTGCTACAGCACAAGGAATGTATGCAGCATTCGCGATGAGCCTGAGCACCGCAATCCTGACATTTTTAGGTGGTTACTTATATGACGTTTCACCACGGCTCGCATTTCTCGGTATGATTATTTGTTCTATTCCGGCTATCATCATCGTGCTGATGACTAGAAAGAAATATACCTATTAATAGAATAGACGCTTACCGGAAATTTCAGTTCCCGGTAAGCGTCTTTTCTTTACCTATATGTGTTGAAATAAAGAATCCTACCAACAACGCTAGGGGACGCCTTCGCTGGAGATTATATAGAATCACTCATTCAACATATATAGTTAATCATATGTTCAACTTACCTAACAATATTAAATATGAGCAACACTACAAAAGCGCCTCCGAAAAAAATAGACATCCATAACATCCATTTCGACTCGCGTACCATACCCTGCTCACGAAATGATTTCGCCCGAGCCCCATTTGTCAATGAAAACAGAGCCACCATCGACAAAACAGCGTTGTTCAAGTCGAGCTTGATGATGAAATAGACCGAAGCTAATGCGGCTGCTACAATCCCGATTCCAAATAACCATTTAGTCTGCACATCGATATCCTCCTATGCCTTGTAATCTACATATGTTGACCATTATCTGATTCCTGTAATCTGACCAGAAAAAAGGCCGAAGATTTCTCTCCAGCCTACTTTCATTTATCGTCTTTAGTGTCTATCTTTTTTACTTCTTTTACTTCTTTTACTTCTTTTACTTCTTTTACTTCTTCAGCATTTATAACCTCTTCAGCATCTTCTACAACCAGTTCAGGATGCTTGTAATAGAACTTGCGGCCTAAGTACGTTTGGAAGATAAGGAGAAGTCCCCCAACTGCCCAGTAAAGGGGTAGTGCTGCCATCGCCTTGAATGAAATGAACATAATCATAACTGGCGATAAGTAAATAAATGCTTTCATCTGTTTCTTCTGCTGCTCCGGCATTGTCCATAGTGATACACGTGCTTGGACGAAGTAAACTGCACCAGCAAGAACCATCATAATCATATCCGGCTCTCCGAGATTAAACCAAAGAAACTCATGTGTTTGTACTTCAGTAGAATTGAGGATAGCAAAGTAGAGACCCATGATGATTGGCATCTGGATGACTAACGGAAGACAACCCATATTAAGTGGATTGACACCATGCTTCGAATAAAGTCCCATCATTTCTTGCTGAAGCTTCACTTGCTCATCTTTTTGTTCTTTTTCTTTTGCTTCTTTCAAACGCTTTTGAATGTCTTCCATCTCAGGGCGGAGCGCATCCATTTTAACTTTCATATTCTGTTGCGACTTATAGTTTTTCAGCATAAGCGGCATTAGGACCAACCGGATTAATACCGTAATGAGTATAATCGACAGGCCGTAATTCCCATTGAAGAAATCACTGAAAAAATGCAGTAACCAATCCATCGGCTTAACGAAAAGATTATAAAATGTACCTTCTTTGTTCTCGATGCCTGCACAACCGCTTAGAAAAACGGCAGTGGTCATTAACATCGTAACTAATCCAATTTTCTTCTTCATTAGATTCACCTTCACTATTTCAAACTATTAAAAAGTATACCTTACCTAGTCCTCAAATTACAACGATTGACCGTTCGGAAAATTTTTTCTTCCCCAGTAATGGAGTAACGAAAATAATCTCCTGCCAGACCTCTTCGGAATTGCCTAGGTGTTTGACCGGTTTATTTTTTATCTATGCGTGTGAAATAACTTTGATTACAAAATAGAATCGCTCAGATATATCAGAAATTTTATTTTCAGGAAAACATAGGTAGTATTGAGATTCTTCCAGAGCACAAAATTTTCGTATGTACTTCATAAATTTCATTCTGTTCCGTCTTCACGAGTAGAATCCTGGAGGAGCTTCTGGGTTGTTGCCTGTCGTATATATTTTTCATTCTTCCCTCAATACCCAAATGCAAGAATCCCTAACATAATTTAATAAAAAAACACTTCCATGTAGGAAGTGTTTTTGGTATCGTACTACATTTTTATTTGATGGATTGTTCCGCGCCTAATTCGTTTTGTTCTTTTTTATGGTAGAGTCCATCTGTTTCAGGGGTCATCTTCACATCATCTTCAATTTCTTGGTTATAATAGTGGACACTCGTTTGAGCACCTTCACTTACCATTTTGTTATCTTGAAGATCATATGGATCCGAATGTCCGACTTTAGTTTCGGAAGATCTATTCAACTTTTGTGATTCGATGAATGAATCAACTTTTGTTTTCATATTACTAAAAGCCACTTGTGCCTTATCCCTATTTTCTTTTTTACTGAAGTAGGCATAAGCCCCCGCCGCCATCGTTGCAAGTAATAAATTATTATTTCGTTTACGACCCATTCAAATCATTCCTCCCAGATTTAATGAAAAAAGTATTGTATAGAGAGTATACCCTCATCTGCCAGTTTAGAAACTTTCATTTTCATACGTTTGATAAAATCATATCCACATGCGGAATTCCACCATCTTCATAAGGCTCCGAAATCGCATTAAATCCATGCTTCTCATAAAATCCAACAAGATGTTGCTGAGCCTGCAATCGAATCTTTTCAGGTTTCCAATGTTTCTTGGTAAAGTCAACGCTTCGTTCCATAAGAATATGTGCAAGCCCTGTGCCCCTTTTGTCCTCTCTGATGATGACCCGACCAATGGATGGCTCCAAATACTTCACACTAGCCGGAAGAAGCCGTGCATAGGCGGCCAGTCCTTCCTCATCGCTACAGAATATATGAATCGCATCGTAATCATGACCATCAACTTCATGATACGCACAATTTTGCTCCACGATGAATACATCAACACGTAACTTCAACATTTCATATACTTCATGACCGCTTAATTCCCCAAATCCGTTATAAGTCCACTTCATCCAGCATCTCTCCCATATATATCATTTTCATTACATTGGTAGTTTTCATCCAAGTTATTTGTTATGATTACAAAAAGAAATGCAGAGGTGACAGTGCAATGATCCGACTAATGACTGCCATGGATAGTATGCACGTTCAACAGATTGTTTTTAAGACTTGGAACGAAACCTATAAAGATATTATTCCAGCAGAAATCCAAAAGAAATTTATCAATCGCTCCTACTCAGAAGCGATGCTATTGAAGCGCATGGAGAAAACGTATGTGCTAGTAGCCGAATGTGAAGGTATTCCTATCGGTTTTTCCAGTTTCACGAAAAAAGATGAAGATGGCGATTCTGAATTGACTGCTATGTATATTTTACCATCGCATCAGAAAATGGGCTATGGTAAAAAGTTAGTTGAATACTCTTTGTCGTTACTTTCAGACGCACAAAAACTATTTGTTTATGTAGACGAACGCAATACGGTTGGACGAGCCTTTTATGAGAAACAAGGCTTTGAGTTACTTGATATCTTTGAAGAATATTTCGAGGGTTACCCTGTAGTAACAGCCCAATATGTATTTTGTATTCATTCCCCAGCACTTGCCTTACACTAAAAAACACTTTCCCCCAATTGGAGGAAAGTGTTTTTTTTACATTATTATAAAGGTCTCATTGTTCCATCATACTTATCATCCACGAACTGCGACTCCTGTGTTAGTGGTGGTTTCTTGGTAAAACAAAGGATTCCAGCAATGTACAGAAGAATTGAAGTCAAGGAAAGAATCCCTGCAGTCAAACCTGCGATAATGAACATAATCCCAGCAAGCTTAGGATTTTTGTTCTTCCAAATGCTCACAATCCCAATTATCGTCAAGATAAAACTAATGATTAAGCTGATAATGATTAACCACATAAACCCACCTACTAGGGAAAAGACCGAATAAATTGACTCTAGTTCCATTGGTGTTAGCGTCGGATCATATGCCATCATCTCCGAATCGAATTCTACACGGAACATCGGCTCCGACTTCACATAGTTAAATAAAGCCAGTGAGGCGAAACTTAGAATAACACCTACTGCCGTAAATATGACACTTATTATCGATAATACTCTTTCTACTGTACGGCTCATGATATACACCTCTCTCTTAATCTCTATATATGATTATACGTTCAACTGAAGGATAGGTTTCACTTTTTCAAACAATAACATGACAAAGATGTTTCATTAAATAGTGAACGGGTATTCTGTATATATGCAGGCATCATAGCCCAAATTAGGAAAGGGGACGATACAAATGGAGAAGAAACTGATTTTCAGTCAAGCCGACATGATGTATACTGTCGCCGGAGCTACTGTATTAACTAGTATAGTGTACTTAATTACTTTATTGTGAGGGATTTGAATGAATCGAACTTTACCGCGTGAAATATAAAAGGCAATCCTTAGTTTTATAACTAAATGGATTGCCTTTTATTATTTTTCACACTTTTACATCATCATAATCTTTGTAGCGTTCAAAAGCTGTTACAACATACGAGCAGACAGGCTCCATTTTTAACTCTTGTTCACGCGCATAACTCGCTGCACGGTCCAGTATTTTTTTTGCAACGCCTTGTCCTCGGAGTTCAGGTGAAACGAATGTATGATCCATCACCATCACATCCCCAAGAATTGTCCATGTAATTTCTGCAAGCATCGCTCCATTTTGTTCATAACGGAACGCGAATGCATCCCCGCCCAATTCAACAAATTCGAATTCCATCTAAACTACCCCTTTTCAATAAATTCTCCTTCATAATACAACATTTTACTTCCCGATTACTTAAACCAAGACTGAACGGATTCGAAAAGGTTCGCAAAGAACTCCTTCACACTTTCCCAAAAGCCAGGATCAATATCACCGAGTGTTTCTTTTATTTTCGATGTCATATCCGATAATTGCTCAGATAATTTATTGAAATCGATATCTAAATTTCTAATTCTGTCCATTAAGTCTATGAGCAATTGCCGATCCGCATCACTTAAATTAATATTAAGCTTTTTCATTTGCTCTGTGACAATTTTCTCAACCTCTTCTTTTGTCGCCGGATTTTTCTCTGCGATTTGCTTTTTAATTTCCGTTAGAAGCTCGGCTACTTTGTCACTATCGACACCGGGTTCTTTCGCAAACTTCGTCGCAAGATTCAATTCATCATTTGCGACATCAGTCCGCTCTGTATCAAGTTTCTCACCAGTCACTTCATAGGCTTTGTATATTCCAACTAACGCGGAATGGCCCGTCACTTTTTTCGGTGAGGCTACCTCGACAATTGCGTCTTCGATTCCGGCCGTTAACATTGCCGTTGCATAGATTTCTGGTGTCACCTGTGTAATATTATCCTGTGTAACAATAGTGATGACAAGCCCTTTGCCTTCTTCCTGCCTCGTGATTTTAGCTGAAGAATACATACGTGCCTTGCCATTGCCATCTTTAATATATTTCACAAGGTCACTGCCATCAACGGATATTTCTTCCACTTCCGCTTCTTGTGCAACACCCAAACTATTCTTCACACTTTCTTTTTCTGCGTCTGATAAATCTGCACCGTAAACAACGATTGGTACACCTAGTTTTTCATTGATGACTGGATCTTCTGCATGTACGGTCGCCGGAACCGTGATTCCGATTACCAGTACAGCCGCCATCATTATTGTCAGTAGACGTTTCATGTTGATTCCCCCTCTTTCTAGGAATTAATACGATTCCCGGTTGATAAAGGTTCCCGAACTTCGGTATTATTTCAACAATGTCCATCCATCATTCTGTTCAATTCTGCCTTCTTTCATGAGTTTACCAAGTGCACGTTTGAATGATGCTTTACTCATATTGAACATTTCTTTTATCTCGTCAGGTGTTGATTTATCCGTGAAGGGCATACGTCCCTTAGCTTCATTCAAATAACGAAGGATTTTTTCAGCATCGTCTCCCTGACGCTCCTCTTTACGAGGCAACATCGATCCGTTCACTGTTCCATCTTCACGGACACCAATAATACGGACAGTCATTTCTTGGCCGAGACGAGGTTCACGTTCCTGTTCTGTATTGTGGATGAAAATACGGTAATTTTCAGGAATGCTAAGCATAAACGAACCAACTGGTAACAAGCGATACGCTCTTGCCTTCAAGTCCATGTTAAAGACGGAAGTAGGCGCTTCAATGATTTGTTCTAATACGCGTTCTTCTGTAGCAAGTCGGCCGAAAATAGTACCGCCCAAATCCATTCGAAGCGTCATATACAACGCATCGTCTACCTTTGGCCATAGAGCCCGCACTTTAGGCATATCATTTTTATTCACAAGCACTTCGATTGAAGAACCGATATCAACATAAACACCTTCATGGTCATCCACACGTATTACACGTGCCCAGCCAAATGTCTCAGCTGTCATGTGTGGAATCTCCATCGTCGCAGAAAGCTCTCCGCGTCTATTCATGTAAAGGAAAACTTTTACTTTATCTCCTTCTTGAATGTTTTCGTCTGCATCAGATGCATTCAACATAATATGTTCTTGTTCGCTATCGCCACCCAATATCCATCTTGAACCGTCTTGCTCCAACACTTCTAACTCCACCGCATAACCTGATTTTAGTTGTTCCATTATTTATCTACCTCTTTCTCCTGATCCATTACACGTAATTTTCTAACAAATTCTTCGTCTTGTCCCATCGCTTCGACCAGATCAGTTATTCGATCCATCGCATTCCAGCTTAGGTGATGTTCAATTCCTTCCACGTCCCCATAAATATTTTCTTCATCGACTCCAATAATGCGAAGAAACTGTTCAAGGAGATCATGACGTCGAACAAGTTTTTTTCCGAACGAAAACCCTTTTCCTGTCAATTCGAGACCTTTGTAGCGTTCATAAACAATATAGCCTTCCTTGTCGAGACGCTGAGCCATTTTTGTAACGGATGAAGGGAGAACCGCCAAGGATTCAGCTACATCCGATACACGTGCAACGCCTTTCGCTTCGATATGCAAATAAATCTGTTCAAGATAATCTTCCATACCTGGTGTTGCCAACTGTACCGCCTCCAGTATGTATACCCAGTCTCATTCCCAATCACTACTTTTCAAACGTCCCTAGTTTAACTTTTAATTGGCGGGGGTAAAGATAGAATACATCAGTAAAGGGGGAATTCACATGGGTCGAATTATATGGTTACTCATTGTAGCATTATTCGTGTTTTGGTTGTTAGGTCTCGTATTCAAGATTGGCGGAGGACTAATTCACATTCTTCTAGTCATCGCGGTTATTGCATTTATTTTCAATCTTATTTCCGGAAAACGAAGCGTGTAACGAAAGGGATGTCGACATTAGTCGGCATCCCTTTTTTAGTGTCTAGCTTCAGCGGCCAGACGCTCGGGTCATAAGCCAGACCAGCTAGGAAGGATTGAACTGCATCCTTCCCGGGTAAAGAACACCGCGTCGCCGGTCCGTCTTATGCCTGTCGCGTCTATGCGGGCCGCTTCCGCTTTTCTTGTCTAGCTACAGGCGCCAGCCCCTCGAGTCGCTTCATTTTTTCAGATAAAGGCAAAGTACGCCTTTTTCTGAAAGACCTCCAGCGCTTTTCGGAGCTAGACGGCGCCTGGAGCTTAGGCCTACACGAAGTAGGTCATGCAGCTGTTGCGACAGAACGTCGCGCACTTAAGCTGCATTCCTTATATTGTCTAGCTACAGCGGCCAGACGCTCGGGTCATAAGCCAGACCAGCTAGGAAGGATTGAACTGCATCCTTCCCGGGTAAAGAGCACCGCGTCGCCGGTCCGTTTTATGCCTGTCGCGTCTATACGGGCCGCTTCCGCTTTTCTTTAGTCTATTTTCGCATAGATGCATGTATTTCGTAAAACATTACCATCGGGGGATAAGGAATCTTGTTTCAAAATTCCTTCGAGGGTGAACCCTGCACGTTCTGCGACGCTACGACTTTTCATGTTTTCTTCATCACAACGAATTTCCACTCTGCGCGCTCCAAGCTTTTCGAAGGCAAATTTTTCAATATGTTTAACGGCTTCGGTCATATAGCCCTGGCCTTCAAATTCTGTAGCTAGCCAGTAGCCAATCTCGAATTTCGGAATCGACCAATCGATTCGATGTAGTCCCGATGAACCGACAAACTTCCCGGTTTCTTTATGGTAAACATGGAAGCGCAGGTCTTGTCTTGTGATGAAATTTGCAACTGCTTTTCGCAAGCTTTCTTCTGTCATATGCAGCTCCGGTTCCGGTTGCGCCCATGGCATCCACTTGCGAAGCGCAGGTAATGAAGCCCTAATCGCATTCCAAGCATCTGTTGCATCGCCAAGTTCAGGAGCCCGAATGACAAGCCGTTCTGATTCGAATGACTCCGCGAAATCCGGGATACGAGGGGATGCCGCAGAACCTCGTGACTTCTCTCCGTCTTCCCAAATCACAGGCGTTGTCGTTCCCGCCATGAAATCTTCCCGCGTAATACCATAGGTCACTGCATCATAATAGGAATGTTCTTTAGGCGAAAACCAAGCTTTCCGAAGATGTGCTTCCTTGACAAAGCCTGCACGTTCGAACGTTTTTCGCATCGCAAGATTATCTTGTCTCGTATGACCTTCGAGACGAATTTTCTTGCCTGGCAATCCGAATACATATTCCGCGACAAGTCGAAGAGCCTTCGGGCCGTAGCCATATCCCCTCGACATATCTGCAATACGTAAATCGAACAACGGAATTTCATCTTGCAAGTCGTAAATTTTTACGATTCCTACTTTTTCTCCGGCGTCATTTTCCACCCAAAACGTTTTGACTTCATCCGACTCATAGCCGCCCTCTTCGATTGTTTTTTCAATCAAATGACGTCCCGGATCAGAGTTACCGTGGTAAGGCCACGTATTAGTTGTCATGAAATGAATAAGTTGCTCCTGCTCTTCCATTGTCCACTCTTGTAAATACATTAGAATTCGCCTCCGTATAGAAACTACTTACTTATGAACGCGTAGCAACCGCAACGAGTTCAGCACAACGAGTAGCGTGGCACCCATATCCGCGAAGATGGCAATCCATAATGTCAGCCAACCGGGAATGATAAGAAGCAATGCTATAATTTTTAAGCCTAATGCAAACATAATGTTTTCTTTGATGATTCGCAATGTTTTTCGGCTTAATTTCATTGTATAAGGTAATTTCCCTAAATCATCTGCCATTAGTGCAATATCTGCTGTTTCCAATGCAGCGTCCGTTCCCGCTCCACCCATTGCTATACCAACTGAAGCTGCAGCTAAGGCAGGCGCGTCATTGATGCCATCACCAACCATGGCAACACGGCCATATTCGTCACTCAATTGTTTAATCGCTGTTAATTTGTCTTCCGGCATTAGTCCGGCGCGTACATCCGTAACACCGAGCTCAGCAGCAATTGCTTCTGCCGTTACTTGGTGATCGCCTGTCAGCATGACTGTATGACGGATACCTATACTTTTCAGTTGTTCAAGGACGTCACGACTTTCCGCACGTATGGGATCCGCCACGGCTAGCAGTCCGCTAAAATCAGTACCCGTGACAATCGCCATGACAGACTTTCCTTGTCGTTGAAGGGATGCCGCTTGCTGTAATATATCTTCTGGCAATGAAGAAAGTTCTTGTGCCCAGCTTAGGCTGCCAATATAAGTCGTCATGCCATCAATTTCAGCATAAGCGCCTTTTCCGGTAACCGATTGAAAATTGGACACAGCGACTTTCTGCGCACCATGTTGATGCGCGTAATCGACAACCGCTTTTGCAAGCGGATGCTGTGACATTGACTCGACTGCTGCGATTGCACTTAATAATTGCTCTTGAGCGATTTCTTTACCTACGATGAAATCCGTTACTTCCGGATACCCTTTCGTTAACGTTCCGGTTTTATCGAACGCAATAACGTCAAGTCTTCCTGTTTCTTCGAGGTGGATACCGCCTTTAATCAGCACGCCTTGACGCGCCGCGTTACCAATCGCTGTGACAATCGCAACTGGTGTAGAGACAACAAGTGCACACGGACAGCCGACGACGAGTACAGCAAGACCTTGGTAGATCCACGCGTTCCAATCGCCACCGAGTAATGGTGGTATTATGGCCACAAGAATTGCAATCACGATGATTGCAGGTGTGTAGTATTTCGCGAATTTATCAACGAACTTTTGAGATGGTGCTTTTTCTGCTTGCGCATCTTCTACGAGATGGATGATCTTCGCAATTGTTGTATCGCCGACAAGCTTTGTAACCGTTACTTCAAGTGCACCCTCTTCATTAAGCGTGCCCGCGAATACATTATCACCAGATTTTTTTTGGACAGGGATGGATTCCCCTGTAATCGCTGCTTGATTGACCGTAGATGAACCCGTTAGAACAGCGCCGTCCATAGCGATTTTCTGACCTGGTTTTACGATTAGAATATCGCCAACGATGATGTCTTCTGTCGGAAGTTCCATAAACGTTTCCCCTCGTTTTACGAGGGCGGAAGGCGGTGCAATATCCATCAATTGTCGGATGGACTGTCGTGCTTTATTCATTGAATAGGCTTCTAACGCTTCACTAACCGCAAACAGGAAGACGACAACCGCACCTTCACGCCATTCCCCAATAATGGCAGCACCAATAATGGCAATCGTCATCAGCGTTTTCATATCGAATTCGAAACGGACTAAATTTCGCAATCCTGTTTTGAATATGCTCGTTCCACCAATTACAATGGCAATTGCAAATAGGGCAATCGCTGCAGGATGTGTTTCAGCGTAACGAAATGACACATACATCCCTATTAGTAAGAAAAGCAATGAAAAAAGGGTAACGAGATTTTCTTTCCGTTTAAAGAAAGACGTTTTCGGCTCAATCTTCTTATTCTGAAGTGGGACAACTTTAATGCCGTCAAAAGCACCTGCCGCTTCGAGGTCTTCAATCGTTGCACTGCCACTAAACGCTAATTTTGATGCACCGAAATTCACTTGTACATCCTCAATAGAAGGCAGGTTTTTAACGTTTTTTTCAAACTTCATCGCACAACTGGCACATGTTAAATTCTCCAACCTATATTCTTTTTTCTCAACCGTTGCCATGCTCAACACCCTCTATCGTATGCTCGTGTGCGACTTTCACAAGTTGGTGGACGTGATCGTCTGCGAGCGAATAGTAAACCATCTTCCCTTTTCTCCTTGATTTAGCAAGTGCTTGTTCGCGCAAATAACGTAAGTGATGGGAAGCTGTCGCAACGGAAGAACCAATCACTGCCGCAACGTCACATACACACATTTCTTCTTCTAGTGTCAGCGAAAAAGCAATTTTTAATCTAGTTTCATCCGCCAATGCCTTAAATATCGCAACAGCCGCACCCACATCAGGGAGCGCCTTCTGTACCCGATTCACAACTTCTTCATGAACCGTTGTCACTTCACAAACTTCTTTTACCGTCATATTTACACCTCATTCAAATGGTTGTTTGATTAACTTTAGTATATGTAATTCCTCTTGCAATTGCAAGGCTAATCAAACGGCGCTTTGAATGTATATTTCCCATTTAATTAATTACTCAAAAGAAGGGTTTAACAGATAGGTGTAGAACACTTATACTTACTAACAATGTAACTTTACATGTCAGACATACGAAAGTAGGGATTCCGATGTATAACCGAATACTAGTCGCGGTCGACGGCTCAGTAAACTCGCACCGCGCAGCCAAACATGCCGCTCAACTTGCCTCGTTATGCCAAGGAGTGGCCGTTGAAATCCTTTATATCCTTGAGTTTGACCGAACACGTTCAGATGTACTTGATAATGCCAGCAGTGATGATCTCCATATCGATCGCAAGAAGCGACTCATGCCCATCGAGGAGGCTTTCGAGCAGTTTCAAATCCCCTTTAAGCTCGTCATCAAACACGGTGACCCTGGACCAATCATCGTTAATTTTGCCAATAGTGGTGAATTCGATCTTGTCGTTCTCGGTAGCCGTGGCCTGAATACTTTTCAGGAAATGGTGCTAGGCAGTGTGAGTCATAAAGTAGCAAAACGTGTGACAGCACCGGTTTTGATTGTTAAATAACAGAGGCTCTTAGCGGTGGATAAGATAATGCATCGGTTTACCCGCGTTTCCAAAGTTTCACCAAATTAAAAACGGGGCGCATTAGCGCTCCGCTTTTAACTTCAACGTATATCCTTCTTTAATGTCCCCATCCAAAACAGTTTCATGGTAATTACCATTCACCCAGTCATCTGCTTGATCGTGGAACCATTGCGATTTTATGTGGCCACTTTGACCCGGCCCTACAATATGATTCGCTTTCGATAAATCGGACAAATCGGCAACAAAGCGCCAAGGTGCACCGTGATTTACAGTACCATCTGCCTGAAATGCTGCAGCCTGGACTGTAACATTCGAACCGCCGATTGCCTGTTTCTTCGGATTCAAGAAATATTCAAAGATTGGAGATGCGCCTGATAGAGCGTGCGGAAACTCCAACTGATGGAAATCTCCCCATTGCCAATCCGCGATTTTATCACCGAACAATCCTTCAATCTCTTCGATTGAATTTACAAATGAATCGAAGACCCACTTATCAACACCGCCATACTCTTCCACCCAGGCCCCTGGTTCACTCGCATAAGCGTCGCGCAACATTTTGTCGGTAATTGTCCCTTTCGCCGGCAGAAGCTCATAAACGTCCTCAGGCATCGTTGCACTGAGCATGCCAATTGGCAATTGTTTTATCCATTTATGAAAGACAAGTGGTGCCGCCGCATCTGCGGAATCATATTGATCCCACTCGCGAAGCATTTTTACAATTTCTTTGTACTTTCCGACAGCGGCGTCTTTCATTTCAATTGAACCAATCATATCGTCCAAGAACTCACGAGCGTATAAGTTCTTCTGATCCATCTGCAATTTCATCATATCTTCCGCCGTGAAATTATCTCCTTCGCGAAGCACTTCCGCTATTCGTTCATAGCGATAAGGCTGTGCCCAAAGTTTTGTAATATGATACGGATATGAATCGTCAACAATTTGATTATTTGCTGTGGCAATGAACCCTTCTTTAGGATTCACGACACGCGGTAATTCATCATATGGAATGTAGCCCGTCCAGCCATAATCGGAAGAGTCGCCTGGTACAGGCAATTGCGCATCCCCTTGTTTCCTGATAGGAATACGACCGTTCGCTTTATAAGCAATAGTGCCGTCATTCGCCGCAAACACAAAGTTCTGTGCTGGTGCATGGAAGTCTTCCAAAGCCATCTCAAAACTTTCCCAGTTGGAAGCTTTGTTCATCTTCATAATCGCTTCGAGTTCTTTTGTCGGTTCCAGTGCTGTCCATTGCATTGAAAACAGCGCGTTTGGATCTTCATCTTTGTAAAGAATGTCCGAAATAATCGGGCCATGTCGCGTAACCATTACTTCAAACGGTACATCCTCCTCGCCTTTTACAGAAATCGTTTCATCTCTTACCTCAGCCTGTTCCCATTCTCCATCATAGAGAAATTGTGTCCGATCTTCAGGATTCGGAGTTTCGATATATAGATCTTGTACGTCAGGTCCAACGTTCGTCACACCCCATGCAACGTCGTCATTATGCCCAAGAATAATTCCTGGAATCCCTGCAAAAATAACACCGCTAACGTTTTGTTCAGGTGATTGCAAATGCATCTGATACCAGATCGCCGGCGTATCAAGCCCGAGATGCGGATCATCTGCTAGAAGCGGTAATCCTGAAGCCGTTTTATCCCCCGACACGACCCAGTTGTTACTACCGTTGAATTCAGGCGGCACAAGACCAGGGTCGAACTGACCAGCCACAGCGACCGGATTCGCAATGTTAGCCTCAATAATAGAAGAAGCATTTTCCGGATAAACGGTGAACAACTCCCGTGCTAATTCTTCCGAGAAATTATTCAACGCCCAATGCCTGACCGCTAAACTATCCCAGTTTCCGCCGAGGTCATAAGCCATATACTTACCTATCGTCAGCGAATCGATTTCTGTCCATGGTTCAGGCGTGTAGCCCAGGACCTTGAATTCATACGGAAACTTCCCATCTCGCTCCGCCTCCTCAATAAATGCATTGACTCCTTCCGCATACCAGCTGAGCACCTTTTTCCCTTCCTCACCATAGCCGTCATAAGACGCTTCGGCCGCCGAGCGCAAACTAAATGTACGGAACTTCTTATCCGTTCCAACAGCCACTTCCCCAACTACTTCGGATAATCGACCACTCGCTTGCCTACGAGCCATATCCATTTGGAATAAACGGTCTTGAGCTTGCACATAGCCTTGAGTCCTATACAAATCCGCGTCCGATTCCGCCGTTATATGCGGTACGCCAAACTCATCCCGGACGATTGTCACATCTTCATCTAGAATTTCCACACTTACTTCTCCATCAATAAATGGTTTCGACTTCGCTATGTAACTATTTACAATAAGTAGTACCACAATAGCCAAAACTATAATTGATCCAAACACCGACAACATAATTTTTGGCCATTTCCCCATCCGTTTCCCCTGTTTCACCATTTCACGCACCTTCCCTATCTCCCTTAATGGTATTCTACTATTTCATTTATATTCCTTCTTTCTCCAAACAAACCTTAGGGCAAAAGTGGTAACTCAACACAACCGATTATATATCCGCGCTACCGAGCATTAACGCATCACAACCAATCATATATCCGCGATACCGAGCATAAACGAAACACAACCGATCATATATCCCCGACACCGAGCATTAACACATCACAACCGAGCATTAACACATCACAACCAATCATATATCCCTCACACCGAGCATTAACACAACACAAACAATCATATCCCCGACACCGAGCATTAACGCATCACAACCGATCATATATCCGCGATACCAAGCATTAACGCATCTCACCAATCATATATCCGCGATACCGAGCATTAACGAAACACAACCGATCATATATCCCTGACACCGAGCATTAACGCATCTCACCAATCATATATCCGCGATACCGAGCATTAACGAAACACAACCGATCATATATCCGCGCTACCGAGCATTAACACAGCACAACCAATCATCCATCCAAATCCCCTCAACAAAAAAAGGATAGGACAGCCACTAACGGCCGGTCCCATCCTCTTCTATTTTATCCTTATGCAAAACCTCATATAATTCATCCTCAGTAGAAATATCCGCTAACTTCACATTCGACCGGTAAGCCGCTCGGACGATCAAATGTCCGGCAACCGGTGCAGTTAGAAAGACGAACACAATTCCTAAAAGAAGGCGTACACTTACGAAATGTTGACTGAACAAAAAGTAAATAAAAGCGCCTGACAAGGTTAGCAAAACAGCGAGCGTCGAACTTTTCGTCGCAGCATGAGATCTCGTGTAGACATCAGGCAGCCGAAGCAATCCAAAGACACTGATTACGCTCGCAACTCCGCCTGTTAAAATCAGAAATGCGCCTACGAATTCACCTATCGTGTTTACGTTCAACGATAACACCCCTCTCGATGAATTTAGAGAAGGCAATTGTACCGATGAACGATAGAATTCCCAAAATAAGAATGACTTCTAAAAATGCTTTCGTGTTCATCACCACTGAAATTACGGCTATCATAGCAATCAAGTTTACACCAATCATATCGAGCCCGATAACGCGGTCCGGCATCGAAGGGCCGAGAATGATTCGTATGACAGCTATTGCAATCGTTATTGAGAATAATACGAGCGAAGTCGTCAGCATTGCTTGAATCATCAGCGGGTCACCTCCATGATTGCTCTTTCAAAGTTATGCAGTTGCATCAAAAGTCCATCGCGAGATTGTTCGACGTCCATCGCGTGAATAAACAGGACATTTCCTTCAGGGGATACTTCCATGACGACAGACCCCGGGGTCAGCGTCAAAAGCAACGACAGCATCGTCACTTCTGAATCACTCTCTAAGACTGTTTCATATTTAAAAATACCCGGTTTAATTTTCAGCTTTGGGCTAAGTATTTGTTTCAATACAACTACGCTCGATTTGGTCAATTCGGATATGAAGATGAAAAGCAGCTTGAATGTCGCATACAAACGGCGCAAGTAGAATTGCGTGCCGAAAAATCTATGCATGAAAAATATGATTCCTATCCCAACCAGGAAGCCGGCAAAGAAAGTCGTAAACTTTAGCTCATCCTCATCGATTAAGAGCATCCAGAGCAGAGCTATAAATAAATTCAACAGTAACTGGGCTGGCATTAGCCTTCACCTCTTCTTTTCGGTCATTGGACGGGATTGTCTTCGATTAACGGTTGTCATTCAAAACCGCGTCTATATAGATATCAGGATTTGTCAGTGTTCGGGCTGCATCTGAAACGTATGGCGCAAGTGCCTCTGCTCCAACTCCCAGCGCAATTGTCAGTACACCAAACAGGACGAGTGGAATAAGCATCCCTTTTTTAAGCGGTACATCGTCATCTTCATTGATAATCGTTTCGCCCCAAAAGCAGTTTAGGAAAATCCGCAGAAGTGAATACAAAACGAAAATACTTGATAGGAACGCGATTGCAAGCAAGACGAACGCACCCGCCTCAATCGCCCCTTGGCCAACGTACACCTTTCCGATGAACCCGCTAAGCGGCGGAATTCCCGCAAGTGACAGCATTGTGATGAAGAACAGCCACCCAAGTAATGGATAATTGCGAATCAACCCACTCATATTTTCAATCCTTGCAGTTCCAGTTAAGTAGATCATCGTCCCTGCGATAAGGAATAACAAAGCTTTAATAATCATGTCATGGATAAGATAATAAATAGACCCTTGAATCGCCACTTCTGTCGAGACAGCAAGGCCAACGAGTATAAACCCTACTGCAATGACGACGTTATAGGACACAATCTTCCGGATATCATTGTAGGCGATTGCACCAATACTACCGCCAATCATCGTGATTCCCGCCATAATGCCAATCATCAAATGTGTAACACCAGGCTCGTGATAAAAAATGAGCGTAAACACGCGGAACATTGCATAGATACCGACTTTCGTAAGCAAAGCACCGAACAAAGCTGCAACTACTGTCGGTGGTGCACTGTATGACCCTGGCAACCAGAAATATAGAAGTAGTCCAGATTTCAAACTAAATACAATGAGGAAGACAATGCTAATCACTGTCAACAGCGGCCCTTGCCCGACTTCTGCAATACGTACTGATAGATGTGCCATATTAAGCGTACCTACCGTACCATATAAGTACGCGATTCCAACGAGGAAAAACCACGATGACAGTACATTTATAGTTATGTATTTAATTGATTCGACGAGTTGAACTTTCCTGCCTCCAAGTGTTATGAGCACATAAGAAGATAGAAGCATAACTTCAAAACAGACGAATAAGTTGAACAAGTCACCCGTTAGAAATGAACCATTAACGCCCGCAATCAGGAAAAAAACGAACGGATAAAAGAACATATTCTCATGCGCTCGACCAATCGACGAGAACGCATAAATTAGAAGGATTCCTGTTACAATCGCTGTCGTCAATACAAGTAGCATAGAGAATGAATCTGCGACAAATGAAATTCCGTATGGTGGCAACCAGCCCCCGAAATCGAGCCGTAAAATACCGTCCGCCTGAATCATGTTCAAAATATAAACACTGATCGCTACGGTTGCTACGATTGAAACAAGACTGAACGCCCGTTGAACTTTCACATAAGGCCGGAGAAATACAAGTAAAATCCCTGTTAACAAAGGTATAATCATTGGCATAACTATAATATTATTCATCTTTGAACCCTCTCAATGCAGCGAGATTGTCCGACCCAGTCTCTTTGTATGTTCGATATGCAAGCACCAGTAAAAAGGAAGTCACTGCGAAACTGATCACTATTGCAGTCAGGATAAGTGCCTGTGGAAGAGCATCCGTGTAGCTCTCCGCATTTTCACCTAATAGTGGGACTGCTCCTTTTTTCAAGCCGCCCATCGTCATTAATAGCAAATGCACAGCATGCGACAGGATTGCCGTCCCTAAAATGACCCGAACTAGACTTTTAGATAGCAGCAAGTAGACAGCGACCGTTACAAGGACTCCAACGAGTATCGTTATTAACGTTTCCAACAGCTACACATCCTCACTAATACTTAAAATAATCGTTACAACAACACCGACAACAGTCAGTGCAACCCCTGCCTCAAACAGCACGACCGTCGCTAATTCCGTTTCCCCGAACACTGGCAAGTTGAAATGACTAGCCGTCTGTGTAAGGAATGAAGCACCGAATAGAACTGATCCTAAACCCGTTCCGACTGCAAGCAATACACCAAACGCTGCAATCTTCTTGAAATCGAATGGGATGCCCTTATGGACTGTTTCGATATCGAACACCAAATAGAGAAGAACGAACGCGGAAGATAGGACGAGACCACCAATGAATCCACCTCCCGGATTATTATGACCGGAAAGGAACAATTCCACGCCGAACGTCAAAATGATGAAGACAACAATCTTCGTTACTGTCTGTAAAATGACATCATTAATCTTCAACGTCCTCGTCCCCCTTTCCAGCCTTCAGTTTAATCAATGTAAACACGCCAATACCGGCGATAAAAAGTACAACTACTTCGAGCATCGTATCGAATGCCCGGAAGTCACCCAATATCGTATTGACGATATTCTTTCCTCCCGCCAACTCATAAGCATCTTCAAAGTATACTGAAATCGACTCGAACATCTTATTGCCTTGTACGACGAGTGCAAGAACTGTAACAACCGTTCCTACCGAAATGGCAATAATGCCTTTGAAAACTTTTAATGACCTTGTCGATTTCTCCTTGCTCCATTCAGGTAAGAAATAGAAACATAAGAGGAATAACGCAGTCGTCACTGTTTCTACGATAATTTGTGTCAAAGCCAAATCTGGTGCCCGGAACACGACAAAGAGAATAGCAATTGAATAACCGAGAACACCATTTAACAGGATTGCCGTCATACGTGATTTTACAAAGATGATCGCAATACTCGCACCCATCATTACGAAGATGATGATATACTCGCTAACCGTGATGGGAGCATCGTTAGAAAAATCGATTGAAAACCCACCGGTCCATAACAGGCCGCCACCGACAGTTAGGATGAAAAAAACAAATATATATGCAAGATAATCCCTGAGGTATCCCGTCATATAAGTCCGAGTCAAGAAAGATGAAGCTTTCTCCGCCTGCGTCAACAAGCCGTTATACATAGAATCGAGATTCCAGCGCATAGGTGCAAGCGAGTAAACCCCGCGCCAATAACGAAGGAAGAAGTATAGCAATGCGCCCACTACGATAACACCAATTGTCATCATGATAGCTCCATTAAAACCATGCCAAGCAGTTATATGCGGGACAAGGCCTTCCGCACCTTCAAACGGAGGTAAAACCGAAGCCATTGCAGGCTTTAACAAATACTTTCCGACTACATTCGGGAAGAAGAAAATACCTACAACGAACAGTGCAAGAATCGACGGAGCAATCAGCATCCCAACTGGCGCTTCAAATGCTTTTCTATCAAGACGGTCCGGTTGATGTTTCCCAAGAAATGTCTGAAAAACGATAATCATGCTATAAACGAATGTCAACACGCTTGCAATCCAAGCAACAACAGGCAATAAGCTTCCCATAAGCGGCCCCATTGCGAAAATGTCGAGATTACGCACATTCAGTACGGATTCGAAAAACATTTCCTTACTAAGGAAACCGTTAAACGGCGGTAATCCTGCCATCGAAAAACTGCCGATAACAGCGATTGTAAACGTCACGGGCATGAGTGACATCAGTCCGCCAAGTCTACGAATATCTCGCGTTCCAACTTGATGATCGACAATACCAACGACCATAAAGAGAGCACCTTTGAACGTTGAATGGTTAATAAGATGGAACAAAGCGGCAAATGTCGCCTGTGTATAAATAACTGAGTCCGCGCTGTAGCCTTCGTTAAGCGCCGCTGAACCAAGTCCGAAGAGGCTCATGATCAGACCCAGTTGACTAATTGTTGAGTAGGCGAGCAATGCCTTCAGATCCGTTTGCCGCACCGCATTGACGGATCCCCAGAACAATGTAAATATCCCCACGCCAGTAACTGTATAAAACCACACCGCTTCCCCACCAAATACAGGTGTGAAGCGTGCGACAAGGTAAATCCCTGCCTTAACCATTGTCGCGGAATGTAAATAAGCACTGACCGGTGTCGGCGCTTCCATGGCATCTGGTAGCCAGATGTGGAATGGAAACTGGGCTGACTTCGTAAATGCACCAAGCAAAACGAGTAGCATTGCCGGTAAAAACAAACTTTCATTTGTATACTGACCAATTGTTGCAATGATTTCGCGCACACTGAACGACCCAGTCATTGTATGCAACATGATAAAACCAACAAGCATCCCTACTCCGCCAGATACAGTGATGAGCATTGATTTTTGTGCACCATACCTAGACTTTTTGCGGTGGTACCAAAATGCGATTAAAAGAAACGACGAAATACTCGTCAATTCCCAAAAAACATATAGCACCATTAAGTTGTCCGAGAATATTACTCCAAGCATCGAGCCCATGAACATCAAAAGATAAACGTAAAAACGCCCTAATGCTTCGCGTTCAGACAAATAATATATGGAATAGAGAATTACGAGGCTCCCTACCCCAGTAATTAAAAGGCCAAAAATCATACTGAGACCATCTAGATACGTCGTAAAATTGATCCCAGCAGAATCAATCCATTTAATCGTATGTATATATGTTTTCCCTCCTGCAATCGCGGGAATGAAACTGGCAAGATATATGAATAGGACGAGTGGAACGGACATGACAAACCACCCGATATTGCGACTGCGCACCCTCTTATAAATGAACGGGACGAGTAGAGCAGCCAAAAACGGGATAAAAATAGCTATCGTTATCGCCAACAAATGCAAACCTCCAATACTAAACAGATTAAGAAAAGCGCAAGGCGCGGTTTAGCCCCGATAAGTAGAAGGGATTAAGTTCGGACCCTCCCTACTGGTAATCTTGAAGATAAAGGCGTACTAAGCCTTTTCAGCCAGACCGAGGCTAATGGAAGGAAGTCTGAAGTCTAGACATCGACCCATGTAGAAAAATTTGTACCTTCTTACCTTTTAAAACAGTTGTAATAAACCACCTGAAAATCTACAGAAATACACAATCCATATTATGTATTACTTGTAAAACTCATTATTATATTGGGCAAACTTGACCTTCAGCGTGACTGGCGGGATAATAGGGAGCTATAGATAATAGTATTAGGGGAAGCTCAAAGAGATTACACAATAAATTATACACTATTACCATACTCTTAGCACTTTGAAGCATTCGCATCTTGTCAAATCGTTCATTTTCATATATAATTGTTTGGTTTTCAATCAGTACTAAACTTCTAACATGAATTCGACTAACCAAAATATAATTAAGAGGTGACTACCGTCATGGGCAAAGTAAAAGGTCGTATGGACGAGAGTATTCTCGTTTGTGTCTACTACGGTCCAAATGGTGAGCGTCTCATTAGGCGCGGACATAAAATTGCAACGATCATGGATTGTCCAATGTATATTTTAACAGTGGACCCGCTTCCTTATGATGAATTTGACGCGGAAAAATCCGAATATATCGATCGTTGGAAAGAACTCGCTGAAGAACTTGAAGTAGAAGATTTCATAATCCGGGATAATGAAAAACGTACTTCCGCAAAAGTTATTAAGGAAGTAGCTCATACACATAACATTACCCAAATCATTCTTGGGCAAACTGCTCAGAGTAGATGGGAAGAGATTACTAAAGGTTCGTTCATGAACGTATTGTTACGAGAAATCACATTCGTCGACTTCCATGTCGTTTCTGTCGATCGCGCCATCAGAGACGAGATTGACGGCATGTTCGAAAAAGGCGTACGTGCCTACTTAGTCGAAGACAGTAACGGTTTCCGCGTCAACTTCACGCTTTCAAAAGAAGTTCGCTTTGAAGGTATTTTCTTCAAAGAAGTTGGAACTGACTTCAACAATGGGATCTTCAAATTCATGAGTAACAATAAAATGTGCCAAGTGCACATTACAGACGACCAGGTAACCGACCCTGCACTGCTCTCTTGTAAAAACGCCAGATGATAAGAAAAGCGCAAGGCGCCTTTTAACCCCAACAAGCGCTGGAGAAAAAGGCGATCTCTGCCTTTAAATAAAGGACTGAAACTCAAAGAAGACAGTCTAAATTTGCGACTTTGTGTTGAGATTGATGCCTGGAGCCTAAACACTGCTCTACGTCAAAAAACATATAGTTTCCTAAAAAAACAAAAAAGCGGATAGCCCAATCATGGGTCATCCGCTTTTTGCTATTCCGTTATTTCTTCGCCGACGATTTTCACTTCAAGTTCCAGTTCAACGCCGAATACTTTTTTCACTTCCGCTTTCACCATGTTAATTGTCTGAATGTAATCGGATGCGGTCGCATTATCTTTATTGACGATAAAACCAGCATGCTTTAATGAAACTTCTGCTCCGCCATGCCCTTTTCCCTGAAGACCGCAGTCTTGAATAAGTTTGCCCGCAAAATAGCCCGGTGGTCGTTTGAACACACTTCCGGCCGATGGATACTCAAGCGGTTGCTTTGATTCACGCTGGAAGGTTAAGTCTGCTACCTTCCCATCAATGACACCCTGGTCTCCTTGTGCGAGTTGGAAATCTGCCGAGAGAACGTAGTAGCCCTCTTGCGATATAATACTCTTCCTATAACCGAGCTCAAGTTGTTCTTTTGAAAGAACTAACCGCTCTCCAGCTTTCGTTAACACTGTTGCCTGCACAATTATATCTTTTATCTCCCCACCATACGCGCCGGCATTCATCGCCATTGCGCCCCCGATGGAGCCTGGAATTCCACAGGCAAATTCGATACCCGACAGTGTAGTCGCTGCCGCACGTTTTGAAACGTCAATGATTAGTGCCCCCGCCTCGGCATGCACAAGTGATCCTTCAATCCTTATCGTATTGAGTTGTGACAAGTGAAGGACAATTCCTCTTACACCGCCATCCCTGACGACCATATTCGACCCGTTTCCGAGTAATAATAATGGAATATTATTTTTATATGCGTAACGTACTGTCGCCTCTGTTTCATCTATTGTTCCAGGTATGACAAGAAGGTCTGCAGCTCCTCCAAGTTTTGTCATCGTGTATTTACATAGCGACTCGTCAATTAATAATGTACCTGTTGTAATTGTTTTCTGAAGTTCTTCATACCATTGATGTTTCGACATCAACATTCAATCCTTTCAATTTAAAGCTTTTCATCTTTAATAGTATGCTTGCAAACTTATACTTTGACAAGGAATACTAATTAGAATAAAGGTCTTACTATTCACCTTATTCAAATTAAATTCATTTAAATACCTTGACTTCAAGATACTTATCGAATATAGTAAGAACATAACTTATTCAGAGAGGAAGTTTTTCCAATGACAAAATGGACAGTAGACGCTTCACATACAGGTGTTGGTTTTTCAGTTAAGCATATGATGGTTTCTAAAGTAAGAGGACGTTTTACAGGTGTAGAAGGTACAATCGAAGGGAATCCTGAAGATTTGACGGGTGCTAACATCAACTTCACAATCGACGCTACAACAATTCATACAAATAGCGACGATCGTGACAACCACCTTCGTTCTGCTGATTTCTTCGATACAGAAACATTCCCGACAATCACATTCGTTTCAACAGATATCGTAAAAAAAGGCGATAACGAATATGACGTTACTGGCGATATGACAGTTAAAGATGTAACGAAAAAAGTTACATTCGAAGCTGAGTATGAAGGTACAGGTAAAAACCCTTGGGGCGTAGACGTAGCTGCTTTCGAAGTCGAAGGGAAAATTTCAAGAAAAGAATTCGGTCTTACATGGAACCAAGCGCTTGAAGCAGGCGGCGTTCTTGTAGGTGACGACATTAAAATCACAATCGATTTACAAGCAAACCCAGCTCAATAAAAACAAAAGCGCAAGCGCATGCTAAGCCCCGACAAGCGCCGGAAGGCTTGAAGGGAAAGGCGTTCTTTGCCTTTATCAGCAAGCCTGAAGCGACTCGAGGGGCTAGGCGCTGGAGTCTAGACGTGAAATCTCTATGTTGTAACTTATCCTAGTTCGAGATTTTATAATTTAATAAATAACTTAAAAAATCGGCCATGCGATCATTATGATCACATGGCCGATTTTTTATTTCTTTTGTTTAAACTTCTTCCGCGGCTTGTCGAAGTGCATTTGCAAATGCTTCTGCCGGCTGCGCTCCTGAGATTGCATATTTGCGATCGATAACGAAAAACGGAACACCTTTCACACCTATTTGCTGGGCTTCTGCGATATCCATTCTTACATCATCTGCAAACTCATCAGAATCAAGAACTGCTTTCGCACGGTCGCGTGAAATTCCTGCTTCTTCGGCAATGCGAAGCAATACGTCTTCTGCACCTATTTTTTCACCATCTATGAAATAAGCTTTCAGTAAACTTTCCGATACAGTCTTATCGAAACCTTCCTGTTCAGCAAGTTTCGCTAGACGGTGTGCATTAAATGTATTCGCTGGCGTCATTACGTCAAAGTTATAGTTCAGACCCACAGATTTTGCCTGGTCAACTACATTATCAGTCATCTTCTTCGCTTCTTCCACACTCATCCCATACTTCTTCGCAAGGACTTCTGTCATCAGTGTATCGGATACTGCGGGCGAATTCGGATCTAGTTCATATGCTTTGAAAACAACTTCAGCCTTTTCCCCAAGACCAGTTTGCTCTAATGCCTCTTCTAATCTGCGCTTTCCAATATAACAAAATGGACAAACATAATCTGACCATATTTCAATTTTCATTTTTCCCGCCACCTTTCATACTCTTCATTTTAAATTCAATCAAAGAAGGGAACAATGAATATGCTTACTACTATTTCAAGCAGACTTGACGGAGGTTATTTTATGTCCAATTCATTATGGCTTAGTACTGCATATCCACGTGAACAATATCCAAAACTTGAGGGCGATGTCACTTGCGACGTCTGCATCATCGGGGGCGGACTAAGTGGAATTGCAAACGCCTATTTTCTAGCTAAAGAAGGGAAAGATGTTATCCTTCTCGAAAAAGATACAATCCTAGCGGGAGCTACGGGCAACTCCACGGGAAAACTGACTGCCCAACATGACTTCGTTTATGCAAAGTTACTAAAACAGTTTGGACGAGACAATGCAAAAATGTATTTTGAAGTGAACGAAGAAGCCGTTCAATTTGGGAAATCTATTGCAATAAAAGATGAATTAAAGGCAGCTGATTCTATTCTTTATTCTCAATCTAAGCTTGGCACTGAATTACTCCGTTATGAAATGAATGCATACAAGGAACTTGGCATCCCAGGTGAACTGGGGAGGAATTCTGAATTACCGATTCAGATTGACGCAACACTTACATTGAATAACGAAAGTCAGATTCATCCTGTGCGATTCGGACAACATCTTGCGCGTCTTGCGGTTGAAGCAGGTGCGCGTATTTACGAACAATCGGATGTTTTATTAATGGATTTAAAGAAACGTCTACTTTCTATGAAATCGGGACATGAAGTTCAATTCAAGGAACTAATATTATGTTCACACTACCCGATTGAAGCACTGCGTGGGCTACAAATTATGAAATTGTCTGTCGATCGATCTTATATCGTCGCGGCAGAAGGTGATATGCCACTTCGCGGGCAGTATATTGCAGTCGATGAACCAAAACGATCCATCCGAACGGCACAAATCGATGGAAAAACGTATTTTCTGCTGTCTGGAGAAAGTCATCAGGCGGGAATGGAAAGCGATACACAGATACATTACAATCGGCTTTACACCGATTTGCAAGATGTGTATAACCTCTCTCCCCTGACTCATGGCTGGTCCGCGCAAGACCCGCAGACACCCGATCTGATTCCATACGCGGGAATTATTTCTTCTAGCATGCCTTACGTCTATTTAAGTACGGGATATCGAAAATGGGGACTATCGAATTCAATGGCGAGCGCCCGGATTATCAGCGATCTAATTGTCGGCAAAGAGAATCGTGCTTCCGAACTTTATTCGCCTGATCGAACAGGGTTTGGTACATTCTTACTGCAAGCTTTGAAAAATACTGGGCTTGTCTTAAAAGAGTTTACTGGCGGTCATATTACACGGACGGACTCCCCCATCTGTACGCATATGGGCTGCCGGACGAGGTGGAATGCCGGCGATGAAACATGGGATTGCCCGTGCCACGGCTCACGCTTTCGAAAAGACGGCTCCGTCCTCGAAGGCCCTGCGACGAAATCACTTGATTTGAAATAGGATATGGCTATCATAACTAATCCGAGATACCAGCTCATCCTCAATTAAAACAAAAAGGTTGCAATCCACTTTACGCGGACTGCAACCTTTTCCTATTCACTTCATATCATTTCAATGCTTCAGTCAATACTGGAACAATTTGCATCTTACGGGAGACGACACCTTTCAATGTTGCCGTGTTGTTCACGAGTGTAACATTGAATGCTTCGCTAGCGCGCCCCGCTTCTTTACCAAGTGCCAATACGATTGAGTCGTTGTTCAATATGTCAGTTACGACAAACAAAAACAGGTCGAGCCCTTTTTCAGCAATGACACGGTATAGAAGGTCTTCCAAATCGGCTTGACGATTCATAACATCATTGATGTCAATTGCATTCACTTGTGCAATTTCAATCTTCACTTCATTGATACCAAATTCTTTCGCATCAAGTTTCACAAGATCTTCGAGCGTTTTACCACTTAAATCTGCACCAGCTTTCAACATAGCCAGTCCATATTCTTGTGCATCCACACCTGTGATAGCAATCAATTCTTCAACCGCAGCACGGTCTTGGTCTGTATACGTCGGTGACTTGAATAATAGTGAATCCGAAATAAGTGCAGACAGCATAAGCCCAGCAATATTTTTCGGTATTTCAACACCGTTTTCTTTATATAGTTTGTTTAAAATCGTTGCCGTACATCCTACCGGCTCTGCACGGTAATAGAGAGGATCGTTCGTTTCAAAGTTAGCAATTCTATGATGATCGACAACTTCGATTACTTGCACATCATCAATATCATCCACACTTTGCTGTTTTTCATTATGGTCGACGAGAATGACTTTCGCTACTTCTGGCGCGGCTTTTTCGATAAGACGTGGCGCTTCAAAACCAAAATATTCAAGCGCATATGCCGTTTCATTCGTTACATCACCGAGTCTTACTGCTTCTGCATTCATTCCCAATTGCTGCTTTAAATACGCGTAACTGATTGCCGATGAAATTGAATCGGTATCAGGATTTTTATGTCCAAAAACAAAAACTTTTCCCATGAAAAATAGCCCCCTGTTTTTATATTCTTTTTCATTTTATCATAATGGATGGTCAAACAAAATCGCTTTGAGCTCATCTTTATTAATGATAAAATCTGCCACTGTATAGTTATCTAAAACTGCTAAATAAGCATTCAACGCTTCGTGTAATGCACCTTTTAATCGGCAAACCGGGGAAAGAATACAACTATTCGACTCAGAATTAAAACATTCAACAAGATGAAAATCATCTTCCGTCCTTCGAACTAGTTTTCCAACGTTGATGTCTTTAGGTTCCACTTTCATCCTGATGCCACCACCACGACCGCGTATCGTTTCGATTAACCCCATCTTCCCTAGCTCGTGCACTACTTTCGTCAAATGATTTTTCGAGATATTGTATGTATCTGAAATTTCCTGGACCGTTGATAATTCCCCTGGCTCTTTTGCTCCCAGATAAATTAAAACACGCAACGAAAAGTCTGTGTACATCGTTAGACGCATAACTTCACCGCTCTTTCAAATACCATTATAACGTTTGTGGCAATTACGTGAAAGAAATGTGACTAACTTTCTAACACTCTCTAAAGATGTATTATAAATATATCTTTAAGCGCTTTTATAGTTTAAGCTTGAGTTAACAACTACGAAAGGTCGTGCTACAACATGCTATCACAAGAAACCATTACCATTATCAAATCAACCGTACCTGTATTGGAGCAACACGGTAAAACAATTACAACAGTGTTTTATAAAAATATGTTCGAGGCTCACCCTGAACTGTTGAACATCTTCAACCATGCCAATCAATCCCAAGGACGTCAACAAAACGCACTTGCAGGACTGGTTTACGCGGCAGCTGCAAATATCGATAACCTCAGCGCTGTTTTACCTGCTGTCGTTCAAGTTGCGCACAAACACAAATCACTCAACATTACACCAGAACAATATCCAATCGTCGGCTACTACCTATTAGGCGCTATAAAAGAAGTATTAGGTGAAGCTGCAACTCCCGAAATTATTGGTGCTTGGGGAGAAGCCTATGAAGTTATCGCAGGTGTCTTCATCGGTATCGAAAAGGAAATGTATGCCAAAGCTGAGGAAATGGATGACGGCTGGAAAACATTCAAAGACTTTGTAATCGCGGATAAAGTAGTTGAAAGTGATGTTATTACATCATTCTATTTAAAACCTGTTGATGGCAAAAAAGTACCATCATACAAACCAGGACAATACATCACGTTACGTGTCACAATTCCAGGCGAAGACTATATCTTGAATCGCCAATACAGTTTGTCACAAGCACCAACAGGCGACTCCTACCGCATTTCTGTTAAACGCGAAGATGAAGTCACACCGAACGGTAAAATGTCAGTTAACCTTCATCGTGAAATGAATGTCGGTGACACAGTTGAAGTTAGTGTTCCAGCGGGTGTATTCCACCTTGATATGGAAAGTAAAAATCCAGTGACACTTATTAGCGGCGGTGTTGGTATCACGCCAATGATGAGCATGTATGAATCCATCGCCAAAACAACACCAGAACGGCCAGCTGCATTCCTACATTCGGCACGTACACGCAAACACCAAGCATTCGATGCAAAATTACGCACGTTGAATGAATCTATGCCTAGTTCCACATATGCCGTGCTCTACTCAGATGAGGGGGATGGCTTTATCAACCCCGACTTCCTTGCCGCTAACGTCATTGAAGGCAGCGATATCTTTGTTTGTGGGCCAACACCTTTCATGCAAGCTGTCATTAAAGGTCTATATGCACTCGGTGTTCCAGAAGAAAAAATAAACTTCGAATTCTTCGGCCCTGCTGAGGAACTAGAACTTGTAAACGCATAATCCGTGACACCTGTTGTTTAGCCAAGAGTAACCAGTGAATAACATGATCATCTACTGGGTGCTACGTGTTTAGTTGACTTTGGATTGAATGACTTCTATACGATTACCGAAATGTCTGGATGTGTAGGGATGCGACTTTGTCGCATCCCTACACATTTTTTCGGTAATCGTATGGTGATCCTTCATCCTTCGCGCTCCAAATGCATAAGTACACGAAGTGCTAAAGCTTTTCGGGACGAAAGAATAAAGGGGCATCTACCCGGATAAAAGCCGCCAAAGATGCAATTTTGGCGGCTGATGCTTTCTTTAGGATTTTCACTTCTTTACTAGTAAAGAAGTGTCGCTTTCTATAAGGTCTCACATAATTACATGCAGAATCTTTGCTAAAAGTAAGCAAGGAACCAATTATACAAAGTGCAAGAGTGCCCGAAATTGCATCTTCGGACACTTACACTCTCCATAGAATGTCATCTATTCTTTTCTTCCAAAACTACTGCATTTTTCACTTGAACATTGAAGGAACGCGACAGGCAACTATTCGCAACAGTATTACTGAAAAGAGTATGGCCCCCTCAGTAAATCTGTCATGAATAGTTAGTCGAAAGCGGGCCGAAAATAGTGCAGTGAAAATGAAGGTCATCAAGCCCTACTCACCAGTATTTCATGCAAATAAATGGTTGTTCAACAGACGTGATCATTCGTCAATCTGCAGAAAAGCCGTCATCCCAGTTGGATGGCGGCTTTTCTTTGTTCGATTTTAGCTATATAATCGATGGCTAACTTATTGAACATTTCCGGTTGGTCGATATTACAAACATGGCCGGACTTTTCAATTTTAACGAATTCAAATCCTTTATTTTTACGAACAACTTCCTCAATCGGCGGAATGAACAAATAATCTTCCTCACCCATCAAAAATAATGTTGGAATGGCCGTTGTCGATGCTTGTAAGCGGGTCAAGTATGGATTTATAAGCTTAGTAAGGGAAAACCATTTGATAAATTCCTTCTGGTACACTTTTTTGGCTTCATTTACGAAAGCCATTCGCGATTCTTCGTGCTGTTTACGCGGCATAATAATATAAGCAAATAATTTATAAAGGAGCATATAAGGGACAAAACGCTTTACTACACGCCCCCCCAATAATAATAACTTTGTTCGGATATCAAAACGAATAATCGCTCCACCAAGAATGAGTGAGTTTACACGTTCTGGGAAGTTATCTGCCATAGTCTGTGCGACGATCGTCCCGAGTGACATGCCGATAACATGCGTGTCTTTTATGCTAACCTCGTCTAGCACTTCAATTACTTCCTTCGATATATCCATAAATGTATCGCCTTTTTTCCACATTCCACCGGCAGATTGTCCGTGCCCCCGAAGGTCAATTAGGAGAACATTATGTTGTTTTCTAAATTCCCGAATTTGTTTGTACCAGACAGAAGAGCTTCCGCCCGCGCCATGTATGAATGTTACCCAAGGGGTTGTCGGGCTAATTTCGTAAGTTCTATAGTGAAGCAAGCTGCTCACCCTTCCAAGTTAACTATGTCTATTAAACCATCATACATGGAACCAACTCAACCTTCATAAGTGTTCAATCGCTTTATTCTCTGAAAGAGCGACTTCTTTTCGACACAAACTGCAGTAAGAAAAGCGCAAGTGCCTTGGAGACTAGACGTGAATTATCACTTTTCACTATATAAGTTGAAATAATGATTCCCTTCAAATCCGCTACGGCGCTCGGGTATGCCTCCCGCCCTAAGCCAAGCAGCTTCGCCGCCAGACTTAGGGCTTCGGCTCCCCCTTGTAAGGCGCCTTCGCTCAGTTAATATAGGTATTCATTTGTTCAACATATATAGAAAGAGATTTTGTAATTTCCCAAGCCACAAAAAACAAAAACGGTCATCGAAGCTCAGCTCCGTGACCGTCCCTGTTTTTGAAATAGCTTTAGCTCTTAACCTTTGCCGGAAGTTTGAATGATGCGTAAATCAGCGCTACAACAAGGAACAGACCAAGATATCCGATTGTTGGATAGAGTTTAGCTACAAGTTCCTTAAAGCCGACAAAGCTCAATCCAAATCCAATAATGAGGGTGATCAAAACGAAAACATTGAATTTCTTCGTACCAATTTGAATGAAACGTGCTCCGAAAGAATAGAACATGCCGACCGCAGTATTGAATATCATGCCGTATAGGATGAACGCCATGAATATGCCAAGTATAGGCGAAACATCGTTGATGATTGCCAACATTGGCATCTCAGCATCTCCAACTGTTTCGATTTTAGCGAAAATCGCCAAGTGGCTAAGCAAGATAAGAATCCCTAAACCAAGTCCTCCGACAAATCCGCCCCATGCCGCTATTTTCTCATCCTTCTCTGTTCCTCCCATGACAATGGTCATTGAGGCTCCTACAGCTATGTTAAACGACACATAGTTGATTGATGAGATGAACCAGTTTGGCAATGTCGTTTTTACGCCTTGAGCAATTGGATCGAGGACTGCAAAAGAAGTGTCCATGGTTGTTAAACAATAAATAGATACAAGGACAACCGCAAGAATAAGGAATGGTGTAATACTTCCAATTATGCCGACGACCTTATCGACATTAAGCATAACCGTCAACATGACAAGAACAATCATAAGAAGACTGCCGACAAATGGCGGCAACCCGAACTGCTGGTTCAAGTTTGCACCTGCCCCTGCAATCATAACAACCCCTACACCAAATAACGTAATAATTATTATGTAATCAACAATAATCCCTAAGTAACGACCACTTATTTTATAAATGACCTCTTTATGAGAAGTGGTCTGCATACGACTTCCAAGTCGAGTGAGTACCATACCGAGATAAGCAAAAAATGCTGTCGAAATAATTGCCCCCACAATACCAAGAAGACCGAAACTTGTAAAAAATTGTAGAACTTCCTGTCCGGAAGCAAAACCTGCTCCAACGATTATACCGATGAAAGCGCTTCCCATTTTAAGTACTTTTTTCATGATGTCCCCCTAGTTAGTACACGGCACTAAAAATTAGCAACTCCATAAAACCGTCACATTTTTAATATTAAGTGTTATAGTACTCTTCTAATTTATCACTCTTCGGATACCTTTTCAACAATAACAAAAAATTAAGCGCCTAGTCAAGACCGGCAGATATAGGGCAGAACAGCAGAGATGCGTTTCAGTTGGCATATCCCCCACACCCCTTAAGCATTGAAGTTTAGACGTGAAACCTTCTCCACAGTTTGAGTTTTATAGTCTCCTACTAATACAAAAAAGGCCGCATAATCGGCCTTCTTTGTATTATTTGCTATTCTGCTAATACTATTTACTTTTCGAGAAGTTTTAATGATTCACGATTAAACGCTGGTATGTCCTCAGGTGTACGACTTGTCACAAGCTGATTTTGGCACACGACAACTTCTTTATCCACATATTTCACACCTGCATTTTCCATGTCAACTTTTATCGATTTATAACCCGTTGCATCTCTTCCTTCAAGGGTTTTAGCTGTGATTAAAAGCTGAGGACCATGACAGATTGCAAATACCGGTTTTTTATCATCCATGAACGTCTTCGCAAATTGCACGAAGCGGTCGTCTGCACGTAACTGATCCGGGGAGAATCCTCCAGGGATAAATAATGCGTCAAAGTCTTGCGGTTTTACATCATCGATGCCGAAATCCGTCTTAACTTTTGCAGTACCTTGCTTCCCGGTCACTTCTACACCTGCTGATTTTTCAATTGTCACTACTTCATGTCCAGCATCCTTGAATGCTTTTGCTGGTTCCGTGTACTCCGAGTCTTCAAATAGATTCGTGATTAAAGTTGCTATTTTAGCCAATTTAAATGCACTCCTTTTTTTGTTTGTACTCTTGTTCTATACCTCTTTGAGCTACATTTAAACTTAAGGACGATACTTGGAGACATAAGGATTATCTTTTTCATAAAAACGCCATGGATAATGAACTGCTTCCCCGGAGTTTCCAATACCCACTCGGGGACCTGCCATAATTTCTTTAGGTGCAGCACCTGCGGCAATAAATAGCGGTTCATCTGTCCAATGATGACCGTAATACTTCATTGTCACACCAAGTGCTTTCGATAATTTCCCTGGGCCATTTGTCCAATCTGTCATTTTTAAATGATGGCCGCGATTCTCCTGTATCAGTTCTAATCCAGTCACTGGCTCTCCTGCCCTGATAAGAATGGCATGGGGTGTTCCAATTGCTCCGCTCACAACATTCATTAAGGTATGTGTATGCATTTGATAGGTATAAATAAGTCCAGCGGTTCCAAACATGATTTCTGTCCGCTTCGTTCGACGATTATCAAAACTATGCGCCGCTCTGTCTTCAGGTCCATGATATGCTTCCGTTTCAACAATACGAACCACAATATCCCCTTCTGGCTGTTTGTGCACAATATACTGTCCGAGCAAATTTCGGGCCAATTCGAGTACAGGTGCCTCAAAAAATAATTTATCTATAGGTGTATAAATCGCAATCGCCCTCCACTTCATTATTAGTATTCCCTAGAATCACAAGTCTAAGTAACGTATACTCAAGAAAAGCACAAGGCGCCGTCTAGCTCCGACAGGCATACGACGGTTTGTGGAGAGGGCGTTCTACAGCCCTCGCAATAAAAAATTCCTAATGCCCCGAGGAGTTGGCGCCTGAAGCTGGACATCAAGAAAAACTGTCGAAAGGATGAGATAAGTTTGGAAAAGCTACAAACTGAAATACGTGAATTTACGAAAGCTCGCAATTGGGGCGGCAATCATGATGCTCGAAATCTAGCCATTTCAATTTCTTTGGAAGCAAGTGAGTTACTAGAACACTTCCAATGGAAATCTGGAGAAGAAGCAGTCGCTCATAATAAACAGGAAATCGCGGATGAGGCAGCGGACGTATTTATTTATCTATTACAATTCGCTGATCTCATCGGCATAGATTTGGAAGAAGCTGCACGTGCGAAGATGAAGAAAAATGCAGAGAAATACCCTGTATGAATTAAGTAAACCGTTCCCAGTCTTGCGGGAACGGTTTTTGTTAAAGGCAAAAAGCGCCTTTCTCTTAACGCCCTCCAGCGCTTTTCGGGTCTACCAAGGCGCTTGCGCTTTTCTTATTGTCTAGCTACAGCGCCTAGCCCCTCGGGTCGCTTCAGTCCTTAAGTTAAAGGCAAAAAGCGCCTTTCTCTTATGGTCCTCCAGCGCTTTTCGGGTCTACCAAGGCGCTTGCGCTTTTCTTTATTGTCTAGCTACAGCGCCCAGAGGCTTGGGTCATAAGTCAGTCCAGCTATGCAGCAAAGAACGCTGCTTCGCTAGCCCGTCTTATGCCTGTCGCCTCTACCAAGGCGCTTACGCTTTTCTTTATTCCTTAATTAATTCTTTTTCAATCAAAAACGCGCGGGCAACGTCTTCTGGTTTCTCTTTATCCAAATCAACGCGGGCATTCATTTTCAGCATATCTTCTTCCGTAATTTTTCCTGCTAAGCTATTAAGCACTTTTTCAAGTTCAGGAAACTTCTTCAATGTTTCCTGACGCACGACTGGTGCTGCATCATATTTCGGGAAAAATCCTAGATCGTCTTCCGTTGTGGCAAGATCGAACATCTGAATACGGCTGTCTGTTGTGAATGCTGGAATAACATCAACATCCCCATTTTTCACCGCTTCATACATCACATTTGGGTCCAGGCTCTTCGTGTCTTTGAATGTAAATGGATAAGAAATTACCATATCATCATAGCCATCACCTTTACGCTCATAGAAAGCATGCGGTGCTCCAAATATCATTTCTTCATCTGCGGAAATTCCTGCGAGGTCGGAGTATGTTTTCGCATTGTATTCTTTATCCTTCGTGAAAGCCAACGTATAGCCGTTTTCGAAACCAAGTGGCTCTAGCCATGTCACTCCAAATTTATCTTCATAGCCTTTTTTCACACGTTCCAAAACGCTTTCAGAACTCTCTCCCGCTTTCGATTCTTCTTTCAGAACGTCTTTCAAACCCGTTCCTGTATATTCTACGTAAAGATCGATATCGCCTTTTTCAAGTGCAGGCGTCATGATAGCTACTTCACCTAGACCATCTTTATACTTCACTTTATAATCCGTTTCTGCCTCAATATATTGCCCTAAAATATGCGGCAGTATGAATTGCTCTGTCCATGGCTTACCACTGATAACAATTTCATCTTTTCCGCCGCACGCCCCAAGTAGCAGTGTCAACGACATTAAAATAATTCCTAATCCTTTTTTCATCTTTCTTCCCCCTATCAATGTTGTACGCCTTTTGGAGTTACCTTCTTCTCTACCCATTTTAGGATGAAGTCAAAAGCGATGGCGAGTAATGCAACTGGCAGCGCTCCTGCAAGAACAAGCGCATTATTATAAGATTGCAAACCCCTATAAATAACATCTCCCAGTCCGCCTGCCCCGACGAATGTTGCAAGCGTGGCAATACCTACCGTCAGCACAGTCGCTGTCCGAATACCAGCCATGATAACAGGCAAGGCAATCGGAAACTCAATTTTCTTCAAGATTTGGTTGGGCGTCATCCCCATCCCGCGTCCCGCTTCGACAATCGCCTCATCGACACCTGTAAGACCCGCATATGTATTGCGCACGATTGGTAACAATGCGTAAATAATAAGTGCAATAAGAGCCGTTTTTGAGCCTATTCCGATTAACGGAACAAGAAAACCGAACAATGCAAGGCTTGGTATCGTCTGTAAAATCGCTGCTACACCAATGATTGGCTCTGCAAAACGACGATGACGGGCAACCAGCATTCCAGTTGGTAGAGCAATGAGTATCCCGATGGCAAGTGCTACGAAAGACAGAAAGATATGTTGGAGAAAAGCTTCTGTAATCATGTCTGAACGACTAGTCACTGTCTCGATAAAGTTCTTCATGATTTCACCCACTTCCCGTTATCCATTGACGCTTGCAAGAGCGAATGATGACCAATATAGCCAATCACAACTCCATCTTCAGCTACGGCAAGACGACTGCTAGGATGGGCATCCAGGACAGTAATTGCATCATCGACTGTCAGCATTGAAGTCACTTCTCTTACTTCGCCTGTCCATGTTTCATCATAGAATCTAACGAACTCTTTAATAGGCCTCTGACCGAAATTACGCTGTCTGTCAATTCGTTCCTGTCCAATGAATTCACGAACGAAATCATTTGCCTGATTTTCAATCAATTCATCAGGCGAAGATATCTGCTCAATTTGCCCCTCCCGCATCACGATAATTACATCCGCAATTTCGAGTGCTTCGTCCATATCGTGTGTTACAAATACAATTGTCTTTTTGATTTTCTTCTGTAGCTTCTTCAATTCTTTTTGGAGCTGTTCACGGCTGATAGGATCGAGTGCCGAAAAGGGTTCGTCCATTAAAATAATGTTCGGGTCACTCGCAAGTGCCCGGCTAACGCCGACCCGCTGCTGTTGACCGCCTGATAGCTCAAAAGGGTAACGTTTCTTAAATACAGCCGGATCAAGATCCACCATATCAAGTAATTCATCGACACGAACAGCAGTTTTCTCTTTATCCCACTTGAGTAATTCAGGAACAAGTGCAATATTATCTTCAATCGTCATATGAGGAATGAGACCGATTCGTTGAATGACATAGCCGATTGAACGGCGTAGCTCCACTTCGTCTCGTTCGAAGATTGGCAGCTCATCGATATAGATGGCGCCTTCTGACGGTACTTCCAGCCGATTAATCATCCGCATAAGCGTCGTCTTTCCACAGCCAGAAGGTCCAATAATGGCCGTTAACTTATGTGTAGGGATTGTCACGGATACATTCTTCAACGCTTCCGTTCCATCCGCAAAACGTTTTGTTACATTATCAAAGCGAATCATAGAACTCCTCCTTTTGTATTTCTTTGCGGCGAAGACGCTAACCATCTTTCAACTTCAACCGATGTCTTCAGCAGTACGACATCCGCTTTAGTTTTCCGCAAAATGTCTAACACACCTGGTCGAACATCTTTCGGATAGCGCCAAATCCAGCGGACAAACTTCATATCAATTTTTTCGGGACACCCCTCCGCCATATCCGGACGTGTCTGTCCCCAATAACTCCATACCCTCTTCGTGACCCGTGATAAGCAAAGCCAGTTCGAAAAATCAAGAAAGATGATTAGATCCGCATATTGTGCTCTCATTTCAAGTGTGGAATTGAAATGCCCATCGATGATCCATTCAGGCTGCGCTACCACGTCTTTCAATATCTCATGGAATTCCGGTTTTGGTGTAGGTACCCACCCTTCATTCCAAAACAGTGCATCAAGATGATGCAAAGGCAATCCCCACCTCATAGCGAGCTTGCGTGACAGGGTCGACTTTCCAGCTCCACTGCACCCGATAATTAGTACTTTTTTATTATGAATCGCTTCCACTAGTTCATCTCCCCCAATAAACGGCCAATCTCCAGCCAATCTGCATCTAATGAGGGTCTATGCGACGGCCTGTAAAAGATAGACGCGGGATGAAATGTCGGCACTATCCTGTACAACTTCTGTGTCAAGTTGAAGCTCGTATCATCTAATTCATTTAAAAATTGAATGGGGCGATCCAATAGCTGCCCGTGAAGCTCCGTCACCTTCGCCTCTTTGCCAAGTAATCGCTGCAATCCGACGTTACCAAGCGTGACAATGAGCTTCGGTTCAATATTTGCTAGTTCATAATCGAGCACTGGCGCATGTGCCAAAATTTCTTTCATGGTTGGTGGCCGATTATATTTCCGTTCTGTCGTGGTTCCGTCACGGTTATTTTTCGTTCCCCATCTATATGGCCTGCTGCGGACTGCACTTGTAATATAAACGTCTTCACGTGTTAAACCGATTGTCTCGAGTGACTTCATCAGTTCCTTCCCAGCACGACCGATAAAAGGAATGCCATCAACCAATTCGAATTCACCAGGTGCTTCGCCGATTAACATCAGCTCCGGTTTTTTGGGACCTTCTCCGTAAAGAAACCCCTCCACAGGAAAACCTTCTATCCGTTCCCGGCCAAGATTCGCAATCGATTCAGGTATACGGAACATCTAAGCACCCCTCTCTTGTGTTTTCATTTTAACAAAATAAGCCTTTCCATCAAAAGGAAAGACTCTGAACTTTGTCGCTATTGGTTTGTTGCGTTGATTATTTTGGCCCATCTCTTCATTCTAACCCACTATATACGATCCCAATGCGGACTCCACACTGTTTGCAAAATTATTTCCAGCGCCCCAATCAAAGCGCAGGAACATCCCTTCTGAACCGCCAGATGCGACCGCATGGACTTTCGTTTGTCCTTCTAAATTATCGATTGTCACAGTAAGCGACGCACGGTTGCTGGACCTCATATAATACTTTTCCAACACTAGGACATGGACTTCATATTCGCCTAGCTGCCTCACATACCGATCGACAAGCGTTCCACTGATACTCCCTCTGACTACAAATTGCTCAATAACATCCATTGCCGCCGCTGGTAAAATAGATACAGTAAATTCGCGTACTGACATATTATCATCCCCTTTATCCTTACCTTCTTTTACGGATGAATAGCGGTGGAAGTTTCAATTGATTAAGTCAAAAAAATAACCCCTACTTCATTAAATAACTGAAGTAAGAGTTACCTATATTACTTTCTAGGGGGAAGTTGATAATGTCTGTTTTTTGGCAGCCGTTCTTTTTTCGTGATAATCCATGCGACTTTTTCCAAAATAGAGTCGTTGTTATTAAAACCGGTCGTTCTACTTGACGAAGTTTCCATTTCTACATTCGGTTTGAGCGTCCTCAATACAGATCTCCCCTTTTCGATTGAATCCTTCTTTCATATCCTACTTTCCTGTACAAATGTTAAGGGAAGATGGAGTGTATGTTATGGATTCGTAAAGTTAAGCGCCTGTATGATATAACGCTAACTAATCGGATGATAGACTTTTTCACGACTATGAAATGCGACAAGTTTCTCAACGCCTAATTCTTTCAGCAACTCAGTATTTCGAATTATGTAACGTCCCAAATCATCAGGAAAATGCGCATCTGATGACATCGTAAACTCGACTCCTTTTGCAATCAGAATTTGTAAAAACTCAGGGCTTGGACATATTTCTCTCACAGGATATCTATAATACAAGCCAGCGTTTACTTCGGTGGCTGTATTAGTTTCCACCAGTGCACTGGCAATTCTTTCGTACCAATTTCCAGTAAACACTTCATCCTTCACTTTGAAATCAAACACCTTTAAGTTATCCAAATGAGCAACAAAGTCAAATAAGCCTGAACAAATTGCTTGTTCAACTGTAGTGAAAAAACGCTCATACAAGCCTTTTAAATCTAGAGATTCAAAAGCATATGCTGTTTCAGGGTTATCGAATCCCCAACCTTCTACAAAGTGAACGGAACCAATGACGAAATCCCAAGGATGTTTTCCGAGCAATTGAGTGAGTTCCTCTTCACTTCCCGCAAAATAATCTGCTTCCATTCCAAGCCTTAGTTCAACGCCCTCTTTTCTCCAACGATCCTTTGCCTGCACAATTGCTTCTACGAAAGCACCCATGTCTTCCGTCATCACTTTATCCAGCCAATCTGCTTGAACTTTTCCAATAGGATCATCTTCATTCAAATTAATATTTTTATGAAAATAAGCCTTACATTCTTTAAAGCGATAGAGATGATCCACAATCCCTACCTCTTTCAATCCCAGCTGCTTGGCCTTTATTAAATATAGGTCCAGCCAATCGTCACTGTAGCAACCTTCATTTACTCTTGTTTTCAAGAGATCTACTTGCCAAATCATATTTTCTTTAAAGCCTGTCCCTTTACCCTTTGGCTGCACGAGAGATGTGATTGCCCGAGAAGTCCTTTCCAGCCACCGAAATGAATAAGGCCCTTCTTCCAAATGTACATGATAGTCAATTGTCATTGACCTTTCCCCCCATTCGCAATAGTCCAAACACTATTAAAACCATGCCACCCGCTTGGGCGTTCCAAATTACAAATTACTTCAGATACTTCATTCAATCCACATATTTTATAAAATGATTGTTGTGCAATTTTTGTTCCATCGGCTAATAATATACGAGAATTACTTTTTTTCATCATGGTGGATGAAACAAGGGATTCATCCAGATCATAATCATAGACAACGCCGTCATCAATACCACCGCAGGACAAAAAGGCTTTATCCATTCTCATTTTATTAAGCCATTCAAGTGTCATCGCACCGGCAACTGAAGACTGTGTAGGATTGGTAATACCGCCTAATAAAATGACTTTCCCCATCAGTCGTTCCTCTTCAATAGCCCTATTAAAACGTGTTGCTGCGGCAATAGAGTTCGTCACAACGGTTACGTTACTTATGCCTTTTATGAAATCTGCAATATGGACAGTTGTCGTTCCAACATCTACCGCGATTGTATCACCATCACAAATTTTCTCGGCGGCGATCTTTGCAATTTGACGTTTAGCTTCTCTCTCAATATCCAATTTCCTACTAAATTCCGGTTCTTTCCGCAAAGGTGTATACTTTACCGCTCCACCATGGACACGCGTTAACAAATGACGTTCCTCTAATTCGAAAAAGTCCCTTCTAATTGTTTCAGGTGTCACCTTCAACTCGTCAGCAACACTTGCCACAATAATTTTTTGTTCCTCCTTTAATTTATTTACCAAATGTGCATGTCTTTCTATTTTTGAGTAGCTCATGTTAACGCAATCACATCCTCCCGCTCAATGTAACAGGTATAGGTCTTTCCAATTTCAAAAGAATGCGCACGTTGATGAAGCTGTTCGACTGAAAAAGAACGCTTGTCAGCTTGGAAAGTCGTCCGAATAACATTCCCACTCATTATGGATTCCTTGGCAATAGCTCGTAATTTATAATTGGTTGAACGGTCTTCCAGATGAATAGCTTCAGGTCGAATTGCAAATTTCCCACCTACACTCGGCAGTTCCTGACCGATTAACTCTTCTAATTCATGACGTGTAAACACATTATAATTACCAATGAAATTTGCAATAAACTCACTTTTAGGCTTTGTATAAATTTCTGTCGGTGTACCGGTTTGTGCAATTTCTCCGCTACTCATGACCCATATTTTGTCCGACACTGCCATTGCTTCTTCCTGGTCATGAGTGACCAAAATCATCGTAATACCCAATTCCATTTGAATGGAACGTAATTGCGACTGTAACTTTTTCCGAATTTGTGCATCAAGTGCACTGAGCGGTTCATCTAGTAATAAAACTTTTGGACGTACAATAAGTGCTCGTGCAAGAGCGACACGTTGCTGTTGACCGCCTGATAATTCATTTGGAAACGCATTTTCTTTATCCAATAAATTCACGATTCCCAGCATCTTACGCACTTCTTGTTCAATCTCCTGCTGATTCACTTTCTTCATTTTCAAACCGAATCCCACATTCTCCTTTACTGTCATATTCGGAAATAACGCATATGATTGGAATACCATTCCTACTTCCCTGTTTTTCGGCCGGATGTTCTGCATATTGTTTCCATCGATGCTCACCATACCTGAAGTAGCTTCAGTTAACCCGGCAATAATTCGCAAGATTGTACTTTTTCCGCAGCCACTTGGTCCTAGTAACGTAACAAATTCTCCTTTTTCAATAGTCATCTGAATATTGGCCAACACTGAAGTGGATCCATACGCTTTATGGAGGTCTTTTATCACAACATAACTCATGTATTCACAGCACCTTTCGTTCTTTTCGTTAACACAGCTATTGCAGCCATTAAAAAGCCCATTAATACTAAGTAAACAAAGACAACAGCACTCGCAATATGGCCACTTGAATTCAACTTTTTCATTAAATAAATTTGAACCGTTTCAAATCTAGATCCTACCACTAAGTTGATAAGTACAAATTCTCCAAACAAAATTGAAAACGATAACAATGCTCCAACAAGTAAACCAGGATAAACAGCCGGCAATAACACTTTTGAAAATGCCTGCAATTTAGAAGAACCGAGAAGTTCCGCCGCATCTAGCAACTGTACGGCATTGACATTACGCAAGCTATTGCGCGTTCCTTGATATATATAAGGTAAAATGCTAATAATATACGCTCCCAATACCATCCATATCATTTCTATTCCCGTCTGTGAGTATGTACGAATTAACCCCACCGCTAAGATAACACCTGGAAATGCATAGATCATGACGACAATTATTTGAATCCACTTCTCATATTTAGGAAAGTAGAGAACAATAACAAAGATCGCCGGCACAATGAAGATAAATGCACCGATCACTGCTCCTCCTGATAATAATACTGATCTGCCGAACGACTGCAGGAAGTCCATATCTTGAAACAGTGCCAATAGCCATTTCAGCGTGAGTCCTTCAGGCAGAATCGTCTTATTCCAATTCGTTGCAAAGGCATACAAGGAAGTAGCCAATATCGGCAATAACAGATAAAGAGAGAGAAAGAGTAAAAACACATCAGACAAACCTCTTTTTTTCATTACAAGTTCCCCCTTGTCTTCCTAATACTCCACTCGCTCAACAACATCGCCGTTATCATCGTTGCACCTAGTATCACCGCAATGGCACTAGCAAGTTCCGGCTGTGCAAAAATGTCACCGGTTAACAGCGCTCCGATTCGAATCGCTGCTAAATTATAGTTGCTGCCTGTCAGTGCGTAAGCGGAAGCATACGCACCCATCGCATTGGCAAATAAAATACTGAATGTCCCGACAATCCCAGGTAGCATAATCGGTATACCAACCTTTGTCCAAAACTTAAAATTCGATGCGCCAAGTAACGACGCTGCATCTTTCCATTGCTGTTGGATACCATAATAAATTGGATACAGAAGCATCAACGATAAAGGCAATTGGAAATAGATATAAATAAGTAGTAAACCGCTCCATCCATACAAAGAGAATGACGAAAAAGCATCTACTCCCCATTTCTCAAATAACAATGTAAAGAGCCCACTATTTCCAAGCAGCACGATAAATGCAAAAGCTAAAGGAATCCCTGAAAAGTTAGACGTCAAATTTACAATCACTAGTATTCTTTCACGTACGGACTTGGAAAATCGCATCATCGCATAGGCAGAAAACAACGAGACAATCAATGCAACCAATGCTGAAACTAACGATAGCGTAATGCTGTTCTTATAACCTTGAAGAATGAAACTGTTATTCAGTGCAGCTTTGTATTGCATGAGTGTGAAGCCATCGCTATTGCTAAAACTCGAGAACACCATGTAAACCAACGGCACTATAAAAAACAAAAGAACAAGAACCAGGAATGGCAAGAGTAAGAACAAAAATTGTTTTTTCGAAGCCAACAGGAGCCCTTCTTTCTTAGTAATGTAGAAAAGGGGCATTAGGCCCCTTTTAATATCAATGAACTCCTTGTAATAACAGCGGAACCATTTCATCAGATGGATCCATCTCCAACAAACGGCAGATGAGAGGCGCTACTTGAAGCTGAGAAACAACTTCTTCATAGACAGCTGGTGTTACTTTACTTGAAAGGATAAATAGCGGTACCTGCCGATCCTCATTCGTATTACCCCCATGATTTCCATCGTCGGTCATCCCATGATCAGCTGTGACAACGACTTCATAGCCCTGCTCAAGACACCGTGGTATGAATAACGACAGGTAACTATCAACTGCTAAAACACGATTACGATACTGTTTTGAATCTGCTGTATATTTATGGCCATCGTCATCTACATTCATCGGATGGACATAGAGAAAGTTCGGTTTTTTTTGTTCGAGCAACCATGCAGCCTCTGCGAATAAATGACTATCGGGATAATGATCCTCAAAATAAAACAAGCCATTCTCAATCGGCTGTTCTGTATCCATTTGAATACGATCCTCAAAATGATTAAACGGACAACGATTATATAACTCACTCACCCAGTAATAAGCAGCCGCAGCAGTATTCTTCCCGCTACTACGGGCTAAGTGAAATAAACTTTGCTGCTTTGATAATCGTTGTGTAAAATTACTCACCACGCCATGAATGATTGGCGGTGTACCTGTTAATATCGTTTCATATAAAGGACGCGATAACGATGGTACTTCTGATTGCACTTTATAACGTGCAACACGATTACTTTCCACTAAATGCTGCATGAACCCCATATGTGTACAGGCCGTGTCATAGCGCAAGGCATCCACAACAATTAATACAACACCATTATTTGACATGAATTAAGACTCTTTCCTGCCATAGTTGCGGAATTTGTTTTGTTGTCTCTTCCCAAGCTTTTTGATCGTCAACTGGCTTGGCATTTGCGTACATTTCCTGCGGTAATAACAAAGCCGTCACTTCTTCTGTCAATTTTACATTCTCACGAATCGGACGTGCAAACCCTTTTGCTAGGTTTTCTTGTCCTTCATCCGATAAGATATATTCACGTGTCAACATTGCAGCATGCGGGTTTTTCGCGTATTTGTTAATAACCGTTGCATAACCTGAAATAACTGATGCTTCTTCCGGTATAACGACTTCATAGCGCGTTTCTTCAATTTGACTACGATAACCTAGCGAATTGAAATCCCACATAATTGCTACATCAATTTCACCTTTTTCAAGATTCGCAACAGTTGGATCTCCTTTTAAACGACCTTGCTTCGCCAATTCAGCAAAAAACTCAATTCCCGGTTCCAGATTCGATTCATCTCCACCGTATGCATATGCCGCTGCTAGAATAGCAAACTGCGCTTGGTTCGCTGTTAACGCATCTCCAATACTAACGACATAATCGCCATTTTTTATGTCATTCCATGATTTCGGTGGATTTGATACGTTATTATTATCTGTTAAAAATGAAATTGTGCCTGCATAACCAACAATCCAATGGCCCTCATCATCTTTTGCCCAATCAGGAATGTCATCCCAATAGCTTGTTTTATAAGGAAGTGTTAGTCCTTTTTCTTCAGCAATTGGTCCAAATGCAATTCCAACATCACCGATATCAGCCGTCGCATCCTTTTTTTCCGCTTCAAATTTAGCCAATTCTTCAGCACTCGACATGTCTGTATCTGTATGTGTTAGGCTATACTCTGTGCCTAGCTCTTCCCAAGTTTCCACCCAGTTCGCCCATGTATCCGGCATGCCGACCGAATTGATTTCACCTTCTACCTTTGCTTTCTCAATAATTTCATCCAGTTTCAAGTCGTTTTCTTTTTCCACAGAACTGGTCGTAGAATCTGTAGAACACGCGGTTAAAACCGATAATGCAAGTATACCTATGAGACCTTTTTTCATGATGCACGTAATAGACATTGCGTAAAACCTCCATTTGTTTGTTTTTCTTTTGTTTGTATTTGCTTGCATCTAATACTTTACAATCCAAACATTAAGCAAATGTGAGAAAGAAGTAAATGTTGTGTAAAGCCTATTTTCAGACGATAAAAAAGACCCACCCTTGATTAAGTCAAAAAATACCCCCTACTTCAGTAAGCAACTAAAGTAGGGGGTTCTTTGTTAATTCCCAAGGAGAAGCGGATAATGGTTGCTCTTTGGCAGCAGTTCCTTTTTCAAGGCAATGGTTTCGTAAACACTTAGATCCCGACACAATAAAACTCCTGCTCCCCTTTAATGTAAGATGTATCACTTATTATCATTGGATAGTTCTATGGTAATATTTTGTTGTCCTATTCTCCCCCCCAAAAAAGTAAAAAGTATAACACCCATAAGCAGCATAGATACAACAATTATTAAAATCACTTTGTAATCAATAAATAATGGACCCGGGTCCACTAAAGACAAGATAAGTGTCAGCAACACGCCCACGAAAGTACCCATCGCTAAGCCAATGATTATAAAAAGAGTAACTTGTGTGAGAATGATTTTTTGAATACCTGCAGGTTTTATTCCCATTGTTCGTAAAATCGCAAATTCTTTTCTCTTTGAATAAATAGTATTAGCCAATGAATTAAATACTCCTACTGTTGTTGAAAATACTAATACAACAAGTACCATAATAAAAATTGCCCAGCGTTGATAAAACATCTCTGCAGATTCTTTCAGAACCACTTCATAACTATTTATTTTAAGTTCAGGATATTGTATCTTCAAATTCTCTAACTGGTTAACCGTTTCTGTTACATTGCTGGCATCAACGAATAATTGCTCAAATATCGTAGATTCATCGTTAAAACTTTGATTACTCCAGTCCATATACATTTCAGTATCGCCCAATAACTGGTTAGACAATGCGCCTATCGTATAACTTCCTTTTGATTCCACAGCTTGCTTTAGATTCGAATACAGTCCTAGTTCGATGTTATCACCTTGCTTTAATTGGTGCTTCTTCGCAAGTTTTGTTGAAATGACAACAGTTTGGCTAAACGTTTGATTCATCAACCTTGGAAATAGCTTTTGTTCTTGAAATCTTTTTAAATCCACAAGACGAAAATCAAAGGATTCAAATGTATCGCCTACTTTTAGATTTCCTAAACCAAAGGTACTGACTGTGTATGTTTGTTCTACAGTTGGTATCATTTCAACTTTTTCACTTAGCTCTACCGGGTTTACCTTTGTTTCATAACCCAGTCGACTTTCAACCACGATTGGCGTTGGAAACTGACTCTTTAAGTACTCCCCTGATCCCTCATGTATAGTTTTTAACATTACAGATCCAAATACAGCAATAATCATTAATGAGCAGATTGTTAAAATAACAACTGTATTTTTCTTCACTTGCGGGATAATATTTTTAATCGCTACATAGGATTCCCGACCAAGTAATTTTTGTCCCCAAGTGAGTATCCACTCAAAAAGTTTCGTAAGATAAATTGGAAAAACTAAAAATAGGGCCACTAACATCAAAAGGGCTGCTACCAGTATCAAGAAAACACCATTTCCCCCATTTGCAGGAATAACCTGACTACTAATTATTAAAAATAAAATGATGCAGAATAATACTTTGAAAGTAATAAGTCGTGCTTTTGAATAACCAAAGTCGAGTTTTTCATTTTGCTCCATAACTTTTAGGGGAAGAATTTGAGCGCTTCTGTATGTTGGTAACAATAGAAACAATTGAATGACTCCAAAACAGCAAGTCGCTATGATAAAAGCAGTGAAGAAGTGAAATCCAACGGTCGAAGGAGGAAGTGAAAACCAGCTTTCCATCCAGCCAAACAGTAATTTTTGAGTGATAAATGCCGAGAAGAATCCCAGTAGTGCACCTATGAGATTGATAATAGTGCTTTGAATAAAGATTAACTCACTCATTTGTTTTGTCGTCGCACCAAGTGATCGCATGATAGCAAATTGATTTTTCATCTTATAAAGCAGTAATTCGAAATTAGATATGATCAATAACGATGTAACGAGTAAAACTAAAACAGATAAGATAATGATGAATACACTTAACGACTTCAAATTATCCTTGATAAAAGAATCCTGTTCAGTAATCTCGATTCGCAATTCCCTGTCAAGCATTTTGAAGTCATCAGCTAAACTAAACAAATTCGTTTCTTTATTGGCCTTTACTAAAAGATAAGTAGCTTCTGAATCTAAATCCGCTATTTGCCGTATATATCTTTTAACTGTTTCATTACTTAATATCAAGATATCTGGTGAATTAGCTGAAGCAGAGAAGTTATTAATTACTTCAACTAAAGTAAAAGGGCGATTCTCTATTACAATCTCGTCTCCAACTTTCAACTGCAACGCGTCTGCAAGTCCTCTATTAATAATTGCCGTTTTTTCGTCTAGTGGAATCGAGAAATGATAACGACTTTTCGCTAAACTATCATTCTCAAGCCCTATTGTGTAGATTTCTGCTCCTAGTTGATTGAGGTTTAAATTCGTGATAGAGACTTTAGAGAGATGCTTTACATCTTTATGCGATTGCAGTTGTTGGACGAACTCATCAGATATGATTTTCTCCTGATTGGGATCATATCCAACCGATAAGTCCATGTCCCCATACAATGTCTTCAAATCAGTTTCAAGTGTATCTTTAGCGCCCATTGAATATAAAACCATGGTGATTACTAATGTCGTAGCGATTGCAATGCTGAGAATTGAGGAAAACACAATAAATTTATTTGCCCGAAACAGTCGAAGTGCAAGACCTTTAAGTGAATACATTACTTTTTGCTTCTTTCTGTAATGTTTTTAAATGCTTGAAGTATGTAATCCAAATCATTTTGTTTTCCGCATACATAATCATCAACAATTTGACCATCATGAAAAAACAGAACACGGTCTGCATATGTGGCAACAGTCGGGTCATGTGTCACAAGCAATATACTGTGTTTAAATTGCTCTTTCATATTTACCAAAATACGCAAGATTTCAGTAGAGGTATTAAAATCTAAGTTACCTGTTGGTTCATCCGCTAACACGATCGGAGGTGCTGTAATAATTGCTCTACCTATCGCCACTCGTTGTTGCTGTCCTCCCGAAAGTTGAATAGGTCGATGCTTATTCCAACTCGTTAATCCCATAAGTTCCAGCATATCCTTCACTTTTAATTTTATCGTTTCTTTATCGACATTTTTGAGAATCAACGGAAGGCCCATATTTTCTTCTACCGATAAGTCTTTCAGTAAATTAAATGATTGAAACACAAATCCAATGTTTTCCTGCCTGTAGAGAGAAGCAGAAGGTTCACGGAAAAGGTCTTTATTATACTGTCCATTAAGCCTAATTGAACCTGAAGTGGGTTCATCAAGAGCTCCTAATATATTCAATAAAGTACTCTTTCCTGAACCACTCGTTCCCATTACCGCAATCATTTCACCTTTATGTAGCTTGAAGGACACATTTTTTAGTGCTTCCACTTCACACGCTTCCCCGATATATTTTTTTGTTAACTTCTCAACATCTAATACTATTTTTTCAGTATCCATATTTCACCTCTGGTATTATTTTATTAATTGAATCAATTTGATATTGTTCAATATTAAGCTTCTAAATTTCCGTCTCTGCTTTGTCTTGGTGTATCTTCTTTATAACCTCGGTATAAACGATAGCCCCTGTATCAATAAATTTGCGATCGATTAACTCTTGATTCTTCACTATTTCACTTACATCTAACTTATTATCATAGTAGTCAGGTATAAACTGAAGCTCATCATCCTTTTAATTTAGAAAATAGATGATTGGCAGAGTAAATTTCTTATTTAATAAGTCGTTTTTTTCGTTCCATATTCTTATGTCCATTAAATCATTATTAATTTGCCCTATTAAACCAATCAATTCGGAGTAAACGACTATCTCTTCTGGATAGTCGTTAGTTGCTAGGACCACACCAACTAAGCAAGCGAGAGCAACTAACGAACCCTATTTTTCTAAAGTCATTTTGATGTAGTCAGTTTCATTCCTACACATATTTAAAAGATCCATATGTTGACCGTCTATCGATCGAAGCCCATATTTCAACAGAATAGATACAGCACTATATTTGTTTTTAAAGCCTGTATTCCTTATAATATTTGCACTCAAAAAAAGGAGTGCTGTCGTTGCATTCAACGCTAATTTAGACTCTGTTGACCATGGCTTGTCTTTAAAATAATCATCTTCGAAATCATCTAGCATATCAAAGGATAAAATTAAAATTTCTACTGCTGCAGCAACCAAGTAGATTTCTTCCGTTTTTGTCCCGTTAAATTGGTTGTAGTGCAAAACGAGCAATTCCCCAAAAGGAAATCCTTGTTTTGATTGATAATCAACAAACTCTAAAAGCTGTTCTTTCAATTTATTTTGCTTAATTTGTTCATAAATAACTTTCTCTATTGATTTCCTTATCATATCAGACTCAATGATACTCAACTGCTTTCTCCCACTAATACCCAAAGATGGTTTTTTCGACCTACCACCGACTGAATTATAGCACATTTTACCTAAGTTTTCACCACAATATGACTTACGTATATACGTAAGTCATATTGTGGTTTTCGAAACCAAAAGATTCTCATCTAAAGAGATACCCGCTGTAAAATGTCCTTATTCAGTTGAATAAATAAAAGGCCCGCCCTTATCACAAAAGGCAGGCCATCATTCATTCCAATTCAGTCTGTTTCGTTTCTGTTCCTAAAAAGACAACGGCTATCACACCGATAATAATCGCGCCACAGAAGATACCGAATACCAAATCGAATCCGTAACCTGCCGCAAGAAGTGTACCGATGAGTAACGGTCCGAATATACCTCCAATACGGCCAACCGCTGCCGCCATTCCAGATCCTGTTGCCCGGATTGCAGTCGGATATTGTTCTGGCGAATACGCGTACAAAGCTCCCCAAGCACCTAAGTTAAAGAAAGATAACAATGCACCTGAAGTGAGAAGCAATGGAAGTGTTTCTGCGTTACCAAAGAACAATGCACTTGCTGCAGTTCCAAGAAGATACGTGGCAAGAACAAATTTCCGTCCTGCTCTCTCGATTAACCAAGCAGCTGTAAAATAGCCTGGCAATTGAGCAAGCGTCATAATAAGAACGTATTTGAAGCTATGAATCAAATCAAAGCCTTTCATTACCATAACACTTGGTAACCACAGGAACATGCCATAATATGAAAATACTACCGTGAACCAGACGATCCAAAGCATGAGTGTTCGTCGTGCATACTTTTTCGACCACAGTGTTTTAATCTTTTCTACAGCTGACTGTTTCGGTTTGCCATCCAGCTCAAACTTCGGAGAATCCGGTAATCTGCGTCGAAGATAGATGGCGTAAAATGCCGGTAATGCTGTAATAATTAACGCAAGTCTCCAGCCATAGTTCGGAATAACAAAGTAGGCGATGATTGCGGCTAGCAACCATCCTGCTGCCCAAAAACTTTCAAGGAGCACGACAACACGCCCCCGTTCATGCGCCTCAACGCTTTCAGATACTAATGTCGATGCGACTGGCAACTCGCCACCAAGTCCTGCTCCGACAAAAAAGCGGAGGATCAGAAAAGCAGTAAGCGTCATCGTCAACGCAGATAATCCACTAGCCACAGAGAACAGGACAAGCGTCATCATAAATACGTTTTTCCTACCGATTTTATCCGCAAGCATTCCAAATCCTAATGCACCAACTGCCATCCCAATCGAGTTGACGCTGCCTATCCAACCCATTTGAGATGGCGTCAACTGCCATTCTACTGCAAGTGCCGCGATAACGAACGACAGAATTCCGACGTCCATTGCATCGAACATCCAGCCCGTTCCCGCAAGCCCTAATAATTTATTTCGGGAAATTTCCTGTTTCTGTTTCTTCATAACGTCTCTACCCCTCGTAGTGTAGTGTGTAACCTGGTGTCTTTACACCTGTCATTATACCTTACACACCGAATCCACACAAAGGTTTTTTTTTACGCGACAAGCACGAGACTAACAGCCATTACCGCCATTCCAGCCATAAAACCGTAGACCGACAAATGCGCTTCGCCGTATTCCCGAGCAGCAGGCAGTAATTCATCGATTGAAATGAATACCATAATTCCTGCTACAGCAGCAAAGATAACGCCGAACATAATACCGTTCAAATAAGGCATCAAAATAAGATAGGCCACAATCGCACCAACTGGTTCTGCCAATCCAGAAAGAAACGATAACTTAAATGCTTGCTTACGATTACCCGTCGCAAAATAAATAGGTACGGCGACAGCAATCCCTTCTGGAATATTGTGTATCGCAACTGCGATGGCAATAGCAATTCCAAGCGTAGGGTCTTGCAACGCCGAAGTGAATGTTGCAATTCCCTCTGGAAAGTTGTGTATGGCAATAGCGAGGGCTGTAAACATACCCATTTTTTTCAGCTTGGCATATTCGTCATTCGTCGGACCTGCATTCACGTCTTCTACACTCTTTACCTCATGCGGATTCCCAATCGCAGGAATCAGACGATCGATAATTGCAATCAACAGCATTCCGCCGAAAAAGCCGGCAATTGTCACCCAATAGCCATTGGTTAAGCCCAAATCTAACACAAGTGCATCTTTAGCTTTTACAAATATTTCGACAAGTGACACGTAAATCATAACGCCCGCTGAAAATCCGAGGGCTATCGAGAGGAACTTTGTATTCGTCCTTTTTGTGAAAAATGCAAGTAAGCTACCGATTCCCGTTGCAAGTCCCGCAAAAAGAGTAAGGGCGAATGCAAACAGTACATTTCCATCCATGTATACATCTTCTTTCTATTTCTAGGTTAGAACTATTGTATGCTATGAGTTTCCCTAACTCAACATCTGGCCTGTACTATTTTCATGTTCAACAGGAATTCTTTATTTTATCAATAGCATTCCTTCATCATCCAGACGAGCAAAAACACCCATTTCATTGGCTGTAAATGTATAAGACCTATTTCCAACATGAATTTCTGTTCCCGCATGCGCATGCCCAATTGTGATATTCCCTTTTTCTCCTGTTCGGACAACTGTCTTAATTAAGTTTACGGACCCTGTATTTTGGAGGGATATTTTATTGGCTGCGATGATTTCCCCACCGCGGCAAACACCACGCACTTTTATATCGTGACCTGCTGTAACCGAACTATGATAAAGCCCTTTCGAGGTCACCTCAATATTGCCATTACTATATAACACGCTATTAATAGCATAGGGTACTGAAAGGTATAATTTCGGAGCTGCTTTCTCACCATACAATTCCACAAGCGTTTTTACTTCCCCGATTAAAAGTTCGAAACCACCCATGTCTTTCAATTGCTTATTTTCAGAAGTTATAAATACCTCATATAATTTGGCTGCCATTTCACTCCATTCTACCGGCAACTGGAGAGAATGATTTTTAACTTTTTGGAGGAAGTGCCTATTCAAATCTTGGAATGCCGTATATTTCTTTTCGAGCAAGAGCCTAATAAGATGGTTCAACTCAGCTGAACTGAGGCTATCGTCCGTCTCTCCCCGTATCAGGAGTATCTGTTGGATTGCAGCTTGAATTAGTTCCAGATACCCCTTAATTTCACTAAGTTGAGTTGTTAGTTCTCCTATTATAAACTCATGTTGCCCGACGCTAATTGTGGAGGAAAAAACATTCCCTTTTACGACAGCCGATTTCATGGCATGAATCGTCGCTTTCGTCACAGCCCCCCCTATGTTAACAGTTCCTGTCGCCCCCACGAACATTGAAGGTTGTATATTCCCTTGTATACTTACGTTCCCCTCAAAGCGAATATTTCCGCTCGTCATATCGACTTCCCCTTGGTGATGAAATTCATGATTGACATCAATTTTCACAAGCTTATTTCGCCATTCCACGGATGGTTTCCCTGAAATCGCTGCAACAATATCATTGTCCACCTGTGTTACATTCACACCAAGACGCAGGACAATGTCATTCGCCTTTTTCACAGGGATCGCTTTCCCAAGAAGGCTACTGCCTGGTGTTCCCTGAACCGGTGGTATATAGGTTGCAATGACTTGTCCAGCTTCTACCGACACAATCAGGTTCATCTCATGAAAATCCACCTTTTCCAATTCCCCCGGTGTTTTTTCCTGATAGTCGATATGCATTTCTAAATCGCCATCCAGTCCTTCAATTGGAGGTACCCCTTTTGCCACAATCGTTTCAAACGGTTTGATCGCGTCCGTCACTTTCTTGATAGCCGGGAAGAGCAACCCTTTTTGTATGCCTAATGATTTCAGGTGCTCAACAATTACTTGAGGGTCTAAATCATTGTAGTACTCAATTTCCTCATCTGCTTCAATATGAAGAACTTGTTCGAACTCCGTATCGCGTAAAGTGTGCTTCACCTTTTTCCCAGGTGTGAAAATAAGCATGGCAAGCATGTCATGCTCAATCAATTGAATTTCAAAATGTGGTGGAATAAGCCCATCGCTTACTGTCACTTTTACTTTATCTCCAGGTGAAATAATTGCTTGCCGCTTTATTTGTTTTCCATTGATTGAGAAATTAACATTTGAACCAGGAACGACTATGGGGTATTTTTTACCTAAAAACTGTATATCAATCTTTTCATTGCTAATACGTGCCCCAGCTACTTTACTAATTGTTGATGACAGGCCACCCAGAGGCTGGGCATCGTTCCATTCCCGATTCGTCCCTTCTGTTGGTACTAATCTATCGAAATATTGTTCGATTGCCAGATTCCGATCTTGCGTCTTTGTCGTAGCGGTTGGTGATTCTATGATTTGTGTAACATTTACTTCAGCCAGCGTTTTTCGTAAGCCAAAAAGATTCTTTCGCGGATTCGACAACACTTCAATATGGACTTCTTCCAATTTCAATTCTGTAATCGATAAGGCTAGCCGGACAGCTTCCTCAATCGTTTCTGCTTTTACCGTAATAGATTTCCCCATATCTTCCCCCCCATTTCAAATCTAATTTCCGTTTTAGGCTAGTACATTAATCTTATCATATTTTTCTGTATTTTCTATCATTATACCCAGTGTTTAGATAGTAAATGTGTAAATGCGACCTAATTCGCTAAGTGTTGTCCACAGGCCGATAGTTTTATATTTTTCTATACAACAAAAAAAGAGCCGGTTCACTTTTCAGTGAATCGGCTCTCTTGCTATTTTTACAATACCGCTTCGACTTCTTTAATCATTTCTTTCACAGATTGAAGTCCGCCACCAGACAGGTACCAATAGTCAGGATCTAAGTAAATGATTTTACCGTCTTTATAAGCGTTTGTTTTCTTCACAAGGTCGTTTTCAATTGAATCTTTTGCACTTGCATCGCCGCCAATCGCAGCGTCACGGTCTATAACAAAGAGAATGTCTGGGTTTGTTTCAAGGATATATTCGAATGTGATGCTTTGACCATGAGTCGATACTTCAAGTTTTTCATCAGCTGCTTTAAAGCCAAATACATCATGAATAATACCAAAACGTGAACTCAGTCCATAAGCACTTACTTTTCCTTCATTTCCAAGAATGATCAATGATTTCGCATCGCTCTTGCTTGATTTTTCATTAATCGCTGCAATTCTTTCGTCAATGTCTGCAAGTTCTGCTTTCATTTCATCTTCCTTACCAAAGAGTTCAGCAACCATTTCCATGTTTTCTTTGAATGACTCCATGTAGTTTGTTGTATCCACTCCTACAAAGATTGTTGGAGCAATTTCACTTAGTTCATCGTACATAGCAGATTGACGTCCTGAGATGAGGATAACATCTGGTTTCATTGCATGGATTGCTTCAAAATCAGGTTCTTTAAGACCGCCAACGTTTACATACTTTGAATCTTCATATTTTGACAAGTATGAAGGAATGTTCTTTTGTGGAACACCTGCTACTTCAACGCCAAGCTCGTCTAGCGTGTCAAGCATACCAAAATCGAATACGACAACTTTTTCAGGATTTTTTTCGACTGTAGTTTCGCCAAGGTCGTGCGTAATTACCATTGGTTCTGCTGTTTCAGTTTCTTCAACTTTTGGCTCTGTTTTGTCACCAGTTGTTTTATCGTCTGTTGCATCTTCGTCTTTCGATCCACAAGCTACAAGTACAGCCATTAATGCGAACAACATCATTGTCATTAGTATTTTCTTCATCATTACCATCCTTTTAGTTGTATTGTAAGTTTAAACCTCTTTACTTGAATCGATTTATAAACTCCAGGTAACTACACTTTTCTTGATTAAGAGTCGAAGTACACACATATACGACAATTAGCCATTTGTTTAATTGGAATATCCATATCGTAGATATCCTTTAATGCATCAGAAGTGATGATTTCATCTGTCGGACCGTCTTTGACGACACGTCCCTCTTTAAGCGCAACAATCCGATCCGAATAAACGGATGCGAAGTTAATGTCATGTAAGACGATGACAACTGTTTTCCCTAAATCATCTACAAGTCTTCTCAATATTTTCATGATCTGGACGGAGTGCTTCATATCCAAGTTATTCAGCGGTTCATCAAGCAATATATAATCCGTATCCTGCGCGATAACCATTGCGATGAATGCCCGCTGGCGCTGTCCACCTGACAGTTCGTCGAGGTAATCGTCCTGCATATCCATTAGATCCATATAATCCATCGCTTGATTGACGAAACGAAGATCTTCGGCCGTCAGCCTCCCCCTTGAATGTGGGAAACGACCAAACGACACTAGTTCACGAATTGTTAAACGGACGTTCATGAAGTTCGACTGTTTCAAAATCGAAACTCGTTTTGAAAAATCGTTCGATTTCATCTGTTTTACATTGTCTTTATCAACCAGCACTTCCCCCGTATCTGCATCTAGCAGACGGCTTACCATTGATAGAAGTGTCGATTTACCAGCACCATTCGGTCCGATAAAAGACGTGATTTTTCCGCGGTGGATATTCACGCTTACTTTTTCAACGACCGCTTTTTTACCATAAAACTTCGATAGCTCACGGACTTGGATCATGTAGATCGACTCTCCTTTAATAGTAAGTAGATGAAGTAAATGCCGCCGATGAAGTTAATAATGACACTGAGAGTCGTCGAGAACGTGAATATTCGTTCAACAACCCATTGTCCCCCGACAAGCGCGATAATACTCATAATAGACGCACCCGCAATAAGGATGCTATGCCTATACGTTTTGAAAAACTGATAGGACAAATTCGCAACGATCAAACCAAAAAATGTGATTGGACCTACTAGTGCAGTTGAGACCGCTATTAAAACAGAAGATAGGATTAGCATGGTCTTGACGACTTTGTCGTAAGAGACACCTAAGTTAAGTGCGGTGTCCCTTCCAAGTGACAGAACATCAAGTTGGTTGAAGTATCTCCATCCAATGACGAGACTGATGATAACGATGGCAAATGCCCACCAAACAAGTTCACCGCTGACGTTGTTGAAACTGGCAAACATCCTATCCTGTACAAGCATGAATTCGTTCGGATCAATTAACACTTGCAAAAATGTCGATATGCTTCCGAAAAATGTCCCGACGATAATTCCTACAAGAAGCAGGAAATAAATTGGGCGTTTGCCCCCCTTGAATAAAAATCGATAGAGGATAAGCGCGAATACAACCATTGCAGAAACAGATATTATAAAATTCACCTGTTTATTGACGATTATCACATGACCCGAACCAAGGAAGAAAATGATTGCGGTCTGCAACAATAAGTACAGTGAGTCAAGACCCATAATACTCGGTGTCAAAATACGGTTATGTGTAATTGTTTGGAAAATGACCGTTGAGTACGCGATTGCAACACCCGTGATGGCCATTGCCATCACTTTGATACCGCGGCGCGGTAACGCATAGTCAAAGCTTCCATTTAACCCTTGGAAAAGATACAGAATACAGAATATAGCTGCGATTACAGAGAGAATGATGAGTTTCGTTGAGTTACGCATAGGCCTTCCTCCTAAACAATAAATAGAGGAATATTCCACTGCCAATAACGCCTACCATCAAACTAATTGAAATCTCATACGGATAGATAAGCACTCTACCTAAAATGTCACAGACAAGCAGGAATATCGCGCCTAGCAGTGCTGTATGAGGCAATGTCTTCTGTAAATGATCTCCTTTAAAAATAGAAACGATATTCGGAATGATCAATCCAAGGAAGGGAATCATTCCGACCGTCAAGACGACGGTAGTGGTAATAAGCGCAACAAGGATTAGTCCGATATTGACGATCCGCCTATAAGCAAGCCCGAGGTTTTTCGAGAAATCTTCACCCATTCCCGCAACAGTAAACCGGTTTGCGTACAAATATGTGATGATTAGCACGGGAATGCTTATGTATAGAAGTTCATAACGTCCTTTCATAATCATCGAAAAATCACCTTGTAACCATGCCGACATATTTTGAATGACGTTCGCTTTGTAAGCGAAAAACGTCGCAATAGATGACAAAATATTACCGAACATAAGCCCAACTAACGGAATGAAAATCGCATCCTTGAATTTGATACGGTCAAGGATTTGCATAAACAGTAGCGTGCCGGCAAGCGCAAATACAAATGCGACAATCATCTTTTCAATTGTGGATGCGTTTGTGAATAACAGCATCGAAACAAGAATCCCGAGCCGTGTCGCATCCAAAGTTCCTGCTGTTGTCGGTGAAACGAATTTATTTCGGCTCAGCTGTTGCATAATGAGACCTGCTATACTCATCCCTGCTCCTGCAAGAAGAATAGCGACAAGTCGCGGCACGCGGCTGATTAGAAAAATTTCGGTTGCTTCCGATTTAAAATCAAGCAGACCCATTGGCGTAATATGGCTCACTCCAACAAATAGCGATAGGAATGAAAGACTGATAAGTGCGATGACTAAGTAACGTATCTTCATGGGTATCCCCGATATCGATTATTTACTACCAATTGAGAATCCGTTAATGAAAACAGTTATCAATTAGCGCAAATTCAATTATAGCATGCTAGAAACAACTGTCAATGAATAACTGAAAATCATTATCAGTGAGAATACAAGAACAAGTAGGCTACCCTTGGCTACCACTTTTCATATAGTCAGTCATGCGAGTTTATGGACGGTTTGGGATTTGTTGTTATTAATCTTCCGGGTTTTATGATTGGTCTGAGTTTTTTACTGGTCTGGCAGTGTTTCTGATAGATTCCCTTGTTTTTACTTATTGCAATAAAAAAAAACACCGGAGTGGATAACCGGTGCCCATTGTTTCACTGCCCCATCGATTCATTGATATCGACAGCGTTATCTAGTATTTCTTGTGGAATTTTAATTGTGTCGATTTCGTTAATTTTACTGATGTCGGCTTTTACTTTCTGGTCAATATGCATTTCTTCGCCTTCGACTTCCATCGTCATATCCATATTCATATTGAACGCATTTGTGTAGAATGTCTTTTTGTCGATGAAGATTTCATACTCGAGTGATTTCACTTCCATATTTTCCATCACTTCCGCCTGTTCTTCATTCATTTCCATACCAGCAGGCATGTTTTCAGTAGCAACTTTTTTGAATAGCTTGCTGAATTTATCGCCTGCTGCGGATAATGTAAGGATGTAAGCATCATCCGTTTGCTCAAACTTGAAGTCATCTGTAAATTCTTTGAACATGTTCATGTCAAGTGTCGGATCCGCTCCTCCGGACAGTTGGCCACTCATTTCCTCATACATTTCATTTGGTAGCTTAATCCAATCACCCGACTCCGGATCTTTCATGAAGAAGCCTGCATCTGTCATATAGATTTCCATGTCCATCTTCCCTTGCTCACCCATGTCCATATTCATCTTCTGATACATCGAGAGTGGTTCCATAACCATATCCATGTCCATATTTATCTTACTGTTCATTTCAAACTCTTGGCTTGGTACTTTAATCAGCTGATCGATATCCATTTTGGCGTGCATACTCTTTTGCTCTTCCGAAACTGCCATCACCTTCTCATAAACTTCCTGCGCTGTCATGTCGCTCTTATTCTGGACTTCTACCTTCTTGCCCGTATCAGGATCTGTTTTCGGCTCCGCTGTCTTACCGCATGCACCAAGTCCAAGTACAAGAATTCCTGCTGCAATACCCTTCATCAAATTGTTCATATTATCCACTTCCTTCCAATTGCTAATTTTATCTACATATACTCATACGGCTCAAAACACAAAGAGTTCCACATTTCAAAGTAATTGAATATTATTACTCAATTACTTATTCACATCTATTGAACTACATGAGTATTATTTCGGTTTCAGAAATTAATTATCGTCTTCTGTCGCTTTTTCCGCTATACTAGCAATTATCAGACTAAAGGGGATTAAAACGATATGCTCAAAAAGTTCTTTTCATATTACAAACCACATAGGCGACTTTTCATCATCGACTTTTCAAGTGCTATTTTCGTAGCATTGCTCGACCTTGCGTTCCCAGTCGCGGTCCAGTGGTTCATTGATGATTTGCTGCCTAAAGGCAATTGGGGACAAATCACGACGATAAGTATTCTATTATTGGTCGTTTATTTACTGAGTACATTCCTTCAATATATCGTCAGCTATCTTGGTCACAAACTCGGCATCAATATCGAAACCGATATGCGCCAGCAGCTATTCAACCATGTACAGCGGCAATCCTTCCGATTTTTCGACAACACGAAGACCGGACATATTATGAGCCGGATCACCAATGATCTGTTCGACATCGGGGAACTCGCCCACCATGGTCCAGAGGACGTCTTCATCGCGATCATGACGCTTATTGGGGCATTTGCCATCATGTACAGCATCAACCCTGAACTTGCACTGATCGCAATTATTATGGTTCCATTTCTCATTATCCTCGTCACATTCTGTAACATCAAAATGAATGCGGCATGGCAAAACATGTACGGTAAAATTGCTGACGTCAATGCACGCGTAGAAGATTCCGTGTCAGGTTCACGCGTTGTCAAATCATTCACGAACGAAGACTTCGAAATTGCGCGCTTCCGCATAGACAACGGGAATTTCAGAATAGCCAAGCTTGTCGCCTATAAAGTGATGGCCTGGACCCATTCGAGTATGTTCATGATGACCCGGCTTGTCACACTTATCGTACTTGTTGTTGGAGCGTGGTTCACACTCAACGACAAATTGTCGAGTGGCGAACTCGTAGCATTTGTACTGTTCGTCAATGTGCTCATTAAGCCTGTCGATAAAATCAGCGCGCTATTGGAACTGTATCCAAAGGGTATGGCAGGATTCCGCAGGTTCCGTGAATTAATTGAACAAGAGCCTGAAATTAAAGATCGTCCAGACGCAGTGGCTGTTGCCCATTTGAACGGAGATATTATCTTCGATGATGTAGATTTCCACTATGACGATAACAAAGCCGTACTAGAAGGTATTAATTTAAACATACGCGCGGGTCAAACGGTTGCATTTGTTGGGCCATCTGGAGCGGGAAAAACAACGATTTGCTCGCTTATTCCGCGTTTTTACGATGTCACTGAAGGTGCGATTTCTATTGATGGCATCGATATCCGTGATATGACGCAACACTCCTTGCGTTCACAAATCGGTATCGTTCAGCAGGACGTCTTCTTATTCACCGGGACCATCAAAGAAAATATTGGCTACGGAAAATTGGATGCGATGGATGATGAAATTATTTCAGCAGCGAAAAAAGCGCATCTAGAAGACTTCATCGCTTCACTTCCTTATGGCTATGAAACACAGATTGGAGAACGCGGCTTGAAATTATCCGGCGGCCAGAAACAACGTCTTGCCATTGCCCGCATGTTCTTGAAAAACCCGCCAATTCTTATTTTAGATGAAGCGACATCAGCTCTCGATACAGAAACGGAACGCATTATTCAGCAGTCGCTCGCTGAACTTGCTGAAAACCGGACAACCCTTGTTATCGCACACCGATTGGCGACAATCCGTGATGCTGATCGCGTTGTCGTTGTCACAGAAAACGGGATTGCGGAAGATGGCAAGTACGATGAGCTTGTGAAGAAAGGCGGGATTTTTGCCCGACTGCACAACAATCAATTCCAAGAGGTTTAACTTTCATATAAGCGGGCATACTAGAACTATTCCACCCCCTTTCTCTTAGATAGAAAAAACAGCACTACATGACCTCCCTAGTCATGTGGTGCTGTTTTTTGTTTTTTAAAAGATAAGAAAGTATGAGTTTTTTGGACTTAGAATAGTGTCTAGCTCCAGCGCCTAGCCCCTCGAGTCGCTTCAGTCCTGAAGTTAAAGGCAAAGTGCGCCTTTATCTTCAGGCCCTCCAGCGCTTGTCGGGTCTACCAAGGCGCTTGCGCTTTTCTTAGTGGCTAGCTCCAGGCGCCAGCCGCTCGGGTCATAAGCAATCCAGCTATGTGGCAAAGTACGCCACGTCGCTGGATTGACTTATGCCTGTCGCGACTAAGCAGGCGCCTGGAGCTTTTCTTAGTGGCTTACGATAAATTCTTCAATCTTGGCTCGCTCTGAAATATCCATTTCCACAGTCATCAGCGTTCCATCTTCTTCATACTCCGTACTTTTGACGTTTGCTTTGTCATTCAAATAGGACACGATATCACCACGGTCAAATGGAATAAGTAGCTTGCATGTACTATATTGTTCAAAAATCTTTTTCTTGATCAACTCGATAAGTTCATCTAATCCTTTTCCTTCACGTGCAGAAATCCACACACTATCATCGCTCACTACTGGATAGGGAACATCCGCAAGATCAGCTTTATTGTAAATATTAAGCGTCGCTACATTCTCTACTCCAACTGCCTGCAATGTGTCATTTGTTACTTCCATCATATAGCCGTGTTCCGAATTCGACACATCCACTACATGTAATAGGAGATCCGCATCACGCGCTTCTTCTAATGTTGAACGGAATGCTTTTACAAGATGGTGTGGCAGTTTCGAAACAAAACCGACTGTATCCGTCAAGATGAATTCTTTGTTATCCTCAAGCTTCACTTTCCGAATTGACGTATCGAGTGTCGCGAATAACATATCTTCCTCATACACTTGCTTCGCATTGTCTACGTCCATCTTCAGCAACAATTTATTCATAATCGTCGACTTGCCTGCATTCGTATAACCGACAATCGAAACAACAGGGATACCACTCTTTTTACGTTGCTTGCGCTGAGTTTCACGCTGATCCTTCACATGATCAAGGTCACGGCCAAGTTTGGAAATCTGGTCTTCGATTTTTCGACGATCGAGTTCCAGTTTCGTTTCTCCTGCCCCTTTATTTTGAACACCGCCGCCTGCTCCGCCGCCCTGTCTACCAAGGGATGCACGTAAACCGACAAGTCTAGGAAGCATGTATTGCAGTTGCGCAAGTTCAACTTGCATCCGCGATTCACTCGTTCTCGCACGCCGTACGAAAATATCAAGAATGAGCATTGTCCTGTCAATCACTTTACAGTCCAGTTCCCGCTCCAAATTACGAATCTGAGACGGAGACAATTCATCATTGAAGATAACAAGGTTAGCATCTAATTCTTCGTAGAAGTTCTGAATCTCTTCCATTTTCCCTTTCCCGACATAAGTAGACGGGTTACGCTTTTCCATGTTTTGCGTCACTTCTCCAACGACTTCAACATCGATTGCTTTAGCAAGGTTTTTTAATTCTTCCATTGCATATTCAAAGTGCTGATCCTTTTGTTCATGGACCCCCACAATTACTGCGCGTTCGACTAAAAATTCCATAGAACTACCCCTTCCAGACAAGCTATAAGTATGTTTAGTCTACCATATGTGACGAAATTGTATGTCAGAAAGGTCGAACTGCACAACTACTCTGTCACTGTTGGTCAGTTTGCCCAACGATAACATCCGTCAATCTATCTTTGTCGCCATCATGTGCAACAAATTTCAGCACAACATTCGGCAAGACGATGTCATCAGTATTGCCAACTTTCTTCGACAATAAAATGGCCCACTCCGCTGTTACTCTTAATGGATCTTCGACACTAAAAACACACTCCGTAATTTCCAGCTGTTCATTGTCCAGGGAAAGCGTTCCCTCTTCACGTAATTTCACAAAACGTGTTTCTTCTGGCTCCTCCCATTCGATGAAAAATGGATAGGGTAACTCATTCGATACGGGTTGATCGATGAACAACATTTTCCACTTCCGCAATTGGCCATCAGCCGTTCTTCGCTCAGCATCGAGCACACCTGACGTTCGGAACCCTTTATTTTCAACTTCATCATTGAATTTCTCAATACTTTCGACAGACAGACAAATCGTCCCCCACCCATCGCTTTGTTCAAGATCATGCAGCAATAACTTAGTCAGCGGATGCTCCACTTGTTGCGCAATTCCCATTTTCTCGACTGACAACCATTCAATATAAGCATTCTTCGTATAGAGTAGTGCATTATGCGTACCCCATTGCTCATGACGACCACCGACTACAGCGTGACGTCCACTCGCTTGCTGTTCCACTACGGTTTTCTCCGGTTCTTTATTCGTGAAATAGACAGTATGATCAAGCTTCATAGTAATAACCCCACCTTCTTAATTTTAAATAAATGAAAAGCCTGCAGTAGTAGATACCGCAGGCTTCCAAATTACTTATCTTCGTTAAGGATTTCAAGTGCTGCTGAGAATTCTTTATCAATCTCGGCATTTGGTTTATATGTGATATTACTAACGACAACTGTAACAATCAGGCAGAGGAGGAAACCAGGTACGATTTCATAAAGGGTGCCCGATAAAGCATCGACGTTCCCCCAAATCATAACTGTTATTGCTCCAACTATCATTCCCCACAGTGCACCTTTCGTTGTAAGTTTGCGCCAGTAAAGAGATAGCAAGATGATTGGACCAAACGCAGCTCCAAATCCAGCCCATGCAAACGATACGATTTTCAAAATGGATTCATTGTTAGGCCAAGCAAGTACCATAGCAATTACTGAAACTGCAAGGACGGCCATTCTACCTAAAAACACATAATGCTTATCCGTTGCGTCTTTTTTCATAAACGTTTTGTATAAATCTTCAACTAGCGCAGAAGAGGATACAATCAGTTGCGAAGAAATTGTACTCATAACAGCTGCAAGAACAGCCGCAAGCATGATTCCCGCAATGAATGGATGGAAGATAATCTGCCCTAAGACAATAAATACCGTTTCATTATCCACCAGTGTTGCATTCGTGTTCTGCTGATAATAAGCAATTCCGATAAGTGCAGTTGCAACTGCACCGAATAAACTCAAGAACATCCAACTAATTCCGATACGACGTGCTTTTTTCGCTTCTTTGTGCGAGTTAAGCGCCATAAAGCGGACGATGATATGCGGTTGACCGAAATAACCCAGTCCCCACGCGACTGCAGACAAAATACCTAGGAACGTTGCACCAGATACGAAATTCAGCAATTGTGGATCCACAGCACGGATACTTGTCGCAGTTTCTGTAAATCCTCCTGTGATGAAGATACCGACAATCGGCACAAGTAGGAGCGCAAAGAACATAACGATACCTTGGACAACGTCCGTGTAACTAACCGCCAAAAATCCTCCGAATAGTGTATAGAAAATAACGACACCCGAAACAATCAATAGGCCTACGTGATAGTCCAACCCGAATGAGCTAAGGAAGAACTTCCCGCCTGCAACCATTCCCGAAGACACATAAAACGTGAAGAATATTAGAATAATAATCCCTGAAGCAATACGTAAGAGACGGGATTTATCTTTCAGACGACTTTCCAAGTAACTTGGAATTGTAATGGAGTCACTTGAAACTTGTGTATACACACGTAAACGAGGTGCAACAAAGACCCAGTTCAAATATGCTCCAACTGTCAAACCGACCGCAATCCATGCTTCAACTAAACCGTTGAGATAGATTGCACCCGGCAACCCCATAAGCAACCAGCCCGACATGTCAGCAGCACCAGCACTGAGAGCGGTTACAGCCGGCCCAAGCGAACGCCCACCTAACATATAATCCGTGAGATTGGATGTGCGTTTGAATGCATACCATCCAATGAAAATCATCGCCGCCATGTATATAATAATTGCAATTAATTGATACCCTTCATTTGACATGATGAATCCTCCTTTTATTAGATTGCCTCTATCATATCACCTTTTTAATAAATAAAAATCTGTTTTTTAAAATAACCGATAGTAAATAATGTATATTGAATAGACAGAATACGACGAAGTTATTTCATTCACCTTACATTTCCCAGGAAATAATGCATATTCGACAAGCAACCTTTTTATAACACACAAAAACAGGTGTATACCCCTATGTCTAGAGGTATACACCTGTTTTTTATGAGGGCACTGAAAAAGTACGATTTCCTTCAATCCCGTTGATTTCCGGTCCGAGCGAGGTCTTCAGTTCGCGCTGTTCCCACTGGAGTCGCCGCTCTTCACTACAATCAATTAGTTCTAACTATAAAAAGAACTTTTTCAATGGTTTCGTTTTTTATTGGTATGACTTTTCTACGGACATTTCTCGCAGTTTGAACTTTTGTATTTTCCCCGAAGCAGTCATTGGATATTCTTTTATAAACTCAATGTACTTTGGTATCTTATGATGTGAAATACGCCCCTTACAAAATGCGCGTACGGACTCTTCATCAAGATTCAGGCCTTCTTTCAGAATAACCCACGCCATTAGTTCCTCACCGTATTTCGCATCTGGCACACCGACGACCTGTACGTCTGCGATATCAGGATGCGTATACAGAAATTCCTCAACCTCTTTCGGGTAAATATTTTCGCCACCACGGATGACCATATCTTTGATGCGCCCCGTAATATCGATGTAGCCATCTGCATCCATCACTGCAATATCGCCCGTATGAAGCCAACCTTCTGCATCAATCGCTTCACGTGTTGCTTCCGCATTGTTGTAATACCCTTTCATAATGTTATAACCACGCGTGCAAAGTTCCCCTGGCACGCCAACCGGCAGCTCTTCACCCGTTACAGGATCAATAATTTTGACTTCAACGTTCGGATGCGGCTTGCCTACTGTCGATACGCGTTTTCCGATTGGATCATCTGTCTTCGTCTGTGTAATGACAGGGGACGCCTCTGTCTGGCCGTAACAAATCGTAATTTCACTTGCTCCCATATCTTCAATAACACGTTTCATAACTTCAATCGGACAGACAGATCCAGCCATAATACCGGTACGAAGCGTAGATGTATCGTAGTTCTTAAAGTCAGGGTGATTCAACTCTGCGATGAACATCGTCGGCACCCCATGAAGTGCTGTACACTTCTCATCTTGTACCGCTTGAAGTACACGCAATGGATCGAACTGTTCGAGTAAAATCATCGCAGAACCGTGCGTAACCGCCGCGAGCGTTCCTAGTACACAACCAAAACAATGGAAAAATGGAACAGGAATACAAACGCGGTCCTGCTCTGTCAGTTTCATGTAATCCCCAATTTGTTTACCGTTATTCACGACGTTATAATGTGTCAGCATGACCCCTTTAGGAAAGCCTGTTGTGCCAGAAGTATATTGAATATTAATGACATCATCGGGATCAAGCGATTGAAATTGTCCCTCAAACTGCTCATCCGTTACTTTATCAGCTTGCGCCATGAATTCCGACCATTTGTACATACCTTGTTCTTCTCGTTCCGTCATCAGGATGATTCGTTTGAAATGAGGCAGTTTGACACTTGATATAGAGCCCCTCTCACTCGTCACCAGTTCAGGACAAACCGTACGGATAATATCTATGTAACTCGTTCCTTTAAAGCTTTCATCCAGAATGAGCGTAGTTGCATCAGATTGCTTCAGCAAATATTCCAGTTCTGTAGCTTGGTAATTCGTATTTACGGTGACCAGGACTGCCCCCATCTTCCCTGTTGCATATTGGCTAAGCAGCCATTCCCTTTTATTGTCTGACCATATGGCAATGTTTTCCCCTTTTTCGATGCCCATAGCAATAAATGCTTTTGCAAGTTTGTCCGTTTCTTTATCAAATTCTTTATATGTTCTTCGAATTCCATGTTCCGGATAGACATAAGCTTCCTGGTTCGGATAAAGCTCCGCTTGTTCCCTTACAATTTGCCCCACTGTTTTACGTAGCAATGTCATGTCCATTCCCCTTTTCTGAAACAATCATATAGCAATATGTTATCACGAAGTTCAGATTATTGAAAATTAATTTCAGGTTGTAGTGTATTTGTTGTGAGGTTCCGATGGAGTGTTGTTTTCTTTTGGCGAAACGTTGCGAACACCATAAAAAATACCGTTCCACCTCTCAAGGCAGAACGGCATACTTCAATTCATTCCACAGGGAAGACGCGTCCCCGTTCGTCTTTGTAAACGATATGATGTCGTTCGAGTTTCGTTGGCGAATCCAGACCTGCCGCTGCAGCGACACGGAAAAGTCCTTCTCGCATCGTCAAAATATAATTCGTGACACGGTACTTTTTCTCTTCGACGACGAGGCCTTGCTGTAATTTCTTATCTGTTGTCGCAACGCCCGCTGGACAATCATTCGTATGACAACGGTGCGCCATAATGCAACCGACCGAGATCATAAAACCACGCGCAACCTGAACAAGATCTGCTCCCATTGCTAGAACTATTGCTGCTCGGTCCGGTGTCGTAATCTTACCCGATGCAATAATTTTCACGCGGTCACGTACTTCAAATTTTCGAAGTGCATCGTCCAGAAGAATAATTGCTGACCGCAACGGTAATCCAACGCTATCAGCAAGATCCTGGTATGTAGCGCCCGAGCCGCCCTCCCCACCATCTAATGAGATAAAGTCGGGACCCATACCTGTTTCATGCATGAATGACGCAAGTTCCTCTGCATCCTGTTTCCCACCGAGGACAACCTTAATACCAACCGGTTTACCCGAATGCTGACGAATTTGATCAATGAATTCAAAAAGTGTTGGGTAATCATCAAACTGGTGAAAGCGGTTTGGACTATTAATAGAGACAAACGGAACAACATTACGAATTGCCGCAATTTCTTCCGTTACCTTCGCCCCTTCAACGTGCCCACCACGCATTTTCGCACCTTGCGCTAATTTAATTTCAAACGCTTTGACTTGCGGAATATCCGCTTTTTCACGAACCCGCTCAAAACTGAATTCGCCATCCTCCGTTCTAAATCCGAACAAACCCGAGCCAATTTGTGCAATTATATCTGCACCGCCCGCCAAGTGATGCTGGGACAGACCTCCTTCGCCGGTATTCATCCAAGCCCCTTGCGCCATGCCAATCCCTTTTGACAATGCAGTGATTGCATTTTCCCCGAGTGCCCCATAACTCATCGCGGATTGACCAAGCATGCTGCGGACATGAAATGGATGCTCACAGTTCGGACCAATGACGATTGCATCCTCTTCTGGCAACAACCAAGGCAATGTCGGAATATCTTCGCGGTGTTCTTTACGTGAAAAGAGATTATCTTCATCAACGACATAACGCATCGTATCTATAAGGTTTGAATTATCAACGCGCATTTCCTCATTTTGCTTCGTAAACATTGCGTTGCGGATATAATAACCCGATTCTTCAAAATCACGTTTCGAGCCAAAGCCAATGACACTATTCAAATATTTCCCTGGCATAACCATGTGTAGGTATTCTTCACGATTGAATGGTTCGCCGTCATTATCGTCGTCAAACAGATATTGACGAAGCTCAGGACCCGTCTTCTCCATCACATAACGCATCCGCCCTAAAATCGGGAAATTCCGAAGAATCGCATGTTGCTTTTGGCTTTTGTCATAAAAGTATAGATATATGGCAATTGTAATTGGTAAGATGACTAGAAATAAAATTAACAACGCCGTGGTAATTGAAATACTTTCCGCCCAATTCATAACAACACCCCTTTGTTAAGCTTTAAAGGTAGTTTACCACTATCACAGTCTGTTAATCTTAATTAATAAAACATTTTTTGGAGGGATTCCATGGTTATCGACTTATTATCTGCCCACGCATCTGTGCGAAAATATAAAGACATTACACTATCAAAAGAAGAAGTACTTGAACTCATTCGGGCCGGGCAGCATGCCGCAAGTTCGCACTTTGTCCAAGCATACTCTGTCATTTATGTAACGGATGTTGAAAAACGCAAGAAACTAGCGGAATTCGCAAAGAACCCGCAACAGATTTTATCAGCTGGCGCCGTTTTGGTCTTCTGCGCGGACTATTGTCGATTGAAAAAGGCAGCTAACTTAGTCGGAAAAGACATTGATTTCTCCTCTGCTGAAAGTGTCCTTGTCGGCTCCATTGACGTTGCTTTATTCGCCCAAAATGTAGCGATTGCGGCCGAATCAAAAGGTTACGGCATCTGTTATATCGGGGGAGTACGTAATGCACCTGAGGAAATAAGCGAATTGCTATCGCTTCCCAACGGTGTTGCTCCACTATTCGCCATGACAATCGGCGTTCCTGACGAAGCGAATGAAGTGAAACCGCGCTTACCGGTAGAAGCAATTATTCACGAAAACAGCTACAATACCGATAAATACGACGAACTTATACCTAAGTATGATGAAACAATGAACGACTATTATTTAAGCCGTGGCTCAAACCGTAAAGACGCCGCCTGGTCCGATTCCATGGCAGACTTTTTAGAAGTCCCTCGTCGAACGCATATGAAAGATTTTTTGAAGAAACAGGGATTTGAGTTTAACTAGGAGTGATGACAATGCAATTTGAGGAATTAGTGGACGAATTCACACGACGGATAACAGACGGGTCTTTCATTGGCGGGACAATCAGCCAATCCCGCACAAAAACAGATGAATTAAAACGGGTGAAAGTAAAACCTGTGGAAATAAAAGGACAGCTGCATATTCAATTTGAATACCAGTACGAACGAGTGCTGAACCATGAAAATGTTACCCCTGATGCATTGCGAGCACATTTACAACAACTGCTCGAGCGTTTCAGACAAATACACGCTGAGTTTTCGGATGAAAAAGTCCAGGTTCAGCTGACGAAAAAATTTAAAGTAATGTGGAAGTCTGAAAAAGTAGCATCTGAAAAAGTAGTTGACCTTTCACACAACCGCAAGAAAAATTATTTATTGGATGAAAATACTCCCTATCCATTTCTAGTACGACTTGGCGTCCAAACGCCCGACGGCAAAGTGAAAAAACAAAAGCACGACAAGTTTAGGCAAATTAACCGGTTCGTCGAATTCATCGACGATTCTCTTGCGCACTTACCGAAAGATCGAACTGTACGTATTCTTGATTTCGGTTCCGGTAAATCATATTTAACATTTGCGCTCTATCATTATTTACGTATCGAAAAAGGACTGGATATCAAGGTAACTGGGCTTGATTTGAAAAAAGAAGTGATTGAGGAATGTAGCACCATTGCGAAGGATCTTGGTTACGATAATCTTGAATTTCTAGTAGGAGATATCAATGATTATAATGACGAAACGTCAGTTGACATGGTCGTCACCTTACATGCATGCGATGTTGCGACAGATATGGCGCTTGCCCGTGCGGTGAAATGGGGAGCGAAAGTCATTTTGAGCGTTCCATGTTGCCAGCACGAACTATTCTCGCAGGTTAATTCCCCCGCGCTCGACGTTATGCTTCAACACGGACTCATCAAAGAACGGTTCTCAGCACTTGCTACTGATTCCATTCGTGCCGAGCTGTTATCACTCGTGGGTTACGAGGCTCAGTTACTCGAATTCATCGACATGGAGCACACACCCAAAAACATTTTGATTCGAGCTTATCAGACCGGACGAGAAGCTTCTGCTGATGAAGTGAAACGGTACACTGAATTTAGGAAGCTGTTGAATGCAGATCCTTTTTTAGAGAAAGAACTGGGCGATTTATTGAATATATGATTAAAGCCATCCACATTTGCCTCATGCGAATGTGGATGGCTTTTTCAATTTAAAGAATCACATGTTATCATTTAGAATAATTAGATTTAGTGATTAAAAGGAGACAACAACATGCCGATATATAATAAATTAGTACGCGATCGTATTCCCGAAATCATCGAAAAGTCCGGTCTGATTTGCAATACACGCCTTTTGAATGAAGACGAATACATTAACGAAATCAACAAAAAAATGCACGAAGAACTGGAGGAATACGAATCCACCGAGACGACAGATGACGCCATCGAAGAACTTGCGGATTTGTTGGAGCTCATCCATGCAGCCGTTTCATATTACGGGGTATCATTTGAAGATTTAGAAAAGGTAAGAGTAGAAAAGGCTGAGAAACGCGGCGGATTCGAAGAGCAGATTTTCCTTATGGATGTTGAAGAAGACTGATACCCGATGGTTCACCCTACTTAATAATGCAATGCTGTCCGCGACATTAAGTTCGCGGACTTCTTCCCTTACGAAACTTACCATCCACACTTATTTCCCCAATGATACATCCAAAAACACATAGTCATCCCGTTTATGCTGCCCTGAAAAAACGACCGGGACCCGTTCACTAAAAATCGGTCCGTCTACAACCACAGTGTGAAATTCTCCAGATTCCCCGCATGAATCAATGCCGAGCGCATCGAGTTCATCCATCAGTTCGATAGTAAATTTACGGCCTATGAAGTGGGCAGGCATCATTGTTGTATTGACGACAACGATGTATGCCTCGAATCCGCCCTCTATAAACTCATCCAATATCTTGCGACGCGGCTCCATCCATAATGGATGAACTGCTTTCATATTGACTTTCGCACATGTTTCTTGAACCCACTCCAAATGGTCTTCAAGATCGATATCCCCGAAAACCCCGTGGCTGATGCCTGACTCAACACATTCTTTCATCGCGTCTAAAAATTGCTCTTCATACCCTTTCCAGCTTGCTCCCCGTATCATTAAAGGGACGCCGATCCTTTCAGCTTGGGCTGCTACGACTTCAAACGGCAGCGCATGTGATTTTGACCGTTCTTCATCCTCTTCAAACATTGTCCATAACCGTTTCGGAATGCCACCCGCTTTCATTGCGCGGTAATAAGCCATCGCAGAATCTTTTCCGCCGCTCCATGATGCAACAAATAATATATCCTCCATCTTGATTTCTCCTCCGTATAGCAGATTTTTTTGTTTTTAAGCATCAGTACTTCTCTCTCAAGATCAGCAATTTTTTCGCAGTGCTTTTCAAGATCCGAAAACTCCCTTGCAAAAAAGAAATAAAACTTTAAAGAACTATAAATCCTCCTAGAAACACAATACTAAAATCTACATTATCGCCATGGCCTACACCCTTACGTTATATTTATTTTACCATGAATTTTCCAATGTTTCGTAAAGGATTCTTTTAATTGATTTTTTTCAGCGAATGAAAACATAAAACTTTTCAGACATGTACCCCGTCAAATAACTATAACGTGTTCGCGACATGTTGGAAATTGGAGAAGGTGAATCTTTTGTCATGACAAAAAATGAGAAGTTTGAGCTTGTAGAAAAATTTATAGTAGAGAATCGTGAAGCCCATTATCGCCTTGCATACAGCTATGTTAGAAATAAAGAAAATGCACTTGATATTGTACAAGATGCCATTTTAAAAGCCCTCAATTCAATTGATCGACTTGAAGAGATTTCCTATTTGAAAACTTGGTTCTACCGGATCATCGTTAATACATCCATTGATTTCATCCGAAAACATCAGCGTATTACAGTGATGGATGATGACATTCTCGGCATTCATTTGCCACAGTTAGAGGATGACATTATCGACATGGACTTACATGATGCCATTGACCAGTTGCCTCCTAAATACAGATCTCTTATTATTCTTAGATTTTTCGAGGATTTGAAAATTGATGAAATCGCTGTAGTGATGGATGAAAATGTGAATACGATTAAAACAAGATTATATGCAGCATTGAAAAAGTTACGCATTGAAGTTGGGGAGGAATTCAGGTTATGAAAGAATTGAAAAAGTTGAAAAAGAACTATGACGAAACAGAGATTCCGTCTGAGTTGGAAGACGTCGTAAAAGCTTCGATTCGTCGAGCAAAAGCGTCACAGAAAAGACGTCCATTTCTAAAACAATGGACGATTGGAGCCGCCGCTGCTGCTGCTCTATTCATCGGTAGTATAAATGTCAGTCCATCCTTCGCACAGGCAATGGCAAATGTTCCGCTTCTTGGGGCGATTGTGGATGTATTTACCGCACAACAATTGACTGTCGATGAAAAAACGTACCAAGCAAATGTCGCCACACCAGCAATTGAAGGATTGACTGATGAAGGACTGCAAGCTTCTCTGAATGAGAAATACCTTGAGGAAAACAAAGTACTTTTCGAACAGTTCCAACAAGAGGCCGCGGAATTGGAAAAGGCAGGTGGCGGTCATCTTGGCATCGACACTGGCTACGAAGTGAAAACAGATACTGACCAGCTTCTATCGATTGCTCGCTATGAGGTGAATACGGTCGGATCCTCTTCAACAACAATGAAGTACGACACAATTGATAAGCAGAACAACGTGTTAATCACATTGCCAAGTCTTTTTAAAGATGACAAATACGTCGATGCTATTAGCTCATATTTAGTAAGTGAAATGGAGCGACAAATGGCAGCAGATGAAGAGGTCTCTTACTTTTTGAATAGCGAATTTTTCGATGACTTCAAAACAATCCAAGCCGATCAGTCATTCTATATTACAGCTGATAATAAGCTTGTCATTTCATTCGATAAATATGAAATTGCACCTGGTTATATGGGTGTCGTGACGTTTGAAATTCCGTCAGAAATTTTGAGTGATTTACTGGTCAGTGACACATACATTAACTAATCCCTTTCCTATATAAAAAAGCAGACACTTTCGCGTGTCTGCTTTTTATAATTCAATTATGCTGGCATCGGCGTTTTTGTTGGTTCTGCGTAGCCTTCTTTATAATTTTCATCGATGAATTCACGGATTTCTTTTAACGATTTACCTTCTTGCTTCATCATTACAGATTGCACGGCGATATCCAGACAAACTTGGCAACGTGTGCCATGGTCATCCCAGACAACAGAACCGTCTTCACGAACTTCGTCGATGAAACAATTCAAGTTACTGTCATGACCTGCGCTTTCACCACACCCACAATAGCAAGGCATCCACTCAATAATATCCGTTGCAGTTCCCGCCATTTGATAGACAAGACGCATATCCTCCGACTTGTCATCTAGGAACGACGGTAAAATATCAGCAGAAGCTGTTACTTCTTGCAAGTCACCGTTTGGTACATGCTGCTGTTCCCCATGTGCCATGTCATGTTCTTTCTCACTTGGCTGCGCTTTTTCTCCGCATGCTGAAAGGACAAGAACTGCTGCAAGCAAGATAAATATCCATTTCTTTTTCATATACTGCCCACCCCTTATTCGCGTAGTTGTCCTTTCATCATAACCCAAAACAACACGTTTATAAGTTACAGTTTGATGGACAATAAAGTTAATCTTCAATCAGAGGGGTCTTACTGCCCGTTAATGAGGGATCAAACACGACGGTGATTAGCCTCTTGCTTAATCCAATGCCTGATACCCTTCCCGGCATACGGCTCATCCGCAAATCTCGGAATCACATGTAAATGCGCGTGCGAAATCGATTGCCCGCCTGTTTTTCCCGTATTCCAACCAACCGAATAACCATCGTGCCCGTACCGCTCTTCCAAATAAGCTTTCACTTTCATTAGCAGTTCCTGTGTATCAATCCATTCCTGCGCGGTTAATGAAAATACATCGACTGCATGCCGTTTCGGAACGATGAGCCCGCTCCCTTCCAACACAGTTTGCTCGGAAGGCTTTTGAATATAAGCGCATGTCGCATTTTCAAAGATAATTTGTTGCTCAGGATCCGCTAGCAAATTGCAATATGGACACTCTTTTTCGTACATACTGAAGTCGACTCCTTATTTCCCAATCATTTTTGAAGGAACGACATACTCGTCAAATTGTTCTTCTGTCAGCAAGCCAGATTTAAGTGCCGCCTCTTTTAGCGTTGTTCCTTCCGCATGTGCTGTTTTCGCGATTTTCGCTGCATTTTCGTAACCGATATAAGGATTAAGTGCCGTCACAAGCATAAGTGAGTTTTGAACTTTACGATCAATTTCTTCACGATTTGGTTCAATTCCAACTGCACAGTTATCGTTGAAACTGATCATCGCATCGCTCAACAACGTCACGGATTGAAGGAAGTTGAATATGATAACCGGTTTGAAGACGTTCAGTTCGAAGTTCCCCTGGCTCGCTGCGAAACCGATTGTTGCGTCATTCCCCATCACTTGTGCGACAACCATCGTCAATGCTTCACTTTGAGTCGGGTTCACTTTTCCAGGCATGATGGAACTGCCTGGTTCGTTCTCAGGAATTGTAATTTCACCAATACCTGAACGTGGTCCACTAGCCAACCATCGCACATCATTCGCAATTTTCATTAGGTCTGCTGCAAGTGCTTTGATAGCGCCATGAACGTAAACAATTTCATCATAGCTCGTAAGTGAATGGAATTTATTTACCGCAGACGTAAATTCGATTCCTACTGCTGTACTGATTTCAGTAGCAACACGGTCCCCAAATCCTGCAGGTGCGTTAAGTCCTGTACCAACAGCTGTTCCACCGATTGCAAGTTCTTTCATCGACTCGACGCTGTCCGTAATCATTTTTTCTGTTTTCTCGAGCATCCGGTGCCAACCGCTAATTTCCTGGCCAAGCGTTAAAGGTGTCGCGTCTTGTAAATGCGTACGGCCGATTTTAATGATATCCATGAACTCTTCGGACTTCTTGTTAAGTGTTTCTTTCAATACACCAATTGCCGGTACGAGTTGTTGTTGTACTGCCACGACGCCTGCAACATGCAACGCTGTAGGGAATGTGTCGTTTGAACTTTGTGATTTATTGACATCATCGTTCGGATGAAGGCGTTCTTCCTCGCCCCACTCTTCAAGAAGTTGATTTCCACGGTGTGCAAGCACTTCGTTCATATTCATGTTTGACTGCGTACCGCTTCCTGTTTGCCAAACGACAAGTGGGAAATGATCATCCAGTTTGCCAGAGACTACTTCATCCGCCGCTGCAGAGATAGCCTTCATTTTTGCTTCTGAGATAGCACCGTGTGCATGGCTCGCGATTGCTGCAGATTTTTTCAAATGGGCAAATGCACGAATAACACCAATTGGCATTTTTTCTCCGCCAATTTTAAAATTTTGTTTACTGCGTTGCGTTTGCGCTCCCCATAGCTTGTCCGCAGGTACTTTAATTTCACCAAATGTGTCGTGTTCAATACGATAATCCATCATTCATCCCTCTTTCAATTGTAAGTATTTCCATTATCGCTGATTGGCACCTTTTTTTCATCCGCCCAGTCTCGGATAAATGCTTTTTGCCTAGGGTTTAGGTTCGTCGGCAATTCATCTTTTCCGAAAAAACGATGTGCTTTGCTTTCTGTACCGCCCTGTTGTAGTTCGCCTGAATAGTTTTCTGTTTGAAAAATAACTTGCACGCTATATACTTGATCACCATTCGGATACGTCACAAAACAGGCCTCTCCGGAATAAAGACCAAATAGCTGAAGCCCCTCCACATGCAGTCCCGTTTCTTCATATGTCTCCCTTTTCGCCGTTTCTTCAAACGTTTCTCCAAGCTCCATCACACCACCAGGAATACACCAATTGTCCTCATCTGTGCGGTGTTGAAGCAAGATTTTATCTTCATTTATAATGATGACGCCGCAACCCACCGTTAGTAGTGATTCCTTACCAATCATTTTCCTCATCGTTTGAATGTAATCCATAGCATTCCCCCCTTTTTTTATATAGAAAAGACCCGGTTTCCCGAGTCTTTTTCCATTCTTCATTTCCAATTGAATTGGTTTTTCTTTAATATCTCTATAAATGCATCGACTACTTTAGGGTTAAATTGTGTCCCTCTTCCGCCCTCTAGTTCTTTCACAGCTTCTTGTATAGAAAGGGCCTTCTTATACACTCGATCGGTTGTCATTGCATCAAATGCATCAACGACCGATACGATGGCGGATTCTAGCGCAATTTCATCACCTTTGAGACCATACGGATAGCCTTTTCCGTCGTGTCTTTCATGATGTTGTTCGACAATGAATGCAGTATCTGCTAGCCATACGACAGCATGCTCACGCATAATCTTTGCACCTTCTGTCGTATGAGTCTTCATAATTTCCCACTCTTCAGCTGTCAGTTTCCCAGGTTTATTAAGAATTTCTAGCGGGACAACGCGCTTGCCGACATCATGAAAATAGGCGCCCCATCTCAAAGTGCTAAGGCTTTCTGTTGGGAGTTCCAACTGTTTCCACACTTCGATTGAATAATCCTTAATTCGGTTGCAATGCATATAAGTATAGCCATCGACCGATGCAATCGCATCCGCCTCTTCTTGGAGGAGTTGCGTTTCGAAAAATCTGTACTCAAAACTTTCAGCTTCCATTTTAATTAAAATATCTGCTTCCGTTTTCCCATAAAACGAAATAATATGTTCATAATTCGATGCTTCAACTGTCTCACCGATTTCCAACAGACGGCGCTTTCCTTCGTATTCCATTTCTACGACCCCGTTAAGAAGCTTATAGGACTCTATGAAGGCGTCTTCGGCATCGTATTGGACCCAAAACGAGCCATTCTTGTGCAATGAATAAAGCGCATTTGACAATCCGTTCCATCTTCCGAGCAATACGACATCCGCATAACCGAGATGAAGTACCGGATATCCTTCGCTAGTTTGATTGCTATACGACTGGTTTAAAATAGTGTACATAAGCGTACTCCTAGGGTTAAGGCATATGATCATCAAGGCATGTCTGAATATTACCATTATAACAAGGCACGCCAACGTTTCATACACCTTTACTCGATTGATGCAAAAATATGTCGATTAGAGTTCCTGCCTCAACGCATTGATGACATCAATTTTCGTCGCTTTACGCGCTGGTCGCCACCCTGAAATCATTGCGACGCCTATGCTGATCGTAGAAGCGATAACCACAAGTTGCCACGGAATAACGGAGAACGTAACAGTCATATCTCCAAAATCTTCTTCACCGAGCGCCGCCGTAACAATTATTGGCAGCACATAATTCGACACAATGCTCACCCCATAGGAAATAACAACTGCAAGAACCGTCCCAACTATACCAATCCACGCACTTTCCATCAGGAATAGTCGTTGGATTAATTTCGGATCTGCCCCGATTGCTTTCATAACTCCGATTTCACGCGTCCGCTCTGTCACAGCCATTGTCATCGTGTTAAATATTCCGATAGATGCAATTAAGATCGCAATTGTCCCAACGAATACAAGTCCAGCTTTCAACGCTAGGAAAAAGACATCTAATTGATCAAGTTCTTCGGATATGGAATACACACTATATCCATCGTCTTTTAATTCAGTAGAGATTGCTTTCACATTTTCTAATTTATCCGCATAGACGTTTACATTGCCATAAAATAATTGCTGTGCGTCTGTATTATCATCCACTGGCTTGTCTACATGTGCATAATAGATTTTTTCTAACTCTGGAATAATAGATGCGTCAGCGTATATTTTTTGATCCTGCTCCCAATCTTTCGCAGGTTTCTTTCCGATTCCCACTATCGTGAGCATCATTTTATCCTCAATCATTTCACCTTCATCGTCACCGATTTGATAGTTGAACTGTTCACCAATCAATTTTCCGTCATAAGTAGTAAATTCACCATCTTCATTTTCATCTTGTTGATTCATTAAGGAATCTGCGAAATTGCTTCCCACGACGACTTCGTTCATTTTTTCAGGTAAACGTCCTTCCTGAAGCTCGAAATTCGCTTTCTTTTCTTCTGTAAAATCCGTCACAACGAGTTGACTATTCCCAGTGAAATCACCAATTGAAGACAGCTGTTCTGCCCCTAAGTTTTGGCGGAATACAACTGCTTTTACATGATCCCGTTTCTTCAGCTCTACAACTTTATCTTCATCCATCTCACTTGAGAACACTTCAATTTGTGTCACAAGTCGGTTCGATAAGACCTCTCCCCGAATCGTTTCGTGAAGGCCGAATCCAACGGACGCGAGCACAATTAAAAAAGCTGTTCCCATCGTGGCCGCAAGCACGGTCATAAAAACACGCATTTTATTTTTCTTGATATGTTGCCCTACGAAACTAATCTGGTCCTTAAATTGCATGCTGTGCACCGCCTTCCGTTAATACGCCGTCATGCATTCTGTATACACGATTCGCTGTTTGTGCCACTTCATCGTCGTGTGTAATGATGACGAATGTGATGCCCCGTGTTTTATTGAGCGACTGGATAAGCAAAAGAACGTCCTGTTCTGTTTCCGAGTCGAGACTACCTGTCGGTTCATCGGCGAAAATGATTGGCGGATCCGTTATAAGCGCACGCGCAATACTGACTCGCTGTTGCTGACCTCCCGATAATTCATTTGGATAATGGTCTCGCACATCCGTGAGTCCAACGCTCTGCATCAGGTCTTTTACTTTCTTCTGTCGCTCGCTTTTGTTGATGCCCTTTAATGTCAGTGGCAGTTCAACATTTTCAAATGCTGTCAATCCAGGCATGAGTTGAAAGTTTTGAAAGACGAAACCGAAATGATCTAATCGAAACTTCGCACTTTCCACCTCGTTGAATGCAGAGGTCTGAATGCCTTGCACACTGATTTCTCCACTTTCAGGCGTTAGGAATCCTGCCATAATATGAAGAAGCGTTGATTTACCCGAACCACTTTTGCCAACAATCGATACAATTTCACCCTCCGCAACATCAAACGTTAACCCCTTCAACACCGGAACTCGCTTTTCTTTACCTTTCTTGCCGATTTTGAATGAATGATTTAAATTTTGCACACTAATCATCTGTTCCCCTCCAACTTTCTTTATTTCCTTCATTATATAGGGAGAATCTTAAGGGTTTGTAAGGATAGATATGAAGAATTTCTTAAGATGTTGGAGGTGGATGCTGGATATATGATTGGTCTGGCAGGGGTTATGATCGATCGGAGGCTTTTATGATCGGTCGTGCGAGGGTTATGATCGGTTGGCGGCTTTTATGATTGGTCGTGCGAGGGTTATAATCGGTTAGGGAGTTTTATGATCGGTCGTGCGAGGCTTATGATCGGTTGGAGGCTTTTATGATCGGTCGTGCGAGGCTTATGATCGGTTGGAGGCTTTTATGATCGGTCGTGCGAGGCTTATGATCGGTTGGCGGCTTTTATGATCGGTCGTGCGAGGCTTATGATCGGTTAGCGGCTTTTATGATTGGTCGTGCGAGGGTTATGATCGGTTGGCAGCTTTTATGATCGGTCGTGCGAGCTTTATGATTGTTTCCTTACTCTACGCTCGCTGAGGGGGCCAACAACATAAAAAAAGCCCCGACGCACTACTGCGTCGGGACTCTCCTCTAGTTAGATATTATTCAGCTTCGTCAGCTGCAACTTCTTTTCTTGCAATCACTTGTTGAGTGGGTTGCTTCATATTTGTTGCTTTTATCTCATTTGTCAGCTGGTCAATACTTGGGCGGATATTGCCTTTGCCCGTGTAGTTTTCAAGCATTTCCTTAACGTCGATGCCCGATGATGCTTTCAAGGATTCTTGCAATGTTGCCATTAAGTTAGTCGCATACGACGTTACTTTATTGGCTCCGCCGCCTTCACCACTACCCGTGTCAACAACAGTAATTTTATCAATATTCGCAAGCGGGCTTGCAATTTGTTTCGCATATTCTGGAATCATTTTAACAATCATATCAAGCATGGCAGCTTGGCCGTACTGTTCAAATGCTTCAGCAATTTTACGTTTCGCTTCCGCTTCCGCAAGACCTTTCAGACGAATAATGTCAGCTTCAGATTCCCCTTGTGCGCGCATTGAATCGGCTTTCGCCTGCCCGTCAAGACGAACTTTTTCTGCATCCGCAAACGCACGTGCTTCAATGCGGTACTTTTCAGCATCGGCTTCCGTAATTTGTTTCGATTTTTGAGCTTCTGCATTTTGTTCGATTGCATAGCGATCCGCGTCAGCTTTTTTCTTAACTTCAGAATCATATTGCTTCTCACGACGCAGAATCTCTTTCTCTTCAAGTTCAATCTGTTTTTGACGTTCAATGATTTGAATTTGCATTTCCTGTTCCATAACTTCCTGTTTCGAGACGGCCGTTTGAAGTTCGTAAGCTTGGTCGGCACGTGCTTTTGCAACATCCTGATCACGTCGGTAATCCGCAACCTTCAATTGATTCTCTTTTTCAGCTTCCGCAATTTCAGTCGCACGTTCAATTTCTGCTTTTTGTGCTTCTTTAGATGCTTCCGCATTTTTAATACGCGTTTCTTTTTCTGCTTCAACTGTTGCGATATCCGCATCACGCTTCACTTGTGCGATACGTGGTTTCCCGAGTGAATCGAGATAGCCATTTTTATCGCGCACATCTTTAATTGTAAATGAAACGATGATGAGTCCCATTTTGGAAAGATCCTGTGAAGCAACACGTTGCACTTCCTGAGAAAACATATCGCGATTTTTGTAAATTTCTTCCACTGTCATTGAACCAAGAATCGAGCGCAAATGACCTTCCAATACTTCTTTTGCTTCATTTTCACGATCAGCTTTTGATTTCCCCAAAAATTGTTCAGCAGCTGTTGCAATCTCTATGATTGAGCCACCAATTTTAATAATTGCTGTTCCATCTGCCATAACAGGAACGCCTTGCTCCGTGTACACTTCCGGCGTTGTAACCTCAAGCTTACTTGACAAAAGGCTAAGCGGTGCCGCTTGTTGGAACACTGGCAACAGGAACGTCCCGCCGCCGCGGATGATTTTAATACGATTTCCCGAATCATCCTTATGTACATTTTTAGAACCAAGATAACTTCCTGTCACGATTAGTGCTTCATCTGGCCCGACTGTGCGGTACTTTGTGATGAAGACGAGAACCAGCGCCAGTAAAACAAACGCGACGACTCCAATTGCAATCCAAATTTCCATCTGTTTTTCCCCCTTTTTTATTTGAAGCGGAATGGTTCATACTCTTTAACGATGAATGTTCCATCTCTCACTTCAATAATCAATACTTCTTTTCCGTACTCAATTGCGGTGTTTTCGTACCCTACCGCCCTCTTAGAAATCATGCCATTCACCGATTCGATAACAATTTCACCGAATCCATCAACAGGGACAGGTACAATCACTTTTCCAACCCTGCCCATCAGCGACTCATCCGTATACGCGAGGGACACTTCAGCCGATTTCAGTGGAAGAAGGACAAATAAGTACAATAGAAGATCGAGTACAAAAGCAGTAACAAGTGCAATTACCAAAATGATTCCGCTGCCCCATGTTGTAACAAGTTCTAATATATAACCGCCAGCCGCTACAAATGTTATGAATGCAAGTATCACCGCCGGATCCAAGAAAGGACTAGCATCGCCGATTCCTTCCGCCATGTCACTAAATAAGATATAAAGTAACGTTGCAAGGCCTGCAACAATTAGCCCAACCATATAGACTTGCACAATTGGCATCCCAAACAGTTCCATTTCAACACCCCACTTTCACCTTTTTTGTCTCACCTATATATACGTCCCATCATCCCGAAAGTTTCAATTTACTGAAAATTTTTCACAAATTTATTCCATATCAATTAAACCGTTTTTCCTGGCAACGTGAATTGCCTCTGTCCGACTTTTTACTTGCAACTTTTGAAAGATGTCCGAGAAGTAGTTTCTTACTGTTCCCTCCGACAAAAATAACTGCTTGCTGATTTCTTTATTCGCCAAACCTTTTGATGCCAGCATAAGAAGCTCTTGCTCCCGCTCGGATAACTGATCTTTTTCTGTAAATAGTGAAAAGGCCAGTTCTGGATCGACAACTCGCTGACCCGCGGCTACTATGCGAATTGCTTCGGCAAGTGCACTACTCGGTCCGTCTTTCAATAAGAAACCTTTTACGCCTGCATTCACTGAACGCTGTAGATAACCAGTTCGGCCAAACGTCGTCAACATGATGATCGCCACGCCGGGGTATTTCTCCACTAATCTTTCTGAAGCTTCCAAGCCGTTCATAATCGGCATTTCAATATCTAAAATACAGACATCAGGCAGTAATCGCTCGACTGCTTCAATCGCTTCCAAGCCATTTGCTGCCTCACCGATGATTTCTAAGTCCTCTTCTATAGAAAGAAGTGCTATTAAAGCCCCCCTCACCATCGCCTGATCTTCTGCAATTACGACGCGTATCACGAGACGACACCCACCTTTTCAATACTTTTCGGTAGCGGAATGAATAACTGAACGACTGTCCCTTCTTTACCGCTTTTCCATCCAATCGTTCCATTAATAAGCCCAATCCGGTTTTGCAGGCCTGTCATACCATGATTTGGAACCGCTTCATCGATACCTTTTCCGTTATCAGCGACTTCAATTAATACACCTTCCACTGAACGTGCAATGTTAATTTGACACCATGATGCAGCGCTATGTTTAACGACATTGGTCACAAGTTCCCGAATTGCCATCACAGCAATCTTTTCATACCCACGATTAATGGAATGGATTTCTCCGTTTACTTCAGAATTGATTCCTGCACTGTGTAAATGTTGCCGGCTGGCAGTCAATTCATCGACAAGCGTGCCTGTATCAAGGTCTTCCACAAGCTCCCGCATCTGTGTTAATGTTTCGCGCGAGATTGTAATCACTTCCCGTAACTCCCCCGCAGCTCTTTCTGTGTCTGAAACGAGTAGCTTCTCGGCAAGCTCAGTTTTCAATGTAATCATCGACAGCTTTTGTCCAAGTGTATCATGCAAATCACGCCCGATTCGCTGGCGTTCTTGCTGCTTCACCAATTCATCAATCCGACTATGTGCTTTCTCCAATTCTCGCTGGGATTCATTCCATTTTCGTCTTGATGAAATCATATAGGCATTAAAGATGGCGAGCAGAATAGGTACAAGCGACATGGATGTTTGCACTATATTTAAGTCCTTAGCCACGCCATAGACAATCCCAACCACTATATAGACGCCAACAGCCGCGATGCGCTTGCGTCCGGACAATAACGAAATCATATTTGAAGAGAAGGCACTCAGCCAGAAAAAAACCGGTCCGAACATATACACCCAAAAACCAATAATAATCGCTTGCACAATGACGAACACTAGATAGCTGTTACGCCAATAGGACTGGCGATAGACGAATAAAAAGGGAGCAAGTAGAAGGATTGAAAACATACGCTCCATGCCCTCTAAAAAGAACGCCCCTATGAGCGGAAACAACATATAGATTAAAATAGTATACGGTTCCCTACCTAAACCTTCGGGAAATACTGCAAATCTCCTGCTCATTAATTCGCCGCCCTTCTATTTATATATCCTCCAACCCAGTAAACCCCTATAAATAGCATCGAATAAAAGATAAGTCCACCCATTTGACCAATCAAGGGATAACCTCCACCCAGTAAACGGAAGGCACCCGCTATCGCGATTGCTCCTGGAGACCCGCTTGCAATAGGTTGCACCCAGCCCGGAAACTGTTCAATCGGAATCCACGTCCCTGCAGAAAACATCACAAATATCCACGTAAAGTTTGCAATACCAGAAACAGTACCCTGTTTCCCAAATGAACTGATGGCCACACCCAACGTCATGAACACCGCGGACACACCGATAAACCATACCGCAATCATACACCATTGCCCTACACTGCCTGGGAGCCCGTGAATCGTCTGAACAAAAACGATTAAGATCACAACCGTGATACTATTCAATAAAAGCTGTGACATCAGTTTCGCACCTGAAACGACTAATTCGGAAACCGGCAATGCCTTCATAGATGTACGCCAAGGTCTGCTGTTGTCGTATGCAAGCCCAATAGCAAATGTCGTGACAGCTCCCGACAACAAACTGAAGACAAGCATTGCGATAAGTAGATATGCATAGTGCTCTGGTTCATTCGAAAGCGAAAAGATTAGGTAGTAGACGATGGGAAGAACGATGGCATAAATGACAAAATAGCGGTTTCTTAGCATGCGCAACACTTCAATTTTTGTCAACAATAAAAAGGGCTTAGTCATTGCACAACCCCTTCCTTCAACAACACAATTCGATGTGCAAGAACTTCTCTTTCTTCCCTGGAATGTGTAATCAGTAAAACGGCAAGCCCTTCATCAACAGCAAGCTTTAGTTGTTGATAGAAATGTTTTTTCATTTCCTCGTCCATTCCCGCAGTTGGTTCATCCGCAATCAGCACGAGTGGTCTACCTGCCATCGACAATGCAAATGACAGCCGCTTACGCTCACCGCCTGATAATTCATGTGTCTTTTTAAGGAGCATATCTTGCAATAATCCTAGACGGACAAGCTCGTCGAATGAGTAAGGACTTCTATAGAAGGATTGAAATAAACAAAGCATCTCCTTGACCTTCACATTATCCATGAATTCGGCGTGTTGGAACATGAAGCCTATTTCCGATTTCATTTTCCTTCCTAGTGGTTTCCCTGCCAGTAGAATTCTCCCGCTTAAAGGATGGACGATTCCTGCTATAACGGATACAATTGTTGATTTCCCCGCTCCATTTGCTCCACATAGCGCAACTACTTCCCCAGATGCAATTTCCAAGTTAATATCTCTTAACACGTTTTTCCGTTTAAACTCCACACAAAGATTAATAATTCCCAACATACTCTCACCTCTTACGTTAACTTTACTGATAAAGAGGGTATTCTGTGGAGTACATTGAGTCATTTTTCCTTCATGACAATTGTCACTTTTTCTATACAGATTTGATTTTTGTGAATCCTTTGTAGGGTCTTTGTAAAGATTGTGTAAAGTTTGTGCAGATATCGTCGAAATTTGTAGGTATCTCAAATTGTTTTTGATATGATGGGATTGTTAAAAAATTATTTCCCATACTGGGACGGAGGTACAACAATGTTCAGCTCACGTAAACCTGACCCTTTTTTCATAGCATTATTAACCATTGCTGAAAATGTGCAAGAAGCGGTTCATTATGCCAACGACTTTAAAGTGGTGACAGTTGCCGACTTGAAAGAAGTAAGCATTAAACTTAAAAATTACGAGACGGAAGGTGACACACTCATCCACGATCTCATTACTAAGCTTAACAAGTCGTTCATGACACCAATTGAGCGGGAAGATATCATGAATTTGGCCATTAAGATGGATGATGTTCTTGATGGTATTGAACATTTTGCAGCACATCTTGAAATGTTCTCTCTTACTGAAATTGATGAGTATGTACAGAAATTCATGGAAAACATTGTGAAAAGTACCGACGAAATCGTTAAAGCGATGAAATTGCTTGCGAGGAAAAAACTTGAAGCGATGCACGATCATGCAGTACTTATTAAAGATTACGAACGAGTTTGTGATGAAGTTTTCCGTACATCGGTCAAACAACTCTTCATTAATGAAAAGGATCCAATTCGCATTATCCAATTCAAAGACATATATGAACAGCTTGAAGATGTCGCCGATTATTGCCAAGATGTTGCCAACACAATCGAATCAATTATTATGCGTAACGCATAAGGGGGAGCCAAATGGATACAATACTTCTCCTTACCATACTAGTCGTTGTTTTCGCACTCGCTTTTGATTTCATCAACGGATTTCATGACACGGCGAATGCCATCGCAACATCCGTTTCGACTCGTGCACTGAAACCGAGAACTGCTATTATGATGGCAGCTGTCATGAACTTCGTCGGCGCTCTCGCATTTACAGGAGTCGCAAAAACGATTTCAAAAGACATTGTCGATCCATTCGTTCTCGAAAACGGTTCGCTTGTCATCTTAGCGGCACTTATATCAGCAATTGCGTGGAATCTGATTACCTGGTATTTCGGAATCCCATCCAGTTCATCCCATGCTTTAATCGGTTCAATCGCTGGCGCGGCTATTTCAGCAGCAGGTTTCGGCATTTTAAATTACAGCGGTTTCCTAAAAATATTACAAGCGCTTCTTATTTCTCCGTTCATTGCACTTGCAGGCGGCTTCCTTGTAATGTCGATATTCAAAGTGACCTTGAAGAACAAGAATTTATTTAAGGCAAATAAACGAATTCGTTATATGCAAATCGGAACAGCAGCGCTTCAATCGTTCACACACGGTACAAATGATGCGCAAAAAGCCATGGGTATAATTACAATGGCATTGATTGCAGCAGAATTGCAGACGTCGGACGATATTCAACTTTGGGTCCGGATTGCTGCCGCGACAGCGATGGGGATCGGAACATCAATCGGTGGCTATAAAATCATTAAGACTGTCGGCGGCAAGATTATGAAAATCCGTCCAGTGAACGGCATAGCAGCTGATTTGTCATCTGCTATGATTATTTTTGGAGCGACACTTATCCATTTACCGGTTAGTACAACACACGTCATTTCTTCCGCAATCATGGGTGTAGGTTCAGCTCAACGTGTAAAAGGTGTCAATTGGGGAGTCGCTAGAACGATTGTCACGACATGGATTATTACTTTACCAATTTCAGCAACAATCGCTGCGATTGTCTATCAGATCCTTAACTTGTTTTTTTAATTCAAACATTTCTCTTGCAATGTGCTAATATCCCTGTTATGATAAAGAAGAATTATTTTTGTTCGGCATGATGGTCTCGAATAAATCTTGACCGCTTCAAGACTTGAGCAAGGATAGTAATACAATGTATGCACAAAGCATACGAGGAGGAAACACACATGGAACAAGGTAAAGTGAAATGGTTTAACGCAGAAAAAGGATTTGGCTTCATCGAACGCGAAGACGGAGACGATGTATTCGTACACTTCTCAGCTATTCAAGGAGAAGGCTTCAAGTCTCTTGAAGAAGGCCAAGATGTAACGTTTGAAATCGAGCAAGGCCAACGCGGTCTTCAAGCTACAAACGTAAACAAAAACTAATTTGAATTAACCATTCAAAAGCCATTCCCTTCGGGGAATGGCTTTTTTCTTTGTCCAAGATTAATTGTGGTGACTACTAAATACTTATAATAAACTGAGCATCGGAGCCTTACTAAGAGTATCTGAAACCCTAAGACTGGAGGGTAGCATCCCCTAGCGAATTCAATGTAATTCTTATTTCAACCTATATACGATGAACTTCCCTCCAGGATGCAACCTATTATTACCTACATAGACTCGTTTAGTAACCGCTTGCGGATTTTCACTCATGCTAGATTCCCTAACCTGTGCCGCCTCCTTCGATAAAAGACATTCCCATCATTTTCCGTTATTATAGAAGAATAGAGTCAATCTATACACAGGAAGGAATGATTGTATGCGTACACTTGCGCGTTTTGTAACAAGCGCACATAAATATATTATCTTTGCATGGATTGCAATCTTCGTCATATTGACGCTATTCGCGATTAAGTTGCCCGGACTTTTAGAAGGTGACGGCTTCCAAACAGATGGCGAACATGCCGCAGTCATGGATATTGTGTCCGATGAATTCGATATGCCGGCAGAAACCATGTTCCTCGTTTTCGAGAATGTGCCAGATGAAAAAATAGCATCTACACTCACTAACGTAGATAAACTTAAGGTCGCTTCAGAAATTGTGTCACCGCTAGACAACGATACACAGTATAAAAACACTGCTTCCTACGCACTTCTTCATTTTGATAACGCGGAGAAAGATATGTCTGTTGTCGTCACGGATATCCGAGAGGCTGTCGGTAATGAAAAAGGAATCACACTTACAGGAGCTTCCGCTATTTCAAAGGACATTAACACTGCTAGCCAACGTGACTTAATGACAGCAGAGGCAATCGGGTTACCGATTGCAATTATTATACTTCTTTTCGCTTTCGGAACTGTCGTCGCTTCATTCGTACCATTAATTATTGGTATTGTAACTGTCGTATCCTCGTTCGGTGTATTGGCCATTCTTGGCGGGAAAATGGACCTGTCCATTTTTGTCTTGAATATCATCCCAATGCTGGGACTTGCGCTTAGTATAGACTTCGCTTTGTTGTTCATCAGCCGTTATCGTGAAGAACGCAAAAAGAGCGAGATGCATGAAGCTATCTCCACTACGATTCGAACAGCAGGAAGATCCGTCATCTTTTCCGCTTTCTGTGTGTTCATCGGACTTGGCGCAATGATGCTTATACAGGTCGACATTTTCCAAAACATTGCAATCGGCGGTATGATTGTCGTAGCAATGGCTGTCCTTGCATCTATAACCTTGTTACCGTCCGTACTTATTGCGCTTGGCGACCGGATTGACAAATGGCAGCTATTGAAAGAAAAATCGGCTGAAGCGAACGGTTGGCGCAAATTTGCCAACGCAGTTATTAAGCGTCCCGTTATGATATCAATTGTTGCATTTATCCTACTCGGTATCGCAATAATTCCAGTAAAAAATATGGATTTAACAATTCCAGCAATTGATTCATTGCCAAAGTCGTATGATACGCGCCAATCTTTTGAATTGATTGATAAAGAGTTTGGTCTGGCTAACCAAGCCGCTGTCTATGTCATTGCAGAACGTGCGGACGGCTGGGTGGATGAAAAAGGTCTCCAGTCCATGAAAGAACTTGAAAAAGAACTTTCAAACGATCCGCTTGTGGATAAAGTAACGACAATTTTTACTGCAAGTGACATCGATTCCGTCGAACAATGGGAGCAAGCGATGTTGGCGCCTGAAATCGCCGCCGGACTCTCCCCTCTTATTGAAACATTTGTGAAAGACGACAAGCTGATGATTCCTGTGACACTTAGAGCTAATGGCAGTTCAGATGCCGCACAAGATTGGGCGCGCGACTGGTCCGACAAGCAAACGGAGTGGAACTTATCCATCGGCGGACAACCAAAGTTCAATCAGGAAATCTTCGATGAAATACTGGATAAGATTTTGTACGTTCTGTTAGTTATCCTTGTCTCGACGTTTTTCATCCTAATGATTGCTTTTAAATCTATTTTAATACCGATTAAAGCAATTTTGATGAACATCGTCGGATTGGCTGCCACATTCGGTATTCTCGTCTATATTTTCCAGTATGGTCATTTCGGATTGGAAGCAGGCACAATTGCGCTTATCATCCCTGTCATCGTCTTTAGTCTTGTCTTTGGACTAAGTATGGACTACGAAGTGTTCCTCATCTCAAGGATGCAGGAAGAGTATGCGAAAACATTGGATAATGACCACTCAACTGTTGAAGGTCTTGCAACAACAAGTAAGATCATCACGTCTGCGGCACTGATCATGATCGTTCTGACAGGGGCATTCGCCTTTACGGACGTTATGCCAGTGAAGCAGATCGGTGTCGGCATCGCGATAGCAGTCGCCATTGACGCAACGATTATTCGCCTACTGCTCGTTCCAAGCTTAATGAAACTGTTCGGCAAATGGAACTGGTGGTTACCGTTTAGAAAAGGGCCCTATAAGCCAGGAAATTGGCATTAAGAAAAGCGGAAGGTGCCTAAAAGGAACGCAGCTTAAGTACGCCACTTCCTGTGGCAACAGCTGCATGACCTACATCCTGTAGGCCCGCGACAGGCATAAGACGGATTGGCGAAGCGGTGCACTTTACCGCATAGCCGGTTCGACTTATGACCCGAGCATCTGACCGCTGGAGCTAGACATCGACCACAGTGGAAAAAACGTATATATTTTAGCTTTAGAAAAAGCACACCAGGGATTAATCCCTGGTGTGCTTTTTCAATTAGCGATAATCAACTTCTTCTATCAATTCAACAACCGTCACAATCGGCGCCATCCCATTTTCCATATTATTGACTGTTGCCTTCATCGTGAAATAAACAGCAATAATACTTAATAACGTAATTAGCACAAGGCCGATGACAAGGTTTTTACCTTTCACTGCGCATCATCCTCGTCTTCAACTCTGACGAATTCCTCTTCAATCAAATAGACGTCCGCTTCGTTATAATCCCCGAAACTTTCTTCAAGATTCAAGCCGTGATACAAATTCCAGAAGCCTTGCTCTTCCATAAGGATTAGCTCTTCACCTTCATTGTTCACAAACTTTTGTACAATAGCCTGCGGTTCAGGTGCTCCTTCAGATAAAGCCTTGATAGAATCTGCAATAATTTTCCGTAGTTCCTCTTCTGAAGCTTCACGGATATTGACGAGACCACGTTCATCCGTATCATAACCAGGAATTCCCGCTACATAGATAAAACCGTTACCGTTCGGGTGAAGATGCTGAACGACGACTGTTTTTTCATATAAGCTTTCTTCATAATGATAGTTGACCCGTTTCATTGACACATCTTTACGTGTAAGTTCGGGAATTGTTTCGATAATCTGTTGTTTCTCTTCAAATGTCAACATATATGTTCACTCTTTTCCACTCTGATTTCGTTTAAGTATACCATTATTCTTCTTTCACGGATAATCCAAGCACACGTGCGAAGCCAATTGCCTGATCTTTTGACACAATACAGCCTGCAATTTTCGGGAGCGTGACTTCAATCCGGTCATATGTACTATCAGACAAGTCAACACCATTCAAGTCCGTTTCAGTGAAGTTAATATTATCCAGCTTACACAACTTAAATTGCACGTTATTAAATGAGCTTTCATAAATATCGCCATCTGTTAAATTACACTCAGCGAATTCAACTTCCTTCATGCTAGAGAAGCTGAAGTTAATATAGCGCCCATCACATTCCTTGATTAACGTATGCCCCACTTTCGCATTCGCAAAGTCCGTACCCGTCAGTTTCGAATTAACGATTTCACACCTGTGGAACATGGCACTTTGAAAATTAACATTGGATAAATCGCACGTATCAAACACTACATCAACAAATTCTGCTCCCGCTAAATCACTTCCCGCAAACGATACATCTTTAAAGATCACGTCATCGAAAGTCAGTCTTCCACCTTCCGCACCTGTCATATGACCTCCGTCAATGCGGACTTTTTCAATGTATCCTTCATTATCGAGAATCGCTTCCACTTGCATAGCCTTATGAGTAACAGACAACTTCGGTTTCTGTCGTTTACTAACCTTTTTTTTAGTCATAAATGAATCCCCCTTTAGCGCGTCTTCCATTCCATAATAATAATAAATAGTATAACTACCGCAATCGCGAGAATATAAAACCAGCTTGGAACACTGCTAATTCCACCAAACATCTTCCTCGCCCCTTTCTTTACTCAACCCTCTTCACACCTGAAATGACGGTGAAGTCGATTGTAATGTTCTGTATATCCATTCCTAGCGCTTCTTCAATCTTTTCCTCACTCGCGCCCCACGTGAGCGGAGTCATGCGGATAAGCGGTGCAAGAAGCCCCGACGATAACGGGAATACATACGTAATCCGTTCCGTTGTGACAGCGTCATAGTGTTGCGCAAAGCGCGCAACGGGATCCGTATCGCCTGTGCGCTCTTCATCATCATAAAAAACAGCTCGTAACTCCTTTAGATAACCGCTTTCCGGTACTGCTTTCACAAACAATCCATCTGGTTTTAGAAGACGTGTAAACTCTGCGTAATTTGCCGGCGATAAAATATTTAAAATAACATCGAATTGGCTTTCTTGGAACGGGCAGTTCGCCAGGTCCGCGACACTCCAAATTGAACCTGGATACTCTTTCGCCGCCGCAGTAATCCCCTCTTTTGCAAGATCAATGCCTATTCCAGTTGTTTTACCAGGCAGCTGTGAAAGAATTGCCGACAAGTGCGTGCCTTCCCCGCAACCCGCGTCCAGAATGAAGGCCTGTTCCCGCCCTTCTATATGCTCATGAACTTTATGTGTAATAAATTCCAGAACCTGATTGAAAAACCCACTGCTCATTACCGTTTTTCTTGCTTCAAATAGCGATTTATCATACTTCGTCACATGTGCCTGCGGTGCTAAATTGACATAGCCATTTTTTGACAAATCGAATGAGTGATTGTCTACACAAACGAGCCGCGACTTGTCCTCCATGACCATTCCAGATGCGCAGATTGGACATCTAAATAAATGCGAGTTGCTTTCCATCACTTGTGCATTGAATATTTTTTTTGATATAGTCATACGTTGAAAACCCCGTTCATCAGTTGTTCTATTAGTATACAGCTTTTCGACGAGTACTGGAAATGGAGCGAACCCAGTTTATTACCGTCACCATAAATACCTTCATACTGTATTCAACTAGTCCCATGGGGTTACAATAGCAGGTAGGAGGCGATTCCATGAAACGATTATTCCTTTTCATCCTTTTCATTGCTGCACTTTATTTCACAAAACCGTACTGGGAAGAACCAGTCTCACAATATGTCGACATCTCTTTTCTAGAACCTGTCGATGAAAAAATCGATACTCTTTTGACAAAGGAATCCCTCGACACAACAATCCGTTCCATCAGCAACACCATAGATAAAGCACTATCTTACCTAACTTCAAAGACAACTGAAACCGAAGAATCTATCCCTGTTGCAGAAAAACCAGTGTTGGATAAACCCTTGAAAACCCAGGTCTCAATCCACAATATCGAACTTGGTAGCCCACAAGAAAACGTGACAGCTGAACTTGGGGAACCAAAAAATCAATCCATGAACGAATACGGTACCGAATGGTTCACTTATCATGATGGCTATCAAAACTTCGTCATGGTTTCGTTCGATGATAAACAGATAGTGAACGCCATTTATACAAATGACGACCTCATTTCATCAACTGCTGGCATCAAATACGGTTCTTTAAAATCAACGGTGCGCGAAACATTCGGCGAACCGATTAAAGAAATTCGAAAAGGTTTGAACATTTACATGCTCCAGGAAAGTGAGGGTTTTGACGTCTTCAAATCAGGCGATACCTACACTTATGTTTTTTATGATTTACATCAAAATGACAAAGTTACAGCCATCCAGCTAATTAACGATTCATTGGAAAAGAAAAAAACCGGCATCTATGCCGGCGGTGATGCAAACTTACGAAACGGGTTCGAACAACAACTTTTCGACTTAACGAATGCAGCGCGCGTCCGTCACGGGCTTTCCATCCTAAAATGGGAGTCAAACGTAGCAGTTACAGCGCGCAAACACAGTGCGGATATGGCAGATAATGATTATTTTAGCCACGAAAACAAGCAAGGGAAATCCCCATTCGATCGAATGAAAGATGACGGCGTCAGTTTCCGGGGTGCAGGTGAAAATCTTGCATATGGCCAATCAAGCAGTATTTTTGCGCATGAAGGCCTTATGAATTCAGAGGGACATCGCGAAAACATTTTGCTAGATACTTACAGCCACCTGGGGACGGGCGTTTCGTTCAATGATAAATTGCAGCCTTATTATACAGAGAACTTTTTGCTGAAATAAGCTCCATTTAGGATTAATGGGTCATATTCAGGGAATTGGATAGACTATTAAGCATAATGGAGGGGATTTATCAATGAAAGCTGTTACATTCCAGGGTGCAAAAGATATTAAAGTAAAAAAAGTGGATGACCCAAAAATTGAAAAGCATGATGACATTGTCGTCAAGGTAACTTCTACTGCCATTTGCGGATCAGATTTGCACATCTATTTGGGCGCTATACCGACGCATAAGGACTATGTCATCGGACATGAACCGATGGGTATTGTCGAAGAAGTCGGGCCCAATGTGACGAAAGTAAAAAAAGGGGATCGCGTCGTAATCCCGTTCAATTTGGCATGCGGGCATTGTTTTTATTGTGACAATGAAATGGAAAGTCAATGCGACAATTCGAATCCGAATCCCCATGTGGACACGGGCGGTTATCTTGGATTCACCGAACGCTACGGCAATTACCCAGGCGGACAAGCCGAGTATTTACGTGTTCCTTATGGCAACTTTACACCGTTTGTCATCCCTGAAACATGTGAGCTCCCCGATGAAGCCCTTCTTTTCATGTCGGACGTCCTGCCGACAGCTTATTGGAGCGTAGAAAATGCGGGTGTTAAAAAAGGTGATACGGTCGCTGTCCTCGGATGCGGGCCAGTCGGTCTTATGGTTCAGAAGTTTGCTTGGATGAAAGGCGCTAAACGTGTGTTGGCAATCGATCACGTTCCATATCGCCTAAACCATGCTGTTAAAATGAATAAAGTGGAAGCACTGAACTTCGAAAAATTCGACGATATAGGCAGCCACATTAAAGAGATGACCAGTGGCGGGGTCGACATAGTCATTGATTGTGTCGGAATGGACGGTAAAAAGAACATGCTTGAGAAAGCTGGACAGAAATTGAAGCTGCAAGGCGGAACATTAAGCGCTATTGATATCGCTTATAAATCCGTTCGAAAGTTTGGGACCATCCAGCTAACAGGCGTTTATGGTTCCCTTTACAATATGTTTCCTCTCGGTAATCTTTTCGAACGCAATATTACGCTAAAAATGGGACAAGCGCCTGTCATTCATTACATGCCGATGCTTTTCGATAAAATCACGAAAGGCCAATTCGACCCGACAGAAATCATTTCCCACGTGGTCCCACTTGAAGAAGCTGCTACCGCTTATCAGCGTTTTCACGATCATGAAGATGAGTGTATTAAAGTCATATTGAAGCCTTGAATGAAAAACCGGTGGATGCACATCTTAGTGATGTATCCGCCGGTTTTTTCGTGGTCTAAAGTATACTTTTTATGACTATCCCTTACTTCTTTTTAATAACCGCACAGGCAATTCGATCACCTGAGTTACCCGATGGATCCGTTTTGTAGTCATCTACTTTTTCATGAATAACAAGCGAACTGCCGTCAGCGTCAAGAAGTGAGTTCTTAACGTCTGGCTTTAGCGTAACTAATGCAGTCGTCACTTCAGCAGTGACCTTACCATCTGCATCGACTTCGAGGTTCGGTAGATCACCTAAATGAAACCCTTTTGGATTATCAAACCCGTGTTCTTTATGTCCCGGATTGAAATGGTCTCCTGCAGATTTAAAATCAGGTGGTGTACACACAGCCATTTCGTGAATATGAACGCCATGTTTGCCTGGCGACAATCCTTCAGCCTGGATATTGATTGTCACACCGTCGATTCCTTCAACAAAGCTGGCTTCACCAATTTTATCCCCTTTCGTGTTCAAAATCGGCGACATCACCGACTGGACGCTTTCTCCAGTGACTGGTAATTTCACTCCATTCTTTCCACACCCACCAGCAATCAATAGCGCAGACAACATAATGGATAGTACAATTTTTTGTTTCAATATAATTCCTCCTCACTATCTCTTTACTAAGGAGGATGGCTTTAATTCATTTTAATATGTATGGAAAGTAGAATTATTTTCCTATCTAAGTTGAAATAATGATTCATTTCAATTACGCTTCAGCGCTTAGGGAGTGCCTTCACTCCCTTTTTACACGTATTCATATGTTCAATTATCTATATCTTATATTTTCTTCTGCGATTGCTTAAACACAGATCGGGTTAACACACCAGGAAACTAATTCCATATCACTTCGTCTTACCTTTGACAGAAAGGGTGGAAATCGCATGTCTTTCTTGACAATTACAATGTCTTTAGCTGATTTGCAAAGTTATTTGAATAAAATTGATGAATTGTTAATCATCGGATTGCTATCAAGTATTGTCTTTATTTGGAGAAGTAAAAAGCTTGGAATAGCTCAGTATTTACTTTACATCATCTCAGTTATGTCGATAGGTATTGCTGGCTATACTGGAATTCTTGGTGGAATCCTAGCCGATGAATTAAATTTGGGTGGAACCATTGTTCGTGAACTAATCGTTATTTCACTAGGTATCTTCACTATATTTTATACACTTGAGAAATCGGCAGATGATACAAACAAGTAAAAAAACCGCTACCAATTCCAGTTTACGTCGAATTGGCGGCGGTTTATCTCTTTTATTTAATTAACTTTAAAACAGTTCCTTCGCTAATAGACGATAAACATCCAAGCGTTTCTTTTGCGAATGAGGAATGCTGCAAATCATGGCTTCATCAAATCCGTAATGCTCCTGCTCTGTTTGTAACAGCGTCGCAATCTCTTTAGCTGTTCCCACTAAATGCAGTTTACGATTTTCTTTAATGGTCATACGATCCATTTCCGTCAACGGATAATCTTGGGCCTCTTCAGGTGTTAAGGATTGCCCGAGGTGACCTTTCATTAGCATTAAACGGGCAATGTCCTGAGGTACAGCTTCGAATTCAGCCTCTTCTTTTGTTTCAGCTACCGTTACCATATAGGACACATTGATTTCCGGTTTTTCCAAGAACACCGAGGGTTGGAAATTCTTTTTATATGCATCTAAAATCTCTTTAGTCATACCGCCGTTGAAGAACTGCGCAAACGAATAGCCTACACCCATCCGACCTGCCTGGATTGCGCTGTTGCCGCTCGAACCAAGCAACCATGCTTCCGGTAAAACGATAGTAGAAGGGGTTGCGATTGTTTTGTTGTACAAATTGTCTTCCGGCACTTCATCGTTAATCAATTGGAGTGCCGTCTCAAATTTCTCATACATATCATTGACCATCGGTTTGCGGCCTTCTGATAATGCATAAATGGCTTGGTTATCCCCACCCGGCGCGCGACCGACACCAAAGTCAATTCGACCAGGAGAAAACGCACTCAATGTTTTAAACACTTCAGCTAGTTTCAATGGCGAATAATGCATCATCATTACACCGCCTGTACCAATACGAATGTTTTTCGTTTTGGCAGCCAAGTGAGCTGCTGTTACTTCGGGTGCTGAACTTGCAAATGATTTTGTTCCATGATGTTCAGCCATCCACATCCGATGGTAGCCTAATTCATCTGCCAAGATAGCCAGTTCTTCTGCTTTTTTCAAAGCACCTGGGGCAGTATTTCCACTAGTAACAGGTGCTTGATCTAGTATACTTAATCTCATATGTTTAACGTCCCTTCTCTTGGCGAAGCTTCTCAGGTGTGACGTCTTCCCCAAGTGGGTCAATCACAGTTATACCTGAAACAGTGTTCAGAACTTGCCCACGAATTTCTCGTAAGTAGTCTTGCTGCAATACTGTTTGTTCAACCATTTCGGCATTTGTCAAACCTTCTTCACGTTGTTTTTTTGCTAGCTCATTAATGCGGTCTAAGTCTTTAATCATTTTTTCTCCCTCTTCCCCTATCATTTACTTTTCAATGGCTTCACTTCTCAATTGATGGAAAGTGAGGAAGTACATATTCCCCTATTTCCTGAATTACATCTTCCACGGGGCGGTTACCCGTTTTCAAACCCAATATGACATGATTAACACCAATATTTTGTAAAGCATACAAGTAATCGATTAGAAACTTATGACCTGACCTAAAGCCTACTTTTATAGGTACTGGGTTCGGTGCGGCCAACGGATTCTCTGATAAGTCGATAACCAATGGTTGTATAAATGGTTTAAACTCACCCGTTGCCTGTCGCCAAAGTTTGATCATTTCACGCTGGTGATTCGCTTCTTGCGCATAAAACATCCAGCCATCCATATGTTCTGCCAGCCATTCAGTCGTTTGACCAGAATAGCCTGTTGCTAAAACGGGGATATCGGCTAAGACAGGCTTGGGAATAATATCCCCTTCTGTCATGGCAACCCTTTCTGTATGAACCTGTGGGTATGATTCTTCCCACACTTTTTTCATGACCGTTAACGACTCCCGAAACAATTCTGCCCTATCATTATGCTCCACTTTAAATGCGGGAAATTCGATTGGGCGGTCACCAGTTGCAGCGCCAAACAAGAAACGTTGATTAGACATTTCATCCAAAGATGCAGCTGATTTGGCTAAGTGCAGGGGGTGACGTAATGTTGTGACGACACTTGCAGTACCAAGCGCGAGTTTATTCGTATGTGCTGTTACATAGGCGAGAAAAATAAAAGGATCATATATAACACCTGTATCTCCAAATTTAGGATCGAATAACGGTGAATCTCTAACAAACAAAGAAGCAAATCCTAGATCTTCTACTTTATTCACAAGCGTCATTTGCTCTTTCAAATCCATCTTGGGGAGACTTCCAGCATCCGGCTCCAAAGGAAACATAAACCCAAGCGTTAATTTGTTTTCCTTAAACGTTCGTGTAAAACCATTATGTGATTGGAATTTCCCCATAATGCCATCCTCCTAGCTGCCACTCTTTTCAATCACAGAACCATTTTTTCGCGAATCAATTCTTGTAGAAATTCCACTTTCTCTTGATAGCGCTCTGTCTGAATTCCATCTGATAGGGATGCGATTGTTTCACGCTTCAGTACGGATTTCCAAACCGATTCAGCTTCTCCCATTAAGTCCGTTAACAAACAACCTGTATCTTCTTTTTCCAAATCAAGCATGTCGTCGAGAATCCCACTCGCGGAATAAAGGGATTGCTGACCCTCTATTGCGAGATAAATATCGTATATCCGGATCTCTTCGGGCTTTTTCTTTAATTTGAACCCACCTTTTACACCTGACACAGAAGTAATCAAGTCTGCACTGACCAGTTTTCTCAACAACTTTTGAAAATATGTTGGTGAGGTTCCCAGTTGCTGGCTGATTGCATCTCCTGGTAGTACTGCTCTATCCGGCAGCATGTTTAGCATGAGAATCGCATAAACAGACTGCTCAACGCCTGTTTTCATTTGCATAAAATTCGCCTCTTTTATTAATCTAATGTAGATATTCATTATCCTCTTTATCGAATTTTATCTTACAGTACTCGTAAAGTACATTTATTTGATTGTAATAAAAACCGCTGCCAACTCCAGTTTCGTGGAATTAACAGCGGTTTGTCATTTATGCAAGTATCAATTTTTCAAGATCCATTGGTGCAATATATGTACCGTCTTTATAGACGCGCATATTACCACCGGAAATTTCGTCAATCAGCATGATCTTACCTGATTCAGCGTCGCGTCCAAACTCGAGTTTAATATCATACAAGTCAAGACCTTTTGCTGCAAGTTCAGCTCTAACTACGCCTGAAATCTCTTTCGTTAATGCTTCGAGCGTAACGTATTCATCAGTTGTCAATAGACCAAGTTGTGCTAGTCCATCCTTGTTTATCGGCGGGTCGTTACGGTCATCGTCTTTGAGCGTGACTTCTACGAAGGCATCCAAAGGTTGTCCTTCTTCACAGTACGCACCGTATCTACGCAAGAAGCTTCCAACAGCGCGGTATCTGCAAATCACTTCAAGGCCTTTGCCGAATACCTTCGCTGATCGTACTGTCATCGTTACTTCATCAATATTAGCATCTACATAATGAGTAGGAATATCTTTATCCGCCATTTTTTCAAAGAAATATTTCGTCATCCGAAGTCCGGATTGCCCCGCGCCTTCAATCGATAAGCCAACTGTGTTCGCACCAGGATCGAAAACCCCGTCTTCTCCGGTTACATCATCTTTAAATTTCAGTAGTACATTGTTGCCGTCCAATTTGTATACATCTTTCGTCTTCCCTTTATATATGAGTTCCATGCGTCTGTTCCCTTCTATAGTAGGATGAACGTTCACCTTTAGTATAATTGAGAATCGTCATAAGAAAAAGAGTTTTTCTTAAATATCGGATAATGTTCTTTCCATCACGCCAAAACTGTACGATAGTAGACAAATTCTCATAATTGAAAGACAGTATATATGTTGAACAAATGAATACGGCGTATGCGCTTTACAAGGGCTTTTGGGAGGCTACTGAAAAAAAACTTGTACTTGAAATGAATTAGGATTCCCCCTAATACCGCTTCGGCGCTTTGTGGATGCCTCCCGCGAAGACGCGCCTGCGCTAGATAGTCTATGTGAGAAAGAGCTTTTCATTATCTGCGATGAAAACTGCAACCCGGAGTGTGTCTTTCTTGAATAGAATTAGTAGCAAAAAATAAGCACATTATAATCTCGGCGTATACATCTCAAAATCACATTTCTCTCGATAATGAACATCCTAGCGCAGGCGCGGCAAAGGCATCCCCAAAGCGCCAAGCGTTCTACAATCCCCCCCGAATTAATACTCTCTCCTTATTGAGCGCCACAGTAAATTTAGTGGGATTCCTTAATTCAACTTAAATAGGTAAAAACTTTCTCCCTTACACAACCTAATAGCCCATTTTTAATAATTCCCACTCGTCTACTTGCATATAATTGTTGTATACTTATTGTAGTAAATCTATGCTTAATCGAAAGTGAGTGGAAATTCATGGGCCGTAAATGGAACAATATCAAAGAGAAAAAAGCTTCAAGAGATGCGGACACGAGTCGCATTTATGCTAAATTCGGACGTGAAATTTATGTAGTAGCGAAGCAAGGCGAGCCTGATCCTGAATTGAATCAAGCGCTAAAATTTGTCGTAGAACGCGCAAAAACATATAGTGTACCAAAAGCGATTATTGACCGGGCAATTGAAAAAGCAAAAGGTGGTTCAGAAGAAAACTTTGACGAGCTTCGCTATGAAGGATTCGGACCAAATGGCTCGATGGTTATTGTCGATACACTGACAAATAACGTCAATCGTACTGCATCAGAAGTACGCGCCGCATTCGGTAAAAATGGCGGTAATATGGGTGTCAGCGGATCTGTTTCCTATATGTTTGATGCGACTGCAGTTATCGGAATTGAAGGTATGTCCGCCGACGACGTTCTCGAACTTCTAATGGATGCGGACGTCGAAGTGCGTGATATTCTAGATGAAGAGGAGTCGGTCATCATCTATGCTGAGCCAGACCAGTTCCATGCTGTTCAGGCAGCTTTAAAAAGTGCCGGTATTACAGAGTTTAACGTCGCTGAAATAACAATGCTTGCACAAAACGACTTGACTCTGTCACCAGAAGCTCAAGCACAATTCGAGAAAATGATTGACGTACTGGATGATTTGGAAGATGTTCAACAAGTGCATCATAACGTCCACTTAGACGACTAAGCGCAACTGTTCATCCTTTCATTCATTCCATTGACGTGCTATGCTACTAATAGATTGACAACTTCATAACATATTCGACCATTAGGGGAATCCTTTTAAAGGACTGAGAAACGAGTTCCACTCCGCTACCCTTATCACCTGAACAGGTTTGTACCTGCGTAGGGAAGTGGCGTGTCTTCCTATCAGTGCATTCTAATGCCATCGACAGACCACTTTCCATACCTGGAAAGTGGTCTTTTTTTATCAAGAAAAGCAGAAGGCGCCGCTCAGCTCCGACAGGCATAAGACGGTTTACGAAGAGGGCGTCCTTCAGCCCTCGCAGTAAAACGACTTATGACCCGAGGGGTTGGCGCCTGAAACTAGACCCTATTCCCAGGTGAAAACATATACTATTTCTTTTCGATAAGGAGGAGTTCGATGAAGATAATTGCCGTAACAGATGACAAAATGGAACGTAGCCAATTGCTTGATACATTGCTAGCAATCGAACCTTTTATCGACGCAGCCATCTTACGTGAGAAATCGAAAATGGATTCAGAAATAATAGCGTTGATTCGACAATTAATCGAATCTGGCTTTGATTCAACTAAACTAATTGTCCATGGGCGAACGAATGTCGCTTCAATTACCGGGATTAACAAAGTTCAACTTCCCGGATACGGCGAACCGCTAACGCTACTCAAAAAAAAATTCCCGGCTATCTCCTTCGGCAGATCTGTCCACTCTTATGGTGAAGCTGAAACTGCTTATAAAGAAGGTGCTGACTGGATTCTTTATGGTCATTTATTCGAGACAAGTTCAAAAGTTGGCCTCTTCCCCCGTGGAACCGATGAGCTTTTTCAAATCGTTGAATCGCTAGCAATTCCCATCTATGCAATTGGTGGAATTCAGCCCCATCACCTTCCGCAATTAAATCAAGGCGGAGTTGCAGGAATTGCAGTGATGTCGTCCATTTTTGGCAGTGACAATCCTGAAGTTGCCACAACAGCCTATAAGGATGCCAACCATGTCACAACCAGTTGATGTTGTCGTTATTGGGGGAGGGATTATTGGTTGCAGTACAGCTTATTATTTAGCAAAAGAGGGTTTGTCAGTTCACCTTGTTGAACGCGATAAAATCGCTCAAGGCACTACTCGGGCGGCTGGCGGCATGCTTGGTGCACACTCTGAATATTTGAATGACACCTTTTATTCATTCGCGCAAGAAAGTCAGGTACTGTATTCAGAATTCCAACGTGATGCAGGGGCGGACTTCGGTTATACAGCTGGCGGTATTGTTCAGTTTGCTTGTTCCGAAGAAGAACGAATTGCCCTCTCCCGTTGGAAAAACGCAGTTCATCTTTCAGCTGAACAAGTTCGCGAACGAATTCCGCATGTTGCTCCACCTGCTTTTGGTGCGTATCTTTTTGAAGAAGACGTCCATGTTCATCCTGAAAAGGCTTGTCTGGCATTTTGCGCAGCGGCTAAAAATTTGGGTGCTACTATTTCAGAACAGGCCACAGTCGATGAAATCACACTGTTACATGGTGGCTATCAGATACGCATTGCGTCGTCCATTATCAACGCAAAACATCTAGTCATCGCAAGCGGTGCAGCGAGCACCAAGCTTGTGTCAGGGCTGCAAATGACCGCAGTGAAAGGCCAATGTATGCAACTCAATGCGGTAGGCATGCAATTACCTTATACACTTTTCCATAAAGGCTGTTACGTAATTCCACGCTCGGGTGGAACGCTCGTCATCGGGGCCACGATGGAATACGGACATACAGACTTGCAGATAACTGATGCCGGTAATTTGGCATTAAGTGCTATTGCGGAACGTTTTATACCTGGTCTTTCCCGCCTTCCTGTTATGAACAGATGGGCAGGTCTACGTCCAAAAACCGTTGACGACTTACCGTATATCGGTCGGATTCCAGGGAATGAAAATATGTATATTGCAGCTGGTCATTTCAGAAATGGGATTTTATTGGCGCCCGCAACCGCCTGCTTGATTCGTGATTTGATCATCGGAAATGAAGTGAATACAGAACGGATTAAGGCATTTGATCCGAAAAGGGGGATTTTTCATGAAGCGAACAATCGAACTGAACGGCAATCGGTATGACATGCCCGCAGAAGTTGAAAATGTGCAGGAACTGCTTGGGCATCTGGAACTTGCGGAACGCATCGTCATCGTGGAAATGAACCGAGATATTCTTGCGAAAGACGCATATGACAAACCGATCAACGACCGCGACCAAATAGAAATCATTCACTTTGTAGGAGGAGGATAATTATGCTAACAATCGGCAATAAAACATTCAATTCAAGACTATTACTAGGTACAGGAAAATACCCGTCATTTGATGTGCAAAAAGAGGCAGTGCGTGTATCGGAGTCAGAAATTCTTACGTTCGCAGTAAGACGTATGAATATCTTCGAGCCATCACAACCAAATTTCTTGGAACAACTCGATTTTTCGAAATATACACTATTACCAAATACAGCGGGCGCAAAAACAGCGGAAGAAGCGGTACGCATCGCGAAACTGGCGAAAGCATCAGGACTTTGTGACATGATTAAAGTTGAAATCATCGGTTGTGACCGATCATTACTCCCGGATCCAGTAGAAACACTTCGGGCAACTGAAATGCTGTTAGATGAAGGATTCATCGTCCTGCCTTATACGTCAGATGATGTTGTGCTCGCACGTAGGTTATGCGAAATGGGCGTTCATGCAATCATGCCAGGCGCATCCCCTATCGGATCAGGGCGCGGTATTTTGAATCCACTTAACTTGTCGTTCATCATTGAACAATCCAATGTACCCGTTATTATCGATGCAGGAATTGGCTCGCCGAAAGATGCAGCTTATGCAATGGAGCTTGGCGCTGACGCAGTTTTATTGAACACAGCGGTATCAGAAGCTGGAGATCCGATTAAAATGGCCCTTGCCATGAAGCTCGCGATTGAAGCGGGACGACTCGGCTATGAAGCAGGCCGGATGCCGATGCGCGATTATGCGGTTGCAAGTAGCCCACTGGAAGGACTTGTAACGAATTGATTGAAAAATATTCACGTCAGGCATTATTCGCTCCAATTGGCGATGTCGGCCAAAAAAGGATTCGTAAAACTAGTATTTTCATATTAGGTGCCGGCGCGCTTGGCTCATCCGGTGCTGAAATGCTCGTCCGTGCAGGCGTTGGACGTGTAACGATTGTGGACCGGGATATTATCGAGTCGACCAATCTGCATCGCCAGCAATTGTATACGGAACAAGACGTCATTGAGCAATTGCCAAAAGCAGTTGCGGCGGAGAAACGATTGACGGCGATTAATAGCGATGTAGCTATAACAGGTATTGTAGTCGATGTAACGCCACAAAACGTCCTCGATCTAATGACCGACCATGATTTAGTTTTGGATGCAACAGACAATATTGAAACACGGCTGCTAGCGAACGATGCAGCGCTGAAACTCGGCATCCCCTTTTTCATGGGGGCATGTGTCGGAAGTTATGGCCTAACGTTTCCGATTGGCATTCAAGACAACCAGCCGTGTCTACATTGCTTGCTAGAAACATTGCCATCACAGACATTAACATGTGATACAGTCGGCGTCATCAGCCCGGTTGTGGTTACTACAGCGGCTCGGCAAGTTACTGACGTGTTGAAATATATAACGGGAACACCTTTTGGACCGAAACTCGAATCTGCTGATTTATGGACAGGCGACCGCGCTTCAATTGGAGTTGCAAGCATGAAGAAAGCCGGTTGTCCAAGCTGTTCCGAAAATGCAGTGTATCCGTTCCTTTCTGCCCGTGAGTCTATGAAAACAGCGGTGCTTTGTGGACGTGACACCGTTCAATTGTCTTGGCCTAAAAGTAGAAAGTTTGAACTCCTCCCTTTTGCCGAATCAATTCGCGGAAGCGTCTCAAAATTAATTCACAACCCACATCTTGTTGCCTGTGAATACAACGGTCACCGCATCGTGCTGTTCCGTGACGGTCGCATGCTTGTACATGGAACGAAAGATATTGTAACTGCGAAGAAAATTGCTGCCGGGTTGCTAGGATAATTGTTGAATGAAAAAAGAGCATAGCTTTTATGCTCTTTTTTCAGTTCCCCCTCGTAAAGGTAAACCAAATGGTCCCCCCTAATTGCGAAAACTAAAAATGGTGAACAACTGAATACCTACATAAACTAAGCGAATGCGCCTTAACAGGAATAGCTGGAGCCACGAGATCGGCTAGTGGTTTTTCTACTGGCTTATCGTGGGGGGCATCCCCGAGCGCCACAGCGAATTCAATGGTATTCTTTACGTCAACTTATAAAATACAATTCCCGCCATATACATGCTTTAAGGACAGCTTTTTAATAATGCTAGCAGTACTTCCCCTCCCCACTCTCATCAAACACAACATAAATTCCCTCCAACAGGAATTTCATCAAACGTTTAAGGGTACCATTTCTATATATGGTTCGTTACAATGGAAGTTCTAACAAGTTATTTTATCTTTATTGAAAACAACAGGAGGTTGTCATGTTTTTCTTAGAAGCAAAACGCATTATTGTCGTTATCTTTGGTTCCTTGTTACTTGCAATCTCGCTTAACTTCTTTTTAATCAATGCAAATGTCTATGCCAGCGGATTTGCGGGTGCTGCGCAACTGACATCTAGTGTATTAAATGATTTCATCGGCGTTGAGATTAGTACAGGAATATTATTGTTACTATTCAATATTCCCGTCTTTATATTAGGATGGTACAAAGTAGGTAAAGGATTTACCATCTATAGCATCGTTTCCGTTATCTTTGTTACAATTTTCTTAGAACTCTTACCTGTCCTATCTCTATCAAACGATATTATTCTAAATGCCGTGTTTGGCGGTGTAATTGCAGGTGTAGGAGTTGGGATTTCGATGAAACTTGGGGCATCTACAGGCGGAATGGATATTATCGCTATGGTCCTATCACGCTTACAAGATAAGCCTATTGGAACCTATTTTTTACTGCTGAACGGTATCATAATCGTCTTGGCAGGTTTTCTGTATGAACCGGAAAACGCATTATATACGATGTTAGCATTGTATGTAACTACAGTTGTGATTGACGCACTCCATACACGTCACGAAAAAGTGACCGCAATGATTGTTACACAAAAGGCAGACGAATTACAGCATGCGATTCATCAGAAAATGGTACGTGGCATAACGATTCTTCCCGCAAAAGGTGCGTATTCAAAAGAGGATAAGCATATGCTTTATCTTGTGATCACTCGTTATGAATTATATGATTTGGAAAAAATAATTAATGAAATAGATCCAAATGCGTTTACGAATATTGTTCAAACTGCTGGTGTTTACGGATTCTTTAGACGTGAAGGCGATCAAGTTAAATAAACCTATAACACTGAATTCCAAATAAGTTGAAATAAAGATTCCCTTCAACACTGCTACGGCGCTCGGGGATGCCTGCCCCCCCTTGTAAGGCACCTTCGCTCAGTTAACATAGGTGTTCATTTGTTCAACATATACAGTACTAAAAATGACCAGACATCAATTGATGTCTGGTCATTTTTAGTAGATACCGATTTTACTTCGAACCAGCTTGCCAACTCATTCCCCATCCATAAGCCTGGTCCATCTTGGCATGCCCTGGAAAATAGTCGACAAGTCTTTTGACGCTAAACGTCTCGTTTTGTACATTTTCAATCATTGCAATTGCACACATAATTTGTCCGTTGCGGTGCTCATCAAGCTTGACGACAATATCTTCTCCACCGCCGTATGTCAACTTGACGATCCCGCCCGCTTCTGACCAATTCGCAGCGCCCTCATAAATGAATGCATATACAAGCACTCGTTTAATGTCCTTAATACGAGAACCATTGATACGTAAATTTTCTCCGCCTGTGGAAGCCCCCGTACGATCGTCGTGGTCCAGCTGAATATAAGGGAAATCCTTCAACGAGCCAAATGCGTTACCAAGGGCCTGAACACAGCCCTTTTCTCCCGAATTCAATTCATACAGGCAACCAAGATCTAAATCAAAGTTTTTCTGTCCGCCACCAAACAGCGAGGATAGGAATCCGCCACTTTTAGCCGCTTTGGAGTTTTGATTCCAGTTTAAGTTAACTAGAATCTCACCTACATCATTTCCTTTTTTCGTTAAATTTATGGACTGCCCTTTTTTCTTCAGTTCGATCATATCGGTTCCTCCAGTCACTTACCGAAATTTTTCATGCTGTCCTGTAGCTGTGCAATCCGTTTCATGCCATCTTCCCTTGTACGTTTGTTTTCATCTTCAATAGCTCTCGTTTCCTCGAGCCCTTTCACGATTGTGCTCCAACTTTCTTCAATCGTTTCAATTTTAATACTCGGACCACCTGCAGTACGGGCAATTTCCACACTTTGCCTAGCGATATTCTGCGAGTTTTTTAGTAGCATTTCATTGGTCCTTTTATCAAGTTCGTCCATAGAATCCGCTACAAGTTTTTGACGTTTCGCAGCAACTGCTTGGATAATGCCGTTTTTAAATATTGGAATCGTTGTAATGAATGCCGAATTGATCTTCCCAATAAGTTTCGTGTTTCCGCGTTGTAGGACCCGGAGCTGGGGTGCTGTCTGCAACGCGACCATTCTTGCCATTTCAAGGTCATAGACCCGCTCTTCAAGCGACTGTATCGCATTATTCATAGTATCTAATTCCATCTGCGCTAATTGATCGCCGCCTGCTGATCTTTGTTCAAGACCTGGAACGAGCGCCCGCAGCTCTTCAGCTTTAATCTGCCCAGCTACAACATACTTTTCAAGTGCCATGTAATAGTTATAGTTTTGGTCATACATTTCGTCCATATTGGTCGTTGAACGAATCATTTCGTCTTTATACTTTGAAATTTCGATGTGTATGCCTTCGATTTCCTTGCCGAGCGTTTGGTATTTGCCGAACACTTTTTCAATTAATTTATCTCCACGCTTGAAAAACTTGCCCAAAAAACCTTTTGGCTCGTCAAAGTCATTTTTATCGAATTTATCCATCGTTTTCCCAAGTTGTTTCAACATCTCGCCTGAATCAGTTACACTCGATGAACGCATGGAAGCCAATATGCGATCAGCAAAAGTGGAAATTTCAACGGCCGGTTCTTTCCCAAATTCTAATAATCCGGTCTGGTTTCTAGTATCGATTGACCGGACTAAATTTTGAACCTCTGGATCCTGTCGTAACTGTAAGCGTAGTGCTTCCGCTTTGTTTTCCGTCAATACTTCCACTTCATAATTCTTTGTTTCTTCCATGCCATTCAATCCCTTCCGTTAAAAAGTCGATTTAAAAAACCGCTTACAATTGATGCATCCTTTTTATTCTCCTGAAAGGATAGATCGAACACCATATCTTCCAGCATATGATGATCAAAATATTCTTTCCTTATGAAGTGTTCCAAATCATTGTGACCGGGTGGATTGTATAAGATAATATCAAGTCCAATTTCATTCAACAGTAACAGCAATGCTGCATCTGCTCTAGACAAAATACCATTAACTTCATTGTTATATAAAATCACTTTTGGAACCTCTTGCGCATAATCAAACGTTTGCAAAAGATTGATCAATTCTTCCGGTATGGAAGTTGCCTGTGTGAACAAATAGAGAGAGACTTGTTCCGGTGTTTCCCCCGGTTGTGCCTTCATTTTCGAATGGGCGCAAATCCTTGAAATGGCCGCCGCGAGTCCTAGTTGAGCACCGTCATGTAGTTGACCGTACTGCCACCAGTTGCTTTGCATCATTTTTTCCGGGACCAAACGACCATCTTTGCCAAGTGCATGCTGGTAATGATATTGGTTATTCGCTTTCGTTTCTTGTATGAATGGGAATTTTTTCACTACTACACAATTCGGTTGGCTAGTGAGCCGATGCATTTTATCCCAATATTCTTTTCGGCTGGTTGAAACGCCGGAAACTTTCGCGAACAATGCGGGTATCTTCACTTCATCCCCATTGGCAGAGAAATTTGGTCGTATAAATGCCTTTTCTTTCGCCAATAGAAAAATCTCGTCATATGTCGTTTTTAATGTAACTGCCACGGGGAGATGGTTGCGGAATTGCCATGGCTTATAATAAGCAGAACCTTCATGGTGAAGTACGTGATCGATTTCTTTCGAAGCACGGTATGCGACTGTCCCTTGTCGTTTCGGTTCTTCTTGCGGAAAAGGTTGGATTTTCATGGTGGTCGGATATTCCGTCAAGAAGGACCAGTTGTTGTCAGGATCAAGCTCTTTAAAATCGTCTTTTCCTTCCGGATGAAGAATGACAACATCCATTCCCAATAAGATTGTATAGAACAGAAAATACATCTGACTTTTGTTCATATCGCCGTACCAGATAATGTGTGGGATATCCTTATCGATCGGTGTTCCCTTGACCCATGGATCAATATGATTCCACGTCCATTTGATGATATCAAGAAAAACTCGTCGGAATTCCGGATGATGAAATGCACCCGCATGATTTTTCTTGAATAGTTCAAATACCTCAATGAGTGTTGACCGGATTAATCTATTGAAATCAGGGTCTTCGCCGTATTTTGGAAGCAACTGTGCCCCCTCCAAAAAAGCTACAAAGCGGTTAATCGATAGATTCGGTTTTTCCTGAATAAGATCATAAATTCGCTGGATGGCTTGAAATCGTTCTGGTGGCATGTTCTTATCAAGTGTTTCAGATAATACATACACACCAGGGGCCTGGCTCGCTGTGTATAATTCAATCATATATTCTGTTTCATCAAAACCTGATCCGACAATACGTGTAGCAATCTGACTGTATTGTATACGTTCTTCTCCCAATTGATAATCAGGGCGGGTAGCAATTGGCTTGCTGAGTTCGGTTGCCCAATTCGAGTATTCAACCTTCTTAAGTATCAGTTTCCTTATCATCTTCACTCCCCCCAATCACCTATTTTTTTGCGTCAATGGAAGGGGCGTAGTCCGATATCGTCAACGGATTCCAGGAGTTAATTGGAGACGCTTCGAAAGAATAGCTTCAATGATTTCCTCCGATGCCAAAATCCCTGTTTTTTGTGTCAGTCCTAGATGACCAAATTTAGCTGCCGCTTCCCCGTGCCGTGGTATCAGACCAAACTCCGCCTGTTCAATCAAGCAGACATCCAAATTGGAATCCCCTGCCGTATAAACCGTTTGCTTTCCTTCTTTTTTTGCAACATAGTCCACCGCATCCCATTTATTGATGAATGATGGAATGAAGTAAACTTTTCTGCCTTGAACTGAAAATGCCCAGTCATGCGCTGCCGCCCACTGTGAATAATAATTGATCCGCTCAGCTGATAGCGGTGGTTCAATAATCAAGTACACAAAAAATCGCTCTACCACACGAATGGATTTCAACCAAGACGCATCCGCAGTCTCTTCTATTTTCCGCTTCACATCATCCACTGAAGCGGTACTTCCATCTATTTTAGTACGGATATAATCCTGCCAGTGCGTATCTATATGTCCATCTTTCAGCACAACGCCGCCATTACAAGTAATCGCGTATGTAGGACGTATTTCTTCATGAAATAGTGAGACTCGATTATACTGTTCAATTGTTCTTGTCGTTACAGGAACAAACATCATCTCATCGGACAGTTCGCGTAATAGCGCAATCGCTTTTTCTGTCATGAATGAAATGTCTCTTCCATTATATACTTCAATATTACGAACAGATACATTCAAGGTTTCCTCGCCAAAGCGCCGTTTCGAATAAATAAGTGTTCCATCTAAATCGCTTGCGAACATCATACTTTTTTCTCCAACGGTTTAATAAGTCCACAACAAGTATAAGTCATCTGTTCATAAACCTCCACAGGTACAGCTCTTTCCTTTGCAAGTTGGAAAATATGTTTAAGCCGCACATCGTTTAAATCCTTAACTAATATCTTCCATGGTAGACGTCGTAAAAGAACACGTGTCGTCTCTCCAACACCAGGTTTGATGAGATTCACATTTTCAATGCCGTAGTGCTCCTGAATTGATGCAATTGTTTTCATTCCCTGCCATGTCGGGCTCATATCTGTTTTCTTTAAAGCTTCTTTCGCCGCTTCGATTAACATTGCTGCCGCTTCAAATTCTGCCGTAATGACATCAATATGATGATTCGATACATCTTTATCCTGAAGTTCCGAATAGAATTTCGCTCCGTGGAAATCCGTCGCTCCTATCCAGCGGCTGTTCAGAACCGTTCGGCTAACTAGGCCTGATACTGTTGAATTCAAACAGGCGCTAGGGATTAGAAAGTCCTCCCGCGTCCCATATAAGGAAGAGCAGTGACCCGGATCCGCCAATACAACGAGTTCGTCGTCCAGTAGGATACCATATTTTTCTTTAAACGACTCCACAGACTTTGTCAGCTCCATAGATATCGCACCTTTACCAGTCCAACCGTCGACAAAAACGACGCGCTTATCAGGATGTTGACTCGTAATATACAGCATCGCATTTTCATCGATGCCACGTCCTCGAATGATCGATATGCTATAATGCGGTAAATTCAACCCATATACCGCATTAATATAACGTTTCATCAAGATACCTATCGGCGTCCCAGCCCTCGCAAGGGAAACAAGAACAAGTTCCTTCCCTTTTTTCTCAATGAGGAGTTCCGAAACTGCGCCGACCGCTGTTGCTACTTTTCGCTTTGAAGTATTGAGTGACTCGTAAAAAAGATTTAAATAGGCTTCGGTTGGCTCATATTCAATGGGAAGCATTTCCGAATAATGGGCGCCGCCTTGAATAGCCTCTTCCCGTTCATTCAGGCTTCTTTCAAGGCTCGCATCTGACAGATCTTTCAATAGAAAAACGACATCTTCAGATGAATAACTTCCAGTCACTGTTTTAGTCATTTGTTGCATTTTCTACTCACACCTTTCAAGTGAAGTCTACAATATAGATTGCAGGTAATCCTTTGAACTGGCGTAATATCGGTTCAAGCCTGTTGTCATCTATAGGACGTTCAAAAAATAAAAAGACTTCATCGTATTTCATGTCGGATACATTATATGCATAATTCATAGTTGCTGGATCTTCAGGACTTTCAAAAGCCATTCGACTTTTTATCGGATAACCTTCTCGGTCAATTGGGAATATCGGGCTTCTCGTTGTTGAATGATAAGATACACCTTCGCCCATGTAAACAGCCGTTTTCATGGGGATATGCATGAATTCCCCAGTACCTAAACATAATGTCCGTTTTCCTGTCCGATACTTCCTCAAATATTCTCCTGCACTCTGACAGTATGCTTCAACATCCTCTTTGTTGTCCGACGAGATACCGAATCTACCAGTCAGAGACAAATAACTTGAATCATTTTTAAATCCAAAAGAATCAATTGAAGAATAAGGATAGTGAGGAAGAGGGATAGGCAATGACTTCAGACTGATTCTCTCAAAATCGGGAACTTTAACAACCAATTCGTCAATGACACTGGCATCTTCAGCTAAACCAGGTGTGCCTTCTAATTGGATTGTTCCCGTCAATAAAGCATACGTCGTGATGCGTACATCATGCAATTTCTCAAATGCCTTCAATCGTTGCTGATCTTCTACACTTCGCCAGTCCAACAGGGATAGTATTGTGTATTCCTTACGTGGAAAACGCTTTTGAATAGAAGCGATGATATTCAATGCTGTCTTGCCTGTCGTAATTTCATCATCTACCAGACAAATCGAGTGGTCATTATTCAAATACTGTTCCGGTGCATAGCAACGCTGATCTGTAGCGTGGGAATGCTCTTCTTCAAAGTAGAGCGTCACCTCTTCATCAGCAAGCATTTCTCTAGTCGAATGAATGTAGGTAGCATCCGAAAAACAGTCAAAAACGCCATGACCGAGGGCCGTTGCCGTTTCCGCAAAACCGATGAACACAACCGGCTCATCAAGTTGACAGTGTAGTTCCTGTACAATTGAATATGCTGTTTGCAAGTTTTTAGTGGAACCGTCCTTAACTGCTTCGATGAGCTGTTCTTTTCCAGGCATTTGTTTGCTTGTCTTACCTTCATAATAAGCAGAGGCCAGCAATGCTGATGCAATCAAGGGCAGTTGAGGCGGAATAGAAATATGTTTCCCGAGTACTTTACTGACGAATAAAAAAGAACGTTTTTTGTTAATTCTTGCGGCCATCTCATATAAACTTTCAACTGAAAGCTCATATGGATTTTGGTCAATTTGTACATGTACTTGCATGGTTTCGCAAACTTCATGCGTGTACCTACTCGGATAATAAATCGATGAATGTAATGTTTTCATTGTACACCCCGTATATATCAGACTTAATTAACACTTTTTGTGCCCAGTATAAATGGGGCTTAATCTCATTCATTTTGTTCATAAATTCACTTTTGAACACACCTTTTTCACCTGTGGCCTGCTGGAAGATACTAAGTGCGTCCACATATTCTTCCTTCGTGACGACATGCAATGCCTGCACAGGCAAAAGGTGAGACGGATGAATGATTGTTTTCCCAACTAAGCCGTTCGCTCTATCTAGCAACGTTTCCTGAATTAGCCCGTCAAAATCTTTCCGTATCAATTCTTTTCTGAGTAGAAGACCCACTGAACCTGAACTTTCTTGAAATGGCGTCTCACGCAGTTGTGGTTTTAAGATACGACCGTTTGATGAGAAATGTTCCCACACTGGACCCGATACCACGAAACCGTCATGTTGCCTGGCAAATATATTGACAACATCCGTAATTAGCTCATTGACAATGGAAATCTCATAGACAGTCGTCTCACTATCCCTCCTCAACCCGTAAAGTCCACATAAATCCGTAGCACCAATCCGGATATTCAGAATGAAGTCAGCATACCGATCAACTATCTCCTTTAAACTAAGCAACTCTGCCAAGCGACGCTCCTTGTAAAGAACATTCGGCGATTCAAGAATTGGCATACCATATAAAACTGTATTCGCTTGCTCATTCAACTGTCGCAGACCCGATAAGTAGTCCTCCGCATTATCCGATGCAAACTTAGGAAACACAAAGCCTACGAGGTTCTTCAACGAATCACCGAGCCGCTCCCCTATGTCCAGCATCTGTTGTGCACTTCTTACCCGAACAAAAATAAGTGGAGTCGTTTCTTCCGTAAGTCGACCATCCTGAACTGCAGCACTAATTTGTTGCATATGCGTAATCAGTTTATTTTCCGCCCGTTCAACTTCATGATCACCTATTGCATCTTCAAGACAGATCGCTACTGTGACAAGCTCCTTAAATTTGTTGGTAATAATGAGATGGGCTATATCCTCACGGGTTGCTGGCATATACAATAAAGCCCCCAGACTGTATGATAGCCGTTGTTTATCGGTATGCTTCGTAACCGTCTCCGGTTTCCGATAAAATAAATCTTCTAAGCCAATAGCAGCTAAGTCATTAAAATACCTCAATCTGAGCACCAACCTTATTTATTATTCGATTTAGGGTAAAAGAAAAAAGAAGGGGCTAGCCTTCTTTTTTTCTTTGTATTAAGCCATTTTCTTTTTATTCATGTTGTGAACAACGAATGTGGCAATGAACGTAAGGATTAGAATGATAAAGAATACGTAGTGGTGGACGTCAATACCAACAACGCTCAATCCCATTTTAATCGCTATTAACATAATCAGCACATATGCTGACGTTTCAAGTTCTGGTACCTTGTCGATTAACTTCAAAAATACGCCGGCAATTCCACGCATCATCAAGACACCGAGCATTCCTCCAAGAAGAAGTACCCAAATCTGTTCACTGACACCGAAAGCAGCAAGAACACTATCTACTGAAAAGGCGATGTCCATAATCTCTACAGCAGCGATTGTTCCCCAGAATGTACCGAAAAGACGGATTAGAATACCTTCTGTTTTCATCCCTGCAATTTCTTCGTCATTACCTGCCTCTTTAGACTTATCCATAAAGTATTTAATCGCCAACCATGCGAGATAAGCCGCACCTAATGCCTTGACCCACCACAATTTAATGAGGAAAACACCGACCCCAATTGCGATAAAGCGGAAGACATAAGCACCAAGAAGCCCGTAAAACAGAGCTTTTTTTCGTTGTTTTTCTGGTAAATGTTTGACCATGACCGCCAAAACGAGAGCATTATCAGCTGACAATAGCCCCTCAAGTATGATGAGGGTACCGATTAAGCCCCAACTGACTGGATCCGATAATACTTCCACCCACATACCCCAATCAAAAAAAGCGGCATATGTATCGATTATTCCATTAAGTATCTCCATTAGTTCCTCCTGATAATAAAACAATAAAAGACTCCGACCTTTTATCAGCCCGTAAATTTATACTTCTAAACCATAATTCCGGCAAAGTGCCCCTAGCCCTCCAGAGAAGCCACTACCGATTGCATTAAATTTCCAATCGTTACCGTGCCTGTACAGTTCGCAAAAAACAACTGCCGTTTCAATCGAGAAATCCTCTCCTAAATCGAAACGTAGCACCTCTTCTCCGGTCGCTTCATCCGATAATCGAACAAAGGCATTTGATACCTGACCAAAGTTTTGACTTCTTCCTTCTGCATCGTGAATCGTAACCGTAATACCAATGCGGTCAACGTACGCAGGGATTTTAGGGAAATCAACGATTACTTGCTCGTCATCCCCATCTCCTTCGCCCGTCCGGTTATCGCCAGTATGTAGAAGAGCGCCACTCGGATGCTTAAGATTATTATAGAAAATGAAGTCATGATCATTCTGGCAACGATTGCTTGCATCGACAAGAAACGCCGATGCATCAAGGTCAAACTCCTGACCGCCAGAGTATTTATTCGTATCCCAACCTAGTCCGATAACACCTCTTACAAGGCCGGGATTTGTCTTCGTCAAATCGATTTTTTGACCTTTTGATAAAGTAATCGCCATCTGAATCACTCCTGTTTATCATGATTAGAATTCAAAACTTCCATAACTATATAGATTGAATAGATGATTCCATTCAACTCCGCTCCGGCGCTTAGGGGATGCCTCCCGCGCCATAAGCCAGAAAGCCTTCGCCACCAGTCTTACGGCTTCGGCTCCCCCTGTAAGGCGCCTACACTGAAGTTCAAATACAAACCCGATGTCAGCAACTGGCACCGGAAACAACATATATAGTTATATCAATTAATTAAGCTTGTAGTCCGTAGTCCTTAACAAGTGAACCAAGTCCGCCCTGATAGCCGCTACCAATTGCATTGAACTTCCACTCACTACCATGTCTGTAAAGTTCCCCTACAACAACAGCCGTTTCAATAGAGAAGTCTTCGCCAAGGTCATAACGGATTAACTCTTCACCGTTTGCATCGTTGACGATTCGTACATAGCTATTTGAAACTTGCCCGAAATTTTGGCTACGTTGTTCTGCATCATGAATTGTAATTGCGAATGCAATTCTTTCAACTGTAGTTGGTACAGTTGAAAGGGAAACTTTGACTTGCTCATCGTCTCCATCACCTTCACCAGTCAAGTTATCACCAGTATGAACGACGGAACCATTTCCACCCTCAAGGTTATTGAAGAAAACGAAATCTTTTTCATTTGCACATACACCCGCTGCATTCAATAAGAATATAGAAGAATCTAGATCAAAATCTTGTCCACCGTCATATTTATTCGTATCCCAGCCAACACCAACCGTAATATTCGTTAATCCCGGGTTACTTTTCGTCAAATCTACTTTTTGTCCTTTACTCAATGAAATAGCCATTTATGTCATCCTCTTTTCTGTTTTTTATAGTTTATGAGTACCTTTTAACCATTTCGCCAAGACCTGCATCAGATGATCCTGATCCAACAGCGCCGAATTTCCATTCACTGCCGTGACGATAAATTTCTCCAACAGTTAAACTAGTTGAACCTGCATAGTTTTCGGACAGGTTGAATTTAAGTAATTCCTCATTGTTCGCTGAATTCATGACACGGATAAACGCATTTTCTACTTGGCCGAAGTCTTGCTTACGTTTTACACAATCATAAATATTAACAACGAATACAAGTTTGTTAACGTTTGCGGGTACCTTTTTCAAGTCAACAATCACTTGCTCGTCGTCTCCGTCGCCTTCTCCAGTGATATTATCACCAGTGTGCGTTACGCTACCACATTTACTTTTCAAGTTACCAAAGTAAACCAAGTTGTCATTGCTCGCAAACTTATCGTCTTGAAGCATGATAACAGAAGCGTCTATATCCATATTTGTAGCACCGCTACCACCACCACCGAAAAGTCCGCCGAGTAATCCGCCAGCTTTTTTCTGACTTTGAATTGGGTCCCAACCGAGGCCTACTATAATCTTCTCAAGACCTGGATGACCTTTTGTTAAATCAATTTTTTGACCCTTTTGTAAAATAATTGCCAAACCAATCATTCCTTTACATTTTAATGAATTTTTTATCTTTTCGTAAAAACACCATCATTATATATTTTACTACATCTGATACCGAACTACCAAAATGATGATTACCTATAGCATTTTCCACCCTGCAATGCCAAATTCAACTTTCATGAATATTCTAATCGTCATTGGATAATGAATAGTAAACCTCAAAGATGACCTGACGAACCATCCAAACATCTTGGATTCCACAATGCTTGTGTTGACAGCAATATCATATAGCACAGATATTATGCAATAATGACTACTTTCCAGTTCATCACAATCATCTCTTGTTACTAGTACGTACGAACATGCCAAATGGTTTCAAAAAAAAGAAATCCACAGCACTTAAGTTCCTACATCTTCAATGCACTACTCATTTCAAACACATCAAAGACATTTTCCTTAAAAATGAGTGACATGATTTTCCCTTCTTTTTCGTAGAAGTGGATATTCCCTTTTTGTTCATCTTCAAGTTCCGTCCAGCCCCACTTTTTTATTTCCTCCAAGTAGTGCTCCGGCGGTTCTCCCTGCTCCCCGCCAATATCGTTCAACTTGTACTTTGCCGATTTCGAAATTTCCGTCGTACACGCTTCTGGCTTTAGTTCACTCGCATTTTTCGGAACCGGGAAACCATGATTGATAACCGCCATGCGATAGCCCTCTTCTGCGCTATACACATTCGAACAGCCTGCCATCATACCAACAATGAAAAGAAGTATGAGTATCCGTTTCATAGCGTCATCGCCCCTTACAGAAAATTCACAACATATCACTTCTATTTTACTAGATGGATAGTGACTTGTCACGGGACGTATTTGTGACAAAGTAGATGAAATGGTTCATAGCTGTAATCAAGCATAGATTACTTTATGATTATACAATTTCCATCGACAGTCTAATCATATCCCTGCACTGGATACCGTTTTCAATGATCTCTTCCTCGTAGTGATCAACGAAAAAGTCTTTTATAACACCATCGATACGAAACCCAGATTTCTGATAAAAAGCCAATTGACCAATGCTGGAGTTACCCGTCCCAACTTCCAGGAACTTGCAGCCCAACACCTTTGCGGTCTGGATTGCGTCACTCATTAACTTCTTCCCAAGCCCGCGACCATGTATACGCTCATCTACAGCTATATTTATAATCTCCATCGTTGTTATACCTAACTTCACTAGCACATAGACACCTACGATTTCGCCTTCCTCTTCAGCAACACGGCACTCCCCATTAGCTATATACAGCTCTACCTGTTCTCGCGATGGGTCGGCAAGTAGCAAGAGTTCGAAAGGTGGGGCTTCATGTTGTAGTAATTTCCTGATTTTCATTTAGGCACCTTCCTTGCACCTCACACATAATTTTTTCATACGTTGCATGCCAACCTTTATAGTATTTGGAGACGTCTTCAAAGGGGATGAAAATTCTTCTGCTTGATTCATACTTCGCTTCAAAAGGATGTAATTCAGTTATGTCCATTTTGTAAAAAACCTGATAACCCACTTTCGGATAAGGACTGTGTTCATTCCACAACGGATTTTCATTATGGTCGATTTCTATTGAACCGAGGAGTACACAATCTCCCGTTACATAACCTTCTTCCATTGCCTCACGTCTAAAGCACACCTCCGCAGTTTCATCGACTTCAATATGACCGCCCGGAAAATCCCAACCCCGATCATCCAAATCGACCATCAACAGTTGCCCGTCCTTAAAACAGAAGCCATGGACACTCGTGATCAAATCCCTTTCCGGCAAAAAACCACTTTCCCATGTCAGCTTCAGCTTATGGCCCCCCCAATCTACATATGTACTTGTCATATACGGTCTCCTTTCCCCATTGAATACCCTTCAAATAGCCTGCCACCATATGGTTTCAACACTTCATCTGCAAGATCGATAATTGCATCTTTATTACCCGTTTTATAAAATGCATCGAATGCTTGTACAAACGTTCGCGCAAAGTTCTTATCAAATTGATTTAAAGCACGCATAATCCATTTTGACGCACCAATCCATTGAACATTTGTCCGCAAGAAGAATTCATGTATGGCATCGGCAAGTGTATTCGCTATGAAGATTTCTTCCGCACGATTGGTTGAACCAATCAGATCATCGAGCGCATCCGTTATCATATACCGTTTCATTTCTATCGTTTTTATCGACCATACTTCAGGACCTTTTTTCAATAGTTCATTAGCTTCTTCCTTTATTAAAGAAACAACTCCTGAATCGAATAAGATGATTCCTTCAGACACCATTCGCGGCAATGAAGGTCGAGCCCTTTCACAGTCTTCCTTAAAAAACACCTTGTAAGACGTAAAGTTATGAACGAACACTTCGATTGGCCATCCATACTCTATAAGCGACTCACGATACGCCGATTCTATCTTTTCATCAAAAACAACGATATCCAAGTCTGATGTTGCTGTTTCTTCGCCCCTGATAACACTCCCCGCAAGTAATGCAGCTTGGCAATCCGCGAAGTGTTCTGTTATAAACCTTTTTGCGGCTTCAATGGGCTGCAATCTGATACTGTTCATATACTCATCTCTCTCCTTACAATTTCAAGGTCTATATAGTGTATAGTCAATCAACCAACAATCCCTGTATTCCCCTTCATGCAATTCATTTTTCGGGAGCAATTTCACTTTTTCAAACCCGCATTTTTCATAACAACGAATGGCTCGTTCATTCCACGTTTGTGGGTCCATCACAATCCGGTCCGCGCCTATTTCTTGAATTAAATAAGCTACCATCGCACGGACAATTTGTGTCCCGACGCCTTTATTCCAATACGCTGATTCCCCGATGAACTGATCCATCCCATAGAGTGTTTCTATTGAGTCGCTGTAGCCATAGGTTTGTCTTTCATCCTCATCGACTTCATAAAACTGGACATAACCTATTGGGCCCTCATCGAATTCAATTATGCAGCGTGTAGCATCGGCTTCTGCTTCGAAAAACTTCTGTTCCACTTTCTTCACATCAAACGGATTATCCCGCCCTTCGTAATACTGCAAAATTTCTGGATCTGAAAGCCATTTGGAAAGGAGGTACTTATCCTTCCATTCCAATTCGCGGATGAGTAGATTTCCTTTTTGAAACAGCATTTCATTCACCTCTTTGCTTGGAATTCAAAATCATTTACTAACCACACCAAAAATCAATTTAAATTTGTTGCGGCTCTTTTTCACCCTTTTAAAACCTTCTCTTATATCCAATATGAAAACAGTTTTAAATATCCACACTCTCATATATATCGCATGAATTTTTAGCGGACCGATGATGCCTTATTCTTCGAATTCAGTACCATCTTCTAACTCTGTTTCCGTCCTCAACAACCATCTGTTCCCAAATCCAGGCTCAACGAATTACATCAATCTCCCCTTCTCGCAAGAGTATTATCCTGTCTACAAAAGCCTTTTTACCCTCTGCATAGGAACGCTCATTTGTAGGAAACGCTTCCGCCATTTCCTTCTTCAGTACTTCATATTGTTTTGCGACTTCGGGATGGTCATTTAAATAATCTCGGAAAAATATGTGCTTTTGCCACCAGTCCCCACCATATTCCACAACATGAAGGACATGTGTCTTCGTTAAGTTCTCCAAATTTGAGAACTTGGCAAACACTTCTTTCCCTTCGATCTGAACACGAGCTAAATGGTAAATGTTCGCCTCTTTCAACTTGTGCTTATCAAATTTCTGCGCGTCTCCCATCGACCTAACGCCCACGAGTATATCGAGAAGCGGCTTAGCGGCGATTCCGTCAATCGCCGTGCTACCGATATGTTGGATATCTACTACATGCTCACCTACCAACGAGTTCAATAGACTTTTTTCCACCTTGAAAAGTTTTTTCCAGTTATTCGTGTGCTCCACTAATTTCACTACGTCTTTATTTAAACCTAACATTCCAAACCCACTCCCAATTTAAGACTTCACTTGTGGGATCAACCGAATATTCCCGCTTCACTTCTCATATGTCAAAAATGGCTCATACATCGTGATTGCATGATTTTCTGTGATGAATTCGTCATCGATAAGTTCTCCGTTCAGGTTGTACGCTTTCCTATAGATCGTATTATGGCGCACATAGCCGCCCCACGATTCACGCGTGAAACTATGGTCTTTTTCGTATACTTTATACGTTCGATTCGCACCCATATGCGCACGCCATTCACCAACAAGCGATGTGTCCGTCAAATAGATGAGGAGCTGATAGGGAACATTCGTTTCATTCTTTATTTGTAAATCTAGATAGTTATAAGCACATGTGGCACCACTTCCGAATGGCTGTTTCCGTTTCGAATCTGGGAATACGTCATAACTATGACGGTATCGCTCAGTAATCGTGAGCGGCGTGTGAAGTGTCATCCAGTAAATCAGGTTCGACAACTGACACAAACCGCCTCCAACGCCTTTCGTTACTTGCCCGTAATGCAAAATCATTCCGTCAACGTAACCTTTTCGCTTCGTCGTACTGCCTATCAAGCGCCAATAGGAAAATGTCTCTCCAGGCTGGAGCATAATTCCGTTCAATCGTTTTGCTGCTATTTTCAAATTCGTAATTTTGTTTGTTTGCAATTCCATCTCTACATCTTTCAATTTGCGAAGCAACGGCGTTCGATGTTTGAAGATGACATGGTTTAATTTCTCCATTGACCGCCTTGTTGCATACTTTTTTCCGTCCATGTACCACTCCGAATACCGCCTCAATCGGTACACTTTCTTCCCGAAGAATATTCGCAACTTGCTGCGCTTTTTTGGTTGCAATGAATTCATCCGCGTCATCCCCTCTTCTACTTATTCTCTTCTCTACCAGCTTTGTCCTTTTAATTTTTCGGAAAACCAAATGCATTTCATAGGACGCTTTCTACAAGTCACCTTCCTATTATTGCGGTTCACGGGAATACCGAAGACAGCAAGACCGAGACAACATACACTTTGGTTACAAAGAACTTTCAAACGGAGGGATAGCAATGAATATCATCAACGTTAGCAACTTGAAAAAAGCTTACGGAACAAACGTCGTTTTAAAAGGGTTGGATTTTCAAGCACAAGAAGGCGAAGTAATTGGGGTTATCGGGAAAAACGGGGCGGGCAAATCAACGTTCCTTGAAATTATTATGACCATTAAACAATACGACGCTGGAACAGTCTTCGTTTTCGATGAAGATATTAAAGCACTTTCAATAAACCGGATGGAACAAGTTCGAAAACAAATTTCCGTCGTCCTGCAGCCTACACAGTTCTATCAGACACTGAAAGTACAAGAGTTACTACGGTTATTTAAAGCCTATTACAAATCCCCAATTGACATCGAAACAATCATCTCTGACTTTAAGTTACAACCGCATCGAAAAAAGTACTTCGATAAACTTTCTGGAGGATGGAAACAGATTGTAAGCTTAGCCATTGCCTTTTTATCACAACCAAAACTTCTAATTTTAGATGAACCGACAACTGGTCTGGATCCGCATATGCGCAATATTCTTTGGACGTATATTACCGATTACAACGAGAAAACAGGCGGTACAGTCATTCTGACAACACATAATATGGATGAAATCGAATTGTACTGCGACAAAGTAATGCTTATAGACAATGGTGTGAATGAAGTCTTCGATACGACAGAAGCTATTTTGGCATCAGGCTATAAATCCATCAATGAATTTTATCTCGAGAAAGTATCCATATAAGGAGGAGAAAATATGTTAGCGACTCAGTTAAAATACGACTTACTCATGTTTTCAAGAGAGTTATTTTACTTAGTTTTCACGATTGTGGTACCGCCTGTTACGTACATTTTCATGGGGCAATTGTTCGGAGACCAAACCTACGCGGGTAACTTAAGTTATGCACAAACATATACACCCTCGTATATTTTACTTATCACGTTCACCACTGTATTTTTCGCTTTCGGGTTTGACCAGGTGACGCATCGTACGACGGGTGTCGAAAAACGAATTAGACTTTCTCCCGTTTCTAAAAATATGCTTCTGCTATCCAGTATTATCCGCTCCATTATCATTACAAGTTTTGGCTACCTGTTCGTTTATGCGATTGGTATGCTCTTGTATGATTTGCAGTTTCACGTACTGAATTTCATCTTGGCCTATGGATTTTTCATCGCACTCAATGCTGCTCTGCTCGTTATCGCATCTGCCATCTACTCTTTTTTCAACGAGATGAAAAGTGCATTAGTGTTCTCCATCGTTATTTTCCAAGTCGTTATCTTTACAGGTGGCTTTGCATTTCCAATCAATATGATGCCGAAATTTATACAAGTTATCGCCGAATTTAATCCGCTCTATCATATGAATAATTTGTTCATTGGTGTTTGGAATGAACAGCTTACTTTTGACAACAGTACGCTTATATCCGTCGTCTATATTTCTTGTTTAGTGATTGTCGCATTGTTCGTTCTCCATATTTCTACTAAAAGACGTATTTGACAGACTACCAGGCAATGGTAAATTTAATGTATATACTATTGCCGATAGGGGTGCATCGCAATGAAAGTATCATTAAACATTGATCGCGATTATGAAGAAACCAAGGTGACGATTGAATGCCCGACATTGGATGATTCCGTACAAGAAATTCTAGATTTTATCAAAGGGCAAGACACAGAATTCCTCGTCGGAAAAGACGGCGATATGCAACATATTTTAAAACCGGCAGAAATTCACTTTTTCCATACAGAAAAAGATAGCGTTATCGCCGTGACTTCTACTGGCTCATTTAAACTAAAAGAAAAGTTATACGAACTTGAAAAAATTCTTCCGGCGAGTAAATTCATTAGGCTCTCTAAATCTGTCATTGCAAATCTACATGAATTAAGCCGCTTCGAAGCGTCGTTTAATGGAACACTTTGCGTGTATTTTAAATCAGGTACAAAAGAATACGTCTCTCGAACATACGTCAATGCCATTAAAGAATCCTTGAAAATGAATAGGAGGAAAGGCGAATGAAAACCTTTTTATATAGAAGCTTCATCGGTATTCTGTTCGGTGCATTTATTGCAGTCATATTGACGAATTCTGTTGTGCTATTCAGCGGTAAAGATATGCTAGACGGACAATTATTCTTAAAAAACTCACTCGGTTCCATCTTCTGTGGTTGGTTTTTCACAGTTACGCCACTCTTTTTTGAAAATACGTCTTTGCGTTTGTCCCAACAGACCGCATTACATTTCGTTACGGTAGTTATCCTTTACTTCATCCTCGCGTTCGGAATCGGTTGGGTTCCATTTACAGTGAAAAGCTTTTTACTCGTATTCGGAATGTTTGTTGTCTGCTATTCCATATTTTGGACTTCCTTCTATCTGTATTTCAGAGGGCAGGCGAAGAAGTTGAATGCGGAACTCCAGGAGCTTTGATATATTACTATTCATTCCTATTCTTTGTGTTATGACCAGCATGGAAGTAGTTATGCTCGATACGATGCACGTTATGACCGCCATGGACGTGGTTATGCTCTCCATGAGGCTGATTATGACCGGCATAGGTTAAATTACAGAAAAACCGTGCCAGTTTGTTACTCGGCACGGCTCTTACATCATATTCTTGATAAGTCTTATTGCCATATACACAGCAACTCCCCAAACGACTAAAGCGGATACTTTATTCAGCAGCGCCATTAGTTTCCCACTCGAATCCAACTTTCCGAAATAGCGTCCGCCCGTTGCAAGCCCGATAAACCAAAGCCATGAAACGATGATTGTCGTCAGCGTAAATGCAATTCTTACGTCCCCCTCGTAATTGAGTGAGCTTGACCCGATAACTCCAATCGTATCGAGGATTGCATGAGGGTTCAATAAAGAAACCGATGCTGCAAAAATGATTTGCTTTTTTGTAGAAAATCTCTCTCCATCCACCTTCGTCGACATCGCATCACTTTTCCATAAGACAAAACCGATATAGAGTAAAAAGAGAATACCGATACTGAAGATAATGTTTTCCAACCAGGCAAACGTTAGGACAAGAAGTGATACGCCCGACACCGCCGCAACAATCAAGATTGTGTCACAAATACCCGCGGTCACGACTACAGGTAGGGCTCTCATGAATGTCGGTTGCAATGCCCCCTGATTAAAAACAAACACATTTTGGACACCTAATGGCACAATAAGTCCAAATGCAAGGATAATTCCATGTAAAATTGCCTCAGTCACATGCCCACCCCTATTCAATCTCAATCCTAATCAATTCTCGATTGAAAAGCTTAGTCCTCTTTTATGAATAAAAAAAAGCCGCACCAGAAGAATCCTAGCACGGCTTTTGTATTCCACATTTATTTCGTCTTCTGCACAATAACAACTTTTAAATAGTTGAATTCAGGGTAATCGCGGTTTGTCCGGAAGTCTTTCGGCAATGTTGATTCCTCAAGAATTTTATACCTAGATCCTGCTTCTTCGAAGGCCTGCTCGATGAACGTTTTGAATTTCTTCATTCCGAAACTCGCATTATTTGTCGATGCAACAATGATGCCGTTTTTCTCAGTAATCGCAATCGCATCCATAAGAAGTGCCGGATAATCCTGCGCTGTACTGAACGTATACTTTTTAGTACGAGCGAAACTAGGCGGGTCAAGAATGATTAGATCGAATTTCAAATCATTCCGTTTTGCATAGCGGAAGTAGTCGAAGACATCCATCACTTTGATATCCTGCTGTTCGTAATCTATGGCATTCACACTGAACTGCTCGATTGTTTTCGCATTGCTACGCTTCGCCAAGTCAACGTTTGTCGTCTTAACTGCGCCGCCGAGTAGTGCTGCAACGGAAAATGCGCCCGTATACGAGAATGTGTTCAACACATTTCTTCCCTCGGAATACTTATCGCGAACCGCTTTACGCATATCACGCTGATCAAGGAAAATCCCAGTCATTGCGCCGTCATTTAAATTGACTGCGAAATTCATGCCATTCTCTTTGACGATAATTGGGAAATCACCTTGCTCCCCTTTAACGAAATCATCCTGTTCGATGTATCCGCCTTTTGTGTCAAAGCGTTTCTTCTCATAAATACCTTTGTAATCAATGATTTTATCAAAGACGCTGTAGACATGATGCTTCAGCGAATAAATTCCTTCGCTATACCAACTCACCATAAAATAGCCGTCGAAATAATCAATTGTCAGTCCGCCGATGCCATCGCCTTCACCATTGAACACGCGGAACGCTGTCGTGTAGGCATCCGCAAATAAAGCTTCACGTCTCGCAAATGCTGCGGCAATTCTTGATTCGAAGAAGTCAAAATCGATTACTTCTTCCTCTTTTCTCGACAGTACCCAGCCGAGACCTTTATTTTGCAAGCCGTAATAGCCTTTCGCAACGAAGCGACGATCTTTATCCACTAATCGTACAATCGTTCCTTCCGCTTCCGTTGCAAGCACGCTAGAATTAATAATCGCATCTTTTAAAATTAACGGATAGCCTTTTTTGAAATCTTTAATATTTCTTGCATTTACTTGTAAATCGATTGTTTTTGTCATTTCGTCATCCTTACTTGATCGTTTTCTTTATTATCGCACGTTTTATCATTAATTGCGAAACCGGCAAGTTTTATTCAAGATTCCGTCCGCATCATCCGAAAATCTATAGCTCTTCGAATAATCATCGTAATTGTGGTCACTGTAAAGAAAGTCGTTGAAAATAATATGCCCGAGCTATTAGACAGTTTGCCGTTTTCTGTAAAGATAAACACATCACTCCAAATCGATTGTCCAATGACAAACCAACCAAATAATACAACAAGCCCAAACATCGGAATATAGACATTTGGATTTTTCTCCTTTTTACTCGTATACGCACCTTTCCAAATTGCCATCACCGTCAAGTACATCATCGGAATATAAATGAGTACCAATACTTCCATCAGAGGATCCGCCCAACTATAATTCATTTTTATAATGCCATTCACAACAATGAGCGCTATTGTCAAAATGAATGCTTGATAACCAATACGATGTCTCTTCGCAATTTGAAATTCATCAAAGCGATTATTTTGCATCTTTCATCCCTCCCAAAATAATTCATCTAATGTTTTATCCAACACTTTACATACGGCAATGCATAATTTCAGGGAAGGATTGTATTCACCATTTTCAATGGCATTCATCGTCTGCCTCGTAATTCCGATTGCCTCTGCAACATCCTTTTGTGACATATCCTTAGCCGCCCGCGCAGCCTTAACTCGTAAATTCTTTGTCATGGTAAACCTCCCGTTAACAGAATTATACTGAAAATCGAATCATGAAGTCAAAAATACCCGACATAAGGTAACTTATATCTTCCTCTACTTATATGAAAAAGCAGCGGAACTAATCATTCCGCTGCTTTTTCATATTGCTTCTTTTTTTAGTCTGCCTTCAATAACGTCCGTGAATATACCAGTCCGACAACACCAACGATGGTGAACAATATTGCCCGAACAAGAATGGATATGCTTGATAAGTCGACGATGAAGAGCTTCAGCACACAAATGATAATGAGCACAGCTCCGATTATTTTGACATACTTCCAATTCATTTTCCCACCGATACTGATGGACACAAACGCAAAAGCAAACAGTAAGAACGTATGCGCAAACAACACATATTCCAAATCCCATTCATAAGCTGTCGTGAAGGCAAAGTACCATTTATTTAGGACGATGAAATAGATAATTTGCAGTACAATCGCCAGTTGCGGCGTCTCCCACTTCAGCTCTTTGCTCGAAAGATAGAAACGGTCTTTTACAATCGCCCACACTACAGCCGTAAAAGCGGCCACAAAAGCTAATTGCACAAAGAAATTAAATAAAAACTCGCCGTGTTTATAATATGAACCCAAGCCCGTCAGCAGCACTATCATACCTGCTATCAGAAACAGAATAACTGCCCCATGCGTCAAGTACAGTCCTTTACTCCACTTGTGGAAGAAATACATAGCACTAAGTACCACCAATAATACAAACGCATGAACATGATTAGCTGTGTCAAACGATACATAAGTATTCGCAAGCCCTAGCTTTGTTAATTTAAAAATATAGACAAGAACAAGTAGTTGACCAACAATCAAACTTTTGTCAATTGACTTCGTTTTCCCCAATAAACGAGAAGGCGTAAATCGGTAAAGCGTGTAAAATATCCAACTGAATGAACCAATAAAGACAAGCCACACCGCATTCTCCATGGACCAAAATACATTTATTTGCATTGTAGTCAGGACTGCTGGAACCGTAAATAAGTAAATTACTGAACCGGTCACAATTGTCCTAAGTGTGTTGAAACGCAAACCTACCCAAATTCCAATTGCCCCATTCACTAGAAGCAATATTAGAACAACCCGAGTATCATCCATGTCGAAGGATAGGATGAATACAGTGACTGCAAATACGGCTACAGCAGACAAAATACCTCGTAGCGCGCTTTCTTTCTTCCAAAAAGAATATACCGCAAGCAGACTATACAACAGCGCCAACAAGCCGTAAACAGTCACTTCCTGCATATGGTCAAGTAGTTTTATCCAGCCGATTGTTAAGACAAAATTCGAGTAGAGAAGTGCTTCTGAAAATACATCCCTTGAAATTCGACCTTTTAAGTAAAACAATAAAATCACACCATGCTGAATTAACACCGTCGCAACAAGTATCGATTCTTCCGCAAACGCACTCTCGAGAAGTGCATAAACGAACAACGTTAAATGGAATAGTGAGAACATGACGTAGAACGTATACTTATACTTTTGACTGAGTGACACATAAAACAGTGATAAAAATAACAACAGGATGTACGCACAGAATTGAATGGAAGTTGCTCCTTCTCCTTCTAATAAAAAAGGAAGTAAAAATCCTGCAATCCCAGAAAATATCGTCAACGTTTCCGATTTTGTTTTTCTCGATAACAACAACCCTGCGATAATATAAGCCACGCCTATCACAAATGCAATCGTGAAATTCAGATAGCCATATAAAAGATGTGCCGCGAATGTCGTCAAAATTCCGAGTCCGATAAAACCGCCAAGTAATGTTAGACCAAACCCTTTTTTTCCACCATTGTAGTAATGCATCCCAAGAAAATAGAGCAAAATTGTTCCTGTGTAGCCCATTCCAACTCGTACTGGATTGGTGATAAATCCATTATCCATTCCAACTTTCAATCCCCATAAAACTCCAAGTAGTAGAATAAACATAAATATTCGCGGAAGCCAGTTGCTTAACGCTTTCTCAAGATCGAATTCTTTCCTTATTTTCTGCTGAATCGGAACTTCTTCTCGAACTGGTTGCTCAGGCAAACGTGCCATTATCGAGGCTAAATGAACTTTTTCCACTTTCTCCGGAACAGGGCTTGGAGGGGTTTTCATTTCAGCCAATTGCCGCTTCAACGTGCTTACTTCCCCTTCTAGATCAGACACCCGTTGCAAAATAACCTTCAGTTCTTCATCCAACTTCATCCCTCATTTCCTACTTACTAGTTTCAAAGAACTTAAACCGGGTATAAAAAAGAGAGTCCCCTCGATAAACCGAAGTACTCTCACGATAAATAGGTTACTTATTTAGGCCAGTAATCGAAATGCTAAACTCTTCCACACACTCATACGGATAGGCTGTCGTTCTTGTTGGCCCCTCGTCTGATCCAAATACGTCTGTAAATCACCTTCAAAAACAGGCTCCAAACAGGGCAATTGTGAAAAATGATGTGGCTGCACTAAACTTGGTGAAATATTAAACATTTGTAAGCCGCCTTCATTTACGACCATCGCCACAAATTGTGAACAGAAAAATGCATGCTTGCGTTGAATTCCCTTATTCAGAGCCACGCCAAATAAACCAATGAAATTATATTTATAAAGTTCTTTATTCTGTTCAATTAAGCGGATTTTATCAAGCATGCGTGTGTATTCTTCAATTGTCACTTCACAACTATAAACCTCACATGTTGCTTGCCGGAATATGCCCTCTGTAGCACTTTCTTTCACAAACCCACCTACGAAAGGATTATGCCGCTGCTTTCGACCGAAACTGTACATCTCGTTCAGCTGTTCATCAAACGCGATTGACGTATGATTTAAATCCTTCCGCGTATACATCCCAATCGCTTTTGACAGCAACGTCCCCGTATCCGTAAGCACGATATATATTGTTTTTTTCATGACTATCAACCCCTTGCGATCTCTTACTGTTACATCCATTATGTACGTTCCGATAGGTTAACTAAACCGGCTGTGGATGGAAACTGTCTAAGACCCGGGACCTAGATAGTAACGGGTATTTAAGACAGTTGATAAAGTTAATCTTCAATCAGAGGGGGGTTATCATCCCCCTCTGATTGTTAGTTTAACCATTCGGGCTTTTACGGGCAGTTGATCCCCCACTTATTCTTCTCGTGTCCTTGATGACTTGAAGTGGGGATCTTACTGCCCGTTAATGCGGGATAAACTAAATTTCTTTATACTTACTATACGTTTCATAAGGGGCTGGGGTTTCATTTTCCCGAGAAGGTTCGGATACCGAATCAAAAAAAACAGAGCGAACGAATTTGTTCGCTCTGCGAATTAGTACAGCCATAATAGACACCCATTTGTTCGGGTGCCCCCATTTTAAAGTCCTTGTTCTACTATACGTCTCTCGTGAGCCATTATACATGACTTTAACACAGACCTACAGAGATGCAAAGTTATATCCTAGACTCTCTGTCTTATTTTCCCTTTTCGACATAAACCGCCATCGCATCCCTCATAAACAGTGCAAGGCCATCTCCAAACTGGTCGATATTCTTCGTAAATCTTTCATCCGCAACATACATTTCACCAAGTCCTTTAAAGGCCTCAAGCGAGTACGTTCCAAAATTAGTATTCAGCATATTGAACCAATCGCCGATTGCTTCTTGCGCTTCGTCCGAAGACGGTGAAGTATTGCGGAGCTCCGCAAGATTAAAGTATATGCGATTCATTTCCTCTTGAATTTCCGGTCCGAACTGTGCAACCTTCTTTTTAGATGCATCTACCGCTTTATCGCCCCAACGCGCTTTCGCCTCTTGTTCATATGGGTCCTTGCTGAAATCGAACCCTTTAAATTTCTCTTCGTTTGTCATTACTAATTCCCCTTTTCCATGTTGAATTGTCTTCTCAATCGTTTTGATCATACTATCAAGCTGCTTGCGCTTTTCATGGAGCATTTTACGCTGCATTTCAAAAGCTTCCTGCCGACTAAATGCAGGACTCGTAAGCAGTTCTTTGATTTTTTTCAAAGAGAAGCCAAGTTCACGAAAGAACAGAATTTGCTGCAACGTCGCCAAATTATCGTCCGAATAAAGCCGGTACCCTGCTTCTGTCGTACAATCCGGCGTTAACAAACCGATGTCATCATAATGATGGAGTGTGCGCACACTAACACCGGTCAACTGCGATACTTCTTTCACTTTCATCGCTACCCGCCTCCCTTCAAAACTAACTATAAAGTATGACGTAACGTGAGAGTCAACACCTAAAAGAGATTTAATTCATCCTTTGAGCCATAGGAAAAACACCATTGTATACGCCAGCTTTTCATCGGATGAAATATGTGCCCCGAACTGGATATGCTCATGATGGGCAGTACTTTGAAAGATCGGTCTCATTGCATACGGAAAAATACCAAAACGGTATCTGGCCGTCATACGCCCCTCATCATCTTTCACGTCGAGATCGCCCGCTATTGACTTCGCTTCAAGTTCTCGCCAGACCGAACCATCTGCATGATACAAAACGCCTTGATTTTTGAGTTTTGCTTTCCAATGTTGCTGCACGTAAGCGGCCATGACTGTACCATCCGGTTCCTTTAATGTAAGTTCGTCACGCTTTATATTACTTCGGATTGTGATTGTCGCTAGCAGTTGTCCGTTTGTATCTAAGATGTCGTAGTGCACCGGAATGATAAACCCCTTCTCAAATAGCTCGAAAAATGTTAGCCATCTCGATAACCGCCCTTTGGATGGTTCAATGACAAACAGTGGATTGCCCTCTGAATCGACGTTATACATTTTGAACAAAAAAGAAGGAATTCGTTTGAGAATCAATTCATCTAAATTCTCCAAGTTCAATGTGCTCACTGATATGTCGATTGTTTCATTGACTAATTTCTCATGTACGCTTTTGAATCGAAATCCCGTCCCGATCGAACATAACGCAAATATGCCGTTTATAACTAGCACATCTCCATTTTCCATGAAACTTGTATAACCAATGAAATAATATAAAATGCAAAAAATCGCCAACCCTATCCCGATAACAAAACCGGAAATCCATGTCTTTCTATAGATTTCTATCAATCTTCTTCCTCACCATCCCTTACATTTATGTTGATGGATTAGACTACCAATTGTCAACTACTATCCAAATGTTCTAACAATAAAAAAGAGATCCACGGACTGAACCGTAATCTCTTCATTACACACAATTCGTTACCTTTTTTTCTATCACTCAATCGGTAGCCAAACCTCAATGTCATACCCGTTCGAACCTTCAGGATGAACATATCGTTCAAAACTAAAACAATTTCGCAGTTGAATACCATCCGTTTTCATAAGTGCATTAAACGCGGTTGGTATCGCGTGGACTCCACCTTCTACCTTTGCAACGACGAACTTGCCAGCTGGGACCACAGCTTCTTCTGTATTCTGCAATCCTTTGGCAAGATTCGATTTGACGCCGGCGATGTAGTGAATTTCCCCATCTTTCATCGCTAAGCAAAGTCCAAATGATTCTTCTGCAACGATTCCGTTCTCGGCAAGTTCCATATTCAGCACATCCCATTTACCCGGAATTTCTGACAGCGGTCCTTTCAATCCATACCCTTTAACATTGAACTCCTCAACTTCAATGACGCGTGTTTCCATGTGAATCTCCTCCTTTATTCAACTATACAATGATAATTCAATCAGAGGAATTTTTGCTGTCCATAAAAAAGATGAACTCAATTGAGTCCATCTTTTTATCCTTATTCAATAATTACATCTGTCTCTATCTTATTTGCTTTATTTTTCTTAGCTTTCACAAAGAACATCACCGCCAAAATAGCAGTTAACACAATCCCAACTATAAACGATAATTTTAAATCTAAATTAAATCCGATCTTTTGATTTAAGATATAAACGAATACCATATAGGTGATAAACAACGCGGGTACTAACGACACAAAGTAGTTCTTCCCTTTAATAAATAGATACATGGTCGCTATCCATAATGCGATAGCGGCAGTCGCTTGGTTTGCCCAAGAGAAGTATCTCCATAACAGGTTGAAGTCAATTTGTGTTAATAAAGCAGATACAACAAACAAAGGAACAGCAATCATTAAACGTTTCACTAATTTTTTCTGATCAATCTTCAAGTAATCAGCAATAATAGATCGTGCGGCACGGAACGCTGTATCCCCTGACGTAATGGGTAGTACAACAGCACCTAATACAGCAATCGTTCCACCAACAGCTCCTAATAATGTCATGGATACTTCATTGACAACAGAGGAAGGCGTACCTGTTTTGATGAATTCGCTTAATGTTTGCCCATCCAACATACTCATCGCTGCAGCTGCCCAGATCATCGCAATAACAGCTTCAGTAATCATCATGCCATAAAATACATAACGTCCCTGTGATTCTTTTTGCACTGTTCGAGAAATAATTGGTGATTGTGTCGCATGAAATCCAGATAAAGCACCACAAGTAATAGTGAAGAAAAGAATTGGGAAAATCGGTACATTATCTGGATGCAAATTGGCTAATGTCAATTCCGGAATCGTATAATCCGAGAATAGCAAAGCGCCTCCGACCCCAACTGTTCCGATCAACAGAACAGCACCAAAATACGGGTATAGTCTACCAATTATTTTATCAATCGGAAGAATTGTAGATAGGAAATAATAAATAAAAATGACAGTTATCAAAATCCATATAGCTACTTTGCCATTTAATAATAAACTTAATAACGATGCTGGAGTCGTGACAAATACAGTCCCAACTAATAGAAGGAGTAACAAAGCGAAAACGTTTACAATATGTTTAGAAACGTTACCCAAGAATTTCCCTGCCAATTCCGGAATATGTGCCCCTTTATTCCGAATTGAAATCATGCCCGTTAAATAGTCATGCACTGCCCCAGCAAAAATCGCTCCAAAAACAATCCACAAGAACGCAACTGGTCCAAATAAAGCACCCATAATAGGTCCAAAAATCGGGCCTGTTCCTGCTATATTCAGGAGTTGGATTAACGCATTTTTATGTTTATTCATCGGCACATAGTCAATGCCATCTGCATTTGCATAAGCAGGTGTCTTTCGAGCATCAGCAGGATCAAAAATCTTTTCAATGAATTTTCCGTACGTAAAATATCCGACAACTAACAGTACAATTGCGCTAAAAAATGTAATCATTTATACACCCCTATTCACTTTTGTTAAATCTACCGTGCCACACTGCCTACTCTTCATTCCCCTTTTCAGAATGTAATCCCATATATTCAGTCTATGGCAATTTTTCTGAAATAGAAGCTTTTCGGCGTAACATGCTAGTTTGGCAGAATAACAGGCAAACAAGGAGGCTCAACAGGTATATAATGAATTAACAAGTTAAACCACTTCAGACTTTCACGCGGTGATTATAGCTAACAAGAATTAGAATCAGTTGAAAATCATAATTCCAACCTTTCCCGCAAATTCTTCACATAATTTCTACTGACGGAAAGTTTCTCATCCAGACCTTCCAGTTCAAGCCGATAAGCACCGTTAAACCAGGGCGTCAATCGGCTGACATATATCAAATTAACGAGGTAGCCTTTATGAATCCTAAAAAATGAAAACGGTACCAATCGACTTTCAAGTTCTTTTAATGTTGTCCGTATTTCATAGTTATCCGTTCGAGTAATGATTTTGGTCACTTTTTCATCCCGATACATATACAAAATATCTTGTGGAAGAATATAATCAATCTCGCCACCTGCTTCTACTGCCAATTTTCCAAGTTTTTCTGCGGTATCAGGTGGTAGAGATGGATACACTATTTTTTCAATCCGATGAATCGTTTGCTTCAACTGCTCTTCATCATACGGTTTTAATAAATAATCAATGGCATTAATTCGAAACGCTTCCGCTGCAAATTGGGGATAAGCGGTTGCAAAAATGATAAGCGGGACTTTTTTTAATTCTACCAGTACTTTAGCTACCTCAACCCCATTCATTTTGGGCATCTCCACATCCAAAAAAACGACGTCTGGCATTAACTGCACTGTTTTTAATATGGCAGCCTCTCCACTTTCTGCCTCCCCCACCACTTGCACATCGGGAAATTTGCTGAGTAAATATGTTAATTCTTCACGGGCATATCGTTCATCATCTACGACTAAGGTACGGATTGTTCGTATCACACGCCTACCTCCAATTTGGGAATACGAAACGAAATTGTTGTCCCCTCATTTCGTTCACTCTTGATTGATAATGCGGCTTGGTCACCAAACGTCATCATTAAGCGGCGATTGACATTGAATAGCCCCACTCCAGTTCCAGTTTCAGACTCAATCTGGGCCGAGCCCAAAATCGCAATCCGTTCAGGAGTGATTCCTTTCCCATTGTCTTCCACTCTGATTTCGATTTCTGTACCTACATTATGCACGGTCATTTTGATGATACTGTTTTTCTCCATATCATTAATGCCATGGTGAATCGCATTCTCAACAATTGGCTGCAATGTGAAAGGGGGAATCTTTTCATCCAATAGATTGTCATCGACATCATACAAAATCGTCAGTCTATCTACAAATCTTGCTTCTATAACTTCCAAATATGATTTTACATGCGATAGTTCTTGTTCTAGGGATATTTGAATTGCCGTTGTACCTGTCACGTTTTGCCGTAAAAAGTAAGACAAAGACGTCAGTAACTTTCGCGCCTGATCGGGATCCGTGCGAATCAAGGACATAATCATATTTAGAGAATTAAATAAAAAGTGAGGACTAATCTGAGCCTGCAATGCCTTGATTTCCGCTTCTTTTGCCAACTGATACGCACGATCGGTTTCCGCAATTTCTAATTGGTTACTTAATAGTGAACTCAGTCCGGCAATCAGTTCGATGCTGACATCCGTAATCACTTTTTCAGATGGATAATACAGTTTTAGTGTCCCAATCGTTTCTCCACGCCTTATGAGGGGAGCAATTACTGTTGCTCCTAATCGACAGCCCGGATAATCACAATGGATGGTACCATCATTGACAACAACCAATTTGCCATGACGAATGACATCTTTTGTTTCATCCGTACGAATCGGGCTGCCTACCTTGTGATGATCACTCGCTATTCCAACATGGGCAAGGATATCCGTTTTATTAGTCATGGCGACCGCACTGGGTTGTAATTCACGGAATAAAATCGTGCAGACAGCTTGCGCGGTGTCAGTGTTCATGCCAGTTCTCAAGTAGCCGAGTGTCTGGTTCGCAATGCGCAGCGTTTTCTGGGCCTGCATTGCCGTCACTTTCTCCTGTTCACTGATGACATTATGGACGATCAACAGAAAAAGGGCCGTACCGACACCATTGGCCAGAATCATCGGCACGCCGATTACCTCAACCAAAGTGAACGCTTTCTCAAACGGTTTGGAAATCAACAGAATCATGCTCATCTGCATGGCTTCCGCAAGTGCACCAATGCCAAAAACGGTAAGCGGTTTAAGTGCTTTCCCCTTCCGATAAAAAGCACCAGCCACCACGCCTGCAACGATTGTTGACAGACCGCAAGAGATTGCAGTAAACCCACCCAAGGTCATGCGATGAATACCGGCAATCAGTCCAGCCCCAATCCCCACACGATAGCCACCTAACAAACCCGCAACAACAACGCCAATAACACGCGAGTTCGCAATTGCCTCATCCGAAGTCAATACCGTTGCAACACTATTAAAATGCAGTGTATTCATATTAAGCGCAACCCCAAAATACGTACCCACAATACCGAAAAAACCAAAAAACAAAATCGCCGTAAGCTCCTGCTTGCGATTCAATTTGTCATGATGAACCAAATCTTTAAAGAACTGAAAACGAGTTAAAATGAAGGCAACTGCTACAATCATACCCACTCTTTCCAACATTATGACAAGCAAGTCTAACAGCGAAATCCCCCCAATTTAAAAAGAACATTCCCTAAATTATACTTTAAACTCACTTGTATACATATCTTTATTTTCAGTTTTTAATAAAGCAGGGAGTGAGTTTATGATTAGCAAAAGCAACACCGTTCCCTGTAAATAACCGAGGATAATTTCACAAACCTTGTCCAAAACTACCAATGTCATCTATCCACTTCCTCACTGTCAATACTGGTTATTTATGGTATACTTTCATAAACAAAGCCATTATGGAGGATGATTAAATGACGACTATGCAAACAATGTCGATCCATCGCGCTTTATCAGAATTAAAAACCTTAAACGAGCGCATTGCGAAAGCTATTAATGAAGCAGATCATGTGGCAACAGACCGCAAATCTGCTCAAAAAATTAAAGGCCTTTCCATCGAAGACTACGAAAGAACAATCCAATCAGGTTTTGATAAAGTCGTTTCATTAATCGAACGACGCATCCACATTAAAGATGCGATTGTACAATCGAACGCAATGACAGAAGTAATCGTCGCTGGTGAAACTATGACTGTTGCCAAAGCAATCGAGCGTAAAACCTCTATTGAAAATGAAGAAAAGTTACTGACCTCCATGATTGAAGCCCGGAGAATAGCCATAAACAAGCTCACAAAAGAAAATGAGTCCCTTCCAAAACGCTTAGAAGAGTACTTAACGGCTATTTTAGGTAGCAAAGAAAACGCAAAAAAAGAAGAAGTTGAGCTACATACAAAGGCATTCATGGAACGAAATGAATATATTTTAATCGATCCACTCAAAATCAGTACACGAATCGAAGCATTAGATGAAAAAATTACAAACTTCAAAGCAGAAGTAGACGCAGTGCTTTCTGAATCGAATGCACTTACAACAGTTAACGTATAACTAGCCTTGCATGAGTATTCGAAAACGATATCCACAAGACCCTTCTTTTGTTGGTATTTCTTTGGGGAACAAGTAAAACCAACACCCAACTTACAACTTAATCTACAAGTAATGATGATAAAAGCTCAAGGCTTAAATCTCAAAGCTGTAAAACTTACGCATTAAAGTTCTTTACTGTTTAAAGGTCAACGTTCAGCACTCAAACCTCTTTTAAATCTTGGACAAACAGTTACGGGATTCTTGTGTTCGCCCATCGTTGTCTGCCAAGCTGAATATATTGTGCAAATTAAAATCGGTTAGAGAAATGATTATTTCTCTAACCGATTTTTTCTTCGTATTATGAATCTACCCGCTTTTCTCAAAATCCGCTGAATTAAGTAGGCGTCCCTCTACATCAATCTCTTTAATAATTTTCGCCGGGTTCCCACCTACAATCACATTATCCGGTACATCTTTTGTCACAATCGCTCCTGATGCGATCACTACATTATTTCCGATGGTTATTCCAGGGTTAATAACAGCTCTCCCGCCAATCCACACATTATCACCAATTGTGACTGGCTTGCCATACTCTACACCCGAAATTCGTTCCAATGGATTTACTGGATGTGTAGCTGTGTAAATATGTACACCGGGAGCAATCATACAATTATCACCAATCCTAATTTCACATACATCCAAAAACACGCTATCAAAATTAGCGTAGAAGTTATCACCGACATGAATATTAGATCCATAATCACAACGCAAGCTAGGCTCAATATTAAGTTCCTTACCAGTTGAACCAAATAGCTCTTTTAATAATTTAGTCCGTTCCCTATGTTCATTTTCCATCGTCCCATTAAATAACCTCGTTAAACGACGAGCGTTTTCCCGTTCTTTTGTTAATTCAAGATCCGAGGGACAATACAATTCGCCAGCTAGCATTTTTTCTTTCTCTGTTTTCATTGTAGGTCTCCCCTATTACTATAAAATTTGAGCGAAAGGATTCCCTATTCCAACTCAACCTTCGCCAAATAAAATGCACCTTTAATCGCCGAAAACCCTTCAATGCCAGGTGTTACAATATAATTAGCCATCTGGTCCTCCAGCTGCGGGAAAACCAAATAATGATTATTCATCGCCTGCAAATGTTTGTAAATAACGGGCAACAATTGTCTTTGCCTCATGACCCCACCACCTAGAATAATTCTTTCGGGTGATAGCGTTAGAATATACGTCATTAACGCTTGAGCGATATAATAGCCTTCGATTTCCCACACTTCCGGTCGACCTTCAAGCAACATAGCTTTCTGGTTCCATCTTTTTTCTATCGCTGGTCCAGAAGCTAGTCCCTCCAAACAATCTAGGTGGAATAGACAACCGCCCTCGAAATGATCATCTGGATGTCTTCTGACCGTGACATGCCCCATCTCAGGATGACTAATTCCATGCAGCATTTTGCCATTATTCACCGCGCCCACGCCGATTCCAGTCCCAATCGTGATATAGATACAGCTATCAACATCCTGAGCAGCTCCAAACTCCGCCTCTCCCAATGCTGCAATATTGACATCCGTATCGAACACTATCGGGACATCCAAGTACTCTTTTAACGAAGACAGGATATTAAAATGCTGCCATTGTACTTTAGGCGTCGTTGTAATACAACCATAACTTGCAGAGTTCGGGTTAATATCAGCCGGACCGAATAAGCCCACTCCTAATGCTTGAATCTCAAATTGTTGTAAGAATTCCTGAACTTTCTCCATAGTCATAGTAGGGGTTGTTGTTGGAATTTCAATCAGCTCAATTACATTAAAATCCATATCCCCCACAGCACAGACAAACTTTGTTCCACCCGCTTCAATTGCACCTAGCAAGATACATTCTCCTCTCCATACTTATAATGAGTGAGATACTGAAATATAGCTATTTGTTAATTGGATAGCTCCACCTGATGCGAATAGGGCAATCTCTTCACAGACCTTATCTGGATAAATCAGGCTCGTTACAGCATAAGCACCCTCATTCAAGAATATTTCAATAGAAGAAGAATCTACAATAATACGCAATTTCATCTGATTTGTAACTTGCAGGTTCAACTCTTGGCGATTCGAAAAGTTTTCCGAGAATGTAATCTCTCCCGAATTCTTTCTATCCAACGTGACATAATTCGTCTCTGCATCTATCGTTAGCAACGTTTTTTGGCTTTCCGTATGGGACAACTCGACACCGAATTGCTTCGCATCATGATTATCAATCGTTAAAACAATCTCCACACTCGACTTATCCACCGCAAACGTTTTTGTCTCTTCGCCGTTGATTAGCACATCGTCAATTTCAACAACTTTCGTAAAGTATGAATCTAGTTCCTTGACGGGATTTTGAACGACCAGTAGCTGATCTCCAACATGTTGTAACGCTAACGTTCTCGGCAACGTCATCTGGCTTCTCCAACCCTCAGTCGGTACTTCGTTGGCATAGCGCCAATTACTCATCCAGCCCAGATATATTCTTCGACCATCCTCAGTAGGAATATCTGAAAAACTAACACCAGCATAATTGTCTTTTCCAAAATCTAGCCATTGAATCTCTTGATGGTCAGCTGTAAAAGTAGAGCCATCAAAAGAACCTACAAAGTATTGCGTTCTTGAGCCACTATCAAATTGAGGGTTGTCCCCAATACTGACCAATAACACCCACTTCTTCTCTTCACTATTATCCACGACTAATTCAAATAGATCAGGACATTCCCAAACACCATCATGGGAGCCAATATTATCCCCAAACTCACTTTCAAATTGCCAGTCTATTAAATTCGGTGACGAGTAAAAAGTCACCGTTTGTCCTGTTGCTAACGTCATCAGCCACTTTGCCGTTTTAGTATGCCAAAACACTTTCGGGTCCCTAAAATCTACTTTTGTCGGGTGCCCGAGTACAGGATTCCCTTCGTACTTCGTCCATGTTCGGCCTTGGTCATGACTATAGGCAAGACTTTGCGTTTGAATAGCCGTCGTTCCATCAGCCTTATCCAAATGATGCGTAAAAATCGCTACAATTCCTGGCTCATCCGGGAAAAGACCCGTTGTATTATGCCAGTCTACTACAGCACTTCCTGAAAAAATGGTCCCTAGTTCATCTGGATAGAGGGCGATCGGCAATTCCTGCCATTCAATCATATCCCGACTGACAGCATGGCCCCAATGCATGGGACCCCATATGCTATCATTTGGATTATGCTGAAAGAATAAATGATATTCACCTTTAAAATAAACCATTCCGTTCGGATCATTCATCCAATTTTTCTGTGGTGCAAAGTGCAAGGTTGGTCTATACTTCTCAAGATTATAAGTCGGCAATTACTATTTCCTCCTCTGTTAGTTTGAATTTCGGTCATAGCCATCTTGTTTAATTTGTAGCCAAGTAGGGAAATTCAATCGATCTAGCTCCGCCAAATACTCGCCCCACTCTTCTTCTGCCTTTCCATTTTTAATCCACTCCGCTCGTTTTCTGTGGACATAAGCGAATAAATCTGCTTCGATTGTCGATAGCTCTTTTAACTCATCAAGAGAGAAAAATACTTTCGGATAAATATTGTCGGCATTCATATGCGGTGACATGACTTCCTTCATTAAATCCAATCTTTCTATTGCGTCATCTGGCTTTGTCGTAACAGTGCCATAGTATTCATCAAGAATAGCCAATGGTCCGCCAATATTTGTTTTTTGTCTTAGCTCAACGGGGGCAGTTCCTTCCAGTGCAAGATGTTTTAGCTTATTGGTATTCTCGTCAAACTCAAAGATATTTTGTTGCTCTGTATCTCCATAAGTTCCCCAGTTATTTTGCACAGATTGCACAGGATCATAAAGTTGGTCAATCCATTTAGCTGTTAACTCTAAGTTTTCATTGGCACTTGTGATAACCATTTTCCCTCTGTCAAAGCCCATGCCATTTGTGCGCGCAACATGGATATTACCTTCAGCATCAGCAAGCGGAGGCATCAGTTCATAGTGATCGTTGTCGCCACTAATGTTCGCTTTATCCCACGTGAAATATAAACCATATTTCTCGTCTTTTCCTTTTGCCACATACGTATTGAAGTCTTGTTCAAAAGCTTCTTCATCAATGAGGTTATTTTTATACAGGTCCGCAAAGTACATCATGGCATCACGGTAACCTTCGTCTGCTGCTGTAAAGATTACTTCACCGTCGTTGGAAACGACCGTGTGATCCCAATTATCCCCCAAGCCAAATGGATTGAACAAAAATGCAAGATCCTCCCCACCTTTGTTAATGATGAAAGAAAGCGGGATTTCATCGGCTTGTCCATTGCCGTTTGGATCGTCATCTTTGAAGGCTAGCAACACTTCTTTTAACTCTTCTACATTGGTTGGCATGTCCAATCCTAAGTTGTTTAGCCAATCCACGTTAATCCATGGAAACGTGTCAATGGAGTGAATGTTTTCTTTACCTGCTCCTAATTCCTCAATCCAAGGGAATGCGTAGATATGGCCATCTGTTGCCGTAATCATAGACCTGTATTCCGGTTTTGCTTCTAATACCTTTTGCAAATTCGGCATATACTGGTCGATGAGATCTTCCACGGGAATAATCGTGCCATCCTTCCCTAATTTTTGAAGATCATAGTCACTGTAAGCGGCGTCTAGAATAGCATCTGGCAAATCACCACTCGCAACCGTCAAGTTTCTCTTTTCAATAAATGAATCAGTCGTATAGTTTTTCCATTCAATATTGACACCCGACTTTTCTGCTAATCGTTTGTAAATTAGCTTTTCATTCGGGTCTGTCGGTGCTAAAGGTGAGCTTTGTGTCATGAATTTTAAGCTCACTGCTTCTTCCAATGGAAATGTGATATCTTTTAGCTCATAAGCTTCAGATGACGTGCCACTATCTTTGCTACATCCCGCAAATAATAATCCCGTCACGAGTAAAGCTGATAGTGCCTTGTTGCTCTTTTTCATACTAAAACCCCCATTTTTTTATTTTATTGAACCAACCATTACGCCTTTTTCAAAATACTTCTGGAAGAAAGGATACATAATGATTAGAGGTAAACTAGAAAGAATAATAGATGAGTATTTAATCATTTCCGACATCTTTTTCAACTCTGCCATGGCAAGCTGATCGCCAATCATACCAGGCTGTACTTCATTTTGGATAAGAATCGAACGTAACACCAATTGCAATGGATGCAATTTAGCATCCTCTAAGTAAATCATGGCGTCAAAATAAGAATTCCATTGTCCTACAAAGGCATATAAGGCAAGAACAAAAATAATCGGTTTAGATAGCGGTAAAATAATCTTGAAGAATATAAGTAAATCAGATGCCCCGTCGATTTTTGCCGCTTCCTGTAGTTCCTTAGGAATGGCTTTGAAATATGTTCTAGCTAAAATAATATTCCAGACACTAATCGCACCTGGCAAAATAATAGCCCATATGCTATTTAACATCCCTAGATCCTTGATCACTAAATACGTCGGGATTAAACCACCACTGAAAAACATTGTGATAAGGAAGAAAATCATAATGACTTTCGTACCCCTAAAGCCCTCAACCGATAATGGATAAGCAGCTAGTATGGAAACAATAACTGTCACCAAAGCAAATCCAACGGAGTACAGAATCGAGTAAAAGAACCCTCTAATAATCGCTTCGTTTTGCAAAATTTTCACATAGCCTTGCACACTCCAATCGTCCGGATTGAACGATATGCCTTTACTTAGCAAAACGTTAGGTTCTAAAAATGAGGCTAACAGCACATAGAGCAAAGGCAACAGAATAATCAACGTCGCAATAATGAGGAAATACTTATTTATCATGAGCAGAAATCGATCTTTTTTCGAATAATTCATATCTCTATCTTGTCCCCCTTTTAATAAAGACCTTCACCTTCATTAAGTTTTTTAACTACGTAGTTCACAAAAATAAGCAAAATCACATTGATAATGGAGTTAAATAATCCAACTGCCGATGAGTATGCATAGTCTCCGGCTTGTAGCCCCACTTTGTAAACATAGGTTGCAATAATTTCAGACGTTGGAATATTCATGGCGGTTTGCATCAAATAGGCTTTCTCAAATCCAATGCCCATGATTCCACCTGCCGCCAGGATAAATAGAACAGCCATCATAGGTTTTAATGTCGGAAGATCGATATGCTTTACTCTTTGCAACAATGATGCTCCATCAATGGTTGCTGCATCATGTAGCTGAGGATCCACATTAGAAAGCGCTGCCACATAAATGATAGAAGCCCAGCCTGCACCTTGCCAAATACCCGAAAGAATATAGATGGATACAAATGCATCTGGATCAGACATGAACGAAATCGGCTTGTCCATGAAAAACGATAAAATCGTATTAATAGGTCCCGTTGGTGACAAGAAGATAAATAGCATCCCTGTAATAACAACAACCGAGATAAAATTCGGTGCATACAGAATGAGTTGAATATTTTTCTTAATGGATGCTCGTTTCACCTGATTCAACATTAATGCCAGAATAATCGGTACCGGAAATCCTAACACTAACCCGAAAACACTTAGTTTAAGCGTATTCATAAAAATGTCTCCGAAGTTGGGGGACGTTAAAAATTTTGTGAAATGGTCAAACCCTACCCAATCACTTCCCCATATCCCTTTCATAGGACTAAAATCTTTAAAGGCAATAATTGATCCGTACATTGGAATATACTTAAAGATAATTGTCAAAATAATCGCTGGAGCTAAAAATAAATACAGCATATAGTTTTGTTTCATATACTGAAACAAACTTTTTCTCTTACGGGATACGTTTGTTTTTGAATCAGTAATCATCTCTATACATAGCCCCCTTAAGTATTTTTTGATTTGTGAGTTAATATTATGTTAACCGCTTTCATATGTCAACCGCTTGACATAAAATAAAATAAAAAAACCTAATCCCATGAAAATTAGGTCGTCTCATTGATTAATAGCTGAACTGGCAACACCGTTTCATACGGACCTGAAAGTTCCGAGTTATCAATCATATCCATCAACTTTGTCACAGATGTTTTAGCAATCTCCTCGATCGGTTGTTTAATTGTCGTGAGCTGAGGTAATAAACTTCTGGTCGTTTTCGTTCCATCATAGCCGATGACCTTTAGTTGCTCAGGCACTTGGATGTTCAATTCTCTAGCAACTTGCAAACAAGCAGCCGCCATCAGATCATCACTGGCGAATATACCATCTGTTTCGGGACGTTCCAATAAAATTTTTCTGATTGATAATACAATATCTTCTTCATCAAACTGCAGTTCATATGTAACGGGATTATCGACCAGATCCTCATAAGCTTTTCTTCTATATTGGGTGGGGGTTTCTAATTCAAGAGGACCATTAATATGAATAATTGACAGACATCCTCGATCGATTAAATGCTGAACCGCCAATTTTCCACCCATATAATTATCAGAACCGACTACAGGTATTGTCGGTGCCAAGTAATGGTCAATCGCAACAATCGGGAGCTTCGGATACTTATACGTATCGATTCCCCGGTTATACGAACAAACAAGAATACCGTCTACTTGATGTCGAATCAGCATCGTCGAATAAGCCTTCTCTTTTTCAAATTGCCCTGAACTATTACAAAGAATAATTTTATACCCTAAAGATGAGCAGATATTTTCAATATACAACGATAATTCTCCAAAAAAAGGATTACTAACCGTCGGAACGATTAGTCCGATAAAATTCGTTCTCTTTTTGAACAGAGACCTTGCAACGTCATTCGGGTAATAATCCAATTCTTCGATGGCGTCCTCTACTTTTTTCTTCGTCAGCTCACTAATGTAACCTCTATTATTCAATACCCGAGATACAGTCGTTGGGGACACCCCGGCTGCTTTCGCAACATCTTCTAATTTAACTTTCATAATATGTCTCCTCATATATAAAGTATATTTATTCCCAATATTAATTACATCTTAGCATATATTACTATTTAGTACGGGCCAAGGAAGCCATTTACAAGCAAAGTCGTAAGATAAAACGCAAAAACCCCGTCCTTCTTCATCGACGGGTTTTCTTGTCTATGCTGCGTTATATAGGTTGAAATAAAGAATTCCATTGAATCCGCTATGGTGGGAGGCCCCCCTTGGAAGGCTTCTTCGCTCAGTTTTAAAAAAGGCACTGGCACTAAAACAATCATGTCATTTCAAACAAATGGGATTGTTTGAACATTCACGACTGAACGAGTGCCTGTCACCTTTTTTCTGCCCCCTTGGAATACAGCTCTTTTTCAATTTGCACCCACGCTTTTAACTGTTCCCGCCCTGGGTATGATTCTTCGTATTTTTTATGTTCTTCCAACAACTCAATTCCTTTTTGAGTTAAACGGGCTGCATTTAGAGAGAATTCATCATTTATCCTTAAAACTCTCTCTAGATACCCTTTGTTCTCTAAAAAAAGATAATGTTTTCAAACTCTCTTTCTTTTAACCCGTAATCATTTGCTTTAGGTATGAAACTTTTCCTATGAGTTTCCCTTAAAATGCTATAACCCGCTCTCAACCAAGTCCCACCTTTGATAAACCGTAATGACGGTACGAAAAATGTATACTTTTCACTTCAGCAGGCAGAAATTAAAGTGCTAAAAGAGTGAATACATTTTCGGTGTATTTTTATTCTCCCTTCAAAAAAACTTCTATGCATTTAGTTCTTCAATTGCTTTTTTACTGCATTAAATTCGATTGGATATATTGTCTCATTTCGTCTACATCATCTATCTCTCTTTTAGGCAGGATATAGGAACTCACTGAACTATTGTAAAGAAAGAAATATCCATCGTCTTCTTGAAAACTTGTAATGCCTAACCAAGTTACTTTTGTTTCTTTATTTGAAGACGTATCCATTAATCCTTCTTCCATCAATTTCAGTTGATGATTCCCTATTAGGCCATCATTGTTACCTTCTTTAATCATTTTCTTAGCATTACGGGCAATGAGGCCATAAAAATACTTCGGATAAAACATAACCCATAGAATACTCGTTACTAAAAAAATGATAAACAGCGGTAGAAACGACATGTCACTTATCAAGGAGTAAATATAGGAAATAATGATAAAGAATAATGGCGTTATAAACCTTTGTAACGCCAACGCCCGCTTACCAGTTTTAGAATTTTTGATGTGATACAAATTGAAGTGTATGTAATCTTCCTCAGTTAACTTGTAGTGTATTTCCATTGTAATCTCCTTTTTCTTTAAATCATCTTTTCCGTGACTGCCACCGAAAATTTACTGTCTAGGATTGAGAGGGATGGACACTCCCTATCTACTTTCCCAATTTTCTTTCAAACCTAAAGTAAGAATATATCCTGTATAACACTGGAAGTAAGGCTATAATTGAGACCCACTTCATCGAACCAAAAGCAAATCCGATACTCACCAAGACTGCGGCGACAAACAAAAAGTTACCCGGAAAACCGTTAAGCGGTTGATTATCTAAGAAAAGTCCTCTGAACCCTTTCAAGTCTTTTACATAACAATCTTCATGATAAGCGACTATAACAAAAAATAAAGTTGCGGTTACTAAATCTCCCCTAAACTTAATTTCTTTAGAACACTTTTCACAGTAAACAGCCTTAGACACCGTCATCCCACCTTTCAAGCATTCCAGTCACCTGTTTCTTTTTCAAAAAACTAAGCTTTGTCTCGGATAATACAATCGCTCCAAGAATAAGAATCGCTCCAATACCCATTTTCACCGTCATCACTTCACTTAAAATCGCAACGGAAAATGCCATGCCCCAAAATGATTCGGTAGATAGAATGATTGCTGCTTTTGTTTCTGTTATGTACTTTTGGGCAACTGTCTGTAATAGAAATGCGATTGTTGTCGAAAAAACTGCCAGATAGAGGAGTGGAATCAAACCTTCCGTTTGCGTAGAAAAAGTTGTTTCACCTTTAAATACTACAAACAGACACCCGATGACTGCTGCTGCCATCATTTGAATAATCGTTAGCTGGATAGGGTCCTCGTCTTTTACAAATTTAGAGGTGTAGAAAATATGGAAAGCAAATCCAACTGCACAGCATAATGTTAGTAGATCCCCTACGTTGACTTCAGAAGAGAATTTAAGTGATAGTACCGCTACTCCGATTATCGCCATAAATGCCCCACCGAGTTCAAAAATATCGATTTTCTTTTTATAAATGACGAGCCCTATAAAAGGAACAATAACTACATTGATAGCAGTTAAGAATGCATTCTTTGAAGGAGTCGTATATTGTAAACCTACCGTTTGAAGAGCAAAAGCGATATAGAGGAAAATCCCTAATATCGACCCTTTTATAAATGTGCTTTTCTTTATCGTTTTTAGCCGTTTATTAAATACGATTCCTAAAATGAGTACGCCGATTAAAAAGCGCCCTGCCAGTATTTGATACGGCGTGTAGTATTCCAAGGCTACGGCACTGCCCACAAACCCGCTGCCCCAAATAATTGCTGTAATGATAAGTCCAATTTCCCCAATATATTTCCGCATATGATGCACCGCCGTTTTTATATCTAGTGTACCAAATCAGATTGATGAATGGACTATGTTGTTAGACAAATCTTTCAATAATGTTCTTGAGTTTTCCACTGGTGCTTAAATGCACACTTTCACCCGCCCATAATGACATGAATTCAGTATCCCCTTGCTTTGCCGCCTCTTTACGAATCTCTTTTGTTAAATCATTCTGAAATGGGTACGGAGCAATGATTGCTTCATTCATTTCACTGATGAAGCGGTTGCTAATTCCGCGTGCCATTTTACCGGAGAACGCCTTTGTTAACACTGTACATCTTTTATCCGCGTCCAAAACTGCCTGCTTATAAAGCGGATGTGCACCACTTTCGTCAGCAGCTAGAAGTACAGTTCCGATTTGAACAGCTTGTGCCCCGCTAGCTAACACATCCACCATTTTTTCTTTACTTGCAATGCCGCCCGCTGCAATAACTGGAAGTCGAACGGAGGAGACTACTTTCAGCAGTAATTCATTCAATGAAATCAATTTTAATTCGCCTACAAAGGAACCACGATGCCCACCTGCTTCACTACCTTGTACTACAACCGCATCCATTCCCACCTGCTCCGCCAGTTCTGCCTCTTCTATTGAAGTCGCTGTCCCTATTAGAAATACATCATTTCCCTTCAATAATTGCACAGTTTTTTCGTCCGGCAGTCCGAAAGTAAATGAACAGACTTTCACACCTTCTTCTATTAGTACCTGAACTTGCCCTTCAAATTCCGTTTTTGAAAATGGCGTATTCCACTGAGGAATCCCGAGTTCCTTACCTATCGGTTGGAGTGCTTCATATGCCCCCCGTAATTGCTCCTGACTCGGATTCACCGTTTTTGGAACAAACAAATTCAACGCAAATGGCTTCATCGTAAGACTTTTCACTTCACGAATGAAATTCCGCGTCTCTTCGGCCGAAAGATACCCAGCCCCAATTGAACCGAGAATCCCCGCTTCTGCAGATGTTGCTACAAACTCTGGCGTCGTCACACCCGCCATTGGTGCTTGGATGATTGGATGCTCGATTCCTAACATTGCCATCAAATTCAGCTTATTCATTCGACTCTCCTCCAATTCTCTGCGTTCAACGTAAATACCGCTATATATGTTGGACAAATGAAACCTATATTAACCAAATGAAGGCGCCTCACAAGGGGTAGGCAACCGAACAACGAAGAGTTCGGTTTGTATAATTTCTGCGTTCTTTGCAGAAATTATATAGTTAATGACAAGAGGTTATTCCATATAGGTTAAGGGGTACCTCATCTCTCTTAGGGCGAGAGGCATCCCGAAGCGAATTCACTAGAATTCTTTATTTTAATCTCTATAGTACCCATTATATAGAAAAAAAGGTAGCTAAGTCAGCTACCTTTCACTTTTTCTATTGGATACTAAGTAGTAAAGCTAAATAACTTGTAAAGATGAAAAGAATACTCAAAATGAAAGTTACGATTACCGGTGCTTTCTTAATAAATGAGTACACAGTTAAAACGACGAAAAGAATCGCTAACAGTATAAGAGAGAGACCTGTGGCATCTGCTACAAGTTCGACATTCATTCCTTGCTGAAACTGACCTTGATAAAAGAAACTGAACAGCTTGGAAAGTCCTTCATTTTTCAATATGTTTTCGCTAGGCGGCGATTGTTGACCTAATGCAGCCGTTATCGAAAAAACAACCAAAATAAGTATGCTTTCCGCTCTTATCCAAGGTATTGGATTAAAGTCATTATCCTTAAGTAACTTCTTTCTAATAAGTATGCTGTTGATCCCTGCATATACCAGTAATGGAATGATCGTTAAATGTTTTAATAACAATAATTGACCATACGGAAGCATCCACGCATTGGCATATTCATTAAACTCCACTACAAATGTCATTAAAATAAGTCCTGACACAAAGGTGATGCTAAAACAAATAATGGCAACAGGCGAGAACCATTTCAAGAAATTCAACCAGTTTGAATGATCTTTTGAAAACCAGCTAACAACAAGCAAGATTCCTACCCAAATACTCACCGCTGTAAAATGGCTTGTATGCGTTAAAAATCCTTTGACATGATCAAGGGAACTAGCGTGACTAGCCCAACCAATTCCCATGATTAAAATGACAACAAAAATGATTCCTATATAAGAGTAGATTGGTTTCTTACGATCATCAAACCAAACGATAAAAATGAATAAGACATTGACAACTAGAAAAGTGAAAATCCATGCTTTGCCGACTTCAAAAGTAAGTAGAACTGTCTGTAGTGTTTCAGAAAGCCCCATATTCTCGTACAAATATATGATTAGCACTAAAACAGGCGCAAATGAGAAAACTGCGATACCGATTGTAGCTATAATTTGTACACTTCTTGGTATGTTTACTTCCGGTCGAAAAGAACTCGGTACTAGAGCTATAAGAAAACTTCCTATAAGAAGCGATACGCAAAGATATAAAAGTATTTCACTAACAATTACCATAAACATTTATTATTTTTTTCTCCTTAACCCGACGAAAATCCCCATAATAATTGCAATTAAGACAATAACGATTACAGGAATGAGATAAGAAGGTAATTGACTTTGTTCATTTGTTTTAGTATCTTCAACATTTTCTAATGGTGTTTCATCTTGATTTACATCTTGTGAATTGGCTTCGGCTTCGGATTCATTTTCAACTGCTGTTTCAGATACAGGAACATCTACAGTGAAAGAAAATTCTCCTGCAATCGGATGACCATCTGCTCCAATAATATTCCAAACAACTGTATAGTCACCATTTTCCAAGGCATTTGTAAACGTCCCTGTCATTTGCGTATCTGCTATGGAAATATCTTCAACTGGAATAGATTGGCCATTTGAATTACTGACCTCTAACGTTCCGCCTTGTTCGATTTTCCCTTCGTAGGTTAAGGCTATCTCGCGCATTTCTTCTGTAACAACTTCTCCATCTTCTGGGGAAGACGTTTCTAACCCTGTATGTGCCAGAGCACTGGTAGTAAAAGTAAACATGAAGACAAATGTAATTAATAATAACTTTTTCACTGTAATTCCTCCTAATTTAATTGCTGATTAAAACTATGGACTTAAAAACTTGAAGATAATCAAATCAATTTCAGTGTAGCTTTTCGTTGTGAAAAATTCGTGAAGTGTTTTTATTCCTTATACTATTACGAGTAAAGCAATCCCGTTTTCAGCCTATCGGTTTGTAACATACCCCGTCTTCTCGATGATTGCCTGTCCTTGGTCAGACAAAATCCAATCGATGAATTCCCCGATATGTGAATTATCACTGCCCGCAGTCACGGCATAAATATCAGCCGTAAGAGGATAATCTTCGGACCGGATTGTTTCTGATGACGGTTCAACCCCTTCAATTTGAAGCAATCGGATTTTATCGTTAGTGACCATTTCGGTTGAATAATATCTGAATGTAAAGCCTAATGCATTGTTGTAGTTCGTATAGTCCGATACCTCATTAATAATTCCTCCCATAAGATCAATCACATTTTCAACAGGAGGATCCATGATCGGCACGTCACCCATCAAGTTTTGAAGTGCAGTCTGACTGCCGCTGTCTTGTGGCCGCTGGAATGCCCGTATCGCTTTTTTCTTTCCGCCTACGTCTTTCCAATTTGTTATTTCTCCGGAATAAATCCCTTTGATTTCATTCATCGTCAAGGTTTTTACAGGGTTTTTCGCATTGACGAAAAAAACGAACGCTTCTTTACCGATTGGTGTCAGCGTTAATTCTTTGCCAGCTCGTTCTGCTGATGCCAATTGAGTAGAAGAAGGACCTGCTACAAAAATTATATCGACTTCCCCATCAATGAGCTTTTCGTAGGCTACGTTTGTCATATTCGACATCACTTCACTGTTATAGAGGTTGTATTCCTTTTCTGGATAGACTGCCTGTGCGAATCCAGCATACATTGGGTAAAGCGCGGTCGCACCATCTATGACAGGTAAATCCGATTCCAGCTTCAAGGTCGCTGGCTCGTCCAGTTTCATAGCTTTCGTCCCAGATGCGAACGGACTGTATTGTTGCAGGTTCACTTCTGTATCCTCCAACCTGTCCAAGTTCTGCTTATATATACCGGAAGCCGTGAAAGACAATGCCACAACGGCTATCAGCGCAGCAACGCCATAAAAAGCTTTTTTTCCGTTCGGATATTTCGTCCAACCTATCGTTTTGAATAGAATCAGAACAACCAGTATTACGTAGATTGCAATAAGCAAAGGTATTATATAATACATATTCGGCGTTATGAATAAAACAGATATAAAAGCCAATGGCAACGCCACTATCGTCGCCGCTACAATAATCATTAGGATGGTTGCAATCATTAGGATGTTTTTCAAGCTGAGTCCCCCTTAGTATTAAAGCATTTCTGTATAGCGAACCTCATTTGAGCCCGTTACTGTTCTCTCCAATCATACACATCTTTTTGCACATTAAGTTCAACACCGTTGATTGAAACTGTATTACTATCAATCCAAACGATTTTCGTTTGATTTTTCCGGTTACTTTTAGAACAATCTTCATTGTGCACCCACTCCTATCGAGACGTTTCTTTCCATACAAATGTTTCCAATACACATTTGTTGATTAACCAGTGAATGACTGCTTGCTTTTGTGTTTAAACACTAGACGCCCTATACACTGATGCTCTCGGATCACTTTGGACTGAACGACTACTGCACCATTATTAGGATTTCTTGCTGCGTAGGGTGAACGCTCACTCGTCCATCGCTCTCAAACAACTCTAAAACAAACGTGATTTTTTAAACTTTCACGTTTGATGGATAAAAGTCACAACCTATCTATTTATGATTTATATGTCATAGTACAAAATTAATTGAACGAAATATTCTATAATTATTGAACTTCGCATTCCAAATAGGTATACTTTACCAAGTAGGAGGCGGATTAGTATGAATACACTAACAATTACAGGCAGAAAAAGAGAATCGTACAAAGTGGAGCTCGAGTATTCTCTATTATGGGAATGTGCATTAGGTATTGCAGCGATCACAAATACACCGCTGCTAGACACGCTCGAGAAAAAAAGGACATTTGAATTACTTCGAAATGAAATACCTGACGAGTTAGTTATCGAACTGAATTACGTTGAAGAACACAATACATGGAAAAGTTTACTTCAACTTTTACACGCTTTTGAAAGAAATTCGAATGACATTGAAAAATTCAAGATTTATGTCAACAATTTAAGCGATGTTGAACTGAAGTATACTTGTCTCCCATACTTCGGAACAGATTTACAAGAAAGTAGGATGCTTGCGGCGAATGGTGATAAAGTTGCTGTCGATTTAATAAAACAAGTAGCAAAGGAAAACCCTTTTCTACCTGCTTATATTGACTTTATCAGCAATGTAAATGGCGTTGACTTTAAAAAGCATTTACTAACTGTCATGTCTTTGTGGACTGAAACAGTTCTTGATGCAGACACAAATCACTTGTTGGCCATCTTGGAAAGAGATCTCAATGAAAAAAGAAGTATGACAGACAAACTGACGCCTGAAGAATTTGTTGCATGGGCCACAAATGGAACAGAGTATATTCCTGAGCCAAGCGTTCATCGTGTTTTACTGATTCCCCAATTGACGTACCGGCCTTGGACGATTGTATCGGATATTGAAGAAACGAAAGTTTTTTATTATCCGATTCCGAACACAAGCATTGATCCAACTGATAAGTACCTTCCCGATTACTTTTTAATTCAGAAACATAAAGCATTGGGAGATGAAGTCCGGCTTCGCATGGTTAAGCTTTTATCTGAACAAGATTGCACGTTAAAGGATATAACTGAGCAGCTCGAATTAGGGAAATCAACTGTTCATCATCATTTAAAAATTTTAAAGGCCGCCTCTTTAGTTGGTCAAAAATCCTCCAATTATTATTTGAAAGAAAAGTCCGTTGCTTCCTTGCCCAAAGAGTTGGAACTCTATTTAACCCAATAATACTTGAAGGAGCGGCAGCTTATGAACACTACTGTCTTAAAAAATAGGGGCTTCGTTTCATTGTGGGCGGGGAGTGCCATATCCGAACTGGGCGGCTCCTTTGGCACGTTTTGCAATTCGATTATTGTTTATGAACTCACGGGGTCAAAACTGGCGTTGGGTAGTATGTGGTTACTGTACTTTCTCCCCTCAATCGTGTTTCAACTCGTCAGTGGGCCGTTCATTGATAAATGGAGTCGCAAATGGATTATGATTTTCTCCCAGTGGACACGGGCATTGATTTTTCTGGTGCCACTTTTATCAATGTTCCTTGGCCATTTGGAAGTTTGGCATATCTATGTAGTTCAGGTCATCATTGGCCTTGTCACCCCACTTTACGTTCCTGCAAGTCAAGCGATTACACCGACAATCGTAGCTAAGGAACAGTTAAGTACGGCCAATGCTTATCTCGATGGTACAACGAGGCTTATGATGTTCTTAGCACCCATGGCTGGTGGAGTTGTTATTAATTATATAGGGACGGATTTCACTCTGTTACTCGTGTTTATATTGCTTGCGCTAAGTGGATTTTTGCTGTTACGGATGGACGAGCAACGAGTTCCTCAAGATATACGGAAGACTTGGTTGGAACAATTCAAGGAAGGCATCCATTACTTTTTTAAAGAACGAACAATCGTGTGGCTGGGAATCTTCCTTGCATTCGTCCAATTTGGCGTTGGTGTCACAATGGTGATTAATTTACCGTATATCACGGATGTGCTGAAGGGGAATTATGAAGATTATGGCCTCTTTATGGCTGGCTTTCCATTGGGTTATGTCATCGGATCTCTGTTAATTGGAAAGATAAAATTCCGAAGTCGAAGAATGTTCATGTTAGGATCCCTAGTAATCGGTGGATTAACCTACATTTCGTTAGGAATTATTAATGCAATCATTTTAGCGATTATCGTCGAAATTATTGCAGGAATTATGATGGCTTTCTTCAGTATTCACAACATCACAATTTGTCAGCGGGCGATTCCGAATCATATGATGGGGAAAGTGATGTCGGTTAGATTAGTAATTAGTAGAACGGCGATGCCAATTGGGATTGTTTTTGGAGGAATTATTAGTGAGTTATGGGGAATTAGACCTTTATATATAATGATTGGATTAGCGATAAGTTTGGTATCTATCATTGGTATCGTCTTTCCTTATTTCAAGTTCATTGATGGTCCACCCCAACCTGAATTATTACCTAAAAAGAATAACTACGCGCGGCAATAGACTGCGCATGGTTATCCTTTTTAGGCCTTTTCTTATTATAAAATCTCGCAAACCCGTCCAACTTGTCCGTCTTCTAAGCGTACTTTAATGCCATGCGGGTGGAAACTTGAGTTCGTCAATAAATCTTTAACGACACCTTCCGTTTTCGAGCCCGACCGCTGATCTTTTTTCAAGATAACTGCTACTTTTAAGCCTGGTGTTACATCTGCACGATTCTGTCCATTCATATATTATTCTTCCTCTCTTTTTTGAAACATACTTTGCACGACGTGTGCGGTTCCTGTATGAAGTTGGCCTTCCACGCGATTGACTTCCCCGATATGGAAGTGTTTGACGAAATAACCATCGAATTGTTCGAGCATCTTAATAGGATTACACAGCATTTCTTCAACCCGTGGGCCGCCTGTTCCGTACTGGAGCTGTTCTTTCGTATACAACTCACTTACATAGCATCCACCAGGTTTTAATGCCTTTTTAATCCCTGCTAGTGTACGGTCCATAACGTTTCCCGGGAAATGTCCGAAGATATGAACGATGGCATCCCACTGCTCTTCTTCCCATGCCACTTCTGCCAAATCGTGCAGTTCCGTTTTTACAACGACACCTTTTTCACCCGCCAACTGCTTTGTCTTCTCCAGTCCTGCCGGCGCATAATCCCATGCTGTCACATCAAAGCCAAGCGTTGCCAAGTAGACTGAGTTACGCCCTTCACCTTCCGCGATACAAAGCACTTTACCCTTCGGTAATTGCTGTGCCGCCTCCATAAGAAATCCGTTGGGTTCTTTGCCATAGACGTATTCTTCAACGGAAAAACGTTCATGCCACATATTTGTCATAGCTTCTCAGTCCCCTTTGTATCTGCTTCCTTCAGTTTATCACAAAATGGCCGATTACTTTGCCATTGACATTTATTCGTCTACCCCCTAAACTACTATTATTGGTTTAGGGGGTAGACTATATTGAGAGAAAAACTACTAGAAGCTGTTGATTTATTCGAAGAAGTAATGATTTTCGGGACAGAACATGTTATTAAAAACATGGATATTCCCATTTGGAAAGAGTATTCTCCAGAGCAAATTCAAGTACTCAAAATCCTTTCTACTTATGGAGCACTTTCGAGCGGAAAGCTTGCCACAATTCAAGGTGTACATAAAAGCGCCGTCTCGAGCCGTTTAAAAAAGTTGGAGGAAAAAGGACTTGTGACATCCGAGCGTGACGAAAACGATCAGCGAGCCAAAATCATACGACTTACATCGGAAGGTATCGAGGTTCTTCAAACGTCCAATAATGCGGTCTATGAAAATATTGAAAAACTTTTTAAAGATCGGATTGATGAAAAGGAACTGGAGACATTCGTTAAGACCTTCCGAAAACTTAAAGAGATTTTACAAATGAAGGAGATGTAATTTTGAGAGCTATTATAAAATTCAAATGGCCGATTTTCATCGGCTTACTTACATTGACAATTGCGTTATTCATTTTAGCACCAAATTTGGCAAAACAAGCAGAAGAAGCGGGCTCACTACAACTTCCAAGCAGTGCTGATTCGCAAAAAGCGGCTGATATGCTAGAAAAAGCCGGTGCTTCCGAAGATACGATTTCACTCGTCTATCCGCTGAAAAAACCAGTAGATGCTGCGATGAAAAAAGAAATTCAATCGGTTGTAGACAAACTTGAAGCCCTGGGCAAGCCAGTTTCAGCAATACTTAACCCATTTGAAAGTAAAGAACTGGAAGCGCAACTTGTTTCAAAAGATCAGAAGACAGTCCTCGTACCAATTACTGTGGACGGTACATTTGATGAAATTATTGCCCTTGCTGATAAAATTCATAGTGATATTTTATCCAAAAACCAGACAGTCTATTTAACAGGTGAAGCGATTATCGGCAATGATGTAAACCAAAGCGCACAAGACGGCTTGAAAAAAACAGAAATTATTACCGTCGTGCTTATTTTCGGTTTGCTTCTCATCGTATTCCGCTCAATTGTCACACCATTTATACCGCTTATTGCGGTAGGGATCTCCTATTTACTCAGTCAATCATTTGTTGCCTTTTTCATTGACTGGTTCGGATTCCCTGTTTCTAATTACACACAGATTTTCCTTGTAGCTATCCTCTTCGGACTAGGAACGGATTATTGTATTCTGTTGCTCAGCCGTTATAAAGAAGAATTGCTAGCAGGTCATAGCGTCGAGGATGCAGTCGTTAATACGTATAAAACTGCAGGTCGTACACTGTTCATCAGCGGTCTTGCCGTCTTTATCGGATTTGCAGCAATCGGATTTGCAGACTTCCCGATTTTTAAATCAGCTGTGGCCGTCGCGGTCGGAATTGCCGTGTTGATGGTCGTGCTATTTACAGTTGTTCCATTGTTCATGGTTTTATTGAAAGACAAATTGTTTTGGCCTTCAAAACAAGCTGCATCGCATAAAGACAGTAAAATATGGGTTGCCTTCAGTAAAGTTTCGGTCAAGCGGCCGCTCATTTCTATGCTAATTGTGGCAGTTATCACAGTCCCTCTTCTATTGACATATGATAATGATTTGTCATTCAACACAGTCGATGAGATTGATAAGAGTAAAGAATCGGTCATGGGCCTCAATGCTATTTCTGAAGCATTCGGGAAAGGAGATTCGTTGCCAATCCAGGTTTTATTGAAAAAAGACGGCCCGATTGTCAATGAAACTGACGTCACCTATCTCGAAGCAATCAGCCGGGATATCGAGAAGATTGACGGCGTGAAAACGGTCCGGACGATTACGCGTCCAACTGGTGAAATTATCGAAGACTTGTATGTAGACCACCAGCTTGGTCTTATGTCAGAGGGTCTTGGTGATGCGACTGGTGGACTGGATGAGGTAAAAAAAGGACTGACAGAAGTTCAAGGCGGACTGGACCAAGTGACCGGCATATTTTCTACCGGTTCTGCAGCTGAAGTCAATGGTGCTGGACTTGCACAAGCCGCAGGTGGTATCGGGCAGCTTTCTGCAGGTGTTGGTGCTTCTACTAAAGGCCTGGATGAAATCGGTTCCGGTCTTGGCGAATTATCCGCGTCATTAAAAGAAATGAGTGAGTCGGACAGTGTGCGTGCTACCGGTTTGTTCATCCCGTCAGGCACGCTCAGCAATGAAACGTTCAAGCCGGTGATTGACCGTTATACGTTCGGAGCCGAATCAGGGATTTTACTTGAAGTGATTTTGGACTATGATCCTTATTCAAGGGAAGCGATCCAAACGGTGCATGACATTAAAGACAGTGTAAGCCGTTCAGTTATCGGAACACCTTTCTTTGACGCAGAGCTTGCGTATAGCGGTGTATCCAGCATGAATTCGGATCTATATGATATTTCGTCAAAAGACTTCAAGCGCACAGTCATTATTATGCTTGCCAGTTTGTTCGTCGTCTTGACGTTCTTATTCCGTTCTGCAATCATGCCTTTGTATATGATTGGCTCCTTGCTGCTCACATATTACACATCTATCGCTGTAACTGAACTCATCTTTGTCAATATGTTGGGTTATGATGGTATCAGCTGGGCAGTTCCATTCTTTGGCTTCATTCTGCTTATTGCGCTCGGTGTGGATTACTCCATTTTCTTACTCGACCGCTTCCGTGAGGAGAGCATTAATGGGCTGAATATACGAGAGGCCCTTACGATGTCGATGGCTAAAATGGGTACGGTCATCATTACTGCATCCATCATACTCGCCGGAACATTCGGTGCAATGATGCCTTCAGGCGTGTTGAGTCTCGTACAAATCGCTACAATTGTCATTACAGGACTCCTTCTGTATGGACTCATCATTCTTCCATTACTCATTCCGGCGATTACTGTATCGTTTGGCAGAGGGGTATGGTGGCCGTTCAGAGGTTGATATAATACGTAAAGCGTCCGTTCCTTTTGTGGGGAACGGACGCTTTTTTAATGATTCTACTCTTTGTTACTGATACTCTCCAAATATTGATCCAATCGTGCTGCCATCATTTCATCCGTCAAACCTGTAACACCAAATGCCGCCCAGCCACTATATACAACAGGAGGTCCGTCCAAGAAATCAAACACGGAGACAATATCCCAATAGGGCTCATACGAAAATGAGGGTTCAGCATGTCTTTGATATGCTTGTAAAAATAGGTCTGCCACTTCGACGCTATGCAACAGCGCGAGGTTCACACGACAATGACCCACGTCGATACCCGCTGGACCGCGGCATGCATTCGGCCAATCGACAATCCCACTGACTTCTTTGTTAGTCCACAACACGTTTGCAGGATGAAAGTCGCGGTGAATAAACGTCTCGAGAAATTCAGGCTCCGTTCCATGGAAACGTTCAAATGCCGCCTGCCACACATCCCGTTTCTTCGTCCATTCGGGGAATTTGACGTCCGCCCGTTTTGTATACGGCGCATATTTCCATGTAAAATCATTCGCTTTAACTTGATGAATTTGCACAAGTACTTTTGCCAATCCATCCGTCCATTGGTTGAAATCATCTGGCAGAAGCTCTACTTTCCCTTCAACTTTCGTCATAAGGATAGACGGTAACCCGCTCAGCTTTCCTGTTTCATCAGACCCAATCAGCGCTGGAGTCGGCAGCCCACTATCCGAAGCTTTTCGAAGGCTCGCCGCTTCGTGCTTGACGAGATCAGGTTCTTCAAGAAGCCACTCCTCATTGTCAAATTGTCGTAAAACCATTTCCGAGTCTTCCGTCTTCACTTCATAAAGAAGTGAGGATGTACTGCCTGGGAGTCGTTTCATCCAATGGACGACACCCCCTACTTCTTGCTGCACCCAGATTTCTGCTTTTTCGATTGGTCGCAAATTCCACCCCTCCTTTAAACATGAATCATGGATTAGGCGAGTCCCATTTCACCCTCTATACATCACTTCACCCGCAACAACGGTCATCACAACATTCGCGTTCACGATTTCTTCATCTTCCACTCGGAATAAATCCTTGTCGAGCACAGTGAAATCAGCATCGAACCCGGGCGCAAGCTTACCGCGGACGTCCGATTTTCCGATTGTTCCCGCACTCCCCGTCGTAAAGAGGCCGACCGCTTCAAAGCGACTTAGTTTTTCATCTGGCAAATAGCCTTCGTGGGTTTCCCCAGGCTTCCGACGCGTTGCCGCTGCATAGATGCCAAGCAATGGGTCGACCTCCTCGATTGGCGCATCCGAACCGCCGCCGCAAATGAATCCACGGTCAAGCAGCTTTTTCCACGCATAGGCCCAATCAAGACGGTCTTCCCCTAAACGATCCATGACCCATGGGAAGTCTGATGATACAAACACCGGCTGTATATCAAGGATGACTGGCAACTTTTCCATCCGCTCGACTAGATCTTCACGCAAGACATTTACATGGATAAGTCGATCACGTTTGCCAGTAGGTACCGGGTACTTCTCTATCGCATCTAGTGCTTTTTCAACAGCTGCATCCCCAATGACATGAACAGCAATTGCTTCGCCATACTTGCGTGCGAGCGACACTATCGCACCAATTTCTTCATCCGTAATGACTGTCATGCCGAATGTTTCGGGCGTATCTGCATACGGTTTACTTAACAAAGCCGTTTTACCGCCAAGCGCTCCGTCGATGAAAAACTTCATCTCGCCGGGCTCAATCCAAGGTTCATTATAAGTAGCTTGCTCTTCCTTCAATTGCTGGAAAACAATTGACCGTCGTAATAAATGTGCGCGGAATTTCTTCTGTTCACCAATAACGTTTTTGAATGCTTGTAGCGGGTTTTTATAATCCCCATAATACCCGAGGTCATCCGTCACTCCCCCTGTCAGTCCAAGTGATAGCAAATCATCAACTGACTTTTGTAAGGCCCGAGTCAATGATTCTTCTGTCGGCTCTGGAATAAGGGCAAGTACAATCTCCTGCGCTCCTTCTTTCAAGTAGCCCGTAGGTTCCCCGTTCGCATCACGCATAATGACACCATCTTCGGGATCAAGTGTATCTTTTGAAATACCTGCCAGCTCAAGCGCTTTTGAATTGGCGAGCGCCGCATGTCTACATGTCCGTTTCAAAATCATAGGGGAATCCGTGACCTTATCCAATTCATGTCGCGTGAGAATCTTTTTATCTGGGAAGTTATTTTCATTCCATCCCTCTCCGATAAACCATTCGTCAGATTTCAAATCAGGATGAGCATTTATCAGCATATCCATCATGTCATCAGCGGACGTTGCCTTCGATAAGTCCAAACTTAGTAATTTTTCGCCGTGACCAATCATATGCATATGACTATCGACGAATCCTGGATAAAGAACGGAACCCTGTAAGTCAATTTCATTATCTGCTCGTTCTTTTAAATCGCCATATGTGCCAACTGCACTAACCTTACCGTTTTCTGTGAGCAGCGCCTCAACTTGGTCTCCTTCTTGCTCCATCGTATACATCGTGCCATTATGCCAAAGTGTTTTCATCTCAATTCCCCCTATCTCTCTAGTTATAGTCTAAACTTTCGGTCATTCACGAGCAACATTTTGAATATGAATGCTACAATTAAGATTAATGATTAGGAGGGGTTAAGTTGAGATTAACTGTTTACCTGGCAGGGGAAATCCATAGTTCATGGCGTGAGGAAGTAAAGATGAAAGTGGCTGCACTTAAGTTGCCAATCGATTTCGTCGGTCCCATGGAAGACCATGACCGTTCTGATAACATCGGGGAAGATATTCTAGGCAAGCAGCCGAATTCAATTTCCAAAGATGCTGCGGCATCAAACTTTAATAATTTGCGTACGGAGCTATTAATGAAGCAAGCCGATCTTGTCATCGCTTTATTTGGGGAGAAATATAAGCAGTGGAATACCGCGATGGACGCGAGTGCCGCCGTCGCATTCGGCAAACCACTCATCCTAATTCGTAATGAAGCACATCATCATGCACTAAAGGAATTGTCCCGCAAAGCAAACGCTACCGTCGAAACTGTCGATCAGGCTGTAAAAGCACTGCATTATATTTTCGAATGAACTAAGAAAAGCGCAAGCTGCCGTTTAGCCCCGACAGGCATAAGACGGTTTGCGAGGAGGCGTACTTCAGCCCCATAGCAAAACGACTTATGACCCGAGGGTTTGCGCCTGGAGCCTAGACACTGCTCCAGGTTGAAAAAACTTATACCTTTTTAAATACCATCCCACGGGCTGTCCTCATCAGGGCAGTCTTTTTTAATGGCGTTCCTACACCGATCATACAACCGCGAAGAACAATCATATACCCTTCCACACCGATCATATCCCCCTATCTCGTTTACAAAACCTTAACGATTCCTTCATACCCGCTCAACAATTCTCCTCTATCATTTGAATTGTAGTCAAAACACTCTAGGGGGGCAACAACAGATGAAAAACATGAAAACACTCGCAACACTCGGACTTGCATGCTCAATCTTTCTCGCTGCTTGCGGTGGAGCGGACGGTAATACATCAGCTAAAACTAGTGAAGGCTTAAGCGGTAGTGTAGCAGGGGACGGATCGTCGACTGTTGCGCCAATCATGGAAGCGATTGTTGAAGAATATGCACAAGCTGAAAAAGACGTTAAAGTATCCGTAGGTGTTTCCGGTACAGGTGGCGGATTTGAAAAATTCATCGCTGGTTCAACAGACTTCTCAAATGCATCCCGCCCCATTAAAGATGAAGAGAAAGCAAAGCTTGACGAAGCAGGCGTTGATTATACAGAACTTAAAATTGCAAACGACGGTTTAACAATCGTTGTAAATAAAGAAAACACTTGGGTCGATTCACTTACTGTTGAAGATCTCGCGAAAATGTGGGCAGAAGATGGATCAGCAAAAAAATGGTCTGATATCAACCCAAGCTGGCCAGCTGAAGAAATCGTCTTCTATTCACCAGGTACAGATTCTGGCACATATGACTACTTCAATGAAGTTGTCTTGGAAGATGCTGACCTTGTAAAATCTGCAACACTTTCTGAAGATGACAACGTTCTTGTTACAGGAATTAAAGGTGACAAAAATGCAATTGGATTTTTCGGTTATGCTTACTACGAATCAAATAAAGACGCGCTAAATGCAGTATTAATAGATGGTATTGAACCGAATGCACAAACAATCGAGTCTGGCGAATACACTCCATTCTCTCGCCCACTATTCATTTATGTCAGCAACGATGCAGTTAAAGAGAAAAAAGAAGTTCGTAACTTCATGGAGTTTGTTATCGACAACTCAGCAGAAATGGCCGAAGCAGTTGGTTATGTACAACTGCCTGAAGCAGACTATGAAGAAGGACGTAAAGCATTGGATTCTCTGAAATAATAGAACGATTCCTGGCTGTCCTGCATAGTAGGGCAGCCATTATCCTTTCAACACCGTAACTAAACAACGTTATCCAATAGGAGGTCCATAGATTGACTTCAATAAAACCGACAGATAAGTTGCGAACACGCGATGTCATTGCTGCTGCTAAAAAGAATGAGAAGTTTGGCAAACTCATCCCGCATCTTTTACTCGCTGTCACTTCCATCACTGTACTGGCAACATTTGGGATTATCTATACATTACTGAAAGAAACATTCATCTTTTTTCAAGAAATAAAGATCACTGACTTCATTTTTGGAACTGAATGGGCACCTTTCTCCAATGCTGATCAGGCATTCGGTGTACTTCCCTTAATCGTCGGAACTTTAAAAATCGCAGGTGTTGCGCTTCTTATCGGGGTCCCTTTCGGACTTGCGTGTGCAATTTTCCTCAGTGAATATGCGTCACCAAAAATCAAAAAGTTCATCAAACCAATTATTGAGTTACTGGCTGGAATTCCAACGATTGTTTACGGATTTTTTGCCTTAACAGTCGTGACACCATGGCTCCAGTCTTTCATTCCACAATTGAAGTTATTTAACGCACTAAGTGCCGGTATTGTAGTCGGTATTATGATTTTACCAATGATAATCTCGCTTTCGGAAGATGCACTTTCTGCTGTTCCTGCTTCATTCCGCGAGGGGTCTTACGCGCTTGGGTCTACAAAATTTGAAACAGCTATCAAAGTCGTCTTTCCAGCAGCAATTTCCGGTATTGCAGCATCGATTATCCTTGCTGCTTCACGGGCTGTAGGAGAAACAATGATTGTCTCACTTGCCGCAGGTTCCACGCCAATATTCAATATGGACTTTACAGGTTCAATTCAAACGATGACTTCTTATATCGTTCAAGTCGCAACAGGCGACGCAGGCTATGGCACAACAATCTATTATTCCATTTACGCTGTCGGGTTCATGCTATTCTTGTTCACATTCCTAATGAACCGGGCCGCTTTGTACATCAAGACGAAATTCAGGGAGGAATACTAATATGGACCGCGTTCTTCAGTCAAAAACAAATCGTCGACTTACAAAAGATTCAGCGATGAAATGGCTGTTCGGTGCAATCGCTGCCGCCGTCCTCGGAATTACATTCTTCCTGTTTTACGGCATTGGTGCAGATGGTGTCGGACGGTTGAACTTTTCATTCTTTACGAATTTCGGATCCCGCTTCCCTGAAAAGGCGGGCATTAAAGCAGCTCTTGTCGGTACACTGGCTCTCATGGCCGTCGTTATTCCGGTATCCATGTTCCTAGGCCTTTGTTCCGCTATTTACCTTGAAGAATATGCTAAAAAAAATAAATGGACCTCTTTTATTGAAATGAATATCAGTAACCTTGCCGGCGTTCCTTCCGTTGTCTTCGGACTTCTTGGTCTAACTGTTTTTGTCCGTGCATCATCATTAGGCAATAGTATCTTGGCTGCTGGATTGACGATGAGTTTGCTAATCTTACCAATCATCATCGTAGCTTCCCAAGAAGCACTTCGTTCCGTTCCAGACACACTTCGAGAAGCTTCATATGGCATGGGTGCAACAAAATGGCAAACAATCATTCATGTGATTTTACCGTCCGCAGCAGGTTCTATTTTGACAGGTAGCATCTTATCCTTCTCACGTGCCATCGGTGAAACAGCACCGCTCATTGTTCTTGGGATACCGGTTATCGTTCAATTCCTGCCAACTGGACCGCTTAGTACATTTACAGCTCTTCCGATGCAAATTTACGACTGGGCTAAACGCCCACAACCCGAATTTGCAGATGCTGCCTCAGCAGGAATTATCGTGCTTATGATCTTACTCATTACAATGAACGGATTTGCGATTTACTTTAGAAATAGATCACAAAAAAAGCTTAAAAATTGATAGGAGGATTATTATGACAAAAACACTCGTTCGACCTACTGAAGATGCTAAGCTTCGTGTCATGAAAAATGAAAATTGGACAAAAGCAGTTTATGAAACAAACGGTTTAAATCTCTGGTATGGCACGGCGCACGCGCTTAAAAACATCGACTTGTCCATCAATGAAAAAGAAGTAACAGCAATCATCGGCCCTTCCGGCTGCGGAAAATCTACGTATTTAAAAACACTAAATCGGATGGTAGAAAACGTAGGCGACGTCACCATTTCTGGTAATGTTACATTTATGGGCAATAATATTCTTGGCAAAGCGATGTCCGTGGAATTGCTTCGTTCAAAAGTCGGCATGGTATTCCAAAAACCCAATCCATTCCCGAAATCCATCTATGAAAACGTTGCATACGGGCCGAAGATTCACGGTATCCGTAACAAAGCAATGTTAGATACAATTGTTGAAGACAGCTTACGTAAAGCAGCCTTATGGGATGAAGTAAAAGACCGTCTGAACAAAAGCGCATATGGACTTTCCGGCGGACAGCAACAACGGCTCTGTATAGCACGCTGCCTCGCAGTTGACCCAGAAGTAATCCTAATGGATGAGCCAACTTCAGCACTAGACCCGGTATCGACACATAAAGTCGAAGAATTGATTCGCAACATCAAAAACGATGTAACAATAGCAATCGTTACACATAACATGCAACAGGCAGCACGAATTTCCGACCGCACTGCATTTTTCCTAAACGGAGAAATCGTAGAATGCGATCGTACATCCACACTATTTAGTACGCCGACAGACGAACGCACCGATGACTACATCAACGGGCGATTCGGTTGATAATCTCATTTGGTAAACAAAAAGGGCATCTCGAGTTAGTGTTTTCCTCACTATCTTGAGATGCCTTTTTGTTTTCGGCAAAATAAAAAACCGAAGATATCGTCAATAACGACATCTTCGATCAATGGTTTAGTCTCTTATTCAGTTCCCATTTCTGCTTGCACAACGTCAACAATACGCTGAACAAGACGTACACAATCTTCTTCAGAAGGCGCTTCTACCATGACGCGCACAAGCGGTTCAGTGCCCGAAGGACGAACCAAAACGCGGCCATTGCCTGCCATCTCTTTTTCTACTTCTGCTATTACTTCTGCTACTAATGCATTATCCGTCACAGCATTCTTATCCGTAACACGTACATTAACAAGTTTTTGCGGATAAATTTTCATGCCTGCCGCAAGTTCAGATAGCTTACGTCCAGTTATTTTCATAATGTTAACGAGCTGAAGTCCTGTAAGAAGCCCATCGCCTGTTGTATTGTAATCGTGGAAGATAATATGGCCTGATTGCTCACCGCCAAGATTATAATTTCCTTTTCTCATTTCTTCTACAACATACCGATCACCAACGGCTGTCTGAATGCTCTTCATGCCGTGTTCCGTCAATGCTTTATAGAAACCTAGATTGCTCATAATCGTTGAGACAATCGTTCCTGATTTAAGGCGGCCTCCTTCATGTAAATGACGTGCGATGATGAACATAATCTGGTCACCATCAACAACTTCTCCACGTTCATCTACAGCGATAAGACGATCTCCGTCTCCGTCAAACGCTAAACCAATATGGGCACCTTTTTCAACAACGAGTTTACCCAATTCTTCAGGATGAGTCGAACCGACACCGTCATTAATGTTCAAGCCGTTTGGCGATGCTCCCATTGTTGTTAGGTCTGCATCAAGATCAGCAAACAAATGTGTTGCCAGTGTAGATGTCGCACCATGTGCACAATCGAGTGCAACATGAATTCCCGCGAATTCCTCGTCGACCGTCTGTTTTAAGTACTGAATATATTTATGTCCGCCTTCAAAATACTCTGTTATAAAACCAACGTCTGCTCCAGTCGGACGCGGCAACGAGTCTTCTTGTACGTTTAACAGTTGCTCAATTTCTTCTTCCTGTTCATCCGTCAGTTTATAACCATCTGCACCAAAAAACTTGATGCCATTGTCTTCGACAGGATTATGTGAAGCTGAGATCATGACTCCGGCCTGTGCATTCATGACGCGCGTCAAGTAAGCGACACCTGGTGTGCTAATAACCCCAAGAGTCATCACTTCAATCCCCGTCGATAAAAGACCCGCAATTAGGGCATTTTCAAGCATCTGACCCGAGATACGCGTATCCCTGCCGACGAGTACTTGTGACTTCCCTGATGATTCTTTTGTTAACACATGCCCACCAATTCTACCCAATCTAAATGCGATTTCCGGTGTCAATTCCTTATTTGCAACCCCACGGACGCCATCGGTCCCGAAATACTTTGTCATTTTCATTCTCCCTTTCAATCCTGCACATTCAACTGTATGTCAGGCAAGTTCAATATGCATCGTTACTTCTTTATCTGATAGTATCCATTTCACATCTAGGGGTCCTTCAACCAAGACTGAGAAATTCTGTTCTCCTTCGTCCGTGGTTTCAGACGCATCGATATAAACGGTGAAATCTGATTTCTCCAATGTATCAATTACATCCTGTTCCGCCGTGACAGTTAGTACAACCAAACCGGCCGCCGGTTTCTGAAATGAACTCGTGAAACTTTCATCAAGTCCTTTTACAGTAACAGGCATGTCTTTAAATTCCTTCGTAACTACTTTTACATCCTCAACAGGCGGCTCCGGATTGATTACTTCCAAGTCTGAATCAATCACTGTTGCATCTATTTTCACTTTAACTTTATCTAAAGACATCTTTGTAACACCTTTAGGTTTTTTCAAATCAATCGCCATTGTTCCTTGTCCTTTTACTTCGGATACATCCACATCAACGCTGAATTCTTTAATTTGATCCAGTACTTTCCGTGGACCGAATAAACTAATCGTTTTATCCTGAGCAGAAATGGCATCGACAGTGACACCAGTAACAGGAACTCCACGCGATTTAAGTACGATTGGCACTTCTTTACTATATTCGGAAATCTCAACTTTGACAGTCACTTGTTCAGGAACAATCGTCACATTCAGCTTCGTTAAATCTTTATCTAAGACCCGAACCCGTGCTTGCTGCTCGAATGATTTGTTAATTTCCTTGTCTCCTGTTATTGAGGCTTTTACAAAACTGATCGATTCAATAACACTCTTCGCCCCCGTCACTTCGATAGTTGACGGATCGACATCTATCTTAACGACATTGAACTCTTCAGCAAGCAGACGTTCATTCAGTTCAGGATCAACACGGAATGTTTGTGTGATTTTCTCTTCGATTACGACTTCGATTGTCGCGGGATCGAAGATGACTTTCAGCTTCTCAGAAACATTCTCACTTTGAATCTCAACTGTATGCTTACCCATTGGCAAACTAGACAAATCGACTCGTAGCGTAAAGTCTTTTAATAATTTCGTTGTCTGGACAATATTCGCTGGGCCTTCAATGGTCATATTGACCGTTTCTGGAACTCCCGTCACGACAAGATTTTCATTGTCATAAAACACTTGTACAGGGAAATCCTGAATGATGTCCCTCGCATCTCCAACTGCTTTGCTACCCTTTTTTTCTTCTGCCTGCACAGTAAAAAAAAGAATAATTGCAAGGAATAAGGCTGTCAAGCGAAGAAACCATGGGCTATTCATAAACTTATCCATTTTTTCTCCACCTCCACTTCCAGATGGAAGAATCCTGCTTTTCAGTTGTTAAACCGAACCAGACTCTCCGCAACCGCGCTTCAAATTCCTCCATATCAAGATTCCGATCTATATCCCCATTTGCAGTAAGGCTTACTGCTCCAGTTTCTTCTGACACGATAATCGTTACAGCATCCGTTACTTCACTAATTCCAAGGGCTGCACGATGTCGTGTTCCAAGCTCCTTTGAGATGAACGGACTCTCCGACAGCGGCAAATAGCATCCTGCTGCCGCAATGCGATTACGCTGGACAATGACTGCACCATCATGGAGTGGCGTGTTCGGGATGAAGATATTGATAAGAAGTTCTGACGTAATCAGCGAATCCATACCTGTACCGGTTTCAATATATTCACTTAGACCTGTTTCCTTTTCAATTGAAATAAGCGCACCAATTCGCCGTTTCGCCATATAGCTAACAGATTTCACAAACGCTTCAATCAGACGATCACGTTCCTCTTCTTCCTGCATCATTGTACGAGCAAATAGCCGTCCTCTACCAATCTGTTCAAGCGCACGCCGTAGCTCGGGTTGGAAGATGATAATAATAGCCAGAAATCCAAACGGAAGAACCTGATCCATCATCCATTGAAGCGTATCAAGTCCAAAAAACTCAGTCAGAATACGAGCAATGAGAAGGACAAAAATCCCTTTTAAAAGTTGAACCGCTTTCGTTCCTTTTATAATCGTAATCAATTTATAAAAAACAAACCAGACGAGAAGCACATCTACAATATTAATAAATGCCGCTACTGGACTGAAATCAACTAATTCTTGCCATTTTGGCATGTGCTTCGCCTACCTTCATAAACAGTTTCTTATGCGTATAGTATAGCATAACAGCACTGCACTGTCCTTTCTTAGAAAAGAACAAAAGCGCAAGCAGCTGTTATAAATGAACACAGCCAAAGTATGCCACGTCCTGCGGCAATGTCTGCGTGAAGTCTCTATATTGCAGCCAATCCACTGTACGTGATTTTATAGTTTCCTAAGCAATGAAAAAGAGCGACCGGTTACCAACTCTAAACGGTCGCGGGGTCGCCCTGTCTACTTTTCATCTTGCTTGTCATCTTTTGATGATGGAAAGATGTCTTTAGCTGTTGTTTTCATTTTATACCAAAGCCAGTCAAACACTTTGTCAATTTCCTCGCTCTTACCAGTTACAATCGCTGTAGAGGCCATGTATTTAGAACCCCTAATAACTGTAACGTTGCCATCCACTTCTCCTTCGATACGGAGGGTGCCATTTTTAACGACTATGTCACCTTTAACTGTTTCACCGGCGGGCACGAGTACCGTTTGTCCTTCGACAACAAGATTCGGCTGTTTCGTCACCGAAAACTGCTGGTCGTTTCCATAACTTGAAAATAGTGTTGCACTCATAAGGATTAAAAACATGGCTGCAGCTGCCAAAAGTGGATGGCTACGCAACCAGCGTTGAACACCCGCTTGGGATTTTTCTTTGGGAAGTCGTGCCATAACACCGTTGACAAAGCTGTCCGGTGCCTTTATTTTTGCAGCACTTCCTATAAAAGCAATAGACTCAGTTAATCCATTCATAATTTCCTTACATTCTTTGCAGCTATCTAGGTGTTCTTTCAATAGCCGCTCTTCGTCACGGCTAATATCACCGTCTAAATACGCGTGCATATAGTGAACGATTTGTTCCGGACACGTATTCATATTAATTCCCTCCTACATATTACCTATCTGTTTCCGAAGTGCTTCCCGCCCTCTATGGACACGGGTCTTTACGGTCCCTAGTGGTAATTCCAAAATGTCACCAATTTCTTGTAGCGGTAATTCCTCGATATACCTTAAAATAATGACGGAACGGTATTTATCAGGAAGTCTTCCGATTTCGTAGTGGATTCGTTCCTGTAATTCCATTCTTTCGACTTCATCTTCAGGTAGCTCGCCGGATGCGGCAATTTGTGAGTACATATTCAGACCATCTGTACCCGGGACATTTGCATCGAGATAATAATCAGGTTTCTTCTTTCGAATTCGGTCGATGCATAAATTCGTCGCAATCCGAAACAGCCACGTTGAAAACTTCCGTTTTTGATCGAATGTATGAATATTGATATAGGCACGGACAAATGCTTCCTGCGCAATATCCTCTGCTTCTTGTGCGTTGCCAAGCATCCTGTAACATACTTGGTATAGGCGATGCTGAAATAAAGTCACTACTTCTTCAAATGCATTTTGATCGCCTTTCAAGACTTCATTTATTCGTTTATTGATCAGTTCATCCAATGTATTTCACCCTCCGCTCTATGCGGCTGTCCCTTCTATACGTTTGAAGGTGTCGACAGGTTTCATTTTTTTTCATTAATTTTATTTTAACAGATATTGTTAGTTATTTCCTCACTATATTTATGATTAGAAAAGTAAGTGGCTTATGATTGAAGTGAAATGCAGGATTCGAAACGGTTGTCCCGTGGAATGCATGGCTCTTTCAGTGTTTATACTCGCTCCCCTCAAAAAAAAGCCCATCTAAGTTACCAGATGGGCTTTCAAGAACTGATTAAATTAGTTTTTCTCCAAACAGTGAGCCCATTAAACCTACCGCAACATCAGCTGTTTTATTCTTCTCATCCAAAATCGGATTTACTTCTACAAATTCAGCCGAAGTAATCATGCCTGAGTCTTCCAGCATTTCCATCGCTAAATGGCTTTCCCGATAACTAATTCCCCCCGGTACCGGCGTTCCGACTCCTGGTGTATACAGCGGATCAAGTCCATCTAAGTCAAGCGACAAGTGGACACCGTCGACATCACGTGAACGTAGATAGGCGAGAGCGTCTTCCATAACCGAAGTCATTCCGTAGCGATCGATTTCATGCATCGTGAACACCTTGACACCTTGCTCCTTGAGCAATTGACGTTCTTCCGGATCCACAGAACGTGCTCCGATGATGACAACATTCTTCGGTTTTACTTTTTGACCTTCACTATGTATATTAACGAGACTTTCGTGCCCTAGCCCAACACTTACGGCAAGAGGCATTCCATGAATATTACCGGAAGGCGATGTCTCTGCAGTATTAAAATCTGCATGCGCATCATACCAGATGACACCGAGATTTTTATATTTTTCCGACAAGCCAGCAAGTGTTCCAATAGCGATGCTGTGATCGCCTCCTAAAACAAGTGGGAATCTACCCGCATCCACAACTTCAGCAACTTTTCGCGCAAGCTCCGTAGTCGCTTGAATGACTTCATCTAAGTTCTTCAAATTCGTATCACTATGTTTTTTTCTTTCCACAGCACTTACCTGAACATCGCCCTCATCCGTAACCTGATGGCCAATCGATTCAATTCTCCCTACAGCACCTGCATATCGGATTGCACTTGGCCCCATATCCACCCCACGACGACTTTGTCCAAAATCGAGTGGTACACCGATTAATGAAATATTCAAATGTTGCATGTCAAATTACCTCCCCTTATCTATATCTCTAGTATAAGTCCATGAGAAGGTTTGGCTCAACTCAACAAGTATCTGAATATTTATTCGTTTACAATCTTTTCCCCATGAACTGTTCACATGCATCAGGAGACGTTGGTTTGCTATAGTAATAGCCTTGACCCTCACGACAACCTAAATTCATTAGGATAACGGCTTGTTCTTCATACTCCACACCTTCCGCAATGACGTTTAAGCCCACAGTATCTGCTAAAGTTACAATAGCCTTAACGATTGCCTGGCTATCTTCATTCAGGTGTATATCGCGCACAAAGGACATATCGATTTTAATCGTATCAGCTGGTAGTTCTTTGATATAACTAAACGTACTATAACCTGTTCCAAAGTCATCGATAGACACCGTAATACCCAACGCCCTTATTTCACGAATTCTTCCCTGCATATCTTCCCGGTCGGCAAATGCACTTTCAGTTAATTCGATTTCAATCAAATCTGTTGTGACACCCGTCTCTTCAAGAATTGTTTTAATCGTATGCAAAATAGTTGGTTCTTCCAATTGCACGGCTGACATATTGATAGCCACCCGAAACGGTCCATATCCATTATCTTGCCACTTTTTTGCCTGCCCGCAAGCTTCACGCAGTACCCATTCCCCGAGAGGTATGATGATTTTCGTCTCTTCCGCCACGGGAATGAACTTATCGGGTGGTATTCTGCCAAGATCGGGATGATTCCACCGCACTAACGCTTCAACACCTATCAACTTCCCTGTCTTCAAGTTCACTTTAGGCTGATAATCAAGATGGAGATGACCCAAATGAACGCTTTTCCGTAATTCATTCTCCAGCAAGATCCGCTCCAATGTTTTGGCCGCTGTTCCGTGCTGATACATCTCACATCCTCCGCCGCCATGCGTTCTGGCGATAGAAAGAGCTTTTTCTGCTTTCATTGCAAGCTCTGAAGGTTTTTTAGCATGCTCCGGATACAAGGCAATCCCGAAACTTAAAGATGGTGTGTGCATTTGGTCCTTTACTTCAATAGGTTCCTCAATATATTGCTGAACTTCTTTTGTCAGTTGTTCAGCGTGTTGTGCATCACGTACATCTAAAAGAAGGAATGCAAATTCATCACCTGAAAGTCTGCCAATAACAGTTTTTTCTTTTAGAATTGTCCTTAACCTCTTCGCAATAACAGACAAAATATAATCACCTACCTCGTGTCCAAGCGAATCATTCACATAGCGAAGACGGTCGACATTCATATAGATACAGGCTCGTTTTGTTCTCTGTTTTTTCGCTACTTCTATTTCTTGATAAAACATTTTCCGAAATGAAGTTCGATTAGGTAAACTGGTCAATTGGTCATTATAAGCAAGGTCGCGTATCATCCGCTCAGACTCTTTACTCTTAGTGATGTCATAGCGGATGGATATATATTGATAGGGCTTTCCGTTATCATTTAAAAATGGAACTATCATCGTGTCGACCCAATAATAAGATCCATCCTTGGCTTTATTACAGATTTCACCACGCCATGTATTTCCCCTGCCGATTGTCGCCCATAGCTCTTTGAAAAACGAAGAAGGATGAAAGCCTGAATTGATAATCCGATGGTCTGCCCCCACAAGTTCCTCCACACTGTATTGCGCTATTTTTGTAAACAACTCATTCACATACACTATTTTCCCAGTCTGGTCTGTGACAGCAACAATAGCTGACTGATCAAGTGCATAGGCAATGTCCCTAAGCATTTTTTCCGGACTATGACTACCATCATGGCGAATTAAATCATCTACCATTTTATTATTTCCTTGCATAAAATCACTTCTTTCCTAAAAACCTTTTTCAACCTACGTGGGCCTGCAAAAATAATTATAACCCCATTTACTCTACTATAAATTCGTTCTTTCGGGCTATATATGATGAAATAAAGAACTTCAGTAAATTCGCTTCGGAGCTAAGGGATACCTGCCGACTTCAGCTATCTTTTTTATGGCGCCTTCACTCAGTTCATATCGGTATTTCATTTGTTCAATATAGAGAATTATATCTAGTTGAAAATAGAAAAAAACCCTTTCACTTTGGCGAAAGGGTTAATAAAGCTATTTGCAATTCACATGGTTTGGTAAAGCAAGAAAATGGCTGGGGTAGCTGGATTCGAACCAACGAGTAACGGAGTCAAAGTCCGTTGCCTTACCACTTGGCTATACCCCATTAGTATTTAAGTTTAATTCTTTTCGGTGCTTTGCATTAAAGTAAGATCTACTCTATTCAATGCTTTACATAACAACCTTAAAGTAAACTCTTTTTAACGCGAAACGTTAAAATCAAGGAATACTGTTTTCAACGCAAGCGTTGAAAAAGTATTGGTGGTGGGGGGCAGATTCGAACTGCCGAACCCGAAGGAGCGGATTTACAGTCCGCCGCGTTTAGCCACTTCGCTACCCCACCATGTTAAAATATGTATTATTAGATTCAAAACCTTAAGTAACAAGCAAACTTCTTTCAACATTTCACGCTGAAAAAGTTTTAATGACCCCTACGGGATTCGAACCCGTGATACCGCCGTGAAAGGGCGGTGTCTTAACCGCTTGACCAAGGGGCCTCATTCTTAAAGTTGCTCTGGAGCTTCCAACCGGATTCGAACCGGTGACCTCTTCCTTACCATGGAAGCACTCTACCTACTGAGCTATGGAAGCATATGGCTCCGCAGGTAGGACTCGAACCTACGACCGATCGGTTAACAGCCGATTGCTCTACCACTGAGCTACTGCGGAATAATAAGTATTCATTTAAATTTGTTCATGTCGTTCAGGACAAACTCCATTATAACAAACATTAAATATTTTTCAAGACCTTTTTTAAAGTTTGTTTTGTTCCCGACAGCAACTTATATATATTATCACGTCTTTTGCATATTTGTCAACACACTTTCATAAACTTACGGTAGATTGTGCAAAAAGGGGACAACATATGCGAAACAAGTACATGATCACTGCCATTATTTGCTGCGCGCTCTTCCTGCTCCTTCCCGCTTTACCTAAACAACTATCTCTTGTATCCGTGTTCCGCGTAACGGAGGAACCTGCTGTTATTGTACGCGGCGCTAGTGGTTCCGCACTGACCGTAAATATTTCATTCGGGGATATAGAAGTGGAACAATGGATCCAAGAACTCAGTAAACCTTATCCACTTCTACTCGTTGATATGAAATGGGCTGGTCGTTTTCCAGAAACCGTGCAACTCATCAAAGAAAAAAATATTTCTATAGGGTTACTCGGCGATAAGGGTGTAACCTATGAACAAAACACAATTTTGTTCACAGAACAACTTGAGCAGTTCGAAAAAACTTTCGGGGTAAAACCTCTTTGGTTTCGTACCATTGATGAAGTTTTTCCAGCGAACTTGCATAGTATGCTCTGGGATGCGGAAGTTAATGCACTGGGTTCATCTGTTGTTTGGAATGGTGGCGACCTCCCTTCTGTCACTAAAGGAGAAATTATTTCTGTCCCCCATCACCGGGAAAACCGTGTTAATTTGGCTGAGTTAAAAAAGTTAGATAAAGATCGAACTTTTATATCTGTGGAAGCCATGTTATTCGGAACGAAGGTGAATGTCAAAAAAATACCCGAATAACCCAACCGCCTCACCTACTCTTATAAAAAAACAGCACAATCCGCCATTATCAACTGGCTGGTGTGCTGTTTTTTTATTTTGCTTTAGCAGACTTCGTAACTTTGCCTCGTGCTTTTCTGCGTGCTTCCAGCTTCACCTTATCTTCATCAGACTGCTTGTTGAACTTCGGCAGTACTAAGATTTGATACGCATTCACTGCAAGAAGCGGGAAGAGCAGGATTGTGACCCATGAATCGATATTACCTGAACGTACCATCAACGCAGGTAACCATTCAAGTGTTGTAATAACGATCATGAAGAATAGTGCTGAAATGAGCGTGTGTTTCTTCGTCCATTTCGCCTTGAAATAAGCGGTTATCGCGGAAACACCTACTAGTGTTGCAAGTAATCCTAAGTACAGAACTGTACGACCCGTCTCATCTGACGTCAATTGGAATCTGAAGAAGATAAGGTCAAATAGGACAATCGCAATGATTAATAGCTGAACCCAATTCCACAATGTGAGTGTCTTAAAGATATTCACACCGAATTGATGGACCGTTAAATAAGCAAAAAAGCCCATTTGCGCAACTACGCTCATCGTAAACCCAAGGAAGATCATCCACAGAAATGCACCTATGAATTGACCGTATTCACCATTGGATAAATATTGAGAGAAGAACTCCCAGCGGACAATTAATCCTACAACCGCCGTCATGAAGCCTCCGATTAGTAATGCTGTAAAAAAGAATTTGACCCAATTTCGTATTGTCACGATAGTGATCCTCCGTTTTGTTTTTCCTTCCAATAGTGTAACAACGTTTTGCTGAAAAATCTATTTCATTAAACGATTCATGCATATTCTACGTCGTATTGTGAACAATAAATGAAAATGCATCTGGAAGGGAATTTGATTTCCATGAAAAAAAGAATTGGTCTATTCCTGTTTTCGGCCCTTTTATTGACTGGATGTAGCATGCAGCAGGCTGCTCCGACATACGACGAAACAAAAAAAATGATGACCGATGCACTCCAGACGGAGGAGGGGAAAAAAGCGGTTCGGCAAATGTTCGCAGATCCGGAATTTAAGGAACTACTTATTCTAGAACAACCTGAAGTAAAGAAATCCGTCGAAGACACTCTCCTTTCTAAAAAAGGGGAAGATTTTTGGAAAAAAACGTTCGAAGATCCAAAGTTCACTGAAACCATTGCAAAAAGCATGAAGGAACAGCAGCAAGATATCATGAAACAACTGATGGATGATTCATCATTCCAAAAACAGTTGGAAGAGTTTTTCACCCAGCCCGACATGTTAAAGCAGTTAGAAACCGTTACCCAGTCGGCAAATATGAAGAAACATCTTGAAAAAGTTGTTGAAGAAACCATTAACAGCCCTTTACTGCAAACGAAATGGCAAGAACTGATTTTAAAAGCCGGTGAACCGAAACCAGAGGAGAGCGGTGGAGGTAGTGGCGGAGGTGCTGGCGGAAGTGGCGGAGAAGACAAGCAGGAAAAAAGTAATGGCGGAGGAGGCAAATAGCCTTCTCCACCTTTTTACATCCATTATTGTTTCGTAGTTTTTTTAATAATATTTTCCGCAATGTCCATGTAAATTTTCCCGATAGGATGATCTTCTGCATAGACGGAAGGTGCAAAATCTTCTTCATCCCAGTCCGGTTGGCCAAGAGGAATTTGCCCAAGTAACTCTGTACGAAGTTCCTCAGCTAATTTTACGCCGCCGCCTTGACCGAATACGAATTCACGTTCACCTGACGTTTTCGATTCGAACCAAGACATATTTTCAATTACACCAAGCAATTCATGGTCGGTCTGAAGCGCCATTGCTCCTGCACGCGCAGCAACAAATGCAGCTGTCGGATGCGGAGTCGTTACAACGATTTCTTTAGACGTCGGAATCATCTGGTGGATATCAAGCGCAACATCCCCTGTACCTGGCGGCAAATCGAGGAATAGGTAGTCAAGATCTCCCCACTCAACGTCGCGGAAGAACTGGTCGAGTGCTTTCCCAAGCATTGGACCGCGCCATACAACTGGTGCGTTATCCTCAACGAAGAAGCCCATAGAAATAACTTTTACGCCTAGACGTTCAACTGGGATAATCCGGTCACCCCGAACAACTGGCAAATCAGTTACACCCATCATATCTGGTACACTAAAGCCATAAATATCAGCATCAATTAAACCGACCTTTTTCCCTAGACGCGCAAGCGCTACAGCAAGGTTAACCGACACAGTCGATTTCCCTACGCCACCTTTACCAGACGCTATTGAAATAAATTCAACGTCATTCAGCGGTGACAATAAATCTTGTGCTTCCGATTCCGTCACTTTTCCACGGAACTGTTCCAGCACTTCTGCCGGTAATTCTTCGAAACGGATACCAACAGAATCAGCACCTGCTCCTTTCAATGCATCGACCACTTGTGTTTGAAGACCCATCTGTTCAGCAGTATTAATTTTAGCGATAGCTATCTTCACGCTAACATGCTTCTTCTCTGGCTTGATTGTTACGCCTGTAATTCCACTCGTCTCCGCAAGCGTTTTATGTAAAAACGGATCTTTCAGTTGCCCCAACAATTCACGTACTGTTTCTTCATTCATCAATGTAGACACCCCTTGGAGGTTTATTCATTCACCTCCAAGTATACCATAATAAGCTACCCGCAAATCCCATTAAGGCTCTCACTTTTCATCTGCAGTATGAAATTCAACGATACCTTCCATGATCGCATCAGCTACCTTGCCTTGATAAGCAGGGTCAATTAGGAGGGCCCTTTCTTCATTGTTTGACAGAAAACCTGTTTCAACGAGAACTGCTGGAGTCGGTACTTTTTTCAGCAAATAGACACCCTTAATTGCCATTGCTACTCGTTCCGTATTTTTTAAATTAGTCTGGAATGATTCTTGAATAGCTTTTGCCAGAAATTCACCATTAGGATCTCCCCCCGGATGATAAAAAACTTGAGACCCGCGCCATCTTTCCTCTGGTATTGCGTTAACGTGAACGCTGATGAACATATCAGGTTTTTCACTGATTGCAATGCTTTCCCTCAATTTCAAATCAGCCATTTTGCGTTCGCGAGTTGTTCCGAATTTCTCAGCCGGGGCATGTTCGGCCAACGCGTCGCCATCTTGTGTCCGCGTCATGATAACTGTCGCCCCTTTCTTTTCAAGCCGCTTCTTCAATTCATGAGAGATACTCAGTGTAATATCCCGTTCTACGACATCTCCGGATGAAGCGCCCCCGTCCATACCTCCATGTCCCGGGTCGATAAGTATCTTCACCCCACCAAGCTCTGCGGGCATGAAAAAATTCCGATCTGACGAAGCCTTAACGCCATACATGACAATTCCAAGAGAACACACAAATAATAAACAGATCACAAACCACCGTTTCATATGGACACCGCCTTTTTCCTTCACTATACGCAGATTCAGCGGCAGATATGTCCTACTTTGAGTAGAGATTGGGGGTAGAATTAGTTTTTACTGAACGAAGCAATGCTTTGCCAAAACCAAACGAGACTACAGCAATAGTTCACAACACTTTCATAAATTTCCACAACGCTTCCCTTAAACTAAACAACAAGCCAACTGTACCCCTATATTCCTAAAACCAAAAAAGGAACCCCGCAAGGTTCCTTTCCAAAAGTACTTATTCAGTAGCGCCTTCCCATTCCAGCATGCCGCCTAGCATGTTTGTAACATCATAGCCTTCATCCGCTAGGAACTCTTGCGCACGCCCACTACGGCCGCTTGAACGGCAAATCAGTATATATGGCTTAGAGCTATCAAGTTCACTCATACGCACCGGTACCTCGCCTAGAGGGATGTGAATTGCACCAGGGATCATCCCTGCCGCTACTTCATCTGCCTCGCGCACGTCGACCAAGTTAAGCTGCTCACCTTTTTCTATCCGTTCTTGTAATTCGGTAGTTGTGATTTCTTTCATAGCAAATCCTCCTCACATTTTATCCTTTCTACTTTACCATAGAAGCGGTGATATTCACGAAAAACAGCTGCCTTCAACGACAAGTTCCAGCTGAAGCTCAATTAGGTTCTGCCTAAAAGCTTTGGTATACTACATATATTGAAATGAAGAATCCCATTGAATCCGCTTTGGCGCTCGGGGATGCCTCCCGCCTTAAGTCAAGCAGCTTCGCCGCCAGTCTTAGGGCTTCGGCTACCCCTTGTAAGGCGCCTCCGCTCAGTTTATATAGGTATTCATTTGTCCGACATGTATAGTTAGAAATGATTTGAGAACTAGTATAAATTGAAATTAAGACTTCTTTCAAATCCACTACGGTGCTTTAAAGAGGCTTGTACTCTATTTATACACTGTCTTTAATACCTCGGTGGAATCTAGATTATCATGCAGCACGAAGGAGGACGAATCGAGCATGAAAGAAGATATTTCATACACGACCGAAGAAATTGCTCAGATTTTGAAAGTGTCCAAATTGACGGTCTACGATTTGATCAAAAAAGAACAATTGCCCTCGTACCGGGTTGGACGACAAATACGAGTAGACGCCCATGACTTGGCTGATTATAAAGAACAAACTAAAAGTAGAAGAAACGTAAATAGAGTGGACGCGCACTTTAACGGAAACCCTCCCGATGAAAGTAAGTCATTTACCACACCAACTAGACAAATCATAATTAGCGGGCAGGATTTGAGCTTAGACATATTGGCTAATTACATTGAGAAGAATTCGACTAGGTATCGTCCGCTTCGCTCGTATACAGGCAGTTTGAATAGTTTAGTTTCCATGTACCAAGGGGAGGCAGATGTCGTAAGTACTCACCTGTTTGACGGAGACACAGGGGAATATAATATTCCGTACATCCGCAAAATCCTCGTCGGACAACCTTACCTCATCATCAATTTCCTATCACGCTGGGAAGGCTTTTACGTGAGAAAGGGAAACCCTAAAAATATTCAATCTTGGACCGATTTAACGAAACCAGGAATTACAATGGTCAACCGAGAAAAAGGGTCCGGTGTACGGGTTTTAATTGACGAGAAGTTTCGGATAGAAGGCATTTCTCCTCAACATGTATCTGGCTATGAAGTAGAAGTATTGAACCACATAGGAGTTGCCAGCAAAGTTGCAAGCGAAGAAGCCGATGTAGGGATAGGCACTGAGAAAACTGCCCACCTCGTTGACGTTGACTTTATTCCCCTCATCCAAGAACAGTATGATCTCGTCATATTGAAAACTCCACAAAATGAAGGGCTTATTAATTTGATAACACATATTTTACATTCAGATTCATTTCAGAAAGAGATCCAATCAATTGGCGGTTACGATTTATCCAAAACAGGGAAAATCATCTATGAAACATTTTAACGAAGTCTAAAAAAGTTCCTCCCTTCAACGATTTGACTCAGTTGAAGGGAGGAACTTTTTTCAATTCGAAACAGCTATCCTTTTATGCAAATTATCGACAGTCTTTATTACCGACCCCTTTTCAAGATACAGGATTGTATCTCCAAGCTTCTCCGCCTCATTCATGTCATGCGTAACGATAATGAACGGAATTCGCCAAATCTCATGGAGTCTTAACAGTTCGTCCTGGCACTCAATCCGCGTTTCATGATCTAACGCAGACAAGGGCTCGTCAAGTAATAAAATGGATGGTTCTGTTGCTAAGGCACGCGCAAGTGCAACTCTTTGCTTCTCTCCGCCAGAAATTTGGTGGGGATATTTTTGTAACAAATGCTCTATCCCTAACACGCTTACTAAGTGTTCAATCCGAAACGGGGGCTCACCCTCTTTTTTCTTTTTCATTCCATAGGCAATATTTTTTTCCACAATCATATGAGGGAAAAGTGCATAATCCTGAAAGAGATAGCCGATGTTTCTGTTTTTAGTCGGTAGCGGTTTGCCTCCTTCACTGAAGTACGTTTTTCCATTTAACTTGATATATCCTGCGTCGGGTTTGTCCAACCCTGCTATATTATTTAAAATTGATGTTTTCCCGGATCCAGAGGGTCCAAATAAAACAAGAATTTCATCTTCTACCTTCAATTCAATATCCAACAAAAAGTGAGGTAGCTTTTTTTTGATGTGTACTTCGAGCATACAATCATCCTCTTATCCATTGTCATTTTTATAGCGACGCATGTTCCGCCTGCTCCACCAATTTAACCACATGATTGTACTAAATCCTAAAGCAACGATAATAACTACCCAAAAGGTAGCCTTCTCCATTTGCCCCGATTCTACCGCAAAGTAGATGGCCATCGGAATCGTATCTGTTTTTCCAGGAATATAGCCCGCCAACATCAACGTAGCCCCGAATTCCCCGAGTCCCCTTGCAAAAGAGAGGACTAAACCAGCAAGAAGACCCGGCCAAGCAAGACGAAACGAAATGGTCCAAAAAACACGCCACTCCGAAGCTCCCATTGTTCTAGCCACATTCTCCAACTTTGAATCCAAGTTTTCGAAAGCCGCACTTGCACTTTGATACATCAAAGGAAATGAGACGACAATTGAAGCTATAACCGCGCCAAGCCACGAGAAAATGATTTGAATACCGAACACGGAATATAGCCAACTTCCAATAAACCCATTCTTCCCAAAAAGTATCAGTAATCCAAACCCAACGACAGTCGGAGGTAAAACGAGTGGCAAAAGGAATAACGTTTCGATAAACCCTTTTCCAAAGAACGTTTTGCGTGCCAGTATTCGTGCGAAGAAGACTCCTCCTATAAAAACGAAAAGAGTGGAGATGCCCGCTACTTTTAACGATAAAAGTAATGGCGTATAATCCGTCTCATTCACATGCATCCCTCTTTCTACTTACTTGAATCCGTATTTCTTCAAGATTTCTTTGCCTTGCTCGCCTGCGAGAAACGCTAAAAATGCTTTCGCTTCTTCAGGGTGCTTCGAGTCGGCAATGACGGCCCCCGGATAAACAATTTGATCATGCCATTCAGGTTTAGCCGTAGCCACTACTTTTACCTTATCTGAAATCAATGCATCACTGGCATACACAACGCCAATATCCGCATTGCCCATTTCAACATGTGTCAGAACTTGGCGTACATCCGAACTCAAAACCAACTTACTTTGTAACGGCTCCCAAAGCTTCAGTGTTTCAAGTACTTCTTTCGAATAACGGCCAACAGGCACGCTTTCTGGCTCGCCGATAGCAAAATGATCAATTGTTGCTGAATCTATATCTTCAAATGAGGACAAATTGAATGGTTTTTCTTTATTCGTAATTAACACCAGCTCGTTTGTAGCAAAATCTAGTCGTGTATCTTCAAGTATCAGATTTCCCTTCTGCAGCTTATCCATATCTATTTTACTTGCCGATAGGAACACATCTGAGGGTGCACCTTGCTCGATTTGTTGCGCTAATTTACCTGAGCCCCCGGGATTGAACGACAAGGTAATGGTCGAATGTTCACTTTCAAAACTAGTTTTCAGTTCATTCAATGCATCTGTTAAACTGGCCGCGGCTGAAATTGTTAATTCAACTTCATCATCTGAACCACTGACAATTGGTTGTTGACCATTAGAACACCCTACCGAAATCAATAGCAAGCATAGTAAAACAAGGAAATAACTCATCTTTTTGATCATCTTAAGCCTCCCTATTCTTATACCAGTTATAACTGAATATAACTAGTTATATCCGGTTATGCTCTAATAGCTCTAATTATGAATTGCCATATACTGTAGGTCAAGTGATTTTCTTAATTAACTAACTACCTTCTCAGGATAAAACCATAAAAAAGCCCTCTTCCACGAATGGAAAAGGGCTTTTTTTAATTGAAAGATTAACGTTTTGAGAACTGTGGTGCACGACGTGCGCCTTTAAGACCTGGTTTTTTACGTTCTTTCATTCTTGCATCACGAGTAAGAAGTCCTGCTGATTTAAGCGCTGGACGGAAGTCAGGGTCTACTTGAAGTAGAGCACGTGCAACTCCGTGACGGATTGCTCCTGCTTGTCCAGTGTATCCACCACCATCAACGTTTACAAGGATATCGTAGCTTCCAAGAGTTTCCGTAATTACAAGTGGTTGTTTGATGATTTCGCGAAGTGTTGCAAATGGTACGTAGTCTTCTACGTCGCGTTTGTTGATGATAATTGTGCCATCTCCAGGAACTAGACGTACACGAGCTGTTGAGCTTTTACGACGGCCTGTGCCGAGATATTGTACTTGTGCCAAGTTGTTTCCTCCTCTTTAATTAACCGCGAAGTACGAATACTTCTGGTTGTTGTGCTGCGTGCGGGTGATCTGGTCCAGCGTATACATTAAGTTTTCTATATGTTTGACGGCCTAAAGGACCTTTTGGAAGCATTCCTTTAATTGCAAGTTCAAGCATTTTTGTCGGGAAGTTTGTACGCATTTCAAGAGCCGTACGTTGTTTCATGCTACCCGTGTAACCTGAGTGACGGTAGTAAATTTTGTCTTTCAATTTGTTACCTGTAAGATGAATCTTTTCTGCATTGATGATGATGACGTGGTCACCTGTATCAACGTGTGGTGTGAACGTAGGTTTATGTTTGCCGCGCAAAAGTGATGCAACTTCAGAAGCAAGACGACCAAGCGTCTGTCCTTCAGCGTCGACAACGAGCCATTTACGCTCTACTTCGTGACCTTTAGCCATGAATGTTGTACGCATAATTTTATCCTCCTAAATGAATCTCTATTAGTTCCCGTTTTCTCTATCCCTAAACACAAGTTTACCTTCCGGGGCTTATTTGTGGGGTTATTGAAATACCATTACTCATCTTATACTGAATTCCACATTAAGTCAAGCGATTCCTCTAAATACGCTAGGAAAAGTTGCCTTAGTCTTTGTAGCTCACTTCATCTAGATACAAACCGTGTGCTGGCGCGGTTTTAACGTTCGCTTTACGGCTGCAAGATTCAAGTATTTGCTTGACGTCTGCCGGCGTTTTCCAGCCGTTCCCTACGACAAGAAGCATACCTGCAATGCTTCTTACCATATTATATAAAAAGCCATTTCCTTCAATTGTCATGATGAGATAATCGCCTTTTTTTTCGAGTGTCAGCATTCTCACCGTTCTGACTTTATTGGAAGTCGCGGTTTTTGCTGAACAGAAACTTGTGAAATCATGCGTCCCAATTAAATAGGCAGCAGCTTCCTTCATCAACTCAATATCAGGATGTGATCTACCGAGATGAACGGAAAAATCACGCTCAAACGGACTATGCACTTCGCTATAGGACCACTTATAAACGTACGTCTTGCCAGTAGCAGAATAACGCGCATGGAAATCTTCGCTGACGTATTCAACTTCAACCAGTCGGATATCTGTAGGCAAAAGGACGTTTAACGCCAGCTTCCATCGATCTATCGGCAAGTTCAGCGGTGTATCAAAGTGAATCACTTGGCCATTTGCGTGTACACCCGAATCCGTCCGGCCGCTTGCGACCGAAAAAATTTCCTTGTCTTTATGCATTTTCACTAATGCTTTATCAATTTCCAATTGCACCGTTCGCATTCCCGGCTGTATCTGGTATCCAGAAAATCGAGTACCATCATACGAAACAATTGCTTTAACACGTTGCATTTGTATCCACCTCCTATGCCCTAAGCAGAAAGAGGACGACAACTAGAACAGCAAGCAATACCATTATCGTGGTATCACGCCAGTGCCACTTCAGCTGCCTGTACCTCGTCCTCCCCTCGCCTCCACGATAGCCACGAACCTCCATGGCGACTGCAAGGTCTTCAGCGCGTTTGAACGCACTCACAAAGAGAGGTACGAGCAAAGGAATGACTGCACGAATTCGCTGCTTAATAGAACCCGTACTAATGTCCGAACCTCTCGCCAATTGCGCTTTCAATATCTTATCCGTCTCATCCATCAATGTGGGGATGAAGCGCAGGGAAATTGACATCATCAGCGCAAGCTCATGAACAGGCAATTTAATTCGCTTAAATGGTCCCAGCAAGTCTTCCATACCATCCGTGATTGAAATCGGCGATGTCGTCAACGTCAAGATAGACGTCAGCAAAACCAATACAAGAAAACGAATGGAAATAAAAATACCTTGCCTCAACCCTTCTTCATATATCTTGATGAACTTCCAATCGACGAGAAGTGCTCCTTCTTTCGTAAAAAAGATATGCATGAGTAGCGTGAAAATAATCAAGAAAAGAATTGGTTTCAATCCGTTAAATAGGAAATACAACCGAATCCTTGAACTTAAAATTACGAGTAACGTAAATCCTAATAACACGGCGTACGTAACAGTATTATTTGCAAGGAAGACTCCAATGATGAAAAGAAAAACAAATGACAGCTTCGAACGAGGGTCGAGCTTGTGGACAAATGAATTGCCTGGAATATAGCGTCCGAAAATCATCTTTTCCAACATTAACGGCCACCTTCTTCCGTAGCGGCAAATGCAATTGCCTTGGCAAGCTGAGCTTCCGTTAATGCCAGTCCCTGGAGAGGACGACCAATTAACTTCTCAATGTCACGCTGGAACTTTACTGAGCGCGGTAGACCTAATCTAAAGGAGGTCAGCTTCTCTTCGTCAGCGAACACTTCCTGAGGCGTCCCAGACATGACTGAACTTCCGTTATGCATAACGATAATATTGTCCGCATAACGTGCAGCATCTTCCATACTATGCGTCACAAGAATTGTCGTTAGTTTTTCTTCCACATGGAGACGTTTGAAAAGTTCCATAATTTCAAGCCGCCCCCGCGGATCAAGTCCCGCAGTCGGCTCGTCCAATACGAGCACAGAAGGTTTAAACGCGAGTACACCCGCAATCGCAACCCGGCGCATCTGCCCTCCCGAAAGATCGAAAGGAGACTGCTGGGCAACCTCTGGAGGAAGTCCTAGCAATTCTATCAGTTGATGCGCTCGTCTCCTTGCCTCTTCTTCAGGTACACCAAAGTTCATAGGACCGAACATAATATCTTTTTCAACAGTCTCTTCAAAAAGCTGATGCTCTGGAAACTGGAATACAATACCCACATGCCTCCGGACATCTTTCAGTCCTTTCGCTTTCGTACCGGCAGTAATTGTCGTATCTCCAATTTTCACAATCCCTTCTGAAGGCTTTAACAAACCATTCAGATGCATAAGAAGTGTCGATTTTCCTGATCCGGTATGTCCAATTATTGCAGAATAAGAGCCAGAATGTATTGTCGCATCTACACTCTGCAATGCCCTTTTCTCAAAAGGAGTATCTTTTCCATACAAATATCCTACTTGCTGAAGTGAGATGTCCATAATTCATTCACCAACTCTTCTTCCGTCATATGCTCACCGACAAGATCCAGCCCATTTTCACGTAACAAACTGGATACTCTTAAAGCGAATGGTAAGTCCAAACCAATTTCCTCAAGTTCATTTCCCCGAGCAAATATCTGCTCCGGCGTACCAACAGTCAGAACTTTCCCCTTGTTCATGACAATAATACGATCTGCCAACAGCGCCTCTTCCAAATCATGTGTAATGGAAATGACCGTGAGGCCCGTCTTACGCTTTAATTCTTCAACTAAATGAATTACTTCATTACGTCCCTGTGGATCAAGCATCGACGTCGCTTCATCCATAATAAGAAGCTTTGGATGTAACGCGAGCGCCCCAGCTATTGCAACTCGTTGCTTTTGTCCGCCTGAGAGATGGTGAGGCTCCTGGTCGAGGAAATCACTCATGTTTACTTGCGCAAGTGCCTCATGAACCCGAGTCACCATTTCTTCGAAGGGAACTCCATTGTTCTCTAGCGCAAATGCAACATCATCTTGAACTGTCGAACCAACAAACTGGTTATCTGGATTTTGAAAAACAAAACCCATCCGTGAACGAATTTCCCATATATTGTTCTCAGTCAGTTTTTCAATAAATACGTTAACGTCCCCTTCTTCTGGGAACAAAAGTCCAATCATCAATTTCGCAAGTGTCGATTTACCGGAACCATTATGGCCAACAATAGCAATCCATTCATCTTCTTGTACCGTAAACGACACGCCGTCGACTGCTTTCTTTGCTACCTCGTCCTCAGAGTCATAGGAATAAGACACATTATCCATCGACAGAATTTCCTTCATCGCCTACCACCTCCGGCTACATTCACATTATGTATACTACGAAGGATCCCCTGCCAATTGACAAGGAATCCTTTTTTAAAAATGCGCTAGGCACCGTCACAAATGAACGCAGCTTAAGAACACCATTTCCAGGGGTAATAGCTGCATGACCTACATCTTGTAGGTCCGCGGCAGGCATTAGAGGGACCGGCGAAGCGGCGTTCTTTGCCAAGGAAGGCGTAAAAGAAAAGCAAGTTTAATCCTTCCTAGCTTACCCTCTTATGACCCGTGCGTCTGGTGCCTAGACATCATATTAGTCAAAAACTTATATATTGAAAAATCTGGACATTATTTTTGGATAAAAAAAAGCGCGCACCTCATCCGAAGAAATGCGCTCATATCTATGACTGGTACCAGGTGCTCAATCCGGTACCGCGGATGAGGTGCGTAGAGCTAGACCAGACGGTATAAACCGACGATCGTAACACTCAGCTTTTAAAGTTGTCGTATAAATTTTTAAAAAAAGGGTGCGGCTCTGGGTACGCCAGACACACCCCTTGAAGATTTAATCAATTGCCATTGTATATATTAAACGAGTTCGATTACAACGACAGGTGCTCCGTCGCCGCGACGAGGTCCCATTTTCATGATACGTGTATATCCACCTTGACGCTCAGCGTAACGTGGTGCAACATTATCAAAAAGTTTTTGGATTGCGTAGATTTCTTTCTCGTTGCCTTCACCGTCTGCCACTGTAACCAGTTCGCGACGGATAAATTGTGCAACTTGACGACGTGCATGCAAGTCTCCACGTTTACCAAGCGTAATCATTTTCTCAACAACTGAACGCAATTCTTTCGCACGAGCTTCTGTCGTTTGAATACGTTCGTGTACGATTAGATCTGTCGCTAGGTCGCGAAGCATTGCTTTACGTTGTGAACTTGTACGTCCAAGTTTTCTGTATCCCATAGAAGTTTCCCTCCTTCAATCTATAAATTCGCTCAATCTTCGGTGCGTAACACTAGGTTAAGCTCGTCCAATTTCGCTTTCACTTCTTCAAGTGATTTACGGCCAAGATTTCGTACTTTCATCATTTCGTCCTCTGACTTGCTAGCAAGTTCAAGAACTGTATTGATGCCTGCACGTTTTAGGCAATTGTAAGATCTAACTGAAAGGTCAAGTTCCTCAATAGTCATCTCGAGTACTTTCTCTTTCTGATCTTCCTCTTTTTCTACCATGATTTCTGCAGTTTGTGCTTCATCTGTCATGCCGACAAATATATTTAGATGCTCAGTTAGGATTTTTGCCCCAAGTGAAACAGCTTCTTTAGGACCGATGCTACCATCTGTCCAAACATCAAGTGTCAACTTATCAAAGTTCGCCATTTGGCCAACCCGAGTATTCTCCACTTGGAAGTTAACTCGTGAAACCGGAGTGTAAATAGAGTCGATTGGAATAACGCCAATTGCGAGATCCTCACGTTTGTTTTGATCAGAAGGTGCGTAACCACGTCCACGTACAGCATACATACGCATGCGCAAGTGACCGTTTTTACCAAGTGTCGCGATAGGAAGTTCAGGATTCAACACTTCTACGTCACTATCATGTGTAATGTCCGCAGCTGTGATAACTCCTTCGCCTTTCACGTCTATCTCAATCACTTTCTCTTCATCTGAATAGATTTTGAGAGCCAGTTTTTTCACGTTCAAAATAATTGATGCGACGTCTTCGACGACACCTTCAATTGTTGAGAATTCATGAAGCACACCATCAATCTGGATAGATGTAACAGCAGCTCCTGGCAGTGAAGATAGAAGGATGCGACGTAGGGAGTTTCCTAACGTATTTCCGTATCCGCGTTCAAGTGGTTCGATGATAAACTTACCGAACTTGATGTCTTCGGCGATCATAATTGTTTCAATCTTCGGTTTCTCAATCTCGATCATTCATTTACCCTCCTTCAAAACATCAATGTATAGGCCGTTCCATATTGAAATCGATTTTCATAGACGGCAAATTGCAATCGCACAATCATTGTTGACATAAATTGTGTTTCTCAATCATATGGAGAAGAAGCCATTATACACGACGGCGTTTTGGCGGGCGGCATCCGTTATGTGGAACCGGGGTAACGTCTCTGATTGCAGTAACTTCAAGACCTGCAGCCTGTAATGAACGAATTGCTGCTTCACGTCCACCACCTGGACCTTTAACAGTAACTTCCAAAGTTTTCAGACCGTGCTCCATAGATGATTTAGCAGCCGCTTCAGCAGCCATCTGTGCAGCGAAAGGTGTTGATTTACGAGAACCCTTAAAGCCTAATGCACCTGCACTTGACCAAGATATTGCGTTCCCTTGCATGTCAGTGATTGTAACAATTGTATTATTGAACGTCGAACGGATATGTGCAATACCGGATTCAATATTCTTTTTCACACGACGTTTACGAGTTTGTTGTTTACGTGCCATGTTAAGAAGATACCTCCTTTACCTATTATTTTTTCTTGTTCGCTACTGTCCGTTTAGGACCTTTACGAGTACGTGCGTTATTTTTCGTGTTTTGTCCACGAACAGGAAGTCCGCGACGATGACGGATACCACGGAAGCTACCGATTTCCATCAAACGTTTGATGTTAAGGGAAGTTTCACGTCGAAGGTCACCTTCAACTTTAAGCGTGTCCATTTGTTCACGGATTTTATCAAGCTCTGCGTCAGTAAGATCGCGAACTCGTGCGTCCTCAGATACTCCAGCTGCCGCCAATACTTTTTGAGCAGTTGTTTTTCCGATTCCGAAAATGTAAGTTAATGAAATGACTACGCGCTTATCGCGCGGAACGTCTACACCAGCAATACGTGCCATATATATTGTGCACCTCCTTCAGAATTAGCCTTGTCTTTGTTTATGTTTTGGATTTTCACAGATTACCATTACTCGGCCGCGTCTGCGAATAATTTTACATTTTTCGCACATCGGTTTTACAGATGGTCTAACTTTCATCTTACCCAACCTCCTTCAGTATTCCGGAGTTACAAAAGTTTATTTAAAACGGTATGTGATACGACCACGTGTTAAATCATAAGGCGAGAGTTCCATTGTCACTTTATCGCCAGGTAGAATACGGATAAAGTGCATACGGATTTTGCCAGATACATGCGCAAGAATCGTATGGCCGTTTTCCAGCTCTACTTTAAACATTGCGTTTGGCAGTGTTTCGAGTACGGTTCCTTCAACTTCAATTACATCATCTTTCGCCATCAACCCAGTCTCCCTTCTATATCCAATAAAGGTTCTCACCATCGAGCGGCATCAGTCGCCTTTAAAGCTTCCTTCAACATATGTCCGGATTGCATGAGTGATGTTCGAAAGAGGTCTGCCACATTCCGTTTCCCTTAAGTCCGTCCTCGACTTCTTGTTATGGAAAATCGCGTCGAAATGGACACGACTGTCCAGAATGCCGTGGATGAGTTCCCAGTTACGTTATACAGTTCTTTCCACGAAATCCATTATACCTACCAAAGCAAGAAAATGCATTTACTATGTTTCAGAACCATAACCCTGCTAAAAACCATCTAGTTGTTATACCGGGCATCATATGCTTTTGCAGCTCGTTGAAACGTCCTTCTATGCTTCTATGCTATACTGCCCAAAAAATGCGTATAATATCTAAGTTCGAAAAGGATTATTGTCCGCTTCCTTGCAGAATAACGTCCAGATCCTTGAAAACGTCTTTGATGTCTTTTTGTCCATCGATATTTACCAACACCTCTTTGGAATCGTAAAACGCCAAGAGTGGTGCAGTTTGTTTCATATTTACTTCCAGACGGTTCGTGACAGTTTCCGGATTGTCATCGGCTCGCTGATAAAGTTCTCCGCCATCCTTATCACATTTACCTTCAACCTGTGGAGGATTAAAAAGCAAATGATAGGATGTACCGCAAACTTTACAGATGCGGCGGCCTGTCAGCCTCGCGATAAGTTCTTCTTTCTCGACTTGGATATTGAGAACATGCTCAATTCTCCGACCCATGTCAGCCAAAAGCTGATCAAGTGCTTCAGCTTGTGGAACTGTACGTGGGAAACCATCGAGTAGGAATCCATTATCGCAATCGGATTTGCTTAGTCTTTCACGAACAATTCCGATTGTCACTTCATCAGGGACAAGTGCTCCCTGATCCATGAACGATTTTGCTTTGACTCCAAGTTCCGTGCCTTCTTGGATAGCAGCACGGAACATATCGCCTGTAGAAATATGAGGGGTTCCGTACTTTTCGACAATTCTGTCTGCCTGTGTACCTTTACCGGCTCCTGGCAGACCCATTAATACGATATTCATACGTATTGCACTCCCATTCATATTCACATCACATAGAGATGAACCTTTGTGATTATTACTTCATGAATCCTTTGTAATGCCTTTTCACAAGTTGTGATTCAAGTTGTTTCATCGTTTCAAGTGCAACCCCGACGACGATGATTAAACTTGTTCCTCCAATTTGCGCAGACTGTGGAAGGTTTGCGATATTGATGAAGAATATCGGCATGATTGCCACTGTAGCGAGGAATATTGCCCCCACAAATGTCAATCGATACAAAGTGCTCGTTAGGTAATTTTGTGTATTTTGTCCTGGACGAATGCCCGGGATATAAGCGCCTTGCTTTTTCAAATTATCCGCAATATTCTCCGGATTCACCTGGATGAATGCGTAGAAGTATGTGAATGCAATGATCAATATCAGGTAAAATACCATTCCAACCGGTTTCGTATAATCGAAAACGTTTGTAATTGTAGTTGTTACACTGTTAGTGCCAAAGAAGGTCGCTATTGATTGTGGTGTAATAAAAAATGCAGAAGCAAAGATTACCGGGATAACCCCTGCCGCATTAAGTTTCAAGGGCAAGTGTGTCTGTTGGCCTGCAGTCGTTTGACCTCGTCCAGTGACACGTTTCGCATATTGGATCGGAATTTTCCGTAGTGCTTCTTGGAAGTATATAATTCCGACAGTAATCGCAATGACCAAGACGAGTAGAAGAGCCATAACTGCCAGTTTAATGAACAGTGCGTCGCCCGCATCTTGAATCTGAGTTGCGTAAAGTTGGTTGACTGCATTTGGGATTGCTGCGACGATACCAGCGAAGATTATGATGGAAATACCATTCCCAACACCTTTTGCTGTAATCTGTTCACCAAGCCATAAAAGAAATGCAGTTCCTGCCGTCAATACGATCGCGATAACCACGTATGTCGAAACACCTTCGTCTTTTATCAGCGTACCACCATACATTTGGTTGAAACCAAATGACATAGCAATTGCTTGAATAAAGGCTAGGATTATTGTGAAATACCTCGTGAACTGCGCAAGTTTCCGTCTTCCAACGTCTCCTTGTTTCGCCCATTCAGTAAATTTAGGTACGACATCCATCTGCAATAATTGCACGATGATAGATGCAGTGATGTAAGGCATAATTCCCATTGCAAGGATCGAGAAGTTCGCAAGGGCACCCCCACCAAACACGTTCAGTAGGCCAATAAGATTATTATCAGTTTGCTGTAGTGCAGTTGCATCAACGTTTGGGACCGGAATAAATGTTCCTAGTCTAAAAACAATGAGTACCAGTAGTGTGTAAAAGATTTTAGACCGTATATCTTTTACTCGCATAAAGTTGGCGATTGTCTGAAACATTAAACCACCTCGGTCTGTCCGCCCGCCTTCTCGATTGCCTCTTTAGCAGAAGCAGAGAATTTGTGAGCTTTGACAGTGATCTTTTTCTCAAGAATTCCGTTACCCAGAATCTTAATACCTGATTTAGCATTGCTCACGATGCCTGATTCAATTAGTAGCTCAGGCGTAACTTCAGTACCTTCGTCGAAACGATTAAGTGTGTCTAGGTTTACGATTGCATAATCCTTACGGTTGATGTTCGTAAAACCACGTTTAGGAAGTCTTTGGAAAAGTGGAATTTGACCACCCTCGAATCCAAGACGTACGCCACCACCCGAACGGGAGTTTTGTCCACCGTGACCTCTACCAGAAGTTTTACCAAAACCTGAACCGATTCCGCGACCAATACGCTTACGCTTAGTACGTGAACCTGCAGCAGGCTTCATAGTGTGTAATTTCATCTCATTGGCACCTCCTTATTCAAAAAATCGTAATTATAGTTCTTTAACTGTTACTAGGTGGTCTACTTTGTTGATCATGCCACGAATTGCAACATTATCTTGATGTTCGACCATTTGGTGTAATTTACGTAGTCCAAGCGCCTCCACAGTTTTACGCTGTGCTGGCTTCGAGCCGATTACACTTTTTGTAAGGGTGACTTCAAGTTTGTTCGCCATTGCATTTCCCCCCTTAACTATACAGTTCTTTCAAGGATTTACCGCGCAATTTAGCAACATCTTCAGCGCGTTTCAAATTCGATAATCCTTCGAATGTCGCACGGACCATGTTGATTGGTGTGCTTGAACCAAGTGATTTCGAAAGGATATCCGTGATGCCTGCAAGTTCTAGTACCGCACGGACAGGTCCGCCTGCGATAACTCCAGTACCTGGAGCTGCTGGTTTGATAAGGATTTTACCTGCTCCAAAATGTCCAAGCACTAGGTGCGGAGTAGTTCCTTTAACCATTGGTACAACGATTAAATTCTTCTTCGCATCTTCGATAGCTTTACGGATTGCATCTGGAACTTCTTGTGCTTTACCAGTACCAAAACCGACACGGCCATTTTTATCTCCGACAACTACGAGAGCAGTGAAACGGAAACGACGTCCGCCTTTCACAACTTTCGCTACGCGGTTAATGGTAACTACGCGTTCTTCGAATTCGCTTTTATTCTGATCATTACGACGCATGAAATGTATACCTCCTTCTTAATTAAAATTCCAGACCGTTTTCACGTGCTGAGTCTGCAAGAGCTTTCACACGGCCGTGAAATAGGTATCCGCCACGGTCAAATACTACTGACTTAACGTCCTTTTCAACAGCTTTCTTTGCGATCATCTCGCCGACTTTTACTGCTGCTGCAGTGTCTGCTTTGGATTCAGATCCGAAATCTTTTTCCATTGAAGAAGCACTTACAATCGTTACTGCATTCACGTCATCAATCAACTGAGCATAGATATGCTTGTTTGAACGGAATACGTTTAGGCGTGGACGAGCTGCAGTCCCGCTGATTTTACGACGTACGCGTGCATGACGTTTCTTACGAGTAGCATTCTTGTCTTTTTTCGTAATCATCGTGATCACTCCTTCCAGATGCCTTAAGCGGCATTATTTACCAGTTTTACCTTCTTTACGACGGACAACTTCTCCTTCGTAGCGAATCCCTTTGCCTTTATACGGCTCTGGTGGGCGTACTTTTCTGATGTTCGATGCAAGAGCACCAACGCGTTCTTTGTTGATACCACGAACAGTAATTTTAGTGTTAGCAGGAACTTCAACTTCAATTCCTTCTTCAGGTGTAAATTCAACTGGGTGAGAGAAACCAATGTTCAACACTAATTTCGAACCTTGAAGTGAAGCACGGTAACCAACACCAACTAGTTCAAGTTTGCGTTCGAAACCTTCTGAAACGCCAACCACCATGTTATTGATAAGTGAACGTGTCGTTCCATGAATAGAACGGTGTTCTTTGGATTCAGAAGGACGGATCAAAGTGATCACGTTGTTCTCCTGTTCAATTTTAATATCCGAGTTAAATGTGTTTGTAAGTTCGCCTTTAGGACCTTTAACTGTAACGAAGTTACCTTCTGCGATAGTAACTGTCACGTTTTCAGGTACCTCAATCGGCTTTTTGCCAATACGGGACATTCAAGTGCACCTCCATTCATTTGTTACGAATTACCAGACGTAAGCTACTACTTCTCCGCCTACTTGTTTAGCGCGTGCTTCTTTGTCTGTAAGTACGCCATTTGATGTAGAAACGAGGGCTATACCAAGACCGTTCAAAACTTTAGGAACTTCGCTAGTTTTAGCATAAACACGAAGACCAGGTTTTGAAATACGTTTAAGACCAGTAATAACACGTTCGTTATTTTGACCGTACTTAAGGAAAATGCGGATGATACCTTGTTTGCTATCCTCGACATATTCAACATCACGTACGAAACCTTCACGTTTCAAGATTTCTGCGATTTCTTTTTTCATGTTTGAAGCAGGTACTTCAAGCTTTTCGTGACGAACCATATTGGCGTTACGAATGCGTGTAAGCATGTCTGCGATCGGATCACTCATTGTCATTACATTTACCTCCTTCCCAAATTTAGGGGTTTACCAGCTGGCTTTTTTGACGCCAGGAATTTGTCCCTTATATGCTAACTCGCGGAAACAAATACGGCAAAGCTTGAACTTACGATATACCGAATGCGGACGACCACAACGCTCACAGCGTGTGTATGCTTGTACCGCGAATTTTGGTGTGCGTTTTTGTTTAGCAATCATTGATTTTTTAGCCACGTTTACGCCTCCCTCTTATTTACTTTTGGAACGGCATGCCGAACTGCGTTAGTAACTCATGTGCTTCTTCGTCCGAGTTTGCAGTCGTAACGATGACGATATCCATACCGCGTATTTTAGAAACTTTATCATAATCAATTTCCGGGAAAATTAGTTGCTCTTTTACGCCAAGCGTATAGTTACCGCGACCATCGAATGCTTTTTTAGAAACACCACGGAAGTCACGTACACGAGGCAACGAAACAGCAATCAGTTTGTCTAGGAATTCATACATACGCTCACCGCGTAGTGTAACTTTCGTTCCAATAGGCATACCTTCACGAAGACGGAATCCTGCGATTGATTTCTTTGCTTTTGTGACAACAGGTTTTTGACCTGAAATAATTGTTAAGTCTTCCACTGCCGCATCTAGTGCTTTCGTGTTTTGAACAGCATCACCAACACCCATGTTAATGACGATTTTGTCGACTTTTGGTACTTGCATAACTGATGTATATTCAAACTTGCTCATAAGAGCAGGAGTGATTTCGCTTTTAAACTTTTCTTTTAAACGGCTCATCTGTTGGACCTCCTTTCATCCGTTACTTAGTTATCCAGCAATTCTCCGGATTTTTTAGCAACACGAACTTTTTTGCCATTTTCGATCTTGTATCCTACACGAGTAGGCTCGCCTGTCTTAGGATCGATCACCATGACGTTTGATACATGGATAGCTGCCTCTTGGCTGATGATTCCACCTTGAGGATTTTCCTGGTTAGGTTTCGTATGTTTCTTGACGATGTTAACACCTTCAACAAGCACACGATCCTTTTTAGGGAAAGCAACTAGGATCACACCGGTTTTACCTTTGTCTTTACCTGTGATGACCATAACTTTATCGCCTTTTTTAACATTCATTCTGTCGCACCTCCTTGATTTGGCACTATCATGTGATTAAAGAACTTCAGGAGCAAGTGAAATAATTTTCATGAAGTTGCTGTCACGAAGTTCGCGAGCAACTGGTCCGAAAATACGAGTTCCACGTGGGCTCTTGTCGTCACGGATAATAACACAAGCATTTTCATCAAATGTAATATATGAACCGTCTTTACGGCGTACTCCGCTCTTCGTGCGAACGATAACAGCCTTGACAACTTCACCTTTTTTAACAACGCCACCTGGTGTTGCTTTTTTCACCGTTACAACGACTACATCACCGATGTTTGCTACTTTACGGCCTGAACCGCCTAATACCTTAATTGTAAGTACTTCACGAGCGCCTGAGTTGTCGGCGACTTTCATACGACTTTCCTGTTGGATCATTGAGGCTACCTCCTCCCGGATTTATATACCCGAACGTTAATTAAATGATGACCGCTGTTTCGACTACTTCAAGTAGACGGAAACGTTTTGTTGCTGACAATGGACGAGTTTCCATTATACGAACAACATCTCCGATTTTAGCTTCGTTCAGCTCATCGTGGGCCTTGAATTTCTTAGAATACTTAACACGTTTACCGTATTTAGAATGTTTCTTTTGCGTTTCGATCATAACAGTAACTGTTTTATCCATTTTGTCGGATACAACGCGGCCTGTATATACTTTGCGCTGGTTACGCTCCTCAGTCATGGCTGCAACCTCCTTCATCAGTTATTTGCACTGATTTCTCTTTGACGTATAACTGTCTTCATGCGCGCAATCGATTTACGAACTTCTCGGATGCGTGCAGTGTTTTCTAATTGACCTGTCGCAAGTTGGAAGCGAAGGTTGAAAAGCTCTTCTTTCAGTGATTTCACCTTTTGCTCAATCTCTGCAGTTGTTAAGTCACGGATTTCATTAGCTTTCATTAGATTCACCACCGATTTCTTCACGTTTTACAAACTTAGTTTTAATAGGAAGTTTGTGAGATGCCAGGCGAAGCGCTTCACGCGCAACTTCTTCCGATACACCTGCTATTTCGAACATAATACGACCAGGTTTAACAACTGCTACCCAGCCTTCTACAGCACCTTTACCTGAACCCATCCGTACTTCAAGAGGCTTCTTTGTATATGGTTTGTGCGGGAAGATGTTGATCCATACTTTACCGCCACGTTTCATGTAACGTGTCATTGAAATACGTGCTGCTTCGATTTGGCGGTTTGTAATCCATGCCGAATCAAGAGCTTGTAGACCGTATTCTCCGAATTGAACTGTTGCTCCGCCTTTTGTAGTACCACGCATTTTACCACGGAATACACGACGATATTTAACTCGTTTAGGCATTAACATATTAGTTGCCTCCTTCCTCAGAGTTCTTCTGTTTCTTCACTGGAAGGACTTCTCCACGATAAATCCATACTTTAACGCCAAGCTTACCAAACGTTGTGTCTGCTTCAGCATGTGCATAATCAATATCTGCACGTAATGTATGGAGAGGGACAGTACCTTCACTATAATGTTCCGACCGAGCGATGTCAGCACCGCCAAGACGTCCAGAAACTTGTGTTTTAATTCCTTTAGCGCCAGAACGCATTGTGCGTTGGATTGCTTGTTTTTGTGCACGACGGTATGATACGCGAGTTTCTAGTTGACGAGCAATTGACTCTGCAACTAGTTTAGCGTCAAGATCCGCACGTTTAATTTCAATGATGTTGATGTGAACGCGTTTACCAGTGATGTCGTTCAACATTTTACGAAGTGTTTCGACCTCAGTACCACCTTTACCAATAACCATTCCTGGTTTAGCAGTGTGGATGCTGATGTTAACACGCTTTGCAGCACGTTCAATTTCAACTTTAGAAACAGAAGCTTCTACAAGACGTTTTTCGATGAACTCACGGATTTTCAAATCTTCGTGCAAGAGAGTCGCATAGTCTTTTTCTGCGTACCATTTAGACTCCCAGTCACGGATGATACCGACCCGTAAACCGTTAGGATGTACTTTTTGACCCACGAATTATCCCTCCTTCTTTTCAGATACCACTAATGTGATGTGGCTCGTACGTTTATTAATTGCGCTCGCACGTCCTTGTGCGCGTGGTCGGAAACGTTTCATAGTCGGACCTTCATCAACGAATACTTCGCTGATAAATAGGTTTTCGACATCCATTTCATAGTTATGTTCAGCATTTGCAATCGCTGATTTCAAAACTTTTTCTACAACCGGAGAAGCCGCTTTTGGCGTCAGGCGTAGAATCGCGATAGCTTCACCGACTTTTTTGCCTCGGATAAGATCAACGACCAAACGGACTTTACGAGAGGCAATACGGACTGTGCGGGCAGTAGCTTTTGCTTGTTGCATCAGAATAACCTCCTCTCAATTAACGTCTTGTTTTCTTATCGTCGGCGCCATGACCTCTGTATGTGCGCGTAGGTGCAAATTCACCAAGTTTGTGACCAACCATATCTTCAGTTACATAGACGGGAACGTGTTTACGTCCGTCATATACAGCAATTGTCATTCCGATGAATGTCGGGAAGATTGTTGAACGGCGTGACCATGTTTTGATAACCTGTTTTTTCTCAGATCCACTTTGTGCTTCGACCTTCTTCATTAGATGATCGTCTACAAATGGTCCTTTTTTCAAGCTGCGGCCCATGTCGGAACCTCCCTCCGTGTTTGTACTACGGTCCAATCATTGAACCGCAGTGCATTACTATTACTTCTTACGACGACGTACAATAAGCTTGTCGGATTTGTTGTTTTTCTTACGTGTTTTATAACCAAGTGTCGGTTTACCCCATGGAGTTACTGGAGACTTCATACCGATACCAGTTTTACCTTCACCACCACCGTGTGGGTGATCGTTAGGGTTCATGACAGAACCACGAACTGTTGGGCGTTTACCCATCCAACGTGAACGTCCTGCTTTACCAATGTTGATTAGTTCATGTTGCTCATTACCAACTTGACCTATTGTCGCGCGGCATACAGCAAGAATCATGCGAACTTCTCCAGATTGAAGACGTACAATAACATACTTATCTTCACGGCCAAGTAGTTGTGCAGAAGTTCCTGCTGAACGTACTAGTTGTCCGCCTTTACCTGGTTTCATTTCGATGTTATGAATTGTAGTACCCATTGGAATGTTTTCTAGTGGAAGTGAGTTACCCACTTTGATATCTGATTCCGGGCCTGACATAATAGTTGCTCCAACTACAAGACCTTTTGGAGCGAGAATGTAACGTTTCTCTCCGTCTACGTAATTGATTAGAGCAATGTTAGCTGAACGGTTTGGATCGTATTCGATCGTAGCAACGCGTCCTGGTATGCCATCTTTCCGGCGTTGGAAATCGATGACACGGTATTGGCGCTTGTGGCCTCCACCATGGTGACGAACAGTAATCCTACCAGTGTTGTTACGGCCGCCTTTCCGCTTAAGCGGTGCAAGCAATGATTTTTCCGGTTTGTCAGCAGTAATCTCAGCAAAATCGGATGTAGTCATGTTACGGCGTCCGTTGGAGGTAGGTTTGTATTTCTTAATCGCCATTTGTGTTCCCTCCTTCATATAATTAGATATCTATTAGTTGTTTAACTTAGACTTCGAAAAGTTCGATGTCTTTTGAGTCAGCAGTTAGTGTAACAATCGCTTTACGGCGTCTGTTCGTATAACCAGAATGCTTGCCCATACGCTTAAGTTTACCTTTGTAATTCTGTACGTTCACTTTTTCAACTTTAACACCGAAAACTTCTTCGATAGCTTGCTTAATAAATGATTTATTAGCGCGCGTGTCAACTTCAAAAGTGTACTTTTTGAATTCCATTTGTTCAGAAGTACGCTCGGTAATGACCGGACGTTTTATAATATCACGTGCTTCCATTAACCTAGCACCTCCTCTATTTTTTGAACTGCTGCTTTAGTCATAACAAGTTTATCGTGACCGATAAGATCAAGTACGTTAATACCTGTCGCTGTTACGACACTGATTCCAGGGATGTTACGTGCAGACAAAGCCAAAGTTTCATCTAAGTCAGCTGTTACGATCAACGCTTTTCTGTTAATCGAAAGATCAGCAAGTACTTTGATAAAATCTTTTGTTTTTGGTGCATTGAATGTTAGTCCTTCAAGAACGATTACATCTTCTTCACGAACTTTCGTAGAAAGAGCTGAAAGAAGAGCCAATCTGCGGACTTTCTTCGGTAATTTGTAGCTATAGCTTCTTGGTGATGGACCGAATACGATACCACCTCCACGCCATTGTGGTGATCGGATTGAACCTTGACGGGCACGACCTGTACCTTTTTGACGCCATGGTTTACGTCCTCCACCAGCAACTTCGCCGCGACTTTTTACTTTATGATTCCCTTGACGCAATGAAGCACGTTGTTGAACCAATGCTTCGAATAAAACAGATTCGTTTGGTACGATACCAAAGATTGCTTCATTTAGTTCGATGTCTCCGACAGAAGTTCCTGCCTGATTTAATACGGATACTTTAGGCATTCCTGTTTCCTCCTTTCTTTAGTAGTCAGTTTCCTTTGATAGCGCTGCGCACTTGTAAAAGTGATTTGCGTGCTCCAGGAACGTTACCTTTAACTAGTAGCAAGTTGCGTTCAAGATCAACTCGTATAATTTCAAGGTTTTGAACTGTTACTGTTTTGCCACCCATACGACCTGGCATTTTTTTACCTTTGAATACACGTTGAGCGTCAACAGATCCGATTGAACCTGGTGCGCGGTGATGACGTGATCCGTGGGTCATAGGTCCGCGTGAATATCCGTGACGCTTGATAACACCCTGGAACCCTTTACCTTTTGATGTACCTGTGATGTCGACGATATCGCCTTCAGCAAAAGTATCAACTTTGACTTCTTGACCAACTTCGTAGCCACTAACGTCTAATTCGCGGAATTCGCGAATGAAGCGCTTAGGTGCAGTATCAGCTTTTGCAACGTGCCCTTTTTCAGGTTTGTTAGCAAGCTTTTCGCGTTTATCTTCAAATCCGATTTGGATTGATTCGTAGCCGTCTGTTTCCGTAGTCTTCTTTTGAAGAACAACGTTTTGTCCAGCCTCAATCACTGTTACCGGGATAAGATCTCCGTTTTCAGCAAAAATTTGCGTCATACCGAGTTTTCTTCCCAAGATTCCTTTGGTCATTTAGTCCACCTCCTGAATTAATGTGTGCTTTATTTAGTATCGATTAAAGTTTAATTTCAATGTCAACGCCTGATGGTAAATCGAGTTTCATTAAAGCATCGACAGTTTGTGGTGTCGGATTAACGATATCGATTAGACGTTTGTGAGTACGCATTTCGAACTGCTCGCGCGAATCTTTGTATTTATGCACCGCACGAAGAATCGTGTAGACAGTTCTTTCAGTCGGTAGTGGAATCGGACCCGATACACTAGCACCCGAACGTTTTGCTGTTTCTACGATCTTTTCAGCTGATTGATCAAGAATTCTATGATCATATGCTTTTAAACGAATACGAATCTTTTGTTTTGCCATTATTTTCCCTCCCTTGCGCCTATTTTGTTATAGACATTCTCCACGAAAATTTCCCACACACATGCCATGGCAAAGCGGCCTGGTGTGTCGGCAACCTCTCGCTTCATCGCAGTCAAAGACCAACATTCAATATTATACACATAAAAAAAGAATAACGCAAGTGCCTTGGCGAAATTCTTTTCTCAACTTTATTATTATAATTCTTTCTCTCACTCATTGCAAGTCCGAGAGTGCTAACTCGGACTATTGACTACTTAATTAAAGAGCATGACTGTTACCCAACCAAACAACAACAACGGAATGTTGTAGTGAATGAATGTCGGTACACATGTATCCCATATATGATTATGTTGTCCATCGACATCAAGTCCCGCAGTTGGCCCAAGCGTAGAGTCAGATGCAGGCGAACCAGCATCACCAAGAGCCGCTGCTGTCCCAACAAGTGCAATGATGGCTAACGGACTGAATCCAAATGCCATACTAAGCGGCACGAAAATCGATGCAATAATTGGGATTGTCGCAAATGATGAGCCAATACCCATTGTAACGATTAACCCGACAAGTAACATAGCGAATGCTGCCATCCCCTTATTATCCCCTAGAGCAGTGCTCGAGTATTCCACCAACTTAACAATATCTCCTGTCTCTTGAAGCACAGCAGCAAATCCATTTGCTGTAATCATGACAAATCCTACGAATGCCATCATACGCATTCCTTCATTGATTAAACCATCAGCATCTTTCCACTTAAGTGCTCCCGTAATATACAGAATCGCAATCCCAGTCACCGCACCTGCAATCATAGACTGTGTTGGTATCTGTACAGCAAGTGTGCCAATAAGTGCTAGTACTGTAAAGATGATATTACGTGTTTTAACAACCACCACTTCTTCAGTGATTTTTAACTGCTTGTCCACATACTCTCTCGGCTTGCGATAAGAGAAGAAAATAGCAATTAGCAGCCCTACGAACAGACCAAGAACAGGAAGTGCCATCGCTTTCGGTATGTCCGCCATATCAATCGCCATACCCGCTGCCGCCATTTGCTTAGCAAGAATTTCATGGAAGATGAATCCGTATCCATATGGAAGCAAGATATATGGTGCTGTTAACCCGAATGTCAGAACAGATGCAATGAGACGACGATCTATTTTCAACATATTTAAGACATGTATAATCGGTGGCACCAATAAAGGAATAAATGCAATATGGATTGGAATAAGATTTTGCGAGAATATGGCCATCGCTAGAAGCATTAAGACAATCAATACTTTTCCTAGTGCTGTACGATCAGGCTCCCCCTCTTTCTTCACAATCCGCAACATAGCTTCAACAAGCAATTGAGGAATGCCAGTCTTCGATATAGCTACCGCGAATCCACCAAGTAATGCATAACTAAGGGCAATTGTTGCTCCTTCACCTAGACCACCAGTAAACGAGACAATCGTTTCATCAACTGATAAGCCTCCTGTAAATCCTCCCACAATCGCTCCTACAACTAGGGCTAATACAACGTTCACCCGTAATAAACTTAAAGCCAACATAACGACTATGGCGATAATAACTGCATTCATTTGTATTCCCCCTATGATTTGTTTCTTTATCCAGCTAAAGTGATGAAGCATAGTTATTAAGATAGCAGAGGATATTTCTTCTGTCAATGAATTTTTAGCGCAGCATCAGAGTCAGGATCTTCAATGAGTAATCCTTATGTTGTAGCTTGTCCATTTAACGAGATTTTATAGTTTCCTAGGCAACAAAAAAACCGCCACAAAGGGCGGTTTTAAGAAATAATTATTTAAGGATTGTTGCTACAACGCCAGCGCCTACAGTACGTCCACCTTCGCGGATAGAGAACTTCGTACCTTCTTCAAGAGCGATTGGAGCAATCAAATCGATTGTCATTTCAATGTTATCTCCAGGCATAACCATTTCTACGCCTTCAGGAAGTTCGATAACACCAGTTACGTCAGTTGTACGGAAGTAGAACTGTGGACGGTAGTTAGAGAAGAATGGAGTATGACGTCCACCCTCTTCTTTTGAAAGAACATAAACTTCAGATGTAAATTTCGTGTGTGGAACGATAGTTCCTGGTTTAGCAAGAACTTGCCCACGTTGGATGTCATCACGTGATACCCCACGAAGTAGTGCACCAATGTTGTCGCCAGCTTCTGCATAATCAAGAAGTTTACGGAACATTTCTACACCTGTTACAGTAGTAGCTTTTGGTTCTTCAACGATACCGATGATATCAACAACATCACCGATTTTAACTACTCCACGCTCAACGCGACCAGTAGCAACAGTTCCACGTCCTGTGATTGAGAATACGTCCTCAACAGGCATCATGAATGGTTTTTCAGTATCACGTGGTGGTGTTGGGATATACTCGTCAACAGCAGCCATAAGTTCCATAATTTTATCTTCATAGCCTTCGTCGCCTTCAAGCGCTTTAAGAGCAGAACCTTTAATGACAGGAATGTCATCGCCAGGGAAGTCATATTCAGAAAGAAGGTCGCGAATTTCCATTTCAACAAGCTCAAGAAGCTCTTCGTCATCAACCATGTCACATTTGTTCATGAAGACAACTAGATGTGGAACACCTACTTGACGTGAAAGCAAGATGTGCTCACGTGTTTGTGGCATAGGGCCGTCAGCTGCAGAAACAACTAGGATTCCGCCGTCCATTTGTGCTGCACCAGTGATCATGTTTTTAACGTAATCGGCGTGACCTGGGCAGTCAACGTGTGCGTAGTGACGAGTTGCAGTTTCATACTCAACGTGTGAAGTATTGATTGTAATACCGCGTTCTTTTTCTTCAGGTGCGTTATCAACGTCAGCATAAGATGCTGCTGTTCCACCTAGTCTTTTTGCTAGAACTGTTGCGATTGCTGCAGTTAGTGTAGTTTTACCATGGTCGACGTGACCGATTGTACCAACGTTAGCATGCTGCTTGGAGCGGTCGAATTTTTCTTTTCCCATTATGGAAATCCTCCTCGAAATATAAAAGTTTTTTTGTTTTTATATAGATATAGGTGCTAAAGGGGGCCCCCTCTAACATCCCATATCTATCTATTCATTAATTTAATGGATAGCAGGCTAAAATAAAAATTATTCGCCTTTGTTTTTCTTAACAATTTCTTCTGCAACTGATTTCGGCACTTCTTCATAGTGATCGAATGACATTGAGAAGTTTCCGCGTCCTTGTGTGTTAGAACGTAGAGATGTTGCATAACCAAACATATTAGCAAGTGGAACCATTGCACGAACTACTTGTGAATTACCACGAGCGTCCATACCTTCTACACGGCCACGGCGTGATGTAACATCGCCCATGATATCGCCCATGTATTCTTCAGGAATTTGAACTTCTACTTTCATCATTGGTTCAAGTAGAACTGGGTTAACTTTTGATACAGCATTTTTCAACGCCATAGATGCAGCGATTTTAAATGCCATTTCGTTTGAGTCGACATCATGATAAGAACCGTCGAATAGACGGGCTTTAATGTCGATCAAAGGATAACCAGCGATTACACCATTATTAAGTGAATCACGGATACCCGCTTCTACTGCAGGAATATATTCACGTGGAACTGATCCCCCGACAACGTTGTTAATGAATTCGAATCCTTTTCCTTCTTCGTTAGGAGAGAATTCAATCCAAACGTGACCAAACTGTCCACGTCCACCGGATTGACGCACGAACTTACCTTCAACTTCCGCCGAAGCGCGGAATGTTTCACGATAAGATACTTGCGGAGCTCCGACGTTAGCTTCAACGTTGAATTCACGGCGCATACGGTCTACAAGAACGTCAAGATGCAACTCACCCATACCAGCAATGATTACTTCTCCAGTTTCTTGGTCTGTATGTGCGCGGAATGTCGGGTCTTCCTCTTGAAGCTTAGCAAGAGCCATACCCATTTTATCTTGGTCGGCTTTTGTTTTCGGTTCAACAGAAAGTGAAATTACTGGTTCCGGGAAGTCCATTGACTCAAGAATGATCAGTGCACCAGCCTCACAAAGTGTGTCGCCAGTTCCTGTATCTTTAAGTCCAACTGCAGCAGCAATTTCTCCTGAATGTACTTCAGAAATTTCTTCACGAGAGTTCGCATGCATTTGTAGAATACGTCCTACGCGTTCACGCTTACCTTTTGAAGAGTTTTGTACGTATGATCCTGATTGAAGAACTCCAGAATACACACGGAAGAATGTCAGTTTACCTACATAAGGATCCGTCATAACTTTGAATGCAAGTGCCGAGAAAGGCTCGCTGTCGTCTGAGTGACGCTCGATTTCTTCATCAGTATCAGGATCTGTACCTTTCATAGGTGGGATGTCAAGTGGTGATGGAAGGTAGTCGATAACAGCATCAAGAACAAGTTGTACACCTTTGTTTTTGAAAGCAGTTCCGCATACAACCGGATAGAACTCAACAGCCAATGTCGCTTTACGAATCGCTTGTTTGATTTCTGCGTTTGTAATTTCATCTTCATCCAAGAATTTGTTCATAAGAGCTTCATCGAATTCAGCAACCGCTTCAATTAACTTTTCACGGTATTCTTCTGCTTGCTCACGATATTCTTCTGGGATTTCTCTTGTTTCAGCATTTAAACCTGTATCATCTTCATAGAAAACTGCTTTCATTTCAACTAAATCGATAATTGCTGCAAAAGTATCTTCTGCACCAATCGGCAATTGAATTGGATGAGCGTTTGCTCCAAGACGGTCTACAAGTGTACCTACTGAATAAAGGAAATCAGCACCAGTTTTGTCCATTTTGTTTACGAAAACTAGGCGTGGTACGCCGTAGTTAGTCGCTTGACGCCATACTGTTTCTGTTTGCGGTTCAACGCCCGATTGAGCATCAAGTACCGTTACAGCTCCATCAAGAACACGAAGTGAACGTTCAACTTCAACAGTGAAGTCTACGTGACCTGGAGTATCAATGATGTTTACGCGGTGGTCTTTCCACTCAGCAGTTGTAGCAGCTGAAGTGATTGTAATTCCGCGTTCTTGCTCCTGCTCCATCCAGTCCATTTGAGATGCACCTTCGTGCGTTTCCCCGATTTTGTGGATTTTACCAGTATAATAAAGGATCCGCTCAGTCGTTGTTGTTTTACCAGCATCGATGTGAGCCATGATACCAATGTTACGTGTATTCTCTAAGGAGAATTTTCTAGCCATGATATGATCTCCTTCCGTCTCGGATTAGAGTAGTAATGAATCGCTGAATCTTACCAGCGATAGTGAGCGAATGCTTTGTTAGCATCAGCCATTTTGTGCATTTCTTCACGGCGTTTCACAGAAGCACCAGTGTTGTTAGAAGCATCAAGGATTTCATTCGCAAGACGTTCTTCCATTGTTTTTTCTCCGCGTGTGCGTGAGTAGTTAACAAGGTAACGAAGTCCAAGAGTTGTACGGCGATCAGGACGTACTTCAACTGGTACTTGATAGTTTGCTCCACCTACACGGCGTGCTTTAACTTCAAGAACTGGCATTACATTAGTAAGTGCCGCTTCGAATACTTCAAGTGGATCTTTTCCAGAACGTTCTTTCACAAGCTCGAACGCACCATAGAGGATTTTTTGAGATGTACCTTTTTTACCGTCAACCATCATTTTATTAATAAGACGTGAAACGAGCTTCGAATTGTAAATCGGATCCGGAAGTACGTCACGTTTTGCAACAGGGCCTTTACGTGGCATGTTGTATTCCTCCTTTCAAGGTTTTTAAGCGATTTCGCTTAAATAACCATCAATCATGATTATTTTAATTAGCTTTTTTTAACTTTAGGTTTTTTAGCTCCGTACATAGAACGGCTTTGCATACGGCCAGTTACACCAGCTGTATCAAGTGCTCCACGAACGATGTGGTAACGAACACCTGGTAAGTCTTTTACGCGTCCTCCGCGAAGTAGAACAACACTGTGTTCTTGAAGGTTGTGGCCTTCACCAGGGATGTATGCATTGACTTCCAATTGGTTAGTCAAGCGTACACGTGCATATTTACGAAGAGCCGAGTTTGGCTTTTTCGGTGTCATTGTGCCAACACGCGTACAAACACCTCTTTTTTGTGGTGAGTTTACGTTTGTCATTGACTTTTTGAAGCTGTTATAGCTTTTTCCGAGTGCTGGTGATTTAGATCCCGTCACTTTTGATTTACGTGGTTTACGGACCAATTGATTAATTGTAGGCATCGGTTTTTCCTCCTTTCGAACTTCTTTTTGTAAGACCACACATCCAGGTGGTTCATTTTTGGGGTAAAAACAAAGTCTTTGTGCTTCAATGCACAAAAACTATTAATCAGTAATCGCAACCACAGCTGCACCGACTTGAATGCCACATGCATTTCCGAGTTTATCTCTCGAATCAACATACGTCACTTGAATGTCACGAAGTTTGGCTTCCTCCATTACTGGAGCAATAATCCGTTCTTCTGCATCCTGCGCAATAATAATCTCTATCACTATCCCTGCACGGATTGCTTTCACTGCCTGCTTTGTACCAATGATTGTCTTCTTTGCCTGCTCGACTTTTTCATAAGACATTTCCATATCCTCCAAAGTACAGACATCCAACTATCAACCTTTTGTATTTTATCACCTGTAAGGTAAACTGTCAACACATAAACGAAAAGTCGGGGGAGTTACTTTCGTATTCCCCCGTTTTCAGTTTAAGTTACAGAATCATAACTTACTTAGTTGTAGCTTTTTCTTTTTCTTGTTCCATTACAATATGACGGTAACGCTGCATTCCTGTTCCAGCTGGAACAAGTTTCCCGATAATAACGTTTTCTTTCAAGCCTAGTAACTCGTCCGTTTTCCCTTTAATAGCTGCATCTGTCAAGACACGAGTTGTCTCTTGGAATGATGCTGCTGATAAGAAGGATTCCGTTTCAAGTGAAGCTTTCGTAATACCGAGAATAACAGGACGACAAGTCGCTGGAATTTTATTGACTTTAAGTACTTCCGCATTCGCATCTGAGAATTGGTGAATGTCGAGTAGTGAACCTGGCAATAGATCCGTGTCCCCTGCTTCGATGATGCGCACTTTACGAAGCATTTGGCGAACCATTACTTCAATGTGCTTATCACCGATTTCAACACCCTGCATACGGTAAACTTTTTGAACTTCTTTCAAGAGATAGACTTGAACGGTAACGACGTCTTTAACAACAATCAGTTCTTTCGGATCGATAGAACCTTCTGTTATGACTTCACCTCGGTCAATCATATCACCGACATCAACTTTAAGACGGGCGTTGTATGGCGTCAGATATTTCCGCGTTTCTACTTCGCCTTCAATCGTAATTTCTTTCTGACCTTCACGTATTTCATCAATTTCAATGATTTGACCTTTGATTTCCGAAATAACTGCAACCCCTTTAGGATTACGCGATTCGAAAATTTCCTGGATACGTGGAAGACCTTGTGTTATGTCGGACCCCGCAACTCCACCTGTATGGAACGTACGCATTGTAAGCTGTGTACCCGGCTCACCGATAGATTGTGCAGCGATAATACCAACCGCTTCACCAACCTCGACTGTTTCACCTGTTGCCAAGTTAATGCCGTAACATAATTTACAAACGCCGTGCTTCGTATTACATGTGAACGCAGAACGAATTGTTATTTGTTCAAGTCCCGCATCCAAAATGGCACGAGCTGCATCAGCAGTAATCAAGCCATCTCGTTTAAGAATCAAAGCGCCTGTTTCAGGATGATAAATCGATTTCTTCGTGTGACGGCCTTCGATACGTTCATCTAGACCTTCGATTACTTCCGTTCCATCCATAAGTGCTCCGATATCCAATCCGCGATCTGTACCACAATCATCTTCACGGACAATTACGTCTTGTGCAACATCGACAAGTCGACGTGTCAAGTAACCTGAGTCGGCTGTCTTAAGAGCAGTATCCGCAAGTCCTTTACGAGCACCGTGTGTTGAGATGAAGTACTCAAGCACTGTCAGACCTTCACGGAATGACGATTTGATTGGTAGTTCAATGATTCGACCGGCCGGATTGGCCATCAGACCACGCATACCAGCAAGCTGCGTAAAGTTTGACGCGTTACCCCGGGCACCCGAGTCACTCATCATATAAATCGGGTTTGAGTGGTCAAGTGAGTCCATTAGTTTGTCTTGGATTACATCCTTAGCATGGCTCCAGTAAGAGATAACGCGATCATATCGCTCTTCCTCTGTAATGAGACCACGACGGAACTGTTGTAACACTTTATCCACTTTTGCTTGTGCTTCATGCAAGATATCATCTTTATTAGGTAGAACGACAATGTCGGATATACCAATTGTAATTCCTGCACGAGTAGAATATTTGAATCCAAGATTTTTCATGCGGTCAAGCATTCTTGACGTTTCTGTAATATGGAAACGTTTGAAGATCTCCGCAATGATATTTCCAAGGATTTTTTTCTTAAACGGTTCAATTAGTTCCTGTTCAGCAACATGCTCTTTTATATTGACAGTTCCAGATACAAAATACTTGTCTGGTGTTTCAATTTGCAAGTTGAAGTCTGACGGTTCGTTAATATACGGGAACGATTTCGGCAGAATCTCGTTGAAAATCACTTTTCCGACTGTCGTTATAAGAAGTTTTGCATTCTGTTCCTCAGTGAAAGTAGGATTATTCAAAGACCTTGCCTGAATAGCGATACGTGAATGAAGATGCACGAAACCGTTATGATAAGCAATTAGTGCTTCATCCGCATCACGGAATGAAGTACCTTCTCCTGACGCGCCTTTACGTTCCAGTGTAAGGTAGTAGTTTCCTAAAACCATATCCTGAGAAGGCGTAACGACCGGTTTTCCGTCTTTCGGGTTCAAAATGTTTTGTGCTGCTAGCATAAGTAGACGCGCTTCCGCTTGTGCTTCTGCGGATAACGGAACGTGGACTGCCATTTGGTCACCATCAAAGTCAGCGTTATAAGCTGTACAAACCAGTGGGTGAAGCGTAATCGCACGCCCTTCTACAAGGATTGGTTCGAATGCTTGAATACCAAGTCGGTGAAGAGTCGGGGCACGGTTCAATAAGACCGGATGCTCCTTAATGACTTCTTCAAGAACGTCCCACACTTCTGAATGGAGGCGTTCAATTTTACGTTTGGCACTCTTAATGTTGTGCGCAAGACCTCGTTCAACGAGTTCTTTCATAACAAACGGTTTAAACAGTTCAATCGCCATTTCTTTCGGCAGACCACACTGATACATTTTCAGGTTAGGTCCTACGACGATAACGGAACGACCAGAATAGTCAACACGTTTTCCTAGTAAGTTTTGACGGAAACGTCCTTGCTTACCTTTCAACATATGAGAAAGGGATTTCAATGGACGGTTACCAGGTCCTGTAACCGGACGGCCACGACGACCATTATCGATGAGCGCATCGACTGCTTCTTGCAGCATCCGCTTCTCATTCTGAACAATGATTCCTGGTGCTCCTAAATCTAATAGGCGTTTCAATCTGTTGTTCCGGTTGATGACCCTTCGGTACAGGTCGTTCAAGTCGGATGTTGCAAATCGTCCACCATCAAGTTGTACCATCGGGCGAAGCTCCGGCGGGATGACTGGTAACACTTCAAGAACCATCCATTCAGGCTTATTGCCCGAGTTACGGAAAGCTTCAACAACCTCTAGGCGCCTGATTGCACGCGTACGACGTTGCCCTTGAACTGTTTTCAATTCTTCTTTCAAGAACTCCATCTCTTTTTCAAGATCGATAGCTGCAAGAAGACGTTCAATTGCTTCAGCGCCCATGAGCGCTTGGAATTTAGAACCATACTTTTCGCGGTAGATACGGTATTCCCGTTCAGAAAGCAGTTGCTTTCTTTCAAGCGGAGTATCCGCAGGGTCAACGACTACATAAGACGCGAAATAGATAATTTCCTCCAGAGCACGTGGTGTCATATCAAGGATAAGACCCATTCGGCTTGGAATTCCTTTGAAGTACCAAATATGTGTAACTGGAGCTGCTAGTTCAATATGTCCCATACGTTCACGGCGGACTTTTTGACGCGTCACTTCTACTCCACAACGGTCACAAACGACGCCTTTATAACGAACGCGTTTATACTTTCCGCAATGACATTCCCAATCTTTTGTAGGTCCAAAAATACGTTCACAGAACAGACCATCTTTTTCGGGCTTCAATGTTCGGTAGTTAATTGTTTCCGGCTTTTTCACTTCACCATATGACCATGAACGGATCTTATCAGATGAAGCAAGCCCTATTTTCATATACTCAAAATTGTTTACATCTATCAAGGAGCCTACCTCCCTCTAGTCTTATCGCTGCAATTGGCTTTTCCGAGCAAGCGCACACTTTATATTCAAAAGATAAAGGGGAAAACGTTAATTTCCCCTTAGATTCATTTATATCATTCACTAGGCTAATCAAACAGGCTGATTTTCTTTTATAAGATTCAAAGCATCTGTTGGTTGCATATCATCGTCTTCATCAAGATCGCGTAACTCGATTTCTTCAAAATCAATCGATAGCATCTTAACATCCAAACCAAGACTTTGAAGTTCTTTTATAAGAACTTTAAAGGATTCTGGAACACCTGGTTGTGGAACACTTTCACCTTTAACAATCGCTTCGTACGTCTTCACGCGTCCTACGACGTCATCCGACTTCACAGTCAGAATCTCTTGAAGCGTATAAGCTGCCCCATAGGCTTCAAGTGCCCACACTTCCATCTCACCGAAACGTTGTCCACCGAACTGAGCTTTACCGCCCAGTGGTTGCTGTGTGACGAGAGAGTATGGTCCTGTTGAACGGGCGTGAAGTTTATCGTCGACCATGTGGGCCAGTTTGATAATATACATGACACCGACTGATACACGGTTATCGAAAGCTTCACCTGAACGACCGTCATACAGAATAGTTTTTCCGTCACGATCCATCCCGGCTTCTTCCATCGTTTCCCAAACATCCTGTTCGTTCGCCCCATCAAATACAGGAGACGCCATATGGATGCCGAGAGTACGAGATGCCATGCCAAGATGCATTTCAAGAACCTGTCCGATGTTCATACGTGATGGAACACCAAGCGGGTTAAGCATGAGGTCAATTGGTGTGCCGTCCGGTAAATAAGGCATATCCGCTTCAGGTAAGATGCGGGAAATAACCCCTTTGTTTCCGTGACGTCCAGCCATTTTGTCCCCAACGGAAATTTTCCGTTTTTGAACGATGTATGCGCGGACCAATTGGTTAACGCCCGGTGGCAATTCATCGCCATCTTCACGATTAAATACTTTCACATCTAGAACGATCCCACCCGCGCCATGCGGTACTTTGAGGGATGTATCACGGACTTCACGTGCTTTTTCACCAAAAATAGCATGTAAAAGTCTTTCTTCAGCAGTCAGTTCAGTTACGCCTTTCGGAGTCACTTTCCCAACAAGAATATCACCATCACGAACTTCGGCTCCGATACGAATAATTCCACGGTCGTCCAAGTTACGAAGCGAATCTTCACCAACGTTCGGAATGTCGCGCGTAATTTCTTCAGGACCAAGTTTCGTATCTCTCGCTTCAGATTCGTATTCTTCGATATGGACCGAAGTATAGACATCATCTTTCACAAGACGTTCGCTCATGATTATCGCATCTTCATAGTTGTAGCCGTCCCATGTCATAAATGCCATCAGAACGTTACGACCAAGCGCTAGCTCTCCTTGCTCCATTGAAGGACCATCTGCAAGAATATCAAGAGGTTTAACGCGATCCCCTACACTACAAATTGGACGTTGGTTATAACATGTCCCTTGGTTCGAACGGATAAAGTTTTCAAGACGGTATATTGTAAGATCGCCTTTTACTTCTTTTCCATCAACTGTTTCAATACGACGAACACGAATTTCTCTAGCCTCGACATGTTCGACAATTCCATCAAACTTCGCAAGTACAGCTGCACCTGAATCGCGTGCTGATATGTGTTCCATACCAGTTCCTACGAAAGGTGATTCCGGATTGAGAAGAGGGACTGCTTGACGTTGCATGTTCGCTCCCATAAGGGCACGGTTCGAGTCATCATTCTCAAGGAATGGAATACATGCTGTTGCCGCAGAAACTACTTGTTTAGGCGAAACGTCCATGTAGTCAATTTGTTCGCGTTTAAAGACAGTGTTATCCCCTTGGAAACGACCGACGACTCCTTCACTAACAAAAGAACCATCTTCTGCAAGTATTGCGTTTGCTTGTGCTACGACGTAATTATCTTCTACATCCGCAGTCAAGTAATCGATTCTAGAAGTGACCCGACCAGAGATAGGATCAACTTTTCGATATGGCGTTTCAATAAATCCGAACTTATTCACTTTCGCAAACGTAGAGAGTGAGTTAATCAGTCCGATATTCGGTCCCTCTGGCGTTTCAATTGGACACATACGTCCGTAATGGGAGTAATGCACGTCACGTACTTCCATTCCTGCACGTTCCCTTGTCAAACCACCAGGTCCAAGTGCAGACAGCCTGCGTTTATGTGTTAATTCGGCAAGCGGATTCGTCTGATCCATGAACTGAGAAAGTTGAGAACTACCAAAGAACTCTTTAATAGATGCGATAACGGGGCGAATATTAATCAGCTGTTGCGGTACGATTGACTGCGTATCATTAATGGACATACGTTCTTTTACGACACGTTCCATTCGAGAAAGCCCGATACGGAACTGGTTTTGAAGAAGTTCACCCACTGAACGTAGACGACGGTTACCGAGATGATCGATATCATCCGTGTTACCCACACCATGAAGAAGGTTGAAGAAATAACTAATTGAAGCAACGATATCTGCCGGCGTTACATGCTTGATAGAATCATCGACATACGCGTTCGATATTACGTTGATTACTTGTTTTTCTTCACTTTTCGGAGAATAAATTTTGATGGACTGGATTGTTATTTTTTCGTCAAGAACTCCACTTGCATGAGTGATCTCTTCGAAACCGATTCCTTTTTCCAAATGCGGAAGAAGACGGTCCAATGCACGGCGATCGATGAGTTGGTCTTTTTCAAGCAGAATTTCACCAGTTTCAGGGTCGACAAGTGTTTCAGCGACAACCTGGTTGAACAAGCGATTTTGTGCATGAAGCTTCTTATTCATCTTATAGCGACCTACATTCGCTAAATCATACCGTTTTGCATCAAAAAATCGTGAGAACAAAAGGTTCTTCGCGCTATCTAGTGTTGGTGGCTCACCTGGACGAAGACGTTCGTATATCTCAAGCAATGCTTTTTCAGAGCTTTCAGTGTTGTCCTTTTCAAGTGTGTTGCGCAAATACTCATTATCACCGATCAAATCAATGATTTCCTGGTCGGATGAGAATCCGAGTGCACGAAGGAGTACTGTAACTGGCAACTTACGTGTCCGATCAATGCGGACGTGAACAACATCTTTTGCATCTGTTTCATACTCAAGCCAAGCACCGCGATTCGGAATAACAGTTGCACCGAAACCACGTTTACCGTTTTTGTCCGTTTTATCACTGTAATAAACACTTGGAGACCGGACGAGCTGGGAGACAATTACCCTCTCCGCACCATTAATAACAAATGTACCATTTTCTGTCATGAGCGGGAAATCACCCATAAAGACATCTTGCTCTTTTACTTCTTCCGTCTCTTTATTGTGGAGACGGACTTTTACACGTAGCGGCGCTGCAAACGTTACATCACGCTCTTTCGATTCCTCTACAGGGTATTTAGGATCCCCAAGAGTATAATCGATGAACTCCAACGATAGATTTCCCGTAAAGTCTTGAATCGGAGAAATATCGCGGAACATATCCAGCAGTCCTTCTTCTAAGAACCACTCATAAGATGCCGTCTGGATTTCAATCAGATTCGGCAGATCGAGCACTTCGCTGATCCGTGCGAAACTTCTCCGCTGACGGTGTTGACCATACTGAACTAAATGACCTGTCAACTCTTTCACCCCTTATAAAACAATATTAGTTCTTTGCGAAACCACAAAAATAGTGTATGATATCGAAAAAACAAAAAGAAAACGAGTTCTGGCAAGAGCTCATTTTCGGTTTTACCATCTTTTATACATTGTCAGTATGCCTTTCATTTCCATTATTCATGCAAAAGGGCATACGACCGCACTATAATAATTTATGCATTTTATAACATTACCATATCAATACTATCGAGTCAATTTTTTTCGACTCTTAAAATATAATAACCCTTCTTCTTAACGACTGTCTCAACATTGCCGAAAAGCCCTGTTAAACAATCTATCGTCGAAGGTGCACCCTGTTTCTTTTGAATGACGATCCACAACTCACCGCCAACTTTAAGTTTCGAAAAAGCGCCTTCGTAAAATTTGAATACCGTCTCTTTTCCTGCACGGATAGGCGGATTCGTCAAAATTGCAGCAAACCCCTCTGCCGTGACATCGGATAATGCATCACTTGGATAAATCTCTGCATTTGAAATGCCGTTTTGTTTTGCATTATGCGCAGCAAGAGCGAGTGCACGTTCATTCACGTCGACCATGTGAACGCTCCGTTCCGGAAAAGATGCGGCAATCGATAAACCAATTGGACCATACCCACAACCAATATCGAGAATTAAACCTTCCGTTTCCGGCAAGACAAAAGCCTCAGCTAAAAGTTGCGAACCGAAATCCACTTCACCTTTACTAAACACGCCAGCATCCGTTTTAAATCGAAATGTTTTTCCGCGTAACTCTGCAGACCATTCTTTTGGATCACTCTTCACTTTCGGATTTTCCGAGTAGTAATGTTCAGACATACCAGTCTTCCCCCTCGTATAGAGACTTGAAACGCAAAAAAATAAGATAGCTTACGTACACTATCGGTTCGATGACCTGCTTGTCACAAGTTCAGATAAAAAAACGAAGAAAAGCTTGCCCAAATCCGACAAGCTTTTCTTCATTATTCAAAAATTACTTAACTTCGACGCTTGCGCCTACAGCTTCAAGCTTCGCTTTGATTTCTTCAGCTTCATCTTTAGTTACGCCTTCTTTGATTGCTTTTGGAGCTTCATCAACAACTGCTTTCGCTTCTTTCAAGCCAAGGCCTGTAATTTCGCGAACTGCTTTGATAACTTTGATTTTTTCTTGTCCAGCAGCAGTAAGAATTACTTCGAATTCAGTTTGCTCTTCTTCAGCAGCAGCACCAGCACCAGCCATTGCAACAGGTGCAGCAGCAGTTACGCCAAACTCTTCTTCGATTGCTTTTACAAGGTCGTTTAGTTCAAGTACTGTCATTTCTTTGATCGCTTCAAGGATGTTTTCTTTAGTCATTATAATTTCCTCCTAATATTCTTTTTTTGTCGGGCTTAACCCGCAAGTGGTATTTCAGGCTGCTTTATTAAGCGCCTTGTTCTTCTTTTTGCTCTGCAACTGCTTTTGTTGCAAGCGCAAAGTTGCGCATTGGAGCTTGAAGTACGCTGAGAAGCATAGATAGTAGACCTTCGCGTGACGGAAGTTCCGCCAATGCTTTAATGTCTGCTTCTGATGCAAGTAGACCTTCGATTACGCCAGCTTTAATTTCAAGCTTATCGTTTTTCTTTGCAAAATCGTTAAGGATTTTTGCAGGAGCAACAACGTCTTCGTTTGAAAATGCAATCGCATTAGGGCCTGTTAGATGTTCGTTCAACCCTTCAAGTCCTGCAGCTTCAGCAGCACGGCGTGACATCGAGTTTTTATAAACTTTGAAGTCGATACCTGCTTCACGAAGTTGTTTACGAAGTTCCGTAACTTGACCTACAGTCAGACCACGGTAGTCGACAACAACAACAGATGCTGCTGATTTCAACTTATCAGTAATTTCACCAACTACTGCTTGTTTAGCTTCTAATACTGTGCTCATTTGGACACCTCCTAAAAAGTTTGGGTCACTTATACCGGTATAAAAAGCCCTCAATCTACCTAAGTAGACTGAGGGCTGAAAAGTCGTCATCTTTTAAAAGAAAAAGAGCGTCTTGTCCTCGGCAGGAATATTTAAGCGGCATGCGCTCCTGCTGTCTACGGTACAAATGGTTATATTCACAACAAAAATCATCTTATCAAAAGATTATCTGTTTGTCAATATTATTTATTTACTGCTACGCTTGAAGGATCAACTTTTACAGAAGGACCCATTGTCGTCGTAATGTTAACCGACTTCATGTATGTTCCTTTTGCAGTAGCTGGTTTCGCTTTAAGAACAGTTTCAAAAACAGTTGCGAAGTTTTCCGCAAGTTTAGCATCGTCGAATGAAACTTTTCCGATTGGAGCGTGGATGATTCCAGCTTTGTCCGCACGGTATTCAACTTTACCTGCTTTGATTTCTGCTACAGCTTTCGCTACGTCAAATGTTACTGTACCTGTTTTCGGGTTAGGCATAAGTCCTTTTGGTCCAAGAACACGACCAATTTTCCCTACTTCACCCATCATGTCAGGAGTTGCAACGATAACGTCAAAGTCAAACCAACCTGATTGAATTTTAGCGATATATTCAGCATCGCCTGCATAGTCTGCACCAGCAGCTTCAGCTTCTTTAAGTTTTTCGCCTTTAGCAAAAACGAGAACGCGTTGAGTTTTACCAGTACCGTTTGGAAGTACTACTGCCCCACGGATTTGTTGGTCATTTTTACGAGTGTCGATTCCAAGACGGAATGCAACTTCGACAGTTGCGTCGAAATTAACTGTGCTTGTTTTTTTCGCAAGTTCGATCGCTTCAGTAGCGCCGTATGCTTTCATGTGTTCAACTAGCTTTGCAGCTTCTGTGAACTTTTTACCTTTTTTAGCCATTTAATATTTCCTCCTCGATTGTGGTTTTAACGGGTTAAACCTCCCACGAATAAGGGTTGCGCGCTCCGGAGAACAAGCGCAACCCCCACTACAAACAACTATTGATTTATAAAATCAAGATCAGTCTTCGATCGTGATTCCCATACTGCGAGCAGTACCTTCAACCATTGCCATCGCTGCTTCAACTGACGCCGCGTTTAAATCTTCCATCTTTTGTTCTGCTATTTCGCGAACTTTATCACGTTTCACAGTAGCAACTTTCTTTTTATTCGGTTCACCTGAACCTTTTGTAAGATTAGCTGCAACCTTCAGCAAAACTGCTGCCGGTGGAGTTTTTGTAATAAAAGTAAATGAACGGTCTTCGAATACAGAGATTTCAACAGGAATAATAAGACCTGCTTGATCTGCAGTACGCGCATTGAATTCTTTACAGAATCCCATGATGTTCACACCTGCTTGTCCTAACGCCGGTCCAACTGGCGGAGCCGGATTCGCTTTCCCTGCAGGAATTTGCAATTTAACAACCTTAATGACTTTTTTAGCCACGAGACACACCTCCTTAAGTCCGTGATGTGGTAATAGGGTTGCCCCTCCCACTCATATGTGCCTGCCGACTTACGTCGGTAGAATTTGATAGTTCGTCCAGACCATTTGTTTACAGTCTGACCTTTGAAATGATACCACTATTTCACGATATATGCAAGTGGTAAACGTTTATATTTTTTGTACTTGTTCGAAGTCGAGTTCCATATTTGTCTCTCGGCCGAACATATCGACAGATACTTTCACTTTACCTTTATCTTCATCAATTTCTTCCACTTTACCTTGGAAGTTCGCAAATGGTCCTTCAAGTACTTCAACCATTTCGCCAAGCGCGAAGTCAATTTCAACTTTACGCTCTTTAACACCCATTTGTTTGAGGATGAATTCGACTTCTTCAGGAAGTAGTGGTGTCGGTTTTGCGCCGCCGCCTGACGAACCGATGAAACCCGTCACGCCCGGTGTGTTACGTACAACATACCAGGAATCGTCCGTCATAATAATTTCCACAAGAACATAACCTGGGAACGTCTTTTTCAGGACCGTGCGTTTTTTACCATCTTTGAAATCCGTTTCTTCTTCTTCCGGGATGACAACTCGGAATATCTTGTCAGACATACCCATCGTTTCAACACGTTTTTCCAGATTGGCTTTCACCTTATTCTCATAACCGGAGTACGTATGAACGACGTACCAATTTTTTTCCATATCCATAGTGACGAGGACTAAACGTCCGTCCCTCCTTTTTCCCTACAATTAAATAAAAACGCAAGCGCCTGGATTAAAGAGACGCTGGAGTTTAGGCAATTGAAAAATCCCGTTCATACTGTCAGACGGGATATTTTTCAAGGGGAATATTTATAGTGCTTTTATTATAACGCAATGTACCATTCCAACACTCGTGAAATGCCAAGGTCAACAAGTCCGAAGTAGACTGCCATGAAAACGACTGTCGAAAGAACAACAATTGTGTAACGCGTTAATTCTTTACGTCTCGGCCAGCTGACTTTTCTCATTTCCGAGCCAACGTCTTTGAAAAAACCAGTTAACTTGCTCATTATACCGTAAACCTCCGAATATAAGTATGATCCTGCTTCCTAACTAACCGCTTCATGCCGTTTGCCTATGCAATGTATGTGCATTGCAATGCCTGCAAAACTTTTTAATCGACAAACGTTCTGTTGGCTTATCTTTCCGTGCCGGCACGGAATAGTTTCGTGATCCGCATGTATCGCAACTTAAAATAATTTTTTTAGACATTCCCTCACCCCTTACGACTCAATGTTCTAAATCCGAAAAGAGTCGAGGTAACGCATGTTAAAATGCGCTAGGAGCAGAGATAAAAGCTGATAAATAGTGCTGCAACCTTATGTCCCCTGACTTCTTGAACATCTTCTCATAGTCTTGCTAAAGGGTACCATCTACCATTCATGATGTCAATACAAGGGAAATGGACGTCTACCGCACTGTATCAACTTGCATATACCGCTCGAGTTTACGTTTTATCCTCTGAAGCGCATTGTCTACAGACTTAACTTGCCTGTTTAGCTCCTCGGAAATTTCCTGATAAGACTGGCCGTCTAAGTACAGTGCCAGTACTTGCTTCTCAAGACCACTTAGTACTTTGTTCATTTCATCTTCCATTTGAACAAAATCTTCCCTGTGAATCATGAGGCCTTCAGGATCATCCAATACTGGCCCGGCTATTACGTCGAGCAATGTGCGATCGGACTCTTCGTCAAATACCGGCTTGTCCAATGACACCGAGGTATTAAGCGGGATATGCTTCTGCCTTGTCGCAGTTTTAATAGCCGTGATAATCTGCCGCGTGATGCAAAGTTCCGCAAACGCCTTGAATGAACTCAATCGATCCTCTTTAAAATCACGAATTGCTTTGTACAGGCCGATCATACCTTCTTGAATGATATCTTCCCGGTCTCCACCGATAAGAAAGTATGAGCGCGCTTTCAATCTAACAAAAGATTGGTACTTCCTAATAAGGAAATTAAGCGCATCCGTGTTACCTTCGTGGATGATTGCTATGATTTCCCCGTCGGATAATCCGGTGAAATCCGATATGCTGCCTTCAACGTATGTTTTCTCCACCACCTGGATCACCCCGGTTCGTTATCACTATTATATAACAAGTATACCGTATGGGAAATTTTTACGTCAACCGTTCATTTCATTCCTCGTCGCCATTTTTCAAATATTTCAGCAACTTCGTCAGTTAAAGGAATCTTCGAAAGCGGCCGCTGCCCTTGGATTGCCTTCACTTTTGCCGTAATGAGATCATCGATTTTATTTACTTCAAGTTCTAGCTCACGAGCTGACTTTCGGAGTGCACCATGCGCAAAAATGACCCATTGTTCTGTCAAATCTGATGTAGCTACATGAATTTGTACCCGTCTCCCCTTCAATTCAGAGACGAGCTTTTCAATTCTTTCATCAGCTGTTTCTTTTTCCCGAGTAAAGACAATCTCGACATTGTGATGCCGTTTCTTTTTTTCAATACCTGGCACAAGATGCGCATCAAAAATAATAATGACCCGCCACCCTGTATGCGCCTTGTACTCTGCCATTCTTTCGATCAAACGGTCACGTGCATCCGCGAGCTTTTTCCGCTTCATCCCGCCCAGCTCCTCCCATGCTCCGATGATATTGTATCCATCGACTAGGAGTATATCTGTTGTCATCTGCCAGACGTATGCGGTTGACGCTTGCGCAGTACCTCGTACATAAGAAGGGAGGCTGCTACAGACGCGTTCAATGATGTAACATGCCCAACCATCGGTAAATGATAGAGGAAATCGCATTTCTCTTTCAAAATACGCGACATTCCTTTCCCTTCACTTCCAATAATGATAGCAAGCGGAAGAGTCGCATCCATTAGTCTGTAATCCACCGATTTAGCAGCATCTGTCCCCGCAATCCAAACACCACGTTTTTTCAGGTCCTCCACCGTTTGCGAAAGATTGTTCACACGCACGACAGGGATATGTTCGATTGCACCAGTGGATGACTTTGCAACAACACCCGTCAACCCGACAGCACGGCGTTTTGGTATAATGACTCCGTGAACACCCGACGCGTCAGCTGTCCGTAATATGGAGCCCAGATTATGAGGATCTTCAAGTTCATCAAGAATAAGGAACAATGGATCTTCTCCACGCTCGGTTGCAACAGTAAATAGATCTTCGAGTTCCGCATATTCGTAAGCCGCAACCGAAGCGACAATCCCTTGGTGATTTACATCAAGCAAACCATCCAACTTTTGTTTCGGGACCGCCTGCACGATAATTCCTGCTTTTTTTGCCAACGATAGGATTTCACCGATGCTTTTCATATTAAGTCCTTCAGCAACCCATATCTTATTTAATTCCCTACCCGAGCGCAGTGCTTCTACAATTGGATTTTTCCCGCCGATTAATTCAGATTCAACTTCATTTTCGTTTTCATGTTCATTCATTTTGACTCTTCCTCCTTCGGCATTTCAATAAATCGAATTGCCTCACTGATTATTTCTTGCACGCGTTCTGTTCTTCCTAATAAGTGTGAATAACCGATGACCGCTTCAAAGCCTGAACTGTAATTGTACGTTACGACATCCGTATTTTTAGGTACTGAACCAGATTTCGCATTGCGGCCACGTCTCATGACCGCCTCTTCTTCTTCCGTCAGAAAGCCTGATGCCTGCATCATCTTGAGTGTAGCTGCCTGTGATTTCGCGGAGACATAATGCGTTGCTTCTCTGTGCAGCACATTCGGTTTTACACGCCCCGAACGCAAAAGGTGCTCCCGTATCGCCTGTTCGTACACCGCGTCGCCCATGTAGGCAAGAGCCAGTGCTTTTATTTGTTTCACATCTATATCACGTAAGTTATATACGTTGCTCATCCTCTTTTCCAGCGCATGCCTTGTGCTGTATCTTCTAGAATGATACCTTGCGCTTTCAATTCATCACGAATTTCATCCGAACGCTTGAAGTCTTTGTTACGGCGAGCTTCGAGTCGTTCTTCGATTAACGCTTCGACATCTTCATCCAACAGTCCTGTTTCTTCGTCCATCGGCAATCCAAGAACCGTCAGTAGTCCGTCAAATGTGCGGATGAAATGCTCTAGCACATCGGATTGTGTGTTTTTTTCTACTAAATAGACGTTTGCCAGTTTCGCTAATTCGAATACCGATGCGATAGCGTTTGCTGTGTTAAAGTCATCATCCATTGCCACTTCAAAGTCGTTCTTGATTTCATCCACTTTATGAATCCAGATATCTTTCTGATCGCCGAGATCCGCAGACGTCGCAAGTCGGTGCTTCAAATTATTGTACGCTGTACGGATACGCGCAAGTCCATTCTCTGCACTGACAACAAGATCTTGCGAGAAATTGACTGGGTGTCTGTAATGAACTGACAATATAAAGAAGCGAAGTACTTTCGGATCAATCTGCTTCCTAATATCATTCACAAGAACAAAATTGCCAAGTGATTTAGACATTTTTTCGTTGTCGATATTAATGTAACCATTGTGCATCCAATAGCGCGCAAATTGTTTGCCTGTCATCGCTTCGGATTGCGCAATTTCATTTTCATGATGTGGAAACGTTAAATCTTGGCCACCTGCGTGAATATCTATTGTATCGCCAAGGTGTTCTCTTGCCATAACAGAACATTCGATATGCCAGCCCGGACGTCCCAATCCCCATGGACTTTCCCATGAAATTTCGCCAGCCTTAGCAGCTTTCCATAAGGCAAAGTCCAGTGGATTTTCTTTCTTGATGCCCTCTTCGATACGTGCACCGACCTTCAACTCATCCGTCGATTGGTGGGACAACTTTCCGTAGCCTTCAAATTTCTGCGTACGATAGTAGACATCCCCTTGCGATTCATAAGCGAAACCTTTATCGATTAGTACTTTCACGAATTTGACGATGTCTTCGATATGATCCGTCACACGCGGATGTACGTCAGCCTTACCGCAACCGAGCGCTGAAACATCTTCAAAGTAAGCAGCGATGAAGCGGTCTGTTAGCTCGCCGACCTCTTCCCCTAGTTCATTAGCCGCTTTAATAATCTTGTCGTCAACGTCCGTGAAATTCGAAACGTACGTTACATCATACCCTCGATATTCAAGGTAGCGTCTCACTGTATCAAAAGCGATAACCGGACGCGCATTTCCGATATGAATGTAGTTGTAAACAGTGGGACCGCAAACGTACATTTTTACTTTGCCCTCTTCCAATGGAATGAAAGGCTCTTTTTTGCGTGTCAGCGTATTGTAAATTTGAATTGTCATGATAAATCTCCTTCCTTTACTTTGGAAACATTTAAATGTTCGAGCCTATTTTTCAATTCACTAATTTCATCTTCAAGTGTCTGGCATCTATCTGCCACAGGATCCGGCATGTCACGGTGATCATGTTTACTCTTCACTCTAACACCGTTCGAAATGACGACTTTCCCCGGAATACCTACAACCGTCGATTCCGGCGGGACGTCTTTCAGGACAACTGAACCCGCTCCTACTTTACTACCTTCACCGATTGTTATGGAACCGAGCACTTTAGCACCCGATGCAACAAGTACATTATCATGAAGTGTCGGATGCCGCTTGCCGCTTTCTTTACCTGTACCACCAAGAGTCACGCCTTGGTAAATAGTGACGTCGTTGCCGATTTCACATGTTTCCCCAATTACAACACCCATTCCATGATCTATGAAAAACCTACGCCCTATTTTTGCACCAGGATGAATTTCAATACCTGTGAAAAATCGGCTAATTTGCGAAACGAGCCGTGCCAAAAACAACAACTTCCGCTTATATAAAGCATGTGCAATACGATGAGACCATAATGCGTGTAAACCTGAGTAAGTTAGAACAACTTCAAAAACAGTACGTGCTGCCGGGTCCTGTTCAAATATACATCGAACGTCTTCTTTCATTCTCTGAAACAACTCGTTCCCCCCTATAATTTCTGTGTCTAACTCCAGCGACCAAATGCTCGGGTCATAAGCCAGCCCTACTACGCGGGATAGTGCTCCGCTTCGCAGGTCCGTCTTATGCCTGTCACGGGCCTACAGGATGTAGGTCATGCAGTGGAGAGGGATTGAACTACATCCCTCTTTGTTGCCAAGGCCAGCATGAAGCTGGTCATGCAGTCGTTGCGACAGGACGTCGCGATTTTAGACTGCCTTCCTCTTAAGTGGCGCACTTAAGCTGCGTTCATTTGTAAAGGCCGCTTCCGCTTTTCTTGTCTAGCTACATCGGCCAGATGCTCGGGTCATAAGCCAGCCCTACTACGCGGGATAGTGCTCCGCTTCGCAGGTCCGTCTTATGCCTGTCGCATCTACACGGCCGATTTCGCTTTTCTCATAAAAAAAATACGTCCCCGTCAAATAAATGACAGAGACGCATTGAATGCGCGGTTCCACTCCGCTTGGAAGGTGTTGGCCTTCCCGCTTGACGCCTATAACGCTGGCGATGCGTCCGGCCTACTTATACTTTCGGCACAGCACTCAAAGGGGCATTTCCACATTACAGAGGCACAGATCATTTACAGCCGATGATGATCCTCTCTGAAGAGCTTGCAATGTGTACTTATCCTTTTCTACGGTTTAGTTATTAACTTTCATTTTACATTTCAAACGATGAAAGTCAACGTTATTGTTTTGCGTATTTAGCGACTCGTTCAATTGTTTTTTCTTTCCCAATCAATGCAATAGATGCCTGTAATTCAGGTCCATGCATTTGACCAGTTGTTACAACACGAATCGGCATAAATAAGTTTTTCCCTTTATGGCCCGTTTCCTTTTGGACTGCTTTAATCGCGTCTTTAATAGATGCAGCATCGAATGTTTCTAATGCTTCTAGCTTTTCTTTGAATGCAGCCATTACCTCAGGCACTTGCTCCCCAGCGAGTACAGCTTGGGATTCTTCATCATATTCAATCTCGTGATCGAAAAACTGGGCAGATAATTCAACAATTTCCGCACCAAAGCTTAACTGATCCTGATAAAGAGCGATTAAATCATGTGCCCATGCAGCTTCTGACTCAGTCATTTCTTTATTAATGAGACCGGCATCTTGCAGATGTGGCAATGCAAAATCAATTACTTCTTCAAGATTCATCTTTTTCACGTATTGATTGTTCGTCCATGTCAGTTTTTGTTTATCGAACATGGAAGGGGATTTAGATAGACGGCTTACGTCGAACATCTTGATAAGTTCTTCGTGCGTGAAAATCTCCTCTTCTCCACCCGGCGACCAGCCAAGCAGCGCAAAGAAGTTGAACATTGCTTCAGGTAGATACCCAAGATCTTTATATTGAGAGATGAATTGAATGATCGATTCATCACGTTTTGAAAGTTTTTTACGGTCTTCGTTGACGATGAGTGTCATGTGGCCGTATTGCGGAGACTGCCAGCCAAAGACGTCAAAAATCATCAATTGTTTTGGTGTATTCGTCAAATGTTCTTCACCACGGAATACATGGCTGATTTTCATCAAATGATCATCGATAACAACCGCAAAGTTATAAGTCGGGATGCCATTCGCTTTTACAAGAACCCAGTCGCCGACGTCTTTAGATTCGAATGATACGGTTCCACGAACTAAGTCTTCCACTTTATACGTTACGTTTTCTGGTACACGCATGCGAATAGTATGTGTAAGTCCAGCAGCTTCTTTTGCTGCTGCTTCTTCTGCACTTAAATTCCGGCATTTACCACCGTACATTGGTGCCGCAATTCCAGCAGCCTTCTGCGTTTCGCGCTCTGCTTCTAGTTCGTCTGATGTACAGAAACATTTATAAGCATGACCGCTTTCCAACATCTCTTGACCATATTTTGTATAAAGGTCAAGACGTTCCATTTGGCGATAGGGACCGTATGGACCACCAATGTCGACCGATTCATCGTAATCGATGCCAAGCCATTTTAAGTTTTCAAGTTGAGAAAGTTCTCCCGCTTCGATATTACGCTCAGTATCTGTATCCTCGATTCGAACAATGAATTTCCCACCGTGGTTACGTGCAAAAAGATAATTAAAAAGTGCTGTCCGTGCCCCCCCAATATGTAAATGGCCGGTTGGACTTGGCGCGTAACGTACGCGTACTTCTGAAGTCATATGAATTCTCTCCAATCTGATTTTACTACTGTTTGCTATTTTACCACTTGCCAGGGCTGTTTAAAAGGTGTTACGCCTTAATGAGCAGAATCGTCGCCATAGAAGCAATTCCTTCTTCTCTTCCAGTGAAGCCTAATTGTTCCGTTGTCGTCGCTTTAACATTCACTTGTGAAATATCCGCTTTCAATAGCTCAGCAATACGTTTACGAATTACTTCAATATAAGGTGACATCTTCGGCTTTTGCGCGATAATCGTGCAATCGATATTGCCAAGTTTATAGCCTTTCCCTTCTACAAGAGCCCAAATCTTTTCTAATAGCACCGCAGAATCAGCATCTTTAAATTCAGCACTTGTATCTGGGAAATGACGGCCGATATCCCCTTCAGCGATTGCTCCAAGTGCTGCATCAGTAATAGTATGTAAAAGCACATCCGCATCAGAATGCCCTGTCAGCCCCCTGTCATGCGGTATCGTTATACCACCAATGATAAGTGGGCGACCCTCTTCAAATTTATGCACATCAAAACCTTGTCCTATCCGAATCATCAAAAAACCTCCTATTTTTCTATAAGAAAAGCGTAAGCGCCTGTTCTAAATGAACGCAGTCTAAAGTCGCGACTTCCTGTCGCAACAACTGCATACCTGCATCCTTGCAGGCACGACGTGGCGTTCTTTGCCACATAGCCGGGCTGACTTATGACCCGAGCTCCTAGACACTAGTTCAGGTTGAAAACTTATACTTTCTTTCTTCTCAATAAAATCTCTCCGAACAGGAGATCTTCCTGAGTGGTCATCTTCACATTGTCATACGTACCTTCAACAATTCGTACGGATTCTCCAAAACGTTCGACCAACATCGATTCATCCGTACCGAGAAAGCCTTGTGCCTGTGCTTCGTCAGATGCTTTTTTCAGCAATGCATAACGAAATGCTTGGGGCGTCTGAATGATCCATAACCTGCCACGATCCACCGTCTCCTCGACAATGCCATCCTCAGCATATTTCATCGTATCTTTTGCCCGCACACCTACGATTGCTGCACCGTGCTCGTCAGCCACTTTTACAAGCTCAGTAATGACTGTTCGACGAATGAACGGCCTTGCAGCATCATGGACAAGGACAATGCCGCCCTTGCCATGCGCTTTCATACATGCAGCCACGCTATCTTGTCGCTCCCCGCCACCGTCGACCATTGCTACCACTTTTGTAATCGCAAATTGTTCAAGCATTGACTCGATTTGCATACGTTCGTCCGGTTTTACCGCAAGGATGACCCCGTCACACGCTGGATCCTCCTCGAATACTTCAAGTGTATGGATAAGAATCGGTTTGTCATCTAATTTCAAAAAAAGTTTATTGTAGCCGGCGCCCATTCGCTGACCGCTCCCAGCTGCTGGCATCATAACTGTATAGTTCAAGACTTCTCTTCCTTTTCTTTTCATGATTAAAAACTACTTAATTCACCTTTGAAATCTTACCGTTTTTAAGTTTCGCAAATATCATTCGTCCTGCCGATGTCTGCAATACACTTGTTACGACAACGTCGATTGCATTGCCAACGTGGAATTTCCCATCTTCAACAACAATCATTGTGCCATCATCCAAATAAGCGACGCCTTGGTTATGTTCTTTACCATCTTTAACAATAACAACATGCATATCCTCACCTGGAATAACAACCGGCTTCACCGCATTTGCAAGGTCATTGATGTTTAGCACGGAGACACCGTGTAAATCCGCTACTTTATTCAAATTAAAATCATTTGTCACAACGAGTCCACCCATCTTTTTCGCTAGATGGACGAGCTTCATATCGACTTCAGGAACGCCAGCAAAATCTTCATCTGTGATTAAGATATTCGGACCATCATCAGTTTGCATACGCTTCAGAACGTCCAGCCCGCGTCTGCCTTTCGTCCGTTTCAACGTGTCTGAGGAATCCGCAATATGTTGTAATTCAGTCAACACAAACTGCGGTACAACAAGCACTCCTTCAAGAAAACCGGTTGCCGAAATATCAGCAATCCGACCATCTATAATAACACTTGTGTCCAATATCTTGTAAAGCTTACCTTTAGTCTGAGTAGATGTATCCTCCACTTCTTTCTTTTTGAGTCCACCGCTTTTTGTAGATTGCACCGTGTGAATTATTTCCTCCCGTTTCTTAAACCCGACTTGAAAACCTAAATAGCCAAGAATAATCGACAACAGGATTGGAAGGACAGACGTTATAATCGGTATCTGGATACTGCTCACTCCAAAACTGACTAGGAACGCGACACTCAAACCGACAACAAGACCGATTGTACCGAATATCAGATCAAAAACCGGTGCTTTCAATAACCTTTCTTCCATCCATTTAATGAAATTAACAATTGGTTCTGTTAGGAAAAGGCTGATTAAAAAGAGCAATATTGCTCCTAGGATTGCAGACACGTATGGATTATTAATCCATGGGCTCGTAGTAAAAGAAAATAATTTAAATAAATGCGGTAAAAATAATACACCCAGTGTTCCACCGATAAGCAAAAATGAAACTTGAACTACCTTTTTCAACATATGAACCACCTCCTTTATTTTTTAATTATACATGTTTCCGCTTCAAACCGCCTTTATAAGGTCAGGTAAGTGTGATATTTCCTTCTATTCTGTTAGGACTCCCTCCAACATATGAAAGTTTCTCATTTACTGCATCTTTACAGTATAAAAGTGACAGGACTGCCACAATTGCAGCCCCGTCTTCTACTCAATCTTTAAATGCAATTTTCAGTGCATCACTGACTGTTTCTACGCCTATTACGCGAATGCCTTTCGGATATTCCCAACCGCCAATATTTGAAGCGGGAATAATCGCACGCTCGAACCCGAGTTTTGCGGCTTCGGTCACACGTTGTTCAATTCTCGATACTCGTCGTACTTCACCCGTCAGCCCGACTTCACCGATAAAGCAGTCAGACAAACCAGCCGCCAAGTCACGATAACTGGAAACGATGCTCATTAGCACAGCCAAGTCGATTGCCGGTTCATCCAACTTCACGCCGCCCGCCACTTTAATATAGGCATCCTGAGCCTGCAACAGCATCCCCATACGTTTCTCAAGTACAGCCATTAACAATGACACTCGGTTTTGATCGAGCCCAGTAGCCATACGTTTTGGATAGTTAAAACTAGATGGTGTGACAAGTGCTTGAATTTCAACGAGAATCGGCCGGGTTCCTTCCATAGATGCAACAACCGTTGAACCCGCTCCCCCCTGGGATCTTTCTCGAAGGAATAGCTCGGACGGATTCAGTACTTCTTTCAAACCGGACTGCAACATTTCAAATATCGCAATTTCATTCGTAGAGCCAAAACGGTTTTTCACACTGCGTAAAATTCGGTAAGTATGATGCCGCTCCCCTTCAAAATAAAGAACTGTATCCACCATATGCTCAAGTAACCGCGGTCCTGCAATCTGCCCGTCTTTCGTTACGTGGCCAACAAGGAAAATAGCAATATTTTGCGTTTTAGCAATGCGCATCAGCTGAGCTGTACATTCACGCACTTGAGATACACTTCCTGGTGCTGATGCTACTTCGGGATGATGTACGGTCTGGATGGAGTCCACAACGACAAACGTCGGTTTCACATCCGCTATCGTTTCGTGAATTAATCCCAAATCAGTTTCTGCATAAATATAAAGTTCATCTGATTTTACGCCAAGTCGTTCTGCACGTAGTTTTGTCTGTCGAATTGATTCCTCACCTGAAATGTAAAGAACACGTTGCCCTTTGTTCGCCAACAGTGAAGATACTTGAAGAAGGAGTGTCGACTTTCCTATACCCGGATCTCCACCGATTAAAATAAGTGAGCCGGGGACAATTCCGCCACCCAAAACGCGGTTGAACTCCTCCAAGTCTGTGCCAATTCTTGGTTCTACTATCATCTCGATTGAACTGATAGGCAGCGCCTTTTGACGGACGCCCTCTGTATGCTGAAATGCACCACGTGGCCCTTTTTGAACGGCTACTTCAACTTCCTCTTCCATCGTATTCCATTCTCCGCAACCTGGGCACCGCCCCATCCACTTCGCCGATTCATAACCACATGATTTACACATAAACTTCGATTTTCTTTTTGCCATGGAATCCTCCGAACACGAAAAGGACAGCCCATTCCTACCGAAAAGAACTGTCGGTGGGATGGACTATCCAGTTCACACTTTATTTTTCGAGTACTTCTTCTTTTTTCGCAACTTTCGGTTGTTCAGCGTCGATTCCTGTCTTGACGACAAACTCTCCATCAACCACATCGACAAGTACTTTACTACCTACCAGTACTGTTCCTTTTAGAAGTTCTTCAGACAAACGGTCTTCAATGTGTTTCTGGATAGCGCGGCGTAGTGGCCGAGCACCATATTCCGGATCATAACCAACATCAACGATTTTGGTTTTCGCTTCATCTGTCAACTCTAGTTCAATCTCTTGTTCGCCTAGACGTTTCGTCAATTCATTCGACATAAGCGAGACGATTTTACGCAAATGTTCTTTTTCAAGTGCATGGAAGACAATCATTTCATCCACACGGTTTAAGAACTCGGGACGGAACGCTTTCTTCAACTCTTCAAGCATCGCTGATTTCATGCCTTCGTAATCGCGTCCCGCATCTCCCAGATTAAATCCGACATAACGATTTTTCCGCAATTCTTGTGCTCCTACATTGGAAGTCATGATAAGAACTGTGTTTCGGAAATCTACTAAGCGTCCTTTTGAATCCGTCAATCTGCCATCTTCCAGTACTTGAAGGAGAATGTTAAAGACATCCGGATGAGCTTTCTCGATTTCATCTAATAAGACTACCGAATAAGGTTTGCGACGAACTTTTTCTGTTAACTGTCCGCCTTCTTCATAGCCGACATACCCTGGTGGTGAACCGACTAGACGCGATGTCGAATGTTTCTCCATGTACTCGGACATGTCAACACGAATCATTGCATCTTCATCGCCAAACATGACTTCCGCAAGCGCTCTTGCCAATTCCGTTTTCCCGATACCTGTTGGTCCAAGGAAAATGAACGAACCAATCGGACGTTTCGGATCTTTCAAACCTGCACGTGCACGTCGTATTGCCCGGGAAATAGCAGTTACTGCCTCACTTTGGCCAATGACACGTTCGTGTAGCATTTCTTCCATGTTGAGCAGTTTTGCAGATTCCGTTTCAGCTATTTTAGATACCGGTATTCCAGTCCACATCGCTACAACTTCTGCGATATCTTCAACTGTCACTTCGGATTCTTTTTGACCCTGCTTTTCTTTCCAATCTGTTTTCGTTGTTTCAAGTTCTTCTTTCATCTTTTGTTCTTTGTCGCGGAACGATGCCGCTTTTTCGAATTCTTGGCTTTGGACAGCTGCATTCTTTTCAGAACGAATTGCTTCTAATTTCAATTCCAGCTCTTTCAAGTTAGGCGGTGTCGTGTATGAACGAAGGCGTACTTTTGAACCCGCTTCGTCGATTAAGTCAATCGCTTTATCCGGAAGGAATCTGTCAGAAATATAACGATCCGACATTTTAGCAGCCGCTTCGATTGATTCATCTGTAATTTTCACACGGTGATGCGCTTCGTAACGGTCACGCAAGCCATGGAGAATTTGGATTGTTTCATCGACAGTTGGCTCGTCGACTTGGATCGGTTGGAAGCGTCGTTCAAGCGCAGCGTCTTTTTCAATATATTTACGGTATTCGTCAAGCGTCGTTGCACCGATACATTGCAATTCACCGCGTGCCAGCGAAGGCTTCAGGATATTAGATGCGTCGATTGCACCTTCAGCTCCTCCTGCCCCAATCAGCGTATGCAGTTCGTCGATGAATAGGATGATATTGCCCGCTTGACGAATCTCTTCCATTACTTTTTTCATGCGATCTTCGAATTCACCACGGTATTTCGTACCCGCGACGACTGTTCCCATATCGAGTGTCATAACACGTTTGTCACGGAGAATTTCCGGCACTTCGTTATTAATGACTTGCTGTGCGAGTCCTTCAGCAATTGCAGTCTTACCAACACCTGGTTCTCCAATAAGTACTGGGTTGTTTTTCGTTCGGCGTGCTAATACTTCAATAACACGTGTAATTTCCTTGCTACGTCCGATAACCGGATCGAGCAAGCCTTCACGTGCCACTTCCGTTAAATCACGTGCCAAGCTATCCAATGTCGGCGTTGCAGCAGAATTCGAAACGCCTTGACCTGTAGCCGAGCTATCATTACTTCCCAGCAACTGAAGTACTTGTTGACGCGCTTTATTCAGACTAACGCCAGCGTTATTCAAGACACGCGCTGCAACCCCTTCACCTTCACGGATAAGTGCTAGCAAGATGTGCTCTGTTCCGATATAAGAATGACCCAGCTTACGTGACTCATCCACGGATAATTCAATAACTTTTTTTGCTCTAGGTGTGTAATGAACGATTGGACCGACATCCTTTGTTCCAGCACCTACAAGTTTTTCTACACCTTGTACGATTGTTTCAAAGTTGACACCTATCGCTTCAAGCGCTTTTGCAGCAATACCTCCGCCTTCACGAATAAGTCCAAGTAAAATATGTTCTGTTCCAATGGACTCGTGTTTCATCCGGATTGCCTCTTCTTGGGCAAGTTGCAATACTTTCTGTGCACGCTGTGTAAATCGATTAAACATCATATTCAGTCCTCTCCTTCTATACTATATATATACAATCAATTCCCCAAAAAACCATACATTACTCAAATGAATTCCTTTTCTAGAAAAGCGCAAGGCGCCGTTCAGCCTCGACAGGTAGGAGGAATGCATTTCAGTCCCTCCCATTGCACATGGGCCTAGGGGCTGGTGTCTAGACACCAATCCATGCAGTAAACCTTATGTTTTCATTCCTCTCTAGAAAGAGGTAAGAAAACAACCACCCTTTTATACGTATTCAACCGAACACGCAGGAACTCCTTTATTGGCAAAATTGACTTTGACTATCTTTGACCTAACTATACCTAAACAAAAGACAATGTGCAAAATACCTGCTCACTCTTCAGTATTAATCTCAGTCGGAGGAGAGGATTTCTCTACATTGAGTCGTTCTCGAAACAGTTTCGCTCTGAATATATCCCGTTCTTCTTGTGATAACTCCGTGCTTGCATATTGTTGTAGGAAACCTGCCTGCATGAATATCATCAGTTCGTTCAAAATCGACATGTCAACGTCCTGGATGATGCCAAGATCGATACCGAGTCTGACGTCCGAAAGGCATCGTGCTGCCTCGCCTGACGGTAATAGTCGCGCATAACTAATTGTACCCAATGAACGGAATAGCCTGTTCTCAAGCGCAATTCGCGACTTTGAAAGTAACAATTCCCGCGATTTCCGTTCATGCCCAATTAACCGAGATGCAATGTTTCCAAGATCCGCGAGAATCTCTTGCTCCGTTTTACCAAGCGTCGTCTGATTTGACACTTGATAGACATTGCCAGGTGCTTCACTTCCTTCGCCATAACTCCCTCGGACGATGATTCCAAGCCGTGAGATAGCCGGGATAATACGATCAATCTGCTTCGTCATTGTAAGTGCCGGTAAATGCATCATCACAGATGCGCGCATGCCGGTTCCCGTATTCGATGGACAGCTTGTCAAATAACCAAAGTCTTCATCAAAAGCATACGGCAGTTCTTTTTCAAGGTAATCGTCAACCTGATCAGCCTGTTTATAGGCATCCTCAAGCTGTAACCCAGGATAGATGCATTGAATGCGGATATGGTCCTCCTCATTCACCATGACACTTATGGTCTCGTCTTCTGATAGAAGAACTGCGCCATGCCTGTCAGGAATTGCGAGTTGCGGACTGATCAGATGTTTTTCAACAAGTACTTGGCGTTCCAATGCAGGTAGATCGGACATCTTAGTATAGGAATAGCCACTTTGCATGGTATCAAGCAAAACACCCGTAACCGCTCTGTCTACCGCCATCGCTTCTTCTTCAGTGAACGCGATAGGAAAACGATAGCCTGTCAAGTTGCGTGCAAGTCGAATTCGCGTCGACATAACGATGTCTGAGTGCTCTCCGTAAGCAGTCATCCAAGGGGTTACCGCATCACGCATGAATTTTTCAATCGACATCGTTTTCTTCACCTCCAAGGGAAAGGTGTTGCTTTAGTGTATTCGCTTCATCACGCAAAGCTGCCGCTTCTTCAAAATGCTCAGCTTCTACTGCCTCTTTCATCTTCACTCGGATCTCTTCAATTTTCTTTTTAACTGCATATATTTCATTAAATGAAACCGGTACTTTCCCGGTATGAGTTGAATGGCCATTGTGAAGCTTGCCAAAAACTTGCGGTAAGCTGCCACGAAATGTGTCATAACAGTCGGCACAGCCAAACTTCCCAATATCGAGGAACTTCGGAAACGTTAAACCACATGAGGGACATTCGGGTCCTTCAAACGACTCTCCCCGCGTTTGCGGTTGTGCCTGGAAAGGATCAGAACCGCTAAACCAGTGAGATAGGAACTGCTGAATGGACAACGGCTCTTGATTGGGGTCGAAATGGAATGTTTGTGATTGAAATGCGCATTTCTCACATAAATGGCGTTCCAGCGATCCGACTACACTTTCTTGCGTAATCGTAATGGACGCAGTTCGTTCTTTACAATTTTCACATATCATCGAAAGCCACCTCATATCAGTTGGATTGGTGATTAGTTACGCTGTTCGTAAATAAGCGTCAAGAGCATTGCTTGTAAAATGCGTGCACGCATGATATCGCGGTCTGGAAGTGGCTGATGGATAGTTCTTCTATCAACCGCAGCAAGAATGAGCTTTGATTCGCGCTCCGTTATGACTTCTTCTTCAATTAGTCTGTAAACGACATCTAAAGCCATCGTATAAGAGGCTCCCGATTGGATACCGCCTAAAATATGTTCTATCAATTCTTTACGGGAATTCGCCTGAACGCGGAAAATACGTATGTAGCCACCGCCTCCACGCTTCGATTCAACCGCATAACCACGCTCCGCCGTGAAGCGGGTCTTAATAACGTAATTGATTTGAGACGGGACGCACTGGAACTTTTCAGCGACTTCATTGCGCTTAATTTCGATGGTTCCACACTGTCCCTCTTCGATTATTGCTTTCAAATATCCTTCAATAATGTCGGAAATGTTTCTCATACCCTCACCTCTTTCATACGGGGGATAAGCCGTTGACTTTGACTATCTTTGACTTGATTGTACATGATATTCCGCATGTTCCGCAATCGATACGCACCAGACTTAACAAGTATCGGCATGTGACAATACGTTTTAACCGTACGAAAAAACAAAAGTGGAAGCGCCTGTTCAGAAGCATAAGAGTTCGGACGTGGAATTGCTCCTTTTGCAGGTTATCCACTGTACGAGATTTTATAGTTTACTATATATGTTGAACAGATGAATACGATGTATGCGCTTTACAAGGGCTATTGGTAGGCCGCCGGAAATTCTAATACTTGGAATGAAATAGAACTCCTACCAATACCGCTTCGGCTACCACGAAGTCGCGCCTTCGCTGGATGGTCTATTTGAGAAAGCGCATTTCATTATCTGCGATGAAATCTGCAACCTAGATTGCGTCTTTCTTGAATATAATTATATATGTTGAATCCGGTATATATACTGAGCGAAGGCGCCTTAACAGGCTTACGGCGAGAGGCATCCCCAAAGCGCCAAGCGTTCTACAATCCACACCCCCAATTAATACTCTCTCCTTATTGAGCGCCACAGTAGATTCAATGGGATTCTTTAATTCAACATATATAGCAACTAAAAATGGAGTGCAAGGCGAATTCGCCTTGCACTCCATTTCCGTTATTCCACGCTAACATTCGTCAACTCTTTCACAGGCAAGAATAGTTCACCCGTCTCTAAATATGTCACAACAAGCTTATCGCCTTGTTGAACATAGATCGAGAGTGGCACAGCTTCCGAAGAGACGATGAAGTTGCGTCCATCATCCGCTAAAAACGAAACAAGTGTAAAATCACCGACGCGCTCTTTGAATACACGCACGACCGTTACGGCCGCTTTCGCCTCTTCCGCACTCGAGCTACCATCTACACCGCTACCTCCGCGCTGAAGAGCTGTCTTATACAATTTCAATGCTTCGTTCGGCGTATTGCCGTAAACCGATATTTCCGGATTCGCTGCTGATACAATGAAGTAATTTTGCAGGAATCCATTTGAATCGAGCACTGGCGTTAACCAACTCGCTTCTCCGTAGAAGTTATACAAGACCGGCATTTCGCCGGACCATTTCTTTTCGATGAATTTCTTCTCGATAATCTGCAGTGCCCCTTGCGAATCCATATAGGACTCTTCCAGATTACCTGAATAATACGTTGCTTTTCCTGTCTTACCATCCGTCAACGCATAGCCAAGCATCGAGTCGACACCTTCTTTTGGACTTGTAAAGTCTGTGAAGTAATACATATGACCATTCTCGTCAAAAATCGGGCTTACATTCGCCTCTGTTCCTTCATCAGATGGCAACTTGACATCTTTCTTCCCAACGACTGAATTCCAGAAACCGTGGATATAGTTCCCGAAGTAACTATTTTGCAAACTGACCGCTTCAGGTGAAACAGCCCCGTCGATGAATTCAGGTATATCTGCAAGCAAATACTTTTTCACATCACCATTAGCAGGATCGACCATTACAATCCCTTTTACATCAAAGCCGTTACGCGCGGAAATGAATTCCCCATAAGAACGGATATAATACGGTTTTCCATCGTCGTCAATTTCAAGTTGAACATCCCCGTAAAAAATAAGGTTCGGCATTTTCATCCGTATATGACGCTCCACTTGTTTGTGGAAGTAGGACGACGGTGTATACGTCATTTCGGCTTTCACAAATTTCGGGTTATCAGCCGAGTCTGTTGCACTCATCGTAAAGTAGCCAGGCGTTGTATCAGCACTCCACCATTTAAAGAAGCCCGAAAACTCCACGGGTGCAATGTAGACAAATTTGCCATCGACTTTTTGAATTTGCAGACTGCCGAGCTCATAGTAACTCGTATTCGGAACTTGCCCGAATGCTTTCTTCATCTTATTGCGCGCAAACTTCGGTGGAACACTTGCCGGCGTTTTTGTTTCATCGAACGCTGAAATCTCCACTTGCTGATCCATTTCAACTGCTTTGTATTTCTTGTCGGCGTTGAAGAGCGGCGCGCTAAGTATATATGCACCAAAAACAAGTGCACCGAGGAACAGGACCAATTTCACTTTGCGGTCTTTGCCACCTGCCGACAAAGCACCTAGCAATGTAACGACTAAAAGCACCATCCACAGAGACGTCCAGTTACGGTCCATGTTTGTCGTATAGTAAAACACGAATACGGCTATAGCAGATAATATAGCTACGGTAACAATCGCAGCTCCTCTATTAAAAGGAGTTCTTACAGCTTCCTCATCCGCACCACGCTTCGCTTGAGTACTTAATATAAATGGGACAATAACTAGACTGAACACGATGCCCACAATAATTGAGAATATAAGTAAATTAAACATATATACACCCTTTTCCACTGAGTAAGATTTTTTGTTGTTAGCTAAGTATACGGATAATCTAGGAAATAGTTTCATTTACTTAATTAAAACCGAGCAAGTTTATTTATTTAAAATAATGGGTATACAGTAGAATAGAGGATTTTTTACTACCCTTCTTTTTTCCTCGGTCTCACAATCCAAAACAAAAAACTCCGGGGTAAATAAACCATTGGAGGCAACACATTTTGAATTGGTATGAGAAGCTAAATGAATACTTCCCCGTTGAAGAGATGAAGTCAAAGGAACATATGGATGCGTTACTAACTGACAAGAAAAGTGTTTATAAGAAGGATGAAGGACCTCATCATGTGCTCATGTATGTCGAGTTCGAGAAGTTTATATTCGTCGACTACTTGTTCGTTTCAACACAATCACGCGGCATGGGACTTGGCAGCAAATTATTAACAATGTTAAAATCCAAGAATAAACCGATTCTCCTTGAAGTGGAGCCAGTCGATTATGAAGATACAGATACTGCAAAACGACTTAAATTTTACTCGCGTGAAAACTTCACACATGCACAGCGCATCGGCTATAATCGTCGCTCCCTTGCAACAGGCGAAAATACGGTACTTGAAATCTTATACTGGTCACCAACTGATTCAGGTGAAGAAGAAATCTACAATGCAATGACACAGACGTACGATGAAATCCACACTTATAAAGATGAAACATTTTATGGTAAAAAGTACGATCCTACTGATAAAGTACTTATTTTTCACACAAAAGGCAAAAGAGATATTCTGCAACCATTTGATACACCTGAATGAAAAAATGGACATCCCGTCGAAATGGGATGTCCATTTTTCAATCACACTGGAACAGGCTGTTTTGCTAAAGGTTCTAAGTCTATTTCGAATCCCATATCCTTCAGCGTTTGATAGTCTCTTTCACTTTCCTGGCCGGTTGTCGTCAAATAATCCCCAATAAAAATCGAGTTTGCCGGGTATAGCCCTAACGGCTGAAGACTGCGTAAGTTCACTTCACGCCCGCCGGAAATCCTGATTTCCTTTGTGGGATTAATGAATCTGAACAAGCATAGTACTTTCAAGCAATAGATCGGTGTTAACTCGTCTGTCCCGCCAAGGGGTGTCCCATCCACGGCATGTAAAAAGTTCACCGGAATCGAATCTGCATCCATTGCATACAAACTGCGTGCCATTGAGACGACGTCTTGTTTCGTTTCACGCATACCAATGATAACGCCAGAACACGGTGAAATACCCGACTGCTTCACAAGATCGACCGTGTTTACGCGGTCCTCATAAGTATGAGACGTTGTGATACTTCCATGGTGGGCTTCCGACGTATTGATGTTGTGATTGTAACGGTCGACGCCAGCATCTTTCAATCGGGACGCTTGGTCTGGTTTTAACAGTCCAAGACATGCACAAATGGTCATATGCTCATACTTCGACTTGATTTCCTTCACGGAATTGATAACAATTTCGAGTTCACGGTTCGCAGGACCTCTCCCGCTAGCCACAATACAGTAGGTTCCTGCATTCAATTCGGCTGCTCTAGCTGCACCTGCTACAATTTCTTCTTTTTTCATCATGGCATACTTTTCGATTGGCGCTTTTGAAATAATCGACTGTGCACAATACCCGCAGTTTTCCGGGCATAAGCCAGATTTCGTATTCATTATCATATTAAGCTTCACTTTATTCCCATAATAATGTTTCCGGATTATATAAGCCGCGTGCAAAAGCGGCAGCAAGTCCTCTTCTGGACTCCCCAATATCGATAGGGCTTCCTCATCCGTCAGGACATGTCCCACTAGAACACGTTCAGCTAACTCAGTATACTTCGTCATATTAACGCCTCACTTTCAATACCTTATACATACGGTGTCCAAAGATTCCAGCAAGGACGGCAAGGATAATATCTTTCGGCAGTGGCGGCACCATCCATAGCCACGCTACTTTGTATGTAAAGGCATCCGGTGCCGCAGCCCAGAGCTTATAGGCATAATACATCCAGTTCGTTCCGATTACATAATTTAGAACCATTCCAACGATTGCAGCAATAATATAACCATGTAATTTCCCGTTCTTTTCAACGATTTTCCCGACGATGAATGCTACTAAAATATAAGATATGATAAATCCGAATGTCGGACTGATAATTGATCCAAAACCACCACTGAATCTCGCAAATACAGGCGCCCCCGCAAGCCCGATGAACATATAGACCGCCATCGCCAGTGCACCCCTGCGACTACCAAGAATAAGTCCCGCAAGAATCGCAAAAAATGTCTGCAATGTAATCGGCACACCACCCACAACTAGAAATGGTACAAATGCGGTAATATTTGCGCCAATCATCATCAGTGCTGCGAACATTCCACTGTAGACAAGTGTTAACGGACTCATTGCGCTTTTACTTTTTGTTTTTACTGTAGCTGTTGTCATGATCTGATACACCCCTAAAGTTTATGTTATCTTTAACAGAATAATAGATAACACATTATGAGTCAACAAATATTTAAATCAAGTTAACGCAAATGACGTATTAGCAAATAAACAAAAGACCGATAGCAAATTCGCTATCGGTCTCTCTTCAGGATTTTTCGCCTTCGTCTTTTGGAAATAAAAAGTAAGAAATGATCCCGCTCAAAATCATCGCACCAATTATAATAGCCAAGCGCGTTAATCCGGGCACTTCTTGGAATTCTTTCGTCAATTTCATCCAGCCAAACCCTCCAACGAGCAGCATGACTGGAATGACAAATTTAAAAGCTCTCAACAAACTCACCTACTGTATATCATTATGGTAGCTTTATTCTACCATAAATCTGACCTATCACCAGCCGCGGCGATTTCCACAGCCACAACCGGGACGATGTCCACAGCCAGGACGATTACCGATACCGCCAACTTGCGGACCGAATCCGCCCATTCCTGGTCCCATACCTGGACCCATTCCGCCCATTCCTGGACCGAAACCTGGTCGAGCAGGGAGTGTTTGCCCCATCACATTCTGTGTTGTTTCTGTGAAATAGTGACGTGGAATTTCAACGTTATGCACCCGATTCACATTGACGATCGGATGGATATAAGGAACTTCACGCGGTACAAATTGATCGTGACAACGATACTGCGTCGGACATACTACCGGGCGTACTTGATTGCCACCCATCATATTCCCTTGATGACAATTTGGCTGCTGCCAATTACCTTGTTGCATCATACTATCACCTCCTCCTTCTAGTAGATGTGAAAAGAAGGAAGACAAACGGGCGATAGACACTATGAACTTTAATGAATATTGGATAATCTACTAACTACAGATGTTGAAATAAAGATTCCATTCAAATCCGCTGTGGCGCTCGGGGTTGCCTCCCATTGCGGACACAGGAAATAATAGAATTTCTTCTTGGTATAAACTGTATAATTTATGCAAAGTACGCAAAAATTATACAAACCGAACTCTTCGTTGTTCGGTTGGCTGCCCCTTTTAAGGCGCCTTCACCCAGTTTCCACATGTATTCGTATATTCAATATAGATTATAGCGCTTAGTCTTGAACTCCTGCATTACGCATTCTTCTGTAGTATAGAAACACTCGAGTCACTAGAAAGAGTGGGCTGATAGAACTGGCAATCAGAAAAGCCAGTATTACTTTATGGACGAGAGATCTATCATAATCAATATTAAAATTCATCCATAACACAAATGTCAGCAATGCGACTGAATAACTCGCCATAATACCATTCATAATCATTATTCTTCACACTTGCCCTTTTCGTTCCGCCTCATCGAAGCTCTTTATTTCAACCTATATAGAGCATTAAAAAACAGAAAAACCTCACATCGCTGTGAGGTTTAGTTATTGGTAATCACGCGGAAGTTTTTTTTCATCCTCGAAGGAATCGGACTTTTCTCTTCTTTTCTCAAGCATTTCATATTGCTCATAAATTGGACCACCTTCGCCAATCATTTTTAATTTGGCGATGAAATCCTTATTAGTCCTAAGCTCCATTTCTGACGATTCAATAGGTAAACGTTCCATAGTCTATCATCCTCTCATCATTTTGCCGGGGCTAAATGCGGTGGAAAACATCCAAACGTTTATAGCATGTTCCATTTCTTTTCACTACCATTATACTAAATATTCTGTCACATGTAAATAGTAACACCTTTCACGTTTTATCGATTCACTAACAGGCTATACTATAGAAGATAAGTACGCCGGGAGGTTATTTTATGAAAAGAATTATTTTATTTGACGGTGTTTGTAATTTTTGTGATGCAAGTGTGCAGTTCATTATAAAGCGAGATCCTGCCAATCATTTTCTATTTACTTCATTACAAAGCGAAAAAGGACTGGAACTCACGAAAAAATATGCTATCCCGGAAGACGTTGACAGCTTGGTTTTGATTGAAAACGGTAAAGCGTTCACCAAGTCTTCAGCAGCGCTCCGTATCGCAAAAAAACTGGACGGATTATGGCATCTATTCTTCCTATTTATACTCGTACCACGTAAAATCCGTGACGGCGTATATAACTACGTCGCTATAAATCGCTATAAATGGTTTGGCAAGAAAGAAGATGCGTGTATGTTGCCATCGCCAGAACAGCGGAAACGCTTTATTTAACCAACGACAAAAGGGCCTGCCGATTTTTCATCGAGGGCCCTTTTGTTATTCACTTACACCTGTAGCTCTTTGTTTTCCTCAGCCGTAAACGCACGTGACCTGGTCAAAAAGCGTTTGCCTTCAACACCTTCGAGTGAAAACATGCCGCCGCGACCGTTGACAACGTCAATGATTAGCTGTGTATGCCTCCAATACTCGAATTGGTTTTTGTGCATATAAAACGGTGTTTCACCAATAGTACCAAGTAGGACATCCTGATCACCTATAATCAGTTCCCCATTCGGATAACACATTGGCGATGAGCCATCACAGCAGCCGCCCGACTGGTGAAACATGAGTGGACCGTGTTTCTCTACCAAAAACGCAATGAGTTCCAGTGCAGCGTCAGTTGCGAGTACGCGTTCCGTCATCCGCACTACCTCCCTCCTTTTCGAATCAATCACGCCTCGGCGTGATTGCGTCCAGATTTTGAATTGAGCTTGAGGTCTACAGGATGTAGGTCATGCAGTCGTTGCGACAGGAAGTCGCGAACTTAGACTGCCTTCCTTAACTCCCTTCAAAATCTGTGACATCCGCCGGAGGCTTTGGGCCAACAGGATGTTGGTCATTCAGACGTTGCCGCAGGACGCGGCGTTCTTAGTCTGAGATCCACAATTCAGCGGGGTTTGAACCCCCGCTGAATGAAATTAAAAGAAACCTTGTTTGTTTTCGCTGTAGCTAACAAGCATGTTTTTCGTTTGTTGGTAGTGGCTCAACATCATTAAGTGGTTTTCACGTCCAACACCGGACGCTTTGTAACCACCGAACGCAGCATGCGCTGGGTACATGTGATAACAGTTCGTCCAGACCCGCCCCGCTTGGATGCCGCGACCGAAACGATATGCCGTATTCATGTCGCGCGTCCAGACACCCGAACCTAAGCCGTATAGCGTATCGTTCGCAATTTCAAGCGCTTCTTCTTTTGTTTTGAACGTTGTAACCGAAACAACAGGACCAAAGATTTCTTCCTGGAAAATCCGCATTTTATTATTCCCTTTAAAGACAGTTGGCTTGACGTAGTAGCCGTCTTTCAAATCGCCTTCAAGCTGATTTTGCTCTCCGCCAATCAGGCATTCCGCACCTTCCTGTTTGCCGATATCTAGATAGGAAAGAATTTTCTCCAACTGTTCAGTTGACGCTTGCGCACCCATCATGACAGTTGGGTCAAGCGGATTTCCAGTTTTAATCGCTTTTACGCGCTCAATTGCGCGGTCCATGAATTTATCGTAAATGGATTCTTGAATCAATGCACGCGATGGGCATGTACATACTTCACCCTGGTTCAGTGCAAACATGACGAAGCCTTCTACTGCTTTGTCCAAGAACGAATCGTCTTCGTCCATAATGTCTTCGAAGAAGATATTCGGTGATTTACCACCTAATTCGAGTGTGACAGGGATTGCGTTTTGTGAAGCGTATTGCATAATCAGACGCCCCGTTGTCGTTTCACCTGTGAATGCAATTTTCCCGATACGTGAGCTCGATGCAAGTGGTTTACCTGCTTCAAGACCAAAACCGTTCACGACATTCAAAACACCCGGAGGTAATAAATCTTCTATCAATTCTATAAGTACAAGAATCGATGCCGGTGTCTGTTCAGCAGGCTTCAGCACGACACAGTTTCCTGCAGCAAGTGCTGGCGCTAGTTTCCATACCGCCATCAGAATAGGGAAGTTCCACGGAATAATCTGTCCAACGACACCGATTGGCTCATGGAAATGGTACGCTACAGTATCGTCGTCAATCTGACTAACTCCACCTTCTTGCGCACGGATTGCACTAGCAAAATAGCGGAAATGGTCGATAGCAAGCGGCAGATCTGCATTCAATGTTTCACGAACCGCTTTGCCGTTATCCCACGTTTCAGCAACAGCTAGCATTTCTAAGTTTTGTTCAATGCGATCAGCAATTTTCAGTAACGTATTCGCACGTACCGTAACAGACGTTTTGCCCCAAGCATCTTTTGCAGCATGTGCCGCATCCAACGCAAGTTCAACATCCTCTGCAGTCGAGCGTGCTACTTCTGTAAATACTTTCCCCGTTACCGGCGTCACGTTATCAAAGTATTCCCCTTTAACCGGTGCTGTCCATTTTCCACCGATAAAGTTATCGTAGCGTTCTTTAAAGTTTACTTTCGCACCTTCCGTATTCGGAAAAGCATAAATCTGATTTTCTACCGCTTGTACCATTTTTCCATTCCTCCCTGTGAGTTGAATTTTTCACACAATGCCACTATATGTCGCAAACTTCCTCCGTATGCGCCTCTACCAGAAACAATTAATGTATGCGCTTACAACAGACTTGAAATAAAAAAGAAGCTTGTCCTCTTATTCTGTCAGACTATGTTGATTATTTCAACTACTAGACTTTTAAATCGTTCGACATAGATTGACAGGTTCATCGGAGGCTACTTTATTATCCGTGCGGGGTAAAATAAAGGACCCTCCCATCAGTCTATAAATCGACTTACGAGTTGGTCCTTTAAATAACACTGGTTTTACTGAGCTGTGTAGCCGCCATCCAAAATAATCGCTTGTCCAGTCATACCTTTTGCGGAGTCACTTGCAATATACAAAGCTAAATCCGTTATCTCCTTCACATCGAGCAGTCTTTTTTGAGGAACTAATGGGTATAGTACTTCTTCTAAAACTTGTTCAACTTCAATATTTCTTGTTTTTGCAAGGTCAGCAAACTGGTTCCTCACTAATGGCGTATCGACATACCCTGGACAAATCGCATTGACAGTAATTCCATCTGCAGCCGATTCGAGAGCAGCTACTTTCGTTAAACCAATTACCCCATGTTTTGCGGAGTTGTAAGCAGCTTTTCCAGCAAATCCAATGACGCCATTAATAGAAGCCATGTTAATAATTCTTCCAAACTGTTGTTTCTTCATATGAGGCAGTGCATGTTTGATGGCTATAAATGGTGCAGTCAACATAATTTTCACAAGCAGTTCAAACTTTTCAGTAGGGAAATCTTCGATAAATGATACATGTTGCATCCCCGCATTGTTGACAAGAATATCAATCCGCCCAAACTTCTCAACCGTAAATTCAATTGCCTTTTTGATGTCCTCTTCTTTTGTAACATCACAGACAATTCCTTCGACATTTTTTTCAATTTTGGAAAGTGCTTCATCGACGGCTTGTTGCGTTAAATCAGAGATAACAACTTTAGCACCAGCATCAGAAAATGCCTTTGCAATATCGAATCCGATTCCCCTTGCTGCTCCAGTTATAAATAACACTTGATCTTGCATCATATTCTTTGCCACCTTTACCTTTTAGATTGCTGTCCATCCACCATCTACTTTAATCGTTTCACCTGTAACAAAATTTGATAGGTTCGATGCCAAGTAAAGAACCGCTCCTGAAATATCTCCCGGTTGTGCCAGTTTGCCTAAGAGAATTCGACTTTCTACATCATTTTTAAATGCTTCATCTTCAAACATTTTAGTCGTCAATTCTGTTTCAATAAATGTCGGAGCAACGGCATTTACATTTATTCCACTTTGCGCCCATTCGACTGCCAACGCTTTTGTCAGTTGAACCGCTCCACCTTTACTTGCACAATACGCCGCCCTATTATAATAACCAACAAAAGCCATTTGGGATACGATATTGATGATCCTCCCACTGCGTTGCGGAATCATGTAAGTAGCGGCTTCCTGACTGCAAAAGAACGTAGATTTTAAATTTGTATCGAGCACTTGATCCCAATCATCTTCCGTCACTTCTATCGCCGGTTTAGCGATATTAACCCCCGCATTGTTCACCAATACATCTACCGTTCCAAATTGGGCCGCTACCTCATCAACCATCGCCCGAACCTGCTTGATATCCTTTAAGTCCGCTTGAATCGATTTACATTTCGTATTGTATTGGTGTAATTCCACTAGCGTGTTATGTAGTGCATTCTCATCTCGACCTACGATCACGACATTCGCTTTTAGTTCAGCGAATGTCCGGGCAATTTCTTTTCCAATACCCTTACTACCGCCCGTTACAATAACCGTTTTGTTTTCTAAATCTGAAAAGTATGGTTTCATATTAACATCCTCCTACTCTTTCCGATCGTTTTTTAGGAAGTGAATAAGCGTTTTCTCCCGCTCTGCATTGATTGTTTCAGAAGTTTCTGGATCCCACATATAGAATCCTTCACCACTCTTATCGCCAAACTTCTTTTGATTGACTAGATTTGATAAGTGAACTCCCGATTTACTTTCATTGCTAAGATCTTCAAACAAGTAATTTGAAATCGCCGAGAAAACGTCAAGGCCTCCCATGTCTGCAGTCATTAACGGTCCCGTTATCGGCAAACGTCTCCCAATGCTATACGTCACAGCTGCATCGATATCTTCTTTCGTAGCAACCCCTTCATCAAGCAGCGATTGTGCCTCGCGGAATAAAGCATACTGCAGCCGGTTCCCGATGAATCCCGGGACTTCTTTGTTTATCAAAATCGGCTTTTTATTCATTTCGTTCAATAAATTCATAGCACGCTCAATCGTTTCCTGATCAGTTTTCTCTCCTTTAACCACTTCGACAAGGGGGATTAAATGTCCCGGATTCCAAAAATGTGTAACGATAAAACGATTCGGGTACTCCATTTCTACCGCTAAAGAAGTTGGCGTGAATCCAGACGTATTACTCGCAAGAACAGTATCTTCACCACATATTGCTTCAATCTCTTTATACAATTCCCGCTTCATTTGACTATTCTCTGGAATGACCTCAATTATAAAAGTCGCCTCTCTTACAATCTCTTCTAATGAAGTTGAAAATACAATGCGCTTACGAATCTCCTCAGCCATTGCTTCATTAAATAAATCATTGTGTACCATCACCGTTAATTTATTGCGAAGCCCTTTGTCTGCTGTTGCTAGGTCTTGTTCATTCATACCAGAGATTTTGACTTCTATCCCTGCCCACGCTGCTGATAGCGCAATTGAATGTCCCATCGTGCCACAACCGATGATTGCTAGTTTTTCCATAACGGTCTACCTCCATTTTTCGATATGATAAAATACCCAACAAACTATAACAATTAGCTTGTTGGGTATCTATTACTTACATGCCTAATGAGAATAATACGACAGCTAACACGACGCCGAGTATTGGTACTATGACCGTTAATGCGCCAAACGCAGGATATGCGTCTTTATGCGTTTCGCCAGCAATTGAACGAATTGTCGTTACAACATAACCGCCCTGTGGCAATGAATCCAAAGAGCCTGAAGAAATTGCGACCACACGGTGTAACGCATCCGGATCGACACCCAAATCTAAATAATGCGGTGCAAGCAACGGTAAAGCAATCGCCTGTCCACCTGATGATGATCCAGTTAAACCTGCAATAACTGCTACAGCAAGTCCTCCTCCTATGAGAGGACTACCTGGTATAGCCGTCATAAAACTAACAGCGTCACCAAACGCGGGCGTTGCTTTTATGACTCCGCCAAACCCTACAACCGCGGCTGTATTGGCAATTGCAATAACTGCACCCATTGTTCCTTCTGAAACCGCTTTCCCAAAGTTCGAGAAATACTTTCTGTTGATTAAATACGTTGCGATTACACCACTCGTAAGAGCAACAATTAACGCTGATGTTCCCAATGAGTTATGGAATATAAATGAGATGATCAAAACAACAAGTAAGGGAATTACACTTAACAATGGACTCGGTAAATGCTCCCTCACCTCATGATGATCCGTTTCTCTATCAACAAAGTGTTCGCCTTTTGCCAACGCTTTTGAAATCATTTTTTTCAGCCACCAATAGCCGAAGATCGCCATAAATGCAGCTACAATTGCACTTACTTGCCATCCAGCATACGCAGTTGTTCCCAGGAACTCAATTGGAATCCAGTTTTGAATTTCTGGTGAACCCGCAGAAGTCATGGTAAACGTTGTAGATCCAAATGCTAATGTCGCTGGAATGAATCTTCTTGGTAAGTTTGCTTCTTTAAACAAACTGATGGCCATTGGATAAACAGAAAATGCAACGACGAATAAACTAACTCCCCCATACGTCAGGATTGCACAAGCGATTACAACAGCAAGAGCTGCCCGTTTCATACCAAGCTTGCCTACAATCCATTTCGAAACACTTTCTGCTGCACCGCTATCTTCCATAACTTTACCGAAAATTGCTCCAGTCAAGAACATTAAATACCATGAGCCGATAAAGCTTGAAAAGCCGCCCATATAATTTGTCACAAAGTTAGCTATCCCTTCATCCGGTACTCCTGGAAATAATGGAAGGCCACTTAATAGTGCAACAACGAGCGCTGACAGCGGAGCAGCAATTAGTAAGTTCATGCCCTTCATTGTCAAATAAATCAATAATGCTAGTCCCCCAAATAACCCTATCATCCCTAACATCGAATCGCCTGCCCCCTCTGCAGAAAAGAAATTATGCTTTCTTTCCGTACCTTCTTACTCGTAATAGTGCTTGTTCAGCATGGCCAGCAAAGTTCTCCAATTGACAGAGACGCGCTGCGTATTCGCCGATATAAGCACTCGCTTCAGGTGTCACTTTTTGGTACGTTACCGTTTTGATAAACTTACCTACCCATAGACCGCCTGTATAACGGGCTGCGCCTTTTGTTGGTAATGTATGATTCGTTCCAATCACTTTATCGCCGTATGCAACGTTCGTTTCAGGCCCTAGGAATAGACAACCGTAATTTGTCATGTTTTCTAAGAAATAATTCGGATCTGCTGTTAGAATTTCAACGTGTTCAAACGCTAGTCGGTCGGCTTCTACAAGCGCTTCTTCAATGCTATCCACTAACAGAATTTGGCCGTAATCATCCCATGAAACACGTGCAACGTCAGCAGTTGGTAACACTTTAAGTTGTCTTTCGATTTCTTCTACAGTTTCATAAGCAAGTTTTTCAGAAGTCGTGATTAAGGCACCTGGAGATGTTGGACCGTGTTCACCTTGACCAAGAATATCCGTAGCAATCATTTCAGCATCTGCTGTTTCATCCGCAACAACTAATGTTTCAGTAGGTCCAGCAAACAAGTCAATCCCTACGCGACCAAATAATTGTCTTTTTGCTTCTGCCACGAAAGCGTTTCCAGGCCCGACAATCATATCGACAGATTGGATCGTTTCAGTTCCAATCGCCATAGCAGCCATCGCTTGGATTCCACCTAATAAATAGATTTCGTCCGCACCCGCCAAATACATTGCCGTGATTGTCGCATTCGGGATTTCACCGTTAATTGGCGGCGTGCAAGCGATTACACGCTTGACACCAGCAACTTTTGCTGTCAACACGCTCATATGAGCAGAAGCAACCATAGGGTAACGTCCACCAGGAATATAACAGCCGACGCTGCTTACAGGGATATTTTTATGCCCTAAAATAACGCCTGGAATGTTTTCTACTTCTACATCGTTCATTGACGCTAATTGCGCTTCTGCAAATTCACGAATGTTCTTTTGAGCAAATTTAATATCTTCGATTACTTCCGCAGGTACTTGCGCTACGATTTCTTTAATTTGTTCTTCGGTTAATCTGAATGCCTCAGGCGACCATTTATCAAATTTCTCGGAGAACTCACGAACCGCTTCGTCTCCTCTATTCTCAATTTCTTGAATAGCATTCGCTACAATTTTCGATACTTCAAGATTGTTTTTAGTCAATTCTTCTTGTGATTTACCAGCTTTCAATACTCTAACCATTTTATTTCCTCCTCTTTCTTTCTTGCATACGTATGCAAAGCACTTTATAGGTAAAGAGTATTTCAAATACTCTAGGAAGTCAACCTTTTTTTATGTCGTTTTACGCTCGATTAAAATCCCATTTACCTCTATATTGTCAGCAAAACCTGTGTACTCCTCTATTTCCGACATTAAATAACTGACTGTTTGATTTACCATTTCATTAATCGGTTGTGCCCAAGTCGTTAGACTATACGTCGGCCACGAAGCCATTTCAATATTATCAAACCCAATTACTTTCGTAGCTTCTGGAATAGCAATCGAACTTTCACGAAGTGCATCCAACACGCCTAACGCCATGATATCGTTCGCCACAAAAAATGAATCTGGAATTCCATTTTCATTTATCACTTGCTGGGCAATTTTATATCCGCCCTCATATGTATAATCCGATCCAATCCTTTTCAGGGCAATGTTATTTTTCGTAAGAGCTTCAGTAAAGCCTTGTTCCCGCTCTTTACTTGTCGATGTATTTTGATTCCCTGCAATATAAATGATATCCGAACTACCTTTATCAACAAGAAATTGTGCAATTTCCTTACTTGCCTCTAAATTATTACAACACACAGAGTAAAAATCATTACTCGCGATTTTTCTGTTAAAAAGCACCAAAGGAATTTTATATCTTTTAAAGTCTTCTATAGCATTTAAAGACAGTGACGCGTCTGTAATAATGACACCTGCAACATTATAATTAAATAAAATATCGATATCTTCTTTTTGTATTTCGTCATTATTCGTGTATACAAACATAATGCTATAGCCCAAACTTTTAAAGGTCGTTGTAAATTGCTTTAAAACTTGAGGATAAAAAGGATTTTGAATACCCTTCATCACTATACCAATGATTTTCGTTCGATTCGTAATTAAACTCCTCGCCAACTCATTTGGCCGATAGCCTAATTCTTTCGCGGCAGCTAGCACCTTTTCCCTTGTTTTCGCAGACACTGTGGCACCTTCAAAGTAAACTCTGGACACAGACGATTGAGATACGCCCGCATGTTTTGCGACATCCATCGCAGTAATTAACTTTTGCACTTCACTCACACCTTTGGAATCATATTATTGATTCAACTATACCCTCAAAACAGCTACTTCATCAATCGTTAACTTCTTGGTAATAGTTTGTTCATATTTTCCAACTAGAATAAAGAGTATCAGATGAAACGGGAGGAATTATCATGGAGACAGAAAATAGAAACAAACCGGGTAAACGATTTTTAGCAACACTAGGAGCAGGTGTTATTGGTTCGGTATTAACGTTAGCGGTCGTAGTCAATACAGATCTACTACAAGGCGGTTCCGCTGAAGTGGTACCTGTCACTACGGATACGGTTCCCTATAATGTACAGCAAACAAGCACTAAAGATATACCGTCACTTTCCGATATGGTAGAACAGTCTTCCGGTGCAATTGTCGGGATTGTCAATTACCAAAAAGGGAATAATCCTTTTTCACAGCAAGCTGAAAGTACCAAGAGCGGTTCCGGTTCGGGTGTCATTTATAAAATAGATGGTGACAAAGCATTTATCGTGACGAATAACCACGTCATCGAAGGCGCAGAAAAGCTTGAGGTTTCACTTGAAAGCGGAGAGACAACAACGGCTACGCTCGTTGGAAAAGATGCACTAAGTGACCTCGCTGTCCTAACTATCGATGCGAAGTATGCAGACACTTCCCTAGAATTCGGCGACTCCGATAAACTTCGTGCAGGAGACGATGTCATCGCCATCGGTAATCCCCTTGGCCTCGACTTCTCCGGTACAGTAACCCAAGGGATTGTTAGTGCAGTCAATCGGTCCATCAACGTGAAGACTTCTGCGGGCGAATGGGAAATGAATGTAATCCAAACGGACGCAGCCATTAACCCCGGGAACAGCGGTGGCGCACTCCTCAATGCAGCAGGACAAGTCATTGGCATTAACAGCTTAAAAATTTCTGAAAGTGGTGTCGAAGGACTTGGCTTTGCGATTCCAAGTAACGAAGTCATTCCATTAATTGAAGAAATGACAACAAATGGACAAGTTGAACGCCCATATATCGGGATTGGACTTGCGGATCTTGATCAGGTGCCACGGACCTATTTGCAAGGTCTTCCGAGTGAAATTAAAGCTGGCGTGGTAATTGCAAATATTGATCCTGAATCTGCAGCAGGAAAAGCGGGCCTCGATGTAGAAGATATAATAACAGCGATTAATGGTACTGAAGTGAAGAACTCAACAGAGCTACGGAAGTTCTTGTACACGAATCTTGCTGTCGGTGACAAAGCAACATTTACGATTTATCGCGGTTCCGAGTTGAAAACGGTTGACGTTTTACTTACGAGCAATGTATCCACGGCAAATTAATATATTCGTCCAAACACCTCTCCTTCATTCCATGGGAGGGGTGTTTGCAGTTGCTAATTTCTCGTTTTCGATTTACCTTGAAAGGAATGGCAGTGCAACAGGAGGCGTGTTTTAGTGAGAATTTTAGTAATTGAAGACAATGAAAGTGTATCTTCCATGATTGAGCTATTCTTCTTGAAGGAAGAAATCCATGGTTCATTCATAAAAAATGGTTTGGAAGGGTTCGAAATTGCGAAGCAAGGCGGCTGGGATTGCATCATTATCGACTGGATGTTGCCTGGCATGGATGGGATTTCGATTTGCCATAAACTACGGCTAGCAAACATTGCTACGCCCATTATTATGCTAACCGCAAAAGATGGTGAATCAGACCAAGTGCTCGGACTTGAAATGGGTGCAGATGATTATGTCACAAAACCCTTCAGTCCACTGGCGCTAATGGCTCGCATTAAGGCGGTAACACGCAGGTATTCAACGCTGAAAGACAAACCACTGCAAGATGGCGTCGTCGAAACCGCCCATTTTAAGATTAACCTCAACACACGTGACGTATTGCTCGATGGAGTACGAATACAAAACCTGACTCCAAAAGAATTCGATCTACTGTACCATTTTGTCCAGCATCCGAAACAAGTTTTCTCACGTGAACAATTGCTGGATAACGTTTGGGGATATGACTTTTACGGTGATGACCGAACTGTGGACGTGCATATCAAACGGCTTCGCACAAAAGTCTCGACGGATGAACAACCTTTTTTCCATACTGTTTGGGGCGTCGGTTACCGATTCGACGAAACCATAGGTGACTCAAAGTGAAAGTAAAATACTTATACCAGCAACTTGTCAGTCACTTTAGCGTAATCGTCATTGCATTTTTATTATTAAGCTTGCTATTTTCACACTATATCGAGCAATTTGTCTATGCTAATAAAACAGAAGAACTTCAGACATATGGGCAATCTATTTTACGAGACATCCAACAAGATCAGCGAAGTTCTGACAGGATCTTAAAATCTTACGGGCAAGTCCTAAATGGTCGGGATATTCAATATAGTTTATTCGACGAAAACTCGGCCATCATTTATTCGACAGGCATAAAAACGCCGCTCATTAGTTTGAGTGAAAAAGAATGGCACGATATTAAAAATGGTCAACCTGTAACTGTGAAGCAGGATTTCAAACGATTCAACGAAGCCGTCACATTTGTTCTACTTCCCTATGTCCAAAACAATCGATTTGTCGGCGGTATACTTTTGACGTCACCCATAAAGGGCTCACGTGAAGTTATTTCGCAAATGAATACTTATTTGCTTATTACAACATTCATCGCACTGACCATTTCGCTTCTTCTCAGCTGGATTTTATCGACTTTTCACGTTAGGCGTATTAAACGGCTTCAAGATGCAACTTCTGCCGTCGCACAAGGTGATTACTCAGTACGCATCCCCTCCTCGGATTTTGACGAAATCGGTGAACTTGCGGGTGATTTCAACGAGATGGTTGAAAAGTTGGATGCCTCAATGGAGGAAATTGAAAATCTCGAAAACAGGCGTCGTCAATTCATGGCCGATGTGTCACATGAATTACGAACACCCCTTACAACAATAAGAGGCATGATTGAAGGACTAAAAAATAATATGATTCCTGAATCTGAAAAAGAAAAGGGATTGCAACTCGCCACTAATGAAACGTTGCGACTTATCCGTCTGGTCAATGAAAACTTGGATTACGAAAAAATCCGCTCCAACCAAGTCACACTCTTTAAACAGGACATCCAGCTCGTTGAACTATTAGAAATCATTAAAGATCAGCTCGATGGCGTTGCGGCGGAACGAAATAACGAGATTTTTGTGGCTGTAGACCCAAATATATTGGTGTTTGCAGATTACGACAGACTCACCCAGATATTGATCAATATCACAAAAAATAGTATCCAATTCACCGACAACGGTAGGATCTATCTTCGCGGTTATATGAGCAATACAAACTGTATCATTGAAATCGAAGATACAGGTATTGGGATTGACCCTGATGATGTCGAGAAAATTTGGGGTCGTTTTTATAAAGCCATTGTATCTAGAACAACGAATCCATACGGCGAATTCGGACTTGGCTTGTCGATTGTAAAAAGTCTCGTCATGATGCATAACGGCGCAATCGATGTAACAAGCGAAAAAGGAAAAGGTACAAAATTTACGCTGTCGTTCCCTGTACAAAATGAAAACTAAAAATCTGTTTTAGCTGCTATGTATTGTGCATAGCAGTTTTTTTAATATCTCGTTCATACGCCTGTCATAATTCGTTCATATTCTTCGGGCATACTAAAATTAATCAGTTCCATGAAGGAGGAAAATAAATGAAGAATAATGCAATGAAATATGTTTTAGCAACCGTATTGACTCTGGGTGTAATTGGGTCGGTGACTGCCTATGCGAAAGAGGACAGCGAGACGACGAAAAGCTCCCCTTCGTTCGAACATAAACATGGTGATCAAGGAGATGCTAAAAAGTTTATTTCGGAGAAGGCAGAAGAACTTGGTATTAAAACTGACGGCAAGGACACGAAAGTAATTTTCGAAGAAGTACAAAAAGCCATGACCCTAAAACACGCGAAAGAACTAGGCATTGATACTGAAGGTAAAGAAATAAAAGCCCTTCAGAAAGAAATTTGGAATGCGAAACTTCAACTAGCAGCTACAGAGTTGGGCATTGATGCAACTGGCAAGGACGATGAAACGTTAGCAAAAGAAATTCGCGAAGCACAAATTACGAAAGAAGCAAAAGAGCTTGGTATCTCCACTGTTGGCAAAGAATTCAAAGCACTTGCAAAAGAAGTTGGGCAGGCTAAAGTTTTAAAAAAAGCAAAAGAACTGGGTATTGAAACAGATGACAAAGATCATCATGACTTAATGAAAGAAGTACGCGACAAAGAAATTTTCAATGCTGCTGAAAAACTTGGCATCGATACAGCGAACAAATCCGCACGTGAACTAATGAATGAAATCCGTACAAATTACGCCGACAAAGTTGAAGATTTGGACTTGTTCCCTTCTAAGGTAGAAAAAGACTTTTTCTTCGATAGACCACGTGATGGTAAAGGAGAACATTTTGAAGGTCGACGTGACCATGACAAAGACGACAATGGGGGGAAATCACAAGTACCAGAAAAAAGTAATACCCAAGAATAAAAAGACTGAACGAAAAAACGAATCTGTTTTTTCGTTTTTTTATTCTCCGTAATAGTTTGTTCATATTTCTCCTGTAGAATGAAGTTATATCAAACATTGGAGGAATTAAAAAATGCGTAAAAAAAGGTTATTCCCATTGTTAGCAGTCAGTCTACTCGCAATTATTCTAACTGTCACAACAGGCTGCTCAAAAGATTCAAAGGCGGCAGATGAAACTGTTGCAACTGTCGGTGATGAAAAAATTACGAAAGATGAATTATATGAAGTTCTCGTTCAATCTGCTGGAAAAGAAGCACTTACTGCAATGATTGACGATAAAGTCGTTGCACTTGAGTTGAAAAAAGAAAAAATCTCTATTTCAGATAAAGAAGTAGATGCAGAACTTGCAATATATATCGAAAATGCAGGTGGACAAGAAGCGTTTGACGCAGCACTTAAGCAGAATACAATGACTGAGAAAGAATTCAAAGAGAATATTATTGACTATTTATCTATCCGAAAAATAATTGAGCCACGTATTGAAATAACTGACGAGGACATCAAAGCGTACTTCGAAGAAAACAAAGAGTCCTTTAACGAGGAAGAACAAGTCGCAGCCAGCCATATTTTAGTGGAAGATGAAGCCACAGCGAAAAAAGTTGCGAAGAAACTTGCAGCTGGTGAGGATTTCGCAGCACTTGCAAAAGAATTCTCAACAGATACAATGAGTGCAGAAAGTGGCGGAGAATTAGGCTTTTTCCCACGTGGTAAAATGGTAGCCGAATTTGAAGAAGCAGCATTCTCCATGAAAGTTGATGCAATTAGCGACCCTATAAAAACAGAACACGGTTATCATATTATTCATGTAACCGATAAGAAAGCAGCAAAAGCTGCAACATTTGATGATCATAAAGAAGAAATAAAAGGACTATTACTAGAAGAAGGTGTACAAGCAGAGTACGTTAATTGGTTAGATGAAGTAAAATCAGACTATAAGATTAAGAATTCGTTACTCACAGAATAAGTTAAATATCGAAAAAACGGACTCCCTTCAATGCAGAATGATAGATACTGCGTTGAAGGGTTTTATTATTCGTTCTGCTTACATAGTTAAACGAATAATAAAACCCTTCAATATGCTGTACATACATAACAATTTGATTCATTTCAGATGAATTTCACCTACTAAAATAGTCGATTTACTACAACTTGCTAGAAAGCGCTTTCACTCACTCCCTTCGCGATATATTATATACAATGTATAAATTTCGCTACTATTCGACAGAATTTTATGCTATTCTAATTAAAATTCTATATTGTCTGAAAGGGGAGAATACTATGTCTCAAATGCTAGCTTTAGTTATCTTGGTCGCTATTTTATATATCGGAGATGTCGTCTCTGTCCGGACGAAAGCGTGGATTCCATCCGTTTTCGTCTGCGCTGTCCTCTTCCTGCTAGGTTATTGGACGTTTTTCCCGCAAGATATTGTTTCGCTTGCCGGTGTACCGCCTACTGTCGCATCAATGATGATTTATCTACTCATTACCAATATGGGTACATTGCTATCACTTCAACAACTGAAAGAACAATGGAAAACCATTTTAATTTCCCTTGCTGGAATTTTAGGGATTATCGTTGCTCTATTCGGAATCGGCACAATGCTATTTGGTATTGAAACAATTATCGTTGCAATTCCACCTCTCGTCGGCGGCGTTGTATCTGCGTTGATCATGTCGGAAGGCGCTGCCAACGCCGGACTCGCAACATTGGCTGTATTCGCGATTGTCATTTACGTGATGCAAGGCTTCGCGGGTTATCCTCTTACGTCAATTGTTCTTAAAAAAGAAGGTAAAATGCTTCTTGAAAAGTATCGTAAAGGCGAACTGAAGGAACAAAAGACCGGTACTCAAACTTCAGTTTCAGAACGACATGAACTTAAGCTATTTAAGAAGATGCCGGATAAATTCAATACAGACTACTTTAAGTTTTTCCGACTCGCACTCGTCGGATTCCTTGCGTATCTCGTTTCTACATTGCTGGCACCTATCGTGGTAATTAGTCCTTATGTGCTTTGCTTATTGTTTGGTATTATTGCAACAAGTATCGGCTTTTTGGAACGTCACGTACTGCAAAAAGCAAATGGGTTTGGATTAGCAATGATGGCACTTATGCTGTTCATCTTTGACGGTTTGAAAAAAGCGACACCTTCCATGATGATGGAAATTTTGTATCCACTCGTCGGCTGTATCGTATTGGGCGTCGTCGGTATGTACATCTTCTCGTTGTTCATGGGGAAAGTACTGAAAGTCAGTAAAGAAATGGCATTTGCTGTTTCGTTAACTGCGTTATACGGCTTCCCAGCGGACTATATTATTACCAACGAAGTCATCAATTCATTAACGGAAGATGAAAAAGAAAGAGAAGCACTGACAAGTCACATGTTACCGCCAATGCTCGTCGGCGGATTTATAAGTGTCACGATGGTTTCGGTTATCCTTGCGGGCCTCTTCGTCGGATTCTTGTAATGAGCTAATTTAGAAACTAATCAAACGAGGAGGACTAGATATGACAGCCTATCAACAACGGATTGAACAACATATCGAATTGTTGAGCCGATTTACAGCTACACCAGGTGCGGGTGTAACGCGGCTTACATATAGCCAAGAAGATTTACAGGCTCGGAATTATATTAAAGAAAAAATGGTGGAGTACGATCTAACAGTGACGGAAGACGGGTTCGGCAATATCTTCGGCAAGCTTGAAGGAGCTTTACCTGACGCACCTTCCGTTATCGTCGGCTCTCACTTTGACTCTGTTCCAAATGGTGGCGCGTATGACGGTGCTGCAGGTGTTGTTGTCGGATTAGAAGTGGCTGCACTGTTCAAAGAGAACAATCTTAAGCCAGCCTACCCGCTTGAAATCATTGCGCTTGTTGAAGAAGAAGGTTCCCGTTTTGGCGGTGGCCTAATGGGCTCACGTGGGATGATGGGTTTATTGACAGCAGAAGATTTCAAAACACTTGCTGATAAAGATGGCGTTTTAGCAGTAGATGCGATGGCAGATATCTCGGTCAACCCAGCGAATGAGAAAAAACGAGATCCGAAAACGATTAAAGCCTTCCTAGAGTTGCACATCGAACAAGGCCCTATTCTCGAGGAGTCAAACATTCAAATTGGTGTCGTTGAAGCCATTGTTGGACTAACACAATTAGAGGTGACTGTGCAAGGCCAAGCTGGACATGCCGGTACAACACCAATGGATCGGCGCTCCGATGCGCTTGTTTCCGCGGCGCACATCATTGCCGCCCTCCCAGGTATTGCGAGCGGTGAAGGCGAAGGTACTGTCATTACAACGGGTCGATTGAATGTCTTTCCGAATGGCGCAAATGTTATCCCAGATAAAGTTGTCTTCAGCGTAGACATTCGTTCAGGTAAAGAAGAGCATGTACTGAATGCAGTTCGCAAAGTGGAAGAATTGATTGTACAACAAGATGGCAATGGTATTCGCACGTCAATTGAACAGCAACTCTACATTGAACCGAAAGAACTCGATAGCAGCATCCGCTCTTTATTAAAAGAAGCGAGCGACCATCTTGAAATTCCTTATTGTTCAATTAATAGCGGTGCGGGCCACGATGCAATGGTATTCTCAGATTATACGGCTTGCGGAATGGTGTTCATCCCAAGCAAAGACGGGCTAAGTCATTGTCCGGAAGAATGGTCGGATCCAGGTCACCTTGCAGACGGCACGACTATTATCTATGAAGCGGTAAAGCGATTAACGGAGGCTAAAACAACATGATCAATCAAAAAATAAAAGATGCTATCACAAACTATAGCGACGAACTGACGGCACTGCGACGCAAATTACATAGCGAACCAGAACTGTCGTTTGAAGAAGTAAAAACAACAGCGTTCGTTTGCGCCTATCTAGACGAACTCGGTATTCCCTACCGCAAGACGGAACCTACTGGCGTTATTGCTGAAATCAAAGGTACGTCGGGCGGCAAAACAGTCGCACTGCGCGGCGATATGGATGCACTCTCTGTTGAACAATTAAACACGCATGTACCTTATGCCTCCAAGATTGAAGGGAAAATGCATGCATGCGGCCATGATGCACACACATCGATGTTGCTAATCGCTGCAAAAGCATTATCCGATGTGAAAGATGAACTGCCGGGTAACGTACGCCTGCTCTTCCAACCCGCAGAAGAAATTGCGCAAGGCGCAAAAGCGATGGTCGATCAAGGTGCCATGGACGGCGTCGACAATGTTTTCGGCATCCACATTTGGTCGCAAATGCCGACGCATAAAGTTTCTTGTACACCAGGCCCCTCATTCGCTGCAGCTGACATTTTCAAAGTCCACTTCACAGGTAAAGGCGGACATGGTGCCATGCCTCAAGACTGTATCGATGCAGCACTCGTTGCTTCTTCGTTCGTCATGAATGTCCAGACTGTCGTTTCACGGACGATTGACCCGCAACAAGCAGCGGTCCTGACTGTAGGTAAAATGGAGGTCGGCACGCGTTTCAACATTATCGCTGAGAATGCTCTGATTGAAGGAACCGTTCGTACGTTCAATCAAGACGTCCGCGATCAAATCGAAACAAGCATTTCACAATACGCCAAAAGCGTCGCTGACATGTTCGGCGCAACTGCGGAAGTTGAGTATATTCGTGGAACAGAACCAGTTATCAACGACGAAGAGAGTGCGAACCTTGTTCAACAAGTTGCAGCTGAAGCATTCGGTCCAGACGTTGTCTATGATGAAAAACCGACGATGGGCGCCGAAGATTTCTCGTTCTTCCTCGACAAAGCGCCCGGCAGTTTTGCACTTGTTGGTAGTGGTAATCCTGAAAAAGATACGGAGTGGTCACATCACCATGGAAACTTCGATATCGATGAAGATGCGCTCGTTACTGGAGCAGAACTATATGCGCAGTATGCATGGGCTTATTTGAATAAGTGATAGATTAAAGGAACGGAAAAGCTGATTTGGCTTTTCCGTTTTTTTGTGCTTGGCGGTGATAAACACAGTTGAGTCGGTGATAACACGCTCCATGCCGGTGATAAACACAGTTGTGTCGGTGACAATATACTCCGCAGCGGTGATAATCTTGTTGCAGTTAGTCATATAATCGGTGTGCTATGATAAATCTACTCACTACAACTCGATTGAAAAGAGGTGTTCCTATGAATTTCATTGCTTGGACAATCGTTGCGTGCGAAATTGGTTTCTGGGTCGTCATTGCTCTCGGACTTATCACCCGCTATATTTTCAAACGCGATAAGCTCGGCTTTTTCTTCCTTGCTTTGACACCAGTTATCGATTTACTTTTACTCATCGTCACAGCCACCGATTTATACAACGGGGCAACCGCAACACAAGTGCACGCCATTGCTGCAATCTATCTCGGATCTTCTATCGCGTTCGGCAAAAGCATAATCCGCTGGGCTGATGAACGGTTTCGTTACTACATTCAAAAAACGGGCACAAAACCGGTGCGTAAAGCCGGATTTGAATACGCTCGACACTCGATGAAAGGCACATTGCAGCATCTGCTCGCTTATATTATCGGCGGTGCTTTCCTTGTCGCAATGATTTATTTCATTGGGGATCCAGCAAGGACAGAAGTACTATCCTCTACTTTGAAAGTATGGGCACTCGTCCTCGGGATTGACTTTGTCATTTCTATTTCGTACTTCATCTGGCCGCGTCCAGAGAAAGTTAAATAAGCTAATTGCAAAAGCCGATCTTTTCGAAAGATCGGCTTTTGAGATGAAGTTACTTATTTCTGTTCTAATCGTTTAATAGTACTCCAGATGCCTAGACATACTTCGGTTTTTATAAGGCATATGATCGGGTGTATGGGGTTATGGTTGGTTCACTTGATATATGATCGGATGCGCCGGGGTTATGATCGGGTCGCCTGTTATATGATCGGACGCGCGGGGGTTATGATCGGTTCGCCTGTTATATGATCGGACGCGCGGGGGTTATGATCGGGTCACTTGTTATATGATCGGACGCATGGGGGTTATGATCGGTTCGCCTGTTATATGATCGGACGCGCGTGGGTTATGCTTGGTCCACTTGTTATATGATCGGCTGCACGGGGTTATGATCGGGTCACTTGTTATATGATCGGAAGCACGGGGTTATGATCGGGTCACTTGTTATATGATCGGTCACACCAGGGTTATGCTCGGTTCACAACATATATGATCGGCCACACCGGGGTTATGCTTGGTTCACAACATATACGCTCGGACGCACTGAGGTTTTATGATCACCCATTCTTTCACCAAAGGTCAACTAGTTTCCAAACAAAAAAGCCGACCTATTCAATAGGCCGGCTTTCGTTTCGTTAATCAATCGCGTAATAACTACAAACTACTTCAGCAACAGACTTTGCTGAAACCAGAAGAGCATCTTCATCAATATCAAATTTCGGGTGATGATTCATGAACGCCCTTTCTACACCTTTAGGCTTGCAACCGATATTAAAGAAAACGCCTGGAACTTTTTCCAAGTAATACGCAAAGTCTTCTGACCCCGAAAAGACGGGGAATTCCACTACTTCTTTGATATCGGGATCATCTGATTTTTTCAAAATGGAGACAACTTCTGCAGTCACCGCTGGGTCATTATAAAGCGGCGGATAATCAGCCGTATACGTCAACTCGCACGTGACGTCAAACTCCAGTTCAATGCCGCTAACAATACGATGAATTTCCCGGGAAATTAACTGCTGGGTATCCTCATTCATATACCGGACATCACCTTCAAGCTCTATGCTATCTTTGATAACATTAAACGAACCTTTTCCGTCAAATGAACCGATTGTAACAACACCCATTTCAAACGGATTTAAACGCCTACTGACAATGGTCTGGATTGCCGTTACAAAATGAGCACCTGCAATAATCGGATCGTTCGACTGATGCGGGGATGATCCATGACCGCCACTTCCTTGAATCACCAATTTAAAATACGTTCTCCCCGCCATTGCAAAGCCGCTGCGATAACCAATCGTACCTGTTGAATGCGAAGGGAATAAATGCGTCCCAAAAACCAGATCCAAATCATCTAGCACACCTGATTCAACAATACTCTTTGCTCCACCCGGCGGCGTTTCCTCCGCATGTTGGTGAATAATTTTAATTGTACCCGCAATCGATGATTTCATCTGAATGAGACAATCCGCAAGAATTAACATGTACGCGGTATGCCCGTCATGTCCACATGCATGCATCACGCCGTCATTTTTCGATTTGAACGGAACATCTGTCGCTTCATGAATCGGCAACGCATCAAAGTCAGCACGGAGTCCGATTGTCTTACCGGGCTTATCCCCTTTAATTGTTACGATGATTCCATATCCATTGCCAACATTCGTCTGCACTTCTACATCTTTTCCTTTATAAAAGTCAGCGATATATTGTGCAGTTTTTTCTTCTTTAAAAGACAGTTCCGGATTCTCATGTAAAAAGCGTCGAATTGCTATCATTTCGTCTTTACGACTTTCTAGCAGTTGCATTAATTCCTTTTTCGTCTCAATTACTTCTTCTACTCGTTGACTCATAACTAGTAGCCCCCTTTATTATTCTGCTGCCTTTTTGCTTGTATACTTCTCAAGAAGTATACAAGCAACGACTGTTCCTAGTATACAAAGAAACGTTTTCATTGAAGCCGGCACTGGGCCCAAGTTAACCAGTAGTCCAAAAGCCAATCCAACGATGCCCCATAGCGGTTTCTTAATGGCAAATTGAGCAATAACCCCACCAAAAATGGCTGGCAGGACAAACTGGAAGCTAGCTGTCAATGTTGCCGGCAACAATGCAATCAGATATGAACCGAAAAGAATCGCGAACACAAGAATGACTGTATTGACGATGGAAGCGGCTGCTATAGCGAGTGTTGCTGTTACTTCCCCTTTTTTCGTCCCAGGTTCTGCACCGACTACACTTTGAGCAATTGATGCACTTGGCAGACACATATTACCTATATTGCCAGTTAAAAAAGCAAGATAAGTGCCCGAAACACCCAAAATCGGATAATAACTAATTGGCTCAATAAACCACACTACCGCAATAATCGATGCATAAGCAAGGAACCCGGACAGTATTGGTGACCATCCCGGATGAAAATCAAGACCAAACGATAGATAGAGAGGCAAAGCCAACGTCAGTACGATAACACTCCAAATCGTCAAGCGTCCCCAAAAATGTGATTTAGCATGAAACGTTGCAAAGTCGAGTGTTGCATCTGTCTCGTCCGTCCGTAAATCCCCTTGCATCATCACTTCAGTTTCCCCTTCATTCATAATCGTCATACCGTTTCTCCTGCCTTCCTCGTTAAGTTAGTAACAGTCCTATTGATAACCCCACAACAATCACTAATCCGAGAGACCATTCTCTTAACCAATTCATTTTAAACTTATTAGAAGCCCATATGATAACCGGCATGACAAGAAATGCAGCTATAAATACCACCGTCTCATTGATCCCTCTTATCATTTGCCCTGCACCAAAATAACCAAAAGCCCCTATCATTGCTGCAGTCGAAACAATACTCAACAGTCTAACATTGCTATTTTTTCTCGAAATTTTCTCTTGAAACTTACCTAGTGATTTCGTGAATAACGCAGTAACCAATAACCAGCCCATTCCACCAAGACACATGACCCAAACTGCAGTCGTGAATGCTTGTTCAGTAAATGTCGACGAACCCAGTTCCGAGCCGGCCGCCTGTGCTCCTAGACTCGCGCCGACCGTTTCGATTGGTGCCGATCCGACGATACCGATTCGCATGAGTGTAACCGGATTTCCAAGGAAAGTAATTAAGGAAATCGCGACGATAATAATTGCAAAAGAAGGCCCTAACGAACTGATTGCCCCCGTCCGCACGACCGACCTCACCTCCAAAGTTGTCAGTCCAACAGAGGGAGCTGTTTTTGAAGCAAGCCTGATGAAGACAACTGCTTGAAATATAACAATACCAATGACGAGAGCCGCAATAATCCATATTGGGAAGCTGTTTGCTACTTTCAAAACTTGTTCCATCTTCTTTCCTCCTCATTACGTTTTGTCACCGGCAATTTTATACGGTTACTATTTTCGTATTACAACTAATTCATAGGGTAAATAATAAAGCGCTCACATTGTTAGAATTTTTACTCTTTTCAATTTATGTTCATTACTATACACTGGAATTAGTGTGATAACAATGTTCATTCATACACTGTTTTAGTGAATTATATAGATATTTCTACACCACCGAAAGGAGAAAAGAGATGAAAACAGATAAGACAACTAATCCTTTATTACAAGGGAAGTTAAGGGATGTCGAACTGACAGTTTTAGTCGACAGCATTCGTTCAATCACTTCCAGTTTGGACCTTGACGAAGTTTTGGGGGAAATCATGCGGAATGCACTCAAAGTGATTCCAGCTACAGATGCAGGGTATTTAATGCTTTACGACGTGGGGACAGAGCGGCTACTAGTAAAAGCACCACTTGGGTTTAATGACAACATTTACAATTTCAAAGTGAAACCAGGAGAATCTATTACAGGGACTGTATTCGAGGATGGGCTAGGACTGATATTCAACTCCAAAGAAGAAATACTCAAGGCAATGGATCAGCACCATGTTTCAAAATCGAACTTTCATCATATTATTTCATCCGCAAACATCCCAGAAGCACTTATTTGCGTACCCATTTCCATTGAAGATAAAAGGATTGGCATCATGATTACCCATCAATGGCATCGAAAAAAAGTGTTAGATGAACATGATCTTCTCCTACTGCAGGCGTTTGCTGAACAAGCCGCTATCGCCATTCAAAATGCACAGTACTTTACAGAAGCAAATAATCGAATCGAAAAAATCACACAATTAAGTGCGCAGCTGGAAGAACGAAATATTCAACTTCAAAAAAGGCATAAAGTGCATGAAACATTGACCACTATTTCGTTGGAGAATAAAGGTCTCGAGGCAATCGTCCATGAATTCAACCTAATGCTCAATTCACCCGTTACCTTTTTCAACGTCATTGAAGACAAATTCTATTTACATGACCCTAATGAAATACCTAATTTCGATCAATTTGAACTGAAAAAAATCTTTTTAACAAGAAGGAAACCTATCCACCTCAAAGCGAATCACCCTTCCGTAAAAACCTATTATATCTACCCTGTTTATAATGGCCCTGTTTTTCTTGGGTGTTTCCTGATTCACGTGACCGAAGAAATTTCCGAGTCAGACCGAATTGCACTCGAACAAGGCAGTTCCATATTAGCTTTGGAATTAATCAAAAATCAAACCGTCACTGAATACTTTTATAAAAAGACGCACGAACAATTCCTTGCGCTGTTAAACGCAAAAAACGATGAACATCTTGAAACACTAGCAAAGGAGTTCGGTCTAAACGCCTCCACACATTGGTTTATGGCGATTTTTGAAATACCGAATTACACAGATTTGCAGCTACTGGAAATCAAGATTCACCATCTAGTCCTGAAATTAAAAAACGAACTAACCAAGACTGAAACAATGATTTATGGGTTACAAAATCGAGTCATCTTCTTCGCCTCTATAACAGAATCCAGCCACTTTAAGATCTTCCAACAAAAGTTCGACATCGTCAAAGAAGAGTGGGATGCGAAGGATCAACATTCTTTCCGCGCTGGCATTAGCTCGACTTATAAAGGATTACACGCCATTAAAAAGATTTACGAAGAAGCGAACAAAACACTGACCTACCTAACCTCACGTAATCGACTGGATATCATTCGTTACGAAAACATTGGATTAAACAAGCTTTTTTTAAATCAGCCGCCCAGGGAAATCCAACAATTTATCGATGAGGTCTTTCTTCCCCTATCCTACCCTCATGAAAAAAAGTCCGAGTTGGAAGAAACCTTGCTGACCTATTTCGAATCAAACCGTTCCGCTACAAAAACAGCTGAAAAACTACATATTCACATCAACACACTATATCAGCGCATTCGAAAAATTGAACACGTACTGCAACTCGACTTAAACGACAATGAAGACTCTTTGAAAATACACCTAGCCTGTCATCTACGTTCTACTTATGTATAAAAATTGAAAAAGCCGACCTATCATAAGGTCGGCTTTCTTCGTATTACGTGTTATGCGTTCATACTTTTCAATGCTGTTCCAACTTTTACTGTACGTCCCGCCTGATGAGCAACTGCCGCTTTAATTGCCGCTTCGTCATCCGCTATTTTTCCATCTTGTCCGACAGTTACGCTTGTACCGTACGGGTTACCACCAGCTGCAAATGTAACTGCGTCGGTGAAACCTGGTGCCGCAACAATTGCTCCCCAGTGGTACATTGTTGTGTATAAGGAAAGAATTGTTGCTTCCTGACCGCCATGTGGGTTTTGTGCTGAAGACATTGCGCTTACTGCTTTATTAGCGAGCTTGCCTTGGAACCAAAGACCACCTAATGTATCGATGAAACTCTGGATTTGCCCAGGTACATTACCGAAACGTGTCGGTACACTAAAGATAATCGCGTCCGCCCACTCAAGATCTTCTCCTGTTGCAACAGGTACATCTTTCGTTGCTTCAGCATGCGCTTTCCAGCCCGGAGATGAATCGATTGCAGCTTGTGGAGCTGTTTCAGCCACTTTCATCAGTCGTACTTCAGAACCTGCTGCTTCAGCCGCCTCTGCAGCCCACTGTGCCAATTGGTAGTTCGTACCGCCTGAACTGTAATATACGATTGCTGTTTTTGTTTTTGTCATGTTTACCGTCTCCTCTTTACTTGTTGTAGTGTTTTTGCCGAATAACCTGTCTAAAAAACTCATTTTTTTATCTCCGCTTCTCTTTTCATTTCACAAATGTTGTTTTGTACCACTCTGCCGCTGCGTCCACTTCCGTACGCGTTAGCGAATGACCATTCATTTCCCAGTGAACTTCCGTCACTGCGCCCGCGCCTGCCAATAATTCCTTGAGATCTTCTGACTCCTTCGCAGGGCAAATCGGATCATTTTTTCCTGCGGTGATGAACACCGGAATGCCGGCTAAATCTGGCAAGTCGATCCCACGCCTCGGTACCATCGGGTGATGAAGAATTGCGCCTTTCAAAGCCTCTGCATAATGGAACAGCAGGCTTGCTGCGATGTTCGCTCCATTAGAATAACCAACCGCAACGACATTCAACCTGTCAAAACTATTTTCTTTTGCAGCTTCATCCAGAAACGCATTCAATTCCTTCGTACGGAAGATTAAATCCTCCTCATCGAATACCCCTTCCGCCAATCTACGGAAGAAACGCGGCATGCCGTTTTCAAGGACATTTCCTCGAACACTTAGTACCCCAGCATCGGGGTCAATTAAGTCGGCAAGTCCCAGTAAATCCTGTTCTGTGCCTCCTGTGCCGTGAAGCAAAAGTAACACCGGTTTTGAAGCATCTTTTCCTGGTTTATAAATATGTTTCATAGTATATCTCTCCTCGTATCAATCAATTTCTCGCACTTCAAAAGGGATCAAAGAAGATTCCAGCTGTTCGCGACTGTGCTCATATTGCGTTGGAAGCATAAGATTTTCTCCCATCGTCTCCACGGACTCGTCATGTGCAAAGCCTGGTGCATCCGTTGCAATTTCAAACAAAATATTTCCGTGTTCTCGGAAGTAAATCGCATTGAAATAGTTTCTGTCTTTCACCGGAGTCACGCCATAACCATTCTCTTCAACAAGTGATTTCCAGTCCAGTTGATCCGCATCATCTTCAGCGCGCCAAGCGATATGGTGTACAGTGCCGACACCCATTTGTGCACGACCTGATGATGTTGTTTTCAAATCGACGACATTGCCAATGTCCGCTGTTGAGCGAAACCGGATGTATTCGCCTTCTTCACCGATTTTTTCAAGCCCCATAACTTGTTCAAGAAGATGAGCCGTTTTTTCAGGTTGTGTAGATAATAGCGTTGCGCCGCCAAACCCTTTTATAGCGACATCCGCTGTTATTTCACCAACCATCCATTCATTCTTTACCCCATCTTCTCGCTCGACAATCTCAATTCTCAAACCGTGTGGATCATCAAATGATACATACGTTTCACCAAAGCGGTTTGATCTGCTAAACGCAATCTTAAATTTCTCAAGACGGTTTTCCCAGAAAGTCATTGCCCCGACCGGTACTACGTACGACGTAACACCGACTTGACCATCCCCAATTGTTCCTTGGCGAGCATTAGCCCATGTGAAAAACGTAATGATCGTACCCGGTGCACCGTTTCCATTACCAAAGTAAAGATGATACGTCCCCGGATCATCGAAGTTGACGGTTTTCTTGACAAGACGCAACCCAAGAACACCCGCGTAAAAGTCGACGTTTTCTTGCGGATGTCCGACGATTGCAGTTATGTGATGAATGCCCATTGATTTTTTCGTCATATCAATTCTCTCCTCGAATTAGTAGAAAGTTATTTATCTTGAATTCAAGGTAATCATATCAAGCAGAGTTTTCTTTGTCAACGAGTTGGCTTGAAGTGAATAAATCAGATGTAAGAAACGAGTCACCGCCTGTCTTGTTAAATGATAGACGCTAAAAAATAAATAAAGAGGCTATCTAAGATAACCTCTTGTCACAGTACATTCATTATTACCAAGGTTCATCCTATCGAATAGTAGGGATGCATAATTCGCTATCTACGCAACTCATATTTTTCCTTTCCGGATAAACAATGAACTCCTTCCATTTATGACAACGGAAGGAGTTCATTGTTTACTATTCAAAATTAGAGATTCGCCAGTACTGCCAAGCAATTACCTCGGACATCCACGCGAGCCCCTTACTTTCCGCTTGGTGAATTGGTTTCCATTCATTCTCTTCACCGCGCATCAGGTAAATCTCATGATGGGGCGCCTGATCGTGGTAACCCGTCATATCAAACGTTCCGTCCTGCCTCATAACTGCCCGCACTTCATAGTTAATGTCAGGGGCCGTTGTAAGGGGATTGCCGACAGCATGCAGAAGATGAAATCCCGCTTCGTCTTCCCCGTGATTTGTCCGTTTCAACGTAATCCCATCGTGTGAAGCGGTTGCTTGTTTCCTAAAGCGCTTAAAAGCATCATAGACAATCGATGGCCCAACATCCCTTGTAAACGTCAACGGAGAACGTTCAAGGTCATATGCCAGTTCGATGTCCACTCGGGTCCGATAACTGGCTCCATTTGAATCGAATCCCCTGTCATCCCCTTTAAAATAACGATTTCGCGATAAAAGATTCGGATTCAACACCCAGTCATCCTGCAAAAACGTCATGTAGCGGAACCCCCACCTATCTACATTCGGGAGACGAACTCTGTCTTGAACAGGCGTCAGCAACTCCCTCGGCTTGGCAATGGATTTTGTCACCGAAAACTGTTCAATCACCGCTTCTGCCTTCGACGAAACCGGATTCAACAGCCCAAAAACAGTGGAGACAATCGACTGAAAGACGTTGAATCGTTCTTCCGACTTCGCAAGTGAACGCTTAGATTTAATCGTATACGTATAGATTTCATCCAACGAAAAATCCCTGTCGATGTAAGAATTACCGACCGCCGTTGTCATATGCGTCCCATTTCGGTAGACATCATATTCAGCGACATCTTTAATTTCCTCCCAAGACAATGCAATTTGCGTCTTTGCGACAATCGTTGTCATGACAAGTGACTGAAGCGGACTTTCTTTGTTTTTCTGTTCAGCAAATGCTGACGTTTGCAATGCAATAACGTCAATTACAATACCATCTTCAACACGTTCGATTACGTAATTATATAGTTTCGCATGCTTGAAATCACCGTCACTAAATTCAGAGACCGTTCCTTCATACAAATGATGCCCGTCTCTATAAACTTTGTAAGTTCCGCCGACATCATTCCATGTGAAATAGATTAGATCTGCCTTATGCAAAACGGTTTGTATTTCAAACAGTTTCTTTTTCATCCGCACACCACACCCCTTACTTGGAAGTGTGGTATATTTCGCGAGCAGTTAAACATTACATTTCAATACCTGTTAATGAAAGAAGGACCGCACCTTTTAAACGACTTGCTGCTTCTCCAGGATCTTCTTCTCCAGAAATTGCAGAAATAACCGCTACCCCTGACGCACCCGCTTTAATGATAGCACCGGCTCTGCGTTCTGAAATTCCGCCAATCGCAACAATTGGTAAGCCAGGTAACAACGATGCCACTTCCCTAATTGTCTCGATACCAATAACCGGTTGCGTATCCATTTTCGTCTGTGTCTCATAAACTGGACCTAGACCGATATAATCAGCCCCAGCATCAGCTGCCGCAATCGCTTCTGTTACATTATGCGTAGAAACACCTATTAGCATGTCTGGACCAACCTTGTCACGCACTGCTGAAATATATCCGTCTTCCTGCCCGATATGAATACCGTCTGCACCAATTTCAATCGCAAGACCTATATCATCATTGACAATGAAAGGTACACTATATTGTTCACATAATTGCTGACACGCTTGTGCAAAAGCCTTCAATTCTTCACCCGTTAATGCACCAGGCCCTTTTTCACGTAATTGAAAGCTCGTTATACCACCCTTTAACGCCTCTTCTAAGACATGTAACGGGTCGCGTCCCGCCAAATTCACTGTACCCATGATGAAATATAAGTTAACTGTTTGCTTATCCATAAACTACAACCCCTTCCATTGTCTTGTTACCGCGGCGTCCATATGCCCAGTGATTCGTCGGACCATGGCCGCCACCAATTTTAAGTCCATCTTCAATTGCTGCGTGGATAAAACATTTTGCAGAAACAACTGCATTCGCTGCCGTTTCCCCATTTGCCAAAAACGCTGTCAGTGCCGCCGAATACGTACACCCTGTTCCATGCGTATCTTTCGTATCAATCCATGGTGCGCGAACCGAGAACCGTTCCCCGTCAGCCCCCATGAACAGATCTTCCGCATAAGGCGCTTCTTTCCGGTGGCCCCCTTTAATAAGAACCGCCCCCGCGCCCAACGCTATTATATGTTTCGCCGCTCGTTCTATGTCTGCATTCGTCTTTATTTCCATTCCTGCAAGCACTTCTGCTTCTGGAATATTAGGTGTAACAATAGCTGCAAGAGGTACAAGTACAGTCTTCAACGCTTCAACCGCCTGTCTTTCTAGCAATGAAGCACCCCCTTTCGCAATCATTACCGGATCAATGACAAGTGGAATTCCGCTCCAATGAAACGCCTCTCCCACTGCATAGATAATTTCTGTCGAAAAGAGCATCCCTGTCTTAATCGCTTTAACATCAAAATCTTCAATAACTGCCTGTATTTGCGCTTTAATAATAGCGGTGTCAACCGGCTGTATCGCCGTCACTCCAAATGTATTTTGCGCTGTCACCGCTGTCAGTGCCGACGTACCGAAAACACCCAATTCTTGGAACGTCTTCAAGTCTGCCTGAATACCCGCACCACCACCACTATCCGACCCCGCAATTGTCAATGCCACACGTACCATTCGATTCGCCACCCTTTTATTTATACTAAAAAGCCGCTTCCCGGTGGCGTAAGAAAGCGGCTAGCCATTTAACTATTCGTAAAAGGCGTACCCACTTTCCTACGCCGGTATAATCCGGATCAGGTTCCAAGGGTCCGCGCATTCATGCACGTCTCAGCCTAAAAAAGGCTCCCCTAGTGGTTGTTAAACTATTCAGCTTTGTAGCAAGTGTAACATATCTAGTGTGAGATTGTGGGAATGTTTGGTCCATTTTCAATAGAAGCATAGAGTAATGGAAATAAAAAACTCCATCAAATAGGTTCAATATATATAATAAACTCGTTTCACGTGGTAACAGTTTATTCCATTCTATCGTCGATAAGAGTATAGTTAATGACATAAACAGAAAGAAGGCGCAGTTTATGCATAAAGCAGACAGCAGACCGAATAATCCCGACAAATCCATGTGGATCAGTCTTTTCGGGGCACTCGTTATTATTGCAGTGGTCATTATTACTAATCTTACAATGGGTTAACATTCACTAAAACCTAGATAGGCCGACATCACAGCGGCCTGTTTTTTTATTCAGAACCCCAAATTCTTTCCACTTCTGAGTCCCCATCCTTAATCCGTATAACATACACGTCTGGATTCGTCAGTGCCTGCCACTGCCCAAAATCGAATCGCTCATCATAACACCTTAATAATAGCGCCATTAAATTCCCGTGTGTCACAAGCACTGTCCGCGAACCGTCACCCAGCTCATCCACAACATCACAGACCCTCGACATCGCTTCACTCGAAGATTCCCCACCTTCATATTTTAGATGAAGGTCAAAAAACGTATCTTCCAGCTTTATCAACCAATCCTCGAAATCCATTGAACTTAGCACGCGCTCCATAAGCCGACTATCCACCTCTACATGCAACTTCTTCCGCTCAGCTATAGGCCAGCCCGTCTGACGTGCACGAGAAAACGGACTCGTAATAATCCGTTCCACTTCGATATCTTCGAAAAACGCTACAAGCTGATCCGCCTGCAAAATCCCTTCAGCAGTCAATTCCGCGTGTGGTGCCTGTCCTTCTGCGGAGCAATGACGCACGATGTAAATAACTTTTTCCATACCCGCTTCACCCCATTCTTCTTACTAAATAGACATACAACCCATTCGCAAACTAGCTGTAGTCATCCCTATTACTCTTTTTCCCTTGTATGCTCCAAAGAAAACATCTCAATGTCTTAGATTCCTTAGAAATCACGACAAAAAGTGCCTGTACAATAAACCATCATGAAAATTTAAACATTCATGGTGGTTTCTTATGCAGGCACTCACTATTATTTATTCATCTGAGCAAGGAAGTCAGCTAGAGGGTCTTCCTCTTCTACAACAGAGGTTTCTTCTGGCTCCTTTAACTGTTCCCAATCAAAATTATCCAGATCATCCTCTATGTTAATCAATTGATGTTCTGTTTCCACCTCAACGGCAGCGCTCGTTTCTTCCTGCAAATATAATGCTGCATTTACATCTATTGCATTGCTGTTCAATGATGCAAAGAGAGATGCTGTGCGGATTGGATCGGACATCAACTGATAGACGATACTCCCTAGTAGCGCCTCGGAATGTTCGTGCTTTAACCAATCACGTTGCGCTTTAGTTAACCCTTTTGGGAGCGGAATTGTTATGGCCTCTCTATGCTTTAAAAGTGAGTCATTCACCCCATCTATCACGAACTCCGCAATTTTACTGGAAAAGTTTCTTCTTTCGACTTCTTTTAACTTTTGCAGTTGCTTTAGTGTGTGGTCAGATGTATCTGATGGGAGACGAAATGTAATGGGCTGTCCCCTTTTTAATCCCGCGTCATTCATGCATAGTCACCTTACTTTGTTTTAACTAACTTTTCTTCTTCTTTAATTTTGACTTGTTGATTTTTTTTCGCAAAGTCTGAAATTAACTTGTAATAAGCGTTGGCCATCATCCAAACACTTTCTTTTTCATCTTCAAAGAAATCGATATTATAACCATCTAAGCTATTATTTAACGTTTTAAGATAGTCTTTAAGGACAATAGAGCCTCCGCCAATGAAATAGCAAATCTCAGATTGCGAGTTTCTTGCCCATACATTCCGTAAATGGCGGTATTGCTTTTTCGCTAGCTCCAAGAGAATCCGGTCTACAATGTCATGAACACTTGTCCGGCTTCCTTTTACCATAATATGATTACGGTTATTTTTCTTCGTTATAATGTCCACAACATCTAGACGACTGTCCAACTCTACGCCATGTCTAACATAAATTTCTTCCCGAATAGCATCCAGAGACTCTGAAACACCCAAGTTAAAGCCTTGTGCCTTATCATCATCAACTTTACGATTCCTAATAACCGCAACATCCGTTGATAACCCACCGATGTCTTGTATCAAGATTTGTTTATCGATTAATTCTTTATTAATGATGTTTAAATTATTATCCATTACAAGGTTGATAAACGCAGCAAAGCCTTCCGGATAAACCTTTACTTCATCAAATTTAATATTTACTTTTATACCTTGATATTTAGGTGTAACCAAAAACTCTACTTGGTGAACAGAGCTAAGCAATTGGGAACGATAACCAACGTCTTTCCCTTCCTTTACTTCTCTCAGTGGAAGTCCTGTACCTAGTGTATACGTAGCTTCAATTACATTATTATTACGTTTAAAAATACCTTTATTCTCATCACGAGCTGCATCTATTGCAAGTGCCGCGAACAACATCACCAAAGTTTGATCTTCCTCAGATTTGTTGCTACCTGGATCTAGTTCAGTTGAATTACCACTTTTCGTAGCAAGATTCCCAACACGGTAAATAGCGTTGTTATCTTTTAATGTTGGAGAGTGCAAACGAATATGAATGCCATCAGTAGGCTCTTGGTTGTCTAGTTCTTCAATGCCGATAATCGGACGATCTGCAATATCTTGTGCAATTACATTGGGTATATTGAGTTCTGCTTCCAATTTACCGAAAATGGCTTTTAATGAATCGTTTCCTACGTCAATTGCTGCAATACGTGTTTCTGTCATAAAAATCATCCTCCCCAATTATTCTATCTTTCTATTGAAATGGTACTGGAATTTTGTTGGCAGGTCAATCCAATTCAACTATTTAACACACAAATGTAATAATGTGTACCCAGCTGTAAACTTGTACACATTAGCGTATACACGCGCCACCACTGGTTGCGTACGTGTTTGTACACTTGTACACATTAATGTTTACAAATGTATACATTAACGTATACAAGTACACTGTAATGTATACATCCACAAAAATAGTTAAGATGGACGTTTACTCAAGTTCGATATAAGCCCTCCTTCCCCTTCCCTTCCTAACTTCAAGCTGAAGCAGAGCTTGCTTACCATTCAATAAAAAGGGTATTTCACAAATAAAACCCATTAGACATTCCCTTACTTTTCTAAAGTGCCAGTGATTATAAGTTGTTATTCGATCTGTTCCCACCTTCATTACAAGCATGCGAGCTGTTGACCAAGCAATTTCGGCTTCTCAGATTCACCTCTAACATGCCTTTACGGGTTAAATAGTATCATCAATCACCAATTAGCTTACGCCACACTCCAGGCCCCCAGCTACATCTAGGAGTAACCTGACTAATAATAGGTGGCCAAACAAGACAAAATGACAACCATTTCATACACCAAAATAAAAAACGTGAAAAAGAGTAGACATCTATTTGAATGTCTACTCTTTTTCACGTGTTTACGTACTCCTACTAATTATTCCAAACCCACCAAACGCAGCTACTCAATACTAAGGCGTATCTGACTCAATCCGTTTCATGAATTCCTCTACTGCGCTATAACCTTGCTGCTTTAAATACCAGTTATTCGCCGCGGCTTCAATCAAACCTGCGATATCACGCCCCGGTTGAAGTTGAATTTGGATATGCGGAATCTGGACGTCCATGTATTCCACAAACTTCGTTTCCTGCTCTAATTCATTATTCAAGTCATTTTCTTTCCACTTAGTCAATTCGATGTCCAGTGCAATCCGCGTTTCATCCTGGAAAGCGGCTCTTCCATAAAGGCGCACCACATTTAACAAGCCAATACTACGCAACGCAAGAAATTCTTTGCTGTTTTCGTCGTGCGTGCCGAGTAATGTTTGTGGGCTAAGCTTTTTCAACACCACGACATCATCTGCTACAAGCCGATGTCCCCGACCAATCAATGTATGAGCCGTCTCGCTTTTCCCTACACCAGACTTGCCGCGGAGTAGAATACCCATTCCCGATACATTGACGCAAACGCCGTGTATTGCAATTTCTGGAGCCATTGCTTTCACAACATACGCATCTAATTTCGCACTCAATTCACTCGTGGAATCACGAGTACGTAACACCGGAATTTTCTCTTCCGTACAGTATTGAATCAGGCCCAGTGGCTCTTCCTGCTGGGATGTAATGATGATACATGGGGGCGCATATTGAACAATATTTGCAATCCGTAGCATACACTCCTCAAACGTCAGCGTATGAAGGTAATTAACTTCATTTTTCCCCAGAATTTGAACATGTTCTTTTGCAATAAAGTCAAATATATCCATAAACTCTAATCCTGGACGACGCACTTTGGATTTTTTTATAATACGATGCAATTGGTCGTGTCCGCTTAACACTTCCAATGAAAACGTATTGACTATCTCTTCAATCGTAATCGTTTTCATGAACAGCCTCCATTCTGCAGTCTTCTTACATGACCTCTTCGTTTACTTTACCACCAATTGGAGCTAATTCTTAGCGACTATCTCCGACTTAAAACTACACTAAATATGTTCAATAAATGAATCCGGCGTATGCGCTTTACAAGGGCTTTTGGGAGGCCATTGAAAAAGCCCTTGTACTTGAAATGAATTAGGATTCCCACTAATACCGCTTCGACGCTTTGTGGATGCCTCCCGCGATAAGCCAGAAAGAAGACCTCTTTCAGTCTTATCGCTCCGGCTACCACGAAGTCGCGCCTTCGCTGGATGGCCTATTTGAGAAAGCGCATTTCGTTATCTGTGATGGAATCTGCAACTTAGAGTGCATCTTTCTTGACTATGAATAGTATCAACTAGTAATCACATTATAATCTCGGTATAGACATCTCAAAATTACATTTCTCTCGATAATTAACACCCTAGCGCTCGCGAGGCAAAGACATCCCCACAGCGCCAAGCGTTCTACAATCCACACCTCGAATTACAACTCTCTCATTATTGAGTACCATAACAGATTCAATGGGATTCTTTAATTCAACATATATACATGCCTTCTTATCGCCATCCACTGGTCCGTTCTACTGTTGGTACGAACGAACTGGATAATGCCTTCATCCGCACTTCTAGCAGTTTAAGACGCCCCTCGACAGTTCTTGTGTAGATGAAATCTGACTTTCCAACCCGGCGTTTCCACTCTTCCAAGAAAAAGCTCACGTATTCTTTCTTTTGTCCGATTACTTGCGGGATAGCATGATAATCAGATCTCTTCCAAAGTTTTCCTGCCTTACGAATTAGTATATATCGTGGATTTTCAATTGGATTAAGAAATTCCTTCAATGCGGTCATGAAGATTGTCTTCTCATGCGTCGTCCCTTCTTCAAGCCAGCATGTATATGTCCCTCCGCCGTCTCGCGTCACCCGGATCATCTTGTTATGGAGTGGCGTTATAACAGCACCTGCATGAAGCATGGATGCATAGACAGTTTCCGCAATCTCTTTCATACTCGCTTCTATGGAAGGATGCTTGCTATACAACTTCACCGTTTTATAGCAAGAAGGTGCTGCAAAAAGGAGCCCGAGCACTGTCGCAATCGCCATTCCTTCTCCGAATGAAAACGCACCAAGCTTTCGGAAAAGATTGCTAAAATCGACTACTGCTTCTAAAGCGATAAACCCCGTGATCCACAAAAGACCTCTCAATGTGTTATCTAAATAATATGGACGCGGCAAGGAGCGTTTATCCGCCACGATTTCCTCGGTCATTTCACGGCCTCCATCAATGGCTCTTTGCCAACGGACGAAAAAAGTGTCCCGTTTGCTTGCACGTTGTACCATTTCATGATTTAACATGGTAACGCGCTCCACCGTGCCTGGGGGAGCCCCAGTCTCCAGTCGAGCAATGCCCGTTTCGATGATATCTCGCTTTGCTCCTATGCCAATTAGTGATCGAAATCTCCGCGTTAGATTATCATAATCCGCTCCTCCACCTGCATCAATTCTATCCACACAGACCAGATGCCAGATGGAAGACGTTTTAGCCTGATCATTTCGATCTGTCCGAATCGCACGTCCGCGCATTTGATTTGACAGCATAAAGGAACCGACATTAGACGCCAAAATAAGTGAATTTATGCAAGGCGCATCCCATCCTTCTCCAAGGAGGGCGGCCGTCCCGGTTAGTACATCCACGCCGCCCCTTTTGAGAACTTCGGTCATTATTGCGACCATCTGTTGCCGATCACCCGAGCCTACCTCAATTCGGATAAAGGACGCATCAACGTCAAGCGGTGATGCAACGACTGTCAACCCACGGTTATTTGCTGCCTCCTCAAATATGGACCATGCACTCACTGGCAGGACGACAATCGATCCAGTTAGGATCCCCGGTTTAACGTACGGACCGAGGTTTCTACGCAGCACTTCAAATATGGGGACGACACCAAGGCGAGCAAATGGAAGCTCATCCCCCTTTTTTAATGGCATATCCGCAGCTCGAATGTAATCTGTCAAAATAACCATGCGGAGCTGTTCACCGAGAAGCGCTTTTTCCGCTTTCACAATTTCTTCTATACTCTTCAATTTTGATGCACTATGTATGAGTCCCCTCTTTATGGACGCATTTGAAAGAAGTACGACTTTCCGACGTTCCACCGCCCCGATACGCGTTAAACGTTTTCGTATGTCCTTTAAAATGACATCTTTATCATCCACCTGAAATAACAAGCCCGTAAGCAACTCTTCAAGCCAAGGAAGCGACAACTCCGGCATTTGCTCATCTTTCATTCCGATGATAGGCAGGGCATGGACGTATGCTTGTGAACCGTTATTTTTCAAGAACAAAAGCATACTGGAAAAAACACCTGGACTGGACAAAATCTGCTCTACATGTGCTTCTGGTTCAGCTATCCATGGATGCTTTTCGAGATACATCACAAATTCTTTATCCTTGATCAGTTGCTCGATGAACTTATCCACTTCGTCACGAAACTCTAGAATTCGCATCATTTCATCCGCTTCGGGAATTGAATAGTGAATAAAATCCTGGTGTGGACAAAGTTCCGACGCTTTCACAAGCTCGGGTACCGATATTTCCAGATCAATCGGTCCGCACAATGCGACATAACGCTGCCACTCTGCAGCACCTACATCGAAAGGCGGTGTAGCAGTCAGCGCAACGACAACAGGTTCACCAAGTCTCTCCTTCACATCCATCATCGTCCTCCACCAAGATGTGCGAAGATGGTGTGCTTCATCCAATATTAGTGTGCCAAAACCAATCTGATCCAGTTCACGGATTAGATCGTCACCACTTCCAGTAAAACTGTCTTCTACCGTTTCATCGTCAGTCTGACCTTCATCATCATCGGTTATTTTTTCTTCTCGTCTATTAAATAGACTATGTAACGATTGATAGGTCGTCACCGTGACAAATGCAGGTTTCTTTAAATTAGTCGACATCCAGGTAGGAAGTTCATTTCCAAGGAATAGCTCGGTGAACCTCTCCATCCACTGCGCCCGAATGGCCACGGTCGGCGCAACAATCAAGGTCGGTCGATCAAGCCGAAGCATAACTTCAAGACCTAGGACCGTTTTTCCAGATCCCGGTGGCGCCACGAGATGAAGATGCCCATTCACAAGATGACTTTCCAGTTCGTTCAGTATGCGTCTCTGATATGAACGCCACTCATAACAGAATTGGATGTTATCCGGAAACCGTTCCACAATTTACTCCCCCTTTGACAAGACTGGTCTTCCATACCCCGCTCATTTTTACTTATACTCAAATTATACCAAATGGACACCACCTTTTCTTACTTGTTAGCGGAAAGTTTTATCTACAGAAACTTGTGTATTCGCCATTAGATGCTGAAACTTTTTTATGGAATGAAAAACAGCGTCCCTTTTTGGCAGACGCTGTTTTGAATGACTATTTTCATTTAAAGCAAATACAGAACCCTTTCAGTGGTCTCTATCCACAAAACACTTTGTTTCCACTATCTTCACACTACTAGACTATTTGTTTCGGAAAAAACATTGTCAATATATGTTGAATTAAAGAATACCACTGAATCTACTGTGGTGCTCAATAATCAGAGAGTTGTAATTCGGGGTATGGATTGTAGAACGCTTGGCGCTTTGGGGATGCCTCTCACCGTAAGCCTGGATTAGCGCTTCGCATCCAGTCTTACAGCTTCGGCGACCCCTTTGCCGCGCCTGCGCTAGGGTGTTCATTATCGAGAGAAATGTGAATTTGAGATGTATATAATGTGATTACTTTTTGCTACTCATTATATTCAAGAAAGACACACTCCAGCTTGCAGATTTCATCACAGATAATGAAATGCACTTTCTACATAGACCATCCAGCGAAGGCGCGACTTCGTGGTAGCCGGAGCGATAAGACTGAAAGCGGTCTTCTTTCTGGCTTATCGCGGGAGGCATCCACAAAGCGTCGAAGCGGTATTAGTGGGAATCCTAAACCATTCCAAGTACTAGGGCTTTTTCAGTGGCTTCCCAAAATCCCCTGTAAAGCGTATACGCCCTATTCATTTGTTCAACATGTAGAGTTCTCCATTCACTTCAATGCCCTTAATCTTCTACTTAACTCATTAAAAACCTTATCGAGGTCAGCATACCTTTTATCCCCTTGTTTCATCATACTCAACTGTCCCAGCACTGCCTGCAGCTCCGTTTCAAGCCGCAAACGTTCATCAGCAGTCTTTTCAGGTTGCACTGTGGCACTGCGCGCTTGCCATTCAGCATATGTTAGCGGTATTTTCCGCACTGTCCCTTGCTCGAATAGAAGCAGCCCGTCTGCCATTCGCTCTGTGAAATAACGGTCATGTGAGGCGAAAAGCAACGTTCCTGGAAACGTCTCCAGTGTCTTTTCGAGCTCTTCTCTAGAAGGTAAATCAAGATGATTCGTCGGTTCGTCCAACAGCAATACATCCGTTTCCTCGACAATGAACTGCATCAATTTAACCTTCACCCGCTCGCCAACGCTGAGGTCCGACAACGGCAGGTCCCACTGTTGCTTTGAAAATCCAAGGTTTGTCAAATGTGTACGGATTACGCCCTGTTCGCGGAACGTATCCACATGAAAATAATTCGCCATCGTCATGTCTTTTGGAAAGTCAGTTGCTGTCTGACTCAAATAACCAATCGTCATTCCGTTCGTTTTCCAGAGATTTCCTTTATAATTTTCTTCTCCAAGTATCATCCGGAAAAGCGTCGATTTCCCTGCACCATTTGGACCGATAAGACCAATCCGCTCACCCGCTTGTACAGTAAACGAGACGTCTGCAAAAAGTTCATGCCCGCTGAATAACTTTCGGACATCTTTTAACTCCATGACTCGCTTCCCTTTTTTCTTCCCACCTTTGACGTCAAAAGACACGCCAATTTCGTCTTTAGGCTTCTCAATACGATCTTTTTCCAATTCCCCTTCTAGCCGTTTATGCTTCGAGCGGATTTGGACATCGCGTTTTTTCGCCTTCATCCGGAAGTATTCCTTTGCCCCCATCATTCTTCCGCCCTTTTTCGTCGATTCCGCATGTGCCTTCGCAGACCAATTTTCCAACTCGGCGATTTGTTCTTCCACTTGCTCAATCTTTCGCTGTTGCTGTCCATAATGCTTCAACTGGACTTCCCGATTCGCGTCCTTCAGATTCCGGTATTGCGTATAGTTTCCTTTGTAGACCGTCAGTTTGCCGTGCTCAATTTCGAATACGAAATCCGCCGTCCTGTCGATGAAATGCCGATCATGGGAGACGATCAGATACGTACCAACATCCTCATTGATGATCCGGATCAATTCTTCCAGACTGTCACTGTCCAAGTGATTCGTTGGTTCATCCAAAAGGTTCAGCCTGCTCTTCTCAGCGAGCGCAGACGACAGCCGCATCTTCATCCGCTCTCCGCCGCTTGCAGAACTATATTCAGCACGCTCCGGTACTTTCCACTTCCGCCGGTACGTATGGGTTTCTGCCCGTTCCCAATCGATTGTCCCTTCGTCTTCCTGTTCCTGCCTAAAATAGGTGATGGACGGCGGCTTGCCATTCCAATTAACTGAACCTGACGTTGGCACTCTCTCCCCTGCTAGTAATGACAGCAGCGTCGTTTTCCCCGCACCATTTGCTCCAACAATCGCAATGCACACCCCTTCCGGAATATCCGCAGACACTCCATCAAAGATTACCGTTTCACCATGTGCTACTGATACTTGATTTAATGTTCCAATAAGCATATCCATTCCTCCAAGTTCGGAGGGAATACAAAAATCCCTCCGACATAAAATCGGAAGGATTAGTCATTATTCATCCAAATTCAAAGTTCTCTAAAAAGCCTCTTGTTCGTGCAAAGAGGAAGGAACTTATTTAAATGTGGACAGACTAATCCTATTTTCCGTTCGAATAAAAAATTCAGTTTCCGGAATCAAAAGATTAGTACTTCATTGTCCACACGTCATTCCTTCCTCTTTTAAAGTTATACATATTATAGCATACTATTCTGTTTTTCTAACCAAGTTACCATAATTCAAGAATAAATTATTCATTCATTTCTTTCTTCTGATACTGTAAAATTAGATAAACACTGAAAAACCCTTCTTTACTCTTTCATTTTACCGAAAATTTAGTTTCCTATTACAATATGGTGGTGATTTCTATTAAATTTAAAACTGTTATATTGCCTACTTTTATAATGTTGATTTTTTCGTTGATAGGATTTTGTACGAACGAGGGAGATTGTACAATGTGTTCTTTAGTAAGACCTATACTCCACATCATGTAAGCCCCTATAGAAAGTGACACTTCCTAAAATAAGAAAAGAAATAGAGATTAGATATAACGTACATATCTAACCTCTACTCTGTGAATATGCAATTTAAGAAACTTTGCACGCTAGGTATTACGTAATTCTGTTCAACTCCCAAAAGAGAAAGCAGTTTAACATTTACCTGGCTACTTATTTAGCGTGCTAAGAGGACTGACTGATAGTGCCTTTTTCGGTGGTTTTTTTAGTGAACTTGATGTTATCGGTTGAGGAACAGGCGTTTCAATTCCGTACGGAGATACCGTGTTCATTTCGTCAAGTTTCCCTGTAATCGATAATGCTTCAGGATATCCGAAGCTTCCATGTTCACTATAGTCCAAACCGACTGTTTCTTGTTCTGCCGTCACCCTCAATCCCGTCATCACCTTTTTCATGACAAACAAAATTGCGAAGGATACGCAAAACGCATAGGCAGCCGATACGGTCACGCCCATGAACTGGACCCCAAGTTGAGTGAATCCTCCACCATAGAATAACCCCTCATGCCCAACAGTTGCCAATCTGGGTGAGGCAAAAAACCCAGTTGATAAGGTCCCCCATACGCCTGCAATACCATGAACTGAAAGCACATAAATTGGATCGTCTATTTTTCGTCTTTCAAAAAATCTAGCACTATAAAATACCAGTATTCCGGCAACAAGGCCAATGATTACCGACGCCCATGTCTCTACAAAAGCACATGAAGCAGTAATCGCAACAAGTCCGGCCAATGTCCCATTCAGCATTGTCGGAACATCGGATTTTCCTAAAGCAACCCATGAGATAAGCAACGCACTTATCGCTCCCGCTGATGCTGCCAAACTAGTATTTAAGGCAATAAATCCGAAGAATCCATTCTCTACTCCAAGTGTACTTCCAGCGTTAAAACCGAACCAACCTACCCATAAGATCAAGACACCTAAAGTAGTGTAAACCTGGTTATGTCCGCTCAAGTTGTTAGCAGTCCCATCGACGTTGTACTTTCCAGCTCTTGGCTTCAATAAAATCGTAGCTGCCAATGCTGCCATTGCTCCTGTTAAATGGACGACTGTTGACCCTGCAAAATCCTGTTTTCCATGCTCTGCCAACCATCCACCGCCCCAGATCCAGTGGGCTACTACCGGATAAACGATAATTGAGAACAGCAAGGCAAAGACAAGATAGGTGGAAAGTTTAGCCCGCTCTGCAAAGCCTCCGAATGCAATTGCTAATGAAATGCCCGCAAATGCAAGCTGAAATACAAAGAATACGGCAGTCGAATAGGTACTTCCCTCTATTTCATAGCCTGAATAGAAGAAGTCAGACCACCCTACAAAAAAGTTCCCATTTTCACCAAATATAAATCCGTAACCAACTGCCCAAAAAACAAGTGAGGCAATTCCAAATGTAAATATAGTTTTACCGGCAATGTGACCAGCATTTTTCATCCTTGTCGAGCCCGCTTCCAATAATATAAATCCACCTTGCATCAAAATGACTAAAATAGCGCCCAACATAATCCAGACACTATTTAATAAGAATAAGTTATCCATCTAAAATTCCCTCCTCCTATTTTTTAATACTTCTAATTTATTTGTGACGCGGAACTAGCACCAGGACACTTTCAGTTTTCAATACCGTTACTATGTTAATGTTTTAGCCACATGTTGATTTGCTTTAGGCAGGCAATGAGCTATGATCCTATCATGAGCAGGCCGAACCCAGAAACTTTGATAAGAAACGAATGATAATCGTACGTGCTCAATAAATAGCACTTAAGTCTTTCAAGAGCGGTTCATGCTTGCGCCATGACTGTACTGGATACTCCCCCTTTTATGTTCGCCAGTATTGCAAATCCTCAAGCAACAACTCTGAATAAACATTCGTAAAAAAAACTTACTGGCTCATTGGCTATCCTCCTCAACTCCTTTTCTCTTTCAATACTATCAGCCAGAGGATCCAAGATATTTAGATTATCTGATCAAACATTTACACTTTTATGTTCATAGATAAAGTTCATGAAATACATAAAAGCCAGGCAACTAAATGCCTGGCTCTTGAACGTATGGGTAGATTTCCGAATATGCTTATCGTATCTCTGAGGGGTTTTTACCAGTGTACTTTTTAAATTGTCTACTGAAAAAATGGATGTTGTTATATCCTAGAGCATCAGCAACTTCTGTCACTGTGAGTCCTGTAAAAAGCAATAAATGCTCAGCTCGCTTTATACGAGAATAGACAATATAAGACTTGACGGTATGGCCGATGACTTGTTTAAAATTCTGTGAAAAATACCGTTGAGATAGATTTGCACGTTCAGCCAAACTATTAATCGTATGCGGCGACCCTGGATTTTGTTGAATATAATTGGCAATTTCTCGAATCGTTTCTAGTAATTTATTGCTCGTATTAGTCATTTGTTTTTCTTGTCCTCGTTCTTCTCTTAATAAATGGATCATCAATTGCTTCAAGATTAGCTGGGCCTCAATTTTTGCACCAAATGCCTGCACTAGAAATAATCGAACATATTGAGTTAAAAGCGATTCAAAGGTAATGGAATTTTTGAAGACCCGGTGACCTGAAGGTACCAATTGGAACGGTTCAGTTATATCAAAATGAATGTAAGTTAACACGAGGGGATTTTGCGGATTATGTGTGGCTGTTGTCTCATCGCCGGGTTTAAAAAGAAAGCAATGCCCTTTTTCTACATTATATGGCTTACCATTGAGCACTACTGTCCCTTCCCCAGCCCAAACATAAAATAAATCATAGTTGGGAATTGGTTTATCACGTTTTTTCCATTGCCAGCTCGGTTCACAATGAATAGTGGCCAAAAATGGTTTCAACATAAAATGATCTGAATTCAGATAAAGCATCCCAACTCCTCCTTTTATTCAGCAACAACTTACCTATTTACTTTATTCTGCATCTATATGTTAAGCAACTCTAATGCATTGTTCCATTAAAAAAACACCTACCACACGTGCTGATTAACCAAATCAACCAGTAAATAACTTGATCTCCCCCTTAGCACTACTTGTATAGTCGCGTTTTTGGATTACTTCGGATTGAATGACTTCTATTACGATTACCGAGATGTCTGAATGTATAAGTACACAGAGTGCTGAAGCTCTTTGGTATGAAAGAATAGCTGGCTTATTAACTGGAGAAAAGCCGCCAAAGATGCAATTTTGGCGGCTGAAACGTTCTATGATGTTTGCCAATTACCAAGCCTGCGCAATCTGGGGCGATACTATTCGACCGGATCGATCGTGAATTCAAGTATTCATCTGATTATATGACCAACCAATTACTAACGATTTCTTGTGATTTTCGTGATATGAGTTGCACCATTTTCATGATTTTTGCTTCATTTGAACATTTTACACTTTTTATTTATTTTTTTTAGATAAAATACACGAATTGGGAAAAGATATGAATTGAGGAATAAAAATAAAGGGGCGGTTAAAGCATGTCAATGGAATGGTTTAACAGAGTAACTACTGAGCTTCATGATCATCTGAATTCAATTTGCGATCAATATGATCAAGTCGGTCATATGTCGATTGACCAAAGTGCAAAACATCCACGTATCGAATTTTTTGTCGAAACGGAGGACGACGAAAGGGACTACTTCTGTACCCTTCATTTTGATCCACATAACGCAGAGTTTTACGTGGAAACTTTTGACTTTGAATTCGAACAGCAAACCAGAATCATTCTTACTGACATTGAAGATATAATTGACGCTATTCATGATATCTTCCATGATTTCATCAGTGATGATGAACTAGATGATCTTGACGAGGAGTTCGTTTTAGACGCCGTCAATAGTGGAGAATACTACGTGGGTGAAATTGCTGATACAGAGTTTGAGGAATTGAGCGTCGAATGGGAAACACCTGAAGTCACTGCTTTCCAAATCGAAGATGCAATAGAAATAACGCATCAATTTGGGGTAGTCAATGCTACTGGAGATGGTGTTCTTCGAAGGGTCAAGCGCTTTTGGTCGGAAGGCAACGAGCTTCACAAAGAGGAAAGCAGCTTCGTCTTTACAAAAGAAGAGGCGAGCACACTCATTGCTTTGGTTGCGAGTAATATGGATAAGATGACTTCATATGAAAATCTGTAAAGCTTAAAGAAAATAAACAGGCATTAGGGAATCTTTCCTAGTGCCTGTTTATCGTTTTCATTTCCACGTAGATTTATTTCCTTTGAACCGCTACGGCGCTAGGGGAGGCATCTCGCCTTAAGCCAGATGAGGTATTCTTTAACCTATCTGGAATAACCTCTTGGCATTAACTGTATAATTATGGTCAAGAAATCCGCAATCCAGGTTGCAGATTTCATCACTAATAATGAAATACTCTTTCTCACATAGACCATCCAGCGCAGGCGCGTCTTCGTGGTAGTCGAAGCGGGATTAGTGTGGGGAATCCTAATTCATTCCAAGTACAAGGGCTGTTTCAGTGGCCTCACAAAAGCACTTATAAAGCGCATACGCCGTATTCATTTGTTCAACGTATATAGATTTTTAATTTCCCTTTTTAGTTTTATGTAATTGTTAAGCAATACTTCACATACTCTTATTACTGAGTATTTCCAACTAAGAGGAGGAAATGCATGGACATATTTGCTAGACCTGGAGATTCGTTTTGGAATTTCAGCCAGGTATTCAAGATGCCTCTTCAACTGATTATCGATTCCAACCGAAACATCAACACACAAATACTTACGACAGGTCAGCGAATTCAAATCCCTGGATTTGTTGCTACCAATTATAAAATTCAAACAGGAGATTCTTTATGTTTGATCGCACAAAGACTAAATCTTCCTTTGTATTCACTTCTTCTTGTCAACCCTAATCTTGAACCGAACGGCCTGCAAGTTGGACAGATGATTAAAATTCCTCAGAGGATTACCTGGAGGCTTATAAACGGGAAACAAAATTTTGATTACGACATTATGATGAATGATATCAGAAGGTTACTAGCCGTTTATCCATTTTTGCAAACCGCTCCTATCGGAAATTCCGTTTTAAAACGAGAAATACCAGAAATCTTGGTTGGTAGTGGAACTAAACGAGTTCATTATAATGGTTCATTTCATGCGAATGAATGGATTACTACCCCTATCATTTTGACCTTTTTAAATGATTATTTGCTTTCATTAACGAACCAAACTACTATCCGCGGTCTTTTTACATTCCCCTTTTACCAACAAACGACATTATCCATTGTTCCGATGGTCAATCCGGACGGAGTTAATTTGGTGTTAAATGGTCCGCCTGCAAATGAGCCATGGCGAAGCAGAGTTGTTGAATTGAATAATGGTAGCTTGGACTTTTCGGACTGGAAAGCCAATATAAGGGGTGTGGATCTGAATGATCAATTTCCTGCCAATTGGGATCGGGAAAGAGCTCGTAATCCTAAGTATCCGGGTCCAAGAGATTATGGCGGTGAGCGTCCTTTGTCCGAACCTGAGGCAATTGCAATTGCGGACCTGACAAGAAGGCGGGATTTTGCAAGAGTACTCGCTCTTCATACACAGGGAGAAGTTATTTATTGGGGGTACGAGAACCTTGAACCCCCTGAGTCTGAAGTTCTTGTTAACGAGTTCAGTAGGGTCAGCGGATACGAATCAGTTCAAACAATTGAAAGCTATGCTGGATATAAGGATTGGTTTATTCAGGAATGGCGGAGACCTGGATTCACAGTTGAACTTGGTTCAGGAAAAAACCCGCTTCCCTTGGACCAGTTCGATGAAATTTATCAAGAGACGTTAGGGATTTTTCTAGCAGGGTTATATGTATGATTAATTAACAAAATTCAACTTATTATGCGGATGCCTGTGAACGTAACTGGATTTTCTTGACGGTATGTGAAGTTCTTCTCCACCCCTTTAGACATTGCACACTAAATAATCATTACCGTTTGATAGCAAAAGGTATTCAATTCATAGTAAGGCAGGTAAACACGTATTGACACGTCAATTTTTCTCTGCTAAATTAACATCTAACACTAAAAGTCTATGACGAGAAAAAGTACGAAAAGGCCCCTGTTCCCTAATAAGTTGGCGCTTAATGAAAGTCGACGAACAGCCCTTATCCGAAATTCATCTCTGAGATACAAAGCCGATAAGTCAGTTAGCTTTGACGGTTTTCCACCGTTATCTGGGGCACGTATGAGAATACGTTGACTGAAAGCCGTTTGTTTTTAGAAACCTGCGGAGTTATGGGTATAATCGCGAGCACGAACTCGTCCCTTTTTTAGGGTCGAGTTTTTTTATTTGCCAAAGCTGGAAGGAGATTTACTAGTTATGAAAAATTTAATTGTCGTCTTAGGTTCACTCATTATTGCATTTGCTTTTAACTGCTTTCTCGTTCCTTTCGGGATTTTAAGTAGTGGTATTAGCGGAATCGCAATTTTACTCGGCCTAATCAGCCCATTTAACACCGGTCTATTAAATCTAGTCCTTAACTTGCCTTTGATTGTTTTAGGCTACTACAAACTCGGAAAAACAATTACCATTAACACACTGGTTTGCGTCGTGTCGCTCTCGGCATTCTTATACGTGATACCAGTCGTTGCTGTGACAGACAATATCCTGTTATCAACGGTTTTCGGTGGCGGCATTGGTGGTATGGGCGTTGGTCTTATCCTCAAATACTCAGGAACTTCTGGCGGTTTGGATATTATTGCGATTATCGTTTCCCGTACAAGTTCTTTCAGTATCGGCCTTCTCCTCACGGGGATGAATGGCGTAATCGTGCTACTTTCAGGATTTGTCTTTGACTGGGAAATCGCGTTATATACCCTGTTGTCTATCTATATCACTGGTAAAATGATCGATACAATCTTCACAGATCACGTCAAACTGACGATGCAGATTGTCACGACAAAAGGTGATTTAATACGCAATGAGTTACTGGGATCCATCTATCGTGGGATTACGATTACGGAAGGTTACGGGGGCTATACTCAAGAGAAGAAAGACATTTTAATGATGGTCGTCACGCGTTATGAAACGCTGCATGTTAAAAAGATTGTCCGAAAGCATGATGAAGACGCATTTATTAATATTTATGAGACGGTTGAAGTTGATGGTAAATTTTCAGTTAACTAGTAGATAGTAAAAAATAGGTGCCCGGTTCTGAAAACAACTCAAATTGTTTTAGAACCAGTGGCACCTATTTTAATTCAATATAACGGTTAAGAAACTGATCTATTTTCATATTGTATTTGTCTTCGTCCAATGCAATGGATTCACCGTGGTTTGCATTCGGGACAAGATAGAGTTCTGCGTCACTTGAAGTATGTCGATACAAATCCTTTGTCAACTCTGTTGGAACAAATGTATCGCTTTCCCCATGAATATACAGAATCGGGACACTCGTCTTCTCCACCTCTTTCAGTGCACTCGCTTCCCTGAATGAATAACCTGCCCTGATTTTGGTTAACACACTGGTGCTATCTAACAATGGAAATGCTGGCAGATGAAACATCCGATTCATTTGATACTGGAATAATTGATAGACGGACGCATAGGGACTGTCCGCTATGATGGCTTTGACCTGGCGAGGAAGTTCTTCTTCTCCACTAGCCATCAAGACGGTCGCCGCCCCCATCGATAAACCATGGTAGGCCACTTTAATATCAGTTCCAAGTTTCTCCACCAATAATTGTGTCCAATCAATCAAATCGAGCCGATCTGGCCAGCCAAATCCATAATAATTACCCTCGCTCTTTCCATGCCCTCGTGCATCAGGCATGAAAATATTATAATCCAAATCGTTATGATAATGCTGTCCGAATAGCCCCATTTGCTTCGCGTTTCCTAAATAGCCATGCGTTAAAATGACCAATTTATCCGTTGGCTTGGATGCCGGCAAATAGTAACCTGACAGTTTCAGTCCGTCGCGTGACGTTAAAGTGAGTCGTTCAAAATTTTGATCCGCGACCCAACCTATCCAATCTCCATTCAAAAAGAGGTTCATTGCCTTATCGGATACTTCCAAATCTGCATTCTTCTGCAAGAAATCTTTCGGTCCCCGCTTGACTGCTAGCTCATAAAAAAAGAAACTGCCGATGATTTGGATCAGCAAGAAAACTGTAGCAAAAAGAACAAGTAGCCTCTTCCATTTGATTCGAATCTTACTCATTCCCCTTTACTATGCTGTCTCTTAGCATTCATGACGCCTATGATTAGTATAGTAGAGAAACTGAGAAAAATGAAAGAAATCAATACGATTACAGGAAATACCAAAAAGGTTTCTGATAGTCTATCGCATCACCCAAGCAATTCATCCAAAAAGGAATGGTACCTATTTTGCATGCTCCTACATAGAACTCTGCACCTTGGACACAATAGCTAGGATGAAATCTTTCTACAAAAGGAGGTTCAAGTCATGTCGGAAGAAAATAAAAACAAAAACAAAGACAAAGGTAAACAGCGGAATGCCCTCAAATACGATACAAAGCCGAAAGACGATGTTGAGTTTGCACGTGAAAGCGAATTTTTAAATTTAGATGGTAAGAAAAACAAAAGAAAGCGTTGAAAACAGTGCCTGTCAGTTTCCCCCTAGAGAACTGTTAACTGATGCACTGAATTCTACTTATCGCATCTAACATAAATCCCCCTAGTCAGATGAGCATCTGACTAGGGGGATTTGTTTTGGATATTTTGACTTAAAACGTTATTAACTCAGCTACTCATCCTCATACATAATCGATTTCTACCTACAGAAAACGCATCGGCCTAAAGTTTAAATAATCACACGCATATATTAATCGAGGACAGACGTATTTTTGATAAGCATAAGGTATGAGATTTCTTTTTAACAAGGTATCAACAATAACTTGTTACGAATTGCGCTAATTGGAAAATTTAACGGTAGATGATGCATGCTTTCTACTACCTTGGTATTAATTAATTGATCAATAAAGGAATGAGGTCTTTGAATGAAAATTAGTTTTCTAACTCCAGCTTACAATAGTGAAGAATGGATTAAGATAATGCTGGATAGTATTCCGAAAGAATATGCTTATGAAATTATTGTTTGCGACGATGGTTCCACTGATAAAACAGTAGAACTACTAAAGGAATATGAAAAAACTTGTCCACAATTAAAAATAATAACGCATGAAGCAAATAGAGGTGCTAGTGAATCATATAATCGATGCATTGCTGAAGCAACCGGGGATTATGTAGCAATCATTGATAGCGATGATCAATATTTACCTCCGATTCGGGATGTACTAGCACAAGTTGACGGTGAATATGACATTTATTACTACAATATGTTAACGAAACACGGACTACAATTTGTGAAAAGTAAAGATGATGCTTATACGTGGTGTGGACAATTTAAGATCATTCGAAGAAGTTTTATAGGGGATGCAGTGTTCACAACGAGAAAAGATTTTGCCGGAGATTGGGATTTTAATAGAGTATTAATGGATAATAACCCCAAATGTAAATATACTGGACTATTTGCCTATTGGTATAACTATCCTAGAGAAACTTCCGAATCTGATTTGCATCTTAGAGGGCTGAAATAAGGAAATGAATGTCGTTCTATTTCTGGAACAGCCTCTCCAATGAAAGGAGTTGACCTATAACTATATGTTTAAAGATAAAATACTACTAATAACAGGTGGAACTGGTTCATTTGGTAACGCTGTATTAGAAAGATTCTTAACTACTGATATCAAGGAAATTAGGATATTTTCAAGAGACGAAAAAAAACAAGATGATATGCGCATTTTATATCAGAATAACAAAATTAAATTTTTCATCGGAGATGTACGTGATAGTAGCAGTTTAAATAACGCTATGTACAATGTAGACTTCGTTTTTCATGCAGCAGCCCTTAAACAAGTTCCCTCTTGCGAATTTTTCCCCTTAGAAGCCGTAAAAACAAATATTCTTGGAACAGAAAATGTATTAACTGCAGCGATAAACGCAGGTGTGAAAAAAATTATTTGTCTCTCTACAGATAAAGCGGCATACCCCGTCAATGCAATGGGGATTTCAAAAGCGATGATGGAGAAAACATTCATTGCAAAATCTAGAATGGTTACTCCTGACAAAACCTTAATTTGTGGAACTCGCTACGGTAACGTGATGGCATCCCGTGGATCAGTCATACCATTGTTCATAGAACAAATTAAGAACGGAAAGCCGTTAACGGTTACTGATTCCAAAATGACTCGTTTTATGATGAGCCTTGAAGAAGCAGTCGAATTGGTGTTATATGCCTTTACAAACGCAGTGAATGGCGACATTGTGGTTCAAAAATCCCCCGCTTGTTATATAAAAGATTTAGCACAAGCATTGATTGAATTATTTAATGCGAAAAACGAAGTTAATATCATTGGTACCCGTCACGGAGAAAAAATTTACGAGGTACTTCTTACGAAAGAAGAAGCAGCCAAAGCAATTGATATGGGAGATTTTTATAGAATTCCTGCTGATAACCGAGATCTAAATTATGGGAAATACCTCGAAGAAGGTTCCCCTAAAATTACGTTAACCGATGAATATAACTCTAATAATACAAAGACCCTTTCAGTAGATGAAATAAAAGAAAAGTTGTTAAAACTAGATTTCGTTAAAGACGAACTGCGTAAATGGAATGGAGGATAACATGAAATTCCTAGTTCTTGGGGCAACTGGAATGGCAGGTCACACCATCTCATTATTTTTAAGTGAGAAAGGGCATGAAGTTACTACCTTTTCAAGAACAGCATTTCCTTATTGCAAGAACATAAATGGGGATATTATGGATGATTTTTTGTTGAATTCAATTCTAGTAAAAGAAAACTATGACGTAGTGATCAACTGCATAGGTATTTTAAACGAAGCGTGTGAGTTAGTACCGTCAAGAGCTGTCTATCTAAATAGTTACTTACCACACCTTATAGCCGATAAATTAAAAAACACCAACACTAAATTAATTCATATGAGTACAGATTGTGTTTTCTCAGGTAAATCAGGACCCTATTCCGAAGATAGCATTCGTGATGGTGAAACTTTTTATGATCGAACAAAAGCTCTGGGCGAAGTTAATGATAACAAAAATTTAACCTTTAGAAATTCAATTATTGGTCCGGATATGAAAAGGAATGGAATTGGTTTATTTGATTGGTTTATGAAACAACAAGGAACTATTAATGGATTTACAGGAGCCATCTGGACTGGCGTCACTACTTTGACTTTAGCAAAAGCTATGGAAAAGGCTGCAATCGAAGATTTAACAGGGTTATATCACCTTGTAAATAATCAGAGTATAAGTAAGTTTGATTTATTAAATCAATTCAATGCAAATTTTAAAGCGGATGAGTTAACAATCTTGCCTAGCGATTCCGTCAATGCTGATAAAACATTGATAAATAACCGACAGGATTTTTCATTCAAAGTACCCAGTTATGAAAATATGATCATAGAGATGAAACAATGGATTTGGACACACAAGAATTTATACCCACACTATTTTCAGTAAACGTTGACCATGTTCTTCAGATAATGGAAGTATAGACAAAGGTACCTGGTCCTGAAGCGATTTAGAATTGTTTCAGAACCAGATACCTTTTTTAACTTGTAGTAAACGGGTTTGCGACCATTACTTTTCTTTAATATCTTAAAGGTCACTGAAGACTTTTCCCTTGTAAACACTACTAATTGCCACCTCGTGTTCACACTGTTCTTAACTTGCTTTATAACATTAATATTTCCCGAATGTCTTCTTCGGTTAAAGTAGATGACGCTTTCTCCTCAGAATCGATGATTTCTTCAATCAAATGCCTTTTTTTATCTTGCAATTCATTTATTTTTTCTTCGATTGTACCGCGGGCAACAAGCTTGATGACTTGTACAACATTTGTCTGGCCAATACGATGCGCACGATCAGCTGCTTGCTCCTCAACCGCAGGATTCCACCAAATGTCATATAGAATAACGGTATCTGCTCCCGTCAGATTGAGACCTGTACCGCCTGCTTTCAAGGAAATGAGAAATAAATCACGTTCACCTGCATTGAATCGATTACAAATTTCCACTCGTTTCTCTGATGGCGTTTGTCCATCAAGGTAGAAATAAGGCAGTTCTTGATTCGCTAACTCTCTACCTATAAGTCCAAGCATTTTCGTGAATTGGGAAAAAATCAACACCCTTCTTCCCGACAGCTTTGATTCCTCTATAATCTGCATTAGCTGTTCAAATTTCCCCGAACTCCCTTTATAGCCATCCACAAATAAGGCTGGGTGACAGCAAATCTGTCTTAACCGAGTCAAACCAGCGAGAATTTTGATGCGGTTTTTTCGGAGTGTATCCTTGTCGAGATGTTTCAGTGTGTCGTGTCTGAGCTTAGCCAAAAAGGCAGCATATAGCTTCTTCTGATCAGGTAGCAACTCCACCGATTCCAGCCACTCGACTTTTTCAGGAAGCTCCGCAAGGACATCCTTTTTCAACCTACGAAGCAAAAATGGACGAATCCTCCGAGCAATCGTCTTCCTCGGAAGATTACTGAATTCCTTAAGACCCTGAAATAATTCAGGAAAGACAACTCGGTAAATGGACCATAGCTCTTCTAATGAATTCTCTATCGGTGTACCAGTTAGGGCGAAGCGGTTATCTGCCTGTATCTTCCGCGCTGCTTTTGCTGTTTGTGTCACAGGATTTTTAAATGCCTGTGCCTCATCAAAATAAACGGTATGAAAGAACTGTTTTTCGTACCACATGATGTCACTGCGCAACAACGGATAGGAAGTGATAAGAACGTCCATATCTATTACATCCTTCTGTAAATTGCTCCGCTCTGTCTTATTACCATCTACCACAACAGCTTGAATCTCTGGAGAAAACTTCATGATTTCACTTAACCAGTTATACGTCAAAGATGATGGGCAGACAATAAGAACCGGGAGCTTCTTTTTACGGATGTTAGGAAGCTCGGATAAAATAAACGTGATGCTTTGCACTGTTTTACCCAGCCCCATATCATCTGCAAGAATCCCGCCGAATCCGTAATGAGCAAGTGTTTTCATCCATTTGTAGCCATCTTTTTGGTAGTCCCGTAATATTGGATCCAAACTTTTTGGGACTTCAAACCCCAAACTGTCTGGATTGTGGACGTTCTCCAAAAATTGCAGGAACGATTTCTCTAACGTGAACACATCACGATTATCGACTGAATCAAGAAGCTGAAGACCTTGAGTAAATGGTAATATCAAACCGCTTTCCAATTCTTCATGCTGTTCAGGAAGTGCATTCAAGAAGCGGTTCATTTCTTCAAACTCCCTCGTCTCCAATGAGAGTATGGATCCATTACCCAATCGATAGTACTTCCGTTTTTCTTCTAGAGCCAATAGAACTTCACGTATATGCTTTTCAGGGATACCATCGAGCTCAAATTTGAATTCTAGCCAATTGGTTCTCTCTTTTTTCATCTTCACAGTAATCTTCGGGTGAGCTTTGCCTCTAAATATCCGATTTTTCACAGCCGTAGTTGCATATATTTGCGCAAACGTTTTAAGCTTCGGAACGACATGATACAAAAATTCATATTCCAATTCTTCATTGTGCAAAAAATAACCGCCGTCTGTCTTGGAAAACAAGCTTTTTTCTATTAACTGCAAGATCTCTTCTTCCTTATCCATATCCCTCACAAAAGTGGAGCTTGCCGGGATATCCCCAGTAGGTTCCAATGGATTGATCATAATATTTTCATAATGAAACTCCAACCCAACGAGCAATCGGTTTTTCACACGATCCAAGTACACTTTAGCAATTAGCGGTGTCTTAAGAAGGTGCTTATACATACTGTCCGATAGTTGTACATTGCCTAGTTTCTTCAAACCAGGCACCACTTTTTCTAGAAAAAAACTAACCTGCTCTTGAGGAATCGAAATTTGATTCGTTCCTGAACCATCAAGCAACTCCTTTAGGTCCGAGAGACGTTTACAATCCTCACTTTTCAGCTGGATTAGTTTCCCTTCAGATAAGACAGAGCTGTATGAATTCAGCACAACCATTTGATTCAACCCTTTGATCTTCAGTTGATAGCCTTTGCCCTCAGCTTCAGCAAAGTCAAACTGTAAAGAAAGTGGTTCGTTCGATACACGAAGACCGGCATACATATTCCCGCCATATTCCAATTTAATCGATGGTACTCTCTCAAGTATGGGAAATAGCCTGTCCCAAGAAGATGGAGGAATCAGTAGTGTATGATAATCGCTGACATAATTTGATTTCCCCAACAATTCATCAACATATACATCTTCATCATGAATTACTTGGATAAGCTGCTGGATCAAAGCATTTGTTTCTTTTTGAAAGCAATGAAGATTAGGGTTAAACGTGAATGAATTAGAAAGCACGCTAGTATGTCCGTCTTTCACATGCTTCAGAAAGTCCCTGATATTCTGCACATTAGTCGGACCAATCCTCACCTTTATTCCAAATATATGCCGCCCCTCTCCTAGGGTAACGGCTTTGCACGTAAATTCCACATCAAGCACTTGCCTGTTTTCAAAGTGAAGCTGATGACTGCTAGAGCGTTTAGGTTGGGCATTGAAAAGTGTCAGTAAGCCTTCCGTTAGTTCTTGATTTGTTAATGAATCAGACTGGAATCCACTTAGACTATTGGGGATTTCCTGACGCTGAAGTGCATTAATCGATAGTAAAACGGCTGCAATATGCTGACAATCCATTTGAAAGGAAGCTAGTGCAGGACAGCTACATTTCGTAAGTAAACCACCTTTTTCATCCTTTTTAATGGTGACATGGAAATCATCCATTCCTGCAACTGTTGCTTCACAACCATTAGGACCGTAGTTTTTAACTGTCACTTTATTAGCCCGATAAAAAGCTTCACCTCTTTTGAAGGAGACTGTACCGCACTTGTCTTTAATTAACTCTCGGTTTAATTTTATATTCATTGGTCTGCCTCCTCCCTCGTTTCGGATTCCGGGTTCTCGCTTATTACCTTGAGTATACCAAACAAGCTTTCGGTAATGTAGGGGTTCTGGAACAGTTTGAAGTTTAATGAGAACTCGTCACCAATATAGGTGATTTAACTGAGATTCACCTTTAAAGACAACCAGATAGCGCAAGGTAAACAGACATCCATTTGAAGGACAATTATATCCTTTAATGGGTGACCATATTTTCACATTCTTGCAACTAGATACTCGGTACTTAACAAAATGGAAGCAAGTTGTTTTTTTGTGCTTAATACTAGGGAGCATTTTCCAATACCGCTTCGTCGTACAAGGAGATTATTAAAGTTTCTATTGAATTCTAAATATAAATTTAAAGTGCCTAGTATATAGCGGTAAGCCGCAACATAAAATTCATGAATTTCTTCATCAACATTATCGAAAGCCATGATTTTTTTTGAATAGATAGTAAGGTATAGTAAAGCTAGGTGATGATATGAAAACAAAGATTTACGTAAACAATGACAAATTTATAGCAGGGATGACCATGAAAGACGGAGCCGAACTTGAACACAACAACATGGCGCTCCATGCCTGCAAAAAAACCGATAATATAATTGAAAACCGAAAAAGATTAGCCGCTTCCTTACAACTCGAGCTGAGTGACTTCGTTTGTGCCACTCAAACACACAGCGCTAATTTCTATCGCGTGACGCTCAACGATAAAGGACAAGGTGCCGAGCGAATGGACACCGCCATTGCGGACACAGACGCCTTGTATACCTATGAGCCCAATCTTGTATTATGCAGCTTTACTGCTGATTGTGTACCTGTGATTTTTTACAATGAAGTGAACGGCCTCATCGGCGTGATCCATTCTGGATGGCAAGGCACAGTCAAAGAAATCACGTCGAAACTGTTCGAACATTTAACACAAGTTGAACGCTGTAATCCGAGCGATTTTCACGTCCAGATTGGTGCGGCGCTAAGCCAGGAAAAATTTGAAGTCGATGAAGATGTCTATTTAAAATTTAAAGCACTTGGCTATGCGGATGATTTTATGTATTACAATGACGACACTCACAAATATCACATCGATAATCAGCTCGCCGTGAAAAGGCAATGTGAGTTGGCGGGAATTCCAGCTGAGCAGATTGCGATTGATCGAACTTGCACGTATGTAGATCCGGATGGTTTTTCTTATCGAGAGGATAGACAATGTGGGAGGCATTTGGGGTTTGTTGTGAAAAAGGGCATTGACCAAATGGAGATAGAGTAACAATCAACTACATCAATGCAAGCTATCCGAAAAAGCACATCTGCTTTATACGTTGATGTGCTTTTTCGGATATTACTGTTTTCTCAAATAGCGAAACTTCCCCCTTGCGGCAGGGTCCACCCTAAACTCGCAAAACCTTGTGGCTCTAGGTTCATGAGTCTGTTAAAGGTTACTAAGTCTATTAAGTCTTTAAATAAAATCATTATATAGAATTCGCTAATTAACATGCATTTCTCTTTTTCTATAAAAAATCAAGACGAATTATTACACTTAGACACAAAAGGATCTTACTAGAAAAAAAGAGGATAAATCCTCAAAAAGGACAAGTCCTACTCTCTCAGACTATCAAATATAGCCACGGAAACGCACAGGTTGCTCATAGACCAATGATAAACGGAAATAGGTGTATATGTCTTTACCTCTTCTTTTACGGATGATTCTAGACTATCTGTGAGCGTTTTTAGAAAACCGAAGAAGATCAGCAGAAATGGCGAAAGGATTTTGTATAATTATTCGTTTAGACACGTCTAGCGATCACCAGAAAGCCCGTTAATTCAACGATGTATAAAAATTTGATGCATAAAAAAGGGAAGGGCTATAGGAGAGAAACTGAGGCATGACAAGGGGTTGCCTGTTGGAAACAACTGCCGAGAATTGGTGTTATGTCAACCTGCTGTGTATGGCGCATGCAAGATTGTTCAGCGATCAATTCGAAGGTTTGCAGATTGATCTCATGTAGCGAATCCAATTTCTTGTTCAACAATCGGGCCATTTTATCGAAAAGAGGTAGTAAGATGACAAATTATTATTATTTAGCCTCAGATAAAATAATGAGGTTAGGCAATGGTTCAGTTGACTTTACTGAGACACATGCAGGTGTAATCCCAGGTTTTGATTATCCAATTCAGTTGGAAATTTATAATGGCATTGAAAAAGAACGGGAATCGCGGGAGCTATTGCAATATATTCGTAACCACACCGCACCTTATAAAGCGTGTACAATGCAAGTAGCTAATTTATTAAACTCAAATAAAGTGGAGCTGAGAGTACAGAAGAAACATAAATTACTGCTACACGAAATTATTGATCCAAAACAACTTTTATTGCAAGAAGGGCATTTGTTGACTATTGAAAAAGTGCCAGTTACCCAATGATTTTTATAGAAGTTTTTAGAAATAGTCTTTACTCTATCTAACGGGCGCGATTGTTTAATATGCGTCTCTTTTTTCTTCTTCAACTAACGGGTGATTTAGTTCAAGTATTGGCTGCCTTTCATGGCAACTTTTTCTTATTGAGTAATGGAGTTAACTACTGCCGTGAACTCGCGTTATGTTAACCTGTTGTGCATGTAGCATAATTGTGTGAAAACAAATTCACTAATCACAGAATGAATTTAATCAAAAAATATTGGAGCTACTCGAAGCTCACGAAATACGCCAGGTCGAAAGAGATAAAATTTTATTGATCGCTCTTAGAGAAACCCAAGAAGTAAAAAAACAAATTGCATCCACCCAACAAAAAAATGGTGGATGTTTTGGAAATAAGACCTTGCCCCTTTTGAAAAGGCAAAAAAAAAAGCGTAGCAATTGCCACGCTTTTTTTCTCTAATTTACTAGATTAGCTATTGGTAGTAATTTTAATAGACTTTTCACCATTTAAAATGAAATTCACGTTCCACCTAGGATGAATAACAACATTATTTTCCTCATCAAACTCTAGAGTTAAATGAATTTCGTCATCATCTTTTGTCAATACAGCTAATCGCTTATTATCCTTATCCCAGTAAGTTTTAAGATTTTCAGAAATATCGATTGTCCATTCATTAATTTTCATACTCTCTCTCCTTTAATCAGCTAAAATTTTTCCATTCTTGTCTAAGGACGCTTTTCTGTCTCCGTTTTTCTTTATTTTCCACTTCCTCCCTCCATGTCCTCCTGTATCTTTATCGACACTCCATTTTCCATTGAAAAATTCACCGGAATTCTTATTCAAAGGAGTATTAAGATGTTTATCTTTAAATTGCCCTAAATCAACAGTGTTACCATCTTTCCTCAATGATTTTGGAATAGTAGCCCCAGTAATATATGGAGAAACAACAGATTTTACTGTATTAAAAAGTGCACTTCCCGTACTCGCTATAATATTTCCTATCATAACGCCACCAGTATAAATTGCAACCGTCCCTACACCTATAATTGTTATATTAGTAACAAAATTGCCGATTCCTACTGCTGCTGCAAACATTTTAATCTCAGATTTTCCATTTCTCTCATGAACTTTTATAGCTTCATTTATCAATTCAATTTCAAATGGTTCTAGTTCTAAAACCTCATTATTCACTTCACCAGACAAAAATAATTCAATAAACTCATCTGCCGAGTATTCTTCAGCTTCAACAGACCTACTCATGGTAAAAATAGTGCTAAATGATAATACAAAACACAGAACTAAAACTAAATAATTTTTACTTTTTTTCATTCGAATCACGCCTTTTTTTATTTGAATAAACTTATAAAATGTAAAATGAAGGATATTCTTTTCCATATTAGCACAAAAAAATAAAATTTTCCCCAATTTTCCACAATTACTATTAACTCGCTATTCGAAGAACCCCGAACACACTTTAGTATCAAATACACTATTTCACATTACGTTTCCCAGAACCCATATACATTTTTTCTTCAAAAATCAAAATCCCGAATTCCGCATTCCGTTTTTCATTTTGAACAAGATTCCACTAGAAAACGAGAAATTCAAATTCCGGATTAACTCGATTCCGAAATTCTGTAATTCAATTAACCCAGTAACTCTTTTAATATAAATCACAATCGTCCAACGTTCTGTTCGCTGTATTTACAGTTTGATCTCGTGGAATTAATCCAATTACTTGTTAAACTAACGGGACAGATTAATGTTCACAAATGGAAACATTCCTTTTTGAGGGAGGTGAAGTTGATGAAACGTATCTTTTTACTTATCCTGGCTTTAATGCTTGTTTCACTATTGATGTATTTCTCAACTACTGCAATCCCTTCACCTTAATCTACATAAACTAACGGGTATTTTAGTTTAAGTATCGGCTGCCTTTACAAGGTAGCTTTTTTATTGCGTATTGAGTCCCTAAATTTTCTACGGGATTAAAATCTGTCTTCCTCTCCCAACTTGCAAGCAATCGTCTAGTGTGAAAAGCGTCAAGGATAAAGTCAAGTAAATAAGGTCAAAAGATATATATACCAAACATGTAGAGTATAGGGGGGCGTAAGAAAAGAATGTAAGTATCTTATTTATTGCATTGCAGCTGGGACTCAATGTTTCCACTATTAGGTGGCATATCGAAAATGAATCCAAAAGTGAACTGGAAAATGAATTGGTGAGTATAACGAGGGGGTAAACGAAGAATAACGGTATGATAATGGAAATTATTCCACCGTTTTCGTAACATAATTTCGATAACCTCTACAACTGAAGTGAGCATTCCCAAAAAAGGTTTGGATTTCCCCACCGAAAAAATTATTTTTTTAATGGCTGCTATTGAATATTGAAATTGAAAGTATACCCTTCCTTCTATTTAGCGGTTAGATGGGTAGGACATCGAGAAGTCGTTCCTATATTGACTGTAGGTATGCTGTTTGTGGTGTTTATGTAGTATTAATCCCCCGACGAGGTTCTCAAATTTACTATGTATGCAAAAAGTACAGGAGACAGCCACCCCCCAGACAAGGTACCTCGGTGGGTATCCATTCCGACTATGACAGTGATTACTAATCTAATGGTAGTGGTTAATCGTTAATCGTCGAATCCGTAGCATTGGCCCCCCCTACATTAGACATAGACTTTAGATAGTACTGGAACCGCGTAGGTAGTGGGTTCTTGTTTGACCGTCATATGTGTTGGGTTGTGACAATCTCAGCCTCGCGGATCTCGCGTTCTCTCTCGCTGCTGCTGTTGGTTTGGTGGGCTGTCATCGCCTTACTGTCTAGCTGTCTGCCTTTCCATCTATCCGTGGTGTGGTGGTGCTAGTGGTGTCGCCGCAATTATGGTATAATAAGGAAAAAGATAATCGAACAAAAACGGAGGTGGAAAAATGAGTTTGAAAAGAAAGCCAGTAATTTTCTTTTTAACGTGTTTTGTTATAGGATCTGCACTATTTTGGTATTCACAAAAAGAGTCATATAGTGCAGAGAACGTTGTTGTGTCTGCAATGGACAGATATGAAGTGCAAAGTATCCAAGTTGGTGAAGAAGGTGTAATTGATGAAGTTGATAAAACGAGATTCGTAATTCGGATAGATGTTTACGATAAAAATGATATACCTAAAGTTGAATCATACTTACAAAAAAAATTATCTAAAGTAGATTTAGCACAATATGATATACAAGTGTTTTCTAATAAAGGGATAACTTATTAAACAGGACTGTCAATAGACCGTCTTTTTTTTATTCTCTTTAGGTGTCGTAACTTCTAAGTATTGACACCAAAATCAGGATGCAGTAATATCAAGGCATCAATCGGTGTCGTAACTAAGTGTCATAAATAGACCGCAAAAAAGGGGGGCAAATACATATGAAATATGGTTATGGTCGCGTAAGTACAGCATCACAAGATTTAGAGTTACAGCTACAGACATTGAAAAGTGAAGGTTGTGACAAAATTTATTCCGAGAAATTCACTGGAACTAAAGCGGATCGCCCCCAATTTGTAGAGTTACTTTCATTGCTGAAAAAAGGGGATACATTGGTAGTTACGAAGCTAGACCGTTTCGCAAGATCGGCAGAAGATGGGGTAAATCTAATCAAAGAATTGCTTTCAAAAGGAATCAAGGTTCACATATTAAATATGGGACTTGTAGAAGATACATCAATGGGCAGATTAATTTTAAGAATGTTATCAGCCATTGCGGAATTTGACAGGGATATGATAGTTGAACGATTAGCAGAGGGTAAAGCAATTGCGAAGCAGAATCCTGATTTTCGTGAAGGTAGACCGAAGAAATTCACTAAAAAGCAAGTAGCACACGCTTTACAGCTATTAGAAACAAATTCCTATACGCAAGTAGAAGAAATTATAGGGATTTCTAAAAGCACACTAATCCGTGCCAAAAGAGAAGTAACAAAAGGGTTGCTTTAGTTTAAGTATCGGCTGCCTTTACAGGGCAGCTTTATCTTATTGAGTAATGAAGTTAACTACTTCCGAGAAGAACAGTTATGGTACTTGTAACAGGTGCTGTTATTATTGGAGATGTGATGTGGGAAGCCACTACTTCAGTTGCAAAGAATATCATAAATTTACTTTTTTCTAAAAATGATCCTGTATACAAGACAGATAAGGAAGCAGAAGCAGCTGCAAAAAAACTTGGTTATAAAAAAATTAGTGAGAAATGTGGTAAAGCCGCGATTTTTGATAAGGTGAAAAAATCCACAAAAGGGCCTGGTTATATATCTCGTGATATAGATAATCATAGCGGTAAGGCTGCTTGGAAAGGTGGCACTTCGCCGCAAAATCTCTGTTCAAAAGATAGAAGGAGTGGTACGTATGATACGAAACTCGACAGGGTCGCCGACTAAATCCATTAATACTAAGTCCGGGGTTCTCCTAACTGAACCGTGGAGTTCTTCTATGTATTTTGATGCACCCGTGGAGAATCGTGTTAGATTCTCCACGGATTTTTTTAGTGAAGTTCGAGTAAAAGGTATTCAAAAGTTTATTAACGACCTCACGTTGGGTGAGCCAACTATCGATCTATTCATTTCCCTAGAATACAATAGGAGAAAGAAATATATTGCTAAAAACTTATCAAAGCGTATATGTTTAGTTAATTGGAAAGAATATAAACTAACAAGTGAAGAGTTTGATCTTGACGATGGGTTTGGTAAGATTGCATCAATAAAAGATGTACCAGTAAGTGAGGCAATCTTATATACAATAGATGTACTTCTCAATAAAAACACTTGTGCTTTCAATGCTTTATTTATTATTGTTACGAGTAAGTATCTAATCCATTTCGGAGCGAGCGGAGACGTAATCAATATCCTTTCTAAAGACCCTAAGAATATTGATTATATAAAAATGGGTTATAAGGGTATTTTTGATACTATTCACGATGAACCTTTAAGCTGAAATCAAAGTCAAGATGATTTGTTAAAAAGCGACCTATCCATATATCTGAACGGAAGTGCTAATTGTCTCACAAGTTATCTGTATTTACATTCTTACAAACTCCATTACTCAATAGTAATGGAGTTAACTACTTCCGTGAACGGGTGTTATGTCAACCGCATCTATATGAGAGTTAAAAGGTAACAAAAACAGGGTCGCTGTTATATTTCAAAACAATTCAATATAGCAATTGAAAACTTCGAAATGAAATGATAAACTTATTGCATATCAACTTACTTTAACTTTTAATACCGAACCCATGCGGGATCGGTGATGACTAATAGAGGTCTTTGGACCGATTGAGACACAGTTCTTTTTTGCTGTGATTAAAAATCGGACCAGGGGCTTTTTTTCATTCGATTCATGGCGAGTTATCAAAATTCGCAATACGGAATATCATACAAAAATCAAGAAGGATGTTCCCAAAATTCGAAACGATCGAAGGCCGAGAAATCCGTATGTATGAGGGAAAGGCCAATGCTTTAACCTATCACGGTTTGCGATACAACTACATCCAGAATCGAACGATTTACTGCTGCATGTGTCCTCTCTCCAGGACGAATAAACAGCCGGCCACCTCTTGGAACGTCCTGAATTCTGCTTTCCATCACCTGCCGACCTTGAGCAGACAACGGAACCTGTCGCCATTTCCCATTTTTCGCTTCAATAGGATAGAAAATGTATCTTTCAGTCCTTTATTATCGGAAAGTTCAAGAAATAGATAAAGGCTATTCTAAGTTACAAGCTGCAGCAATTGTCACAAAAGAAGTTGGTCATGAACGAGTTGAAGTGATCAACGTGTATTTGGCCAGAAAATAACTACTCAATAAAGAAAAGTTGAGCTCTCGGGCTCAACTTTTCTGTTTGGGTTTATATTTTAATGGGAATCCGTACTTCTTAGAATTTTCACATATGGCTTTTGCATGTTCTTCTACGCTTTTCTTATTGCCTAGATCCTATAAACTTGTGCCAAAAGACTATAACTCAATTCTGGTAGTTGCGCGGTTTGCTAATTCAAGGTCATGTGTTACAAACACAATAGTTTTACCTTCTCGATTAAGGGTTTTTAAAACATCAAAAATGACAGTACTATTATTTTTGTCGAGATTACCTGTAGGTTCATCCGCTAATATATAATCACATTTCTTCAGGATAACTCTAGCTAACGCTATTCTTTGTTGTTCCCCACCACTCAATTCATAGACTTTTCTATTTTCATAGTTAGAAAGATTAACCGCTTTTAAAGCATTTTTAATTTCCTCTTTTTTATTTATGTTTTTTCTATATGCAAGAGCTATTAATAAGTTTTTCTCTACTGTCTCATTATCAATCAATGCATAGTTTTGGAACAAGTATCCAAAACTATTCCTTTGCAATAACAAGATTTGCTTTTTTGTTAAATTACTTTTTCCATCAACGATTAAATCACCACTATCAGGTCGTTCTAACAGTCCAATTACGTTTAATAGAGTTGTTTTTCCTGTGCCACTTTCTCCAACAATAGATATAAAATCCCCTTTTTTAATTTTCAAATTATACTCCTCAAATATTGTTCTACCATGAAATTTCTTTGAAATATTAATTAGTTCTATCAATTTAATGTTCTCCTTTGATTATAGAATTAAAAGTCTTTTTAAATATAACTTGGTCAATAAAGATACCAACTAAAATTTCCAACCCGATTATAAGTCCTCCATAAACAAGTAGGTTTTCCCCATACATCATAACCGCAATAAGAATTGGAACAACATTAATAAGGATTAGTAAAATAAGCATTGACCAATTTCTTTTTAACATACTATAGCCAAATAACTTTTGGATGTATAATTTTATCTTGTTTTTTTGATAATAGCTTGCAACGATATTAAATGTCACGATAAAATTTGACATAGCTAAAATGAAAACAATAATACTATTCATTCTCTTTTGTGATTGTAAAGACTCTATTTCTTTTCCATATACATTATAGACAGGTTTTACACGCTGAATTGAGGATTGAACATCATTTTTTGTAATTAAAGGCCTCAAAATACTGTAAGGGTCGGCACTATTTGAGTGAAAATAAAAACTGCTAGAAAGAAAGGCTTTGTATACTTGATCAGCGAGATTCTGTTTTAAAATAATAGCTATAGGATCTGTAATAAGAAAACCGTTTTCTTCTCCTATATCTGGACTGAACGTAAAGTAATTTTGATTATCTTTTACATAAATAATGTTGATAGATAATTCTTCTAATTTAGTACTATCTAATTTTTTATTTGCTTCTTTGTTGTATACATTAGCCACCTCAACCTTTTGGAAATAAAACCACCTTTTATACTTCTCATATATTTTCTCCTCTAATGATTTTAATTTATTAGGGACAAATATATTAAGAGTATTTTCATTATCAATAATCTGGTCCTCGACTGTAATAGTAGATGCTTTAATTGGATTATATTCTAAGTAGTTGGTGTTTATAATAACCATTTTCCCACTTGGTGATATAAGAGTATCCTCACCATTTGTATTTAATTCATATAGAAGTTCACCGTCTCCGGTATCTGAATAGTTAGCTGCATTCATTAAAAAAGCTTTGTGATTTTGTTCTAGATCTATATAATAATTCTTCAATTTTTTATTCAATTCATAGTCATTCCCACGCCCGGTATATGTAGTTACAGTAGTGTATACGTTTTGCGTTTTCTCCCATACCGATAGGTTAGACAACTTTGCTTCTAATGTAGATGTGTTTTCCAGTAACTGATTAATAGAAAACAATAAAAATCCGACAAATATAAACTTTAAACAATAGTTGACAAATGCTAAAACAGCAAACGGTTTCCTTCCTTTAATAGAGACCGTTATTCTACTATTTCTCACTATGAAGCAAAGACTGAGAAATAGAAATAAGACGTAAATGAACACTACAAAAAATGAATATAACATGTATATACAACTTAATTCTTTTAAATAATCAGCCTGGTAAAATAACCAGTAATAAGTAGTACACACAATATAAGCACTGAGAGTTGAGAGTAGCATTGGTTTTAGAATATCTCTAATGAGGTATAGACTTACTCTCTCTGAACTGAATCCTACAGTTCTTAAAATGGATATTACCTTTAGTTTATCAACTATATAGTACGCAAAAGCGATAAATATACAAAGAGCAACGATTCCAATACTCACCACTAATAAGAGATTTTCTCCAAAGGTCGTATAGTTCATATAGCTATTGTTCTCATTAAATATTTCAGCTGTGGCTATATCGCGATTTAAATCTGATACAATCTGCTTTAGTGTTACATCATTTGTAGTTCCTATGTAATAAATGCCATTCTCACCGAAGTTATTTGCTTCATTTAAGTTTTTTATGGTAATCATTAATTGAGGTTCCGATTGCTTTATAATACCGACTTGATCCTCGCTAATTCTATTTTTCATAGATACAAACTGATTAGAATGTAAGCTTGGAAAAGCACCTTTTTCCAACTCCACTTGGCCATTTAACATTGTATCCGTCGTATAAATTATAAGATCCTTCTCATTTCGAAAAATATATTTTGATATACTAACCTGATACTTTTCTGATAGATTCCGTAAATAGTCAAACGATTTTAATGAAGTTCCTCTTTCCACCTGTGATTTAATCTCAATAGTAATACTAGAAGTGTCTTTATAAAGCAATTGATTATTCTTAAAAGCATTATACTCATTCAACGAAAAGACAGACAATAAGACTAGTTGAACAAAAACAAGGAGCATGATGATTTTTTTCATTAGTAAATATTCTCCTAACTGAAAAAAGGGATGATTATCATCCCTTTTTTTAGACTAATTATATATTTTGTTATTTGAAATCGTAATAAGCTTTATTTGTCCCCTTCAACGTCCATTTTACTTTAGCGGTACTATATTCGTTCGCTGGCTTATATACATCTTCAACAGCATCCCCTTCACCATTGACTACCGAAGCATATCCCATTTTTTCATAATGTTTATAACTGGAATAAACATTACTGTCTTTTTTACCACGAATCCAATACCCACCATTTTTAGGTCCAGATTCTAAGGCTGCCCTTGCTGAAACCATACCATCAGTATCATAGACAATTTCAAATCCTCCGTTGGATTCATTGGCATCACTGTTTGTAGCTTGGACAATGGATAATGGCAAAGCGAAGCACGCTGCTGCTACTAAAGTCATTATCCCCTTTTTCGGAATTGAATACATATCATTTCCCCTATGTCGTTTTTTATAATACTACCACATATTACCGCATAGTAAAATAATGTAAAGGTTATATTTGTAAAAAAAGTTTTATTCAACCATTCAGTTTCCTCAACTCTCACCCCTTTATGGGTAATATTCAACTAACCTGTCTAGTTGCGGTGAAAAACTACTTTGTTAGAAAAAAGGATAAATAAATTATTGAAAGTTGGCTGTTCTTGTTCAACCTTTCGCCCTTGGAATATATTCACTTGCTTCTTTTGAAGTCACTTGTTCTCCTTTGCCTTTTCGCATACCCTCTGTTTCTATAACTAGCTTGGTCGCTCTTTCTTTAATATCTTCATTTTGCATTTTGTGAACAACGCCCCATAGCGCAAACACATCGTCAATCAGTCTTTTTAATTCTTCTGATTGATTGTCTGTTGCTAACGGAACTGTTTTACCTGTTGACCAATGTATTTCAAATCCGACAATAGCCCGACCTTTTTTCTTTTCTTTGAACCACACTTCAAGTTCGGTATATTGGTTAATTTCATTGATAGCTACATCTAATACACCACGTTTAAATTGGGCTGTACTATCTATGTAAGTCTTTCTATTTTCAACACCAAACAAACGCAGGAAAGCCTCTTTTGAAGCAGATACATAGTAAGCCCCATAACGAGCTTTTAAATACTCGTATAATGTCCAGCTAAAGCTACTTTTGAATTTTGATGTAATCGTTAAATCAGTTGTTACACAATAATCTTTCAACTCCAAAATATGAGGGACAAATTTTTGATTCCATTCAATTTTAAATGTTCCGTTGTCATATTGGAGATCAGTGAAGATAGCTGTAAACCTAAACTTTTTTTCTTCTAAATTTTGAGTGCTATATCTTAATGCAGAAACCTTTTCGCTATCTTTATAAGCATCTTCGGTCTTATATCTTTTAAGACCGAATTTCCTTTCAAAATCAGCCTTGATAAACTCTGTGCTACCGTCTTGTTGTGTGCAATAGATAGAGTAAGCAAGTAACTGCATTTGATTTAACGTTAAGCCGTGGTTTAAATTCGCCATCGAAAACTCGTTACTCTTTTTAATACTGTTATCGTAAGATACCAATTGCTCTTTATCATTTTTTCTAGCCATGTATTACCCCTCCTACACGGTTTTTAGTTGATTGATTTTGAAACCATATATGTTGAACAAATGAATATGGCGTATGCGCTTTACAAGGGCTTTTGGGAGGCCACTGAAAAAGCCCTTGTAATTGGAATGAATTAGGATTCCCACTAATACCGCTTCGACGCTTTGTGGATGCCTCCCGCGATAACCCAGAAAGGAGACCGCTTTCAGTCTTATCGCTCCGGCTACCACGAAGTCGCGTCTTCGCTGGATGGTCTATTTGAGAAAGAGCATTTCATTATTTGTGATGAAAACTGCAAGCTGGAGCACGTTTTTCTTGAATATAATTAGCAGCAACTAGTAATCACTTTATAATCTCAGCATATACATCTCAAAATTACACTTTTCTCGATAATGAACACCCTAGCGCAGGCGCGGCAAAGGGGTCGCCGAAGCCGTAAGACTGGATGCGAAGCGCTAATCCAAGCTTACGGCGAAAGGCATTCCCGAAGCGCCAAGCGTTCTACAATCCACACCCCGAATTAAAACCCTCTCCTTATTGAGCACCATAGCAAATTCAATGGGATTCTTTAATTCAACATATATACCTTATTTATTCCTGCTAAAATTTATCCCTCTTCCACAAACTGACCCCTAAACTTTAGTGTAAATTGATACTTTTAGAAGTACCAAAACTTTGATAAGGTTATGAACAAATAAGAGTACTACTAAAAAAGGGGAATGATCTATGAACGCAACAAAAGGTTATTCCGACACAGACTCACAGACATCTGATTTGGTTCAAACCGACAAAAAGACTAAGAACCAGAACATCATATCTATGAATACAACAAAAAGTTATTCAAGCACAAAATCACGCACTTTTGATTTAATTCAAACATCAATGTTAATTGCACTCGTATTCATTGCAACTCTCTTAATAAATATCAAACTACCTCTATCACCAAATGGCGGTTTGGTTCATCTTGGAACAGGCATGCTTTTTATTATTTCCATCATATTTGGTCCTAAAAAAGGAGCAATTGCCGGTGCTGTTGGTATGGGGTTATTTGATTTAGTATCTGGTTGGACATTATGGGCACCATTTACGATTGTAGCCCGAGGCTTACAAGGATATATCGTCGGAAAAATTGCCTGGTCGAATGGCCGCCAAGGAAACAGTTTCACATTCAATCTACTAGCTACCATCAGTTCGATTCCCGTTATGTTAGGCGTCTATTATATTTGTGAACGCGTCCTATTTGGTAGTTGGATTATACCGGTAGCCTCAATTCCCGGAAACCTCATTCAAAATATTGTAGGTATCTGTGTAGCTATTCCGGTTTGCATTGCACTAAAAAAAGTTCCTTTTTTAAATAGATCTTTTAAAAGATGACTTAGTCTGCATGCCGTAGTTATCTCATCGTTGCATAGATGCCTTGAAATATACCTTGTACCTTTAATTGACCAGTTGCGCTAGCTTTCATTAAACCGAAGTATTTTAGCGCCGTTTCGAAAGCAAAAAAAAGCACTTCCTTGATCAATCAATGATCAAGGAAGTGCTTTTTTCAGAAGCTCGAGTGTTATATTATCGTGCTGATTTCAATAATTTTAATACCCCTTTGGCAACTGCACCACCTGATGCTGGATTTTGTCCAGTGACAACACGGTCATCAACTACAGCGAACGCTGCCCAGTCTTCGCCTTTCACGTAATTGGCTCCTCTGTTAACAAGTTCATCTTCTGTTAAAAATGGAACTATTTTATCTAATCCAAGTGCGATTTCTTCAGTGTTTGCAAAACCTGCAACCTTTTTGTCGGCAATTAAATAGTTACCTGCCGCATTTTTAATATTTAATAAACCAACAGTACCATGACAAACAGCAGAGACGATCCCGCCATTATCATATATTTTACTAGCAATGTTTTGTAACTTTTCATCATTAGGGAAATCCCACATTACACCGTGTCCACCTGTATAATAGATGGCATCATAATCTTCAGGATTAACATCTTCTGCCGATAAAGTAGCACCTAGCTTATTTAAAAAATCATCGTTTGAATAATATTGCCAATCTAATTCAGTCATTTGATCTGGTTGTAAGCTGTGTGGATCAATCGATGTATATCCACCTTTAGGGCTAACGTAAACTATTTTATATCCCTCTTTTTCCATCTCATCTACAAAGTGAACAGCTTCTCCTAACCATAATCCTGTTGCACGTTCCAGATTTGGATATTTAGAAATATTAGTTACAACTACTAAAATGTTTTTCATTATACATGCTCCTTTTTGTTTGATACTATGAACCTTAAAGGTTAAACCATACTTTAAGTCAAGGAGGACGTGCTGTGTATTCTATTCAAAAAGCTAGCCTATTAGCTCAAATTCCTTCAAGCACGATCAGATATTATGAAAAAATAAATTTAATTCCTCCAATAAAAAGAAATAAACAAGAACATCGTACCTTTGATGATAAAGACATTGAAATCCTTAATTTAATAAGATGTTTCCGACATCTAGGAATGTCGATTGAAGATATAAGAGCAAGCATTTCAAATATAAATTTAGAATATGAAGATATGAATACTAAAGCAATTTTATTTCAGCATAAGAAAAAATTAGAAGAGCAAATTGGTATTTTAAATTCATACATCCATGAAATCGAAGAAAAAATAGTTATATAAAAATTTCAAAAGTTGATTCCATTTGAGCTACCCCCTGTCAAATAGACAGTGTGAATGTCTTCAATCAAGTGACGGCCAAATGAAATGGGTAATTTTTTAATTATCTTACTTATGATACTGCTCTCCGTGATGTGGCTAAGTGCGGTTTTTCATGAAAAAAAGTACCTTGTCCATTTCACATGAATAAGATACTTTTACAATTTGATTATTATTTTCGATTTGCACATCAATACTTACCTTCAGTATTCTTTCTAAATATCCGCAATCCTCTAATTCTCTAGCATAAGCATGTTTTTTAAACTTGAAGAACGTTGAAGTTCTTTAACAACATCTCTATCACTTTTATTAGCTACATCTATACACAGAAAAAGAATAGGACACTCTCATGTCCTATTCCCTTGCTACATTATTCATTTGGAAATTTCGGTAGATAAATCATCGACTTAAATAAATCGCCATCTACTTGAACTAAGAACCGTCCGAGCTGGATGTGAATCAGGCTTTCAGCAATCGACAACCCTAATCCGCTACCTTGACTTGATCTAGATTCATCCCCTCGTTTAAAGCGTTCCATTAGTTCATCGACTGAAATATTTAATTCATATGCCGAAATATTTTTAAATGTCACGAGTATTTCATTCCCTAAATCTTCAACATCAATATAGACCCTTGATGCAGGCTGTGCGTATTTAAAAATATTCGAGAATAAGTTTTCGATGGAGCGCCATAGGAGTTTACCATCAGCCTTCACATACACCTTTTCTGTTGGGTGAGCTAACTTAAAATCTAATGATGACGCTTCAATTTTTTCATCCATCTCTCCTATTCCTTGAGTTAGTAATGATACGATATCAATTCGTTCTAACTGAACAGGCATACTTCCGCTTGACGCTTTAGCCGCTTCAAATAAATCATCCGTTAAGAGCTTGAGTCTTTTCGATTTTTGATCTAACACGTCTACATATTCTGCAATTATTTCAGGGTCGTTTTCTATTTTTAATAAATCGACATACGTAATGATTGACGTTAATGGCGTTCTGATATCATGCGAAACATTTGTAATGAGCTCTGTTTTTAAACGCTCGCTCTTGATCTCACTATCCACTGACTTTTTTAACCCATCGTTAATACTATTAATATTCGCTGCGAGTCGGCTAAACTCCCCTTTTCCGTCTACTTCAATTCGATGATGAATATCCCCATTCTTAATTTGCTCTACGCCCTCTTTAATGCGGTTAAATGACTTCACCTTTTTCATCGCAAACCAGGCAGCTAGACCAATGGTAACGGGAAACATGAAAAACGTTGCTGCAACTACTATTGGATAACCGATGACAAGCAGCACAGTTTTTACACCTATACTGCCACTATCAAATACATTTTTCACCGAAAGAAAAACCTTTTTGAGAATTTGATAGATGAGTGTATGCTGAAGTAATGATCTATTTTTGATATGCTTTACGAGCGATAAAATCATCAGTAAGGCAATGATAAAAATAGGTGCCGTGAGAAGCGTGTGCATATCGTGCAACACTTCAACAATCATTGCTATCCACATCGCTGTTAAAGAAACGACTATCACAATATTGAGATCATTATATAGTTTGTCAATGACATGAAAATGAATTTCTTTATCTTTAAATGACGTTCTTCCAATAACCATGATTAGATAAACAAAAGATAAAATAAATCCTGCTAGAAATACAATTAATTCATTAAGAAAACTTTTGGCAATCGCTTTGTCTTTTTCCCATCCCTGCATTTTTTGTTGTAAGAAAGATTCTTTAAACGCCACAAAAATGACGTCTTTTTGTGGATTCAACTTTTCAACATTGTGTGTAAAGTAATCGAGGTATTGACTTTCTTTCACTTCATTTGGATAAAGCTTTTGTTGATAATCCTCAAATAGCATATATGCACCAAATGATTCAAATTGCTCTTTCTTATTTAGTTCACTATTGGAGAATACATGTTCACCATCACTCGCATAATACACGCTTCCTTCATATGCTTCTAGTGTGCTGAGTAACCGATAAAATTCTCTTACCTGTTCTTTCATGCGTTCATCTTTTTTACGATTGATGTCATCTGCATATTCTTCTTTAAAGATGCGCTTATTGTCCCCTTCACTTAAGTCGTAATCATATCCGTTGTAATGAAATTCATTGAATAACTCGTTTTCAATTCCTCGTCTATCTTCTTTAGTCAGTGCCTTACCACCTAAAATATATTCTTCACTTTTATACTTTCCGATTAATTGCGTTAAAGAGGTAATAAGATCGTAACTTTCATCAGCAAATACTCGGCTCTCAAAATAATTATCTTGATTTATACTACTTAGATGAACCTCATTAAATTCCATGTTGATAATTGCCTTCGCTGCACCAGTTAAACAAACGATGGCAATCAGAAACACAACCACTTTCGTAATGAGTGCATGACTAATATTTCTCAACTTTATACCCAACTCCCCATACAACTTTTAAATACTTCGGCTCTTTCGGATTAATTTCAATTTTTTCTCGAATCTTTCGAATATGAACCGAAACCGTATTTTCTGGATTAATAGCCCTTTCATTCCATACCTTTTCATAAATCTCTTCAATCGTGAATACTCTCCCAGCATTTGCTGTGAGAAGCTTTAAAATTTTATACTGCACTGGTGTCAAATAGACCTCTTGTTTATCAACGGTAATGATTTTCTGTTCATCATCAATCATGAGCCCGCCCGTTTGAAGTACATAACTACTCGCCTCAAGACTCCCGAATGTCGTATACCTTCTTAGCTGCGATTTCACTCTAGCCACAAGTTCTAATGGATTAAACGGCTTGGCCATATAATCATCTGCTCCGATATTTAATCCAAGTATTTTATCATAATCCTCAGACTTGGCAGAAAGCATAATTACCGGAATCATATTATCTTGTCGAATCTTCATCGTCGCCGTAATCCCATCCATTTTTGGCATCATAATATCCATAATAATTAGGTGAATAACGTGATCTCGAATAAGATCGATTGCCTCTATCCCATTGTAAGCTTTGAATACTTGATATCCCTCATTTTCCAAATAAACGCTAATCGCTCTTACAATTTCTTTATCATCATCACAAATCAAAATGTTCAACTACATTCATTCCTCCATCTCTTTAGGCTCATGTGATCACCCCTATAGGATCTGTATAAGGATATGATACTATTTAAATCTTAACAAACACGCACACCAATTCTTAAGACTTTCTTAGTTTTTTCCTAAGTAAATATAATTATGCCGAATAGACGATTCTGTGTTTCCTGATTCAATATAAAATCTTAGAAAATTATATAACTTGAAGTACATAAAAATTTGTAAAAGCCGATTTTCTGTTTGCTCAGAAAATCGGCTTTATTTTTGTATTCATATCTAATTTGAAAAATTTAAAGCAAAAATATCACTTACTTATGGTACGACTCCCTGCACCTGAAATTTAGTCTCCATAAACCGCTACTAATAAAAATACCTGGATCCGAAACGGTTTAGAGTCGTTTCAGATCCAGGTACCTATATTTCATTTAATAAGCGGTCCATCCTGCATCTGCCGTTAAGACCGTACCATTGACGAAGCTCGAATCGTCTGAAGCTAGGAACAATGCCACCTTCGCAATCTCTTCAGATTTGCCCGTACGCGGATTAATTGCTAGTCCCGGTTGAATACGTCCCATCCCAAACGCATTGATGGATGTCATCGAAGCTCCGATGTTCGTTTCTACTCCCCCTGGTGCAATGGCGTTACAACGAATGCCTTGCTTAGCGTACATAAAGCCCGTATTTTTTGTAAAGCCAACAACAGCATGCTTAGAAGCTGTGTATGCTGCACCCGCACGAGCACCGTATAATCCCCCTGCTGAAGCTATATTAATAATCACGCCTTGCTCTTTCGCCAAAAAGATCGGCAATACTTTACGAGTTGAACGCATAACACTCGTCGTATTTATCGCAAAAATTCGATCCCATTTGTCATCTTCAATATCACCCGCGGCTTCAAAATTGTCCATGATACCCGCATTATTCACCAACACATCAACCGTGCCATACGTGCTGACAGCTGTGTCTATTAAATTTTGAATGTCCTCTTCTTTAGCAACATTCGCAACGACACCAATGGCTTCCCCACCATTTGATTTAATTTCTTCTACCACCGTATTAGCAGAATCACCGTTAATATCGGACACAACCACTTTTGCCCCTTCTTGCGCATAGAGCGTAGCTATTGCTTTCCCCATGCCTGAACCAGCCCCTGTTACAACCGCTACTTTGTCTTGAAGTTTCATTTTATTCCCTCCTATTTTTAACTGAATGTGCTTTCACAATTACGATAATGAACAGATGTTTAATATCTTTCAATTATAGTATAATCAATTCAAGCTACTTCATTCAATCGGCAAATCAACATCAACTTGTTGATTACTAGACAATCTATCCGAATTTTGTTCGTTTATCAAAAAAAAATGAGGAGGTTTACTAATGTCCACTACACCACCAAGCGTGGATAGAAGAATTCGAAAATCAAAAGTAGCACTAAAAAACGCGCTTTTAAGCTTAATGCAATCAAAAGACTTCAAACATATTTCAATTACAGATATTGTCCAACTTGCCGATCTTAATCGGGGAACATTTTACAAACACTACCCAGACAAAGAAGAACTGTTGGAAGAAATAATCGATGAAGTCATGAAGGATTTAATCACATCATACCGTGCACCTTATGAAAGTCTGACTGTTTTCGAAGTCAGCAAGCTTACTGCTTCAGCCATTAAAATATTCGAACACGTGGCTACTAACGCCAATTTTTATACATTACTAGGAAAATCAAATATATTAGCAGGTTTACAAGCCCGTGTCTGCAACGAATTATCACAACTTGTCCTTCAAGACATTTCCAATAGAACCATACACACAAAAATCAACATCAAGATGTTAGCCAATTACCAGGCATACGCAATTTGGGGGATGATTACTGTTTGGATAGACAGCGAATTCTTATATTCACCGGATTATATGGCCGAACAATTACTCGCAATTCTCCATCAAAACTCGTTCAATGACACGGAATCGCGGGGCTAAAATAACAAAGAAAAAACATACCTTGTGCTTTTCGAACTCTTTGGGAAGGCTTTGCTTAGTGTTATTTTTCTGGAGTACCATATATCGAGGGGTTATTGGCGATAGGATAGAGATGATAAATCGAGTGGATAGAATCATTCATTCTTCTAATTTATAAAGCAACCCTGCCACAAAATCGGACAACGTTGCTTTATATGTAACTGTCTACACAGAGTTTGTTAGATAAACTTCCATATTACGCAAAAGACCATCCATCTATTATCTCGTTAGACTCCTAATCCCTTTTGTTAATCTCAACAAAAGGGATCTTTTTAGCAAACATTCATGAATATTTCTTACATAGGTACCAAAAACTAAATTTAGATTGAATCAAGCGATTCTCATATATATTTTAAACAAACTTACGTTATACTTGCACCAACTGCAACGCCTTCTTAACCTCCTGAACATCTTTTGCTAATACGCTCTTCACATTTGATCCGAACCATTCCAATGACGCATCTACCTCCTTCAGTGATAGTACTCCTGCTAGGAATTCATCATAATCAATTGCACCTTCAAACAATGGGACCATCCCTTCTCTAGACCCTGATGCAGCATAAACATTGTTTGGAGAAAAAACACCAAGTTGTGCACGTGAGGCAATATTTTTAAAGTGGAAATGTGAGATATAAGGACGAAGTTGCTTCATGGCGACAATAGGGTTTATCCCTGATTCCCATATATGCAAAACGTCAAAGTTCACTCGTAGGCTTGAGTGATTCGTTTCTTCGAGTAACTGCATCGTTGAAGGTAGATTATCTGTCAATGTGTTCGGATGAGTTTCAACAAGCAAATCTTGTCCTTTTGACTCAAGATAATCACAGAGCATTCTGAGCCTGGAAATCAGTTCTTTCCTTTCTTTCTTACTCGTGTCTGAACTGCCCTGTTTTCCTACAAATGTACGAATCTTATTCGTTCCCCAGCGCTTTGCAAGTGAAGATAACTTTTCTGTTTCAGCCATCATCTCAGAAATTGGTGCTTCTAATGGCAAATAATCACTAAGCATGCTTGTTTCCAAACCGTAGGAGCTTAGCCAATCTGCTCCATAATGAAGTTCATCTGCCAAGTTCTTTGCATGAACACCCCAGAGCTCGATTCCTTGAAAACCTTGAGTTTTTGCAAAGTGAGCTAATTGATCAATCGAGTGGAGATGGTGCCGAAACGAGATCGTACAGATAGATAGTTTCATAGTACAACCTCTTTCCTGTGCTGTAATGTCAACCATGCTTGAAAACAATCTTGTAATCCTTGCTTAATCTTGAACTCAAGGAGATTTTGTTCTTCTAACTTCGCAAAAATATCTTCAGCTAATAACAAATCTTGCGTCATCGCAAGTTTCATCGCTCGATAGTGAATCGTTGTATAACCATTCACTAGACGCTCAATTTCATCACACCAAGTTTCAAAGCCTTCCTCATCGCGTCCAAGAGCTTCCCAAAAATAGGCGAATGCATGTTCATATGCATACTTTCTAATCGCTAAAACCGGCAATTGTTTTAATGCAGTTGGAAGTTTTGACATACTTTCTTTTTCTTTTCCTACGGTATAATCTTTAATAATCTCGGTAATTGCGTCTGTCACCGGATTACAATGAAGCTTTATACATGTATTAAAATAGGCTTCAACTGCCTCTGTAGTTGGAGCAATAATTGTCTCTGAATCAAAGTAATAGCCACCACCGACAGTTGGCTCTTGGATTGCACCTATAATCCTCTCCTTCGGCAAAATCCCTTCCCAGCGAAAATCAGGATCATACATAAACCACTCTGCTTCATTTTCTGTCGATTCTAGCATCACATAATGTGGAAATGGACGTTGATGAAATTTATTCTCTCGCTCTGGAAGCATCGATAAATCCAGCATCACCATCACATGTTGATGTGGAGATTTATTTTCTAATAACCTTAGCAGCTTGTTTATATTTTCTTGTTTTGATTGTTCTTCGTCATACCATTTGTAAAGCTTGATTCCATAGAGCATTTCATACCATGTTTGAAAGAAATGATGATCAATTCGATCTGAGTGATATGTTAGCACTCCATTATCGAGCACATCAAAATCTGCATCCCATACCCCAAAATAGTAGGGCCTATGATCAACGCCTTTCGTTTTCTTAATAACTTCACAAACACAGCTTACAAAACAATGTACTTTTATCATTTTTCCCCTCCGATTATTGTACTTTTTGCTGTTTTTCTAGAAAGCTTGCTAGTGTTCCTACTGTTTTGAAATCTTTAGGAACGAGAATCTCATCGGGAATGGAAATGCCAAGATCCAACTCTAAATGAAGAATCAGTTGAAGGACCATAATTGAATCCATATACAAATCCTCATTTAACCGAGCATCTTCACTAAAAGAAGACAGTGTCTGCAACTCTAATGAATTTTCCATAATGTCATAGATGCCCTTGATTAATTGTTGTCTCGTCATACTGGTATGCCTCCAAGTTTTTTTTTACTTACCTTTCCATTTGGCAGTTTTTCAATTTCATGAACAAATACAAACTCCATCGGAATTTGATGTGGAGCGAGAAATTTCCGACACCATTCTCTAAGTTCCATATTATCGATTGGTTCAGTAGATACGTATTGTGCGCATACTCTCTCTCCTGATAGGTTGTTTTGTTTCTTATAGACGACCGCTTCGACTATTCTTGGGTCATCCATTAACACGGTTTCAACTTCTAGCGGATACACATTCAAGCCTGCTACATTAATCGTGTCATCCATTCTTGCAAGAAAAGAAAGAACATTATCTTCTATATAGCCAAGATCTTTTGTATAAATCGTTTGTGAAGACAATTCAATGATAATTTCGCTCGGTGTTTGTTTGTCACCAGCTGTCACCTTCACATGAGGAAGGGGATAGCCCATTTCTTTCGGATCCTCCATATTAGGGTGAATCGCAACACACCCGGATTCAGAACATCCATACTGCTGTAATACTTGGCGAGATTTCTCTCTTAATAATGTCAACCAACTATGCGGCATCACAGTTCCTGACGTCATCACACGATCAAATTGTTGATCAATAGGCAATAATCGACTTAATGTATAAAGTAACGCTGGAGCCGCATAGAGTATGTGCTTAGGATATTCTTTTAGCTTTTTCAGAATATATTTAGGATTACTATTCGTAATAATAACCGGCTTTGCTCCCCTTCTTATGCAGGCCAAGACACCACAAATGAATCCATAAGAATGAGTAACTGGACAAGCGACAACAGAATTTGTCAAGGAATCGACAGGTAATGTCTTCACATAGCTTTCAATCTCTTCTTCCACTGAACTCCACGTTCGTTCAATACATTTCGGAGCTCCTGTTGTACCTGAACTCATTTGAATTAATACTCCTTCTTGGTTATTGGAATGATTTGATAGTTCGATGAAAGAATCGATCGATTGGAACAACAAAAGATGACTACCTGCTGAAGAAGCAAGCCGCACAGCTCCCTCTTTTGGCGTCGCTGAATGGATTGGGACGACTGATCCACCTTTTTGGCGAATATATAAACAAAGAGCTATATATTGGAAAGTATCATCCGTACAAATTGCTAGTCTGCGATTATTACACTCTCTTAGATGAGATAAACTTTCATATATTTCATATTGCTTCTCTATATCTTCTACTGTATAAAATTGATCATTGACATAAAACATCATCATTTCCCCTTCTTATTCGCTTGCGCCAATGTATTGCTGACGATATGTCGAAAGTTACCTTCTTCTTGATTTCGAAGTTTTTTTGTTAACAAAGATTCAACATAAATATGTATGTTAGTATGCTGAAGCTGTTCATTTCTTGAGCATAATGATGGAAACCGTTCAAAGTGCTTTTGTATTCCGTCCCTAACTTGACTCCAAAAACATGTTTCTGCAAATCCATACTGCTCTTCTAGCAAATTAGATAGTTCACTTAAATGAAACACGAATAATGTATCCATCACTAACTCTCGTAAAGCCTCTACAGAAGACATCCAATAATAATGATCGACAGGTGCATCTTTAAAACGTTCGTGTATCGTTTCAAAGTCTGGAATGAGGCTTCTGTCTGCAATAAATTCTTCAGTATATTCGATACTGTCATGGAAATCCCTCAGTACAACCCGAGTCGGCCAGCCATTTTGATGTAATAAAATCATATTTTGCGCATGGGCCTCAACAGCAATACCGTGAGCGACAAGCAAGTGCCACACAGGAATAACACTCACTTCGATCAAGCGTTTTACCCACTTCTCCGTTCCATATCGGAAAAGCCAATCATCTATAAACGGACGCCCATCTTTCTCCATCATCATTAGCACCGTAAATGGTACCGCTTCTTCATCATCCTTCATATACGAGCGCACACTTTCTCGCCATATCGAGCCAAGCTGACCTTCTAATTTTTTGCTATGCTCTTTTGCATTCGGTTCAAAAATAATCCCTGCATATTCTTCCAGTACAATAAGAGACGCTTCTTTTTGTAAATAGGAGTCTAATTGAATCACCTGTTTAAGCCATGTTGAAATATGAGGAGCGGCACAAACAGCATGAGAATGCAAATTTCGTAATGAAGAGGTATTCACCATATTCATCGAGCATTTTAATTGCGCCTTTTCAGGATTTGAAAAATTCCATAATGTTCGCACCGATTGGGATGCCCGATAGTAATCTCCTTTCACTTCTAGAGGAATTAGATCTTTTTGCTCAATTAATTCAGCTAGTTCATGTTTCAGGTTATACCACTGCCAAGGATGAACCGGTAAAAACGTATATTCTTCATATGTTCCATTGAATACTGCAAGCTTTGCAAGAAGGCCTTCCCACATCAAATGCCCTAGCTCTCTTTTCCAAAAACTCTCTTCCTCTTCAAGAACAGTGATTCGTACGTAGCTTCTTCTCACTGCAACCCATTGGAGGGTAAATGATTGCTTTGCCTCAGGGCCGTAGTCTTTATGGTCGTCGATTGTAAAACCGGTTCTTGATTTATAACAAGGGTGATATGGATGTCCTTCAATGATTTCTGATTCTAATTCTTCATAACTCGAATTTCTTCTCGACATTGGCATTTGTAGATGACGATCATTCCATTCACAAAGCTTACTCGTTAAATAAAGTTCTTTCAGTAATCGAACTTTGTCACTAAGAGTCGAAAGTAATTCATCTACTAGATCCTCAAGCGTCGCCTCTAGTAAAGTTTCATCTCTTCCTACTTGAAAAATGCTATCTCCCTTTATTCGGATGCGATCAAATGCCATTCTTCGGCCTTCACAACGATAGGTGTACTTCTGTCCAACAAGAGTAAGGATTGAAGTCCATTTATCTAGACGAGTTTCTTCATATTTGATTAATCCTTCAAAAATCATTGCTTCCACAAGCTGCCGTCTTACACGTAGCTCTCCTTGTTTAGAAGCTAAAGGCTGTAGCTGCTGCATATTCTGCCTCCTCATACTGAAGCACAAACGGATTTGGAATTTTCGTGTATACCGCCTGTTCAAGCTCGGCTTCTAGTTCATCTACATCATGAAACCTTGTTAGTAAATTTGCTTTGAACGCAAGATTTTCTTGTTTTAGAATGTTACGAACAAATGCCTTCCCGTGACCTGTAAATTCTTTTTCTAATAAGTGCAGTTGATCGATAGACCACTTCAAAAGAATTTTTTCATCGACTAGCCGATCTGCTCCAAATCGGGAAATAACGGGAAATAATTGATTCATAAACAAATAATAGGCAAATCTATCATGAATAAGGGCATCTTCGTAAAATAGCTCTTCTGTTTCATGTAGAGAAGGCTCTATTGAAAGAAGTTCTTCTTTATACGTTTTTGATAAGTAATATCCTTGGTTATCACGATAATAATAAGTAGTTGGATAACCTGAAGAAATGTTTAACACACTATTTTGCTGATGTGCTTCGAGAGCTATCCCATACTCATCGTATAACCTTAATAATGATTCAATAGCACATTTCCAATAGGCTTTAAACCAATCTAAACTTACACTTTCTAATGAGCGGAATTCTGATTGAGAGAGTTTCATGATGAGCTGACACAGTCTCGATTTTTCTTTTGGCAGAGGCTCTTGAACAAGAGCAGCGATCATGCAGATTCCTTCATCATGTCCTTTAGGAAATATGTTTGAGCGAAAAATAACTTCAAACCCTGATTCCGTCTGATTTGGAAACTCTACAGTCATATAGGCTGGGTCATCAATCATCTGAAAAGATGAATGGTTCTGTAAGAAATCAATCTTATTCATCAACCGAGCCATAACAATTCCCGCTTTTAGTTCATGAGTTCGATTTACCCTCAATGAATTCGTTATTTTGACTGGAATTGAAAACTTATACATCATTTCCTCATTTGAGCTATATACCGTTCTTATCGAAGAGGTTGCTGTATAAAATGCTCCAAGCGCACCTTCGTATTTTATCAATCCTTCGGCAATTGCTTTTTTTACATACTGTTGCTGTAAGAGCCACTGTGCTTGAAGCGGGTGCATCGGAATGAGGCAATCCTTCTCTGACTTAACAAAATCAGGTTGTGATTTTGTTAAAGACTGAGAAATGAGTTCACTCGCACTTCTTTCTAATACAGAGGACTCTTTCACAATTTTACGGTCGACACGAAAATAGTGAAGCTGGAAAGAACCTTGTAGCTCTGGAGCAAAACTCGTTTGTTGCCAATTTGCCATCCCTTGTCTGCTTTTAGGTGTCGGATGAAGCCAATGTCCAAATAAGAGAGACTGCTCAGCTTCAATAAACGTATCGTTAGCTCCATTTGGTTTCTTATCTTCCAAACTCTTTTCAATATAATTTGCCATCGTTTGATAGCTCTCAATTATGCGAAGAATGAGTTCATCAAAACAGGAAGAAAGTTCAGAACATCCATCTGCCTTAGCCATTAAATGTAGTTCTTGAATGAGCGTGATGAGTATCGTTAATTTATCTTCAAGAAGCCATTGTTTTTGTTTCGTACAATACTTCAACGCGACACCAAATGTATGTCTTCCAACAAGAGATTTGTATTCCACACCAAATGCAAAACGGGTGTTTTGCATCGGCAACTCAAGCTCTAACATATGTGCATCTGTAATCAGGATAGATAGTCGCTGTTCTTTTATCCACTCCTCCTTTTTGACCCAGTGTCCGCTACTCACTTCTCGTATATAACAATTCATAAACGCCTGAAACGTTGCATTTTCTGCAATCTGTTTAGCAACCTGTTGCATGTAATTTACCATCCTTTCATAGAGCCTTTCACTAGTGAATGATAACTATTATCATTTACCGCCAAAAAAATTAGTCTTCCTAATTAGAAAGACTCATATAAGAAGTAAATGGAAACAAATTTGTTGCTGACATATGATATACCTTCCTGTTAATTAAAAAGAAAATTAAGAATTTACAGGATAACAATAGACTAATAGCTACACATCATACTCATAAATGATAATGATTATCATTATCATTTATGAGTACATATTACATGAATATTGAAAATGTCTCAACTGTCAAAGGACCTATTGATCCAAAACAGGTCACAGTAAAAAATGATGATTACCATTTTGATAGGTGCAGGGCACTCTAAGAACAAAAGCATAAGCAGAAACGCCCTATTTAATAACTTCTATAAATCGGGCGTTATGTTCTACCTTTCAAGTTACTGACGCATCAAAATACTTTTTTTGACTACGCATATGATAAAGCTCTTGACGGCTATCGATAATATAAGAAGGTGCTGGTTTGACTCTGTTGGCACGATGACCTGCAAAACGATCACCCATTTACTCAGCATTGCCCTCTGTTACTTAAATCTTTTTTACTTTAATAATTTTTTTGTTCTTCCTCCATTATTATTTTTTTATTATCTGCTATTCTAATTAATAATGAATATTAGTGAACTACAAAATAGCGCATCGATCAAAGGATGGATTTATACAGCTGAAGAAAACGAATTTATTGTAGGTGCTTTTTCTATACAACAAATTAGCTGAAGGTGTGATTGTGGATTCAGATCAAGGAAGTATTTACACGTCATATGCGCGACCTTGTCTGCAGTATGCCGCGTAGAGGAAACTGTTGGGACAATGCGGTGATTGAATCTTTTCATTCGAACTTGAAGTCTGAGGAGTTTCAATATGTTAAATTTAATTTATTACGCAATCAAGACGGAACTAAGCGGGTAATTACTCGCAATTCTCCATCAAAACTCGTTCAATGATACGGAATCGCGGGGGTAAAATAACAAAGAAAAAACGTATCTAGTGCTTCTTGAACTCATTGGGAAGGCTTTGTTTAGTGCTGTTTTCAGGAGGTTCATGTGCCAGTGGAGGGGTTTTATTGGCGATAGGATAGTAAATCGAGTGGATAGAATCATTCAGTCTTCTAATTTATAAAGCAACATTTCCATAAATTCGGCAAGCATTCATCTCCCACCTACGCTTTGCGTTGAGGAAGGAGACTTCTGCCTTAGTCGATTAAAGTCCCTTCAACCCTCTATTTATAGAGTCAATAGCAAATTCCTGATAACGCTGCATCCGTCCCCAATTAACCATATGCTCATACTCAGGGTGGTCGGGATCAGCAAGAATCTTGAGAAATTCTTCATAACCATACTCACCGCCTACATCTTCTGGTGGTGTATTCCCTTCACCTTCCAAGCAAGCAGAATAGTTGGACTCATAGTTCTCTATAATGCTTTCTACTTCGATATCATGGTTCCAGTCATCACCAAAATCATAATTGTATGTCAGCTTCTCGTATGCAGGAATATATTCCGATAGCTTCACGTCTTTTTCAAGCTTCATGTTTACTTGCCCGGGATAATCAAAAGCCTCTTCGGTGCAAACAAGATTGATGATTGGTTTTTGGATTTTTTCATTATGCCCTTCAGTGATGTGATTCCCCGTATTGTCCGCCTTACCATAAACAAAAAAGTCATGAAGATGGTAATCTTGCCATCCAAAGGCCGTCTGTATAATTTGGTGTAATTGGTTAAATGTTTTATTTACAGGGACCACAAGTCGCCGCCATACTTGACGATTTTCGAACCTAAGTGTAACTTTCAGGACTGCGGCTTTCGCTTCAAAAGTTGATTGGCCAGCAAAAAGGTTGAGATCCTTATACATCTCTTCATGCGGTAGAAAATAACTGTTCTTTCCGTCTCCGACTAACATGCGACTAATCTTGATACCCATGTCCGGCTGGAAAATAGAATCTACATCCCATAACTCATCAAAAAAGTATACATTATCACAAGCCTTATTCATCCTTGCCACAGAAGTCCGATTCTTTGTCTTTGTAATGCAAACTTCACCAGTATGAAGTAAATACTGGTCAATCACCTTGTCCGATATCCCTTCTGCCTGAAATGTTTCGCGGATTCCTTGCAAGGCAATCTCGTTGAACCTTTTAAAGTCTTTTGCTTTCAGTCCGTACAACACAACGGCATAACGATTATCATCATTCACTAACACAACCGCTTTCCTACGATTAACCGTGATTAAATTTGCATGCCAAGAGAAAAGTGGATTGTCCTCGGTAACTGATTCAGGTTCGACTTTGAGTTCAACTAAAAGTTTTTTCGTACAACGGATATGCATAATTGACAACTCCTTTGAATGAGGGGTACCTGAAATTTGATAGTACTAGTATTTTTCTCAAATAAGAGACCTCACCTACTAATGATAAGGCTACCATAGCGCATCAAAATGAGGTTATTGTCTTGTCTACTCCAACAATTCTTCTTCAAGTAGCGTAAACCCTTCAATTATCGTGTCTTCTTCCACCTCAATCAATATGCAACGTTTTCCATTAACAGTGACCTGCCTCACATACCTCAAGTCTTGCGGGCTGATAGCAATATTTGCTACTTTCGTTTCAATCTTGATGGACTTGGATGCGTAACTTGGAAGGATGTGGCTTGCCTTCATTTCATATGTTTTGTCTTCGATTACTTTCTGAAATGCTCTTTCCACTTTTTCTGCGCTCACATCTTTCACTCCACTTGCCTTCAGCACACGCTCCACTTCTTTAGTATCCAAAGTAGAAAGGCTTTCATCTTCTTCCTCGTTTTCCACAAGCAACATACTGTTTAATTCATCATATACACTGGCAAGGGTTTTTGTATTCATCTCATTACCAGCCACTTCTTTTACGATTTCTTCAAAGACGGCTTTATCATCCTCTGCAGTCATAATCTCTTCGCCGTCCAGCACATTCTCAATGAAGTGGTAATCTGGCTTATTCGCTTTGCCAGCAGCATACAAGATGTGATTGACGTCTGCTGCATTGTCAGTAAAGCAAGGGAACACAAATCCACCAATTGGAGAAGTTAAATTGATAATCGGATCAAGCATGTCACGCGACTTAAATTCCTTCTCATTGAAATCAAATATAAGTGACCGTTTCGGCAGTTCAGTCTGATTCATGCTGCAAAGAATGAATGGGTTCTTGTACACTTCATCCTGCTTTGCGACTTCCTCTTCATCATGATTCCTTTTCGTCGGTTTATAATAATTACCGCGAATAAAAGTCACTACGACGTCCTTTTCATATTGAGCGTCTTGCACCATCTTTCGGGCGATGCTTTCCATATTCGTTTTCCACTCTTCTACTTCATTCGTATGGAGACCCTCATATAAAAGCCGTTGCGTATGGTCCGTTTGCTCCTCCGCTTGCTCTTGAAACTTCACCTCAAATAATTTCAAACCCAGTTTTCCACCTAACACTTTTTTAAAGTTGGTCAGAAACAACTCCTGTTGCTCTCTGTCCAATAGGGCAAATGGCTGGCTTTCCTCATGATAGAAATCACTGCTCTCCTGCTTAATATACACTTTGTAAATGTCAGTGATTTTCAGTAAATCCGTATCCAACTTAAATTGCTTGCGAATCGCTGCAATGTCCTTCTTATTCATCTCTATTTCAACTCCCCAACTAGTATATTCTGTCATGTCGAATGTAAAACTCACATTATAAACTTAAAAAGAGCGTCAATGCTTTGATTCAGCATTTGACACTCCCTTATTATAGCAATGTTTTTGATGATGGTAGAACCACAATCAACTTCGAATGATACGGCGACGTCTTCCACATGATTAAGAGATTAAAATCGGGGTATAACAAGGACATGCTTCACTTATACAACTAGACAAAATTTTGGAGGAGATTATAATGGCTTTGAAACTCACAGGAGAAAAGAAATGGTTGAAACTTGGTGCAGCAACAATCCTGTCTGTCGGGATGCTTGCAGCGTGCGGCGACGGTGAAGACGACGTCGACGTGGATGTTAATAACCCTGTAGAAGATGTCGATCCTAATGACGGTACAGATACAAATGTGGATGTAGATACTGACGATGGTACAGATGCGGATGTGGATGTAGACACTGACGAGGGCACAGATACCGATGCAGATACGGATGCGGATGTAGATACTGACGAAGGTACGGATACTGATGCCGGCACAGATGGTTAATAGCAAAACCACTAAGCGCTGAGCTTATAAAAGGACTGAATGGCCAATGTGCCATTCAGTCCTTTTTTCTATTCAGAATATAATTTTCAAATGAACATCACTACGATTGTAGAACGCTCAACAATCATGGCAGACTTTAATCCAATTTAGTAAAAAACGATTTACATCCAGATCTCACTATTTTGACTGAATAGATGAGTCCAGGCAAACAAGTTTAAATTTGCTTGCGCTCTTCTGATAAAATCACAAAAACTTTTTTCACAACATTGTCCCCTAAACCTCAATTCCCTTCTATATAAAGAATAAAGGGGATATTCTTTATGACAACTTACCTAACGGAATACGCGCACTTCACAAACAAACACGATTTAGACGCGGCGACTAGGCAACATGTACTCACGCACTGGAACGACATGAATCAAACAGAGCGGGCTGTTCTTGATATGATTCGTCGTTACTCCGTTAAATACGGTGCTGCACATTTGAAACACGAAACAATCGAAAAGGCTATCAAGAAATCCAACGCAACTGTACGACGCGCCATCCGCAAATTAGAAAAGCTCGAAATCATCGAAAGGATTCACTATATCCGCCCAGTCATGAGCGGTCTAGGCGCTAACATTTATGTCATTAAACCTACTAATGACCAGTCGAAATTGAACACCCCAGAGAATGACGAAAAACCTTCTAGCAGTAAGTTTGAACCCGCTAATCTACAAACCGAAGCTTTTCTTTCTAAAGCGATAAAACCTAAAGACCTTAAAAGAACGTCTCCTACGGAAGTTGTGCCTACTACACTTTTCGGCAAGATGAAATCTCTTCTTTCTTCAACAATCGGAGAAAGTAAATTAGCACGCAATTTTTACGGCGTCTACCGGAAACAGTCCCTGCAAATGCTAAAGTTCAGCATTCACGAAGACAAGGGGGAGCTTTTCGAGCAATTGGCCATGCAAGCCCTTCGTATTGCGGTTCAAACAACGAAACAGAAAAAAGTCCGGAATTTGCCCGGCTATTATTCAGGTGTCTTGCGCGAACTCATCGGCAAGGCTTTATTCAGCGATGCATTTATGGATTACGACTTGCCAGTTGAGGGGTTTTTCTGCCGGTAGTTGTAAATCGATTGGAAAAATAATTGGGATTACTTATTCCCCATGTTTTCACTTAGGTTTATGCATTGTTGTGTTACGGGTTGCGGGTAACGTTCTTGTAGTCTAATAAACATAAAAGCGCACTCCGAGAAGTGCGCTCAATGCAATTCCTTATTTGAAATATCAGCATACAGCTACTCTTTCAGACGTTCCTGTTCTTCTAAGTGCTTGCGAAGCCGGATTAAATAATCCGGTGCATCCATCGAGTCAGTGACAATCATTTCAATCATGCACAGCTGGCTCGTCTGTGCTTGCTCCGCTGCGGAAATCGCCTCATCCAACTCTTGGTTTGTGCGCACTTCAACCGTGAATGCCTTTCCGCCAAAGGCTTCAGCTAGCTGCGTATAATGCCAGTTTGGAATCTCGTTGTACTGCTGGTTAGACGTCTTGATATTTAAGTATTTTTCAATTGTGTAGCCGCTGTTATTGAGGATGAACAGAATGGGTCGGCAGCCATTATCCAGCATCGTACTGATTTCTTGAACCGTCACCTGCAGCGAACCTTCCCCAGTAAACAGCAGCACACGTCTGTCCGGTTCCGCGATGCATGCCCCGAATGCAGCCGGCGTTGCATAACCGATGCTCTGCCAACCTTGCTGGCTAATATATTCGGCTCCTGCCGGCAGTCGCACTTGTGACATCCCATACCCAAAGGTTCCAGTCTCAACCACAACAATGTCTTTGTCCTTCAACATCCGCTGGAAGCGTGGATAATAAGATGCTGCTCGAATTGGCTGCTCCGGCTCACCAGATAGTTCATCATAAGGGAAGGAAACTTGAGGTAAAGCCCCGCTTCGGGTCCACCCGCACGTGTTCAAGGCAGCGACGAGATCTGCCGCCATCACCTGCTCGTACATGGATTCCCCGACCCGTACAAACTCAGGCTGAATGTCGATGAGACGAAGCTGATGAAGCATTGCCGTTTCCTTCGCAGAATTCGTGTCGTTCCAAATCATACCAATCGCAATCACACAGTCCGCGCTTTCAACGATTGTTCTGACCTGTTCACTTCCTAATGCTCCGCCATACACACCGATATAATTCGGGTGCTGTTCGTCGAAGCTACTCTTGCCCATCATAAGCGAAGCAGCCGGTACGTTAAAATTCGATGCCAGCTGGTGAACGCTATCTCTAAGTCCATAACGGAGCGACAGCATATCCGATAAAAGAACTACATTGTTCGTACCGTTCAACAATCTCGTTATATGCTGAATCGCAGCCTCAAGCGCTGGTTTATACGTCGTGACTTTAGTGACTTCCGGAACACCCCGCTGAACGATGGGCTTCGTGACCAAATCCATAGCTACCATCAAATAGACCGGCTTGCGTTTTTGTTTAGCTATGCGGATTGCTGCTGAAATCTCCTGTTCGGCATTTTCCGGCGTCACGATTGCTGTATAGGCGCACAGATGCGTAGACACTTGCCGGAATACGTCAAAATCGCCGTCCAGTAGGGAATGGTGCGCTAATTTATGCGCCTGCTGATCCATTGATTTGGGAGCTCCGACGATATGTATGAGTGGCACATATTCACTGTTCGCACCCGCGATAGGATTGCAGGCACTCATCTCGCCAACACCAAAAGTTGTAATGAACGCTGACAAGCCATGAAGTCGTCCGTAGCCATCAGTTGCATATCCCGCCCCTAGCTCGTTGCGTGCATTTATGAAACAAATTCCATCATATTGCTCCAACGTATCCAGAAGGGTGAAATTATAATCGCCTGGAACGCCAAAAACTTCGGTAATACCCTCCGCTTTTAGACTGTCGAAAAGATATTGCCCGAGTGTGGGCGGGTGTGTTGGTATCGGCTGTTGCATTTTATCCATTTTAGTCTATTCCTCCTTTGCGTTTTTCAAAGGTTAGCTGTTTCCGAAACAATGGAGCGTTTCGGTAGCTACTCTATTATCTGAATTACCCCATCTCCCCCTACTTACTCCTAATTATTCGCCAGGTATTTCCGTTCATACGAAAGAAACACTACAGCAAGTCACTGTAGTGTTTCTTTCGTAATTTATCCCATGCTATTTTTCATCCTATTTGAAGGGAAACACTAAACTAGGTACGTAAAACGAGGACTGTTTCTCCCCCAAAAGCTTTACGGAACCTGTGGGGGTGATTGCCTCATTTTAATGATCTTTCACAATCCCATTGGCTTCGTTTAATTGCCCCTTTATCAAATCTAGCTGTTCTTTGTTTTGCTGGACTGAATTTGCTGGCTCATCCTGCTGTTCTGCATGTAAGCGTGCCTTGTCAGCGCGTGATATCGAATTGAAAGCATGCTCAACTGCAATCTCTTCTGGGTGCGTCATGGCTTGCTTCACTGCACGATCCGCCTTTTGAACAGAGTTGCTTAAAAATGTGTTTGGATTATCCTTCTTCCAACTTGTATCAGAACGCTTAGCCATTTATACCTCTTCCCTTCCTACAAATAAAATAAGTTACAGCGCACTTAGTATTGTGAAATATTCTAAAAGTATGCACGGAAGAGGCTATATCAATTTAAAAGCAAGGAATTTATTTATCTTAAAAACAATGCATGCATGCCTTCCTCCGTCTCGCTAATACTACCTTCGAATAGGAGGGTACTAAATGGATGAAATCACTTATTCAGAAGCCGTATTACAGGAATACAAAGTTGGAATGGGCAGTTTCTCAGAAAAATTGCCGGAGGTGGCTAGGGCGTTTCATGCATTCACTGAGTCGTGTTTCGAAGACGGCAAATTGAATCAGAAAGACAAACAGCTAATCGCTCTCGCCATTAGCGTGCACGCAAATAACGAATATTGCATCCTCTATCATACAAAGGGTTGCCTGGATGCGGGTGGCACTGAGGAAGAAATGATGGAGGCAATTGGGGTGGCTGCGGCTCTAGGCGGCGGTTCCGCAATGAGCCAAGGTGTAACCATTTGGCAGGATGCACTCGAAGACTTTATAGGAATAGTTCAATAACATGGAACAGCCACCTGAATCAGGTGGCTGTTTTCTTGTTGCACTCAATCTATATCATCCATATTTCATACAAATCCCCGTAAAGCCACGGTTTACCTGGGCCCTTATGCTTTTTTGGTGGCTCAAGTAAAATACTCCAACTTCGCATTCGGAAAGTACTTTTCCATGTAGCCGTATAAATATGATTTGATTTCATCCTCTTCGTCCTTTTGGTAAATATACTTACCGATTCCATACTTGCCCCACTTGTAGCGCCTTTTATCTTCATCTAACTCCAATTTTGTCTTCGGGTAGTTCTTTTCAATTACTTTTTTCGCAGGCTTCGTAAATCGGTGTTGAATGAATTCAAAAGTAATATCCTCTCTTGCATCTTGCGGCAATTCCTCGTCAAGTCGCTCAAACAAGTAGCGGTAGCCTTCCTCCCAGCCCTCATGAAGGTAAATGGGAGCAACTATAAAGCCTAGTGGGTAACCAGCTCTCGCGACTTTCCCTGCAGCCTCGATTCTTTTATCCAGAGGAGAAGTGCCGGGCTCGAAGTTCTTGATAACATAATCAGCGTTTACGCTAAATCTGAATCGCGTATTGCCATTATGCTTAGCATCCAATAGATGGTCTACAAAATGGAATTTCGTCACAAAACGCAGCCTACCTAATTCTGTTTGACCAATATGTTCAATTGCTCTTTTTAATGAATGTGTCAAATGGTCAATTCCTACAATATCGGATGTACACGCAGCTTCGAATCGGGTAATTTCAGGCGCACGTTCTTCGATGTAGCGATCAGCAGCTTCTAAAATCTCCTCCACGTTAACGTAAGTTCGAATATAGGGTTTGCTGCCCATCGTCGTTTGCAAATAACAATAATGACAATGCCCCATACACCCTGTCGCAAGCGGGATTGCATATTCGGCTGATGGTTTCGACGTCTCAAATTTCAACGTTTTCCGAATGCCTACGACCAAGGTAGATTTCGCGATACGGTATTTTTGAGCGTCCGTATCACCCGGCAAGTCCCGAATCTGATTATGTGAGGTCGTAAAGCGCGTTTCAATCCCCATTTTCTCGAACTTTTCCTTTAATTCTTTTCCAAGCGGATATTCAAGTGCATTAGGCTCAAAATAGACAAGCTGTGGTGTGAAGGGTTTATTCATACTGCGAACTACCTAATCCATAATTAATATCCATTTAATCACCTTTCTCCTTTTATATAGCTTGTCTTAAAAGCGAGAAATTATGAAAATGGAATTAATTTCAAAAAGGTACCCGATACTAATACAATTCGGAATTGCATCTGAACCAGGTACCTTAAATTACAGTGAATGAAGGTAATTCACCAATTGCAAGAAGCGTCAAGGAAATCGAGGAATACTGAATAAATCTCTTTTATTATTTTACCAATAATCTATTTGCTAGCTGGCGGTCTTCTTTATCTTTTGTCGTAATTGCAATATTTTTAATGCTTTTCTGCAAAGCAGGCTGTTGGGAAATCGATGGAGACCACCTTTCTAGCACACTGAGTGCATGGTATTGCAAACTCCCATTATCTGATGCAAGAGCAGCTTGAATCAGTGGTAATCCCACTCCTTCATACCCATACAAATCTTGAACAATGCATTGCAGACAATGTTGTTCTTCATTTGACAGACTTGATAACGATAAATGCGTTTCTGCAAATATGCAGATGTCTTCGATATACTTATGATTTTTTGTATCCATAACCACTACATATAGTTCACTGTTTTCGGGATCTTTCTCTAGCATATCAAACAAATTCTGTGTAACGTCTACTTGATAAAAGAGAGCGATTTTAAGTGCTTTCATATTGTTTTCTTTCTGTAGTGCTTCCAATACAAGCTGTGACCATTTAGGTTCATTTATAATAGGTTGAATCGCTTGCTGAATGGAAGCGTACTCTTGTTGTTTCCACTGATCGTTAAAACGTTCTACCCAAACTTCACTATCGGCATTTAAAAATTCACTTATTTTCATTAACGGATAAAAATCCTCAAGTGTTTTACAGTGAGTACGTGCATGGTAAACGAAGCGTGAAAGAACCGCGCTTGCATATGGATAATCTTCGATACTTTCTGGAGCACGCTCATTAAGAAGGGCTTGGATGATAAGACCTGCTCCATCATATAGCTCTTTCGAAATCGTTTCTTCATATAGAGCTACGTCAAGCTCTCCTTTTACGGCACAACTATAGGCTAAATACTCATCCATAATTTTATTTCTGCAGCCCTTTGTCAGTAACCATTGTTTTATTTCTGGCGTTGTTGCTTCCAGTTGGCCAACAGCCGCAATCTTCCCCCAACCATGAACGGATTGAGCAAGTTGCCAAACTTGGTTGTTTGCCCGCATTGTACCATTCTTCAATGCAAATAGGACATAGGGTGTAAACTCTTCATGCATACCCAATGTGAATAATAGCTCTTTATATTTTTCACAATCCGTACATCCAAGTACAGTGATTGAAAATTTTACAACCTCCCTATGTGCTGCATGCTCTAGAAGCCATAATGCCTCTTGTTGTACACGGGATTCGTCAAATTGGGCTTGCTTGAATCGTTCAATGAATTCATCACTGTAGTTGGCCATATTGTCAAAAGTGATTTTTTCATATGTACCTTTTCGTGTTTTGATAGAAGGATGATTTAGCTGCTCTTCAAAGAGCTTCAGTAGTTTTTTCACGTAAAATGGTGTAGGTATATCATCTGCAACATTATCGAACATACCTGAAGCCATTCGTAGATGATTTTCATCATACAAATATTCTTCATCTGGTAAATGATCATCTACTATTTTGTTGTGCGTTTGAATTTGTTGTTGAATAAAGGCCACAATTTTTTCTTTATTATCCCACGGAAGAAAATCTAACTTCAGGGAGTCGTCTAAAACCGTTTCATTATCTATTTTCACAATACAAATAAGTTTTACATAACCACCGAGTTTAACGGAAATGACATGCTTTCTGCCATCTTGCAGATCAAGTATGCCTGATAACTTGGAATACGGGATAATATGAGAAAGTAAAGATTTTCGTTTATTTCGATCAACTGTTACACCATCAATGATAAGTAACTCTTCTTTCATCTGGTTTATAACTTCAATCCGATGCCCTTTGTAATCCATCTCCCAGGTTTTATGTACTTCTTTTTCTACGTCTTTCTTTATGTTACGCATCTCACGTTTAAAATCGTCTTTAAAGCCCATAAAGTCCTCCTTGAAATAGGAATGGAATACAGTATAATTTGTACTCGTTTCCGATTCCTTTTTGCAATTCTATATTTATAAAGTTATGAAAGGTGCTAACGCAATCCCGAATTGTATCAGAACCAGGCACCTGAAATTTAATACTATTACATGCAGTTTCCAGATGAATTGACTCCCTCGGCAGATTCATAGTCAACATGTGATTACATTGAAAAGACTCTCCATAATGGTACAAAGTGAGGTTATTTCAATGTAATAAGTAGTTCCTTCATAATTAAAAACATCACTCACTTTATAATTCCTATAAAATGTTTCAAAATCCTAGCCGTTAAACCCCAAATTGTATAGTTTTCATAATCAAAAAACCATTCTTCCATTGAACGAGCTCTCCATTGATACTGCGTACCATTCATTATTTTTTCATAGGGAAAGCTTGGCAAAGGCACTGGTTCAACGGATACTACATGCATATAAGGCTCATAATTCAATAGCCATTTAACGGGTATTGTAAATACCTCCTCAACTTCTTCTTTGTTATACGAATGAATAATTTGATTGTAATCAATGGTTGCTACAAATGGATAGATAACAAATGAAGAGGAGGCAATATAAGGACTTAATGTCCCTACAATCGTAACCGTTTTTGGGTCGACACCTAATTCTTCATGTGTTTCTCGTAAAGCAGCTGCCATTGGGGATGGGTCTGTGGAATCGATTCGACCACCAGGAAAACTAATATCACCGGGCTGTTTTCTCATAGTGAATGAACGTACTTCGAAAAGGATATGCCATTCTTCATCCACTTGAACAAGTGGTATTAAAACCGCTGAACGAAGAGCTGTTTCCTCCCCTATAAACAGGGGCTGATTTTCATTTAACTGGTTTTTTAGTTGATCTAAGAACATGAAATCCCCCTCTCCATAGTTGGTTATATTCTTTTTATCGTACCATGTAAAGATTGACAATTAAAGAATCCCATAGAATCTGCTGTGGTTCTCGATAATGAGAGAGTTGTAATTCGAGGTGTGGATTGTAGAACGTTTGGCGCTTTGGGGATGCCTCAATCACGCCTCATATAATCGCGGTACGTTTTATGTACATTATCAAGATAAAATTCAATTGGCAGAAGACTTACTTGAATCGATGCTGAAAGGCTTAGAAAATTCAGTAGGAAAGCCATATATACCTGGTCAAAAATTTTATACAACAAAGCTAAATACACCTTCTTTAATATCATTTCTTACATATATGAAAACCGGACTTTTTTTCTGATCAAATATGATGAGCCTTTACCAGGATTGCATACAAGATTTCCTCAAACAATTTTAAAAATTTATCAAGAACAATTTAATTTCCAAACGATTAACAATATCCCTGTAAACATGGATTATTTTAAACGTTATACTGCCTTTGGATTTTACGGACTTATTCTGAATTGGATTAACAGTGACTTCAAAGAATCTCAAGAAGAATTTATCGAAGAAGTTATTGCGTTAACGAAAACTCACATATTTTCAATTGAATATATTGGGGAATAATCGAACCACTCCCCTATCAACTTCTTTAAAATATCATGCTTAAATTTTAGTATTTACCCCGATGCGAATACAAGTTGATACAAAATAAACATGTTACAATCAATGCATGAAAAACAGTTGGAGTGACGAAAATGAGTAAACGAGAACAACAAAAACAGCAACGTCGTCAAAACATCATCCAAATTGCAAAGGATTTATTTTTGGAAGAAGGTGTGCAAACTATACAAATGCAAGATGTTGCGACTTCTGCTGGTATTGGGATTGCAACGTTATTCCGCTATTTCCCTAAAAAAGAGTATTTAATGATTGCGGCGACGAATGCGATTACAGATGAAATGGCCACGGATATTGGGCAGATTGTCGAGCAGCCGGTGACGGCATATGAAAAAACCGAACAAATTTTGGAGTATTATATGAGCATAACGAAGGATCTACAACTGCGTTTAGCAAAATATTTCGAGTCCTTTAATTTATATGAAAAAATAGCAGAAGAATCGCCTGAAGACTATGCTGAATACTTATCTGTACGGAGCAAATTAGCTCGTATTTTATTAACAGTAAGTGAACAGGGCAAGCGAGACGGTTCGTTAAGATCGGATGTTGATTTGGATCTATTTATCATGACAATGGTACAAAATTTCAGCTTATTCACTTATAAATCAAGCCTAACAAAGCATGATACCAATCTTTCGACATTGCTTACTTCGGACAAGCAGCTGGCGATGATGAAGGATGTATTTTTACGCTATATTCAGCCATAAAATTAGGGCCATATGAATTGACATTCGCATGAGAAAGCTGTTTACTAGTAAGTATAAAAGTGATAGTCGACTATCACCTTTTGCGAATCTATTCTAGGAGGAATTTTATATGAGTCGGTTATCAGGTAAAGTAGCGATTATTACAGGAGCAGCACAAGGTATGGGTGCATCACATGCAAAATTATTCATTGAGCACGGTGCAAAGGTTGTTTTAACAGATTTAAATGAGGAAAAAGGAAATGCATTCGCAGCTGAATTAGGTGAAAATGCACTTTTCATTAAACAAAATGTAGCATCTGAAGAAGATTGGGCGACAGTTATTGCGAAAACAGAAGAAACTTTCGGTCCAGTAAACGTATTAGTAAATAACGCCGGTATTACAATGGCGAAAAATATGCTTGATATTACAGTAGAAGAATACCGTCGTATCGTGGACATTAACCAAGTGTCAGTATTCTTGGGCATGAAGACTGTAGCAGCTTCAATGATAAAAGCTGGCGGTGGTTCAATCGTCAATATTTCTTCTATGAACGGCTTGGTTGCTGGCGCTGTAGGTTACACTGATACAAAATTTGCAGTACGTGGTATGACGAAAGCAGCTGCCATCAACTTAGCGCCAATGGGTATTCGTGTAAACTCTGTACACCCAGGCGTAATCGCTACACCAATGGTGGTTCAGGAAGATACAAAAGCAGCTGTAGAAGCATTCTCTAAACATATTCCACTAAAACGCGTAGCACAACCAGAAGAAGTATCTAACATGGTACTATTCTTAGCTTCTGATGAGTCTAGCTATTCAACAGGTTCAGAATTCGTTATCGATGGTGGATTAACTGCACAATAATATTAATACATGAAAAATCCATATAAGGTTTGTAAAGGTCGATTTTCTATTAACTTAGAAAATCGACCTTTGTTTTTCCGTTAATAAATAACCTCATTTACTTATGATACGGTTCCCCGTGTGCACCTACATTACTTACGTTTATTTTAACTTTCTTTATAGCCTTCAATTTTATCTAGAATCCATCTTTTATGCCTCAAAAGTTTAATTCCAGTTTAGCCCTTATTCATTATGGAAGTCACAGACAGGTTAGTTGCATGAGTTTTATTTGTAATGAGGAATGTTTTATATTTTGTCTAATTCATACTATAACAACAATAATGTCGCTAAAGTTAATAAATATTTATTGATAAACAATAAATAATGCGTTAAAATGAAACATACAATATATATGTGAATTGCTTTTCATGAAACCAGAAATGATTTAACGATATGCGGTGTAATCAATGGCTAACCTTTCTATATTGAAAATATGGAAAGGCAAAACCCATTCGATTGTCAACTCTAGAGGCGATTCGTAAGGCTTTAGAATGTCACCTGGAGATATTTCAGAATACAAAAGTGACGAAGACATTTAAAGTTTGGTTAAATGCATTGTGGAGGAAAGTAGGACTTAGTCTGACAATTATTAGAGGAGGTATAACCGTGGAAATCGACAATTCGATTAGTAAAAACATTGCCAATCCCCGTGAGCTGGAGAGAATGTTTAGAGAAGACCCCAAAGCTTTTAAAAAGTCATTCTCACACGCCTGGGAACAAAACCCTGATTCGCTGGTTCTTGCCGTTTGGTATGAAAGATTGAATTTCAAGGAGGCGGCACATACAGAAAAAACCTCCTTGCTTCAGAAAGGTTTCTTGTTCATGGGCATTTTAGCCATTCTAGCGGGGATAAGCACCAGGATCATTTTCCATTTTGTCGAACAGGAAGCAATTGCCCCAATTAACCTTGCTTTTGGGATTCTTCCCTTCATTGCAGCTTATTTTGTATACAAAAATACCCCCCAAAAAAAGGTTCTTTACACCATTGTATTGATGTTCCTACTCTCTGGGTTGTATCTTAATATGCTGCCATCAAATCATAATGACAGTATTATCCTTGCTTATTTACACCTTCCCATATTCTTATGGGGATTGATTGGGCTTGCATTTATAGGAAATGAATATGGTATAGGCAGCACAAGATTAGCCTATCTTAAATTTAATTTGGAATTTTGCATACTCTACGCCAGCATGGCAATTAGCGGAATGTTGCTAGCAGCATTAACCATGCAGTTATTTAGTTTTGTCGGTTTGGATATAGAAGACTTCTATTTTAGAAATGTCGTTTTATTCGGTGCTGCCGCTCTCGCTATTGTGGCTACATACCTGGTATCGATGAATCTTAGACTTGCTAAGAATATTACACCCTATATCGCTAAAATTTTTAGTCCTCTTGTTCTGGCCACATTGTTGGTCTATCTTATAACGGTTATTTGGGTCGGAAAAAATCCATTCTTGGATCGCAATTTCCTGCTAGTCTTCAACGGGATACTCTTTAGTGTATTGGCCGTTACCATATTTTCCATTACCGAAAGCGGTACAGACAAGAAAAAGAACATTTCTGATTATATAAGCTTCGCCCTAATTATTCTTGCTCTTATCATTGACAGTGTGGCTTTGTCAGCCATAGTGTTCAGACTTTCTTCTTATGGGATTACACCCAACAGAATTGCTGTTTTAGGCGTAAACATACTTATCTGGGGAAATCTAATCTGGATCATGGTCTCCTATATGCGTTTTCTACAAAACAAAACCGGGCCTTCAACCATCCAAGATGCGGTTACTAAGTATTTGCCGGTCTACGTACTTTGGGCAGCTTTCGTTACATTTACTTTTCCTTTAATTTTTAATTAGAAAGGCTTTACTATTGTAACGAATGCTGTTCTTCCTTATAAATGCCAAAAATGAGCAAGGTTCTATTCATAACTTGTTCATTTTTGGCTTTTTATTTTTCTGAAAAAACCGCATTTACTTCTGATACGGTTCTCCGTGATGTAACTAAGTGAAGTTTTTTGTATAAAAATTATTTAAGTTCACTTAGCTTTATTAATAAGCTCTATATATTGCGAATCTCCGTATCCTATTGTGGGAAAAAGATCAAATAACCTATTAACTAATTCCGCTGTTGAAAGATCTTTATTTTTGGAAATATATTTTACTACTTCATTATTTTCTTTTAACATATCTAAAAATATATCTATTGCCTGATACATTACTGGGAGTAATTCATTCGATGGCTTTCTATGGTTTATCAATACTTCTTTATATACAGATTCATAATCTCCTAATTGAAGCTCAGTTTGGCTGACTTTAAATTCATCCTCTCTAAAGCTATTTAAGAATACTTTTCCTTTGTATCCGGACTGTTCAAAGTAAGTAAGAATTGTAAGAAGATTCATCTGACAAAACATGTCTTCACCAAACCATAGAACGATATATTTATACTCCTCCTTAAAAATAGTATTGAAGGGATAAATAACCTTCCTGATGTAGTTTTCTACTGACACATGATGTCCTAATGCTCTTGTTTGAATAAACTCGTCGTCAAAAACTTGTGCCGTCGTCGCATGTACACACATCGCCTCATTGAATGGTACATAATCAGAATCCCCCATCAGTTTTTCTGCTTTAAACTCTTCATACATAACTTGACCATTCAATACGTTAAGTACGTCTTTGTCAAACAGTTCTCTCTTCACTTTTTGTAACTGTTCAACCTCATTTTTTCTAGACATATACACGCTATCCCCATCCTCGCTTTGATCGACAGTAAGTTTAACAAATGACTGTACAGGCAACTTATTTAGTTGAAATTCTCTTGGAGTTACACCAAAAACTTTTTTAAAGGCTCTACTATAAGCCTCTTGAGATGAATAGCCATATTCAAAAGCTATTTCAATTACCTTCTGATTGCTCGACAAATCTGCTGTAGATAAATATAGCCTTCTTAAAAGAACATAGCGCCTAATACTGATCCCTGTTGCCTGATGAAATTTAAAAGAACAGTAATAAGGGGAATAACCCATGTAATTAGCCAATTCATCTAGTGAAAACTCTTTGTTTAAATGTTCTTCAACCCAATCTATCATAAGCTGTATATACTCATTCATTTGTCTCACTCCTGAATAAAATTATAAGTGATATCCTTTTCTTTCTTATGATAGTTCTTGTGATGTGAAAATTACTTTTCCATGTAAGCGTAAAGTATTATTCAGTATTACTCTTTAATTCTTATTCTAAATATTAAATAGGAGAAATATCATGTATTAACACTAGTAAAGGGGGGACACATTTGAAAGGTTTTTTGAAAGCTATACCATTATCCTTACAGCATTTGTTTGCAATGTTTGGTGCGACAGTTTTAGTTCCAGCACTAACTGGTCTTGATCCAGGGAGTGCACTTGTTGCCAGTGGTGTAGGAACGTTAATTTTCCATCTTATTACACGAGGAAAAGTTCCTACTTATTTAGGTTCATCTTTCGCTTTCATTGCTCCTCTAGCATTGTATGTAGGAGAGTTAAATTCACCCGGTCAGGCCGTTGCAGGTCTTATCGGTGTTTCCATTGTTTATGCCATTGTATCTATTATCATTTCATATGTCGGTTTTGAAAAAGTCCGAAAGGCAATTCCTCCAGTTGTTGTTGGACCAGTAGTCAGTATCATCGGTCTTGCACTAGCAAGCACGGCGGTGAACAACATGGCTGCTGTCAATTGGGATGTAGCTATCGTCAGCCTTCTTGCAGCAATCTTTGCTACGCTTGCAGGTACTAAGATGATCCGCCTTTTCCCGCTCCTCATTGGTCTTGGAGTAGGTTATGTCTATGCTGCGGTGCGTGGATTAGTTGATTTTGGTACCATTGCCAATGCACCAGTGTTTGCCCTTCCACAGTTCGTAATGCCAGAATTCACATGGGTCGTCATCTTGGGGATGGCGCCGATTGCCTTGGTTACCATCATCGAAGACCTTGGACATATGATGGTACTAAAAGAGATTACAGGTAAAGACGTAACAAAGGATCCTGGGTTTTCAAGAATCCTATGGGGGAATGGTCTTGCAACATTAGTCTCCGGTTTCATCGGCGGGCCTGCACAAACGACTTATGCGGAAAACCTCGGAGTTTTAGCCATCACACGCCAATTTTCCAGTAGAATCATTCAAGGTGCTGCTGTTATTGCGATTATTCTAGGTCTGTTCGGTAAAGTTGGAGCTGCTATCCAATCCATTCCAGTTGCCGTGATGGGCGGCATCTGTATCTTGTTATTCGGTATGATTGCAGGCATGGGGATCCGTCACATCATTGAGGAAAAAGTTAATCTGGCGAATATGAAAAACTTGGTCATTGTCGCAGTTATCTTTATCATCGGAGTTGGATATGCTCATGGTATCGCCTACGCGACGATCGCTGGATTGCTCATTTATTGGCTCGTCCCTGATTTTACGACAAAGAATGAAAGTTAATATGAAAAGGCTGCTCCACTCAACACTTTTGAGTGGAACAGCCTTTACTTTTAAGTAAGCTATCGGGCAAAGGCAAGCCATTTAAAACCTCATTTACTTATGGTACTAAGTGAGGTTTATTAATTTTCATAATCGGCGCTTCTTCAAGATTACAAGTTACACTCATTTTATAATTCCTATAAAATGTTTCAAAATCCTAGCCGTTAAACCCCAAATTGTATAGTTTTCATAATCGTAAAACTATTCTTCCATTGAACGAGCTCTCCACTGATACTGTGTGCCATTCATTATTTTTTCATAAGGAAAGTTTAGCGAAGGCACTGGTTCAACGGATACTACATGCATATAAGGCTCATAATTCAATAGCCATTTGAGAGGTATCGTAAAAACTTCTTCAACTTCTTCCTTGTTATATGAGGGAAGAAGTTGATTGTAATCAATGGTTCCTACAAATGGATAGATAACAAATGAAGAGGAGGCAACATAAGGACTTAATTCCCCTACTATCGTAACCGTTTTTGGGTCGACACCTAATTCTTCATGTGTTTCTCGTAAAGCAGCTGCCATTGGGGATGGGTCTGTGGAGTCGATTCGACCGCCAGGAAAACTAATATCACCTGGCTGTTTTCTCATGGTGAATGAACGTACTTCGAAAAGGATATGCCATTCTTCATCCACTTGAACAAGTGGGATTAAAACCGCTGAACGTAAAGCTGTTTCCTCCCCAATAAACAGGGGCTGATTTTCATTTAACTGGTTTTTTAGTTTATCTAGGAACATGAAATCCTCCTCACCATAGTGGGTTATATTCTTTTTATCGTATTATTAGTGATCAAAACGGAGAACAATTCATTGCAGTCACTATTTATAAGGACCCCTTTACCTAATCATAAAATCAGACTATCCCTACGAATTGTTCCTATACGGCAGGCACTCTTTTCCTTGCCTAATGGTTGCTGTACCATTCGTTGTTGTATAAGGTGGGGTTTCCGGCAAAACGTTCATGACCAGGAGCCGAATCGAATGATCTTTATAAAATAGTTCATCAAATGAAGGAATAATATGTGGATCTGTATTTTCAAATACCCTTTTTTCTAATTCCTTTATGTCTACATCAAATGGGATCCCTATTAAAACATTGTCTATTCCCCGCACTTTGTCGGCCACGCCGAAAACAACGCTGCCCCCGCCGCCATTCGCCATGCAAACAGCATATTTAATCATTTTATTGACATTTTCCTCCTCAGAACTATAATTCCACTGTTTAAAGTCTAGGTCCTGCGCTTCAAAATCATCTGCAATATGATGGTCCAATTGCTGAATAATCGTCATGATTTCGCTTTTATTCTTCACTCGAATATCCTCCTTTCCAGCAAAATTAATCTATATCACATGTAATTACGTTAACCAATGCTTATACAAAAAAGGCAGTCCCTTATCACAAATAAACTTGTGGGAACTACCCCTTATTGTATTTATATGTTTGTTCCGTCATGGCTGTTTATAAAACCTTTTAAAATTGCATGCTGGCTCCATACTTGCAGAAAGCCCTCCGTGGTTCATTGATCCATTCAATCAGCTTTATCATGCATTTGTCAGCATATATAATTCCAGACTTACTCTAAACTGGTACCTAAAATAAGGTGCCTTCGCTTAGTTAATGCAGATATTCATTTGTTCAACATATAGTTTTGAAACGTCGCCTGCTTACTAAGGGCACTTTCACTATCATGAGCTGATCTCTTCAGGTGCTCCCTTGCACCTAGGCTTCACTGTAGTTTATACAACATTACTCGCTTTTATCGGTTGCAATCCTTTAAAGTCCATTGCTTTTTTTCTAAAGTGAAAAATGACGGCCATTAAACACGCAAGAATAAAGGTACATAATACAAGTGACCATAGGGTAACACTGATTGGGTATCGGTCTATCAGTTCGCCAACAATTCTTGGCAGGAATGCACCACCTAATCCCCCCATTGCCATCAGTATGCTTGTTGTCCATTCCTCTAATCCTTTAGACGTTTCATTAATAATCAAGAGACCAATTGAGAAAACCCCTCCCATTAATAAACCCGTTAAAAATATCGAGATAAAGCTAAACATGACAGAGGTTGAATAAGCAAACATTAAGAGGGTGAAAAACTGACCCGTACAGCAAATAATAAAGAGCTTGCTATAACCTATTCTATCTATAATACCAGTCATACTGATACGTCCAAGTGTCATCGCTGCCCAAAAGACCGTAATGCTTAAAGCCAGCGTGGAAGCATCTAAATTCGTTGTTTTGCTCAAGATTGTTGGCAAGTAGTTTGGCAAAACCATTTCCGTTCCCACATACATAAAGAAAAACAACGCACCCGTCGCAATAATCGGCAATTGCCTCTTAGAGTAACGCTTTCTCTCAGGTTTTTGCCCATCTTCAGGTAAAGCCTTCGTCTGCCTTGTTAAAATCGGATCCAATTCTCCAAACGAAAGAAATAACCAGAGTAGCATAATGACCGAAGCAAACACGGCTACAAATGTAAACGAAAAGTTCCATACACCCGTCATAATCAAAAATGCAGAAATGACTGGAATCGCCAATGCGCCTACCCCAAAAAAGATTTCAACTATAACAAGTGTCGTAGCCTTCTTTTCTTTTAAATGGCCAATAATAAGGGAAGCAACAATTGTTTCAGCAATCCCTATTCCCGCCCCACCAAATGGAGCAATAGCTAACATCACATTCCAATTGGGTAAGACGCTAAACACAAACTGGGAAAGCGCAAAAATGAGTAAGGCAAGAAAAATCGTCATTCTCCGACCAATTCGATTGACGATAAGCGGCGCGATCATTACTCCACCTAAAAAACCTAAAAATTGATTCATAATCAACTGTCCGCCATCCTTGTAATGAATCCCATACGAATCCACCATAGGTTCTAAAACGGTCCCAATAATAATATGACCAAACCCATTCAAACAATAAATTAGGGAAGCAATCCATACAAATTTCTTCATTTTATTCTCCATATCTGCATTATTTCGCGTTATTTGAAAGTAGTCTTACTTTTCTCATACTATCAATGATGTCCAGTACCGTCTATATGGATCTGGGGTTTATGCCGCTAGGGATTATGTGAAATGAAATAAGGTGCTTGGGTCCCAACAATATTTACGTGTTGAGGACCAGGCACCTTAATTGTTTTAGGGTTGAAACAATTCCCGAATAATGAACGTTCCGAGCTGTCGTGTATTGTAGGGATTGTCTTTTGAATTTAAAATCGGCACCTGTGTAACAAAAAACAACGAACAATTAACAGAACTACATAAAAATTCAAATAATATTAGATATTGAAGTAAATACCTAATCCACACCTTATAAATATGTAATTGTATTGTCGGAATAGTGCACAGGTACCTGAAATTTATTTGGATTCATTTAACAACAAAAAACACTTGAAATCCATCGTTGTTCTGCCTATGGATTTCAAGTGTTTTATTAGGAACATTTTTAAAATGAAATAATGATGTGTTCCTTTGGAAAGCAAATTCATGATTACTTCTTACACAAATACCTTAAATCAATCCACGCTATTGCTTTATGCTTTATTTCTATTTTCCTTCTTACTAATTAATGTTACAATTTGCGGTTCCGCATACTCGAGGTAGCCATGCTCAACATTTGTAATTTCTTCAATGAAGTCTGTAGGTAGTAGTAAATTATAGTGTTTTAAAATTTCTTTTGGTATTTCATGCCCTTTGAAGATATTATTTTCAACCAATAATTCCGTGGACTGTTTTAGTGCGATTGGTTTCGAAATTGATTTTATATTATCTAGGGGTTCACTAGTTCTCCATTTTCTATAACTTATTTGTCTTTGTAATTTCTGATAATCCTCATTAGAAATCAATCCCAAATTAAAAGCTCTCATTACCATAGCACCAATAGAGACTTGCCATTTTTTCTTTAAATTAACGTAGTAATCTAAATTCAGAGGATCTAAGCCTATATCTTTTGAAAAGGATTCCTTAGGTAACATAAAACAAGCAGCAAATTCATTAGCTTCTTCTTCCATTTCCTTATATTCACCTTTATCTAAACTTTGTGGGTCTAATACCTCAGAGTGTAAAACCCAGTGCCCTAATTCATGCGCTACGCTAAATTGTTGTCTGTAATATGAATAATCTACTCCTTCTAGTACTACAGTGTAGTAAACATTCCCATTGATTTTTGTTTGACTACTAAAGGCATCGACTCTATCCATATTATTCGAAATTAATGCAACGACAAAACCCTGTTCTTCTAAAATTCTTAAGATATTACTTATAGGCTTATCGGATAATCCAAAATCTTTTCGCACCTGATAGGCAAGGGCTTCAATCGACTCAAAATCATCAGTATTCGGCTTGACTGGTAATGTCGGAAAATCTATATAGTTTTCCAAAAAGTCTCTTATGACAACCGTCATATTTTTCGTGAATTCACTCGGTTTCTTTTCCTTTTGGGTCGATGTTAAGCGAGATCTGAAAAATGTTCCTTCCGTTTCCATATGGAAGGTATCTTCCCCAAAGAAAAACTCTCTTGGAAACTTAAGAATATTTATTATTTGAAAAAGGATTTCGAGACTGGGGACAGCCTTGTTGTTCTCATACTTTGATATCATTTGTTTAGTGACACCAATTTCATCAGCTAAATCAGTAATGGATTTCATTCTAAAGCGTCTTGCCTCCCTTAACCTATTTCCGTTAAATTTAACATCAGACATTACTAATTCCTCCAAGTTAGCTTAAGAAGAGGTCGTGTCATTATTCTCCTCTTTTGCTTTTTTAGATAGCTTAATCTTATTAATTTTTTCATTTTTATCTTTCACTTTATCTTTTAATTTCACAATAGCTTTTTCTGGTGCTTTGTCATTAATTGCAGCGCTAGTAGAATAGTTAGTTGACATATATCTAGATAGATTCATTTCATCAATCAACTCGCCATTACTTGTTAACAAGATAGCCTTAACGGTTGTGGCAATTCCTTTTGCTTCTTCTAGCGTAAAAACAACAATGTTATTAACTTGTTCATATGAATTCCCCAATATTACTCTAGATTGTTTTTCCCTTTCATCATTATAGGAAGTGTCATCTAAAAAATCGGGTTGATAGAAAGGAGCTTGATTATCTACATATTTATTTTTCACAAGTAAACAATCTAAGTAATGAAATGGCTTTTTTCCCAGACTCCTCATAATACTTTTATAATTCTGATCCCTGAAAAATACAAATAGCTCTTTCGTTTCGTTATCTAAAATAGTGACACATTCCCATAAAGCAGTTCTTTTAATATGCAGGGGTGTATTTCCCGTTTCCATTGCTACTGCATGTAAACGGGAATACTTAGTATCCCAAATGTTTTGATTTTTGCCATTACTAGTTTTCCCACCAGTAACAGCTTTAATATCTACTAATTCTTCGTTACAACTATCCGAAAAAGCTTGTGTCATTTTTTTCAACAAGTTTACATTACTCTTAATAGAAGCCATATTCATCCCCCGATCTATAATAACGATAATTATATATACAATATTGCATATATAACGAAAAAAGTCAACCATCATTGTGTTTTCTGAACAAAAGGTATACATAATGTGTATTTCATCCACGAACAATATAAATTGAAGTAAAGATCTCTTTCAATTGTGTTTCAGCTGTCCCTGGTAGGTTGTAGTCGTCATACTGTTAGTTAGTTTCGGATAAAAAATTTCCTGAACTTGATTCATTTCTTATAAAGCATTGTTCATCACAGAAACGGTAGTGCATACACCGGTTCATCGACAAGAGCAAAGGTGGAGATAGTAAGATTCTTAATTTAAAATGGAGGCTGGCTAAATTGAATCCTAGGCGACTAATTCTAAGAAAAGATACTGTCAACTTCAATGGCAGTATCTTTTCTATTTTACAGTATAAACGCAAAGTCCCTCGGCAATAACTAAGCTTATTATGGTAAATGGAATGATTATACTGGCTGATATCATATCTAAGGAACAGCGCAGTAAAAATATGTCTGCAATTAAGTCACAATCTAAACTAGAGAACCTATTTACAAAAGCAATATGGAAAAAGGGCGTACGTTTTCGTAAAAACGTACGCAAACTTTATGGAAATCCAGATGTTTCAATCCAAAAGTATAAAATTGTTATTTTTATCGATTCTTGTTTTTGGCATGCATGCCCTATTCATTTCAAAATGCCGAAGAGTAATCAAGAGTATTGGGACAAAAAGCTTGCCAGAAATATCGAAAGAGATCTGGAGGTGACAGCTTATTACACCGAAAATAATTGGTATGTGAAGAGGATCTGAGAACATGAAATCAAGGAGAATTTCAATAAAACTATAACTGATACAGTGGAGTTTATTAAAAAGGTAAAAGAAACCTACGGAAGTTCCTAGAATCATACCTGTGAGAAATAATCAAAACTACTTCCGGTGCTCAGTATTCGCCTATTAGTCTCAATTGTATATAATAATTTTGTGCACCCATTTTTTTCAGAACATCTCTAAATCGAATTAATGTTGCGTTCCTTCGTAATTCAAATTCACAATTGTTTAAATCCCCATTTTTTTTTGCACAGATACTTCAAATAGATTCATTTTGTTAATGCCAACAAAATGAATCTACTTGAAGTACAACCACGGAAATTTAAACGGTCATGATTATTTCTTGCAGAAGAACCTGATATTTAATCTACCACAAGACCATTTAATTAATCCTCTATGCAAAAAAACCACTCTCTCATGAAAATCGGGAGTGGTACTTAACTATTTATTATATACTTTTTCCTTTTATACATGTAAGGATAATTGGCCGTCAGATACTAATCCGTAAATACCCAATGAAGTCATTAAGCCCCTAGCAACATGCCACATCATAACTGGTGGAATAGCGTTTCCTAAAGCTCTAAATTGAACACTATCTGCAAAGTCTAACTGGTATGTTTCAGGGAAAGATTGAATTCTAGCCACTTCACGAGGAGTAAACCTACGATACCTTCCGTTTACTTTTAAAACAGGATCAGTACTATTTAGACTCATTTTCGCTAAATGGGCACCAACCGTATTACACGGTTTTGATGTATCTTGCGCTCGTCCCTTATTCATATCCTTTTTAGCATTTAGCATTCCTTGAATAGCTTTTTCGCTAAAATAATACTTTTCATCAATCTCACTTTCAGGGAATATTACCTGATTAAGGTTGACGTAATTAGGGCCATCTTCTCCTTCTGGAAAAAATAAAGGCTTTGGAAAAGTATAATTCCCTTTTATATCTTTTCGTATTCCTACGATGAATACTCTTTCCCTTTTTTGGGGTACCCCATAATCCGCCGAGTTCAATAATTGATAAAAAACATCATAACCTGCATCTGTAAACGACTCTAAAATTAAAGGCAATGCCTTCCCCGCATTTGCGGAAAGTAAGCCTTTTACATTTTCCGCAATAAAAGCCTTAGGTTGCTTTTCTTTTAAGATTCGAACCATTTCAAAAAATAGTTTCCCACTTAAATCATTGTTAATTCCTAACCTCGGTGGATTTTGAGCAACCATAGAAAAGGAAACACAAGGAAACCCTCCTACCAAAACGTCATGGTTGGGTATATCTTTATGATTTATTTCCCTAATATCCTTAATCTCCGGGTTTATTCCAAAGTTAAGATCAAATAATCCTGCAATTTTAGGATCTATTTCATTTGCATATATCGTTTGAAAAGGTAATTCCTCATAATACTTACCTAAAAACTTAAATCCTCCGTGTAATCCCACGTCACCCCCACCACAACCTGAAAATAATGAAACAATTTTGTACAATGCTATTCCTCCCACTACTCAGTAATAAGTAACGGTGCCTCATGCCCACATACTTTTGGATCAAAAGTTATATCAATACCATCCCGAGGATGTATACGAAGTTCTCCTGCTTTATAGCGTTCAACTGGATTTTGAATAACGTGGAGTTTGGCCCCATTCTTATTTACTATCAATCTGTAGACATAATAATTTTCTTTATGTGTTTCAGCAGCAGACCATTCATTTGGTGTTAAATGGAATCTGGAGAAATTCACTAAACTAGAGCTTGCTGTAGTCTTAACCTCTATCATTTTATGTTGAGTATTAATATCCCTAGAGTTGATGTCATAACCCACTGCATAATTGCTGGGAATACGTTGTACTAAATGAACTAAATCTTTTCGATCATTTTTCTTTAAATAGAGTTGTTCGTGATTAAATATTAAACTTTCTCCTGCATATCCAATATTAACATCAGAACCCGGATCGAACAACTGCTCTATCTTGAAATTTTCCCTTAAGCTCACATATTCTTCCTTAGTCTCGGATACCAATGCAAGAACATCCGTATCGAAATATCTCTCTCCGACGTCTATATTAAGATAATTAATCCAGGAGTTTTCGATACTCTTAATACTTATGACGCTATAGGGTTTTGATAAAAGCGCATAATCGATGAAATTGGCATCCGGAGATATAAATCTGTGAATAGCTAGATCTTCATTATGGTTTAAATAGTACTTCGAGTTCGGCTGTCTTTTTAAAATGTTTGCTTGCTCTAAGTAATCTAAAATGTCTCCTGCATAACGAATAATGTCTCCATTCCAATCGTACTGAATATTACTTTCGCGATTACTTTTTATTAGTTCCCAAGTTTCAAAGACATCTCTTCCATCCCGTACGACTCTTAGATCATTGAATATACAATGGGTAGCCTCAGACTTTTTAATTCCGATTCTTTTCCCCTCTTTGCTTTCGGCCTCTTTCAATAATTGCACTATATAAATGGCAGGTCGGAAGTTAACACCCAGGTCTAGTAATTCTTTCACCTTCCTAGGCTTCATCGCACCTGAAGGATAATGAAATCTATAACAAAAAATCTTAAAGAACTTAACTAAATCTTGTTCATTAGCGAGTTCTATGGCTAATCGTGTAGGCCAGCAGTACTTCTCATCAAATTGGATTAATCCCAAGAGTGCATCTATTTCAGTCCGCCAATTATTTATTGTCTTTTCCTTTTTTCTCAAATTACCAGGGAATCTCCTGATTGCTTCTCTAAGTTCTTTATTAAATATCCCTTTTTCCTTTTTTCCAATACGTGCTATTTCACTAGCCATATAAATTAAGACTTCTTCAATATTACCTTTAAATCTCGGCCTAGGATGATGTAATCTAACAAAGCTCTTATCTGGGATTTGATATACCAATTAGATCACTTTCCTTTTTTAGTATTGGAAGTATACTCTCTGCCAGCTGTTTCGCAAGTAGTGGAGGTACAGCATTTCCCACTTGTCTATATTGTTGGGTTTTGTTCCCTTTAAAGATGAAATGGTCAGGAAAAGACTGGAATCGTGCATTTTCCCTTACTGTAGGGACACGGTTTTCATTATAATGAAAATGATGTCTGTGACCGGTGTCAATCGTGGAGGTTGGTCGTTCACTATGATATCTCGTCCAAGCAACATTAAATTTCCTGGTTTCTCTCAACTCTTCTGGTAAGTCTTTGAAATTCCCACCTTCAGGAACCAAGGAAATTATTTTTTTAGTTTGCATAGTATGGTTTGTACCAATATGATTATAAATCCTAAGGGATTTATCTCTCATTACTTTTTGATATTCATTCTGGGCTTCAATTCTGTATTCTTGGATTTCCTCACCCAAATCTTCTCCTAATAGGGGTAGATCGCTTGTTGCCTCTTGAGCAGTAACCATTTCATGGTCAAATAACTTTGTTGGTGCTGGAAATTCATAATCAATATTAATGTCATTTCGCACGCCTACAAAAAATACTCGCCTTCTTAATTGAGGGACACCATATTCTGCTGCATTTAACATTTGAAACTTTACATGATATCCTAGTTCAGTAAGTTCAGAAATGATACTATCTTTAATTTGACCTTTAAATAATCCTATTAGCCCAGGTACATTCTCTATTACAAAAATTTTGGGTTTAAAATCAGAAACACTTTTAATAAAAGATAAATATAGTTTATTACGTGGATCATTAAACTGTCGCGGCCCAGCTAACGACATCCCTTGACAAGGTGGACCACCTACTATTACATCTACCTCTTTGTCTCCAATTAGATTAACGATATCCTCCCTGGTGATCTCTGTGATATCACCATAGAGCGTTTTACTGCCTTCATGGTTATGTGAAAAAGTATCAAGTGCGGCCTTATCATTATCAACGCCCAATAGTACTTCAAAGCCGGCCATCTCAAAACCATAAGAAAGCCCACCACAACCACTAAATAAATCAATTACATTAAACATTTCTCGGCACACCCTCACGATTTATATTCACAGTGACAATTGAAATTTCGACTTTTAATAAAATAAAATACTACTGTTATTCAATTTCATTTCATCTTATATAAGGATCTTATTTTCTCTCTTACTCTCAATTCAATCCAAATGAACACCTTATTGAATCTTACTTATACACAATACTTTAGCATAAAATAAACATAATGAATAGAAGAGTGGTCCCATCAAACCACGGTTTAAGACTTGAAATTGTTTCCATTCGTAAAATCCTTACCTCTATATCCAAGGAAGATATTATATGAACAATGTAGCCTAGCTTTTCTTATATAATTTCTCGGTACTTCAAAACCTGCAAAAAAGCATGCATATTCAACACCAATCTTAGACGTAATGAAAGTCCCTTTTGGGAACGGTTTTATGAATGCAAGAAAAGGTATCAACGGGATTATCACAGAACAGTTCATCCTTCAAGATAGCTTGAACTGAATGGGGATGGTAGGAACTTTAATGGCTACACGGGATCTTAAAAAGATGACCCAAGCCCAATTATCAACGTTATCGGGTGTCCCGCAGAAAACTATCTCAAGAATCGAAAATGGAATTGATGTGCCTAAAGTGTCGACTTTATTGAAACTATCGATTGCTTTAGGACTTGAACTAAAGCTGGTTGATCGTACAGAAGAGGCGATTAGTTTAGCTTGATTGGTTCTTAAAGCAATAAGCGTGAAAAAGCCATTGCCGATATTTCAATCGATGATGGCTTTAGGTTTGTATGCTTCAAAAGTCCATTTTAGGTTCAATAATCTTCCATTGATAGTGGTTCTTATTTTCGATTTCAGACTCCCTATTTGGTCCTTATTAAGGGGAAATCCCACGACATATAGATTGGAGTATCGAATACAGTGTCTAAAATAAGCGCAGGTACACCTTCACCATTCCTTTACAAACTTTACAACACTATAACATTCAACGTCTCTCCTACACTCTATAATTATATAGAGCTATCAGGCATAGGAGGTCTTTAGTCACGCGCATCACTGTAGGGAAAAAATTATGGATTGGCTTTACGGCCATATTGGCTATTTTGATGGTTGTCGGTGCGTCTGGATTATGGGCATTGACGAAGTTGGATGGGGAGTATCGTAACTTCATTGACAATAATGTAAAGTGTGTTTTGTTATTTGAGCAATTATTGTCCAATCAAAACGAAGACGCCAAAAATATGCATGGCTTTCTTATTTACAAAGAAGAATCGTATTTAACGCAGCGAAATGAAGTGCTTGCTTCATTTAAAGATAAAGTTCAGCAATTGGATAAACTTGTACAAACACCTGCTGAGCGTGAACTGCTGAAAACGGTGAAAGAGGCTTCTTTAAGTTACCGGGATATCAGTGACATTGCGATACGCGATGTCCAAGAAGGCAATTTGGAAACAGCAGAAAAAATCGCGACTGAGGGTGAGATTTACGAGGAAATCGTTAGTGACACGCTAAGAGAATTGATTGAGTATCAAGCTATCCAGCACACCCAGACTGAAAAGGAGTTACAAGATGGACTAGCTTGGATTCGAATACTGATTGCTAGCCTAATCGGGATTGCCGTCATCGTTACCGTAACCATTGCAAATCTTATTGGCCGAAGTATTGCACGTCCTGTCGGAACGATGACGGCGGTGCTTAAACAACTCGCTACTGGGGATTTTGCCGTGGAACCCGTGAAGATTCGCAACAAAGATGAGCTTGGGGAAATGGCAGGTGCTTTGAATGGCATGGTAGGAGATCTGCGTGGGATTATCATAAATGCACGACATTCTGCTGGTCAGCTCGCGGTTCATGCAGAAGAATTGTCTGCAAGCTCGGAAGAAAGTCTTGCGGCTTCTGAAATGGTCGCAGACATTACCGAGCGGAATTTGGTGTCGAGTGAACTTCAAGCGGACACTGTGAAGGAATCTGTTATGTCCATGGATGAAATGGCGACAGGTATCCATCGGATGACGAATGACAATGAGGCTTTGCTTATTTCTTCCGCAGAAGTGGTTCGACTCGTCGATGAAGGAGCCGCACTCATGCAAGATTTCACACAGCAAATGGATACCATTCGACTAACAAACGAGCAATCCGCCAGTATGATACGTGACATGGCTACACATTCGGGACAAATTCGAAGTGTGACAGCACTCATTACAGCAATTGCGGAACAAACGAACTTATTGGCTTTGAACGCGGCGATTGAAGCGGCGCATGCTGGTGAACATGGAAAAGGATTTGCGGTGGTCGCAGATGAAGTCCGTAAACTCGCGGTACAGTCGAAAAAATCCACAGCCGATATCGGGCGAATGATTGACACGATGATGCACGACGTGGAAAGCGTTGTTGCCCATACGGAAGACGGCAACCGTCGTGTGGCGGAAGGACTCGTTGCAACAGGGAAAACGGACGACGTCTTTCATCAGATTGAAAATGCAGCGAACGATATGAGCGAAAAGCTCGCAACGGTTTCCGCAGCAATTGAACAGATTCGTGGAGTGACAGTTATTGTTTCAGATGGATCATTCAAAGTGCAAGAGCTTGCCCTGCAAGCCTCAGTCGAAGCACAGGCCTCTAGCGCCGCGACGGAAGAACAACTTGCGGCAACAGAAGAAATAGCGGCCAGTGCACAAACGTTGGCAGAAATTGCAGAAACGCTTCAAGTTGATATGGCGCGGTTTACAGTGTAGGACGTTGGTGGATGGGCTGTCTGCAATTCACCCAACATATCAAGAAACATTATCGTTCAACACATTAAAGATAGTCCATATGGAAGGTATTGATGTGAAGCCTTGTTTCCAGTATGGCGAGAATTATTACCACCATGGCTTAATTTCTTTAATCAAGCTAGAAAAAACCGCTCCATAGTGAGGTTTCCAATCCCGTTCTATTCCCTATCAACTAATTGAAAGGGATAACGGATAAGGATACTGAATTGTTATTTCGGGAATTTAGAAGTTTAAGAACATAGATTTTTGCGCGGCAAGTTGATAATGGAGATCGTTTCAGATTTTCATTTCACTTTACAAAAGTATATTTTGGTGATAAATTGAATACAATAGATTAATGAGGCTGGCTTATCAGCTAGAGAAAAACTCCCTTTTAGGGAGTTTTTCTTTTTTTATACTTTTATGCACTAATGTAGTACAATTAGCATATGCACATACGTTAGCTAATTTGAGGTGATGAGTTGGAAAAACCCTTCAAAGCTATAGAAGAGCAGATTGAAATTCTAAGAGGACGTAATCTAATAATCGACGATTTTGGGTTCGCAAAAAAGATGTTATCAAGAGAAACCTATTACAATTTAATAAATGGATATAAAGATATTTTTTTATGTCCAAATTCTAAAGAAGAAAAATTTCAAGATGAAATCCATTTTGAGCATATTGTAAATCTTTATTTATTCGATAAGAGTTTGAGAATACACATTCTATCTACTCTCCAAGAGATTGAAAATATTTATAATGCTAATATTGCATATTTATATTCTGAAAAATATGGACATCTTGAATCCGATTATCTCAACCCAAATAACTTCAAATCCTGTTATTTCAATAAAATAAACAAATTGTACCAAAGAGATATAATGCTACAAGAATTTAAAACTATATGCAAAAGGGATTCTGATCCAATAAAGTATTATCGTACGAAATATCAAAACGTTCCTCCATGGATATTGGTGAAAGGAATGAGTTTTGGGAATCTCTGTAACCTTCATCAGCTTTCAAAATCAGATATAAAAATTGAAATGATTTCACGTGTTTATCAAATTGACGCCTCTGAAATTACTGAGCACACTAAAGAGTTTTTCCGTAAATCCATGGATATATTTAGACGTTTTAGAAATTGGGCCGCACACGGTAGCCGTATTTTCAATCACCAAACAAGGGAAGAACTTCCCTTTTCAAAAGAACTTTATAACCAATTTGATATAACAAAAGATATGTTTGTAAAAGGGATAGGAAAAAATGACTTTTACACACTTTCAATTGCAATCGCTAAATTTTATTCAACAGATAAAGAGCGACTTATATCCTATATCTCTACCCTAAACCAAATGTTCGATGAATATAAAAAAACAGATCCTATAAACTATGTAAAAGTTCGCGACACGATGAATTTACCTCTCGACTTCGATATGAAATTCTTACTTCTTTTAGAAGAAAAGTAATCACATATTCCTTTTAAACAGCCTAAAAGAAAGCCTTAACTATAATGAATTAACGAATGATAAGTATTGGACTAATTCGCTAGAGGGCTCGAACTAGGGCTGGTTGATTGAACAGAAGAAGCGATTAGTTTAGCTTGGTTGGTTCTTTATTACCCCCATGAAGCAATAAGCGTGAAAAAGCCATTGTCGACATTTCAATCGACGATGGCTTTTCTAGATTCATTACAACCCCATGAGTTTCCTCTGGACCTCGTCTCGGAAATCTTCACTTTCGAGTAATTTCGATTCGAACAAATGCATGTTTTTTCCGACGAGCATTCCTTGCCAGAAGTTCAGGTCGTCTGTCATGAGGACGATTTCGATTTTATCCCCATTGTGATATTCTGCATACAATGCGTCGTTCAGTACGAATGCGGTTGATCCACCCTTTGCTCCTACATGGACAAAACGGTAATGATTGCTCTCGTTTAGCTGCATAGGCCATTCGAGTAAATCTCTTATGGTTTCGGCGGCTGTCGTTGGGAGTTGGTCATTCGAAATCGCGGATAGTAATTTTCCATAATCGTTAGCGGTTGCACCTATTAAACGGTCTGACCACACTTTTTGTTCGTCACTAGACGAATCAAATATCACATCTTCAATTCTGATGGTTTTCTCTTTCATTTGTACACTTAGTTCTTCAGCTAATGTGCGATACTCTTCCATCGACATGGCCTCGAGCTTTTTGATTAATTGCTTATCGTTCATCGATTCACTTTTTATTTGATTTGGAATTAAGACTGCGCTGACAATCGGGTAGACGTCCTCATGCTGTGTTAGTCCGAGGGTTTTTGCCCGCTCGTTGATGGCAGATATTCCGAGCAGGTCGATTAGGTAGTCCGTGTTGGCGTTGGAGCTATAGGTGGCCATCCCTTTTGCGACATCATGCAATGTCACTTCGTTATTTTTGATTTTGTCTTCACTTTGCATCGCTTTTAACCACTCTTCATGAGCCCCGCCATCCGAGTTTTTTAAGTAGTAGCGGTTTAAATCTGCAAGCGGTACGGAACTGTCTTTGTTCAGCTGGCCTGCATCGATTTGCATAGCGTATTCGGCAGCAATCAGTATCTTCACGGTACTTGCTAGCGGTCGTACTACATCCGATTGGTACGTGATTAATGCCACACCGTTTTCCGCTAGGTACAGGGATGTCGTTTGTGGATTGTCCTTCAGATGGTTTAAGACATACTCCGGATTGTCTCTCAATATGGCGAAGCCCGCGATTCCTATGACTAAAATAATGGATCCATAGATAATCAACCGCTTTTTCGTATATGTTTTTTTATCGAACAATATAAAGATAAAGAACGCGACCAGTAAGGCAAATAAATAATTCACGTTAAATACTAGTACCGCAATGATAATCCCGAATACAACAGCCACATTCAATAATGCTTTCCGTATCTCCATTTTTGTACGGGACTTTTTACTTAACAAAGGTAATAGTGTGAGGACAACAACTGCCGTTAACCCAAACCACGCGTAAATGTTCATATGGTGTCTCCTTTCTAATAATCTCATTGTCTTAAGATACGTTTTGAAAGCAGGATTAGTTTCAATAAGAATTTTTTATGTAGTTCTCACATGGTACGCCCCCTCGTTAGTAGCCCATCCATTAGTCATTTCCTTCATAGTTCTTAAAAACCTTCCGTTTACACTTCCACTAACAAGGTAATAGATAGACAAGGAGGGTGAACAATGAAGAAATTTGATGCAGTCATTATTGGGTTTGGTAAAGGTGGAAAGACACTGGCGGCAATGCTCGCTAAAGAGGGTCAGAACGTTGCAATGATTGAAAAGTCGGCAGAAATGTATGGTGGAACGTGCATCAACATTGCTTGTATTCCAACGAAATCACTCGTTTTTCAATCTAATAATCGTAAATACTCAGAAGTACCTAAAATGGAATTTTATAAAGAAGCGATTGAAGAAAAAAATCATTTAACTTCATTTCTGCGCGATAAGAATTTTCATATGCTAGATGACCTTGAAAAGGTTACGGTCTTTACAGGAGTCGCTTCCTTTTTAGACGATGATAAGATTCAAGTGAAAACTGCCAATGAACAATTCGAGTTAACAGCGGATAAATTCTTTATTAACACAGGATCTTCCCCTATTACTCCGCCAATTGAGGGATTAGAGGGGGCTGATTTCATTTATAATTCGACTACTCTTCAACAATTAGATACACTTCCTGAAAAGTTGGTCATCATTGGTGGAGGTTATATTGGTCTGGAGTTTGCTTCGATTTATGCGAGCTTTGGTTCAGAGGTGACGGTTATTGACCATTCACCTGAGTTTTTACGGAATGATGATCGTGATATCGCAGAAGAAGTGAAAAAAGTGCTTGAGGCAAAAAATATCACGTTTGTAGTAGACAGCAGCGTCGAGTCAATTGAAAATCTTGATGGCGGTGTGGTCGTTTCTTATAAGACGGGTGACGCTGATCATGCAGAAGCTTACGGAAACGCAGTTTTACTGGCTACAGGCAGAAAACCAAACACTGCAGGATTAGGTCTCGAAAATACTTCTGTAGAAGTAAATGATAGAGAGGCAATCATGGTTGACGATTCATTGAAAACAAACGCTAAAAACATTTGGGCATTGGGTGATGTGAATGGTGGACCACAGTTTACTTATATTTCACTAGATGATTTCCGTATTATCAAAGACCAATTAGTTGGCGATGGTAACTACACGAGGAAAGCCCGAAGCAACGTACCCTACTCTGTTTTCATCGATCCGGTTTTATCGCAGGTAGGGTTGAATGAAAAAACGGCTAAAGAAAAAGGGATTGCCTACAAAGTGGTCACACTTCCGGCAGCCGCGATTCCTCGTGCCCGTATCGTGAAACAAACGGACGGATTATTGAAAGCCCTTGTAGATCCAGACACCAAAGAGATTTTAGGTTGCACACTATTTTGTGCTGAATCCAGTGAGATGATCAATACAGTACGTATTGCAATGGAAGCAAAACTGCCGTATACATTTTTGCGGGATACCATTTTTACACATCCCTCGATGAGTGAGGCGCTGAATGATTTGTTTTCTAAAGTGGAATAGCATGAGAAAAAGAGAAGATACCCATCACGGATATCTTCTCTTTTTGATAGCTGAAATTGGCAGATTCGCGGGGAAAATTACTTTTTGAGGATTGGAATTTCTTCCTGTGAGTAATTTAAATCGGGTATAGGTTGGTACCCATATCCATCGATAAGCTTGTCCCACATAGCCAAAAGTTCCAGTTAAGTTACTGTTACTAACTCTACTGCTTCTATAACCAATGGAGTTCCAGCAGATATACTGCCGGTGACAGTATTAAAGGTCAATTCTGTTGCAGAAATTGTATACGAATCGCCCTCTTGTAACACACCATTTAAATAAAAATTATAGTAGCCATTTGTTACTACAGGAAAAGCCGTTGCAGCCGTTCCACTGTCATCCAAAAAAGTAGTTGCAGCGACAGTAGTACCATCTTCGACAACTAAAGGTGCTGCCAATACATTAAAAAACCTCGTCGAAGTACCTGAAACGTTCACGTTAATATTAATAAGGGTAAGCGCCATTTAATTCACCTCCTTTCGTCTATAGTATAGTAAATGCGAAATTCGATAAAATGACAGGGCTGTCCATCTAAAAAGCTAAACTAATTTCACTAAATTAGTTTAGTCGAAAATGACAGCAATTCAACAATAATGGGCGTACGCGCATAAATTATGGCATTAGCCGGGCTAATCGTTAGGCTATTCGTACTCACTTCATACATTCCACCTTCTTGCATTAATGCATTGATGTATAAATTAGCATAGCCATTTGGGCTGAAATTCATAAATTCAATCGTTGGACTCCCATCATCGTTATAAAATAGATTTGCTGGAATAGTTACCCCGTTAGTCACATTAATATTAGCTACTGGGATATAAAAATATCTTTTCACAGTCGGTATGATACTAAATTCAGTGTTATTTGTTGGGATAACTTCTATAGGTGTCTGGCATACAATCTTTTTGCTATAGTTTTTGTAATCAATCATTCTTACTACTTTTTTACACTTTTTATGTCTCTCCATGATCTTATTGCCCCCCTACCATACTATATGACGATAGGTAGTTAGCCGACTGACCGTTTCGCCCTGTACGGCAGACAATTATTATTGGCTACTTTGACGTACTATTTTTATTGTCGCTCAAAATTTAAAATCCCCCTTAGCTGTGGGTTTATGATCCTTTTTGTTCCCAATCGGTAGGACGTTCATGTCCATTCTGAATTGTTCTTCAAGACGTTTTTGATTGGCCCTACAGGGTACTCATAGAGTAGAAGACAAAATTACAGAGGAGGATTTTGATGCGCTCGTTGAAAGCACTAATTTTGAATGCGTCGTTGAAAAGTTCGGAGGAGGAATCGAATACGGAGGCACTTGCGAAGAAGGTCTACCAAATTTATGACAATGAAAATATCGTGGCAGAGGTCGTTAGACTGGCAGATTACGCGATCTCCTACGGAATGAGTCCTGATATGGGAGATGGCGATGAGTGGCCACAAGTATTTGAAAAGGTCAAAGAAGCCGATATTCTTATTATTGGTACACCGCTTTGGCTTGGAGAAAAAAGTAGTATAGCAACGCTTGCCATTGAAAGATTGTATGGAAGTAGCGGAGAGACAAATGATAAAGGACAAGCCATTTATTATAATAAAGTAGGCGGTGTTGTTGTAACAGGTAACGAAGACGGAGCAAAGCATGCCGCCGCTTCCATTCTTTATGGGTTATCGCATATTGGGTTTGTCATTCCTCCGAATGTCGATACATATTGGGTTGGAGAAGCAGGACCAGGACCATCTTATATCGCTGCAGGTCAAACAAATGATTTCACAAAAAAGCATGTTGAATTGCTTGCTTATAATACGATCCATCTTGCTAGAATGCTGAAAGAACATCCAATTCCGGCACAAGGGAATTTGCTTGATAGCTGATGCACAAGAAAGCACCCTCGATGGGTGCTTTCTTTTTGATATTAAGACAATGGCTATGTAGGAATACCTTTATATTCCCTAACAATCAAAAAACCCCACTTCACAGCGAGGTTCACAATCGTTCTATTCCCTATGGACAGGCATTGAACAACACCTAAAAGAGCCACCGGATTTAATGATTTCATCGAATTCGACTTCAATAACTTCGAATCCGTGCGCACGTATTTGTGCATTGACTTGTTTGTTTTGAGGAAGGCTGAATACTTTTTTATCGCCGATTGACAAGACATTGGTGCCCATTGTGAATTGTTCTTCTTCGGAAACCTCAATGAGCTTGTATGTTGCTGTCAGCATATCGACAATGCTTGGATCAAATGCTTTCGAAAAAATAAGTCCTACTTCGGGTGATAAGATGTTAAATACGCAGTCTAGATGCAGGTATTTTTCATCGAAAGGAACAGGAATAATCGTGTAATCTGGAAGATCATCTTTTAACTTTTCAGCGGCTTCTATGGATGTCCGGCTACTAATGCCGACAAACAATGTGCCGCGATCGACGATGACGTCTCCACCCTCTACATGATCGGTTGTGGTTTGGAATGAAATATCCTCGTCCTCAAGCCATTCCTCGAGTGCTTCTTCTTCCCCTTTACGAATATCGCTTGCCATTTCGGAGACAAAAATGTCATCTCCTACAGTAAATCCGATATCCCTTGTGAAGACTTGTTCCGGAAATTTTTTGGATGATGGCAGTTTGATGACTTCAACTCCGTGTTCTTTAAGGAGTTCTTCAAATTGTTTATGTTGTTTCATTGCCATTTCAACATTTATATTTTCATCTTCGTATTCTTTCTGTACGTCGTTAATCACTTCTTCAATAGCCATAAACCTAGGCTGGCATAGGATTACACGGCGTAGCGTATCATACTCTGTATTGCATTTTGTAGTGTCTGAATTTTCTATAGGGGAATTCATGCTGGATCCTCCAATTATTTTTTGTCTTCTTTACACTTCCCCATCAAATTCTATTTAAACATTTTAATGGTTTTGTCCCCCGCCTAAGGGGAATGGGTATATATAGAGATTGAGATAAATGGAGGGGAAACAATGATTCTGAAAGATAAGTTTTTATTGACAAAAGAGGATTTTACGGAGCGTACCGATCTGCCTAATTGGCTGTTGAAGGAATACCAAACGTTCCATGAGACGGTGACGGATAAGACGTTTCCTTGTTATTTCGGTATGGGAGGAGAGCTCAAGGGCGAATTACGCTATGGATATGTGACACAGAATGACTGGTCCAATTTGCCGGAAACGTTGAAGTCGTTTTTGGCGCTTTTCGACAACCCCGCGCATAAACGGCATGGATTATTCGTGTTTGTTGAGCCATTTGAAACAGAAGGTTCTTTGGATGAGTATCGACAGCAGTTCTGGGAAATGTTGCAGTACTTGCACGGAGTAGATGAAATTGAATGGCCTGCCGATAGTCCCCACGATCCTGCTCATCATCTATGGGATTTCCGTTTTCATGGCGAGCCGATTTTTGTGTTTGGCAATGCACCGGCCTACAAGCAACGGAAGACGCGGAATCTTGGCAATGCAATGGTACTCGGTTTTCAGCCTCGTCGCATATTCGAGGGATTGAAAGGAACGGAAAAAGGCGGGGTCATGTCGCGCGAAAAAGTTCGTGAACGCGTCGAAGTGTGGGATCAGTTACCAAAGCATCCGGATATTAGCCATTTCGGAGATCCAGAGCACAACGAATGGAAACAGTTTTTCATTGGGGATGATGTGGAACCGATTCAAGGACAATGTCCATTTTCACATAAAGAGAAGATGAGCTAGTTGGTACCCAATAAAGACAAAAAACCTCACACAAGTGTGAGGTTTTTTATTATTCGCAATTATTTCCCAACTTAATGTCGATTTCCCGGGAAATAACGGGATTATTTCCCGCCCATATCATAATACGAATTCATCTCTGCTTCAGGGACCATACTGCCACCTGTTGCCCAGACAAGATGGGTAGCATTTGCTGAATTAGCACCCTTTACATTTCCATGGATAGCTTGTACTGGACCAGTCATCCCCGCGAGTGCGGACGGCTCGAGTCGAATATTTTCTGTGTCTGCGATCAGTTTCAATAACTTGAACATCGTTTCGTCGGCAATCGTATAACAGCCGGATAATAACGGTTCCATTGTCTTGCCAACAAAACCAGATGCTGTGCCAACTGCGAGTCCGTCTGCAACGGTTTTATTGTCTAGACCGAAGTCTTGAACTGAAATCTTGTCGTGAAGACCAGTCATCATGCCGAGCATCATGCACGGGGAATGCGTCGGCTCTGCGAAGAAACAGCTGACTGCATCGCCGAACACGAGCTTCAGTCCAAATGCTACACCTCCAGGGCCGCCACCGACACCGCAAGGCAGATAAACGAACAGCGGGTTGTCTTTGTTAACGATTGTGCCACGCGCTTTCAACTGCGCTGCAACACGTTCCCCCGCCACTGCATAGCCTAAAAATAAGTCGAGTGAGTTTTCATCATCAACGAAATGACAAGAAGGATCTGCATCCGCTTGGCGACGCCCTTCTTCAACAGCTTTACTGTAGTCATCGGCGTATTCAACAACTGTGACGCCTTTTTCGCGCAGCATATCCTTTTTCCATTGTTTCGCATCTGCTGACATATGGACAGTAACATCGAAACCGAGCTTGGCGCTCATGATGCCGATGCTTAGGCCCAGGTTTCCTGTCGATCCGACAGCGATTTTATGTTTTGAGAACAGGTTGTGAAATTCAGGCTCTGCAAATTTAGTATAGTTGTCAGCAGTTGTGATCAATCCGTGCTCAATCGCAAGTGCTTCGGCATGTTTTAGGATTTCGTAAATGCCACCGCGCGCTTTGATTGAACCTGAAATCGGCAGTGCGTTGTCTTCTTTCAGGAGAAGTTCACCTGAAATAGCTGCTTTGTATTGATTGGAAAGCGCTTCTTTCATGTTTGGAATAGCGGTAATCGGTGATTCGATAATACCGTTCGACACTTTTGTTTCCTGGAAGACACGCTCGATATATGGCGCGAAACGTTTCAGACGGTCTGATGCATCTTTGACGTTTTCTGCAGTCACACCTGTTTTTTGAAGACCAGTTGATGTTGATTCAACTAAGGGATTGAGCCAGAGCACTTCTTCACGTGCTGTCATCTGTCCGATGAGCGGAAGCTTCTCTTTCCATTCATTTACTTGTGCTTTTTCCATCATTTTTATCGCCTCATTTTTTTGAATGTTGTATGAACAGTATAACATGAGAGGTGATTTAGAATCATATTCCTCGTCGTATCCCTTCATGAATACCTCTAATAATTAAATACAGCCCTACCAAGAGTATCGGTAAGGCTACACTTTTTTCATTGTATTTGATTGATGATAGCATGTACTTTTTCTTCGGGCATTTTCATAACCCTCGTAATCATTTCAACTGAAAACCCTTCTGCATGCATGCTGAGAACAGTTTCTTTTTCACCTTCCTCTTTACCTTCCCTCCTAGCTTGCTCCCTTCTCGTCGCTTGGTCCGATAGCCATTTATCGCGTGCTATTGCACGTTCACGCATTACTTCATCTTCACTAATCCGATGCAATTCATCATAGGCCTTTTCGATTCCCATGTCAGTCATCGCAACCTCCTCCTTTGTTTTATCATCTCCAGACAGAAATAACATCCACTTGGTTAATAGATCTTCATCAGTCAATTCTTCAGTCATCTGCACTTTGGGCAGCTCCAAAACGTGAATTTCTAAGTGGTCTGTAAATTTGATAAGCTTTTCTTTTTCCATTAAATGAAACGTACTATGAAAATGGTCATTTTGCAAGAACTTGAAATTTGTAATAGATATTTGAATTGTTTTGTTAAGTTTTTCATAAGCCTCACCAGACTTTAATTGTCCAAGATACATTCTTGCCCAATACAACAGCATACGATTTTCAAAACCGCTATGATACTCCAATTGCATCTCGATATCAATTTCTACATTTTCAGTTGTTCGAACCCGAATATCCAAAATCGAATATTTCTCGTCCACATATTCTGCCCCGAGGTATGAATTTAGGAACATAATCTCTTCTACTTCTTCAGTCAATATTGCATTCAGCAAAAGAATAAGAAGACTCTTATTTTTTTCCTTCCCAAAAATTGCTTTAAACACAAGATCATTCCTTACGTCTAATAACCTACCTGAATACTTCTCCGGCTCTTCCCTTACAAGTGCGACCATTTAAGCGCCTCCTGTTTTAGTATTCACTTCATTATAGAACGTAGGTTATATGTGTTCAAATATTTAGTTAATTTATATTCCACTTTAAGCACATATCTATTAATTCAACACAAATCGTTCAATCAGCTCTCTCGTCAAATCAAATCGAGGAGTTGCGGTATCTCCGCCCTCTGCTGCAACATCTATGACAACTGAAATAATGCGTCGGCCATCAAAGACTCCAGTACTAGCGAAGCAGGAACCCGCCTGATCTGTGAAGCCGGTTTTCAATCCGTCGATTCCCGCCAATGCTTGAGGCATACCCGCCAACATCAAGTTGGTGCTCCACAACGTAGTGCCATTACCCGTTTTGAAGCTCGGCAACTTTGTATAGTCGAGCACTTCGGGATGCTTGGCAATGAGCTTTTGTGCAATTACTGACACATCACTTGCAGAGGCATGATTCGTTTGCTCATACCCTTTGCCAATATAATCGCCGTCAAGTCCGCTGGCATTGAAGAAAGTCGTCTCTTTCAGACCGAAACTTTTCGCCTGTTTATTCATCAATTCAACAAACGCTTCTTCCGTTCCGCTAACCATTTCGGCAAGCGCCATCGCCGCGTCATTTGCAGAGTTGACCGTCATCGCAGTAAACAATTCTTTCAATGTATAAACGTTTCCCGCTGTCATTCCTAGTTTGACGGCAGCTGATTGTCCTGCAATTTGTTGTAGCGCCTCACTTGGCTTGTATGTGTTTTCCCATGCTAAATTACCGCTGTTGACGGCGTTCAGCACGAGATACTGCGTCATCAATTTGGACATACTTGCGATTGGTAATGGTTCTGCACTATTTTCTTCGTAAATTACTTTACCCGTATCCGCATCGATAAGAATGATCGCTTTTGCAGCAGTTGCTAAATCTACTGTCTCCAAGGTTTTTTCTTTGTTATTCATCACAACTGTAACGCTCAATATAATGATCACTAGTATAAAGATTAATTTCTTCATGTTTTCCACACCTTTGCAGTAATAAGAGTTCATTACCTTAATTATGAATGATAATAATGAAGAATCGCCTAGTATAAACATGAAGAATTTCTTAAGTTTTAGTACACGGGTTACTTATAAAAACGATTAATTAACCAAACTGTTATTAAAATTGCACCGAACACAAACCAAATACGTGCAAGCAATTTTTCCCTCTTCTGCTTATCTTCCATATTTCTCGTCAGAAAACGTACAAATAACTCTACCGCAATTGCCAAGATAATAATTAGTATCCAACGCATGTTTATTCCCCCATTTCTACTGTAATCATGATCCCCGATTATTAAATCCAATGCGCTAATTCTATCATTGATTGCAGGCGACTGCCCATAATTTGGAACGCACACACAACCCCCGTCCTTCCGGAATATGCTACTATAACAACTCAGTAATGGTGGTGCTTATTAATGGAATTAACAATGAGTCCACCTATCGATGATTGGTAATTTCATTCACAAACATCGATAGGAAAACATAAATTCAAGCACATAGTTCGCTTACTGGATATTTCAAGGTTGTGGCAATGAACCACAGCGGTTCGCGGAGGGGAACTACTGTCGACGGGCAATCAGTTCGACAGGTTTATTGCTGGCACACTTGCCTCCAATTAGTGAACAAGAAAATTAGATTTGAAGTTGTTATAAATACAATACTAAAACTCCGCCAACTATATTTGTTGGCGGAGTTTCTAGGGCTATTTTTTTTGATCATCATTCTTTGCTTGATTATAACTTCGTCCGAACATCCCATAACTCCGGAAAGAACTGATGATCAAGGACAGACTTCAAATAATTCACACCTGACGAACCGCCCGTCCCCATTTTAAAGCCGATAATCCGTTCAACAGTTTTCATATGACGGAAGCGCCATTGCTGATGGCTGTCTTCGATATCGACAAGCTTCTCCGCCAGCTGATATAAATTCCAGTGATCATCGACGTTGCGGTATACTTCTAGCCACGCATCCGCCACTGTCGTATCCCCTTTGTATGTAACTGAGAAATCGCGTTCGAGCAGTTCTGGGTTTATCGCGAAGCCGGCACGTGACAGCGCACGTATTGCCACATCGTAAATCCCCGGTGAACGGAATGCGTCCTCTAAATCACTTGCGAGCTCGGGATCTTTCTCGTAAATCTTCAAAATATGCGGTTGCTTATAACCAAGTGCGAACTCAATAAGCCTGTTTTGGTAGGATTGAAAGCCAGATGCACGACCTAAACTGTCCCGGAACTCCATATATTCAGCAGGCGTCAATGTCGACAGCACATCCCACGCCTGGATAATTTGCGTCTGTGTTTTTGACACGCGTGCCAGCATTTTGAATGCTTCCGGCAATTCATCTTTTTCGATTAAGTCGATGGCTGTATTGAGCTCATGCAAAATGAGTTTCATCCATAACTCACTCACTTGATGAATGACGATAAACAGCATCTCATCATGATGGCCGGACAAACGTTGCTGGCTCGACAGCAATTTATCGAGATTCAAATACTCGCTGTAGGTCATATTATCTTTAAAATCCGTGTGAATTCCTTTTTCAGTCATGATTGATATGCCCCCCTGCCATTGATCGCAATACGGCACGAACTGGGCTACCATCGCCGTCTTTTAGCGGAAGCGGTAATGCAATCAGTTCATAATCGCCCGGTTCCACTGCGCTGAGGACGATGTTTTCTAAAATCATCACGCCGTTTTCATTGAGGGAATGATGGGTACTGACTGTTTTGCTTGTTTCAGGGTCAACAGATGGCGCGTCAATACCGATGAGCCGAACCCCTCTCTCTTTCAATAAAGGACCGATATCCTCACGCAAATACGTAAAATTTTCCGGAAATACATTCGGATCAGGACGGCTCCCAGTTTTCAATAAAATCCGTTCTGCTCCACCGAAATCAAGGTCCTCTAGATCAGCCCTTCCAATACTCTCTTTTCCTGAAACATCGAGTACACGCGCCCGTCCGATGTATAAATCAATTGATAAATCGAGCACTTTTAATCCGTTATCATCGAAGTGAAACGGTGCGTCGATATGCGTCCCCATATGCGTACTTGTCGTTAACTTACCAATATTGACTGAACCTGTTTCTGCTTTAGAGTAGGCAACTTCATATGAAAATGGTGTGTCACCAGGCCATTCGGCAATATTATTTTGCAGCGGTTGTGAAATATCAATCCATTTCCCCGTCATGCGACGACACCTCTTTTATTCTCAAATTTTTCATAGCGTTTTTCATCCATAATCCGTTTTAGTTTCTGCACAGTATGCCAGACGTCTTCGAAGGAATTGTATAACGCAACCGGCGCAAGTCGAACACCATTTGGCGCACGGAAGTCCGGGATGACGCCATCTTCTTTCAACGCTTTACAAATACGTGCAGCCTCGACATGTTCAAGCAAGATATGGCCCCCACGTGAGGCGTCTACTGGGTTGCCAATTGTGAAGTCGTGGTCAGACAGTTCCTGTTGAATTAACGCCAGCATATAGTCCGTCAGCTGAAGTGACTTTTCACGGACTTTTTTAATGCCTACTTCTTCAAACAATTCCAGCGTACCAATGACCGGCGCTAAACTGAGTACGTGAGGCGTCCCAATTTGATAGGCAGCGACGTCCAGTGCCGGATCCATTGTATGATCCATATCGAATTGCGATTCCTTTTTCGAACCGAACCACCCTGCCAAACCTGGCGTTGTGCCGAAATGCTTGTCATGGACGAACAGTCCTGCGACGGACCCTGGCCCCCCGTTCAAATGCTTATATGTACACCAGAAAGCGAAATCCGCGCCCCAATCATGCAAGGCGTGTTCAACTGCACCAATCGAATGACATAAATCAAAGCCAATCGGGATACTTTTTTCATTCGCAGCTTTCGAAAGTTTCTCCATATCGAGGATTTGCCCACTCCTGTATAAAACAGCTGGCAAAACGATGAGTGCGATGTCTTCTGTCATCGCTTCGATGATATCGTCTTCATTTAAAAATCGACCATCCCTGCTTTTCACCTGGACAAGATGTTCATCTGGATTAAAACCTTTCAGTGCTAACTGGCTTTTTAGCGCATAAATGTCCGAAGGGAAATTGAGTTCATCGGCGAGAATCTTTGTTTTAGTCCCTGATGGGTTGTAGAATGTTGCGGCAAGCTGATGCAAGTTCGTCGTTGTCGAGCCCGTTGCAATGACCTCACTTTTTGTTCCCCCAACAAGTGGCGCCATCTTTTCGCCGACCGACTCAGATAGGTAAAACCACGGATTATCACCTTCTGTCCAGCCGTCGATGCCCAGTGTTTTCCATGAATCGAGTAAATTATGCAGCGTTCGCTCCGCTCGCTTTGACAGTAATCCTAGTGAATTACCATCCATATAGATGGTGTTTTCGAGTAGATAAAACTCGTCTTTATATTTTGCGAGATTGTCTTTTCCGTCGAGTTTTCTTGCGTAATCGATACCAAACATGTTCGGTTCCCCCTTGCGTGAACTTTCCGTCTTTAGTAAAAGTGTAACATATTTGGGGTGTGCTCGTAACGAGGTTTATTACTGGGGTAAGGGTGGGGTTATGCTTGGTTTGGGGTGGGATATGCTTGGGTTGACGGTTATATGCTTGGGGGCCAGCGGGTATGATCAAGTTGACGGTTTTATGCTTGGGTGCAGGCAAGATATGATCGGGTCAGTGGTTTTATGCTTGGGTGTCGGCTAGATATGATCGGGGCGGCGCGGATATGCTCGATTGCCTGCGGATATGATCGGGTCAACGGGTATATGCTCGGGGGCCGGCGAGATATGATCGGGTCAACGGTTTTATGCTCGGTTGCCCGCGAGATATGATCGGGTCAACGGTTTTATGCTCGATTGCCAGCGGGATATGATCGGTTCGACGAATTTATGCTCGATTGCAGGCGAGATATGATCGGTTCAACGAGTTTATGCTCGATTGCCAGCGAGATATGATCGGTTCGACGAATTTATGCTCGGTATACATACTTCAACCCCACTACACCAACCCCAGACGACAAAAAACCGACATCACTGTCGGCTTACCGTCTTCTTATATACTCAATTCACTTAAACCAGCCCTTCTCCTTAAACCGGGATATCGCTTCAATCCGGTTCCCAACGCCGAGCTTATCTAAAATCGTGGAGATGTAATTTCGCACTGTACCAGGCGTCAAATACAACTCGCCAGCGATTTCTTTCGTGGTCTTCCCTTCAGCAATAAGTCCGAGCACTTGGCTTTCACGCTCCGTCAGCGGATTTACCGTCTCATCCCCGTCCCCGTAGGCAATGTCAACGAGTTCTGGTGCGTAAATCCGTCTGCCGTCCATTATCGTTCGGATTGAACTGACAAGCTCTTCAATCGGACTGTCTTTCAATAAATAACCACGTACGCCTGCTTTCCTCGCACGTTCGAAGTAACCTGTTCTGGCAAATGTCGTCAGGATAATGATCTTACAAGGTTCATCATGCAGCGCTTCTGCTGCGTCAAGCCCCGTCATCACCGGCATTTCAATGTCCATGATGCAGACATCCGGCTGATGTTCTTTCACCAGCGTAACCGCTTCTTCCCCATTTTTTGCTTTTCCGACGACTTCCATATCATCTTCCATATTCAATAATGATCCAAGTGCTCCAAGCATCATCCCTTGGTCTTCCGCTATGACAATACGTATCACATCAATCACTCTCCATAATATGTTGTATGACCGCAGGAACACGAATCGATAATTTTGTTCCTTCGCCACCCTCGACTCGAAGGCTTCCATTAACAAATTCAAGTCGCTCGCGCATGCCAGTCAAACCATTGCCAGGTGACGTTTCTCCGCCCCTAGTAATGCCGATTCCGTCGTCTACCACATTGATGACAAATTCATTCGGCAATTGTTCAAACGACACGCAGCAAGTTTTGCCATAACTATGCTTCACAACGTTTGTCACTGCTTCTTTCAAGCACATACTTAGCACGCTTTCCACGATGGCCGGGATGTTGGTGAACGATGGATTCCCCTTAATGGTGTACTCCATTTCAGCTGCCTTCAACATCTGCTTAATGCGAATCACTTCATCTTCCAATTTCGTTGCCCGCATGCCCGCCACTAACTCCCGAACTTCCTTCAGCGCTGTGCTGGCTGTCTGTCTTATATCCTGTAACTCTCTTTCGGCAGCTCTAGGATCACGAGACACTAGCTTGCCAGCTAAATCACTCTTTAAGCCAATCAATGATAGCTTTTGGCCAAGTGTATCATGTAAATCACGAGAAATCCGTTCCCGCTCCTCCACTATAATTAACTCCGAAATCCGTTCGTTGGCATGTTCCAATTGACCTACCAAGTTTTCACGCTTATTTCGGTTGTATAAATTGAATGGCAATAATACGATACCAATCACCGAGATGAGGATGAAATGAACTTGCGGAAGAAATAACTCGAGTTCGATGAAAAAACCTGCGACAATCGCAATGATTGTAATGGCAATATGTAGCCCGTATATAATGAAGAATCCAACTTGATTGCGAATATTACCTATGAAAAACGCAGTGAATATGGATAAATACACATAGCCGAATAACAGTGTCATAACGACGTTAATCACAATTTCAAAACTGATCCACATATAAACAAGTCCACTTTTCGATTTGAATGAAAATCGATACGACAGGAAAAATAAGAATAACAATGAAATTCCAATGGAAATTTCAATGGGCGACGATGATCTGAATATGAAAAAGAATGGCAGAAAACAAAATACTGCCCACGCATAAATACTAAGCCAAGGGTTTTTCGGGAAAATACTATACCAACTTTGCATATCTTTGTTTCACCGTCCTGTCTATACTTTCCATTGTACCAAATAGTGAGACAAAAAAAACAGCCATCCTCTGAAGAGATGGCTGTTTTAAGTATTATTCTGCGTCGAAACTTGTGCGTTTCGGTTTCAAATCGATTGAAGAACTTGCTGATTTCAGCATATGCTTCACGTCTTTAAACGCGATAAACCTTTTTTTCTCGGGATCATATAAACGGTAACGGATTGACGACAAACTTTCTTTAATCGTAATCGTTGTTGCTTGGTGAAGAGGTGGTGTCGATTCATGTGCTATTTCCAAGTTGTAATTCGGAACACGTGGTGACAAGTGATGGACATGATGGAAACCGATGTTTCCTGTCGCCCACTGCAACACACGCGGTAACTTGTAGTATGAACTGCCATCAATAGCAGCTTTCACATAATCCCACTCAGATTCCTCTTCAAAATACGAGTCTTCAAATGTATGTTGAATGTAGAATAACCAGATACCTAGTGCTCCTGCAACGAACATGGTTGTTCCTTGTATAAGAACGAATGCCTGCCAGCCGATAAGTAAAATCATACCTGTGTAAAGGGCAACAAGTATTGCGTTCGTCAAATACGTATTGTTACGCTCTTTCTTGCGTGCATCTTTACGGTTGAAACGACTTGAGATAAGTACAAGGAAAAGCGGTCCGAAACCAAACATAACGATTGGGTTACGGTATAAACGGTAAGCAAAACGCTGCCATTTTGATGCTTCAACGTACTCTTCAACCGTCATGACCCAAATGTCACCTGTACCGCGCTTGTCGAGATTCGAGCTTGTTGCATGGTGAATCGAGTGTTCACGTTTCCATTTTTCATAGGCAAACAGTGTAAGAACACCAGTAATGGTACCGACAATATCATTTGTTTTTTTGTTTTTAAAGAATGAACCGTGCGTGCAATCATGGAAGATGATGAATGTCCGAATGACAAATCCTGCTGCAATAACACAAAGTCCAAGCGTTAACCAAATTGACACCGACAAACTTTGGTACGCCAAGAACCATAGGACTATAAACGGTATAACAGTATTGATAAGCTGCATTATACTTTTCTTTTTATCTGACTTAGCAAAAGGGGCAACGTCTTTGTGTAGCTGTTTTGTTTTTTCTTTAGACATGTTGTATTATCCTCCTTCAATCTTATGTTCTTTTTCTGATTCGCTATCTTGAATCTAATGATAAAGAACTTTCGGACTTCACAGAAGACATAACTGTCATGATTTTCGATATGACAGGTGTCACTTATTGTGAATTAATTCACAAGGATAGATTTTCGATACAAAAAGGGCTTAACTCAGATTTCCGGGTTAAGCCCTTCTTACATTGTCCTTATTTAACTACCATCTTCAGCAGTCACACGATTACGTCCTGTCCGTTTTGAATCGAACAATAAGTCATCTGCATATGTATGGCCCTTTTCGATGCTTGTATGATCTGTAAAACGCTTGTAGAAAAGGCCGAACGAAGCAGTATATGAGATATGTTGTAGCTCGCCTTTGAACTCAGCTTCTACAAAACTTCTTTCCACATCCAGACGCAAACTTTCAACAAGTTCCTTTACCCCGTCATAGTTACGATTGCGTATAAAGAGCGTGAATTCTTCACCACCCGTCCGAAACAGGCAATCATCTTTTTCTAGATGATTCTGCAGCAGCTTTGCAAAATGGATGATTACAGTATCACCGACCGCGTGGTTAAACGTATCATTCACCTTTTTGAACTGATCGATATCACATACGACTACCCCGAATGGTGCATCGTACAATTTAGGCTGTCCCATTTGTTTATCCATAAACGCCCGATTTCTAGCCCCTGTCAGAAAATCTGTGTATGCCATTTCTTCAAATTGGTTGCGCTCCAATTTGTCTTGCATATTTTGCGACTTCAATACAAACGAACGACTGACGATGTAATTCAGCATGAACAGTGCGATGAGTGATTCCCATCGTCCTTCTATCAGAAAAACGAATAGCAGGGCATTTGTAAAACCCGTTTTCCAAAGATCAAGTATACTCCGATCCTTTAGGAACGCCCATGCAGCTTGACGGGTTTGAATACTTTTTTCCAAGTACAGCAAAATTAATAACGTCAAATCCGATATATACATCGTTATGCCATTGAGTAAAAGGATGAGCAACCAGAAGCCAAATGGGAACGGGGTAAAATAAGGGATGAATGCATAAAACAAATAATACCCTGCCACATTCGACAACGTGAACGCCCCGATATTGTACAGTGTATCAATGACTGAATCTGAGCGTTTTTCATTCTTTATTTTCCTTAGCAGATAGACAGACGTCCTGTATACGACCTGATAGAGAAATACACCATATGGACCAGCAAAAAGAACGAATGCCAAGCCATAACTGATGCCATATTCAATATTAAGTTTCCCTGTTTTCGTCCAGGTTTGTAAATGATTATACAATATCGAAAATAACCAAAATAAGAAAAGGCCGAAGTAGAAATGCTGCGCTTCAATCTCCACTTTTTCCGCGGTGAGAGACAAAGCAGCTGCAGCTAGAAAAAGGGATAGGTTGAAAATAGCGTTCGGTTTCACACCCCATCTCTTTTCCTTCACCGTCATTTCAACATACCACCATCTACTTCTAGGACGGTCCCGTTTATAAAATCAGATTCATCGGAAGCTAAAAACAGATAAGCATTCGCTACGTCTTCTGGCGTACCAAGTCGAGTATACGGCGTCATCATCTTAATTTGCCCTAAGATCTTTTCTGGAATCGTATCAATCATATCTGTTTCGATGAAACCGGGAGCGACAGCGTTTACATTGATGCCCTGTCGACCAAATTCCTTCGCCCACGTTCTTGTCATACCAATGACGCCCGCTTTTGCTGCGGCATAATTCGTTTGACCGATGTTACCACCCGTTCCCGCAATCGAAGACGTATTAATGATTTTCCCTTTCCCTTGGCTAAGCATTGTCGGAAGGAACGCTTGCGTACAATTAAAAACACCCGTCAAATTCACGTCAATCACTCGCTTAAAATCATCCACTTCAAGCTTCAGCATCATCGCATCTTTTGTAATACCAGCATTGTTAATGAGGATATCCACTTTGCCAAACTGTTCAATCACTTTTGTGGCCATCTCTTTGACATTTTCACTATCGGACACATCCGCCTGGAAGAAAGCGGCCTCGATTCCCAATTCATGCAGTTGTTGCGCTTTCGCCTCTCCAGCCTTTTTATCAAAATCAACGATAGCAATCTGTGCTCCATTTTTCCCAAAAAGCTTGGCAGCGACTGCACCAATTCCATTTGCTCCACCTGTTATGACCACGGTTTTATATTGTAAACGCATGTAAAGAACCTACTTTCGCTTATGATTTAATAGACTATTTTAATAACTCTTATATTACCATATTTATTAGCACGCCATAAGGAAATTTCCAAGAACATAAGCGCAAGCGTTTGTTCAACCCTATCTAATAGTAAGGATGCAGCTCAATCTCTCCTGGAAAGCCTCATACAGGACGAGATTGTATAATTTCATAGACAATAAAAAACAGATACCCCTCGAATGGAGTACCTGTTCCACATTATTAACTTCCGTAGTTTTCCACTGCTTTTTTAATCTGGGGGCCGCTAATCGAGTAATGAGTCGCCTGCCAAACCGCTGCTCCATCTTTCAATAGAAACAGTTGAGGCGATTGGTGTTCAACGTGCAGATTACTTTCGATTTCATTGGAAACGGGCCGACTTTCCTGTACTTTAAGAAAGTATTTCGGTACCTCCTCTGCAGATGACTCAAATGCATTGTAGGCTGCTGCACTAACTGGACATGTCGTACTATGTTTTAAAACGAACAAAGGATTCTCTTTCGATTGTTCCAATACGTCATACCACTCATTAACAGTGCGTAATTCTTTCATGATCTTCAGCTCCTTCTATTTAATATGTTTTCCCGTTAGTGTTAGTCGTAAACACTTGCTCATCTATGGATGTTAACCAAGAGAGCAGTTCAAGCATTCTGTTTAACTCTTTATCCGCTACATTGTTCATACATGAAATTTGAAGCCAATTTCTTTCGCGTAAATAAGCGCTCTCGTAATGAACATTGAAACCATTCAAAAACAGGTTATCCCCCAGCTGCATTGCGGATAAACCTTTCGGTAAAGCAATCGTAACAATTGCATCTGCAGCATATTTCTCCGACGCCAAAATTGTCAAACCTGCCTGTTCAACGGCGTTCCTAACTTTACGTGCACGGTTTGAAATAGCCGCAAAGACTTCTGCCGGCTGCTCAAATGTCAGTAAAGCCGTGTCGAGCGCAGATACCAAGTTGGATGACTGGGTATACGGAATCCCTCGTGCTGCTGCATAAGTACCTAAGTCCAAATAGCGCGGCAAGTTATCATTTGCGGCGATTTCTTCATTATGAAATACGAAAGATAGACCTGTATAACTTAATAGTCCTTTGCCACTGACACCTGTTGCATAAGCAACTCCAGTGAGATCAACTGCTGTTGTCCCAATCGCACTCACACAATCCACAGCGAGTGTAATGCCGAATTGTGAACAGAACTTTTTGAATGAATTCAAATCGTTCAGCACACCTGTCGACGTTTCACAATGGACAACCCATAACCAACTGTAGCGACCCGAGCATAATGCAGCTTCAATTTCATCGGCATCGAAAGGGGTCCCCCACTCGATTTCCATTGTGTCAAACCCCATTCCAAAACGCTGGGCATGATCAGTGAGTCTCAAGCCAAATTCCCCGTTCACAAGTATAAGACCTTTACCACTGTGCATACTTAACTGAGCCGCAACAACGTCATTCGCAAGCGTACCTGTCCCTTGAAGAAGTTGGACGTACTTTGCACCAGTCAGCGCGGTCAGCTTGTCCTTCACGCGTTGCAAAACACTTTCAAATTCAGATGAGCGATGTGAGAATGGTTCTGTCATCATGGCCTTTCTTACGTCTTCAGAAATTGTTGCAGGACCTGGTAGGAAATTGACGAGTGGTTTTGAAATCCTTCCCGCAATGCCCGCTTTAAATGTTTCTTTCGTCAAATACATCGGCTGGAAGGCGGCTTCCGCTGTCCCCGTCAATTGTGCAAATGGTAAAAACCCTAGTTGTCCATATAATTTCTGTTCTCGAACCGTTCCCGAGATGAGCGCAGCATCATAGCCCGCTTTAAGGCAATATTGGACTAACGCCTGGGTAAGGCCAAGAAATGCCCTGCCATTCCGATAGTCCTGTTCAATCGCAAGAAGCCTGATTTCTACAGGGTTTTTGGATTGAAACGGTAAGTGATGTTCAACTGGACCAATTTTTCCATCGAGCGAGAATGGACGTTCACTTCGTATCGCGATCATTCCGACGACCCGATTATCTTTCTTACAAATTATATATGTATTTTCATCATGAAATTTGTCGACAAGCTTTCTTGATTCGTTTTGGTCATGCTGCGGAATCTCCTCGGCAAACGTACGGTAATTCAACTCATGAATCTGTTCGAATTCCAAAGCCGTTTCTGCAATTTTATAAATAAAACTCATTCTATCAACCCTTTTCTGGCATAAGTTTCTGCTTCAAGTCAGCTCGATGTGTAAATAAAAGAAGTAGCGATAATAAGCAGGCTGCAATGAATACAGGAATTCCATATGAAAATGCTAGTACTAAAATCGGCATCAATAGGACAGCAGTTAGTCCGGCTAATGTGAAGCTTTTTAGGAACGGATAGAATACGAAGAATAAGCCCACAAACACAGCAAACAGTAGTGGATTGAATGCAAGCATACCGCCTATGAAAGTGGATACTCCCATCCCGCCACGAAACTTCAAGAATAGTGGATACACATGTCCCAAAGTCACAGCGAATAGCGCACAAAGTTCTACGACCACTCCGAATCCAAGCCACTTGGCAACGAAAATAGCCAGTGCCCCCTTCAATGCGTCTCCGATGAATGTCGCAACGAATGCTTTTTTGCCAAGCACCCTCCCGGCATTACGCGCTCCAGGATTTCCGCTTCCTTCTATTCGTATATTCTTCTTAAAAAAGAAATTACTAATAATCGAGCCTGTCAGCACATTTCCCAATATGTACGAGCCAACTACTAAAAGTATGAGTGTCATAATCGATCCTTTATGGTAAATGATAGGTTCTTTCTAGTGTAGCATCTTTCTTGAACTTTTATAAAAACTTTTCAACTTGTCCGTCTTGATTATTCTTTGTCGTTTTCACTTAGAAGTAGTATACAATTATAGTTAATTGAAAGGAGTGCATTCAGTGCGGGAACTATCATTTCGTCTTCTAGTAGCATTTGTTCTTTGCATCTTCTTCGGTATAGCTTTTGGATATATCGCTGCCGCTGTCGGGAATGAATCGATTGTACATTTCGATACTGCTGTTATTGGATTTGTCCAAGGACTGGAAGCACCATGGCTGACATCTATTATGAAAGTGTTTACGTGGATTGGTTCAGGTTACGTCGTTGCTCCAATTGCCTTGATCGGATTTATCGTATTATACTTTGTACTGCGCTATCGTCATCAGGCGTTTCTACTGATTGCTGTGATTGCCGGAACCGTCTTGTTAAACAGCGCGCTCAAAATTTATTTCAAGCGAGAACGACCGGAAATTCATCGCATTATGGATGCAAACGGCTTTAGCTTTCCGAGTGGTCATTCGATGATGGCATTCGCTCTTTACGCAATTATTGCGTATATCGCTTGGCGTAATGTAAAAACAACAACGAGCCGTGTTGTTCTTGTTCTATTCACTGCCGTTATGATCATCATGATCGGCACAAGTCGTATTTACCTTGGTGTCCACTATCCAAGCGATATTGTTGGAGGATACGCAGTAAGTGCACTTTGGGTAACGATTGCCATTTCAGCGTACGCGTATTTTCAGAACAAACTTAAGAAGACCGTTTCACGTCGATGAATGACGTGAAGCTGTCTATTTAAGCTGCACGACTAGTCAGTTAAAGAGACTGGCCTTTTTTAATTCATTTCCTGGGAAATCCCCACAAGGTAGTACTATGCTCCAAAACCACCAACGCCAACTATGACAATCAGCAATGCATCGCCTATAATAATTAGCGAAATAATTCCCATTCCAATATATTTTAAGGAACCAATTTCTTTTGATTTAATTGCTTTAATACCTACTATAAAACTCGCTATCCCCATAAAAATCGTATTAAACTCCGATTAGGAAAGCTTTACTACAATCTATCCAAAATACCTGGTTTTTTCTTCCTCTGAAAGTATTTTTGGCGTAAGCCCTCCAAGTTCAATGTACTCTGTGTGTCCATTTATTTTTATAATGAAAACATTACTGGTTTTCGTAGGCGATATCGAGTCGGCCCAGATATTTTTAGTCGAATAATAATCTTTTATTTCCTGCGCGATAGATAAAGGGATTGACGCGTTAGCAATAGCGACCGAGTTATCTTCAATAGACTGTAACGCCTGCGCTTTCGGGTCATTCTGGTCATGAATCTTTTGCAATAAATCAATAACCTCCCCGAAACCGATGATTAGAATCCCGTAAATAGAATATGTGAAAATGGGATACAGAAAACTGCCTATCCCGATTCCATTCGAAAATACCCCACCGAACGTCATGATAAATACAAATCCCTGAATAATGCCCCATGCAATCACAGCCAGTCCGACAACTTTTAACGCGAACCCAATACCTGTGCGCTTTGCGAATAATTCGCCCATACAAGTCAATCCCTTCCATTTTCGAACTCTTCTATGTAACTATACGTACGTTAATGGAATTAGTTTCATTCGGATTTTGGTACAATGAAAATAACGCGAGGAGGCTGTTGTTTATGAATTTATTCACAGAACGTGTCATCAGAATCATCCAAGGTATACCTGCTGGCCATGTCATGACGTACGGCCAAGTTGCAGCTGCAGCTGGAAGTCCACGCGGTGCTAGACAAGTCGTGCGGGTATTGCATTCAATGAGTAAAAAATATGAGTTACCTTGGCATCGGATCATCAATGTGCAAGGCGGTATTTCAGCTCCCGCCAATGCGGAAAGCAAAGGGTATGACCAACGGGGATTACTCGAGATGGAAGGAATTAAATTTAATGAGGATGGAAAGGTAGATTTAACTGTATATCGCTGGTTTCCTCTTGACGGCGAGGAGGGTTAAAGAGGGATTGGTACATTCTCAGCATCCCTTTTTGTAAATCTGTAATCGATATGATAGGATGTGTTAGGGAACTTTCGTTTATCTATATTAAAGTTCTATGGAACTAACTTATACTGTTTCCATAGAGGGTATTAACGTTTTACCGCTTACCCGTGTTATGAAATTATGAATAGATAGGGAATGAAAAATATGCTAAAAGACTTTAAAGAATTCGCACTCAGAGGAAACGTATTCGACCTCGCCATTGCGGTTGTAATTGGTGCTGCATTCGGTAAAATTGTATCCTCACTCGTTGAAAATATTATCACTCCGCTTATAGGAGTAATTTCTGGTGGTATTGACTTTTCAGGTATGCATCAGAAAATCGGAGAAGCAGATGTTACATACGGCGTTTTCCTCCAATCGATTTTCGATTTTCTCATCGTCGCATTTGTAATTTTTATGGTAATTCGTCTGATGGCGAAGTTTAAACGTAAGGAAGAACCTCTAGTTGAAGAAGCAGTACCTGAAGTGGACCCTAAAGAAGCGCTACTCATAGAAATCCGCGACTTGCTGAAAGAAGGAAAAACACTTTAAGATTTATTTTGAAAAAGGACAACCCCGACGTTGGGATTGTCCTTTTTTGATTATAGTGAGAGATAGTGTTCTACGATTCCAATTATCAAAAGCCAAAAAATCTTCCTCCAAACAACAGATTGTCAGGCATTTGATCGGTTTGAGGTTATTTATGATCGGTTGGCAGATGGATATGCTCGGTTGGAGCCGGATATGATCGATTTGATAAATTTATGATTGGTCTAGCAATAGATATGATCGGCGGGAGCTGGATATGATCGGTTTGATAAATATATGATTGGTCTAGCAACGGATATGCTCGGTTGGAGTCGGATATGATTGATTGGCTAAATATATGATTGGTTTAGCAATGGATATGATCGATTGGCTAAATATATGATTAGTCTAGCAATAGATATGATCGGTTAGAGCCAGATATGATTGATTGGCTAAATATATGATTGGTCTAGCAATAGATATGATCGGCGGGAGCTGGATATGATCGGTTTGATAAATTTATGATTGGTCTAGCAATGAATATGATCGATTTGCTAAAGATATGATCGGTTAGAGCCAGATATGATTGATTGGCTAAATTTATGATTGGTCTAGCAATGGATATGCTCGGCGGGAGCAGGATATGATCGATTTGCTAAATTTATGATTGGTCTAGCAATGGATATGATCGGCGGGAGCAGGATATGATCGGTTTGATAAATTTATGATTGGTTTAGCAATAGATATGATCGGCGGGAGCAGGATATGATCGGTTTGATAAATATATGATTGGTCTAGCAATGGATATGCTCGGTTGGAGTCAGATATGATCGATTGGTTAAATACATGATTGGTTTAGCATGGATATAATCGGTAGGCGACGCTTATGCTCGGTCAAGGTAGATAATATAATCACTCACCAAGCAGGAACAGATTTAATCCAACAACCAATCCGCCACAATTGGCAACACTACGCCCTAGATAACATTGCCTGTCAATCTCAGTGGTGGTACAATGGAAACAGGATTTATTGTCTAAAAGGAGTGATAGTCAATGTGGTTCATATACATCATGTTCGCACTGTTTGCATTCGTACTCGTTGGTAATATCGCAGGTCTAATTCGTACATTCAGCAGTCATAAATAAGTACATGAAAAAAGCCCTCCATTATCGGAGGGCTTTTTTTGCATGTTACGCGGTTATATCGCGTTTGATGAATGTTGTATAACTGATAATGAGGAAGATCACGATATAAACTGCAAGAACGGCGAGTGAAAACGACATCGTAATGCCTTCTACAATCCGAAAGTCCGTTTCATAGATTGTCAAATCCATATGCGTAAAGACAATGTATTTCACGACTTCATATTTTGCCAGCAGCATAACCAATGTCGAGCCCATAAAGTAGATGAATAATGATAGCCCGATTGCAAGTGAGCTGGAACGGAAGACGCTACCAATCATGAATGCAAACGTTGCTGTCACAAAAACATTTCCGAATGACAGGAGCAATATATAGAGCCCTTTCCCCCAAACAGATACTTCAACAACTTCTTTACCATTCCAAACAAGTTCTTGCCCTTGGCCGGATTGGAAGAAGAGATATGCGCCAAGTATAGATACAATGAACCCGATGAGCATAAGTAGAATACCGAACAAGATGACTGTCACATACTTCGACGTTAATATTTTCCATCTCTTTACAGGACGGGATAATAACATCTTAATCGTTCCTTGCGTAAATTCAGAAGCGACAATCCCCGCAGCAACAATAACCGTCAGTAAAACAGCGATGGAGCCGATACCACTTGAATTCATAATCATACTTTCCCGACTATTGCCGTTCAGCGGTTCTATTGAATTCGCAAGGCGGTATTCAAGAACTTTCTCTTTGTCTTCTAGACGTTCCCGTTCGCTGTCCACAAGTGTTGTGGTTCCAAGCTGCTCTTTTGTAATGGTCAATTCGCCTTGCACAGATGTTTTCCAATCTGGTTCATCGTAATTAGACATCGTGTCGATCCATTTCGTCAGACCTAACATTCCTAAAATCGCAACAACGAGTAGACCGGTCATAATCCAAGTTGCTTTTTTACTCCATAGTTTCATCCATTCATTTTGTATGAGCTTCAGCAATCTGGCCACCTCCAGTCATTTCTAGGAATTGATCTTCGAGCGTCTTGCGGTGTGGCTGAACTGCAAACAATTGCATCTCATGTGCCGCAATCTGCTGGATGAGCCCTGGAATTTGTGTTTTCTCTGCATTGATGATAAATCCTCCTTTGTGCGCTTCCACATTGAACCCTTCAGCTTTTAGCATACTTTCCGCTGTTTCCGCTGGGAATGCTTCAATATAATAATGCGATTCCTGTTCCTCTGTCATATCGCGAATATCAATTAGTTTGCCATTCTGAATGACCGCAATCCGGTCACACATAAGTTCAATTTCCGACAGCATATGGCTCGAAACAAAAACAGAAACACCTTCTTCTTCTGCAATCATTTTGAGATACGTCCGGAACTCGCGAATTCCCGCAGGATCCAGTCCGTTCGTCGGCTCATCGAGGATCAGAAACTTCGGACGGTGCAAAAGTGCCTGCGCAAGCCCCAGTCGTTGCCTCATCCCAAGTGAATACGTCGAGACCTTTTCATGGATACGGTTCTGCATGCCCACTTGGTTAATAACTTCTTCGATTCGTGCCTTCGTAACGCCATCGTGCATACGTGCAAAATGCAATAAGTTTTTATAGCCGGACATGAACTTATACATTTCCGGGTTTTCAACGATAACGCCGACTTTGGAAAGCCCCTCTTCAAAATCATCAGCAAGTAATTTTCCGTCGATGATGATATCTCCGCCCGTCGCCTCCATCAGTCCAACCATCATACGAATTGTCGTCGTTTTCCCCGCCCCGTTTGGACCGAGGAATCCTGTAATTTGTCCCGGATACAGTGACAAACTCAAGTTGTCGATAATTTTTTTCTTGCCAATCGTTTTCGATAAATTCTTCAATTCGACTATCGGTTTCATTTCCATGTCAACTTCCCTCCCTAAACAGTGACACCATCCATGAGGTGGCATCTTTCCCGTACGTATCGCGGATTACGTCAACCGCTTCGTGCGCGATTATTCGTCCCCCTCTTAGTACTACGATTTCATCGAGCAATGGTTCCACTTCTTTTAATTCATGCGTCGACAAAAGGACGGTTTGTCGCTCCGGATCAGTAAAACGGATAAGCCCTTTCGCGATATCATCACGCACCATCGGATCCAGGCCGGAGAACGGTTCATCTAACAAATAGTAATCAGCTTCACGCCCAAGAGTCACTGCAATTTTGACACGTCCGCGGTTCCCTTTTGACAAATTTTTTATTTTCGAATCCAGAGATAAATTCAAAAACTGCGCAATTTCTTTAGCTTTCGCCGTATTAAAATCAACGAACTGAGATTCATAAAACTCAATAAGCTGACCTACCGTAAAATACGGATAGAATAGATCCGCGTCTGGCATATAAGCAATATTGCTTGCCACTTTGCGTGTAATGCGACTTCCGCTGAACGTTGCCCTTCCCGAATCCGGCGTCACTAACCCAGAAATCAGTTTCAACAGCGTCGTTTTTCCACTACCATTCTCTCCGACAAGGCCGATGATTTTTCCTTGCGGCAAGGAAAGCGTAAGGTCTTCAAGTGCTTTCCTCCGGCCGTACTTTTTCGTTATATTCTTCAGTTCAATCATCTTTTCCACCCCGTTCTTGTAGGTGCTGCAGCATTTCAGTCGTCGTAAAACCCAGTGCTTCAACACTTTGAATGAATGACGTCACAAGCTGTTCCTTCATTTCATTACGAAGCATAGCGATCTTCAATTCATCTTCCGTCACAAAAGATCCCTGGCCCCTCTTCGTTTCGGTGATTTCCATCTGCTCCAGCTCCTTATAGACGCGTTGCATCGTATTGGCATTCACACCGGCTTCAACAGCATAATCACGAACGGATGGCAATTTCTCCCCAGGATTCAGCGTTCCACGAATAATATCGCCCGTAATCAGGTCGATGAGCTGCTGATAAATTGGTTTGTCTGGAAGAAAATCTATGCCCATCATTACAACCTCACTTTCTTTTCAAACAACATTGCTCCAGCAACGAAATAGAGTGCCGTCAACAAACCGTAGAGGATAAGACTGCCGATTGTTAAAATCGATCCGCTCGGGACAATATAATTGTTAAACATTAAGATGTCTACCGTTTTAATCGGGCCGTGCATTGGCCCCATTTCCATTACTAGTTGGAGTATTTCCGTAAACCAGACATATCCCCAACCAATGATCCATATGTTGACCAAGGCAATAATCACGATGATTGAGAACAAGCCAATATGGGAACGAAACACTTGGTATGTCGACCAGAAGAAAAAAACGATTGCCATTACATAAATAGCGTTCAACAAAATGACAACACCCACACTAAGATATAAAAACAGATCATCTACAAGAGGAACCGCCCCATCGCGTGCGTAATTGGAGATAGCTCCAATCGTCCCGCACAACAAAAGCGAACAGCCGACAGTTAGGACAATCAGTGAGAACTTTGCGTAAACAAGCTGCCGTATTGATGTCGGGGAATGAAGCCAAATGTCTAGATGCCCCATTTCCTTTCCAAGGCTATCGAAAAGTAACGATACCGCCATAATCAAATGGAGCATGAAACAAAGTGCAATCATCGGTTGAATTGAAGCGTAAAAGTCTTCCGGCAACCCATAAGCTATGCGATTTACTCCCAAGTATTGAATCACACTAGTGATTAATACAAAGATAACAAGTCTCCATTTCATTTGCGCCCATTCTTTTCGCAATAATCCTTTCCATTTTTTCATATGGTCTACAACCTCACTTTCTTCTCAAAAAGGACAGCTGCAATGATGAACATTATGAACGTGAAGAAAATATCGAATACAATTTCACCCGTGTAAAAAAAAGTTTCAGCATGCTCGAGGTAAATAAAATCCACATTAATTTTCGGATTTTTGATTTTCATTAAATCAATAGGGCCTATTAGAATTAGTTTCTCATATAGTTCGGAGAGGACAAATAAACTATATAGCCGAGAAGCAACAAGGAATATAATAATCGTAGCAACAATTGAAAATCCCTTTAAATATGGCTTCATAAGTCGGTCTATGACCCAGAAGAAAAACCCGATACTCATGAATATTATCGATACTGCAAAAATCATGACTATAAAAATACTTCCAAAGAAAAACAAATCATCAAATGTAGCCATTGTAGAGCTGAATAATACGTGTTGAACGGCAAGAACCAGTGTTGGAATTAACAATCCCACAGCACCAATAAGGGATGCAAAAAATGCTTTCGCTCCAACCAATTTAAAAATGGACGCCGTCGAATGAAACCACACATCCGGACGTTTTATTTCCCTTTCCAACATAATAAACAATGCAATAACCGGTGCTAATACACTTGCACCCGCCCAAATAAAACAGATAACAAGCACCACTTCAAAAACATGTACTTCAAGACCAAAAATGTTGGCTATTAGATGTGGAACAAACGACATTACAATAATCCCAAGCAATGCACTAACGAGTAACGGCCACTTCAACGTCACCCATTCTTTTTTCAACAATCCATTCCACTGCTTCATCAGCGTTCCCCCTCTACATGTCGGTGTATTAGTTAAATAGTACACTATATGCAAGGATGTTGTAAAGGGATTTGTTGGGATAAATTCACCCATTCAAAAAACACCTCTTCCTTTCAAGCGGATGAGGTGTTTTAGTTAAAGAAAACTATTGACGATAAGCTGGACGATCAACGCTATCGTAATAATGCGCAATAATATTTTAACGTGATCCGGATTCAACCTTTCAGCAAGTCGCACACCGATTTGTGCGCCCGATAAGGAACCGGCCATGAGTACAAAGGCAATTGGCCAAATAATCTTACCCATGGCAATATAGCTGATGGCTGCACCAAATCCACTTGAAAACGTTGCTAGACGGCCAAAGCCAATTGCCCGAATGTACGCAATTCGTAAGTGACCGAACAAATACAGAAGTAGAGTGCCTTGCCCCGGTCCAAACATCCCATCGTATATTCCAATTCCGAGTAATCCCGGAATCGCTACTTTCGTCGGCCTTAAGCTTTCTTCCCCTGAGAAGTCTACTTTGGAAAGGAATGATGTAAGAAAAGCAATGATAAGAAGAATAACCGCTATAATGTACATTGTACTTTCCGTCAAGCGTGTTGCTATAAAACCACCTGTAAATCCACCGAAAAGTGATATAGGTATAATCCAAAATGATTCTTTAAATGTAACCTGCTTTTTCAGTAGGACTGTTATAAAAGTAGAAAACGAACTAACTGTTGTTGAAATCTTCCCAGCCCCAAGGACAGAGTGAATTGGGATACCCATGAGCAACATAGCCGGGACCGTAATCAGGCCACCCCCACCTGCAAGCGTTCCAAGTGTCATCGCAGCCATTCCAATGAAAAATATAAGTATGTAATCCATTCCCCACACTTCCTTCATTTATAGTATACGATTATTTAACCAATTGGGAAAATCAATCACTTTCACTCAAGCTGATAAGGATTCCTTATGTACTAGTCTCGGAAAATGGTATTAGTGAAACAGCTGAATGGAGATTATACTGAAGGTATTACGTTCAGAGGAGTGTTGAGCAATGAGCAAGTTTCTAACAGGAATTGATCATATCCAAATTGCAGCGCCGCCCGAGTCTGAAGATAAAGCACGGAAGTTTTACGGGGAATTGCTCGGTATGGAGGAGATTCCAAAACCAGAAAACTTGAAGGGGCGCGGGGGTTGCTGGTTCCTTTGTGGCTCACAAGAAGTGCATATCGGTATTCAGCAGGATTTCATGCCTGCGAAAAAAGCGCATCCCGGTTTTACAGTGAATGCACTGGAGCAATTGAAATTACGGTTGGAAGAAGCTAATTATCCGTTTAGTGAAGAACTTCCAATCGAAGGGCGATCACGCTTTTTTACACATGATCCTTTTGGCAACCGACTTGAGTTTTTGGAATTTGAATGAAGCAATACGGAAGTTGCTCAAAATTCGTTTCATAGCGCAGCAGGATGCAAAAGCTCCGTCCTGCTGTTTCAAGAATGAGGTGGTTTTCACTTATAGTTTTAGCGGTTGCCATGACAGTTTGACGCGTTGCCCTCACAGTTTCTTCGGTTGCCATGACAGTTTGACACGTTGCCCTCACAGTTAGCGGTTGCCATGACAGTTCCACGGGTTGTCCTCACAGTTTCTTCGGTTGCCATGACAGTTTGACGCGTTGTCCTCTCAGTTTGTGCTTGCCATGACTGTTCCATGGATTGTCCTTACAGTTTCTTCGGTTGCCATGACAGTTTGACGTGTTGCCCTCACAGTTTGTGCTTGCCATGACAGTTCCATGGATTGTCCTTACAGTTTCTTCGGTTGCCATGACAGTTTGACGCATTGCCCTCACAGTTAGCGCTTGCCATGACTGTTCCATGGATTGTCCTTACAGTTTCTTCGGTTGCCATGACAGTTTGAAGCGTTGTCCTCACAGTTTGCGGTTGCCATGGCAGTTCCACGGATTGTCCTTACAGTTTCTTCGATTGCCATGACAGTTTGACGCGTTGTCCTCACAGTTTCTTCGGTTACCATGACAGTTTGACGCGTTGTCCTCACAGTTTGTACTTGCCATGACAGTTCCACGGATTGTCCTTACAGTTTCTTCGATTGCCATGACAGTTTGACGTGTTGCCCTCACAGTTTGTGCTTGCCATGACAGTTCCATGGATTGTCCTCAAAGTTTCTTCGATTGCCATGACAGTTCCATGGATTGTCCTCACAGTTTCTTCGCTTGCCATGACAGTCGTCCTAATTACCTTTGCAATCCATTACGCTTCAATAATTTCTCGCTCCTGTACATCTAGCCTCTCTAATTCATGCAGCAATTCATCACGCTTTCTCGCAAGTCGGTCTTGAACCTTGCGCACATCTTGAAGCACATCGTTCAGCTTACTTTTCGCGTCTGTAATGCGGGAATGAATCATCCAGTCTGAAAAAATATTATCGAAAAACAGATCTGTAAATGTAAAGATGTCACTTTTGTTCACCGTGAATGATTCAGTCGCGGCATTTTGGACATCCATCAGTTCCGTCTCAAAATGGCGGAGGGCACGTTGCGCGCGATGGACAAGATCATCGGAGCTATTAATTTCGGAGTATTTAAGAGCCGATACTAGCAAGCCACCGCCAAGGAACGTATCCCATACCGACAATCCTTCTGCCGCCCCAAGCTTCTCCAGCGCCGCATCGAGTGCCCGATTTGCCTTGTTACCTGCATCGCAGGCTTCGTCAATTTCACGCAGCATTGAACGCAGTCTTACTCTATCATCTGCTATTTTTTGTAACGTCCCATTCGCAATTGTGTCATTGAATCGAATCCACGTCTCTTTCTCCTTCAGAAAATCCGCCCACTCTTCCTCGATATAGTCGAAGTCTGGATTTTTAATCTCTTCACGTAATCGGACCGCTTCCGCTTCCAAGTCCGCCACTACTTTTTCTGCTTCATTATAATGGAGCTCCGCATCCGCTGCTTCTGAAATCTCCTTCTCCATTTTTTCATCCCACTTGCCTGTCCACTCACTTATCTTATTCATAAAAGAAAACTTGCCAAGCTTCACTACATCCTGTTGTTCTTTTGTCAGTTTTTCATGCAAGTTATCACGTTGTATAATTGCGTCTTTAAGTTTTACCTCCGTGCCCTCAAGACGCCTTTTCACACGGTTGTGCTCAGTACGTATCATCGTCAATCCCATTTGTCGTTCTTGTATTTCCTGTCTCATTGACTCCACCCCTTTCTCTGTTATACGAAAATAAGTGGATGAAGTTTCATTTACACATTATATTTTACCCACATGTGGATAACAATCAATGAATTTTCATGGGAATTAACTTATCCACAGCTATTTATTGCTATCAATCAAGGTTTATCCACCCTTAAAGGTATATGCTAGAAGTGGAGGTGTTTCCATCATGAATAAACTGCTGTTAATTGCAATCGTTCTTATACTCCCCCTCTCCGCCTGCGGAAAAGAACCCGCAGTTTCTACACTGCCCGATCCCGTGCCTGACCAGGAAATGTTTTCATCAGAAGAAGGTTTATCACTTGTATTGGACGAAGATTCATTCGTCGGTTCGCCATCCATCATTAAGACGCTTGTACGAAATAACAGCACATCCGATTACCAGTTGGGCGAATTTTATCATATAGAAGTAAATACAGATGGCCAGTGGTATATTATTACATATTCAGATGCCGTATTCTTAAAGAACCCGTCCTTTAAAGACTTTGGAAATGTGTTGTCAGCCGGCAGCGAAGCACGGCAGACCTTTTCGGTCGACGCGCTCGGCGTGACACTGATTCCAGGTGAATACCGTCTTGTGAAAACATTTATTTCAACAGGCGCGCCAATGCACGAATTATCCGTTGCTGTGCCATTTTCAGTGGAATAAGAAATAAACCGGAACAAAGCATATGAGCCTTGTTCCGGTTTATCAGTTTAACCCCAAACTTCCTTTGCCACGTCCACAATGAATTTCAACTTTTCCCATTGTTGCTCTTCTGTTAGCTTATTGCCGTGATGCGTTGAAGCGAATCCGCATTGCGGACTTAAGCATAGTTGTTCAAGTGGCACGTATTGTGCGGCTTCTTGAATACGCGCAATGACCGCATCCTTGTCTTCCATTTCTCCATTTTTCGAAGTAACAACACCAAGGACAACCTTCGCTCCGCCGTTTGGCACATGATCCAACGGTTTAAAGTCTCCTGAACGCTCGTCATCATATTCAAGGAAGAAGCCATCCACTTTTTCTTTTGCAAGAAGTGTGGGTGCAATCAGTGCGTAGCTTCCCTCAAACGCCCACGTCGATTGGTAATTTCCACGACATAGGTGTGTTGTTACGAAAAGATCTTCAGGTTTGTCTTCCAAAACGCCATTAATGACGCGTAGTGCCAAGTCGATTAGTTGTTCTCTTGAATAGGCTCCGTCGTTAAACGGGATATTCGGCGCAGAAAGCCCCGCAATATAGACATCATCCAACTGCAAGTAGCGTACACCAGCTTCGTAAAATGCTTTCAAAGCATCTTTGTATGCTTGAATAACATCTTTGGCAAATTCTTCAATGTCAGGGTAAATCGTTTCATCACGAATTCCGATATTAAAGAGCTGATTCGGACTTGGAATCGTTTGTTTCGCAACGGCACGGCCGCCTACGATTTCATTAAACTCAACAAAGTCTTGAATGAATGGATGATTAGGGTCAAACGAAATCTTGCCTGTGTTTCGAACGTTATATCGTTCTGTTTCAATACCATCAAATACGTAGCCAGTCTCTGGCACATACCCTTCAATTCCGTTCAAATGCTCCAAGAAGTCTAAATGCCACCACGTACGTCTAAATTCACCGTCTGTTACAAGTTCCAAGCCAACTTCGATTTGCTTATCAACCACCCGTTTAATTTCCTGTGTTTCTACTTCTCGTAATTGTTGTGCAGTAACTATGCCTTCTTTGAAGTCTTTGCGCGCTTTATGCAAATTATCTGGTCGTAGTAAACTTCCAACGTGATCCGCTCTGAATGGTGCTTTCGTTAGTGTTGTCGATTGATTTGTCATGGTATATTCCTTCTTTCTTTTTTAGAAGTAAATTACGGTTTTATTAGGTCAGGAGTGCAAATGAGCAAATCCTCTTTTTTTCTTATGGCTATTACGCGAATGAGCGGACCTTTTTTCTTTTCTTACGGCGGGAGCGCGAATGAGCGGGCCCTTTTTCTTTTCTTACGGCAGGATCGCGAATGAGCGGACTGGGAATCCCGATGCTTTTTCTGGCTTCGGAACGATGTTAAAAATGACCGCGCCTTTTGAGGGCACTTTATCTAGGTTTGTTAATAGCTCAATTTGGTAGGTATCTTGTTCAAGAACATAATATTCACCTAACAGAGCTTGGTTCTTTTGAAAATCAATGGCTGAATCCGTATCGAAAGTTTCATGACCGACAGCCTTTACTTTTCTTTCATCAAATAAAAACTTCAAAGCAGCAAGGCCCCAACCCGGTATACGGTTATTCCCATCGGCATCTTTATTGCAAAATGCCTCATTATCCGGCCAGCGTTTGCCACAATCTGTGCGTAATGCCACAAATGTACCTGCCTCAATTTGCCCGTGCTGAGCTTCAAACTTCAGAATATCTTCAACAGTTAATGTAAAATCATGGTTTGCATCAGATTCTTTCGATTTATCGATGACCACCAGCGGTAATACCAATTCTTTCAAACCCAATTCATCCAAGTATCTTGTATCACGAACGAAGTGAATTGGTGCATCAATATGTGTGCCGTACTGTCCCGCAAATTTAAAGCTCTGTGCGAAAAATCCATCATCGTGATCAAATAATGTTGTAAACTCTGCTGCATCAAATGCTGAAAAACGGGGTGAGTCAGGCCCGAAAGTATGTGTTAAATCAACCCATTCTTTCTTTTTTAATAAAGCAATTGCATTGATTAATTCATTTGACACAATAATTCTCCCTTCATTTTTTGAAGGTAACTTTAGTCTCCAGAAGTAACAAAAGCGAAGGGCGCCCGCTTAGATGCGTCAGGCATAAGATGAAGATGCGTAGCGGCGTTCTTTGCCGCAGAGCAGCTTTAACTTATGACCCAAGCATCTGGCGCCCGGAGCCTAGACGAAACAAAAAACCTCTTCTAAATTTCAAGAAGAGGTTTTGGCGAATTCGCTATTTGCTCTTCTCATCTCCAAGCAGTAAGCATTACACTTACGCTTCTGGAATTAGCACAGTACTTTTACAAGTCTGTTGCTGAGGTATCATCGGGCCAGTCCCTACACCTCTCTGGATAAGAAAGTTACGTATTTAGTTGTTAATTAGTACAATACAGTCTTCCGAATAGATTGTCAATACACAAAACATTAATTATTTAGATTATACTAGTTTTTACAATGAAACATTTTATGTGAAAAGTAGAAATGGCTTTGAAATGATACGCGGCACAACGGAAAAAAACCCACAACTTGCGTGGGCTTTTCCATAACAAATTATTTAATGTTTCATCTCACTCCGCAATTTCCGATGTTCACGGCGTGCGGGGCCTGTTTCAAATAGACTCTTTTCAGCCTCTGTTTCCGGATAAATGCCCGGCACAGGAGTAGGCTTGTTATTTTCATCCATGGCAACCATCGTTAGGAAGGATTCGGTTGTTAGTTTTGTTTCGCCCGTAAGCAGGTTCATTGAATGGACCGATACAAACACTTCCATCGATGTACGGCCTGTTGACGTGACAATTGCCTCAAGTTCAAGTACATCTCCAACACGCGCCGACGATACAAAATCGACTGAATCGATTGAAGCAGTTACAACCGCTGTTTTTGAATGTTTCATTGCCGTGATATCAGCGATTTCATCTATATACGCGAGAACTTTTCCGCCGAAAATTGTCTGCAGATGATTGGTATCTGGCGGCAGTACTAGCTTCGTCTGGATTGTTCGTGATTGGCCCATTGGTCTTTTTTCTTGCATACGACAAACTCCTTTGTAGTAGAACATATTCAATTTGTGATAAAAGGAAACTTTTCCATCAATCATTCCGTATATATAGTATACACATACTGGGGGAAGATTAATGCTGAAATTTATTGATAAATACTATGAAAAAATCACCTGGTCGATTATATTACTTGGACTTATTTTATTGTTTGTAGCAAATGACTATCTATCACTCGTATTATTTTTATATCTACTTATAAGAGCTTTAAAATCTAGGGATTCCATCCGTAAGACACTTCGGACAACGCCTCTAAGTACTATGGTTATTTATGCGATAGGTATGATTGTACTTCTTATAGCGCTGGTTTTCATCATGCTTTATTCAGGGGATTTCATAAAGAAGTATAACATTCCAGTTTTCTTGCAATACATTTACATCGCTGTTGTCCTAGTCGGTTCGATGTTTCTCTATACCTGGTTGATGGATTTTTTAATAAAAAAATGGAATAAAAAAAGGGTATCGAAGTGATGTAAAACATCAAACCCAAAGAGGACACCCCTCATTGGAGTGTCCTCTTAAACTATTTCTGCCAACAACGCGTATACACGCTTCATCTCTTCCTGCATCGTCCACTGATCAACGGCAAGCCATCTGCAATGGATTGCATTTCCTTCAAGCCTTGTCATACCAGCTTTTAAACCTTCTTCAACCCGCAATGTTTCTTGTATTGCGCGGACGTCGACATCTGCGGCTTTCGGCGATACGAGCCAGATTGAACCGATATACATTGCAGTTTCCAGTACACCGATATCACCAAGTGCCGTTTCTTTTGGTGAGAAATGCAGAGAGTCAAAAGCAATTAATTCATCCTCGACAAAAATTTTGAAATTCGTATTGAACGATTGGTAGTCAAATATCTCACCGCGCTTTTCACGTCCTGGGGCAACGATTTCACCCCATAATATGGTTGCATCGCGTGCGATTCGAAGTGTCGTGTCACCTCGGAATTTTGCATCTACAAAAGGAATAATTACTTCTGGCATCCATTCAAGGCGTGCCCCTTCTCCGAGTTCGATGTTAATGGTCTGTACACAAGTGTCTCCGGTATGCGATGGATAGATCTTTAAAGCGGACTGCTGAACCAACCTTACGCTACTATCTGGAGCAAGCTTCACTGTAATGTCATTTCGATCCCCGGCGACCATGCCTCCAGAGGACTCCATTATGTAGACAGTCGCTGTCGGGTTTTTCCCTTCGTACAGTTCACGACTCGCCTTCAATGGAGGCTGTTGGAAAACATGAGGCATCCGTGTGTAGCCTCTTCTTGGCTCAAATTCCAAGTCAAGTTTTCCGTGGTGGATGGCGCGAGACGGCTTAAGCATTTGAACCAGCGGATCCCGCACCTTCTAATAGCATATTGTGCTTGATCCAAGCAACGACTTGGTCAACATTTTTCTGTGTTCTTACATCTGTAAAAATGTATGGACGTCCGTTACGCATTTTTTTTGCGTCGCTATCCATTAGTTCAAGATCAACGCCAACGTATGGAGCAAGATCCGTTTTATTGATCAATAAAAGATCAGAACGCGTCAAAGCAGGTCCGCCTTTTCTCGGAATATCCTGACCTTCTGCAACGTCGATAACATAAATATAGCCGTCGACAAGCTCTGGGCTAAATGTAGCGGACAAGTTGTCTCCGCCGCTTTCCACGAAAATAATATCGAGGTCTTCAAAACGACTTTTCAGTTCATCAATTGCTGCGAAGTTCATAGAAGCATCTTCGCGGATAGCCGTATGTGGGCAACCTCCCGTTTCAACACCTAAAATGCGATCCGCTTCAAGTACACCGCTATTTATTAAAAATTGAGCGTCTTCACGCGTGTAAATATCGTTCGTAATGACCGCTACATTATATTCTTTGTGCATCGCACGTGTAAGTTGGTCGACGAGCGATGTTTTGCCCGATCCAACTGGTCCACCTATGCCAATACGTACTGGTTTCATTTATAAAAACTCCTTTCAATCCATCATGAAATAAATAATCTTGAGAACAAATACTCATGCTTCATAGAAGCAAGTTCAATACCTAACGCGTTATTACTAATATCGGCTTCTGTCAACGTAGCAACTAATTTAGCCGCTTCCGTCACATGTCCAATCAATTCATACGTTACTTGGACGCCAGTTGTTTGACCGAACGGCACAGCACGGACCGCATTTTGGACGAGTCCGTTAAGCGATGCAAACAAATACGTCATGACCGCATGATGCGCACTGACGCCTGTCGTCGCACTGTAAATACCATAAAGAATGGCGTAATGACCTTTAATCTCTTTTGCATCAATACGGGCTTTCCAGTCCGCAAGGAAATCATCTGTTCCGAGTGGAGACACAGTTTTAATAAACTGTCTTCCTAGTTTCACACTTGCCTCACGTGATTCCTTCGCAAGTTTGATTGCCCCGCATAATTGCTCCAAATAGAGAAGTCGCTCGATATCCTGTTCCTGAGCCGCAGCATACGCTTCTTGAATTAAAATCGCATCCCCACGCACCAGGTTTTGAAAAAGAAACGACGTACAATAAGCGACCAAATCCTCTTTCGTCCGGATCACATCTTCCTGAATATACGTCTCCATGCCATACGTCTGCGTAAAGGACCCAATCGGAAACGCGGAATCATGAATTTGAATTAATCGTAAAAGGGCAAGATCAGTGAGAGTGTCCTCGGTATTTGAATGGTTGTTTGAATCGTCTTTCAGTTGTTTCATATGCGACACCCACTTCATCTAGCAATTTATTCAACGTATGATCTGCACGCACGATGACTTCGTTTTCCTCGATTAATGCCGGTGTATGGCGGTTTCCAAGTTCGAAAGCCGTTTTACCCATTTCCGTCATGTTTTTCGGGCTAATCACGATAACCGGCTCCATTTTTGTGCGAACGGCAATACGACGTGAGTCATCCTCGAATAAGATATCGCCATATTGTAACGGCTGGTGTTCATGATGATGATGATCGTCGTGGTCATGATGTTCGTGGTCCTCATGGTGCTCTTGTTGTTCAAGTGACAACGCGACATCTGTACCTTGATCTGTTTCTTTGCGTAGAATGCGTTTACTCAATTCTTCCCAGTCAAGTTCAATCCACTCTGTCTGTTTACCAGCAATTTCTTCTTCCGTTCCAATGTTACCAATGACTTTAGTTATAAGCATTTGGCATCCTCCTTTATCGGCATGTTCAATAGGATGAGGCCGAAATGGCTGTAAAATATCTTTTCAACCATTTCGAGCTTTCCCCTTCATTATTTTTAGTAATTAAAACAGGAAGTAACGTTGTGCCATCGGGAGAACGCTTACTGGTTCACACGTAGCAAGTACACCGTCAATTTTCACTTCATATGTTTCTGGATTGACGTCAATTTCTGGTGTTTCACTGTTATGTTTCATGTCTGCTTTACCAATGTTACGGCAGTTTTTAACAGTACCAATCATTTTCTTAAGACCCAATTTTTCAGGTAGGCCTTCTTCTACTGCAATTTTAGGAAGGAACGTCATTGCCGCGTGTTGTGGTGCTTGACCGTGGAAACCAAACATACGGCGTCCCATCATCGGTTGCGGAGTTGGAATAGACGCGTTTGGATCACCAGTCATTGCGTAAACAGCAATTCCGCCTTTAATAACAACTTCTGCTTTCACACCGAAAAACGCAGGCTCCCAAAGGACAATATCCGCCAGTTTCCCTTCTTCGAGTGAACCGACTTCATGGCTGATTCCGTGTGCAATCGCTGGGTTAATATTTAGTTTTGAAATATAACGTTTTACACGGAAGTTATCATTGTCTTTTCCTTCGTCTTGCGGAAGTGGACCGCGTTGCATTTTCATTTTGTTTGCTGTTTGGAACGTACGCATTGTAACTTCACCTACACGTCCCATCGCTTGTGAATCGGATGACATAATACTAAGAATACCTAGATCTTGCATAATGTCTTCTGCAGCGATTGTTTCAGGACGAATACGTGAATCTGCGAATGCTACATCTTCAGGTACATCGTGTTTCAAATGGTGACATACCATAAGCATATCTAAATGTTCATCGATTGTATTTGTCGTAAATGGTTTTGTCGGATTCGTCGATGCCGGCAAAATATTTGGGTATGCAGCCAATTTCAGTTGGTCTGGCGCGTGTCCGCCGCCTGCTCCTTCTGTATGGAAAATATGGATAACACGCCCGTCAATTGCCTCAATCGTATTTTCAACAAATCCAGCTTCATTGAGCGTATCGGAGTGAAGCGCGACTTGGATATCGAATTCATCTGCAACGATAAGACTCTGATTAAGAGCATCTGGAGTCGCACCCCAGTCTTCATGAATTTTCATACCGATTGCACCTGCACGGACTTGTTCAATAATTGGTTCCGTTGTAGATGCGCTCCCTTTTCCAAGTAACCCAACGTTGATTGGTAAATCTTCAACTGCTTGTAACATTCTATGAAGATGCCACTCGCCCGCCGTCAAACTCGTCGCTTTCGAACCTGCGGCCGGGCCTGTCCCACCACCGATGAATGTAGTCGTACCTGCGTTAAGTGCAGTTTCGACTTGCTGAGGACTAATGAAGTGAATATGCGTGTCGACAGCACCCGCAGTTGCAATCAATCCTTCACCCGCATACACTTCTGTTCCCACGCCGATGATCATATCCTGATCTACACCATCCATCGAAAGCGGATTTCCTGCTTTTCCGACTCCGATGATACGGCCATCTTTAATACCAATATCTGCTTTCACAATACCTGTATGGTCAATAATCATAACGTTGGTAATGACTGTGTCGAGAACACCTTCAGCGCGAACATTTTTACCATTTTGGCCCATCGATACGCGAAGTGATTTTCCTCCACCGAAAACACCTTCATCACCGTATGATGTATAATCTTTTTCAATTTCAATCCAAAGATCCGTGTCAGCAAGACGCACTTTATCGCCTACTGTCGGTCCGAACATTTTCGCATATTGTTCGTGTGTTACTTTCATTTATCCTCGGCTCCTTTAAATCCTGCTTCTGCTGCTCTATCTAAAATTTCGTCCTTATTATGCGTCGAACCTTCCGTCAAATTATTCAGTCCGAACACGTGACGTTTTCCGCCGAACTCAACTAATTCAACTTCCTTCTCTTCGCCGGGTTCAAAACGCACAGCGGTACCAGATGGGATATTTAAATGCATTCCAACTGCCTGTTCACGGTCAAATTCAAGAAATTTATTAACCTCAATGAAATGGAAATGAGATCCGACTTGTATCGGACGATCGCCAGTGTTTGCAACGCGTACCGCTTTCACGGGGCGTCCGGCATTTATTTCAATCAAGCCTTCAGCTGTTCTAATTTCTCCTGGAATCATTGTTAAAGCCTCCTATTATTGAATTGGACGGTGGACCGTCACAAGTTTTGTACCGTCTGGGAATGTACATTCAATCTGCACATCACTAATCATATCGCCGACGCCTTCCATTACATCCTCAACCGTAAGCACTTGTTTCCCTTCGCTCATCAGTTGTGCAACAGTCTTTCCGTCACGCGCGCCTTCCATAATGTAGTGACAAATTAGTGCGATAGCTTCCGGATAATTCAACTTAACTCCGCGTTCCTTACGCTTAATTGCCAGTTCTCCTGCAACATGCAACAGCAATTTTTCCTGTTCGACCGGTGATAATTTCAATTCAAAGCACCTCTTTTTTTAATTAATAAAAAAACCAAATCTTGTACGATTCAGAAAATTAATTGAATTAATGTTCTCTGTTACTTTTTTTAACTTAGTTTGCATGAATATGCCATTTTGGACAACCGTCCAGTGGATTGGGGCCCTTCTAAATCGGGCTTTTGCGGAATGTGTCGAAGAATGTCGATGACTAAACTATTATAATGGTTTATGGCTTTTTTTTCAACTTAATGACTTAAAAAGGCATAGGAAAATCGAATTGTTTTTTTACAATTCTACTGGAAACTTTACTTTTAACTATCACAAATAAATACTTGTATTTTCAGCTTCATTACTTGGTTGCGTTCTCCTATATGATACCCAAAAGCATTATTGCCCAAACACATAGAGCCGCCTCAATTTCGCGGCAAATCTCCATGTGATTGAATTGCGTAAACCGCTTTCGTATCTAGTTTCACTCGACGCCAGGTAATATCGTCAGCGTCTTGTTATCAGCATCGAGCTTTGCACCGACACCAAGTGGTATGGCAAAGTGCGGCTGACAATGGCCAATTTTGAATCCTTTGACAACCGGTATTCCAAGATTAGCCGTGTAATCTGCGAATACTTCATCAAGAGTTAGTGTTTCTTTTCGTTTTTTGGGTTCCGCATCTGAGAAGTCGCCTATGACAATTCCCACTGCCTCTTTAAGCTTTCCAGCCATGCGCAATTGATTGAGAAGACCATCGACTTTGTATGGCTCTTCACCGACATCTTCTATAAAGAGAAGCTTGCCTTTCGTGTCCACTTCAAACTTAGTGCCGATTCCACTGGCGAGCAACGACAGATTCCCACCAACAAGTTCACCTTGTGCGACGCCCGCTGTAATGGTTTCAAGGGGTGAAATCGCTTCCGTGTAATGAAGTTCCATGGGCTCAAATAACTGCTGGAACATTTTCGCAGACAATTCGTGGAACGTGTCTTTCCCAACACATGATGCAAGCATCGGGCCATGGAATGTGACAAGGTTGGAATACAGACCCATCGCTGTATGAAGGAATGTGATATCACTGAATCCCCAAAGGACTTTCGGATTCTCTTTCATAAGCTGCAGATCGATTTTATCCGTATAGCGAGCTGAGCCGTATCCTCCGCCCGCACAGATGATTCCTTTAATAGTAGGATCGGCAAACATGTCATGCAAATCTTGAAGTCGTTCTTCGTCCGTCCCTGCTAGATATCCGTGCACATTCAAGACATGTTTCCCAAACTTCCATTTCAATCCTAGCTGTTCAAGAAACGCGAGTGAGCGCTCTAAGTTTTCCTGATTAGGCGGACTCGACGGTGCAATAATGCCAATTGTGTCTCCTTTTTGGAGACGCTGTGGTCTTATTTTCATATTGCTAACTTCCTTTCATTAAGAAGCTGTTACGCCTATTTTTAGTGTCCTTATAAGCTTATCATATTCCGCTATCCAATCATGTTTTCCTGTTCAGATTCAGGTTACTTTCAAGTGTATTCACACTTTCTTTTAACAATAAAAAAACTTGTAGAAGAAAAATGACTCTTTTCCTCTACAAGTTACAGATATGCGTCTTAACTTACTTTTTCGCAGGGATAGACTTATCTTGCGTTACTGCGATATCACTCTTATACATTTCCGTTCCATCACCAATTGCATAGTTTAGCACACGGTTGTTAACTGGTACCAATTGTGCACGATACAATGTTGGGAATACAGGAACTTCATCTGTCATCAGTTGTTGCCACTCATTGTATATTTCTTTACGCTTTTCAACGTCGAATGCATCTTCAGAGATACCTTCAGCTAACAGGCGCTCATTGTCTGCATTTTCCCAACGCGCGAAGTTGTATAATACGTTTTTAGCGTATAGACCACTAGGATCTACGTCGATACCTACACCCCAAGCAGCTGAATAAATATCAATTTCAGGATTGTCATCTCCATTTTGGCCAACGCCTTCATAAAATGTATTAAATTCTTGTAAGCGACCATCTAACAGTGCTACTTTCAAGCCAACAGCTTCCCACGCTTGAATATAATATTGTGCCAATGGTTCAGCGATGTCATCGCCTGACATAGAAGCATAATTGATAACCAATGGTTTTCCTTCTTTGTCTTCACGGATACCATCACCATCAACATCTTTAAATCCAGCTTCTTCAAGCAATTGTTTCGCTTTTTCAGGGTCATACGGTGTACCAGGATTTGTAGCATCATGATATTCTGGGTGTGATGGTGGAATCAATGTTGTTGCAGCCCAACGTAGGCCGTGATAGAACTTCTCACCTACCGTATTATTATCAACCGCATGCCACATAGCTTTACGTAAATTCACATCCCCCATCTTCGCATCGGGATTAGGTTTCACTGCTTTCTTTTCTTTATCCCAAGTACCAAGTTTAAAGCCAACATACGAATAAGCGCGATCTACATCGCCTAAAAATTCGACGTTTGACATCTCAGCATTATCAGGGTACTGAGGTACTGGGAAATCACTTACTGTATCTACATCACCTTTTTCAAGTGATTGAACAACGACGTTTGGATTGATTACTTTTAAAGTAACTGTGTCGAGCTTTGGTGCCCCGCGCCAATAGTCTTCGTTTTTAGTAAACGTAACTGATTCACCAGGTACGATTGTGTCAACTTTAAACGGACCAAAACCGATTGGTTTCTGACGTACTTCCGGTGAAGATGAGATATCTTTAACAGGCATATCGCCAAAGATATGCTTAGCAAGTGGGTATGTCCAAATACCACCTGTGATAAGTGACGGCGTTGCCTCTTTATATGTGATTTTTAATTCTTTATCACTTACTATTTCAATACCGGAAATTGTTTCCGATGTACCTGCTTGGAATTCATCCATACCTACAATGTTAAGTACATCTCCTGCACGCGGACCATCATAGTCAGCATGACCAAGGATTTCATGTGCAAATGCCCAGTCTTCAGCTGTAACTGGCTTACCATCATGCCAATTTACATTGTCACGAATCGTAAACGTGAATGTTCTTCCATCTTCAGATGATTTATATGTTGCAGCACCATCCTGTGTATACACAAAACTTGAATCCCATGTCAACATTCCTTCGTCAAACCAATCAAGAACATATGCATCAGGCTTGCCTGAATAGAAGTTCCAGTTCAACGTTCCTTCAAAGGCTGTATCTGAAACAAGTCCGTATGTAAACGAACCCCCTTCAATTGCCTCACCTTCATTTGTTTTAATCTTACTAAAATCATCGATCGAATAGAGTCCATCATCTGCGACTTCTTCTTTCTTGGTCTCTTCCTTCTTACCTTCTTCTTTCTTAGTTCCAGAATCTGCTGGTTCCGCGTCTTCTGCTTTATTACAAGCGGCTAACGCAAGTAATAGAACAAGCATCATTGCGAATAGAACTTTTCTTAGACTTTTCTTCCCTACCATATAAATTTCTCCCCCTTCTTATCCTCTTCTTTGTCGTGCATCAGTCGCACGTTTTAACGCTTGACCGACATTATTTATACTCAACATCAGCACTAAAATCAGCAGTGATGCAGGTAACCAGATCCACCATCTATACTCCAAAGTTTGTGGGTTTCTTGCATAACTGACAAGTGTCCCAAGGCTTGGCGTACTTTCCGGAAAACCAAAGCCTAAAAATGACAGCCCGGATTCCAAACCAATGTTTGCAGCTAAGCTCAATGTCATCGAAACGATAATAATTGAACTTAAATTCGGTAACACCTGCGTAAACATAATTTTCAGATTAGAGGAGCCGAGCGTCTTCGAAGCCTGCACATAATCTAGTTCTGTTTCTTGCAATGTTTTCGACCGGATTAACCGTGCTTTTCCCATCCACAAAAAGGCTGTCATAATCAAGGAAAATGTCAAAATGGTATATTTAGGCGAAACTGATACAAACACAATGACAATCATCAGAAACGGTAAAATCATGAAAAAGTCAACAATCCGCATGGCTATATTATCAATTTTCCCACCAAAATAACCTGAAACTAAGCCAACAGTAATTCCAATGACGCCTGTCATTACTGTTACAAGAATCCCAATCGAAAGTGAATTCCGTGTCCCGATAATCAGCTGCCCAAAAACATCTCGTCCCCCATAATCTGTGCCTAACCAAAACTCCGCGGACGGAGGTTTATGAATAGAAAACAAGTCTACTGTCACAATTTCTTTCTGATCTAAAAACAGGGATACACCATATACAAATACCATAATGAGTGTAAGAAAAACTAATGATATAAAAGCTAGTTTATCTCGAACAATTTCGCGCCAGATAATACTCCAACCGGATGGGCTTCTATCTGCATCCAGTGTACTGTCGGGTAAATGGACATTTTTCATTTCCAACCTTAACCACCTCAAAGTCTATCGAGTTCTTATTTTATACGAATACGTGGGTCAACAATACTTAATATAATATCTGAAAGTAATGCACCTAAAATCGCTGCAATCCCAAATATTAGAACAACTGATGTCACCACACTGAAGTCACGTAGTGAAATTGATTCTAGGAACAGCTGACCCATTCCTGGATATCCAAAGATGCTTTCAATAAAAATAGTTCCTCCGATTAATCCCGTAATTTCATACCCGAAAAATGCGGCAACTGGCAACAATGAATTCCTTAAAATATGACGGTTATAGACCCTTGACTCAGATGCACCCTTCGCCCGTGCTGTCACCACAAATTCCTTCTGTTTTGTATCAATAATCTCACTTCGCAAATACTGAACGGTCGAAACCGTTGCGATGAGAGCCATTGATAATGAAGGGAGCAATAAATGATTTATTTTACTTAGTACATATTCGAACGAACCTGGACTAAGCCCTGGAGTTACACTACCACCAGTAGGGAACCAACCAAATTGGAAACCAAAGACCCAAACCATAACAAGAGCAAAGATAAATAATGGGGCCGCGAATCCTACGTACGTATAACCAGTTATTAATCGGTCGGCCCATGAATCGTTATACCGTCCACTTGTTATGCCAAGAGGAATCGCGATTAAATAAGTCAAAATTAACGTAACTAGAGACAGCCAAAATGTATTAACAAGTCGTTGAGAAATTAATTCGGTGACTGGCATTTTAAAGCGGAAGGATTGTCCTAAATCTCCTTGAAACAACGCTTTAACCCAGTCCAGGTATTGAATATACCAAGGATTATCTAGGCCCAATCTTTGTCTCATCGCTTCAATCGTAGCTGGATCAATATTCGGATCGATCAAACCACTTAACGCATCACCAGGCATCATTTTTGCCATGATAAATATCAAAATACTGAGTAATGCAATTTGCGGAATCATTATTCCAATTCGACGTACAGTGAATTTCCACATACCATTCACCCTTTCCCAGGCAAAGCCACTAAATGTGTGTCCGATACAGGCTGTAATTTATAGGCCAAGCCCAAGTCATCGAAATAATTGTCGTACGACTGCTCATATTCTTCTTTTACCGCTTGGCGGAATTGTACCTGTTGCTCACGTTTTCTAGGATCAATATCAGGGATTGCAGCAACCAGCCGTTTTGAGTAAATATGCTGTGGATTTTTAAAGATATCTTCCGGAGTCCCTTCCTCCACATAACGTCCTTTATACATAATCCCAATTCGATCACACATATGCTTGATAATTCCAAGATCGTGGCTGATAAAAAGATAAGTAAGACCCAATTCTTTCTGAATCTCTTGCATAAAGTTCAAGACTTGTGCTTGAACGGAAACATCAAGCGCTGACACAGGTTCATCAGCAATAATTAGCTTTGGCTTTAGAGCAATTGCTCGAGCAATCCCAATCCGTTGGCGTTGTCCACCTGAGAATTCATGCGGGTATTTATGTATACTTTCTGGACTTAAACCGACAAGCTCTAATAGTTCTCCGACACGCTTCTTTTCTTCACTTCTTGAAAAATTTTCGTAATTACGAAGCGGTTCGGATACAATATCAAGTACTCGTTTTTTTGGATTCAATGTGGAATAGGGATCTTGAAAAATCATCTGTATATCCCTACGTGCACCCACTTTTGAACGGCTCATATCAGTTATGTCCTGTCCGTCAAAAGTAACTTTTCCAGAAGCAATTTTATTTAAACCGATGATTGCCCGTCCAGTTGTTGTTTTACCGGACCCAGATTCACCAACAAGCCCATATGTTTTCCCTTTTTCAATCGAAAATGAGACACCATCAACTGCTCTGACATGGTCAATAGTCCTACCAAATACGCCACCTTGAATCGGAAAATGGACTTTTAAATCTTCTACTTCAAGAAACGCCATGGTACTGATCCTCCTTGCTTTTATCAGGGAAGCTAAACTGTCGGTAACAGGTACAGCGTACGAAGTGACCCGGGGTTACTTCGTGCAATACCGGATTCTCCTCATGAGCTGACTCATCCACCCAAGGAATTCTAGGGCTAAACCGACAACCATTACGGACCAACTTCTGCAAGGACGGGACAATACCCTCAATTACATGAAGTTCAGATTGCTCTTCATTTGAATTCGGAACTGAGTTCAGTAACGACCTTGTATAAGGATGCAAAGGGTTTTCGAATAACGTATAAACATCTGCAATCTCAACAATTTGACCTGCGTACATGACAGCAACTCGGTCCGCCATTTCAGCAACAACCGCTAAATCATGGGTAATCAAAATAATCCCCGCGTGAATCTCTTCTTTGAGCTTTTTTATTAAATCAAGTATTTGAGATTGAATGGTCACATCCAGGGCGGTCGTCGGCTCGTCGGCGATCAATAGCTCCGGTTCATTGGCAATCGCCATCGCGATCACTACCCGCTGCCTCATTCCACCTGATAATTCATGGGGGTATTGATCGTAAGTAAATGCTGGATTGACAATTCCAACCTTATTCAGCAAATCAATGACTCTCTCTTTCCGTTCCTTTTTCGGTAGCTTATTGTTATGGATATATATAATCTCATCAATTTGATCGCCAATAGTCATTAATGGATTCAATGCGGAAAGCGAGTCTTGAAAAATCATCCCCATTTTATTCCCACGCAATTCATTTAGCTTAGCTGGAGACATATTCACTATATTCTGATCCTTAAAGTAAATATTCCCTTCCACTTTTGCTTGACTATGCAGACCCATTATTGAAAAAGCAAATGCACTCTTCCCACAACCCGATTCTCCTACGATGGCTAGCAGTTCATTTTTTTCAACAGTCAATGATACATCATCAACTGCTGCATAGTAGTTATCTTTAATTCGAAACGATGTGCGGAGATTTTTAATTTCCAATACCGGGTTTCCCAAGAAAACTTCCTCCCTACATTACTTAAACTCCCAAACTATTAATAGTAAATTTTCTGATATTGAATCACTTGCACCAATATACTATACAAATTTATGGATGACAACACTATTTTTCCAGAATACCAAATACATAAAAAACTCCGCGTGTGACAATTAGGTTACAAATAGGTTACAAACGTTGACCTGAAAGCATTTCCTGACCCGAAATACTTTTAGCTTTTTAAAAATAAAAATTTGTCATTTTATTTATAAAACGCAAAAAAGATTCCATTTCCGATTTGGAATGAAATCTTTTTTTGTATTCAACAGGACGTGTTCATCATAAAAAAATTTTTAGGTGTTACCAGTTCATCGACGAGGTACACGGAGTTGAAATCGAGTTTTGGAGGTCTACTTTTCCCACGATGGAAAAGCCAATCGAAACTGGATGGGAATTAAGCGAATCACAATCAATTATTTGCTGAATTTGCTGACGTAGACGCAACCATCGCTGCAATCGTCGCAGCCATCACCGCTTGCTGTGCTTGTATAATCAATTCCACTGACGTCGCAAGACTAACACTTTCTGCTTCTGCACTTTCAGTCAATTTATGCATAATGTACCCAATCGCAATAGACAACGCCATTTCCCGATTCCATTTAAAAGGTTTAGATTCCTCCAATGAATGCGTAAGTTCGACAATATTCTGCAGTTCTATATCATCTATTCCAAATACGGTAAGAAATCCAATCATCGGATAATGCACAGGTCTTACTTTCGTATTGCGCTTGAAATGATTTAGTACTTCCGCAGCCCTGGTTATGAGACTTGGATCAAACTTGATCTGTATGTAAGTCATCACTTGTGACAGCCATTGTAGTTCATTTCCCGAACGGAATCCCTCGGTTCGCAATGAGTCATAATACGCACGCATCGACTTCGCATGCTCCATTGGATCAGCGCCCCTTTTCCCTAACAATACTGCATATGCGTAATCATCGTCTGACGTCAGGAAAAAATGCCGTTTCTTAATCGCATCATATAGTTTTTTAGCTTGACGCGCCTCGTTTTCATAGAGCTCTGTATCGTTGGTCAACAGGAGCGCAGCCAAATATGAATGGATTGTATTGCGGAAGCCTATACCTTTTAAGACTTGTTGCTTCGCGAATAAACGATTCACCTCTTTGTCGATATCTGTCCCAGGCTTATCTAGAAATGCAGCCATCATCGGAAGTAGATTGCCGCGTAGCGGAGAAAGCCAGCTGGATTTACTTTTTAGTGCATCCATTACTCGACTCAAACTTTCCGCGTCAAACTCCCTTTCAGATGTGACATAGTACGATGTAATTGTCAGCACGACGTTTTTATCCACCGTCCAACCTGCCAACGACTTCACTTTTTCATATGTCGTTTCAACTTCCTGTCTAATCACATTCGCATCCATTGAACACATCTCCTTTTATATATGTACGCTCGTCCGCAAGAAAGGTTTCATAAAACTTGGCAAAACCTTTCTTGCTTGCTATGCTTTTCGAAAATATCTATAGAATTGAGTGATCCACATGACCGAATTTGAAACGATTCTCGATACCCATTCATTCCAATCGAAAGAGACACTAAAAGAGCAGCTTAACTCACTTGGTGTTAAATCGGGTGATCATATTATTGTCCATTCATCCCTTAAATTGATGGGGTGGATTGCAGGTGGTGCACAAGCCGTCGTCGAAGCGCTGATGGAAACAGTGACGTTAAACGGGACAATCATCATGCCCGCGCAGTCTGCCGACAATTCGGAACCATCTTACTGGATGCTTCCCCCTGTCCCAGAAGCGTGGCATGAACCTATACGTCAATCTATTCCCGCTTACGACCCGAACTTAACCCATCTACGTGGAATGGGGAAAATCGCTGACTGCTTCCATCGCCATCCAAAAACAATTCGAAGTTCTCACCCCGCCCATTCGTTCATGGCGTGGGGCCGCCACGCAGATGACTGGATGAGTGAACATCCGCTCGATGATTCATTCGGAACGAGTTCTCCACTCGGAAAAATGTTGAATGTGGATGTGAAGGTCATTATGATTGGAGTCAGTTATGAATCATGCACCGCACTTCATTTAGCTGAATACCTAGCTCCTGAATATACAGTCTCTCCTCAAGGTGCAGCCATCATGCAAGACGGTGAACGAATTTGGGCCACTTTTGATATGGTCGATGTCGATTCGGATATTTTCCCCGAATTGGGTACCGCGTTCGAGGAAATGAACCCCGGCATTGCTATCGACGGCAAGTTAGGACAAGCCCTTTGCAAAGTCGTTCCGATGAAACCGCTTGTTGAGTTTGGGACTGTATGGATAACTGAAAAAAGAATGTCAGAAGTGGTCGTTGACTAAAAATAGAAACTGTACAACCCTATTCTAGCACTATACGACAAAGCAGCATCACTGTATAAGAAACGCCCCTCCTCGTGTGATTTCTCACGCAAGGAAGGGCGTTTTTCTTAACTATATATTTCTTTTTTCGACATTTTTACTAATGCCTCGACTGCTGTTAAGTCATTTCTATGAAAAGCAGCAACAATCGCACTTCCAACAATGACTCCGTCTGCAAGCGCACCAATTGACCGGACTTGTTCAGGTGTTGAAATCCCGAACCCTGCTAGTACAGGGACAGGACTCACCGCTTTCAGCTGCTCCAAATGGGCAGCAAGATCATCGCCAAATCCATCCCGCACCCCTGTAATACCGTTTACCGTCACTGCGTACACAAAGCCTTCAGCTGCCGCTGTTATTTTCTTAATCCGTTCTGGTGGGCTCGTTAGTGAGACTAGTGGAATGAGTGCAATCTCGGATTTTGTAAGAGAATTCTGCAATAGTCCACTTTCTTCGTGTGGCAAGTCAGGCACAATAAGTCCACTGATACCGCTGTTCTGGCAATCCTTCGCAAATTGATCAATGCCATAGCTCAAAATCGGATTCAAATAAGTCATGATTACAAGCGGAACAGTGACTTCATCCTTGAATAAAGTGAGTTCTTTCAATACCTTACGAAGTGTTACCCCTTTAGCAAGTGCTCGTTCTCCCGCTTGTTCAATCACTGGGCCATCTGCGACCGGATCCGAAAAAGGAATACCCAGTTCGATTGCAGTCACACCTGTTTGTTGGAGAAATAATATGTTTTTCTTAATCGTTTCAAGACCGCCGTCGCCCGCCATTATGTAGGGCACAAATGCTTTATCGCCTCGGGTTACACAATCAGTAATCGCGTTAGTTAAGTCTTGCTTAGTCATTCAAGCCACCTCCTAAAGCATCGCGTACCGTTTGGACATCTTTATCGCCACGTCCTGAAAGGCAAATAACGAGAATTTCTTCCTCCCCCATCGTACCTGCCAATTCGACTGCATAGTGAACCGCATGTGCACTTTCAAGGGCAGGGATGATTCCTTCCACTTTCGCCAATAACTGCAATCCTTCCAATGCACCCGCATCCGTGACAGACGAGTATGTAACGCGCCCGATATCATGTAAATGGCTATGTTCCGGACCAACTGCGGGGTAATCGAGACCCGCTGAAATGGAATGCGCCTCCTGGATAAATCCATCGGCGTCTTGCAATACATACATATATGCTCCGTGTAGAACGCCTTCTTTGCCATCCGCAATTGCAGCTGCGTGAAGCCCTGTTTCAATACCACTTCCCGCCGCCTCAACACCATACAAAGCAACGTCTTCATCATCAATAAAAGGATGGAACATGCCGATTGCATTACTCCCACCGCCGATGCACGCCACAATTGCATCCGGCAAACGCCCTTCTTTCTCCATAATTTGTCCTCTCGTTTCCACACCGATTACACGTTGGAAATCACGAACAATTCTCGGGAATGGATGCGGACCAAGCGCAGATCCTAATATATAATGCGTGTCTTCCACATTTGCCACCCAGTAACGCAGCGCCTCATTGACTGCATCTTTCAGTGTGCCTGATCCTTTATCGACTGAAACGACTTTCGCTCCAAGTAACTCCATACGGAACACATTCAATTCCTGCCTGCGAATATCTTCTTTCCCCATGTAAATAACGCATTCGAGATTAAACAAAGCACATACTGTTGCTGTCGCTACTCCGTGCTGACCCGCCCCGGTTTCCGCAACGATTTTCTTTTTGCCCATGCGCATCGCAAGGAGTGCCTGCCCAACCGTATTATTAATTTTATGTGCGCCGGTATGGTTTAAATCTTCCCGTTTGAGATAAATCTTCGCACCGCCCGCTTCTTTAGTAAGTCTTTCTGCAAAGTACAGCGGCGTCTCCCGTCCGACAAAATCCTTTAAGTAATAATTTACTTTGTCCGTGAAAGCTGGATCGGCAATCGCATCATCATAAGCAGCTTCCAGTTCGATAAGTGCTGTCATTAATGTTTCAGGAACAAACTGCCCACCAAATCGTCCATATCGTCCTGCCTGTGTAGTTTGAGTTGCACCCAATTCTTGTACCATTGCTTATCTCTCCTCATCTTTGACTGCTTTAATGAATGCGCGAATCAACTTGTCATCTTTTCTTCTCATAACTTCTACTCCGCTTGAAACGTCCACCATATATGGTTGTACCGTCCTGATTGCTTGTGCAACATTGTCCGCGTTCAGTCCACCCGCCAGAATAACTTTGTCCGATTGTACACCAGCATCTTTCATTAGTTGCCAATCAAAAGTTTTTCCGCTTCCACCTTTAAAGTCCGTTCCAGGTGTATCAAACAAAAAGTAGTCTGTTTCATAGTGTGCGAATCGCTTTGCATCTTCATCACTGTAAACTGATAACACTTTAATGGAAGGAAGTCCGACTTTTTCGATGAAATCTGAACTTTCATCACCATGAAATTGAACAAAATCTAGCGGTACTTCTCGGAAAGTTTGCTCAATATCATCTTGTGATGCATCAACAAATACCCCTATCTTCAGCACTCCAGGTGGAATATTCTTTGCCAACTCTTGCGCTTTGGCAATTGTCACTTGTCGTCGGCTTGGAGCAAAGACAAAGCCGATTGCATCTACTCCAGCATCGACTGCCGTTTTCACGTGTTGTGATTCCATTAGTCCACAAATTTTCACCTTCGTCATCGGACTACCCTCGGTAATGCGACTTGCAGTGATTGGATAGCTGTAGCGACTTCACCACTTCGCATCAACGATTCGCCGACGAGCACTGCACTTGCACCAGCATCTGCTACAAATAACGCATCTTCTGATTCCCAGATACCACTTTCGCTGATGAGGACACGTTCTTCATCGAACGGAAAAATGGCTGCAATCTCTTCTGTTCTCTTTAAATCCACTTTAAATGTGCGGAGATCGCGATTATTTACACCAATCAATTTTGCGTTGATGGCGATTGCGCGTTTCAGTTCCGCCTCATCATGTACTTCTACCAATACTTCCAAGCCAGATTGCAGCGCGTAGGTATGAAATTCAGCGAGCTCATCTTCAGTAAGTGCAGCAACAATCAACAGGATGACAGAGGCTCCGGCCCTTTTTGCTCGGTCAATCTGTACAGGATGGATGATAAAATCCTTGCATAGCAACGGAATAGGAACATTGTCTGCGACAGCTGCTAGGTCTTCGAATGACCCCTTGAAAAAGTGACTATCCGTCAATACAGAGATGCACGCTGCACCTGCGCGATGGTAAGAAATTGCCTGTGCAACGGGATCAGCGCCTTCCGCGATAAGCCCCTTCGAAGGAGATGCGCGCTTCATTTCCGCGATGACTTGCAAATGCTCTGTTTTATATAGCTTGTTGAATAAAGACGGACGCGCTGGACGTGCTTCTTGTCGTACATCCTGCTCTGCCAACATGTCTTGTACTTCACGCCGTTTCTCGTGTAAAATCTTGTCTAAAATCGTCATCTTGCCACCGCCTTTGCACCGATTTTCTGACTGAATGCTACGACAGCGTCAAGCTTTTGCAATGCTTTGCCAGATAAAATACTTTCAGTCGCCTGTTTTACGCCCTCTTGAATTGTCGCTGCTCGCCCATTTGCAAATAATCCGATGCCTGCATTGAAAACGACTGTATCGAAATGAGGACCGCGTCGTCCATTGAAAATTGCCCGAATGGTTGCTGCATTTTCCTTTGCGTCGCCTCCACGTATAGCTGAAATCGGAGCATATGCAAGCCCCACATCATCTGCGGTTAGCGAAAATGGGATCAAATCGCCTTTATCAAGAAGAACAAATGCATTTTGTCCCGCAAGTGACGCTTCGTCCATTCCTCCCGCTCCCGATACGACAATTGCCCGCTCTCTGCCAAGCATGCGCAATACGGATGCGTATTCCATCGTGAAGTCCGGTCTGTTAATACCCGTGAACTGTGTTTTCAAAGGGATTGGATTTGTCAAAGGACCTACTAGATTAAAGATAGTCGACTTGCCAATTTGCTGCCGGATTGCACCAATTCGTTTCATTTTCGGGTGAACATTTGGCGCATATAAGAAGGTGATTCCTTCCTGTTGAAGAAGTTCGATGGTTTCATCTAAGCTGAAGTCTATATGAATGCCAAGGGCTTCCAATACATCAGAACTTCCCGCGGCACTCGAAACTTTCCGATTACCATGCTTAGCGATGGATGCGCCGGCTCCTGCCAATACGAACGCGGATGCTGTACTAATATTGAACGTATTTGAGCCGTCTCCGCCTGTTCCGCAGTTATCCATAAATGTTTCCCGTGGAACATTTACCCGCAGCGCGAACGATTTCATAACCGAAGCAAGAGCCGCTACTTCATGGGCCGTTTCTTCTTTTCGTGACAACGCCACAAGGAAATCTACTATGTCCTGCGATTCGGTTTGTTCATTAAACATCAGCTTAGAAGCTTCCACCATTTCTTCATACATCAAATGCTCGCCCAACTCTACTCTTCTAACAAAACTTCTCATCTCAATCTCTCCTCTGCTCTGCTCTTTCTCATAATCAATTCATCATCGATTTAGTTAATGACTTCCAACAAGGACTTGGCTTTATTGGCCGTTTCCATAAACTCAGCTGTTGGATCTGACGCTTGCACAATTCCTGCTCCTGCCTGGACGTATGCTTTACCGCCTTTCACAACCATCGTGCGGATCGTCAACGCAAAATCCATATTACCATTGAAACCGATATACCCAATTGCCCCGCCGTAAATACCCCGGTCCATTTTCTCCAATTCATCAATCAATTCCATTGCTCGTTTTTTCGGTGTACCTGTTACTGTACCCGCCGGAAGGCATGCCGTTAACGCGTCCAATGAATGTAGCACCGGCGACAATGTCCCCTCTGCTTCCGATACAATGTGCATAACATGCTCGTAACGGACGACTTCCATATAACTTGTGACTTGCACCGAATCTGGAAGGCATACTTTCTTCAAATCATTACGGCCAAGTTCGACCAACATATCGTGTTCCGCGAGTTCTTTTGGATCCGCCAACAACTCTTTTTCAAGTGCTAAATCTTCTGCTTTATCTACACCACGTCGGCGCGTCCCTGCAATTGGATTCGTCATCACTTTGCCATTTGATACACTTACGATACTTTCCGGGGACGTACCTAAAACGACGTGATCATCGAATTCCATATAATACATATAGGGTGAAGGATTACGCTTTCTTAGCTTTCGGTATAATGAAAATGGATCGCCGTTAAAGTCCGCCACTAAACGTCTAGACAGTACGATTTGCTCAGCCTCTCCTTGCTCGATATACCCTTTTGCTTCGCGTACCAAATTTTCAAATTGTTGTTGTGTGACAGAACAGCTATAATCCGAGAGCGCAAAAGCCAACTCTTCTTTTTCCGGTCCGGACAACATACTTTCTGCCAGTGCGTCCAAATCAGGAGCACTTTGTTCCGGATTAATTTCCGTATGCAGCAATGTCACTTCATTCAACACATGGTCGAAAATAATAATGGTTTCGTAAATATTAAAATTAACATCCGGAAATCCCATATCGTCATGGGAACGCGTCACACTGTCGGAACCCGCTCCGTAACCAACGTAGCCGACCGCTCCGCCTGTGAAAGGAAAATCGATATCGTCCGTAATTCGCGGCATCAATCGTTTCAACAGCACAAACAAATCGCCCTCGTGTACATATTTCTTGCCAGTAGCATAAACATGTTCTTCAAGTTTCCCATCGCGCCCGCTATAAGACTTCAGTGGATCCATCCCAAGGAAGGAGTAGCGCCCTGATCCCTCGTGCTTCGAAGAACTTTCTAGTAAAAACTTTCGCTGGCCCTGCATTCTTCTGAAAATCAATATGGGTGTTAATGAATCCCCATTTAACTTCTTCATGGTCGTCCGTAAACTCGTCTGTTCTCTACTCATCTCAGCTCAACTCTCCTCTTTTTAGGTATAAAAAAAGTCCTCTGCAAAAGGACAGATTAGTCCGATTGCAGAGGACGGAATAGACCGCGTTGCCACCTCTAATTGAAGCATTGCTGCTTCCACTTAGCGTGCCCATAAGACACATCCCGTAACGTGGGATCTCACGTCCTACTTGAAAAACGATTCAAGTAGACTCTCATAAGTCCATTCACACCGGCCGCGAATCAGTTTTCACCACCCACTGACTCTCTACAATCGCGCTCCTGTGCTACTCTTCTTATTCATCAATTTCTCAGCTATGCTCTTCTCAACTCGTCTATCGTGGGCGGCACCGCTCTCGGTACCTTCTGCCCGTCTTTGGTAAAATGTTATTCCCATCGTATTACAAGGCGAGTTAGTTGTCAATCTTTTCTGTTTCATTCGTATCTGATTTAAAATCGGGGCATCTTCTTTTGCGCCGATTGCAAATTCCGAATTCTAATTGCAACTTTTTGGTTTTAATTGCAACTTCGAACTTCTAATGTCAACTTCGAACTTCTAATGTCAACTTCTTGATTCTAATAGCAACTCTGCACTTCTAATACCAACTCCACGGTTTTGAACATTTTCCGTAGACGCGCTACAATAGAAGAAAGAACTTTCTTAGATAGGATGACATACATGAGAATTAATAAGTATTTAAGCGAAGCCGGGATTGTTTCCCGTCGTGGCGCGGATAAATGGATAGAAGATGGACGCATTACGATTAACGGGCAACTTGCCGAGCTCGGCAGTAAAGTCGAAGATGGCGACGAAGTCCATGCTGATGGAAAACTAGTGAAGACGGAAGAGCAACTCGTTTATCTTGCCCTCAATAAACCCGTTGGCATTACTAGCACGACGGAACGCCATATTAAAGGTAATGTCGTCGACTTCGTCAATCATCCGCTACGTGTTTTCCATATCGGTCGACTCGACAAAGACTCAGATGGACTTCTTCTTCTGACAAATGACGGCGATATCGTCAATGAAATCTTGCGCGAAGAAAATGGCCATGAAAAAGAATATATCGTCACTGTCGACCAACCAATCACGAAGGAATTCATCAGACAGATGGAGTCAGGCGTCCCGATTTTAGATACGGTAACAAAACCATGTAAAGTAAAACAACTAGGACCACGTAAATTCAACATGACATTGACGCAAGGCTTAAACCGCCAAATCCGCCGCATGTGTTCCGCACTTGGTTATAATGTTCGAAAATTACAACGTACGCGCATTATGAACATCCATCTTGGTGACTTGCCGAATGGTCAGTGGCGTGACTTGACCGACGAGGAACTGTCGGAAATGTTCAAGATGTTGAATTATGAACCGAAACGCTAATATAAAAAAGATATCCCGCACCTACTAACACCGGTGTTGGATATCTTTTTTATTCACTGCCTTATACGTCAACCATCTCTAAAAATTGGCGTGTCCGTTCGTTGGTCGAATGGTTGAAAAATGTATGCGGATCTGTATTTCCAATGATACAGCCTTCGTCCAGCATAACAATTCGGTCGGCAACTTCTTTTGCAAACTTCATTTCATGGGTGACAACGACCATCGTCATACCCTCATTGGCGAGATCCTGCATTACTTGAAGTACTTCCCCGACAAGTTCTGGGTCAAGCGCTGATGTCGGTTCGTCGAACAGGAGCGCTTTGGGTTCCATTGCGAGTGCCCGAGCAATAGCAACACGCTGTTTTTGCCCGCCTGATAGTTTACCTGGATAGACGTCTGCTTTATCAGATAAGCCGACTTTTTCCAAGATAATACGCGCCTCTTTCTCTGCGCGTTCCTTCTTCATCTTTTTGACAATGATTGGTGCCTCCGTGATGTTTTCAAGCACTGTCTTATGTGGGAAAAGGTTAAAATGCTGGAACACCATTCCTACTTCGGCACGCACATTCGACAAGTCATCTTTCTTCAGATCGACTTGTCGTCCATCAATTATAATTTCACCTTCATTCGGCATTTCAAGGAAGTTCAAACAGCGAAGCAACGTACTTTTACCCGATCCGCTGACTCCGATAAGCACAACAACTTCTCCGGTCTCCACATCTAGATCGATTCCTTTCAGCACGTCAAGATCGCCGAATGACTTGTGGAGGTTTTTTGTTTTAATCATTTAATTTCCTCCTCATATACTGTCAACATCCAGCTTTTTCTCATACCATTTCAGCAGTGCCGAGAAGATTAGTACAAGTACGAGATAATAAACCCCGACGACTAGGAATGTTTCGAATGGTTGGAATGATGCTGCCGCTTCCCTGTTTGCCAGTCCGAACATTTCCGAAACACCAATAACGTACACAAGTGATGAATCTTTCATGGTAATTATGAACTGGTTTCCAAGTGGCGGAATCGCACGGCGAAGCGCTTGCGGAAAAATAATTCTCCGCATTGCTTGCCGGCGGTTCATACCAACCGCAAGACTTGCTTCTTCTTGCCCGCGATCGATTCCCTGTATGGCGCCCCGGAAAATTTCCGCAATATAAGCACCATTATGAATACCTAGCGCGATTGCACCGGCCCAGAAATTCGAAAGGACGACGATATTCGTAATTCCGTAATAGAGAAACATGATTTGGACAATCAGCGGAGTCCCCCGGATTAAAGTAATATACAGGTTTGCGATTGTCTGTAAAATTTTTGATTTGGATATCTTCATTAATGCAAAAACTATACCTAGTGCAGTACCTAACACGAGTGCAATTGCTGTAATTTCCAACGTGATAAGTGCAGCTTTTAAAAATCCTGGGTACGTTCGTATGAATACCTCATAAAGTGTTATAAATATCTCTGGCACTAGTTATACCCTCTTTCTGTAGTCAAGTCTGTGGAGTCATTCATTCTAAAAGCTCCACACCTTCCAGATCAAGGTCTAGTAGATTTCGATCAAACCATTTCTTTGAAATTTCATCATACGTACCATCTTCAATTATTTCTTTCAGCGCTTTGTCAATGTCTTCCCTTAATGCATCATTGTCAGGTCGTACAGCGATGGATGGCTGCTCTACCCATAGCGGCTTTCCGACTTCCTTAATTTTAAAATCATTATCAATCGCTTCATAGCCTACGATATCGGCTGTGATAACTGCATCGAGACGGCCTTCTATAGTCAAATCTTTTAGTGCAACTACATCACTGCTATAATACTGGATATTGTCCGAAAGGGTTTGTGCGGGTTTTTCATATGTAGATTGGGCCACGACACCGATTTTTTTACCTTTCAAATCATCCTCAGACTTAATATCCTTATTATCTTCGGATACAAAAATCATTCCGCCCGAGTAATAGTAAGGTTCAGTAAAGTTCACCTGCTTTGCACGCTCTTTCGTATAAGCCATCGATCCAATGATTGCATCGAACTTCTTACCGATTAGCCCCTGCATAATTGTTTCAAAGGGATTTGTCACTGGGTTCGCCTCTAGCCCCATCTTGTCAGCAATTGCCTCACCAATCTCTATATCAAAACCAGTTAATTTCCCTTTTTCTTCAAAATTAAATGGCTTATAAACACCACTCGCGGCAAAAGTCAGACTCCCTTTTTTCATAAGTTCATAGCTTCCATCGCCGTCACTTTTTTCTGCTCCGGCATCCTTCTTTGTCCCGCATGCCGATAACACCAACACCGAAACAGTTAACAATAGAAATAGTACTTTCAACTTCCCCATAGTAAAAGTTCTCCCCTTTTTATCATCCCGGATGTTTTTCCGGTTTTTACCTTACTCTCTATCTCGTTCCCTATTCTTTTTCTGCTAAACATAAATATGCACGAAATATGCATTTTATTGCATATCAAATTGCTCACTTTGACTGATAGTTCGCAAGTGTAATAGCGATTTTGTCTAGTATTTCAGGCGTCGTGTCATTCAAATAGTTATTAATCATAATAGAAAAAGTAAGTATTTCTCCATCTTTTGTTGTAACGTAGCCAGACAACGCGGTGACTCCGTTCAATGCGCCCGTTTTCGCTTGGACGTTGCCTGCTGCCGTTGTCCCTGTCATACGATTGCGCAATGTTCCTCCAACAAACCGTTCTCCATTCCCTGCTACAGGAAGCGCATTCAAAAATGCTGGATACCATGGTTTTGTCTGTGCTGTGTAAAGCAGTTTTGTCACTTCATTCGCCGTGACAAGGTTTTTATGGGACATGCCTGATCCATCGCGAAGCAGCATATTTTTTGTATCAAGTCCTAGAGTAGAGAGTGTTGCTTCTATGATCGAAAGCCCCTTATCCCAACTGCCCTCGCCACCTATAGTACGCCCCATCTCTTTAACTAGTACTTCAGCATGTCCGTTATTACTTAATTTCATGAAGGGAATGAACAATTCATGTAGTGGCATTGAATTTTTTGACGTCAGTAAAGTAGCCCCTTTAGTCACTTTTTTGCGCTCGACTTTCGGAGCTGTCGAAAACGTAATGCCCAGTTCTTCAATTGTTTTTTTGAAGATGCTAATCGTGTAGTTTGTCGGTTCCCAGACAGATGCCCAAGTGCGTGTTTTTGTTGAGCCTTCTGGAATCGTCCCGGATACGATAAACGTATTTGTACCGTGTTGCCTTTCAACCGTAATACTTTTCTTGCCTTTTTTAGCTACCGTTTGAGTCTTGTTGACGACTGTCAGGTAGTTATTTGCTGGTACCATGGCGACTTGTCCCGCCTGTCCTGATTTCTTGGCAGGATTCACTTCGACAATGACCGTACCTGCGTCATAGTCGTCATTTGGAGATAACGTCAGTGCAGACACCTGGGAACCTGTATAGTAGGGTTCATCAGACCAGTTTAGGTCTTGGGAAAGTCTAATGTCATCGTACCAAGTATCATCCCCGTAGACGTTTCCTGCGATGGAGCTGATTCCCTTCGCTTTTAATTCGGATACGAATGCCTTCAGGTCGTTCTTCGTCAGTGTCGGATCGCCTCTTCCTCTTAAATAGAGATTGCCGTGCAGCACGCCGTTCTCTATTCGCCCATCCATATACAACTCAGTCTTGAACGTATGCCCTTCTCCAAGTGTTTCAAATGCCGCAGCGCCTGTCAGTAATTTCATGACGGATGCGGGGTGGACTCGCGTATCTCCTAGATGGGAATAGACAACTTCGCCGGTTGCTGCCTCACGAATACTTACCACAGTCGTCGCACCTTGTAATCTCGGGTCTTTCAAAATTTCATCAATGTCATGAAATGCATACGGTTTTTGCGGTTTATCGACTGGTTCATCAACTTTAGCAACGGATACTGTCGTATTGTCCGGAGCGGTGGTATGGTTATCCTTACCTTTAAATCCGTTTATCAGCAAGACAATCATTACAATTACTAGTAGTACGCTTATCAACTTCAATTGCTGGCTCTTTTTCAATCGATCTTCGCCTCCCACCCAGTTAAGTAAATTATTCCTTTTAATAAACAATCAAAATGGTTTTCCGATGAATGAAATAGGGGATAAAGCTATAGAGAGAGAAACGGCAGCACTCTGATCCATCTCTCACCATTTTTTTAGAGAGGTGTATATTTTGGCTCATAAAGACCCTGAGAATGGAATCGCAACTGCGCTAATCCATATATTAAAAGAAGGAAAAAGAGAGACATTCCATGAAATCATGAAGGAATTGAAACCTTTCGATATTGCAAACCAATATGAAAATTTACCAGTGAAACATCGGCCGTTATTTTTAGAATTCCTTACGTTAGATGAATTAACCGGGTTATTACGTCATTTATCACAGGATGATCAGCTCCGTGCTTTGCGAACAATCGGTCCTGCCCGCTCCACGGATATATTGGATCTTATGAAAAATGATGACCTTGCTTTCCTGTTATCGGGACTTCCCCAAAAAGAAGCCGATGCATTAATTGCCGAAATGAAACAAGAAGAAATGGACATCATCCGGCAGATCATGAATTATCCGCCAAAAACGGCCGGAAGAGCGATGACGAACCGCTTCGTATGGATTCATAAATCATATTCTGTCGAGCGGGCAGTAAAGAAACTAAAGAGTTACGCTGCACTTGCGGAGTATCTAAACTATCTGTACGTTCTAGATGATGACAAAAAAGTTATCGGTGTCGCATCGTACAGAGACCTGTTGCTCGCAGAACCCGAAGCTCAAATAGAAGACATCATGTCACGGAATATCGTCAAGGTAGGTGTGATGACCAAACAAGAAGAAGTTGCTAAGATTATTGGCCGTTACGATTTCGTTTCAATGCCTGTCACTGATGATGAAGGTGTTCTGCTCGGTATCATCACGGTGGATGACGTCCTTGATATTGTCGTCCGGGAAGCGAATGAAGATATTGAAATGCTACTGGCCTCCGGAAAAGCGATTGACTTCAGAACGAAGCCGTTAGTTGCCGCCAGAAGACGTTTACCATGGCTAATTTTACTGCTGTTCATTGGACTTGTTTCTGGAAGTATCATATCCCGTTTCGAAGCGACGCTTGAAGCCGTTGTCGCGCTCGCCTTCTTCATGCCTATGATTGCCGGAATGACCGGGAATACTGGAACTCAATCACTCGCCGTCGTTGTCCGCGGTCTTGTATCCGAGGATCTTGATACGAAAAAAATGCTGAAACTTATTTTTCGAGAGCTGTTAGTCGGAATTATAATCGGTATTGTCTGTTCCATCGTCATTTCAATTATTGCTTATATTTGGCAAGGTAGTTTTGTACTCGGACTTGTCGTTGGCGTCTCTTTACTTATCACACTTATTATCGGAACGCTGGCGGGTACAATCATCCCGCTCGTCTTGCACAAATTCAATGTGGATCCTGCAGTTGCATCGGGTCCGCTTATTACTACCATCAATGATATATTGTCGCTTTTGATTTATTTCGGAATCGCGACAATGTTCATTTCAAAATTGATGTGAATCAAAGAGGATGCGGCTTTACTCATTTGGGTGAAGTCGCTCCTTTTCTACTTGTCATGAAAGTCGATAAACTATTTACAATACCGTACAAGCCAGCCATCCGTACTTCCTGAAATCCCAGTCCCTCGCCATCCTTCTTCAAGCAGTTTTTGCTGAGCTTTTGTATCTTGCATCGGAATGAATTGCTCCACTTCCCATTCGTCCCCCTCTTTATGAAGATGTTTCACAAAAACGTAACGCAACACCCCGTTATATTTCTTTTTCAGCGCGGCAATTTCCATCTGCTGTGAAAACTTGTCCTTGAGACTTGCGATGTTAAACGGAGCAACCGTTGCGCAAACGTACTTATAGTCTGCCACTTTCAACTGCTCCATTAAGACGTCTGCCATAATCTTTTGCAGACGGTAGCCACGATAGCGTGGCGAAACAGTCGATATCTCCTGATAAATAACAGACTCAAATTCCGTCGAATCAAGCCCAACGTCGGAACCGAGATGCTCTTCATCTGCTCCTGGGACAAGTAATGCACGGAATGCGACGAGCCGTTCATCTGCAAACACCCCTACCATCTTACCGCCGTCAGCCAAAATATATTCGTACTCTTTTTGGGATAATGAAGATAACGAACTTGGATTATCAAGTACATAAACCACCTCATTCTGTACACGTATAATTTCATGAAGGTCTTTCAGGTGCAGTCGTCGAATATAAAACGGATGATTATCTTTTAACAAACCACTATAAAGAATATCCATCTTCTTGTCCCTCCGCTTCGTTGGATAAAAACCGGTATGCTATACTAAATGAAAAGATTACTGAATAGGGGGATTACTTTTGTGACAAGTTTAAAAAGTATCGGCCAAATTGGGATTCCCGCAAAAGATATTAATCGAGCTATTTTATTTTATAAAGATTTACTTGAACTACCGCTTTTATTCAACACTGACACAATGGCTTTCTTCGACTGCGACGGTATCCGCTTAATGCTTAGTCTTCCCGAAAAGGAACAATTCACAAACGCAAGTTCCGTCTTTTATTTCCAAGTAGATGACATCACAGCAAGCTATAGTCAGATGAAAGAAAAAGGAGTTTCATTTATCGATAAACCGCATGTCGTCGCAAAAATGGATTCCACAGAAACGTGGATGGTGTTTTTCAATGATACCGAGGGGAATACGCATGCGCTGATGAGTGAAGTAGCCGTATAACTATTTAATGAAATATACTACTCACTTATTCATGTTAAAAAAAGAGTTGCTTCACTCATTATGAGTAAAGCAACTCCTTTTCTTATCATCAAGCGTAATCCACTAATAAAGCATCGCTCGTTCTACGGCATCTTCGCATTAACCAACGATCCCATTCGTACTAAAATTTTATTTCAATGTACTTTGCGACAACCAAATCATATTTGGGTCCTTTGTAAAATTAGCAACATTGTATAAAAATAATACTTCAGAGATGTTTTGATCATTCAAATACATAAGGACATCCGAATGATAATATCGAAGATCTAGTACATGTATTTCCTCAAAGTGATTCGCTAAAAAGGGGATAAATGCATGAGCATAGGAATCTTTAACAATCGCCAACTTACGGCCATTTCCGACCCCTGTTTTAATTTTTACAAGTGTATGATTACCATCCAAGAATAGCGAATACTTATCCTTTTTCTCAAGATAATCCCATTCGTATAATGATTCAGATTGTCGTCCGTCTTCATAGGTCACTGTTTGAGTAGTTTCAAACTTTGGCAAATAAACTTCAATCTTGTCCGGCTCAACACCGATCGCATTCGTCTTGGAATGGAGTGTTCCGAAAAAATTTTCAGCTACCGTTTTAATACGAAAGTCGTCTTCTTCATATGGCTTTATCCCCAACGCTCTTGCTGAATCTCTGTAAGCTAGATATGCCCCCCGCATCGTCCAATGGTGATCTGTTTTAAAATAGATTTGATCGTTACTTTGCGATTTGAGCGCATCGTATACATCAATTACCTCCATTATGGAATCCAACTTTTCTTTCGCGGTTTCAAATGCTTCTCTTTCGCTGGAAGTTTGAGCAAAAAGGGGCAGTTTATCCTCATATAGCGCTATCGAAGTTGGTGCAAGTAATACATACGACTGAATACCTTCTGCATTTGCAGCAAACCTTTTCACATACTCAATGTTTTTATCAAACTGTTCGCCAGGTTTTTCAAATGGTTCAATAAGGAATCCATCTTTGCCAAAGAAAACCCCGTTATTTTCTTTTTTCAATGAAGCCCTTTCCGACATCGCCTTCAGCCTCACCCAACCATCTTTCCAAATAAACTGATCAGACATATACGTTTCATAACGCGCCGTTAACTTTCCAGAATAAAAATTTGGCAATGTCCATTCAGGCATTTGAGCTAATGGACGGTTTTCTCTCTCAGAGAAAGCACGGTCGCTAGCTACCACATTGAATAACCCTATTCCAAAAATGAATACCAAAAATACACCTACAAAACACTTTTTATGAATAGACAATGTGTCACCTCCTAGAAGCGAAAATAAAGAAATGGGTTGTATGAATCATCCGCTAAGTAAGCGGTCGACAAGACGAGAATAAGTAAACAAAATACAGGAATTAAAATTTCGTCAATCACTTTATGCCAACGTGTCATTTTATTCCTCAACGTTTTCAAAATTGGAACCGAGCCAATAAAAGCTAACAGAAAGAGAATAGCATTTGTATACGCATCATACATGAATCGCTCATTTACCAATGCTTGTCCCGAAAACCCAAACATAATTTCCAAATAGGTAAAACTCATGGAGAGGTCTTCAAAAACGAATAGTACCCAACTAATCATGATGATAACAAACGCGTAAATGTGTTGGAAAATCGGGTGCATTTTTTCGAGTAGCACCAGTAACCCTGCCTTTTCAATCGCAATCAATACACCAAAGTAAAGACCCCAAGCCACGAAATTCCATGCAGCCCCATGCCATAATCCGGTCAGACCCCAAACGATGAATAAATTTAGATAGAGCCTGTATTTACCTTTTCTACTCCCGCCTAGTGGTATATACACATAGTCCCGGAACCAACCGCCAAGCGTCATATGCCACCTTCGCCAAAAATCAGAGATACTGCGGGAAACAAACGGATAATTGAAGTTTTGCGGAAAATTAAAACCGAACATTTTCCCGAGGCCAATGGCCATATCAGAATAACCGCTAAAATCGAAATACAGTTGCAAACCAAATGCTGCAATCCCCATCCAAGCCGATAATACTGACAATTCAGCAGGACTTTGCTGCTGAATTTCACTCCATAAAAATCCTATGTTATTGGCGAGCAACACCTTCTTACCAAGCCCGATAAGAAAAATCTTCACACCTTCTGAAAATTGATTAAGCGTAACACGTCTGTTTTTAAGTTCATGTTCAATAATTTCGTATCGTACGATAGGTCCTGCAATAAGCTGTGGAAACAAACAAACATATAGCGCAAGCGTCAACGGATTTTGTTGTGCTTTCACCCGTCCACGATACACGTCGATTGCATACGACATCGTTTGAAATGTGTAAAAAGATAAGCCAATCGGTAATGGAAGGTCTAAGGCATTTACATTCATGCCGAATAAATTATTGATGTTTTCAATTAGGAAGTCTGCATACTTGAAAAAAGACAATAAACTTAGATTAATAACAATAGATGAAAGTAATCCGAGCTTCGCTTTAAGCGGCGCAGTTAACCTGTATTTTTGAATAAATAACCCGTGAAAATAATCTGTAATAGCCGAAAAAATCATTAAAAATATATAAACAGGTTCTCCCCATGCATAAAAGATAAGACTAACGATAAGGAGAATGCCATTTTTCATCTTTCTAGAACCGCAAAAATAAAGGAGTAATGTAGTTGGTAAAAAGAAAAATAGAAATAATAAGCTACTGAATACCACACAATCACTCTCCTAGCTTTTGCTATGTAGAAAGGCGCTTATATTCAGCGCCCTTCAAATACGCCTCGGCCTGTGTTTTAGTCCGAATCTTGAATTGAGCATGTGCCTGCAGGATACAGGCATGCAAACATTGACGCAGGACGCGGCAAACTTAGATTCCTTCAAAATCCGTGACATCCGCTAGAGGCTTCTAAAGTCGCGAAATAAGCACCTTTAGAATTCACTTTACTTTTTCATCAAAAATCTGCTCTACTGCATCTACATTGCCATACGTAACGTATAGAACAAAATCACCTGTCGTTTTTAACACATTGTTTTTCACTTTTTCATATTGATCAGGAAGATATTGTTCCCATGTTTGTATTTGTGCATCTAATTCTTTTTGCATCGAGGCTTTCAATGATTCTGCGTCCTCCTCATTCTTCGCTTTCAAGACAATTATTTCATCCGAATTGATATTAAACATAGAGTTGAACATCAAACCTTCTGCTAGTAACTCTTTATCAAGTTCTGTTCGCTCCATAAATATTTGTGTCATTGAATCGTCTGTTTTAGCATTTACTAAATTCGTCTCCACATAATTTTGAAGAATTTCCTCATCAGTTTGTCCATCGTCGAATCCTGCATCTTTTATATCTTGTACAACTTGCCCCTTAACACTTTCCATTATGTCTTTGACGGAAACTTCGTCCTTTATACCGTCATTTAATCCTGATCCCGAACAACCCACCATCGTAAAGATAACCATTGCACATATAAGCATTCCAAACTTTTTTTTCATAAAAAATTCCTCCCCAACCTTTCAACTAGCAGTTACTTTGGCTGCTAACTGATTTGACGGATGATCTTTATTTTCGTTTCAGGCATTTTTTGGAACTTATTTATAAAGTGAAACTTCAATCGGGATGGGGGTTCTGCCCGTTACTATGGGGTTAACAACGCAGTGTTTCACATGAAACATTGTTACTATGGTGGCCAGCAAAGTAACTTTTTATTTTCCAAATAAAAAGCATCACTCCATAAAAGAGTGATGCTTTTCCGTACAAAAATAGCACTGTCAACGACAGTACTACTCTGTTTACTAATATGAAATTCCTACACGAAACCCGATATTATCGCCTTGCAGTAGTTCGCCGTAAGCAAAAGCAGCTGTGTCACCAACGGATATTTGTTTACCTTCCTCTGGCAACAAATCGCGCTCAGTTCTGTAGTCACCCACCGCAACACCATCCGGCAAATAAGTAGGACAGACAATTGTCCATTCAAGCCTCGATTGACGCAGCCTGTCATACACTTTATGGTGCTCCTCCGCTGCAAAAGTTAGTCGACGATTTGTATCTCCAGCTTCATAACGCAGTTTTTCGGGATCAATCTTACTTTGCAAGATGCCTGCTGTCCCAATTGTGACTAGCCGATTAATTCCCGTATCCTCCATCGCTCTTATCATATGAGGAACTGCCTCAGTCAACGTTGTTGTCTGGTCTGTACCTAGCGAACTGAATACAACGTCCATTCCAGCAACGGCATCCGAAACTGCTACAACATCACGGACATCACCTTGGATAATCGTCAACCTATCATGTGGCGCCAATTTCTCAGGTGAACGGACAAGTACCGTCACTTCATGCCCTTCTGCTAATGCTAATTTTAGGACTTCCCCACCCACACGCCCTGTTGCCCCAAACAATGCGATTTTCATAAGAAACATCTCCATTCTATAAATTACTTTCTCATTTTATTAATAAATAAACGCCCGTAAATAGTAAAATACCATATGTGAAGATCCGAAAGGTCTTTTGACTGATATGACGGAATAGTAGTTGTCCTAGATACAATCCAACAAATACTAGCGGCAGTGCCATTCCGATTGAGGTCCAGATACCTTTATTTGTACCAACAAAAAGCACTTGAATGAGTAGACTAACGGAATAGATGAATAAATAAAACGCGAGTGTCGTTGCACGTAATGTTTCTTTTTGCATAGCTGTTCCTGCAAAGTAGAGCAAAAGCGGCGGACCTGGCATGCCAATTCCTGTCGTCAATGTACCGGATAATCCGCCAACAACAAAGTCCCCACGTTTAGTTCTCTTAATTCGAAGGTTCAGGACAAGCAGCAGTGTTAGCAAAAGAAGAACAATGCCTATGCCCGTTTTCAATTTGTTGATATCCGCCGAAATGAACAAAATGATACCAATTGGCAGTCCAGATAAGCTCCCGATTATCAACTTTTTTAATAGGTCTGTATCCACATCTTTACGTATTTTAGCAATAAGTGCGCTCGAAATAACAAGCGACAAAACTAGGTTTATCTGAATGGCCTCCATCGGATTGAAAATCATGAGTAGAAAAGGTGTCGCCATGATCGAAAAACCAAATCCTGTACTTGTCTGTAAAATGGACGCAAAAAGTATAATGCTAATAAATATAAAAATTGTCATTCTCACACCGCTTTCTCTATCACTTTAAGTGTATCAGAATTCTGAAATTGTTTACGACTATTAGTAATCTGAATTATTTTACTTTAGTAAATTCATTGACTTTACCTAATTTGCACACTAGAGTTAGATTCAATTCTTGCAACAATCGAATAGCACTACATCACTTTCTTATCCAGAGAGATCGAGGGACAGGCCCTATGACATCTCGGCAACAGGTTCATGACCAATGAACACTGTGCCAACTCCTACAGACGCGTATGCGTTTGGAAGATGAGAACGAGATGGCTTCTTTTATTAGAATCCTTCTTTTTCTTATCTATTTTAAGAAAAAGAGGGATTTTTTTCGTTCTTACAACTATCTAGCTTCAGCGGCCAGATGCTCGGGGTCACAAGTCATTTTGCTAGTTGCATCCGTTGTCCGCACAGAATTAACGAAGTACTTAGGGGGTCAATACATGATTGAATTTAAAAATGCATCCAAGACGTTCGCCCTTGGGAAGCGTGAGGTACATGCGGTAAAAGATGTTTCTCTTTTCGTTGAAAAAGGTGAAATTTTCGGCATCATCGGTTTTAGCGGCGCTGGAAAAAGCACATTGCTACGGTTAGTAAATATGCTTGAACGCCCGACTTCAGGCTCTGTTTTCATTCGAGACATCGACGTCAGTACATTATCCTCAAAAGATTTACGGACGCAACGTCGCAACATCGGCATGATTTTTCAGAACTTCAACTTGCTGAACTCACGGACAGTTGCAGGAAACATCGCGTATCCTTTGAAACTTGGCGGAATGCAAAAAAAAGCAATTGCGGAACGCGTCGAGGAATTATTGGACTTCGTTGGCCTGGCCGATAAAGCTAAAGATTATCCGGACCAACTATCAGGAGGGCAAAAGCAACGCGTAGGTATAGCCAGAGCACTCGCCACTTCACCAGACATCCTAATCTGTGATGAAGCCACATCTGCACTAGATCCTGATACGACCGCCGATATACTGCGGTTGTTGAAAAAGGTGAATAAGGATTTGGGTATTACAATCCTCCTTATCACACATGAAATGCATGTTATTCAAACAATTTGCGACAAAGTAGCGGTCATGGAAAATGGAGAAGTAATCGAAACAGGTGATGTTTTTGAAACATTTACTGATCCTCAACATTCGACAACACAACGATTCATCCAATCCGTGCAGCAGGATCTACCTTCAGAAAAATTGATTAATGAGTGGCAATCAAAAGGTGGTACCAAGTTATATCGAGTTATTTTCAAAGGAGATATTGCAAGTGATCCTGTTCTTTCAAAAGTTACACGTAAACACGATGTTGATTTCAACATCGTTTACGGTTCAGTTCGAGAATTACAGGAACGATTTTTTGGCAATCTACTTGTTTCATTTGAAGGAGAAACGGATGCTGTAAGCCATGTATTAAAAGAACTTGAATTAATTGTAGACATAGAGGAGGTCCTACAAGATGAACGTTGATTGGCTTACATTTTGGCCCCGGATTGTAGAAGCAACCGGTGAAACACTGATCATGGTAATCGCCACTCTCGTTTTTGGTTCCATTTTTGGAATTGCAATTGGCCTGCTATTATTTGTCACTAGGCAAAATAATATTTTGGAAAACAAACTTGTTTCTCAAATATTAAATATAGTCATTAACATCGTTCGGCCTGTTCCGTTCATCATCTTCTTAGTAGCCATTTCACAACTGACAAGATTAGTTGTCGGGACAACAATCGGAACCGCAGCAGCCATTTTTCCGATGACAATTGTTGCAACATTCGTCATTGCCCGAGTTGTTGAAAATAACTTGGTCAGCATTGATCCTGGCGTTATTGAAGCAGCACAGGCAATGGGTGCAAGCCCTCTTCGGATTATCTTCACGGTTTTGATACCAGAAGCATTGGGTCCACTTATTTTAGGACTTACCTTCGTTTCCGTCAGTCTGATCGATTTCTCGGCAGTTGCCGGAACAGTTGGCGGCGGAGGTCTTGGACATGTCGCGATGACATACGGTTATCAACGGTTCGACGGTAGTGTCATGCTCGTTACGGTCGTCATTTTAATCATCATGGTGCAATTAGCACAATGGCTTGGCAATACACTTTCTAAAAAAATCATGCGTCGGTAATCTGGGAAAAGTGCAAGATGCCTGGAGCTAGACACTGTTCCAGGTCAAAGAATCTTATACTTAATAATCTTTAAAAAATACAATCATTCAACTAAAAGGAGACGAATTAAATGAGGAAATTATGGTTAGTAAGTTTAGCAGTATTAACTGCTATTGTACTCGCTGCTTGCGGCGGGAAAGAAAGCGGAAATAGTGATACAGTCAAAGTGAAAATTGGTGTCAACGGTGCAGATGGTGTCCAATGGCCATTGCTGAAAGAAAAAGCGGCAAAAGAAGGAATTGAAATCGAACTTGTCGAATTCGCAGATTACACATTGCCAAATAATGCACTTGCACAAGGCGATATCGACTTAAATGCATTCCAACATTTCTCGTTCCTATCCCAATATGTAAAAGAAAGTAAAAATGAACTTGTTCCAATTGGCTCGACGATGTTTGCACCACTTGGCGTTTACTCTGAAAAAATTAAGGATATTTCTGAAATCAAAGAAGGCGACAAAATTGCGATTCCAGATGACCCTTCAAACCAAGCACGTGCGCTACGCCTACTAGAAAGTGCTGATTTAATTTCACTTTCAGATGACTTTGGATTGTTTGGTGACCCGACAAAAATCACTGAAAATCCATTGAACCTAGAAATCATTCCTATGGTTGCTCAACAAACACCTCGTATATTGCCAGATGTGACTGCCGCGATTATTAACAACGGAATTGCTGGACAAGCAGGATTTTCACCAGGAGAGGATCCACTCTTTAGAGAATCAAGTGACGATGAGAGTATTTACCCATATGTGAATTTAATCGTAGCAAGCGGGAAAGAAAAAAACAATAAAACATTCAAACGGATCGTTGAGTTATATCAAGAAGAAGATATTGAAAAAGCTATCGAAGAAGATACAAAAGGCGGATCATATCTTATTAAGTTAACACCGGAAGAGATTGATACCGTCTTTGAAGACCTTAAAAAATAATTGAACTGGGGGCATTCATAATGAGCATTGTAAATGAAAAGACGAACATATTATTCCATTCAATTGAACAGAACCATGACTTATATATTCAAACGAGTCAGGAAATTCATGCAAACCCGGAAATCGGAAACGAAGAAGTGTATGCAAGTGCTAAACATGTTGCGCTGTTGGAAGATGCAGGGTTTGAAGTAAAAACAGCGGTTGCTGGTCATGAAACATCGTTTTATGCTGTGAAAGACAGTGGAAAAGAAGGTCCGACAATCGCTTACCTTGCTGAATATGATGCACTTCCTGGGTTAGGACATGCATGCGGACATAATATTATTGGAACAACAAGTGTTGCAGCGGGGATTGCACTTGCCGAAGCGCTTCCTGAAACGGGCGGCCGCGTTGTCGTTTTAGGCACACCAGCTGAAGAAGGCGGTCCGAATGGCAGCGCAAAAGGCAGCTTCGTTAGACACGGTTATTTAAAGGACGTAGATGTTGCGCTCATGATCCATCCATCTGGAAAGACAGCTACAACAGGTGAATCACTCGCTGTGGACCCACTCGATTTTCATTTTTACGGAAAACCAGCTCACGCATCAGGTTCTCCTGAACAAGGTATCAATGCGCTGGACGCTGTCATCCAACTGTTCAACGGCATTAACGCCCTGCGTCAGCAGCTGCCTTCTGAGGTCCGCATCCACGGTATTATTACACACGGCGGCGATGCACCCAATATTATTCCCGAATACACATCTGCACGTTTTTACATCCGTGCGGAATCTTGGCAGAAAACAGTCGAGACTTCTGACAAAGTCCGGAATATTGCTGAAGGCGCCGCCCTTGCAACGGGTGCAACCGTTAAAATTGAACGTTTCCAAAACGAAGTGAAAGACCTCGTTCTGAACTCCGTATTGGATGAAACGTTACACGTGGAACTTGAAACACTTGGTGAAGTCGTCCATACCGAAAAACGGAAAGGCAAAGGTTCGACGGATGCGGGCAACATTAGCTATGTAGTTCCGACTGCACATCCATACATTAAAATCGGGCCAGATGACTTGATTGCCCATACGGTTGAATTCAGGGAAGCTGCAAAATCGGAGCTTGGCAACCAAGCATTGATTACAGGAGCGAAAGCACTTGCGTCTACGGGGTATAGGCTGCTAACGGATGCCGAACTTCTTCATCGCGTGAAAGAGGAATTTGAAAGAGCACTTGCAGCAAAAGCATAACAGCAGTGTGATGTATTGATCCGTTCGCGGAGGGGATATGGTTCGGTCTCTCATGCTATTATGATTGGTTGGCAAGCCTATATGCTCGGGTCGTACGCTATATGATCGGGTGGCAAGCCTATATGCTCGGTCTCTCACTCTATATGATTGGGTAGCTAGCTTATTTGCTCGGGTCGTACGATATTTGATTGGTTGGCAAGCTTATATGCTCGGTCTCTCAAGCTATATGATTGGGTGGCAAGCCTATATGCTCGGTCTCTCAAGCTATATGATTGGTTAGCAAGCCTATATGCTCGGGTCGCACGATATTTGATTGGTTGGCAAGCTTATATGCTCGGGTCGCATGCTATATGATCGGGTAGCAAGCCTATATGCTCGGGTCGCACGCTATTTGATTGGGTAGTAACTTTTATGCTCGGTTCGCATGCTATTTGATCGGATAGCTAGCCTATATGCTCGGGTCGCATGCTATATGATCGGGTAGCAAGCCTATATGCTCGGGTCGCACGCTATTTGATCGGGTGGCAAGCTTCATGCTATCAAATAACCCCCCACCAAAAAAACAGAAAAAGGGTTACCTCGTCAGGTAACCCTTTTTCTATTTGTTTATTATACCAACTCTTCAACAAGCTCGCGCATTGTTCCGTTCTTCGCCAAATTCGCATGCCATGAGAATGCTTTTTCCAAGACATGTGGCGTATGACCGCCTCTTTCAAGCGCCTCTTCGTAATAAGCGCGAAGTTGCTCGCGGTACATCGGGTGTGCGCAACGTTCGATTATGAGCTCCACACGTTCCCTTGGGGCAAGTCCGCGTAAATCTGCATAGCCTTGCTCTGTAACAATAATGTCGACATCATGCTCTGTGTGGTCCACATGTGAAACGAACGGGACGATACTTGAAATGTTACCGCCTTTTGCCGTTGACTTCGTAACGAAAATAGCAAGGCGTGCATTGCGGGCAAAATCACCTGATCCGCCGATACCGTTCATCATCTTCGTCCCTGAAACATGCGTCGAATTGACGTTGCCGTAGATATCGAGTTCAAGTGCTGTATTTATGGATATTAAGCCGAGACGACGGATAATTTCCGGATGGTTCGAAATTTCCTGCGGACGCATGATAAGCTTGTCTCGATACTTTTCAAAGTTATTAAAGACCTGATCCATCTTCTCTTCAGATAATGTAATTGATGCACAAGATGCGAAACGTACTTTTCCTGCATCAATCAAATCAAACACGGAATCCTGCAGTACTTCTGAATACACTTCTAAATCCTTGAACTCTGAGTTGATCATTCCGTGAAGAACTGCATTCGCTACCGATCCAATTCCTGACTGTAATGGTGCCAGACGTTCAGTTAATCGACCTGCTTGAATCTCAGTACGAAGGAACGTTAATAAATGCTCTGCCATAATTTCTGTTTCTTGATCAGGCGCTACAATCGTAGAAGGAGAATCCAGTTGGTCTGTGAAGACGATTCCTTTTACCTTTTTCATGTCAATAGGAATGCCAATCGTACCAATCCGGTCATCTACTTTCATTAACTGAATTGGCGACCTTTCACCCTGTTTACCCGGATCGTATAAATCATGCAGCCCTTCCAATTGTGTAGACTGCGCCATATTAATTTCTATAATAATTGCTTTTGCATGTTGCGCGAACGTCAATGAGTTACCAACCGAGGTCGTTGGAATAATCATTCCGTCTTCCGTTATTGAAACCGCTTCCAAAATTGCAAAGTCAATTGGCTCGACAACTTCAGCACGAATAAGTTCTGCGGTATGCGACAAATGATGATCCACAAACAGAAGATCGCCGTCATTAATCTTTTTCCGCATCGTTGGATCTGCTTGGAATGGTAATCTTTTATGTATAATATCAGCTTCAGCAAACAGTCGATCGATATCAGACCCTAACGATGCGCCCGTAAACACATTCACTTTGAACGTTTCCGTTTCCGCACGTTTCACCAATGCCAGTGGAACCGCTTTTGCGTCACCCGCACGTGTAAATCCACTTAACCCTAGCGTCATACCGTCTTCAATCCAAGACGCCGCCTCTGTCGGTGAGACAACAACGTCTCTCAATTGAACATTTTTAATTCGATCCATATGATTTTCCATCCATAGACGCCTCAATTCATAACTTTTAGTTAATTTTAACTTAAGCACTTACATGAATGAGGAATTAGGCGTTGGACAAGGAATTATCCGGTGAAGCACTAAAATACATGATTAAAGCAGCACGAATCAAGTTAAAACCCTAAAAGTTTACGAAAGTAACTGGAATAGGATTGGCTAACTGGGATTCTTGTTCCATTATCCATTTCCAAGACAAAAGTCGAGTGCGTATCAGGATAAATCCCCTTGATGTGATGAACATTAACGATAAAGGAGCGATGGCATCGTACAAATGACTCTCGCGGCAATAAATATTCAAACTCTTGTAACGTATTTTTATGAGTTCCTGAAAAACCCTCCGCCATCACATATGTTTTCCGGTCTTTCACCTCAACATATTTTACGCTTGCGAAAGGAACAGGAATCCATCCATCATGTGTCTTTACGGTAACGACAGATTTCCCATCCGTATACACGGGGTATATTGCAGTTACACACCCCTCTAGTTCCCCGTCATGATAAAACGGAACCGCCATCCCATGATAAGGGACACCAAACACATCACGGTTGATGAACTCCGACACTTTTTGTTTCTGGGAAATAGCCTTCTGTGCGATCGTGCCTTCCTTCACGGGATCCCCCGGCCTAATTTTTAAATCAACCCGCTTGCTGGGCAGATAATAGAGGTACTCCTCCGTATTCGACACCACTATAGAGATTTCATCTGAAAACACTTCCCCAATGACATCTAACAGCGCACTGAGACTTAAATTCTCCATTTTTAATACCCCTTTTACTCATTTCACGATTTATTCTTTTGCGTTCTTTCTATTATACTAGAAGTTCGTGCAATTGATTGGCAAAAAATATGGAACCCCTTTGGAAGCCACTGAAAAAGTTTTTTTATATAGTAAGAACTAGTTGATTATAGTGAAGAGCGGCGACTCCAGCGGGAACAGCGCGAGCTGAAGACCCCGCAGGAACGCGAGGGAATGATGCCTTAATTTCTGCCAAGAACGCAGAAATACGGCCAATCGAACTCTTCGTAGTTCGATTGGCTGAAGCCGTGCCCGCGGAAAGCGTCCGCTCGGAACGGAAATCAACGAGATTGAAAGATATCGTACTTTTTCAGTGCCCCCCTTTGGAGTCTATGTATACTGGGATTAACAAGATTTGTTGTATAATTAATTGTACAACTTCCTATATCTTGATTATAATAAATACTATCATAGACTAAAAATTGTGATAATAACAAAAATGAAATAACGAGGAGGAACAAGCATGCATGTAAGAGACCTACTTTTAGAGCGACTTGACGTTGCCACAGTGAAGATCGATCAAACCGTGAGAGAAGTGCTGGATCAAATCAATGCGAGTGGATATAGATGTATTCCCGTTGTTGACAGCGAAGACTTCTATAAAGGTATGATTTATAAAGTTCACTTGATAGAATATCTGTACGAAGACAATGGGGATGAGAATTCAAAAATCGACCATTTGTTGAAGCATCAAGATACATTCATAACAGAACGTTCCTCTTTTTTAAGTGCACTCATCGAAATTAAGTCACTACCTTTTTTAAGCGTTGTAGAAAACGAGAAACTCGTTGGGATATTAACGCATAATAGAGTTGAAAGTGTGTTGGAAGATGCCTTCGGATTAAAAACGGGGGGCATCAATCTTACGCTATCTTCAACTGAAGCTAAAGGTATGATTGAAAAACTGACGAAAACGTTACGCGGTGAAAATATTGAAGGCATGTTTACGCTGGATAATGGCTCCGTTCTTGCTAGAAGAGTAGTTATCACACTTGAAAGCGGAAAGACTGATGCAGAAATCGATAAACTAACCGAAAAACTTGAAAAAGGCGGTTTCAGAATTCTGCAAGTCGATAAAATCGATAAAGTTGATTGAGAGACAAATCGAAAAGCGTTGCACACATCCTACAATGTGTGCAACGCTTTTCAATTTTAATATGTCGTTGTTATCTTTACATCTGGTTCAGGAACACGTGAGAGAATAATGATTCCGATAATGAACAGGATTATCAGGCTGAATACCCCGTATGCAGAGCTTCCAGTCATCTGGGCAGTCACTGCTACCAGTAAAGGCCCCATGACGGACGCAAATTTGCCGAAAATATTATAGAAGCCGAAAAACTCATTCGACTTTTCTTTTGGTACAAGCCTTGCAAAATATGAACGACTCAATGCTTGAATGCCGCCTTGTGACGTTGCAACAAGCATCGCCAAGATCCAGAAGTCCATCGTTGTTTTCATGAAAAATGCATAAATACACACAATGATATAAACACAGATTCCCACGTATAACATCTTTTTCCCGGTAAACTTCTGCGCCAATTTGCCGTAAAGAATTGCGAATGGCGCCGCCACAACCTGCGTGACAAACAAGATAATAAGAAGGTTTTCTGCGCTAATCCCTAAATCCGATCCGTAAGCCGTGGACATTGAAATAATTGTTCCAACTCCGTCTATATAAAAGAAATAAGCCAATAAAAATAAAAAAACTGTCCGGTATTTGCGGATTTCTTTAAATGTACCGCCAAGACGTCTGAAACTACTTGCCAATAAATTTGTTTCACGCTTAATACCATGGATTTGATGAACATTTTTGACCATCGGAATTGTGAACACAAACCACCAAATCGCTGTAATGACAAAGGCTATCCTACTTGCGGTTGACGTCGTAAGTGGAATAATCTCTTTACCAGCTAAAAGAATAATAGCAATACTGATAATGAACGGAATCGTGCTCCCGATATAGCCCAACCCGAAGCCCCTTGCCGATATCTTGTTCATTCGCTCCTCTGGTGTAACGTCCACTAAAAATGCATCGTAAAATATATTTGCCCCATGAAAACCAACGGCTGTGATGGTGTAGATGATCAATAACCATAACCAGTTACCGCCCGGTACGAATGCCAATGAAAGTGTCGCAGCTGTCCCCATAAGGAAAAAGAATAGAAAGAACTTCTTCTTTAATCCTTCATAATCGGCAATCGTTCCTAAAAGAGGTCCAATCATCGCGAGTATGAATGTTGCAATAGCAACTGTATACCCCAAATAAGCAGTTGAATTCGACATACTCACGCCTGCATCTGTCGCCACCGCCTTATAATAAAGCGGAAACACTGCAGTCGTGATAATAATCGAATATGCCGAGTTTGCCCAGTCATAGAAAATCCAACTGTTCTCCTCTTTACTGTACTTCTTCACGCCCTCATTCCCCCTCTCACTCCCTACTTACAGTGTACAATAAGGGGTGTTGAAAAATAATGAAAAATCAAAACTTTACAATCGTACAACTTCACTATTCTGCGATAAATACGTAGGTTGACATCGGTTTAATCGCATGATTCTTTTGAGCTTCTTCTAACAAAATCACTTCAGATTGAATTAGTGATTTTAGTTTTCCAGGCAGATCAACAAGGTTATTAATCTCCTCTTTGTAATCAGCTACGGTCATCGCAATTTCCCATTCCGCATCTTGTAGCTTAAGTGAATGGACGGATTGCTCATTTACAATTGTCCAGCCTGCAATTTCGACAACACGCTTTATATCCATTGGTGTAAATAAGGTACGTACATTTGAAAGACTGCTTTCTTTGAAGCACTCATACTGGGATTGAATAAGCACGGCCAAGAAATGAGGGTATTGCTCAATCATTTGAATTCTTGAATCCCATTCAGCAAAACATAAGGTCTTGCCCCATTTTCTAACCTTCTTTAAAATCCCCTCGAGTTCCTCAAATGATTTTAAGTACCAGGAACAATGTGAGAAAACAATATAGTCAAAACTTTTTTCAGGAAAATCTACCTCTGCTGATAAAACATCAACGTTAAATTCCATTTTAAGCTGCTTTCCTAACTTAGACTGCTGTAAATAACGAGCAGAATCACCTACAGTTATCGGGGCTCCATAATCTGGAGATGCAATATCTATCCCGTGAACAAATCCTTGTTCTCCGACGATATAAGCTAACGCAGCCGTCGTATCCCCCTGCCCACAACCAATTTCTAAAACACTACTTCCTTCTTTTATTCCCCAGGACTCAACGAGCTTAAGACGATGCTCTGTCTGAATTCGTTGAACCTCTTCACTGGAAGCCATACATTCTACAATGTTTGTAATCACGTGATCTTTCATATACACACCTCATTTTATGTAAGTATTTGAGCCCACAATCCCCACCCAAATATCTTTCTAAAACTTCTTTTCGCCAAAACCCCCTATTTCCCCTTTTTTATGCAAGTACCAAGTACCCAAACAAGGTTACTTACTTTTATTATGCAATTCAAATGACTCTTCAAGGTCACCCCATTTTACATTTACTTGTATAACTTCATCTTCGTTTATTTTTGTTCCACCTTCTGAAGCCCCGCTAGCTGTAAATAATAGCTCTTCAGGGGGGCCATCAAATTCTTTCGTCGTTTCCCCGTCACTAGAATTCGTTTTATGAGCGTATTCAAGTTTCCTTATTGAAGACAACTCTTCTAAAGATCCTTTGTATTTCAATAAAAATTGATAGCTATCTTCGTTGGAGTACGTTCTATCGCCGTTATCTTTCTTCCACACTTCCGTTCCCCTATAAACATATTCGGCTTCCCAGTGTTCACTTTCTCCTTTAAATTTATAATCATTGCTAACCCTTTTTGCACAAGCTGTTAAAACCAGTATTACTATTAATAACATGATTATTTTCTTCAAAGTAACTTCCTCCCTCAAAGTTATTGAATTGAACTTTTCCACTTTCATCGTTTAAATCCTTTTAAGGTGCCCACGCTTTCTTTATGCAGGTATACATTTGTTCAACATATAGAGTGCATAAAAGATCGAGTAAGTTTATTTCTTATGTTTTCAATCAATTTCCCATTACCCAAATTTTAACACTAAACGTTGCTGTTGTTTAGTTTTTCACTTAACCAAATACATCATTAACAAGAAAGAAAGGATGCATCATGTGCCTGTTGTACTTTCATTCAAATCTTGGATCATAGTAAAATAACTTCTCAAACTTTGATTATCCTATTTTTATAACGTATTACCAAAATAAAAAAGAGTCCCTATAGCCCAAAAATTGTATTCACATTCCCCTTCTAAATGATAGAGTTGCTATAGGACAGTTCCCTCTGTTAGGGATGATTAGCTATTTTATAGAGCGAAGAGGCAGGCGATTGATATCCAACAGTTAATTTTATTGCAGCAAGTAATTGATTATGTAGAGGACCATATTAAAGAGGACATTAAACCTGAGGAACTAGCTAAACTGGTTGGTTATTCTCCTTATCATTTTTATAGGATTTTTAATAACCATGTTGGTTATACAATTATGGACTATGTTTTAAAAAGAAAACTGCAATACGCATTATATGAATTAGTAAAAGGCGAAAAAATAATTCAAATTGCATTAGACTATGGATTTGAGACGCATTCTGGCTTTACAAAGGCTTTCAAGAAATATTTTGGCAGTCCACCAAGCTTATATAGGCTCCACTGTCCGCTATCATTACCTCAAAAAATTGACCTTTTGAGCCTTAGGCAAAAAAAAGTAGGTGGCATTGTTATGCAACCGAAAATTGTTCAGAAACCAGCTTTTACTATTGCCGGTAAAACATTTGAGAGTGTTATCGAAAATGTCTTTTACACAAGAGATGCACCTGCCTTTTGGGACCAAAGAATTTCCCCGGATGAATCAATCGAAAGCACTCTGTACGAAGCATTATCTCCAAAAAAACATGGAGAATATTGTATCAATCTTAGTAGCGTCGAAATAGATGATAGATTTACTTATTTATTCGCGGTAAATTATGATCGAGATGTTCAACTACCTGCTGGACTGACAAAACTGCAAATTCCAGATGCTACTTATGCGGTTTTTAGGACTCCACTTGTTGAAGTCGAACAGTTTGTCTCTTCCATCAAGGGAACTTGGCTCTATATTTTAGAAGATTGGTTGCCTCAATCTCTTTATGAAGTCGATGAAACAAGCTATGACTTTGAGTATTACGATGAACACTGTCATGACTGGGATTATGAAAAAATATATATGGAAATTTACTTGCCGATCAAAGAAAGAAATAGAGAGTGATCGATTCACTCTCTAGACTTGTTTAAGACAACTTTATATAAAAGTAATACAGGAGTTAACAAAATGGCACTAACAATGATAGCAATTTTTATCGTAAAGCTCGATGCTACACCCCCAATTACCGGACCACCTCCAATTTGACCAATAGCGTCCACTTGTCCCTTTACCGAAAAGAATGTTGCACGTACAGAGGAATCAGGAATAATTTTATTAAGCCAAATATCCTCTAATGGATACATGACTTGCCTTGTCACTTGAATGATTACATAAAAAATCAGCAAGCTGATCATATACGTTGAGAACGCAAAGCCAATTAATGAAATGACGATGAAGAAGCTGGCCACAAAAAGAACAACATAAATCTGCCTTAGATTTTGGTGGATAGCACTTCGATTCAGAAAATGGAGTGCTGCAAAGGAAATAAGCACGACAATGAACTGAATTCCCCCCATTATCACAACTAACTTCTCAATCGTTAACGAAGATATATTTGAGACCTCCAAAAAATGAGCGATCCATAATCGGTCAAAACCTTCACTATAAAACCCAATAAATAAAGCAATGAGAAATAGCATCCTTATGATGAAGCTCGCTTTGGAATAGGAAATAATATTGCCCATATTCTCCTTCATACTTCCCAGCGTAGATATTCTTCCTTCTTTATCTAACGGTTTGAAGTTTTCTTCTTTCATAAAAATCATTAAATAGACGGCTAATCCAATCATACATAGCCCGCCGATAATGATTGGTAGGTTAATCATAAAATAGCCCATTAAAATACTGAGCGGAATAGCTATAATTTGGCCAAGATTACCGGCCTTTGCCCCTTTTATAAATGCCAGTGAAGCACGTTCCTCCCCTATTTCATCTGCAATCCAGGCTTGCTGAGAGCCGCTAGTAAAGGTATAGCCAATCCCCCATGCAATTTGAGCCACTAGCACTGTTACAAAATAGGGAAATACCCCTTCAATTAAAAAACCGATTCCTATTAATATATACCCAATTATTAAAGATAACTTCCGACTTTTTAAATCCGAAACAACCCCAGTTGGAATCTCAAAAAGAAAAACGGAAAGCTCCAAAACGGTCCCAATTAACACAAGTTGAAGCGGATCAAGCTTTACAGTTTGCACATGGTACAACAAGTTCACCGTAAATATAAATGTGAAAAATAATTGTGATAAGAAGCATGTAGAAATGTAAACTCGATATGGATCTTTTGTTTTTATTTTATTCATTTTCTATCCCCCCAGCTTGATTATAGTAAGAGGGATAGACATTTTCTTGTCCAAATTTGCGGTAATGGGCCATTAATGAACCCCTTGTTTAGCAATCGTGTTAAGTCAGACAATATGTATGTTATAGTAAAAGCACAACTGAATAACGTGTAGAAATTAGGTGCTTTTTTACTTTTGTATAAAAGCTTAAAAGGGAAGTTCGGTGAAAAACCGACGCTGTCCCGCAACTGTAAATGGGAGTACTCTTTTCAAATCCACTGTTCGTTACGAATGGGAAGGGAAAAGAACGCGATGATCATGAGCCAGGAGACCTGCCTATTTCAGTACACACCAATTCCCTACGCGGATAGGAGGTGTTAAGTGCGGCTATGATCGAGCAATTTCTTGTAAAAGCCGCCGTACGAAAGAACGTAATACAAAAGAAACATAAGAGGACTCAATACCTCTTATTTCACTGTGCAGTCAATAGTGTACTTCTGTTTACGAACCATTCGTTACGGCAACAAGCGACCATACAAATTTACGCATACTAGCATCTTCCTTACGTTTAACTAGGAAGATGCTTTTTTATTTCCATAAAAGAAAGGGATTTTAGCCAATGAAACTTGGAACAAAAGAATATTATCTGGACGCATTCAAACATGTCTTAATGACAAATCTCATCATAAGCGAATCACAATCACTGTCTTCAACCTATTCTTATTACGAAGAACAGATTGGAAAAACAACGTCTATAAACGAAGAGGTAAAAAAACTTTATTCACGTAACCTCCAAAAAGCATTCGATGAAATCAAACACGAAGTAATCGGTTCACCAGAAGATTAAGCTTAAAAAACAACCAGTAAATAACTGAATCCAACACTATATATGTTGAACAAATGAATACGGCGTTTACGCTACAAGGGCTTTTGGGAGGCCACTGAAAAAGCCCTAATAATTAGAGCAAATTAGAATTCCTACCAATACCGCTTCGACGCTTTGTGGATGCCTCCCGCGAAGTCGCGCCTGCGCTGGGTGTTCTATTTGAGAAAGCGCATTTCATTATCTGGGATGAAATCTGCAACCTGGATTGCGTCTTTCTTGACTATAATTATATATGTTGAATTCGGTATATATACTGAGCGAAGGCGCCTTAACAGGGGCATAAGACTGGCGGCGAAGCTACTTGGCTTATGGCGGGAGGCATCTCCTAGCGCCGTAGCGGTTCAATGGAATTCTTTATTTCAATTTTTATAGTAGCAACTAGTAATCACCTTACAATCTCGCCCTATACATCTCAAAATGACATTTCTCTCGATAATGAATAACCTAGCGCAGGCGCGGCAAAGGGGTCGCCGAAGCCGTAAGACTGGATGCGAAGCGTTAATCCAGGCTTAGGGCGAGAGGCATCCCCAAAGCGCCAAGCGATCTACAATCCACAACCCGAATAACAGCTCTCTCATTATTGAGCACCACAACTGATTCAATAGGATTCTTTAATTCAACATATATAGCCGCTTCTTGTACAATTACTTTGGATTGCTGACCTCTATATGATTACCGAGATGTCTTGATGTGTAGGGATGCGACAGGATTATCTAGGAGCAATGAACTGCAATTCCTAGCCACACTTGCCCATCGGTAAAGATGTTATAAATAGTTCGCCGAAAGCAGACTGGAAATGATCCAGTGAAAAAGGCATCAAAAAAAACGTGGCAGTCATAATAGACTTTCCACGCTTTTAATGTACTTACAGTTCCTGATAATTCCTCTGATGCGTACCACCGTCTTTTACATCCGCATGATACAACGCTTTCAAAGCAAAACTCTTCTCTAAGTCAAGCTCTGCCATTATCTGTTTCAAACGTTTTGACAGCTCTTTATCATTCTTTACAAGCTGTTCCATTTTCGTTCTTGAATATTTCAAAATCTGATTCCTCCTTCACATTCAGTTTGTCTTTACAGTATAACACCTATTTAAGGTCATTCGCCCAATTCAGATTTGCTATACTACTGGTAGTAGCAAGAAATGGACAGGAGCGACATCATGTATAAAACAATTGGCATACTTGCACACGTAGATGCAGGAAAAACAACTTTTTCTGAACAACTGCTTTATCATACAAAAAGCATTAAGCAGAGAGGACGCGTGGACCATAAAGACGCCTTCCTCGATAGCCATACAATTGAGAAAGAAAGAGGTATTACGGTTTTTGCAGACCAGGCATCCATTTCCTATAACGGATCTACCTACTACATTATCGATACACCTGGACACGTCGATTTTTCTCCTGAAATGGAACGCGCTATTCAAGTAATGGATTATGCCATTATTATCATTAGCGCAAGCGATGGCGTGGAAGGTCATACGGAAACCGTGTGGCAACTGCTCCGCAAACATCAGGTACCCACATTCTTTTTCATCAATAAAACGGACCGTGAAGGAACCGACATTGCAAGTGTACTCCATGAAATTCGCACCAATCTATCGGAAGACATCTGTGACCTTACATCCTCTTTCAATGAAGGAATTATGGAAGATGAACTCATTGAATTTATCGCAGAACGTGATGAAGCACTTCTTGAGACCTATTTGGAATCAGGTTACGACAACGATTTGTGGCTTGCAACATTAAAGAAAATGATTAGCGACAATAAAATCTTCGCCCTCTCCAGCGGTTCTGCACTCAAGGACATTGGTGTCATGGCGTTTTTCGAGAAGCTCGATTTATTGACAACAACTTCTTACGATGATGATAGTGATTTCGCTGCACAGGTCTATAAAATCCGCCATGATGACAGTGGTAACAGGGTCACTTTCCTTAAATCACTAAGCGGTACGCTAAGCGTCAGGGATGGAGTGAATTATGGAGATTACACGGAGAAAGTGACACAGATACGCGTTTATAACGGTAATAAGTTCAAAGCAATCGATCATGTTCATGCCGGTGAACTGTTCGCCGTTACTGGATTAACGCAAGCGGCCATTGGTGATGGCGTTGGAGCACTAGAAGAAAAAGCGACCTTTGACATGATGCCTACCCTTAAGTCAAAAGTTATTTTCGACGCTGCCATCCATGTGAAAGAAGTACTTCGATGTTTTAACCTACTCGATGCGGAGGATCCTTCTTTGCGCGTCTTCTGGGATGAACATTTTCAAGAAATTCATGTTCACGTTATGGGCGTCATCCAGCTCGAAGTACTCCAACAAATTGTTAACGAGCGTTTTTCGATTCAAGTCTCCTTCGGTGAACCTAAAATCCTGTATAAGGAAACCATTGAAACATCCGTAACGGGTTATGGTCATTTTGAACCTTTAAGGCATTACGCGGAAGTACATCTTTTAATTGAACCAACCGAAAGGAATAGTGGCATACAGTTCGACAACGTCTGCCATGCAAACGATTTACTTATTGGTCACCAAAACGTAGTACGCAGCCATTTATTCGAACGAGAGCATCATGGTTTATTAACCGGCTCAGCTCTCACAGATGTCAAAGTAACGTTACTGACAGGACGAAGTCATAACGAGTACACATCTGGAGGTGACTTTAGAGAGGCTACTTTCCGGGCTCTGCGACAAGGTTTAGAACAAGTACCCAATAAGTTGCTCGAACCCTACTACGATTTCAAAATAAAAGTGGACTTGGATAATATGGGAAGAGTGCTGTCAGACATTCAACAAGCACATGGCAGCTTTGACGCACCAGAAACAATTGGCGAAAAAGTTATTGTAAAAGGGCGTGTGCCAGTTGCTACTTTTATGAATTACAGCACCGTCTTTGCTTCATTCACCCACGGTAAAGGAACGCTTAGCCTGTTATTCGGGGGCTATGACCGCTGTCATAACCAGGAACAAGTCATTGAAGAAATCGGTTATAACAAAGAAGCGGATCCCGAATACTCATCCACTTCCATTTTCTTGACCAAAGGAAAAGGCTATTCCGTCCCGTGGGATGAAGCCGAGAAGGCAATGCATTGTTTATAAATAAAACCCATTGTCATGTCTGTTGATTAACCAAAGTAACCAGTGAGTAACGTGACCACCTACTGGGCGCTATGTGTATAGTTGACTTTGGACTGCTTTGGATAGAGTGACTTCTATACGATTACCGGGACGTCTAGATATGTAGGAATGCGACACGCAACTATTCGCAACAGGATTACTGAAAAAAGTGTGGCTAGAAGTGACGGAGTCACTTCTAGCCACACTTGCCTCACGGTAAATGTGTCGTGATTAATTCGCCGAAAGCGAACCGGAAATGATCCAGTGAAAAAGGATTATTTTAAGCCCTGCTCACCAGTATTTTATTCGAATAAATGGTTAATCAACAGACGTGACCCATTGTTGTTTTATTCATGCAGCATAGACCGCCTGTACTTTTAGACTATTTTAAATAAATTGCGATTGACTTTAATTTCAAATGAATATACGATTACTACTATTATTAATTCTATGAAAAACTTCTTAGAAGAGCGGCCAGCTAGTAAAACTTATTTCAAAGATTCAAGTGTTTTTTATTAAAAGAAAACCAATTTCCTTATGAAGGGTATGAATCGATTTGACTTTAACTAGAAACAACGACTTACTATTACAAAACATCACACCTGATGAATCATTTCCGGTTTCATTCAAAGAATTGGAAGCGGCTGCTAAAGAAAAGATGCCCGCTGGTGCATTCGGCTATATCCAATCTGGGGCGGGTGGTGAAGAGACGTTGCGAAAAAACGTCTCCTCTTTTTCAAAATATTCCATTGTCCCCCGATTTCTAAATGATGTTTCTACATTGGACACGTCTGTAAAATTATTCGGCCATACATATCCTTCTCCTCTATTAATTGCACCTGTGGGCATGCAAAAAATCGCACATGAAGAGGGCGAGATTGCTACCGCTAAAGCAGCAGCCACGCTTGGCATTCCATTCATTCAAAGTACAGTATCTGGCTTTTCAATTGAGGAGGTTGCAGAAGCTACTGGCGACAGTCCAAAATGGTTTCAGCTCTACTGGTCAAGCACTAACGATGAAATTGGTTATAGCATGGTCAAGAGAGCCGAGGAAGCTGGTTTTGAGGCCATTGTCTTAACAGTTGACACAGTGATGATGGGATGGCGTGAAGAGGACGTACGCAATCAATATTCCCCTTTGAAACTAGGATTCGGCAAAGCGAACTATGAAACAGATCCGGTATTTTTGTCCTCCATTCCAACTAACGATTTTGACTCCATCATTCAAGGGATACTGGATAATGTTTACCACCCTACACTAAGTTGGGCCAAAGTCATGGAGTTAAAGAAAAGAACGTCCTTGCCAATCCTCTTAAAAGGGATTTTACATCCGGAAGATGCAAAGCTCGCTATCGAAAACGGCATTGATGGCATTATCGTTTCAAACCACGGCGGGCGTCAGCTTGACGGGGTTATTACTAGTATTGATGCTCTACCAGCAATCGTAGAAGCGGTAGGAGGTGAAATTCCTGTACTATTAGATAGCGGAGTTCGTCGAGGCACAGATGTTGTCAAAGCACTTGCACTGGGGGCTGATGCAGTTTTAATCGGCAGGCCATTCGTGTACGGATTAGCGGTAGATGGACAAAAAGGCGTTGAAAAAGTATTGGAGAATATCCTTCAAGAAATGAAAGTTTCCATTTCATTATCGGGCGTTTCTGCTTTAAAAGATCTTCGCAACTTACTAACAACGAATACTCCTAAAGCTTTTTAAAAATAACGAAATACTTCATCTATAAGAGAAAAGTAAAGCCACGTTCCGCCTGGAACGTGGCTTTACTTTTTGTCGGATTAATCTCCAAGTCGAAACACCAAAAAAAGTTCGTTGGGGTCTTTTTCATGCATGCTGGACACCTTTACTCCCTTTATCAGCTCAAAAGGAGTGCTCGTTTCAAGGAACTCAATATAATCACTTGTTGGATAGTAAAGGATAATATCTACAGATCGCTTGTGCTGGTCGACTGACCGTAGAACGTTAGCAATAACCGTCATGAAAATCTGGATTGAAAAAGGATTGAAGAAATAAAACCGGTTATCCTCCGCCTCCACTTCATATTCCTCTGCCAGACAGCATTCAAAGCTGATGAACGTGTTTGACCGTTTGACTTTTTGCATATAACTTGCTTGGTTTTCAAGTGCTTCCTGATACAGTTGCCCACTCATTTCAATGCCTGTAACCGAAACACCACATCGATTATGTATATAAAATGGCAGCCTGCCTTTGCCACACCCAAAATCCACTAATCTGTCGGTTTTCTTTAATTCATAGACCTCAAAAAAATCATCCAATGCTTTATAGGGTGTCGCTTCGTAGCGGTTATAATGAGAGGACTGATGCAGCCATTCACGCACTCCAACAGTATTAATGCGCAGTAACCGATCGCATTCTTTATCATACATAGCCATTTCTCCCAACTTGTTTATACCCATTGTATCAAAACACCCGAAAAAAACTTGGACATTTTGAAAACATGCCCAAGTTTTTTATTCTAGATAAGTTGAAATAAAGATTCCCTTTAAATCCGCTACAGCGCTCGGGGATGCCTCCCGCCCTAAGCCAAGTAGCTTCGCCGCCAGTCCTAGGGCATCGGCTACTCCTTATAAGGCGCCTTCGCTCAGTTTATTTAGGTATCCAATTGTTCAACATATATACTCTTTGCTATTGTGGTTAATTTAGCGTTATATGCCTTACTATCATTCTCCATCCTTACTTAAGCGTCGAGTTCAATACAGCTACTTGCCCAGCCTTCTTGGTGGCTTTCATTTCGGAAATAGCTTCCAGATGTTTCGTTGTATCAAATTCATTAACACTTTTCGCCACTACCATTGTAGCGATTCCGTTTCCGATTAAATTCACAATCGCACGTCCTTCACTCATAAAACGATCCACACCAAGAAGCAATGCTAACCCTTCAAGAGGAATGATTTGTAATGCCGCTAAAGTTGAAGCTAAAACGATGAAGCCGCTGCCTGTAACGCCCGCAGCTCCCTTAGAGGTTAACATTAATATTAATATTACTGTAATTTGTTGTCCTAGTGTTAAGTCGACACCAAACACTTGCGCCAAAAAGACGACCGCCATTGAAAGATAAATAGATGTACCATCAAGATTAAAGGAATAACCTGTCGGGATTACGAGGCCAACAACAGATTTTGATGCTCCGTAACGCTCCATCTTATCCATCATTCTTGGCAGAACAGATTCTGAAGAACTTGTACCTAAGACGATTAGTATTTCTTCCTTGATGAATTTCAGGTAATTCCATAAGCTAAATCCATTCATCTTACAAATGATATTTAATATGACAAAGATGAATAAAAACATTGTAATATAGACTGACATCATTAATTTACCCAGTGGTACCAGTGAAGTCAGCCCGTAATGACCAATTGTATATGCCATCGCTGCAAATGCGCCAATCGGGGCTGCTCTCATGATATAACCTATAATTTTAAAGAAGACGAGCGAGAGTTTATCCATGAACTCTATAACCAATTTGCCCTTCTCGCCAAGAGCGGCAAGGCCTACACCAAATAAAATGGAGAAGAATAACACTTGTAGAATATCGCCTTTTGCAAACGCATCGACCATATTAGAAGGAACAATCTGAGTGACAAACTCAATCCAGTTAATACTTTGTCCACCTTCAGCAGTATATTTTGATACATCGCCTTTTTCAAGTTCATTGTAGTTGAGTCCTGCTCCTGGTTTTACAAGATTAACAACGATTAACCCAATAACAAGCGCTAATGTTGTAACAACCTCGAAGTAAATAAGAGCCTTACCACCAACTTTACCAACCTTTTTCATATCTCCCATTTTCGCGATCCCAAGTACAATCGTTAAGAATATAATAGGGGCTATGACCATTTTCACAGCATTTATAAAAGTATCTCCTAGTGGCTTCATTTCTTTTCCGACGTTTGGCCACACGAGCCCCACTACTACCCCAATCAAAATTGCGATTACTACTTGAACGGTTAAATTCTTAAATATTCTCACCTTTAATCCCCCTTTAAACTGAATACTTCATCATTACTAATTAATACAAATGATAGCGCTTTCAGTAGGGTGTGAGAAGTTTATGGTCATAACGGCTATTTTGGTCTTTTTGGTCTTACTTTTTTTGCTGATTGGATACATAACGATTTATAGGTCTTCCAACCCCTCCGTATTGGACATCGAGGGTAATGCCACCGCTTTTTTCCAGGTAATCTAAATAGCGGCGAGCAGTCACTCTAGCTATTCCGATTGCACCTGCCACCTCTTCGGCGGAGCGCGGACCGTCTTGGTTCTGAACATACATCGTAATTTCATTTAAGGTGAATTCATTCAAACCTTTTGGTAAATTGTTGCCTGTGATTTTCTTTGAATGCTCGGAGTAAATCAGTAAATCAAGCTGTTCTTGTGAGATCACTTCAGATGCATTCAAGCTTGTCCTGTATTTCCGATATTTCTCCAATGCCTGCTGAATTCGCTGAATTTTAAATGGCTTAATAATATAATCCATCGCACCATTTTGAAGCATAAGCTTAATTGTTTCGCTGTCTTTAGCGGCAGATACGACAATCACATCTGCCTCCAATTTTTGTTTTCTGAACTCTTGTAATGTCTTGATCCCGTCTTTTTTTGGCATATAAATATCTAATACTACAAGATCTGGACTTAATTCTTTCAAAAGTCTAATTCCCTCTTCGCCATTACTAGCGACGGCCACTACTCGGAATCCTTTTATACTTTCAATAAACTCTCTATTTACTTCTTGAACCATTGGATCGTCTTCAATCAGTAGTACCTTTATTTCTTCTTTACACGTCATACAACTCATCCTCCACTTCCATTGGGAAGGTAATAATGATTGAAGTTCCTTCACCCTGTTGGGATGAAAGGTCAATTTTGCCTCTCCCTTTATCAACGATCTGTTTTATCAAAAAAAGCCCGTAACCGGTACCTTCAGATTTGTTCATCGTAAATCCTTTTTCATAAAGTCTTGGTAGGTATTCTTCGCTCATGCCAGATCCATTATCCTCAACCAATACGGCACACACGTAAGCTGACTGTTCAAAACTAATATCAATTCTTTTATCCTCAGTCTCAATTTGATCGAACGCCCCAAAAGCATTTTCTAGTAGATTACCTAATAACACAACAAAGTCATGTTGGTCTAGTTGATTGGGAAAGGCGGCAAAATAACTATTTTGATCAACCTCAACAGTAATCCCTAATTCTTTTCCCCTTCTTACTTTGCTTAAAAGGAGACCTGCAACTGCATCATTTTTAATTTTTTCATTCAGAAAACTTGTTACATTTTCTTGCTCTTCCGATGTATTAAAAGCAAGTTGCAACGCTTTTTCAGGTTTCCCGAGCTGAATTAGACCAGCTATCGTATGAAGTTTGTTCATATGTTCATGGCTTTGAACCCGCAATGCCTCTACAAAGTTTTTGACACCTGTTAATTCTTCGGCAAGCTTAGTCACTTCTGTACGATCCTGAAAGATTGCTACAGCACCAATTAATTCGTTATCCTTTTTAATCGGTATACGATTACTTACGATCACTTTTCCGCTTACCTTTATCTCCTCATTATATACCGCCTTATTTCTTTCAACAATTTCAGGAAGCCTTGTGTCCTTCAGTACATCGCGAATTGGTTGACCTATAAAATTTCCTTTTACATTAAATATCATCTTTGCTTTCTCATTAAATATCGTAATAATTTCTTTATTGTCGATTGCAATAACGCCTTCATTCATTGAATGAAAAGTAGCTGTTCTTTCTTCATGCATTCTCTTAATTTCATATGGCTCCAACTGAAACATTTGTTTTTTAATATGATTAGCAAGCATTGCTGAACCTATCAAGCCAAATAATAATGTTAATACAACAATTATAAGAATGTCTGTTGTTAAATCGCCCATAATTTCAATAAAACTCGGGATTTTATTGCCAACGACGACAACACCGATTTGGTTTAAGTCTGAATCCTTAATCGGTACAAATGCCCGAATAACGGTACCAATCTCTCCTTCTGCCTTCGAAAAATAGATATGCTCCGCAAAAGCCGGCTTTTCATCCTCACCTGTCGAGGGTTTTCCTAGCATTTCCTTTACAGGATGAGAATACCGAATTCCATCCATATTCATGACAACAACATAATCCGTATTATTAATGAGTCTTATTTCATCGACAACGGGGTTCACTATTTTCCACCCTATTGGTTCTTGGACTGCTTTTCTTATATCTGATAGTTCAGCTACAGTTCGTGCCGTGTTCATAGATCTGATTCTTAATTCTTTTTCCTCTTTTTGTTGAATGTTAGCAATGATGACAATTCCGCCGATCAACAATGAAAAGATAACTACCGCATAAGATAAAGTCATAATTTTCCAACGTATAGGTAATTGTCTCATTTTCAGTTCCCCTTTCCTACTATTCATCTTTACGAATCGCAATTTTCTGAGTATGCTTACACTAACGAAGTAATAGGAGGCTTACGGTGAAAAACATATTTGTTTATATGCTCCTTTTAGGCACTGGTATTGCTATTGTTTTAGGATACTATAATCTATTTCCTCAGAAAGAACTGGTTTATGACGATGATCAGGAAGGACTCAGTGATCAAATCATTTTTAAATTTAGCCATGTCGTTGCCGAGAATACGCCGAAAGGACGTGCGGCAGACAAGTTTGCAGAGCTCGTTAATGAGAAATCAAATGGTCATATAAAGATCGTCGTCTTCCCAAACGGAAGTTTGTTTTCTGATATAGATGATATTAATGCCTTAAAAGAAGGGCAAGTACATATAATAGCTACCTCCACCTCAAAACTTGGAGTACTTTCTCCTGAATGGGGTGTTCTCGATCTACCATTCGCCTTCCCTAATCATGAAGCTATTCACAAAGGAATACATGGGCCTATCGGTGAACACCTGCTAAACTCATTACAAAAAAATGGCATTATTGGACTCGCCCATTGGTCCAATGGTTTTAAACAAATCACATCAAACAAAGGCCCTATTGTTACACCACAAGATCTAAAAGGGCAAAAAATCAGGATTATGAAAAGTGATGTCATTCAAGCCCAATATGATCTATTAGGCGCTAAGGCGCAACAAGAATCATTTAATTCCACCTATAACTTAATCGAAGCCGGACATGTTGATGGCGAAGAGAATACGATTTCAAATATCCATTCTAAAAAGTTCTATAACGTTCAAAAACATTTGACGATCAGTAATCATGGATACCTAGGTTACGTCGTGATGATGGATCAAAAAGTCTGGGATCAGCAAACAAAAAACACTCAGCAAATCCTACTTGAAGCTATGGATGAGACAACTGCCTGGAACGACCGGCATTCTATACTAATGAACGAAGAGCAACTTGAACTTATCAAACGTAACTCATCTATTCAGATTCATGAACTAAGTGATTTTGAAAAACAGGAATGGATAAAGGAACTGTACCCTGTATACGATATTCTTTCAACTACAATTGGCAGTAAATTGGTTGAAGATATAAAAGAATTAAGAGCTACTTATAGAGGAGCGGATTGAATGAAAACTAAGTCAGTAGGGGCGTCTATCACTTTACTAGCGGGATTTCAGTGGCTGTTCTTTATGTTTGCCAATACAGTCGTTATTCCTATTTCTGTCGGCAGTGCTTTTCAGTTGGAATCCATTGAAATTGTATCCGCCATTCAACGCTCCTTCATCTTCACAGGAGTGGCCTGTATGCTGCAAGGGCTTATCGGGCATCGTTTAGCATTAATGGAGGGTCAATCTGGACTGTGGTGGGGCGTCATCCTAAGCTTGGCTGCTACGGCCAGTACGATGAATCTCGAACTAACTACGATTGGTGGCAGCATTGCAGTTGGGGTTATAATTTCGGGCATTATTGTCGCAGTTTTCGGTATTTTGGGTATGGGAGAAGTGTTAAAGAAATGGTTTACACCCATCGTAATGTTTGTTTTTCTCCTATTACTAGCTAATCAGCTCATCACTATTTTTCTAAAAGGAATGATTGGCCTCAATATAGGTGATTCTATAGATGTAAAAGTCGCCTGTTTTTCATTTACTCTCGCCGCACTGACGATCCTTATCCATGTAAAAGGAAAAGGAATTATTAGCAGCTTGAATTTGCTCATCGGAATGACAGTCGGATGGATTGCTGCCGCCCTGCTGTTTCCTGCGGAAGTAACAGAGACAATTAAAACGACGCCTTTCCTTACCTGGTTTCCTTGGGGGCAACCCGCTTTTGAGTGGGGCATCGTCATTACGGTGGTCATTACTGGATTATTAAACACTACGAATACGATTGCCACATTGAAAGGGGCAGAAGATGTTTTTGAACAGGAGACAACTCCCAAGCAGTACCGTGCCTCCTTCTTCCTAACAGGGATGTTGTCGACAGCTTCAGGCGTGCTTGGACTCGTCCCCTATGCACCCTACGCTTCATCATTAGGATTTTTGCAGTCAACTGGAATTCGCGAAAGAGCACCGTTTTTTGTAGGATCCATGTTATTCATCCTCTTGGGATCGGTTCCACAGTTAAGTGCCTTTTTCTCAACAATTCCGCATAGCGTTGGTAACACAGTACTGTTTGTTGCTTATTTACAGCTGTTCCGCTCAGCAATTCGCAACATAGAAGGCCTGAGATTCGAACCCACTACAGTCTATCGCATCGCTTTACCGGTGTTATTAGGACTATCGATTATGACATTACCGGCAACGGCCTTTACAACGATTCCACAGCTTATACGCCCAATCCTTTCGAACGGCATGCTAATGGGGATTTTGGCTGCACTTTTTATGGAGCTTTTGCATTATCTCGGTCAACAGAAGCGAGTGATGTCGTGATTAGGACTATTTCCGTTATATCAGAAGTTCCAATCTAACCGTTAATAAATGTGGGTACCGGGTATTGGTGAAAAGTAATTTACAGCTGTTTGCCTTCTACAATCTCAACGAATTTTGTTGAGGCTCGTGATAATGGTACACTTTTTAAAAAGCATACGCCTATACTTCTCGTCGGTATCTTTTCATTTAGTTGTACTTCATATAACAATCCTTTATTTAAATACTCTTGAGAAAACTCTTTTGTTACACACGCTATCCCTAAATTTATTTTAGCAAACTCTAATAATAAGTCATGTGAACCTAATTCAAATTCCGGTGAAATCTTTATACCTTTAGAAATCATATAATCCTCTACATACTTTCTCGAGTTTGATTTCGATTCAAGAAAAATTAATGGAAGCTTTACTAATTCATGTAGGCTTAAGGGTTTAGCCAATATTTTCTTAAACCTTTCCCCGTAAACAAATGTATCCTGGATATCAATACATGGCTTCAGTTCTAATGTAGGATCGTCAATCGGGAAGTTACAAACAGCAACATCTACTCCACCTGATTTTAAAATCGAACAGAGTTCCAATGTCGTACCATTTACAATCGTAAATTTTATATTTGGATATCTAATGTGAAAAGCCTCCAAATAGGGAAGTAGAAAATACCTTGAAATTGTATCTCCTACACCTATCTTTAATTCACCTGTCGTTAAGTTTTTAAATTCTAAAATCTTTTCTTCTCCGACATGAATTAAATTAATAGCCGAATTGGCGTATTCAAATAGCAGACTACCTTCATTTGTCAGAGATACGCCTTTTGGACTTCTATAAAAAAGACGTGTATCTAATTCTCTTTCCAACTGCATGATTGCCTGACTAACTGCTGGTTGCGTCATATAAAGATCTTTTGCAGCCTTGGAAAAACTCTCGCTTTTTCCTACTTGACAAAATATTTTATATAAATCTAATTTACTAACCATATAAGCACCCCTTATACCGACCATTTGTTATATTAATTTTACTTATACCACTAATGCGTTGTATAGTACAGATAGAAAGTTAGTTAATATAAATATACTTTGTAATATTAAGGAGCGATTCCATTGGAAAGAATAGTTGGAACAGTTGCAAGAGGCCTCCGTTGCCCAATAATAAATCGTGGAGATAATATTGAGGATATAGTAGTAGAAAGTGTGTTAAAAGCTTCCGAAGTTGAAGGCTTTACATTTAATGATAAAGATATTGTTTCTATAACAGAATCCATTGTTGCTCGAGCTCAAGGGAATTATGCAACGATTGATCATATTGCTAAAGACGTTAGTTCAAAGTTCGGAGAAGAAACTGTTGGAGTAATATTCCCTATTTTAAGTCGTAATCGTTTTGCAATCTGCCTTCGAGGTATTGCAAAAGGCGTTAAAAAAGTTGTTTTAATGCTTAGCTATCCTTCTGATGAAGTTGGGAATCACCTTGTGGATCTGGACATGCTTGATGAAAAAGGAATTAACCCTTGGACAGACGTTTTAACGGAAGAACAGTTCCGCGGCCATTTTGGTTATAATAAACATGCTTTTACTGGTATTGATTATATTGATTACTATAAATCATTAGTTGAAGAATACGGTATTGAATGTGAAGTTATATTCTCAAACAGTCCAAAAACGATTTTAGATTACACAAAACATGTTCTTACTTGTGATATACACACGAGATTTAGAACTAAAAAAATATTAAAAGCAAATGGTGGCATTAGCGTTTATAGCCTCGATGACATATTAGCCGAGTCTATGGATGGTAGCGGTTATAACGAAGATTATGGGCTGCTTGGGTCAAATAAATCAACTGAAGATGATGTAAAACTGTTCCCACGTAATTGCCAACCTGTCGTTGATAACATACAGCATATACTCAAAGAAAAGACTGGCAAAGATATTGAAGTCATGATTTACGGAGATGGAGCGTTTAAAGATCCAGTCGGTAAGATATGGGAACTTGCGGATCCAGTCGTATCACCAGCTTACACACCAGGGCTTGACGGTACACCTAATGAAATAAAATTAAAATATCTTGCCGACAATAACTTTGCCGATTTAAGAGGCGATGACCTTAAACAAGCTATATCACAATTCATTACCGATAAAGACGATGATCTTGTAGGAGCAATGGAAGCACAAGGTACTACACCAAGAAAACTTACCGACCTTATTGGCTCTCTATCTGATTTAACATCAGGAAGCGGAGATAAAGGTACACCTATCGTCTTTATACAAGGCTATTTCGATAACTTCACAAAATAAAAATTACTCAAACACTAAGCGTCCTGAGTACAGTTGCTTTTAGATCTCTTTGGATTGAACGACTCCTATACCAGTACCGAGATATCTTGCTCAATAGGGATGCGACTTCGTCGCATCCCTATTGAGCTTTTTCGGTAATCAGTATGGTGGTCGTTCATCAGTCGCTCCCCAAAGTCAAAGGTACACGAAGGAGGGCACTGAAAAATTACGATTTCCTTCAATCCCGTTGATTTCCGTTTCGAGCGGACGCTTTCCGCGGGCACGGCTTCAGCCTCCTCGTCACTGCGTTCCTGCGGGGTCTTCAGCTCGCGCTGTTCCCGCTGGAGTCGCCGCTCTTCACTACAATCAACTAGTTCTTTCTATAAAAAAGAACTTTTTCATTGGCTTCACACGAAGTTCTAAAGCTTTTTGGACCAGAAGATTAGTGGTTTCTTATCTGGATAAAGACTGCCAAAGATACAATTTGGGCTGCTCAATTCCTCTCTATAGGATTTTTTTAAAAAAAATTTAAAGAAGTGTCACTTTCCATAGGGCATCATATGATGTTTGCTAAAAGCAATTAAGGAACGCATTGGACAACGTGCAAACGTGCCCAAAATTGTATCTTCGGGCACTAATAACTTCTGTGAAAAGTCATCTATTCTTATTTTCCAAGCAACTGCAATTTTCACTTGAACGTTGTAGGTACGCGACAGGTAACTAATCGCTACAAGATGACCTAGGAGGAATGAACTGCAATTCCTCCCCAAGGGTGTGGCTAGAAGTGACGAAGTCCCTTCTAGCCACACTTGTCCCTCGGTAAAACTGTCGTGATTATTTTATCCGAAAGCGAGCCGGAAACGAACTAGTCCAAATTAAGGATTTTGCACCTATCTTACCAGTATCTTGTGCAAGAAAATAGTCAATCAACAGATGTGATAAATGATAAAAAAAAGCTAGGCTCTCGTCGCCTAGCTTTTTCTATGTGTACAGCCAAGTACTTTGAAGTGAAAAGTAACTTATAACTTTTTAACAAATTCCGTTTTTAATTTCATAGCTCCAATACCATCAATTTTACAATCAATGTCATGGTCCTCGTCAATTAACCGTATTCCTTTTACTTTTGTACCTTTTTTAACGACTAATGAACTTCCTTTTACTTTAAGGTCTTTGATGACTGTTACAGAATCACCATCGTTCAAGACATTTCCATTTGAGTCTTTATAAACTTTTGTTTCCTCACTATTTTCAGCTTCTGCTCCTAAAGACCATTCATGGGCACATTCTGGGCAAACAAAAAGATTACCATCTTCGTATGTATATTCAGAATTACATTTTGGACAATTTGGTAAATTAGGCATAATTTCATTTCCTCCATTCGTTATATGCTTATATCCTCTCACAGTCTTCCCGTATTGACAAACCTTCCTTGAAGCTCTTTATTTAAACCTGTCCTATCTAGAATGCTTGGTAAACATTTTGCTCACAGTTGCAAATGCACGACAAGAATAGCCCCTTACTATCTTTCCTGCCAAACCTTTGCAAGTAATTGAATTCCACGAGTAATGTCCTCATTAGAAAGCCCACCATATCCGAGTAAAACTAAATTAGTTGATTTTACATTGACGTAAGAATTTGAAACTGGATAAATACGAATATAAATTACTTTCGCTAATTCAATAGCATCTTCTTCCGTTAAATCAGCAGGTAACTTTAAAACGATATGCAGACCAGAGCTCTCCCCGATAACTTCATATTCGGGCGATAAATAGTGATGAATTGCCTTTAAAATCGTCCTCTGTTTTTGTCGATAAATCGTCCGCATTTTATCGAGATGTCGTCTCCAATAATCTTCCCTCATAAAGTCAGCAAGGGTAAGTTGTTCCATTCGAGAAACCGTTGATTTTTGAAGAGCAAACTTCTGCTCAAATGGCTCAACAAGCTTGATAGGCAAAACAAAGTAACTCATACGAAGAGATGGAATAAGTGTCTTTGAAAATGTACCAAAATAAATGACTCTCTTCATTTCATCAAGCTCAGCAAGTGAGGGTATAGGCTTTCCTTTATAGCGAAATTCGCCGTCATAATCATCCTCAATGATGTAAGCATTGTTTTGATGGGCCCAATTAATTAACTCAATTCTTCGTTGTATCGGTAAAATCATCCCCAGTGGAAATTGATGTGCTGGCGTTGTGTAGAGAAACTGATGTGATTTACTCGGAACAGTCACTCCTAATTCATCTACAGGAATCGCTTCATAAGGTATTCGCTGTTGTTCAAAAACCGCTTTAGCTCGAATAAATCCCGGGTCTTCAATAGCAACAGACGCTGCTTCATAGAAAAACTGACAAATCATATGCAATTGTGTCTGTGTACCACTACAAACGAAGACTTGATTCGGCACGCATGATACACCACGGGATTGTTGAACATAGGCAGCAATTTCTTGGCGTAGGCGCCATTCACCTTGCCAAGGACTCATGGTAAATGAGGCATCTCCTATATGTCGACTCAATAGCTTTTTCCAAGTCTTAAAAGGAAAAACATCCTTCGCTACATGGCCTGAGTGAAAGTCGATGTCGATTTCAGCAATTTCGGGGGGTGAACTATATAGTTGCTGATGTTTCGAAACAAGGCGCTCATAATCATAAGCAGCAACAAAGTAACCAGATCGCTCTTTACTTTCGATATAGCCTTCAGCTATTAGTTGAGCATATGCTTCCTGAATTGTATGCACACTAACACCTAAATCCCTTGCAAGTTGCCGTTTTGAAGGTAACTTCGTATGTAGGAGAAGATGATGCTGTATGATTTTTTCTCGAATTTGCCTATATATTTGAAGATAATACGGGGCATCTCCATTGAATGACAACTCCATAAAAATCTCTCCTCTGGTATGGTTGCTTTTATACTATTTGGTACTTCTAATCATATCAAAGTTAAGGTGTAATGAAATAAAGGAGTGATGGTTCATGGAAACTATTCAATTATACGGAGATGCTGTTGTTTTAAGACCAATGACCAAAAATGATGTAGATGGCATATATGCACATTGCCAAGACGAGCGTATTTGGACGCATATGTTGGATACATTAAAAACGAAAGAAGACGTACAGACCTATATTGAACAGGCATTAGTTAATCGGGAAACAGGAACGGAATACCCTTTTGTCATTGTGCTTCGAGCAACAAATGAAATAATTGGCTCTACGCGATTTTTCGATATTTCCACTGCACATAGACGGTTAGAAATCGGTCATACTTGGCTGCATCCGTCATTTTGGCGCACAAACATCAATACAGAGTGTAAATACTTGCTACTATTTTACTGCTTTAATCAACTACAGTTTCAACGAGTACAACTTAAAACAGGTCATGAAAATAGCCAATCTCAAAAAGCTATTGAACGGATTGGTGCTAAAAAAGAAGGGGTTTTACGTAATCATATGATTAGACCTAATGGAACGGTGCGACATACGGTTATGTATAGCGTAATAGAAGAGGATTGGCCTGAAGTAAAACAGCGTATAGAAGACTTAATGGAGAGTTATCAAAAATAAACCGGTACTTTATCAAGTAGGAGACACCACATAATTCTCTCAAGGTTTAAACAAATACAAAAACGACTAAGAAGTATGTTCTAAGTCGTTTTTGCACTTATTTTTTCATTAGTCAGAAGCTCACTTTCTTTCCAAAACCGCAAAGTAATTTCCTTCATTATCCGCAAAATTAAATACTCTGCCAGAAGGCATCGTTACCATGTCTCCAACTGTGATCTGTTTATCCTTAAAGTCTCTGTATAATTCATCAAGATTCTCTGAGAAAAGCAGTAATGAAGGTGTTTGAAGATTTAATTCCGGCTGCATTTTAGCAATGAGTTCCTTATTGTGAAGTATGATAGTTGTTTCCGCATCCTTTGTTGGAGCGATTTCAATCCACCTCATTCCTTGGCCATTATCTTCTTCTGAAATGACGCTAAATCCTGCTTTTTCCGTCCAAAACTTCACTGTCTCATCTTGGTTATTGACATATAACATAATTTGACCGATTTTTGTAATCATATTGTTCACTCCCTATGAGTAGTTTGTTTTGTGTACTTACGACAAAGGTCTCCGTGACCATCTAGCTAAAGGGTCTTGAAAAAAGAACCTTCAATCCAAAGACAGATCAAAGGTTCTATATTATAGTTCATCTCGATTGTTTCTATATCCAAAGAATTAGCTTTGGTCCGACAAGTTTTCGCTTAGACCAAGCGCCTGCGCTGTTGAAGTATGCATTTCGTGCAAAAGCTCTGGATTTTCCATTAGCGACATGCCATACGAGGGAACCATTTCTTTCAATTTTGGTTCCCATTCTTCGATATATTGCGGGAAGCATTTTTTAATGACATCAAACATAACGTGTACGGCAGTAGAAGCACCCGGAGAAGCGCCTAGCAAAGCTGCAATCGATCCATCTGCAGCAGTGATAACTTCCGTACCAAATTGAAGTGTTCCTTTACCGCCCGCCTCAGTATCTTTGATAACTTGTACACGTTGGCCCGCTACTACAAAATCCCATTCTTCAATTTTGGCATTCGGGATAAACTCTTGTAACTCTTTCATACGCTGTTCTTTCGATAACATAAGTTGCTGGATGAGGTACTTTGTCAATGACATTTCTTTTGCGCCTGCGGCTAACATCGTCAACACATTATTTGGTTTGACAGAAGTTATTAAATCTAACATTGAACCCGTCTTTAAGAACTTTGGTGAAAAGCCGGCAAATGGTCCAAATAGCAATGACTTTTTATTGTCGATAAATCTTGTGTCCAGATGCGGAACAGACATTGGTGGAGCGCCAACCTGCGCTTTTCCATATACTTTTGCGTGATGCTGCGCCACAACATCCGGATTATTACATACCATGAAGATTCCGCTTACTGGGAATCCACCAATATGTTTTCCTTCAGGAATACCGGTTTTTTGTAGTAGATGCAGACTTCCTCCGCCGCCTCCGATAAAGACAAATTTTGCAGTATGGCGTTCGATGCTACCGCTATCGACATTCTTCACTTTCAATTCCCATGCGCCATCATTTGTTCGCTTAATAGCATCAACACTATGTTTGTAATTGATATCGACATTTTTATTCTGTAAGTGGTCAAACAACATGCGCGTTAAAGCACCGAAGTTGACGTCCGTTCCAGTGTCGATTTTTGTTGCTGCTATGGCATCATTTGATGGGCGGCCTTGCATAATTAGCGGAATCCATTCCATCAATTTTTCTGGGTCAGCGGAAAATTCCATCCCTTTGAACAACGGGTTATTTGACATCGCTTCAAAACGTTTCTTTAAAAATGCTACATTTTGTTCCCCTTGTACCATGCTCATATGAGGCAATGACATGATAAAGTCCTGCGGATTGTTGATCAGCTTATTGTTTACAAGATATGACCAAAACTGCATTGAAAGCTGAAACTGTTCATTGATTTTTATAGCTTTGCTAATATCTACAGATCCGTCTGGTTTTTCACTGGTGTAGTTAAGCTCACACAGTGCCGCATGGCCAGTTCCTGCATTATTCCATTCGTTAGAGCTTTCCTCCCCCGCATTTGCGAGCTTCTCAAACACTTTAATATTCCATTCTGGTACTAATTCTTTTAGCATTGTCCCCAAAGTCGCACTCATAACTCCGGCACCAATTAAGATAACGTCTGTTTTAGTTTTTTGGTTACTCATTTTTACCATCCTTTATACCCTAGTATTCGCAGAAAGGATGTAGGCGCTCCTGCTTAGGCGTTATAGCAAGCTAAGGAGTGACCTAGACACATATCTTTTCTGTCTCAATTTTTACAATTATTCATGGATCGGAATAACTTCTATTATATAGTAGTTATAGTCGATTTAAAAGATAGTAAAGCCGAACGTCTATAGGAACACTCAAAAATCCACGGCTTTACCCTAGCTTCTTGCAAAGGGTAAAGCTCTTGTGTGCCGTTACCATTGGATCGACACTTCAAATTTTACTTCCACGACAAATCTAAAGTAGTTTTTTATGATTAACTTTAATTTAATCTTGAACAAATGAATACCTCTATAATCTGAGTGAAGGCATCTCCTAACACCATAGCGAATTCAACGGAGTCCTATGTAGGTGTCAAATTTAACAAAAAAAGTAGTTCCTTCAGATCCTGTTTGAATTTCAATTTTTGCGTTATGACGGGCAACAATGGCATAACATATACCTAAACCCAATCCAGTACCATTATCCTTAGTTGTGTAGAATGGAGTACCCAATTTCTCTACTGTCTGAGGACTGATACCTTCTCCTTGATCCCGTATTGCAAGAACTACACAATTTCCATCTTCCTTGTAGGTGCTGATGGATAGAACTTTCCCTGTGCTCATTGCTTCAAGGCCATTACGATATAGGTTTATTATTAATTGTCGGATCTCATTAGGATTTAAAAGTAGTTCTGGGATGTCTTTAATATCGAATTGAATAAGTTTATTTTGATTACATGTATCGATTTTTATCAAAGGAGTAATATCACGAATAATTGAATTTAAATCTAACATCTCTAAATCAGATGTCCTTGTATTACCTATTGAAAGAAATTCAGTAATAATAGAATTTGCCCGGTCAAGTTCTTCAATCATTAAATTAAAGTAACCATTATGTTTTTCAAATTCGCCTTCTTTTTTTAATAACTGTAAAAACCCTCGTACTGTTGTCATTGGATTTCTAATCTCATGACTAATACCTGCCGCCATTTGCCCTATTAAGTCTAAATTTGATAACCTTTTCAATTCTTGCTCATATTTCTTTTTTTCCGTTATATTTTTTAAAAGACAGCAGATCCCCTCGTCATACGGATAAGCGACTACTTCGTACCAATAATCATCAGAGGTTGAGAGATATTCGAAATGTACTGATACTCGCTCTGACATTGCACGATGAAATTCTTTATACATGACTGTATCCACACTCTTCGGGAAGACATTCCAAATATTCTTACCTAATACATCTTCTGCTGTTTTCTTTTGTGGTATATATTGATGTTTATTTAAGTAGATAAATTCCCATTCTTTATTCAATGCAAAGAATCCATCTGTAATACTTTCAATAACACTCGTGACTTTTTCATTAGCAGTAGCTAATTCGCTTGTTCGCTCTTCCACCATGTTTTCAAGTTGGTCCATATATAACAAGTTTGAAAACGTAGGGGCTGTGGCGTCAACTATAGATTTTGCTAGTTGAATTTGAGATTTATCGTAATTATTAGCTTTCCCTTCTACATTAACAACTGCTATTACCCCTAATACTTCTCCCATTGAAACCAACGGAATCATAAATAGATACTTACTTTCTTCATTCGGGCCGGAAATTACACTTTTTGTTTTAATAACCTTTTGCATCAGGGTTTCAAAGCTTTGATTCATTCTTATGCTTTTAAGGTTCTCAATCCAATCTGCCTGTGTCCACTCACAGTCTTTACTTAACTTCGTTAATCTAATTGCTGTATTTTCTAACGGATCTAGAAGATATGCAGCAATACTTTTGCTATCTAAAACTTTTCCTAAGTAATAAAAACATTTATCGAGACATTCTTCTACAGAAGAACACATCGATAAGTCACGTGTAACATTAAGTAATAATTGCTTTTCAGCAATAAGGCTTTCTTTTTGTTTTAAATTATTTGCGTTTTGAATTGCGACTGCAGCCATATTCACATAAGCTTCAACACTTTGAATTTCTGACTCTGTTAAGTTCATTGGTGTTCCATAATCAAATAAAAAAACCAGACCAAACAACTCGTGCCCAAATGCAATAGGCAGAGCTAATAAGGATTTAATTTGGAAGGCTTCAACTGATCTCGGATCCGGTCGATTATCCTTTGAGGTATCAGGGATGTAGATGGTTTTTTGAGTTTCAATAACTTCTTTGGCTAGTAAGTCTATTTCAACATCTATTACCTGCGTATCAAGCGTTATACCATTTATAACTTCTGGTTTTCCTGCAAACCCTCTGAATGTTCCATCCTTCTGGGGTAAATAAATACCAACAGAGTTACATTGAACAACCTCTTCGGATATTGCCATTGTTACCCGCTGTAATACTTCGCGTAGTTCTAACTTTGTATTTATTATTTTGGTTATGTTCGCAAGCCTAGAATATCTCGTCTGTTCACTTAACATTCACACGGTCCCCAATCATAGGCATTATAAATTTCAGTTAAAAATCAGTATCTATACGTTACGTTATTTTTTATCTCTCATTTCATATTAAAAATCTCTTTTACTTATGATACGGTTCATTCTTCATTATCCTGAAAGCCCTATATACCTGCTCCAACAATATCAGCTTCATCATCTGATGTGGAAACGTCATTTTCGAAAAGGACAGTAATTCATCCGCGCGTTTTATCACACTGTCATGCAGTCCTAGTGATCCACCAATAACAAATGCCACCTTACTACGTCCGTACGTCATCAACGACTCTAAATCCGCCGCTAGCTCTTCTGACGTCTTCATCTTACCTTCAATCGCAAGTGCAATCACATACGTATCCGACCCAAATTTCGCCAGAATTCGCTCCGCTTCTTTTTTCTTCACAATTTCCATATCGGCGTCGCTTAATGATTCAGGTGCTTTCTCATCCGCTACTTCGACTATATTAACTTTTGCATACGCGCCTAATCGTTTTGAGAATTCCTCAATGCCCATTTTTAAATACTTCTCTTTTAATTTACCTACTGTCACAATCGTTATATTCACAAGTTATCCACCCTTTTTTATTTATTACAAACAAAACTTATGCACATATCCACAACACTTATCTACATCTTGTGTCCGACTATTTGTTCGCCACAACATATATCGAAGGCTCTTCACAGTAGTTGCACTTTGTGGATAACTTTTCTTCCTCCGATACAACTTCCATGATTGGAAACTTTCCTTGCTCCGCTACAAAAACGTCTAAAGCATGGTTTATATGAGTTTCACAGCTATAAGTATTCATTTCTATCCCAACTTTCAGCTTTTTTATTTCACACAAAGTTATTCACAAATATTTAGATTTATCCACAAACAGCGAATACAATAAAAAAACGGGTATAATAGCTAGCTGTTAGCTATTATACCCGTTGTGGATAAGTTTTTCATGGTAATCTGTGTATAATTTTTATTACTAGAATGAGTTACCGTCTTTTAACACCATTTCAATTTCAAGCAATTGACCATCGCGATACACTTTCATTTGCATTGTGTCGCCTACTTCTTTCGAATTATACAGATGTTTACGCAAGGTGACCATGTCCTCAATTTTTTCGCCATCCATTTCAACGATGACATCATACTGCTTTACACCAGCAAGTTGGGCAGGAGAATTGCTCATTACTTCATTGATGACAACCCCGTCTGTTACATCCACCGGTAACTTTAGCATTTCCCGTTGTTGTTGAGCTGGTATACTTCGAAGATCGAGTAATGTAACCCCCATTGTCGGACGGTTTACTTCACCATGTTCTTCAAGTTGATCGATAATCGGCATTGCAAGATTGATGGGGATCGCAAGTCCGATTCCTTCAACCGTTGCCTCCGATACTTTCATGGAATTGATGCCAATAAGCTGGCCAGCAAGGTTAATTAACGCGCCTCCCGAGTTACCAGGATTAATGGCGGCATCGGTTTGTAAGGCATCTGCAAACCAATCTACTGTGCCATTTTCATCAAAATCAATTGGAATCGAACGATCTTTTCCGGATACAACGCCAACGGTTACCGAACCTGAAAAACCGAGACCGAGCGGATTACCAATTGCAATGACCGTTTCACCGCGTTTCAAAGCATCTGAATCCCCAAAATCAATAACTGTTTTAACAAGTTTAGCGTCAATTTCAATGACAGCTAAGTCAGTCCACATATCGCTACCAACGATTTTTCCGTCTGTCTTCGAACCATCATCGAAAGTAATTTCAAGTTCTTGTGCACCTTCTATAACGTGATGATTCGTTACGATATATGCTTTGTCCCCTTGTTTTTTATAAATGACACCCGAACCTGAACCTGTTTCCCTTGTCGTTTCTACAGGCGACCAAGGATCACTAATTGTCTTCAAATTCGTTACGCCAACGACTGAATCCGCCACTTTCTCGACAATATCAGTAACGTCGTTATTTACATCAAGAGATATGCGTTCTGTTTGCATAGCATCGACCTTCTGCTCCGAGCCATTAACCAGCGACTGTTCCTTTGTACTACTTTCGCCTTGCATGATGAACCATACAAGTAATGCACCGATTACAACTCCAATGAAGCCGGATATGAATCCGCCTCTTCTTTTTGGCGGCTTTTGACTATGTCGCGCTGTACTTTCCGGCATAGGAGCAGAAGGTTGCGGCTCTCCATTCGCCTGATTCTGATTTAGTTCGTCCATACGCCTCTCCCTCTCTAATGATGATGTCATTGTAGTTAACATTACCCTATTTCAACCGTTTCAAAATAAAAAACCTTACCTTAGCAAGGTTTTTATACAATCCCCTGAAGGTAAGGCTAGAGACATTACTCTATACTGTGACAAGTTCAGTCGGCTGATCTGCATCTGTATCATAGAGATGAACAAATTCACCTGTCCTGATACCGCATGTTTCCAGCGTCTGTGTAACACTCATCCTTGCAAGATCTTTCATATTATTATCTTTACTTAAATGTGATAGATAGATTCTCGTATCTTTTTGATCGACAACTTCACTCATTGCAACCGCAGCATCTTCGTTAGATACATGTCCAACATCACTCAGAATTCGTCGTTTGACGGACCAAGGATAGCGTCCTACCTGCAGCATACTAACATCATGATTGCTTTCAAAGACAAAAGCATCTGCACCGCGGATGAACCCTTTCATCCTATCACTCACATAACCTGTATCTGTAATGACCGCCAATTTTCGGCCATTCTCATGGAAAACATAAAACATCGGATCAGCTGCATCATGCGAGACAGCAAATGACTGAACATCGAGTGAACCAAATGATTTTACCGTTTCCATATCAAATTGAAAGCGCTGCTCGAGCGGAATATTGCCAACAAGACCGTCCATCGCCTGCCATGTTTTTTCATTCGCATAAATTGGTGTGCCATATTTCCGTGCGACAACACCAATCCCTTTTATATGGTCACTATGCTCGTGCGTTACAAAGATACCGTCAACTTTTTTCATAGAACGATCAATGCCAGCCATTAAACTGTCCATCTTCTTCGCACTAAATCCCGCATCCACGAGAAAGGTATGTTCATCACTCTCTATAAATACCGCATTGCCGCTACTGCCGCTTGCGAGGACACTAAAACGCATTGCAAAAACCCCTTATTCATTCTCTTCTTCCAACGGTTCTTGCTGGAATTCTATAATCATACCTTCAATTGCATTGATGAAGTAATCTTCTTTTACCCCATCCTTCAATTCTACACGTACATGCCATGTCGGAGCAAACACTTGGGTTTCCGATACTTGAACATGTGTCGAATAACCGAGCTTCATAGACTTTACCTTGGAATCTTGTTTCAAGTGCCCGTTTGAATACAAATTACCGATTGCCTCTATAGGGGAAAGAAGATCTTTTTTACGATTAAAGGTACCGAATTCATGCAGCATACTTTGCTCATAGTTTGTAACTTCCCCCTTGTCATTCCAATGCAATACCAGCTTCGCATTACTACTGAAATAAATGGGATTGTCCATCACTTTCTGAAAAAGCAATGCTTCCTGCGCCTCTTCATCTACGTCCCAAAGTTCGTACTCAGCACCGTTTAATACATACTTAGCGAGAATCTCCGTAAAATCAAAATCGCCTTTCGTATTCATCACACTGACAGGATCGTCCAATTTTGATTGAAGAAATGTTTCGTCTGAGATTTCGACTTTTTGATTTTCAAGTTTGTTTATCTGTTCATCTATAAATATCATAGACTTTGCGGACACATAAGACGGATCGTTTTTATAGGGCGGTAGTTGATCATACGTAACGTTGTCCATCTTCAGCAATTCCTCGATTGGTGTTTTCCCCATCACCTGAACATTTTGGGCATCTGTAACCTTGTCCACATAAAGTAAGTAAAGAAAAACGTTCACGATTGAAAATACGATAATAAATATCGTTTTCGACTTATTCCAATCCAATCAGTTCACCTCCTAAAATTTCAGGTGAAAAGCGGTTCCAATTACCATTAATCAAGTAAAACCAGGCCGGCTCCATGATGAAAAGTCCTGGCTTATATTTCATAAAGTAACCCGGAGTAATTTCCTCGACAGCACCAATATCCAACTTATCCGATTCTCTAAGACTTTCGGCAATATCAATGCCTGGTGGAAGAAGTTCAATTTCTGATTTTGCTGGATTTGAAGAATTGAGTCTATAGTACGGTCTTGCATAACTATATATCCGATTTTTTCCCCACTTCGGCAGAATTTCAGCAGAAGAACTGGAATCTGTATAGACAGGTAATCCGTGCAGATATAACCGGAATCTTACTGATCGGGTCTCGGCATCCATGTACGTAAATCTAAATTCGTCTGTCCATCCGCCGTGTTCATTAACAAAGTTGACTGTATTTATCAGTAACTCTGAGGGTATTGCAAGTTCTTGACTTTCTGCACTTGGTGAAACATAGTTCAGTGTTTTCTTCTCCGTATAAACATTCATCATTGCATGATCGTCAGCAAGTTCTTCAACATGAATTCCCACTTGGCTGTTCCGTACTGCATTTACATCACTGAACAATGCATCACGGAATTTATTAATGGAGACTTCATCCTCCAGAAAAGTGTACTTAATCGTTTCCACGGGCTCTACTGAGACTACGAGATAGGAAGAACTATCAGGGTTTACTTCTCTGTATTCTTGAAGTTCTCGCCCGACTGTTAATATTGAATTATCGAGACTTTGATAATCCTCTGCCTTCACTTTTGCGCTATAAAGCTTCTTGTTTTCTTTGCTCACGAAGTAGACAGTCATCGCAGTATTGTCCGGCTTCCATTCAACCACAATCTGGTTAAATGAAATCTCGGGCGTCGGTGCTTCAATTTTCAAAACGCTGTCATAGACAGACAAAGGAATTTCACTTTGAAAGAACACTGTAAACCGGTTAGGCTTCCGTAGCAAAGTACTTATATCCTCTGAAGTAAAGTTTTCTTCCACTGTGGTGATTTCTGTTATTTTCCAGTCCGTTATCTCTTCCATAATACGATCGATTTTATCTGAATCAGTTGTTCCTTTCAAAGCATCGTCAAAATTAAAGACCATTTTATATGGTTTTATAATTTCATCAATTCTCTTTTTATCGCCTATAGAAATATCTACGGGCGGGAACTGCTCAATGGTTTCATAACGCGGTGAGTACGTCCAAATAGAAAATGTTAGTATGATACTGAGAGCGACAAGTAGGATAAGTACAATCGATTTGACAGTTTCAACATATTTCAACCCCACTCACCGTCCTCCTGAAGTTCAAACGGCAACGTAAAGAATATTGTCGTTCCTTTTCCTTCTTCGCTTTCTGCCCATATTTCTCCTCCGTGCGCCAAAATCATTTCACGGGCAATTGCAAGACCTAGTCCTGTACCGCCCATCGCACGGGATCTTGCTCGATCTGCTCGATAGAATCTGTCAAAAATACGTTTAACGTTTGCCTGTGGTATTCCCATACCATCATCCGAAATCATTACTTTAATAAAGTCTCCGGACATTGTAATGCCAAAACGGATATCTCCGCCGTCTGGTGAGTATTTTAACGCATTTGAAATTATATTATCGAGCACCTGGGTCATCTTATCCGTATCGATTTCAACAAACAGTTCGGAGGAAGAGAGAAGGCGTATAAACTGGACTTCTTGAGACTTCGAAAATTCAAAGCGACCAATGATTGATTTGAAAAAATAATTGAATTCAACCCATTCTTTATTCAAGTCATAGTCCCTGCTGTCCATGCGTGATAGCTTCAACAAATCGTTAACAAGCCGAATCATCCGCTCAGTTTCAGTCTGTGTTACGTGAAGGAAGGATGGTGCAATCTCCTCATTCTTCCACGCCCCGTCAGCAAGCGCCTCCAAATAACTGCGCATTGTTGTAAGTGGCGTACGCAATTCATGCGATACATTTGAAACAAACTCACGTCTTTCCATATCGATTTTCTCTTGTTCTGTATTATCGTGTAAGACAACAATAAGACCATTCACAAAACCAGTTTCTCTTTGTGTAACGGAAAAATTCGCTCGTAAAATATAAGGCTGATCTTCCGTACTGAAATCCAGTGCAATGGATTCCTTTACTTGGATTAAATCCTCAAATGCATACTCCTGCTCAAATCCAAGGATGCTAGATATCGGTCGGTTCAAGACCAAATCCCGTGTTAGTCTTAGCATAAGAAGTGCGGAGTCATTAATAAGGCTGACGCGACCTTTTCGATCAGTTGCAATGACGCCATCAGTCATATTCTCTAATACGGAAGCCAGTTTCCGCCGTTCACTTTCAGTCGATGACTGAGACTCTTGTAATTGGTTCGTTAAATGATTGAAGGCTATTGCAAGTTGGCCCATTTCGTCATTTCCATATACGCGAACTTTTCGCGAGAAATTCCCTTTCGCCATCGCTTGAGCCTGGCGCCTCATATCAGATATTGGTCTTGTCATCGTCTGTGCGATTAAAATACCAAGAATGATTGTAATAGACAACGAAACAGCTACCCCGCCGGCTAAAATACGATTTACTTCATCGATTTGTTTAAACACCTTTTCAATGTTTGCCTCAAGATAAAGTATGCCTTTCACTTCATCTCCAACAACAATAGGCGTTGCACGAACCAAAATTCGATTGCCTGTTTTCCGGTCAAGATTAATAATGTCATATGGAGTTTTCGACGCATTTGACTTCCTCACAATGTCGTCCGCCGAACGTTGTCCAACCATAGATATATTATTTAAGGCTGATGTTGCAAGAATAATATTCCCCGCATTAATAACCCGTACTTCATTGATATCTTCCGATTTAAAACTCGAAAGGACGGCCTGAAGACTCTTCTCAAGTGTCATCGGGTCGTCCGCAGCTCGTTTTTTCATCATTTCTTCACGCACACTGAATTCGACCAAACTCATCCTATCATCAATCGATGTTGTGAAGTTAGATTTCATGTTCTGTTCGAGCTCGCGTGCAAAGTACAGCCCGATTATTTCCATTGCAATTAAAATCAGCATCACATAGATTAAGACAAATTTAACGTGGATAGATCGGAAAAAACCAACTTTTTGCATGATAGTTACTCCTGTTCTGGGTCACGTAAGTAATAGCCAACGCCACGTCTTGTCACAATCCACGTTGGATTACTTGGTGCATCTTCAATCTTTTCTCGCAAACGACGGATTGTTACATCTACAGTTCTCACATCTCCAAAGTAATCATAACCCCATACTGTTTGTAAGAGGTGCTCACGCGTCATAACTTGTCCAATATGCTTCGAAAGATAGTGAAGAAGTTCAAACTCCCGATGTGTCAGTTCAATTTTTTCATCTCTTTTTAGAACAAGGTAAGCATCTGGCTGAATAATCAGGTTGCCGACTGTAATGTCATTTGTAGCCCCTTCTTGCTCTTCCTCAACAGATTTCATATGCCTGCGTAAATTTGCTTTCACACGAGCAATGAGCTCACGTGTTCCAAATGGTTTGGTGACGTAATCATCTGCTCCAAGTTCCAAACCAAGTACTTTATCAATTTCCGAGTCTTTCGCTGTTAACATAATAATCGGGAAGTCATATTTTTTTCGGATTTCTCGGCATACTTCCATACCATCCCGCTTCGGTAGCATAATATCAAGAAGTACTAGATCAGGCTTAACTTCTTCTACCTTTTCAAGCGCCTCATCTCCATCGTATGCACAAAAAACAGTGAAACCTTCTTTTTTTAGATTAAATTCAAGTATATCAGCAATTGGTTTTTCATCATCAACAATTAAAATTACTTTGTTTTGCATTTTATCTTCCCCCATCTCGCCCTGTTGGCGCCTCTATCAGTGTCCTTTTACTCTATCATTCTTCGCGACGCTTCGCACGTTTCTACTGTCGCATCAAAGTCGCCATCTTCTCCTAGCACTCTCACTATTTCCCGGGCAATAAACCCCGAATATTGTCGAATGGAACATTCAAAAAAAGTAAGCGCCTTGGTAGATCCGAAAAGTAGGAGGAATATAGTTCTATCCCTCGAGTCGCCGGAGTCTAAACGTTAAAAAAAGACGATACAACATGTGTATCGTCTTTGGTTATCTAATTATCTTAACACGCTCATGGGGTTAATATTGGAACCGTTCTTGAATACTTCAAAATGAAGATGGACACCCGTTGAACGACCTGTCGACCCCATTACACCAATTTTTGTTCCCTGTGATACAGTTTGTCCCTCACTAACCTCAATTGAAGAGAGATGGGCATACAAGGTTTCATATCCATTGTTATGTGTGATGACAACCCGATTTCCATATGTGCTGTGCGATCCTGTAGTTGTAACAACTCCATTATCTGCTGCTACAATTCCATACGAGGATGGACGTGCGATATCAATACCTTGATGCGTCCTACCCCAGCGAGTACCCATTTGACTAGAAACATATCCTCCAGATGCAGGCCAAATGAATGTACCTGATCCTCTTGAAGGAATCACTTTCGTTCCGACAACCGTCACTTTGTCTACTGCTTCAGCAATAATATTTTCCTCAGAAACAGACCTGCCTATCGTTTGACCATTTCGTTTACGAATAAGTTCTGTAACAATTTTTTCCCCGTCAGAACCTTTCTTTGTTACTTTCTTTTCGCCTTTAAATAAGGAACTGTCTTCTTCAGTTAAAGTTGCATATTTAATAGCTTCTTTTGTTTTCGTTTCATAATGAACTTCCACTTCTACGTACGGTTCAATAGCCGTAACATTGAGCTCGTCGCCTAATCTAAGAACCTTATCTACTGTAAATCCTGGATTTATTTCTACCAATTTAGCCGTTGCCATATTGTGAGCGGCAGCAATTGATCCAAGGACATCACCTGAACTTACTACATACTTCTTCTCCTCAAGTGTCCCTTTATTAAGGAGAACCATGGCTTCTTCTGTACTTCTTACCTCTTTTGGAGATACATTCCCCGGTACCGCCTGCATCTCACCGCTAATTAAGATGTTTACGATACGCGTTTCATCTTCTTTCAAAGGGGGTATTGGTTCAGAAGAAGCTTTGCGGGCTTCGAATTCATTAAGCTTCTTCTCAGAAACAGATTGTAATTTCAACTCGCGAATCACTTCATTATACGTGGCCATATCATTAACGTAGAATGCCAGTTCTTCGTCAATTAAAACGCCGATTGCTTCCGCTTCCACGGACAGCATTCCATGAAGTTTTTCTAGGACAATGTCATCGTCTGTTTCTGCTGTAAATACCCGCTCTGGAATCACCGATAAATCTGTTCCTATTGTAAGCGGAAGATTCTTAAATTCAGAGGCTGCTTTTTTCAGCTCTTCTTCTTTCAATTCTTCCAGCTTTTCTTGATCAGCTATAACACCCACATATTCCCCTTTTGAATAGATATGGAATATGGTCGAGAGGTCCTTACTCTCCTCTTCATTCGCAAAACCTGAATTTACCCCAAGTCCCGCTAAGATCATTGTCATAACGAGGATCTTTTGAGTCTTTTTGAAAGGACGAATAAATTTTGGTAATGCCTTTTTTGTTTCGTCCTGTTTATTACTTTTGAAAAACATATATGAAACTCCCTCCATATTTCAATCAGAAGACTGATATAGATCATTTACAGTATGCAAATTTTCACGCCTCTCTAATTTAACATATCCGGTACCATTCTTGTAGTATTATAGGACTTTGTAATGAGAATGTAGAATAGCATCCATTTATTAACTATTAATTTTGTAATGATAGAGGGTTCTCTCAACTTTCTTTTCTATCACATTACTCGACTATTACCTTGCTATTTATACATTTAGCGTTCTATTCGACAATTTATTTTTCATTGTTTCGACTTTGCTACGTCACTTTCAGGTATTTTTCGATAAAAAAGAAAGACGTCTTGTCTACCGGGAAATCTCGGTATCACAAGACGTCTTTCTCTATTTGATGGTGTTATTTCCAAAGACCCGAAATAATGTTTGTGTTTATCAATAATCCGGAGATTCGTGCTGACTCCAGTCAATATTGACAAATTTGTTGTATTCCTTTGCAAAAGCAAGGGTTACTGTACCTGTTGGACCATTCCGTTGTTTGGCTATGATAATTTCAATCATATTCTGATTTTCTGTTTCTTTATCATAATAGTCCTCACGGTATAGGAATGAAACGATATCCGCATCTTGCTCAATACTCCCTGATTCCCGGAGATCGGACATCATCGGGCGCTTATCCACGCGTTGCTCAACACCACGTGACAGCTGAGACAGTGCAATAACCGGTACTTTCAATTCCCTCGCAAGTGATTTCAACGAACGGGAGATTTCTGAAACTTCCTGCTGCCGGTTTTCACCGGGCTTAGTGCCGCTTCCTGCAATCAGTTGCATATAGTCAATCATTATCATGCCCAAGCCGTGCTCCTGTTGCAAGCGACGGCATTTAGAACGAATGTCATTGACACGGATACCCGGCGAATCATCGATGAAAATACCGGCATTTGAAAGGCTACCCATTGCCATCGTAAGTTTACGCCAGTCTTCCGCTTCAAGAGCACCTGTACGAAGCACTTGTGCATCAATATTACCTTCCGCACAAAGCATCCGCATAACGAGCTGCTCCGCACCCATCTCCAAACTAAAGATTGCGACGTTTTCATCGGTTTTAGTCGCAACATTTTGCGCCACGTTCAATGCGAATGCGGTCTTACCAACAGACGGACGCGCGGCAACAATGATTAAGTCATTGCGCTGAAAACCGGCTGTGATTTTATCTAAATCCCGGAAACCTGTTGGAATACCTGTAACATCACCTTTTTGCGTATGAAGAAGTTCGATACTGTCATACGTTTCAACGAGGACGTCTTTAATATGACGAAAATCCCCAGCATTTTTCCGGTTGGATACTTCCATCATTTTCTTTTCCGCTTCAGCTAAAAGTGCCTCTACTTCGTCCTCCCGCGCATAACCGTCTTCAACGATTGAAGTAGCCACACGGATAAGCCGCCGTAAAAGTGCTTTCTCTTCAACGATACGGGCATAATGCACAATGTTAGCTGCTGTTGGAACGGAGTTGGCGATCTCCATCAAATACGAAATACCGCCGACATCTTCCAGTTCTTTTTTAGCAGATAGTTCTTCCGTGACCGTGACAACGTCAATTGCCTGACCTTTGTCACTTAGAATAATCATCGTTTGGAAGATTTTCTCATGCGCCATCCTATAGAAATCTTCTGGCATAAGAAGTTCTGCCGCTGTAATGAGCGCTTGTGGTTCAAGGAAAATTGCCCCGATAACCGACTGCTCCGCTTCATTATTATGTGGTGGGACGCGATCAATCATCTGATTCATCTACCCAATCTCTCCTTATCCTTCTTCCACTACATGTACTTTAAGTGTTGCCGTCACGTCTGGATGAATTCTGATTGGAACATTCGTGAAGCCAAGTGCACGGATTGCATCCGGTAATTCCATTTTACGACGGTCCACTTTTATACCTTCAGTTTTATTTAATGCTTCAGCAATTTGTTTTGTTGTAATTGAACCAAATAGCCTTCCACCTTCACCAGATTTAGCTTTCATTTCTACCGTAATTTTATCAATTTGCTCTTTTAGCTCTTTTGCTTCTGCTAATTCTTCTGCTGCATCTTTAGCGACCCGATTTTTTTGACCTTCAAGTCTGCTAATATTCCCTGGCGTTGCTTCAACCGCCAATTTATTTTTCAGTAGGAAGTTTTGTGCGTACCCCACAGATACCTCTTTCACATCACCTTTTGCTCCAATACTTTTTACGTCTTTCAATAAGATTACTTTCATTATGAATTTCCCCTTTCCATCTTTGTATTCAGTACAGCCGTTAACATTTCTTTTGCTGCTTCCACAGACTCAACATCGAGCTGGCATGCTGCGTTCGTCAAATGGCCGCCGCCTCCAAGTTCTTCCATGATGAGTTGAACATTCAATTCACCGAGAGAACGAGCGCTTATTCCTATTTTACCATCTGCACGGGATGCAATGACGAATGAAGCTGCGACGCCTTGCATTGTAAGAAGAATATCAGCCGTTTGAGCTATCAAAACAGAACCATAAACGACTTGGTTCTCTCCTTTTGCAATGGCAATCCCCGCGTCGGACAATTCAACAGTTTCAATCAGTTTAGACCTCAGGACATAAGTAGCGATATCCTCTTTTAACAGGCGCTGAACGAGTATTGTATCTGCTCCATTGGTTCGCAGATACGATGCTGCTTCGAACGTCCTTGCCCCTGTGCGGAGTGTGAAGCTTTTCGTATCGACGATAATACCCGCTAGAAGGGCTGTCGATTCAAGCATCGTAAGTTTTTCTTGTTTAGGCTGGTATTCAATTAATTCAGTTACGAGCTCCGCAGTGGATGACGCATATGGTTCCATGTAGACAAGCATCGTGTTCTTGATAAACTCTTCTCCACGTCGATGGTGATCAATGACGACAACCTTCTCTGCTTTATCGATAACTCGTTCATCAATGACCATACTCGGTTTATGCGTATCAACAACAATGATCAATGATTTCTCTGTAATCATCGAAAGCGCCTCATCGGGCGTGATGAATTGATTGAACAGATCCGTATCACGTCTAATTTCGTCCATAAGCCGTGTGACGCTTCCATCAAGTTCATTGAAATTGACGACTACATATCCCTCAATATTATTCTTGCGGGCCATTTTTCGAACACCAATTGCTGCACCGATTGCGTCCATGTCAGGCATTTTGTGACCCATGATAAATACTTTATCACTGCCTTGAATAAGATCTCGCAACGCATGTGAGATGACTCTTGCACGAACACGGGTCCTTTTTTCAACGGGATTTGTTTTACCGCCATAAAATTTCAACTTCCCGTCAGAACGTTTGATGGCCACTTGGTCACCGCCGCGTCCCAGTACAAGATCTAAACTCGACTGTGCCAGTTCGCCCAATTCGATTAATGAAGTAGATCCCACACCCACACCTATACTTAGTGTCAGTGCCGTACTCTGCTTAGCAGTTGTTTCACGAATGTCATCTAAAATCGAGAATTTTGTTTTTTCCAAATCAGCCAATGTTGCCTCGTTAAAGACAGCCAAGAAACGATCAGTCGCAATTCGTTTTACAAATATCCCATTTGTTGTTCCCCAGCTATTTACAAGTGAAGTTACCAATGAATTAAGCTGACTTCTTGTCTGATCGTCCATTGCCTGTGATACTTCATCATAATTATCGACAAGAATAATACCGAGAACTGTACGGTCTGCATAATAAAGAGTCTCCATCACTAGTTGCTCCGTAATATCAAATAAATAAATAAGTTTTTCTTCTGCTTTATAAAAAACCTTATACGATTGTTCTCCAATCGTCAAAACATTATTTTCTATCTTTTCATTTTTTAAGATCGCATGAAACTGTCCAGATAGATCGAACAAGTCATCTCCGATAAGGGTTTCCTGATGTGCAAATACTTTTGCTGCGTACGGGTTAGCCCACTCAACAATATTTTTTTCATTAATAAGGATAATTCCAATCGGCAATTCAAGAAGTGCTTCTTCTCCGACTTTCTTCATCCTGTACGATAATGTTTCGATATGTTTCTCTGTTTCGATATAAGTCTGTTCTTCCATTTTCCATGTAAATCCCATTGTAACTATAAATAAGACGGAGAAAAGAAGTCCAGGCCAAAACTGGAATAAGAGCAGGAGCACTGCCGCCATCACGCCCAGAATCGACAATACCGTCAACGGATAGCGTATTGCTCTTTTTCTAAAAAATGACGTCATTGTCCCATCCCCTTATTTTGACTTGTCTTTTCTAAGCCAGGCACGTAGATTCACTCCCGTATCAAGTATCCCGAGCATCGTCGTTATCGGAGCCAGCATTAGTGCAAAAATCGTGGCCACAACTGTCGCTACTTTCGGTAACTTCATTTCATTTACATAGTAATGGATAAGTGAAACACCTTGCAGTAGAAACAAGAATCTCAAAACAGTAGTTGCGTTGACGGTAATCAGATATAGATTAGTGCCCGGCTTCACACCTGCAAAGAGCGTAATAAGAAGAATTGCTCCGTACAAAATCACCGCAATCATTGGTAGTTTCATTTCACGGAATGGTGGAAACTTGGGTACTTCAAATCCCAGTCGCTTGGCAACTCCAAGGTTTAGCGTGAGAAGAATGAAAGCTAACATGAAAATACTTATGATGAAGATAGATGGAATTGTGTACTCGTACATCTGAAACGTTGATGTAACGACTTCATCATAGCCATCCGGTACCCCGCCATAGTTAGCCATGAACGACTTCATCTGCTCTTTAGTTTCCTCCATAACCGTCATTAATGCATCAATCATATTGAATCCGAAGAAAAGGACAGCCCCAACATAAACGCCCATCCCCGTGATAAGTAGAGTGAGTCCAGAAGCCATGAAGATATATAACTTTGATTTGCCCCTCACAATGGTTTCTCCGATAATGAATCCAAGAATTCCATGAACGAAAGCGATTGGAACGAGTAGAATACCTCCGATTAATAATGACAACACGATACCGGCCGCCAATGTAAGAAGGGACGAGTTCCTGTCGTATTTCAATCTGTACAAAATAATCGGTAACGCAATAAAGAACATAGTGACATTTCCGAGAAATGGCGTATATAACGATACCGCAAGCAAGATTGCAAATAGCGCAATCATCATTGCTCCGTACGTAATTTTCCTTGCATTGTCTTGCATAATATAGATTCCTCCGGTCTTTCGCTGGACGACTAATTCTATCCATACTTCTAACTTCCAATTACTATGGATAGTTGCTTCAATTGTATCATGATTATTGTTTTTAAACCAAACCAAGAACATATGTACTTCTTTTACCCGAATAAAAAGACCGCCCCCATACCGGTTGTGTCGGTCTGACGAGGCGGTCTATCTAAATAAAATTATCTTTCTTCCGAACTAAATGGAAGAAGTGCCATGATACGTGAGCGTTTGATTGCAAGTGTCAGTTTACGCTGATACTTCGCGCTTGTACCAGTTACCCGGCGAGGCAAGATTTTTCCACGCTCAGAAATAAATTTCTTAAGCATATCTGTATCTTTATAATCGATTTTAGTAATGTTGTTTGATGTGAAATAACAAACTTTACGGCGTCTCTTTCCTCCACGACGTGGTGCCATAGTTGTTCCCCTCCTTACTTAATTCATAATGACGGGTAGATTCTTAGAACGGCAGGTCGTCGTCCGATACTTCTATCGGACCTCCGCCTGTCGAGAATGGATCATCGTCAGTACGTGTGTAATTTTGCTGATTAGGCTGTTGAGATTGCTGGTTAGATTGTTTGTATTGTTGGTTTGACTGCTGATTCTGATAGCTCGGTTGTTCGCTTTGTTGAGAACCTTGGTAAGGTGCCCCACCGCCAGCTCCCGATCTATTTTCGCCAGATGCATTGCGCGGTTCGAGAAATTGCGTGCTGTCTGCTACAACTTCTGTAGTATAAACACGCTTTCCATCTTGTCCTTCAAAGCTGCCCGTCTGAATACGGCCATCTACTCCGACAAGACTTCCCTTTTTCAAGAAGTTTGCAACGTTTTCAGCCTGTTTTCTCCAAGCAACACAACTGATGAAATCAGCTTCTCTTTCGCCTGAAGCGCTTTGAAAAGCTCGGTTTACTGCTAACGTAAAACGTGTAACAGCAATACCGGTTTGTGTATACTTGAGTTCAGGATCTTTTGTCAATCGCCCTACTAAAACAACTCGGTTAATCATTAGAATTCAACCTCCCTCATCATTTTGTAAGTTTCACCTGTTCATTATTCATATATGGATTAATCTTCAATGCGGACAGTCATATGACGAAGAATATCTTCGTTGATGTTCGCAAGACGTGTAAATTCATCGATTGCTTTAGTTTCTGCATTCAACTTAATTAGTTGATAGAAACCTTCACGTAGATCGTCGATTTCGTAAGCAAGACGGCGCTTGCCCCACTCTTTCGACTCGATGTTTTCTGCACCATTAGAAAGAAGAACTTCGTCAAAACGTTCAATCAACGCTTTTTTCGCTTCATCTTCTACTGTTGGGCGGATAATGTACATAATTTCGTACTTTCTCATCTGTAGTCACCTCCTTATGGACTTGGGCCCTGCTGATTTCAGCGGGCAAGGAGTAAGTAATTATATTACTCACATCAGTACATATTAGCACAGTTCCATTCATCTTTCAACTATTTTCTTGTATACTTTTGAATAGAGGTGATTTTCATTGAATGAATTTCCTGTACCCGACAAAATAATTGAGATTGATTTACCAAAAGTGGCTAAGAGCAGCCTAGTTTTAACCGCAAGTGCTTTCCTTTTATTATGGTTTCTTAAAATTGTTATTGAAAGAGATTTTTCGTTTTCACTCAGCTTATGGACAATTGTTTTTTTCATTATAGGCTATATCCTGCTGATCATTCTGCATGAACTATTTCACCTGCTTGGCTTCAGTGTATTTGGTGATGTCCCATGGAAAAAGATGATTGTTGGAGTTAATCTAAAAATGGGCATCGCGTATGCGACAACCGATCAACTTATGACAAACCGTGCTATACGAAAAGCGCTACTGCTCCCTTTTTGGACGACAGGTATTCTTCCAGCCGTTATCGGTCTTTATATTGGAAGTGGTTTGCTAGTCAGCTTGTCTGCTTTATTGATAGGCGGGGCAGCTGGCGACTTCGCTATGTATAAGGAGTTGAAAGAACTGCCCGACGATTGGGTTGTGAAAGATGATCCTGAATTACCGAAACTTTATGTCTATTCGCCTGACAAAAGGATTGAGTTGGAGAACTATATTGAAAAATAAAAATGCCACTCTGGAATGTTAGGTCTGTCGATTAGCCACTTTTTTTACATAAAATACTGGTGATATCCTCTATTTTCACTGGACTATTTTCGGCTCGCTTTCGGCGAACTATTCATGTCAGATTTACTGAGGTGTCCTAGTGTAAAATGCAGTTGTTTTGGAAGAAAAGAGTAGATGTCATTCTATGGTGAGTGTAAGTGCCCGAAGATGTAATTTCGGGCACTCTTGCACGTTGTATAATATGCTTCTTGCTTACTTTCAACAAAAAGTATACATCTAATTATGTGATGCATACTTGAGAGTAATACTTCTTTAATAAAAAAAAGAAAAAACTATATAGAAAGCATCAGCCGCCAAAATTGCATCTTTGGCGGCTTTTCTCCAGCTATTCTTTCGTCCCAAAAAGCTTCAGAACTACGTATACTTATGAATTTGGAGCGCGGCGGAAGAAGGACCACCATACGATTACCGAAAAAAAATGTGTAGGGATGCGACCAAGTCGCATCCCTACACATCCAGACATCTCGATAATGATAGAGTAGTCGTTCAAACCAAAGCAATCCAAGTACAACGTTGCACGTAGCACCCAGTGTGATCAAGTTATTTTCTGGTTACTTTTGGCTAAGCAACAGACGTACTGGAATGTAACATTCCAAAGTAGCATTTATAGGTACTTAAACGTTAAAACGGAACAGCATAACGTCGCCGTCTTTAACAATGTATTCTTTTCCTTCAAGACGAACTTTTCCTGCCTCTTTTGCAGCAGCCATTGAACCTGTTGCAACTAGGTCATCATATGCTACTGTTTCAGCACGGATGAAGCCGCGTTCGAAGTCAGTGTGAATGATTCCAGCACATTGCGGTGCTTTCATCCCTTTACGGAATGTCCACGCACGAACTTCTTGTACGCCCGCTGTGAAGTATGTTGCAAAGCCAAGAAGCTTATAAGATGCTTTGATAAGTTGATCGAGGCCCGATTCCTTGATGCCCAACTCTTCAAGGAACATCGCTTTTTCATCATCTTCAAGTTCAGCCATTTCTTCTTCGATTTTTGCACAAACAACAATTACTTGTGCACTATCTTTTTCCGCAAATGCGCGGACAGCTTTAACATTCTCATTATTGTCTGCATCTGCAACTTCATCTTCCGCAACGTTTGCTACATAGAGCATCGGTTTAATCGTCAAAAGGTTCATCCCTTTTGCAAGGATAAGTTCCTCGTCAGTAAACTCAACAGAACGAGCAGGTTTTTCATTTTCAAATGCTTCTCTTAATCTAATCAAGATTGGCTCTTCTGCCATTGCCACTTTATCTTTCTGTTTCACCATTTTGGTAACACGTGCCAATCGTTTTTCAACGGCTTCCATATCTGCAAGAATCAATTCAAGATTGATGATTTCGATATCATCGATTGGATCAACTTTACCAGCTACATGTGTTATATTTTCGTCTACGAAGCAACGGACAACCTGACAGATTGCATCCACTTCACGGATGTGCATAAGGAATTTATTCCCTAGCCCTTCACCTTTGCTTGCTCCTTCAACAATTCCTGCGATGTCTGTAAACTCAAATGCAGTCGGTACTGTTTTTTTCGGTGTTACTAATTCTGTAAGTTTATCTAGTCTTTCATCAGGTACTTCAACGATTCCAACGTTCGGATCAATTGTACAGAACGGATAGTTTGCCGCCTCTGCCCCCGCTTTTGTAATCGCATTGAATAGTGTAGATTTACCTACGTTTGGTAGACCGACGATTCCAGCTGTTAATGCCATTCGTTCCACAACCTTTCATTTAGCTTTTTAAGCGGTACTTTCGCTTAAAGAAGCCTCCATTATATGTTAATTCTTTTACTCATACATCCCATATGCAACTCTTCCATTATAAGGACAGCAGGCCTAGTTGTCCATCTGCTAGCGGAACGCCTGGAATCTGAACAGCTTAAGATTCAGCCTTTACAAGCAGCTTTTTCATCTTCTTCGCAAATTCATTACGTGGAATCATTACGCTGTGACCGCATCCCTCGCACTTAATGCGGATATCCGCCCCCATCCGAATAATTTTCCACGCGTTCGTTCCGCATGGATGCTGCTTTTTCATTTCAACAATGTCATTTAGCCCAAAAACTTTTTCCGCCATTTATTCACACCTCATTTTTCGGTTGATACATAACCATTTTCGGATACGGTATTTCAATACCGTTCTGATCCAGGAATGTTTTCAAGTCCTTGCGTAATTGCCTTGCAATTGCGTATTGCATAACAGGCTGGGTTTCTGCTGTAATTCTCATGACAATTTCAGACGCTCCCAAATCTTGTACGCCTACGATAGTTGGCTGTGATATCAGTGCTTCATATCCAACAGATAAGTTTGCAAGATACGTTTCCAACAGTTTTTCTGTTTTGGCGATATCCGTTTCATATCCAAGTCTAATATCCACTATAGCCAGTGAATTATTAATTGAGTAGTTTACGACCTCTGTAATATTTCCGTTCGGGATGATATGTACTTCCCCGCCATATGCACTAATTTTTGTCGTACGAAGACCAATTTCTTCAACCGTTCCAACCGCCACACCAATTTGAACATAATCGCCAACAGAAAATTGGTCTTCAAAAATAATGAAGAAACCACTAATGATATCCTTCACAAGACTTTGGGCACCAAATCCGACTGCCAAGCCTAATACTCCCGCCCCTGCAAGAATTCCTGCAACATTGATTGTAAAAGCAGAAAGAATCGCTAAAATTGCTGCGAAATAGACGACATATGACAATGTGTTTTGAAGCAGCTTTATTAACGTTGTCTCGCGTCGCTCTGATTGTCGCAAGGCACCTCTTAGTTTCACCTTGAATGCGCGGCTAATAACACTTTTACCTATTTTGACTACAATGATGGATAGTAAAATAATGAAGAATACTTTAAATCCAAGCTTACCAATATCAATCCAAGTTTCTGAACTAAATAGTATGTTACCTACATCTTCAACATCTTCTTTTAACTTTTTAATGTCCTCATTTATGATTACTGCCACAATCCTCTTCCTTTCGTATAATAAATCACTTGCAAGCGTAGACTGAGTTATAAAAAAAGAAATGGAGTTTTTTCATGCGATCTACTCTTTCTACACCATATGATTATCGCATTCACCATAAGGAGACAGGTGCCGTTTGGAAACTCAGTTCATTATTCCTCCAGCACATTCCATTCGAAACCCAAGATCTCACTTTTTTCTGCATCGGAACCGATCGATCTACCGGTGACTCGCTAGGGCCACTTACCGGTTCTTTCCTTTCCGAGTCTCCCCTGTTCCCATTCACTGTAATCGGGACATTGGAAAGTCCATTACATGCCTTAAATCTACAACAGCATATTGATGAAACCAGACTCACTAATCCCACTGCTTTCATCGTAGCAATTGATGCATGCCTAGGACAAGTAAGTTCTATCGGACAATTACTTTTCAATAGTGGACCTATACACCCTGGCAAGGCAGTCGGTAAGGAGCTACCCCCAGTTGGGGACGTATCCATTAAAGGCATAGTCAATATCGCCGGGTTCATGGAACATGCCGTTTTGCAAAGTACTCGCCTCTACCTTCCATACGAGATGAGCCGCACTATTGCTCGGGCATTGCAACTTGCACACGGGCGTCTTAAATCAAAAGAAGTGTACGATAGTAACAGCAACTCCAACAACAAGGATACCTGGAATCAGGTTGGCAACTCTCACTTTAGTCAAACCAATTAAATTCAAACCGATAGCCAAAATCATTAATCCACCTGTCGCTGTCATTTCAGAGATGAAGAAGTTCAGTAAATCATCCGGAACGAAGCGACTTATTTGAGTAGAAAATAACGTGATAATTCCTTGATAAAAAAATACAGGAATTGCAGCAAACGCGACACCAATACCTAGCGTTGAGCTTAAAATGATAGCAGTGAAACCATCAATAATCCCTTTCATGACGAGGACATCATGATCATTTCTCAGACCGCTATCGATAGCACCGATAATGGCCATCGATCCAACAACAAAAATCAACGTAGCTGTAACAAACCCTTGCGCAATGCCCGGACCTTTATCACTTGCTGGTATCTTGCTCTCCATCCAGTGTCCCAGATCATTCACTTTCTTATCGAGATCCGTCCACTCACCAATTACTGCACCAACGACAATACTGATAATAACAATCAGTATTTGCGTACTTTCAAAAGTCATTTGTATGCCAATGACAGCAACCGCAAGCCCAATTCCATACATGACAGTCTCTTTCATCCGCTCGGGTATATTATGTAGAAATCTTCCTATGAACGCACCTGCAACTATTAAAAGAACATTCACAACTGTTCCAAATAAAATCACTTTTTCACTTCCTCTCAATCAAATACGTCGAGGCGTATTTGCGTCCAGATTTTTAATTGAGCTTGCTCAATTAACTCCCTTCAAAATCTGTGACATCCGCCGGAGGCTTTGGGCCAACGAGGAGGAACTTCAGTTCATTCCTCCCTGTTGGTTACTCAGGCGTTGCCGCAGGACGCGGCGATCTTAGCCTTAGTTCTACAATTCAGCGGGGTTGGATTCCCGCTGAGTAAAGTTAAAAATAAAACCTATTTTGCACAGTCGGCAAAATAGGTACATCCTTATTCGTTCAATAATTCGAGAATACGTTCGAGATCATCTTCAGAGAAGAATTCGATTTCAATTTTACCTTTATTTTTTGTTTTCTTTATTGATACGTTTGTCCCGAAATAATCACGCAGATTTGACTCCCGCTCGGCAAGGAATAAGTCTTTACGCTTTTCTGGTTTAGTTTCACGTGGAACATCCTCATTCATTTTTTGAACCAGCTTTTCTAATTGGCGGACGTTAAGTCCTTCTCTTAGTAGCCGTTCTGCCACTAAAGCGATTTGTTCTTTCTTACGTAGACCAAGTAATGTTCGACCATGCCCCATAGAAATTTTACCTACAGTAATATAATTTCTTACTTTTTCAGGCAATGAAAGTAAACGGACATGGTTTGCGATGTGAGGTCTACTTTTACCGAGTCTAAATGCTAGTTGTTCCTGTGTAAGACCTAGATTTTCCATGAGGCTTTGATAAGCTTCAGCCTCTTCTATTGGCGTTAGGTCTTCCCGCTGTAAGTTTTCAAGAATCGCAAACTCCATTGTTTCTTCGTCCGTCAAGATACGGACAACCGCTGGAACTTCAGTTAGGCCTGCCATTTGTGCTGCACGGAATCGTCTCTCACCTACAACAATTTCGTAGGCCGTTCCCATTTTCCGAAGAATAATTGGTTGAAGAATACCATGTTCTTTAATGGAAGCACTCAACTCTTGAATAGCATTTTCATCAAATACTTTCCTTGGTTGGTACGGATTGGCCTTAATACTTTTCACATGAATGTGTTCGACAGACTCTACTTTCGCTAGTGACTCTCCAGGAAATAAAGCATTTAATCCTTTTCCAAGACCTTTAGCCATTGCGAACCACTTCCTTTGCCAGATCTAAGTATACTTCTGCACCACGTGATCTTGAATCATAAATGATAATCGGTTCTCCATGACTCGGTGCCTCACTCAATCGTACATTTCTTGGAATAATCGTTTTGTATACTTTATCTTGAAAATACTTTTTCACTTCATCTATCACTTGAATCCCTAAATTTGTTCTTGCATCGAACATCGTAAGTAAGACGCCATCAATCATTAAGTCTTCATTTAAATGTTTTTGAACAAGCCGAATCGTACTTAGTAGTTGACTTAAACCTTCAAGCGCATAATACTCGCACTGGACTGGGATGATAATTGAATCAGCCGCGGTCAGTGCATTTATTGTTAGTAAACCAAGTGACGGTGGACAGTCGATAATGATGTAGTCATACAGATCTTTCGCTTCCTGAATAGCATGTTTCATCCGTACTTCTCTGGATATAGTTGAAACTAGCTCAATTTCTGCGCCTGCTAGGGATATAGTTGCCGGCACGATATCAAGGTTTTCTACTTTAGTCGAACGAATAACATCTTTTATATTAACATCATCTATTAGAATATCATAAATGCATTGTTGGACTTCCCCCTTGTTAACGCCTACCCCGCTCGTTGCATTCCCTTGCGGATCGGTATCAATCAAAAGAACTTTTTTGCCTATATGAGCAAGGCAAGCACTTAGATTTACGGATGTTGTCGTTTTTCCGACGCCTCCCTTTTGATTGGCTATCGCTATAATTCTGCCCACACCTGCACCTGCTTTCCTGCACTTTTATTATTCTTTTATTCTTTCAATTTTGTAACTTCTTCTAGTTTAACAAAAAAAACATTTTTTGTAGAGAAATATGTAGAAAAAAGACTCTTGCCATGTGAAGCAAGAGTCTTTTGTTAAAAAATAAGAAAGTATAAGTTTTTCAGGTCTATCAAGGCACTTGGACTTTTCTTATTTCTTTTTCGGTATTTTAACAGTTATTATATAAAAATCATCTGAATCTTCTTCTTCTGTTTTTACATCTATCCCACTTTTAGTAACGAGAACTAGTGATTGTCTAATAGTATTAAGAGCAATTCGTACATCTTTACTTACCGATTTTCTCCGAGGTGCTGTCTTTTTATCTTTTACATTCTCTGGAGGGTGTAAAACCTGAAAGATTCTGGCTTCTAGTTGTTTGACATTCAACTGCTGTTCAATTACTTCCTTAAAAAGTTGTGACTGTAATTCGCTGTCCTTAATTGGAATAAGTGCTCTTGCATGTCGCTCCGATATTTCTTTTGTTAATATTCCATTCTTGATTTCATCGGGTAATTTCAGTAAACGCAATTTATTAGCAACAGTTGACTGACCTTTTCCTAGTCTTTGCGCTAACGCTTCCTGTGTTAAGGAATGAAGTTCAAGAAGTTTTTCATAGGCATATGCCTCTTCAATTGCAGTCAATTCTTCACGCTGTAAGTTTTCAATAAGTGCAATGGATGCAGTTTCTTTATCATCAAGGTTTCGAATGATCGCCGGTACTTCCGACCATCCCAATTTTTTCATTGCTCGATATCTACGCTCTCCAGCGATGATTTCATAATTTTCTTCACCCATTTTCCGAATGACGATTGGTTGAATGACACCATGCGTATGGATTGTCCTCGCAAGTTCTTCAATCTTATCTTCAGAAAATATTGTACGCGGTTGAAATTTATTTGGATTTATTAACTCGATTTTCACCTGTTCAATTACTTCGTGATGAACCTCTTCCACTACTAGTGGATCTAATTCTTTATCTCCACTCCCAAAAAATCGTGAAAACGGACTTTTCATTCCCGGCACCACCTTTTCAATACTGCTCCCTAATTCTACTAATTCGGCATGGCGATAGTATATCCTCTTTACTCATTGTTCCACGTGAAACAGTTCACTGAATTGGCATTTTATTCGGAATGCCTGGTTTACGAGGATATTTTTTAGGAGTGATTTTCTCTTTATCAAAAACAAAGATATTTCGTTCACTATTTTCAATTGGCAAAATAAATGAGTATTGTTTTTTAATGGTAGCCCCGAGAACAGAAAGTGCTTTTTTTGCATCTAAAAGTTCGTCTTCTGCGGCTGCTCCCTTCATCGCAATGAAGATTCCACCTTTTTTAGCTAGTGGTATACATAATTCAGCTAAGACAGACAGACGTGCAACCGCACGAGCAGTGACGATATCGAACTTTTCACGATACTTGGAGTCTTGTCCGAAGTCCTCAGCTCTTGCATGAACGAAATGCACATTTTCTAGCTGAAGTTCTTCAGCTAATACTTTCAGAAAACCAATTCTTTTATTTAATGAATCCACAATAGTCACGTCTAAGTTTGGAAAACAAATTTTCAAAGGAATACTTGGAAATCCAGCTCCCGCGCCTACGTCACAAATTGTTTTTGGTTCATTCAAATTAATATAAAAAGCCGCGGATATAGAATCATAGAAGTGTTTTAAATAAACTGAGGGCGCATCTGTAATCGCTGTCAAGTTCATCTTTTCATTCCACTCTACCAAGAGTTTAAAATACTGGTTAAACTGAGCTATTTGCGTTTCACTCAATTCAATACCTTGTTCTTTTAAAGCTTGTATAAATTGTGCAACATTCATCAATATTCCCCCTTAAGAAAAGCGTAAGGCGTCGTTCAGCCCCGACAGGCACAAGACTGTTTACGTAGGAGGCGTACTACAGCCGCCGTAGTAAAAAGACTTGTGCCCCCGAGGAGCTGACGCCTGGAGCCTAGACAATAAGAAAAGCGTAAGCGGCTTGTATTAACTAACATAACACAAGACCGCATTAGCTAATTTAACCCGAAATTTTGGCTATTCTTCCTTGTTCGATATAGACAAGAAGAATTGAAATATCGGCTGGATTAACGCCGGATATACGAGATGCTTGTGCAATGGATAATGGTCTTACTTCGCTTAGTACACTTTTAGCTTCCGTCGCGATTCCGGATATTGCATTATAGTCGATATTATCGGGTATTTTTTTGTTTTCTAGTTTTTTCATTTTATCTACTTGTTGCAATGATTTCTCAATATAACCTTCATACTTAATGAAGATTTCAACTTGCTCTTCTACTTCTTTTGATTTCTTTTCTTCTGGTGGAACCATTCTTTCTATCTGGCTATATTTTATTTCAGGACGTTTTAGAAGGTCTGCTGCTTTCATCGGCTCTCTAAGTTCTGAGCCGCCTGTTTCACGTATGATGTCTTGAACATCACTATTAGGCTTAATCGTCACTTTTCGCAGTCTGGCAATTTCTTCTTCAATCTGTTGCTTTTTAATAATATGCGCATCATGTCGTTCTTCACTAATCATCCCTATTTGGTACCCAATTTCAGTCAGGCGCATATCCGCATTATCATGACGCAACAACAGTCGGTATTCGGCACGTGATGTCAGAAGTCTATATGGCTCGCTTGTCCCTTTTGTAACAAGATCATCAATAAGGACACCTATATATGCGTCAGCACGTCCGAGGACACGTTCTTCTTTCCCGAGAGCACGGGAAGCTGCATTTATACCCGCCATGATTCCTTGACCTGCTGCCTCTTCATAGCCAGATGTACCGTTAAGCTGACCAGCTGTATATAAATTACGAATTCTTTTTGTTTCAAGTGTAGGCCATAGTTGCGTAGGGACAATTGCATCATACTCAATTGCATAACCTGCACGCATCATTTCCGCATTTTCAAGTCCTGGTACGCTTGCAATCAATTGTTTTTGAACGTGTTCCGGCAAACTTGTCGATAATCCTTGGACATACACTTCTTGCGTATTACGGCCTTCGGGCTCAAGGAAAATCTGATGACGTGATTTATCAGCAAATCGTACAATTTTATCTTCAATTGATGGGCAATAGCGGGGCCCTTTCCCTTTAATCATCCCGGAATACATCGGTGACAAGTGAAGGTTTTCATTAATAAGTTCATGTGTTCTTGGCGATGTATATGTCAGCCAACATGGTAGTTGATCAGTGATAAATTCAGTCGTTTCATAACTGAATGCCCACGCTGTATCATCTCCCGGTTGGATTTCAGTTTTGCTATAATCAATTGTTCTGCTATTCACACGGGGTGGTGTCCCTGTTTTGAATCGCACCATGTCAAAGCCAAGTTCGCGAATATTGTCTGCAAGTTTAATTGAAGGCATTTGGTTATTCGGTCCACTTGAATATTTCAGGTTACCAATAATAACTTCACCGCGCAGGAATGTCCCCGTTGTAATAATGACTGTCTTCGCACGGTAAATTGCACCGACTTGCGTAAGTACACCTTTTATTTCATCGTCTTCCACGATTAGTTCTTCTACAACACCTTGGTGAAGTAGTAGATTTTCCTGTTCTTCCAGGAGACGTTTCATTTCCGACTGGTAAAGGACTTTATCAGCTTGCGCACGAAGCGCTCGTACTGCTGGTCCTTTGCCTGTATTCAACATCCGCATTTGAATGTGTGTTTTATCAATTACTTTCCCCATTGCACCGCCCAGTGCATCAATTTCACGGACGACAATCCCTTTAGCGGGACCACCGAGTGACGGATTACATGGCATAAAGGCGATCATGTCGAGGTTCATTGTAAGTACGAGCGTTGTTGCACCCATTTTGGCAGCGGAAAGTGCCGCCTCAACTCCCGCATGGCCAGCTCCAATAACAATAACATCGAACGTGCCTGCTTCAAATTTGGGCATGTTCTTTTCCTTCTTTCTATTAAAGTCATTCAAAAAGCTCGATGAAAAGTAGAAGCGGGCTACTGCGCTAGGCAGGCCCCCTCTTTCCATTCACTCTTGTTGAACACTTATCTTATTTTATTTTCCGAGGCAGAATTGAGAAAATAGTTCATTGAGTAGACCGTCTTGGACCGTGTCTCCGATAATTTCACCAAGAATTTCCCACGTCCGTGTAACGTCAATTTGAATCATATCGACTGGAACACCTGCTTCAGCAGCCGCGAGTGCGTCTTCAATCGTGGCACGCGCATTGTGTAATAGTGCGATATGTCGTGCATTCGATACATATGTGAAATCGCCTGATTCAAGATTTCCTTCGAAAAAGAGTCCGGCAATTGCTTCTTCCAGTTCATCTACCCCTTCGTCTTTCACGAGAGAGGTCGTGACAACTTTGCCCGTTCCGGCATGTTCCATCACTTTTTGCATGTCAATTTTTTGTGGAAGATCGGTTTTATTGATAACAAAGATTGTATCCATTCCCGATACCACTTCAAATAGTCGTTCGTCTTCTATCGATAACTCTTCAGAACTGTTAAGGACGAGTAGAATTAAATCCGCTTCCTTCAACACTTTCCTCGATTTTTCGACGCCGATTCGTTCCACAATATCTTCTGTTTCTCTGATTCCAGCTGTATCGACAAGACGAAGTGGAACACCTCGCACATTAACGTACTCTTCAATAATATCACGCGTCGTCCCCGCAATGTCGGTTACGATTGCTTTATTTTCTTGAATGATGCTATTTAGTAAGGAAGACTTCCCTACATTGGGTCTACCAATAATAACAGTAGATAGACCTTCTCGCAGAATTTTCCCTTGAGATGAAGTTTTCAACAACTTATCAATTTCATTTCTCACCCACATACTTTTTTCAATCATTAGCGGGATTGTCATTTCTTCGACGTCGTCGTACTCCGGATAATCGATATTTACTTCAACTTGCGCCAACGTTTCAATAAGCGCTTGTCGCAATCCCCCGATTAACCGAGAAAGTTTTCCTTCCATCTGATTGAGTGCAACATTCATGGCACGGTCTGTCTTCGCACGAATAAGATCCATGACCGCTTCGGCTTGAGACAAATCAATTCGTCCATTAAGGAATGCACGTTTTGTGAATTCACCGGGTTCTGCAAGACGCGCCCCTTGCTTGAGCACTAATTGAAGAACACGGGTGACCGCAACAATTCCTCCATGACAGTTCACTTCTACGACGTCTTCACGTGTAAATGTTTTTGGTGCTTTCATGAGAGAAACCATTACTTCTTCGACAGTTTCCTCAGTTGATGGATCTATTAAATGACCATAATGGATTGTATGTGATTGTTCTTCATTTAGCCTCTTACCAGACGGTGAACGGAAAATACGATCCGCTATTTGGACAGCTTCGTCCCCACTTAACCTGACGATGGCAATTGCACCTTCCCCCATTGGAGTAGAGATGGCAGCTATTGTATCAAAATGCACGTTTTTCACCTTCCTGACTTGGTTACTCACATGTGGATAACCTATTTCCGACACGACTATCTAACATAATATATTATCACAAATCCATCCATCCTCCTAGTGTCGCAATTTAAATAATGTGGATAAGTTAAGATATCTTTACAATATAATACAAAAAAGTCCCGCAGAGACAGCGTTCGTCTTTGCGGGACTTTTTTTCACCTAACAGATTCTATGACTAAATACCTGAATGGATCAGAGCCCTCTGAATATGTTTCAATATCCATGCGCCGTGATAAAGCATTATGGATGACTTTCCTTTCATAGGAAGCCATCGGTTCTAACTGGATTCTTTTCCCTGTACGAACTGCTTTATCAGCCATTCGTTCTGCTAATTGTTCCAAAGATTGTTCGCGACGCTCCCGATAATCACCGATATCTACCCGGACGACCTTGAATTGACTCGCCAATTTGTTTGTTACAAGTTGCGATAATTGCTGGAGTGCATTTAACGTTTGTCCTCGTTTTCCAATCAGTAATGCAGCTTTTGCACTTTCCATTTGGAAAGTAACATATTTACCTTTGATTTCATGGCTGATTTGAATGTCATCGACACCCATTCCAATTGCAATCATTTTTAAATAGTTTTCTGTTTCTTCTATCGCAGTTTCATCAGACAATCCTTCAATTTGGACTTCCTCTTTCTCCACAGGAGGTTTAACAGATTCACTAATAACTTCAATCTCAGTTGGCTGTATCTCCATTAGAGGTTTTGCTTCTTCAAGGACGGAAGGTTCTTCAAAGTTCATAATAGTTACGGTTACTTCAGCTTCTTTTGCACCGAAACCTAGAAATCCTTTTCTCCCTTGATTGATCACTTCGACTTTTACTTCATCACGCGTAACGCCAAGTACTGTCAATGCTGATGAAATCGCTAATTCAACCGTGGTTCCCCTTCGCGTCGTCCTTGTCATTTCCGTTTCCCTCCCACTTTTACAAGTTCCACTTCCTTTTTCTTAAATGGTTTGTAAATGAAGATGTTTTGGATAATTGAAATGATATTACCGATTACCCAGTAAAGTGAAAGTGCTGCTGGTAAGAATGAACCGAAGATCATAATCATAAACGGCATGATATACATCATTACTTTCATCTGTGGGTTGTCCATTGCAGGACCTGTACGTAAAACGATAAACTGCATAGCTCCTGCTAAAACTGCAAGTGTAATACTTGGCGCTGCAAGTTCAAACCATAAGAAGTTTCCAATATCGTATGTGACATTCATTCGGCTGATCGCATGATAGAAACCGAATAGAATTGGCATTTGGATTAAGACTGGTAAACAGCCTGCCGCCGGATTGATTTTTCGTTCCGACATAATTTTTTGCATTTCTTCACGGTACTTTTGTTGTGTAACTGCGTCTTTTGATTTGTATTTCTCTTTGAGTGCTTTCAGTTCAGGTTGGATTTCCTGCATCCGTTTTGAACTTTTTGTCTGTTTGATCATTAATGGAAGCAAGACAAGTCGAATGATGATTGTAACTGCAACAATACCGTACCCGTATGTACCGAGTATGTCTTTAAATGTCGTTATTAGGGAAACTAACGGCCAGACGACAAATTTGTTCCAAAATCCTTCACTGTCCTCGTAAATCGGTTGTTGGAATTCCGAACATCCCGCAAGAAATACCGACAATGCCGTCAGTATAAGGATTAATGCTAACTTCTTTTTCAAATCAGTTCCCCCAAATCTTATCTTATTCAATTAATTCTCTTCAAAATCTGTGACATCCGCTGGAGGCTTTTGGCCAACAGGATGTTGGTTACTCAGGCGTTGCCGCAGTACGCGGCGATTTTAGCCAGAGTTCCTTAATTTTCAGTAGGGGTTTCGACCCCTGCCGAGTGAAGTTAAAAGGCCCTATCGACCGATACTAACAGTTTATCACGTTCATATACTTCCTTCTACTTCTTTAAGACACGAGAAATACGCAGGACGTGCTGCAAACTTTTTTTTGTTTCATGAAAATCTAATGTGGCCGCCTGATGTCTGGCGATGATGACATAATCCATATCGTTGCGCAGTTCGTCTTTCAATTCCAGGAAGGACTGTCGTAAATACCGTTTGATCCTATTCCGCACGACTGCATTACCTACTTTTTTGCTGACGGACAGACCAATCCTGAATTCTGGCTGGTCTTCCTTCCTATAGGAATACACAACAAATTGCCGATTAGCAAACGACTTCCCTTTTTTGAATACTTCTTGGAATTCCTCATTCGTCTTTATCCGTTGACGTCTGTTCATCTCATGCACCTGCTCCGTCATCTATGATTATAGTTCTTCATTAATAAACAAGAAAAAAGACCACTGAAATGTCAGTGGCCTTATGCTGATAGGACTTTTCTTCCTTTACGACGACGAGCTGCTAGAATTCTGCGTCCGCTTTTCGTGCTCATTCTTTCACGGAAGCCGTGAACTTTACTACGCTTACGTTTATTTGGTTGGTAAGTACGTTTCATCTTTTAAGACACCTCCTGCATTGATTGTCTATTTATTACTGTGACAGTCTTGAATAGTATATCGGATTTCCAAGGTAAAAGTCAACCCTTTCCTGTTCGACAGTAATTTAGGCCATTTAGTTTCTCTGATTTCGTCCCAATAAGTTATCCACGGTTTCTTCCGCTAATTCCAGATAGTGATGTGGATAGTATTTTCTCAAGTTTTTTTATGCACACTGCTTATCGACATCTTCCTCACATACCAAGGCCTGTGGATAAAGATTTCATCCACAACCACTTGCGCTGTGGATAAGGTTCAGGACTCCTTGTAATCCACAACATATCCTGTTACAATGAGATGAATTTGTTATGCACATAATTTTATAGCATTTTTGTTATCCACAGTTGTTAATACATTGTGGATAATTTTTTCAACACTTTTGCGTAATTGTTATCCACACGACGGAAAACTGTGTATAATACATATCCTCGGGTTTTTTATTTTCATTGTAAAGGAGGCACACGTTTGGACCACTTAGAAGAATTATGGATCGAAGTTTTGTCGAAGGTTGAGCAGAAAATTTCAAGACCTAGTTTTGAAACTTGGCTAAAGTCGACAAAACTGATGTCTTATGGCGAAGAAAATGTCACAATCGCCGCACCGAATTCATTTGCAAAAGATTGGCTTGAAAACCACTATGTACATCTTATTACTGGTATTCTATCCGAATTGACCGGCGAAGACCGAATCATTCAGTTCGTTGTTCCTAAAAACATGGAAGAAAATGATTTCATGCTACCTAAACCGACCGTTAAACCTATAGAAAAAGTTCCATTAACGTCGGCACCTGGCATGCTTAATCTAAAATATACGTTTGACACATTCGTCATTGGTTCAGGAAATCGTTTTGCCCATGCAGCGTCACTTGCCGTTGCTGAAGCACCAGCGAAAGCCTATAATCCGCTGTTTATCTATGGGGGTGTTGGGCTTGGAAAGACACACTTAATGCACGCAATTGGACATTATGTACTCGAACAGAACCCCTCAGCAAAAGTCATGTATCTTTCATCTGAGAAGTTTACAAATGAATTCATTAACTCTATTCGTGATAATAAAGCTGTCGAGTTCCGTAATCGTTATCGGAATGTAGACGTGCTCTTAATAGATGATATTCAATTCCTTGCGGGAAAAGAACAAACACAAGAAGAATTTTTCCATACATTCAACACACTCCATGAGGAGTCAAAACAGATTGTTATTTCAAGTGACCGACCTCCAAAAGAAATTCCAACACTTGAGGACAGACTTAGATCCCGCTTTGAATGGGGTCTTATCACAGACATAGCACCTCCAGACCTGGAAACACGCATCGCAATTTTGCGCAAAAAGGCAAAGGCTGATGGGCTTGTTGATATTCCAAATGAAGTCATGCTGTACATTGCCAACCAAATTGACTCAAACATACGTGAGCTTGAGGGGGCTCTTATACGCGTTGTCGCCTACTCATCACTCGTCAATTCGGATATCAATACGGATCTTGCTGCGGAAGCCTTGAAAGATATTATTCCTAATTCAAGACCGCGTACTGTAACGATTCTTGATATCCAAAAAGCAGTTGGAGAGCACTTTGACATACGTCTAGAGGATTTTACTGCGAAGAAAAGAACGAGGGCGATTGCATTTCCCCGACAGATTGCCATGTTTTTATCCAGAGAACTTACGGATTTCTCCCTACCTAAGATTGGATCTGAATTCGGAGGACGAGATCATTCAACTGTCATTCACGCACACGAGAAGATTAGGCAAATGTTAAAGGATGATCAAGCTTTGCAACAAGACGTTCAAGATATTCGTAATGTTCTTGGTAGAGGATGACCTGTGCATAACATATAATAAGTAGTGCACACCTACAAACAGGTTATACACATGTGGAAAACGTTCAGGCTCAAAGGGAAAATAGACTTACCAACATATCCACAGCCCCTACTACTATTACTATTACTTTATTAATAACTAATACTATATATATTAAGCGAGGGTATAGAATGAAATTTGAAATTATGAGAGATAAGTTGCTTGATGGATTAAGCGATGTTATGAAAGCCATCAGTCAAAAAGTTGCGATTCCAATTTTGACAGGAATAAAGATTGAAGTGGACGAAAAAGGAATGACATTAACAGGAAGTGATTCCGATATTACGATCTGTACATTCATACCTGCAGAAGATAACGGAGAACAAATTATTCAAGTTGTAGAAAAAGGAAGCATCGTGCTGCAAGCTAAAGTATTTAGCGAAATCGTACGAAAACTACCTACGAATGAAGTAACAATAGAAGTTGCAAATGGACTTCAAACACATATTCAATCCGGTAAGTCTGAATTCCATCTAATTGGACTAGATCCAGAAGATTACCCGGTTCTACCAGAAGTAAAAGATGACTATCTATTTTCATTGCCAGCGGATCTGATGAAATCAATCATTCGAGAAACGGTCTTTGCCGTGTCTCAACAAGAAACTAGACCAGTATTAACAGGTGTCCTTTGGGAAGTAAAAGATGGGGGACTTGCTTGTATCGCTACTGATAGCCATAGATTGGCAAGAAGACTGACGATACCTGAAGATATGCCAGAAGTTCCATTCAGTGTCGTTATTCCTGGTAAAAGTCTTCAGGAACTAAATAAGATTTTGCCTGATAACGGTGAACTTGTGGATATTGTCATTGCAGATCAACAAGTGTTATTCAAAACACGTGGTGTGTTATTTTACTCACGCCTATTGGAAGGCAATTACCCAGATACATCACGTCTTATCCCGTTAGAATATAAAACATCAGTAACGGTGAATGGCCGACTTCTTCTTCAGGCAATTGATAGAGCATCCCTTCTAGCACGTGAAGAACGGAACAACATTGTTCGCTTCTCTGCCAATGAAGGTAAAGTTATTGAAATCTCTTCAAATTCACCTGAAGTAGGTAAGGTTGAAGAATTGGTTGAAGCTATTGGCGTAACAGGAGAAGAATTGAATATTTCTTTCAGTGCTAAATATATGATGGACGCATTGAAAGCAATCGATGGACAAGACATAACGATTCAATTTACGGGAGCTATGCGACCGTTCATCTTGAAATCAGTTGATGACGATTCAATCTTGCAACTTATTCTCCCTGTACGAACATACTGAATCTTGAAGGATAGTCACTTATTTGACTATCCTTTTTACTTACTGCCGAAAGTCGGCTAAAATAGAAAGACAGACTAACTTGCGAAAGGTTGAGACTCTATGGAAAATCTTACAATCGATACAGAGTTCATAACTCTAGGGCAACTATTAAAAATGACGAATACAATTAGTTCAGGTGGTATGGCTAAATGGTTTCTGGATGAATACATTGTCTACGTCAATGGCGAGGAGGAACAGCGACGAGGTAAAAAACTTCGTGATGGAGATATCGTTAAAATTCCCAATGTCGGCACATATAAAGTAACTGAACTAACAGACGGTCAAACGGATGTATATTGAACGACTTGCATTAATCGATTACCGGAATTATGAATCACTTGACCTTTCATTCTCCCCACAAATCAATGTGTTAATTGGGGAAAATGCCCAGGGGAAAACAAACATCATGGAAGCAATCTATGTACTTTCTATGGCGAAATCGCATAGAACTTCAAATGATCGTGAATTAATACGCTGGGACCAAGAATATGGTAAAATAGAAGGGGACATACAACGTAAATATGGACGGCTGCCATTAGAATTGGTCATTTCGAAAAAAGGCAAAAAAGCGCGTGTCAATCATCTTGAACAAAAACGCCTTAGCTTGTACATTGGCCAATTAAATGTCGTCATGTTTGCTCCTGAAGATTTAAATCTTGTAAAGGGCAGTCCCCAGGTAAGAAGACGGTTTCTAGATATGGAAATCGGTCAAATTTCACCAACCTATTTACATGATCTTTTAACATTTCAAAAAATACTCAAACAGCGCAATGCAATTTTAAAAGACAATCGGGGAAAACAAAGCCTTAACGATGTCATGTTTGATATTTATACAGAGCAGTATATTCAAGTAGCCGTCCAAATTATTCGTAAAAGGTTTTATTTCATGGAACTTTTACAAAAATGGGCAGAACCGATTCATAAAGGAATCTCTCGTGGTATTGAATCCCTTCAAGTTTCTTATGGAACACTAAAAGAACTTGATTCGGGACAGACTGTGGAACAGATGCAGTCGATACTCGGTCAGCGATTGCTTGAGGCAAGACGCCGTGAACTAGATCGCGGTATGACCTTGATTGGGCCACATAGAGACGATCTTCACTTTTTCGTAAACGGCTATGACATCCAAACGTATGGATCGCAGGGACAGCAGCGAACAACAGCGCTGTCCCTTAAACTTGCGGAAATAGAACTTGTAAAGCAAGAAGTCGGAGAAGCACCTGTTCTTCTTTTGGACGATGTCCTGTCTGAACTTGATGATTACCGACAATCCCATCTCTTGAACACAATTCAAGGAGAAGTGCAGACAATTGTCACGACGACGAACGTAGCGGGGATTGACCATGAAACAATTCGTCAGGCAGACATATTCGAAGTTACAGCGGGCGAAGTCGCTAAAAGAGAGGAATGACGATTGAGTCATCCCTTTAAATAAAACAGCAGCAATACAAATGTTAGACGTTCGGAAAGGGAAGGTGAACAGTTTGGCAATGGAAGAGAAAGATATGCAGATGGCTTATGATGAAAATCAAATCCAAGTCTTAGAAGGATTAGAAGCTGTCCGCAAACGTCCAGGTATGTATATCGGGACAACAAGTTCTAGAGGACTTCACCATCTTGTATGGGAAATTGTTGATAATAGTATTGATGAGGCACTTGCAGGTCACTGTGACCATATCGAAGTGACGATGGAAAAAGGCGATTGGATCCGAGTCGATGATAATGGCCGCGGTATTCCAGTAGGTACTCAGGAATCTACAGGTCGACCTGCAGTCGAAGTTATTATGACTGTACTTCATGCCGGTGGTAAATTTGGCGGTGGAGGTTATAAGGTTTCCGGTGGTTTGCACGGAGTTGGTGCATCTGTCGTGAACGCGCTGTCCGAAACGACAGAAGTGTATGTAAGACGTGACGGGGAAGTCCATTTCATCGAATTTGAACGTGGTGCTGTGTCAAAAGAGCTTAGTGTAATCGGTACTACTGATGAAACTGGAACAAGAATCCGCTTCAAAGCAGACCCAGAAATTTTCACGGAAACAACAGTATATGAGTATGATATTCTGGCCAACCGACTTCGTGAGCTTGCTTATCTAAACCGTGGTCTGCGAATCACGATTACCGATGAGCGTGGTGAAGAAGAACGAAGCGACATTTATTACTACGAAGGCGGCATCAAGTCGTACGTTGAACACTTGAATAAAAACAAAGAGCCTATTCATGATGAACCTATATACATTGAAGGCGAAAAAGATGGAATTTCAATCGAAATCGCCATGCAATACAATAGTGGCTATGCAGAAAATCTGTTTTCATTTGCCAATAATATCAATACTTATGAGGGTGGTACGCACGAATCGGGCTTTAAAACAGCACTGACACGCGTTATTAACGACTATTCCCGGAAAAATGGTGTGCTGAAAGAAGCTGATCCAAACTTGTCTGGTGATGATGTACGTGAAGGACTAACGGCCATCATCTCGATTAAACACCCGGATCCGCAATTTGAGGGACAGACGAAAACAAAACTGGGTAACTCAGAAGTTAGTACGATCACTAACTCATTATTTTCAGAAGGATTCCAACGATTCCTGCTTGAAAATCCGACAACATCACGTCAAATCATCGATAAAAGTCTTATGGCAGCACGAGCACGTCTTGCTGCAAAAAATGCGCGTGAATTTACACGCCGGAAATCGGCACTTGAAGTGTCGAGTCTTCCAGGTAAACTGGCAGACTGTTCTTCACGTGACCCAGCTATAAGTGAATTGTATATCGTTGAAGGTGACTCGGCGGGTGGTTCAGCTAAAATGGGACGCGACCGTCACTTCCAAGCAATTCTTCCGCTTCGAGGAAAAATCTTGAACGTCGAAAAGGCACGTCTTGACCGTATTTTAGGTAACTTAGAAATCCGTGCGATGATTACAGCACTTGGTACTGGCATCGGAGAAGAATTCGATCTTTCCAAGGCACGCTATCATAAACTTGTAATTATGACTGATGCAGATGTCGATGGGGCGCATATTCGTACGCTTCTTTTAACCTTCTTCTTCCGCTTTATGCGACCGCTTATCGAAGCAGGGTATGTTTATATTGCTCAGCCGCCACTTTATCGTGTGAAACAAGGGAAGGTTCAGGAGTATTGCTATACTGAAGAAGAACTCCAAGAGATTATTGGACGACTTCCTCCTATGCCGAAACCCGTTATTACCCGGTATAAAGGTCTGGGGGAAATGGATGCAACGCAATTATGGGATACAACAATGGACCCTGATCAGCGTACACTGCTCCAAGTTCACCTTGAAGATGCGTTTGATGCAGATTCAACATTCCAACAGCTTATGGGAGATGAAGTCGAACCACGACGCAAATTCATCGAAGAGAATGCAATGTACGTGAAAAATATAGATACCTGATTGGCTAGTTGAAATGAAAAAAAACTAAATGTATCGAACAAAGGATTGTCCATAATAACTGAGCGAAAGAGCCGAAGCCCTGAGAACGGTGAGGCTGCTTCGCTTAAGGTGTGAGGCATCCCCTAGCGAGTTCAATGGAATATTTTAGATCAGCATATCTAGTCAAGTAGTCGAACTATCTTTTCCTAAGGATTTTTGAGTTGAAAGGAGTCTAACAATAATGGCAGATATGCCGCAACGTGGTGTTAAGGGAATTAACATTAGTACAGAAATGAAGACATCTTTTCTTGATTATGCAATGAGTGTCATCGTTTCACGTGCGCTCCCTGATGTGAGGGATGGTTTAAAGCCGGTCCATCGCCGTATTCTGTATGCAATGCAGGATCTCGGAAATACCGCAGATAAACCGCATAAGAAATCCGCACGTATTGTCGGAGACGTCATCGGTAAGTATCATCCGCATGGCGATAGTGCTGTGTATGACACGATGGTACGGATGGCCCAAGATTTCAACTACCGTTATATGCTCGTTGATGGTCATGGTAACTTTGGTTCTGTCGATGGAGATGGTGCAGCTGCGATGCGGTATACGGAATCTCGTATGTCGCGTATTGCAATGGAACTTCTTCGAGATATTAATAAAGATACTGTTGATTACCAAGATAACTATGATGGACAAGAAAGAGAGCCGATTGTTCTTCCAAGCAGATACCCGAATTTACTCGTTAACGGGACAACCGGTATTGCGGTCGGAATGGCAACAAATATTCCTCCGCATCATCTTGGAGAAACAATTGATGCTGTCCTTGCACTTGCTGACAATCCTGCAATTACAACAGAAGAATTGTTGGAAATTATTCCAGGTCCAGACTTTCCAACTGGTGGGATCATTCTTGGTCGTAGCGGAATCAGAAGAGCTTATGAAACTGGGCGGGGTTCGGTTATCATTCGAGGCAGAGTCGAAATTGAACAGCAGTCGAACGGCAGGGAAACAATCCTTGTACATGAGCTGCCTTTCCAGGTAAACAAGGCACGTCTGATTGAAAAAATTGCTGAGTTGGTACGTGATAAGAAAATCGATGGCATTACTGACCTACGCGATGAATCGGATCGTACCGGAATGCGAATAGTGATGGAAGTACGTCGTGACGCAAATGCCAACGTACTGTTAAATAATCTGTACAAACAAACCGCATTGCAATCTAGTTTTGGTGTCAATATGCTGGCACTCGTTGATGGTCAACCAAAAATCCTTGCATTAAAGGAGATTTTGTTCCATTATCTTGAACACCAAAAAGTTGTAATCCGTAGACGTACTCAGTACGATCTGAAAAAAGCGGAAGATCGCGCACACATTTTAGAAGGACTACGCATAGCACTTGATAATATCGATAGAATCATCACCCTTATCCGTGCATCTAAAACAACGGATGAAGCAAAAACAGGGCTGATGGATCAATTTAATTTATCTGATCGTCAAGCGCAGGCTATCCTTGATATGCGTCTTCAACGTTTGACAGGACTTGAGCGGGACAAAATTGAAAGTGAATACGAAGCGTTGCAACTCCTTATGTCTGAACTCCGTGCAATTCTTGCAGACGAATCAAAATTGCTTGAGATTATTCGTGAGGAATTGCTCGAAGTGAAAATTCGCTTTGAAGATAAACGTAGAACGGAAATTACACTGGGCGGCGCTGAAATGATTGAGGACGAAGATCTTATCCCAGTCGAAAACTCAGTACTGACACTCACACATAATGGTTACATTAAACGTTTGCCTGCTAATACGTACCGTAGCCAGCGTCGTGGAGGTCGCGGTATACAAGGGATGGGTACGAATAACGACGACTTCGTTGAACATTTATTGAATACGTCGACGCACGATACCATCTTGTTCTTCACAAGCAGAGGACGGGTATTCCGTACGAAAGGCTATCAAGTGCCTGAATTTAGCCGGACTGCAAAAGGTTTACCTATCATTAACTTGTTAGGTGTCGATAAAGATGAGAAAGTAACAGCCATGATTCCTGTAGATGCATTCGAGGATGACAAATACTTATTCTTCTCGACTCGTAACGGGGTTGTTAAACGTACACCTGTTTCCGAATTTGCTAATATCCGTTCAAATGGATTGATAGCACTTACCCTTCGAGGCGATGATGAACTTATCGGCGTCAAAATGACTAAAGGCGATGAAAACATTTCCATTGGTACGAAGGATGGTATGTTAATCAAATTCAATGAGACAGATATTCGTTCTATGGGTCGGATAGCAGGTGGAGTCCGTGGTATCCGTCTTCGCGAAGGCGACATTGTAATTGGTATGGATACAGTGAATGAAGGCGATGAAATTCTAGTTGTCACAGAAAAAGGATTCGGAAAACGTACGCCAGAAGATGAATACCGTATTCAAACTCGTGGCGGTTACGGTCTGAAGACATTGAATGTGACAGAACGCAATGGTCTTCTTGTTGCGATGAAGACAGTAGATGGTACTGAAGATCTAATGCTGATTACGATACATGGCATTTTGATCCGTATGGACATTGACGATATTTCTGTTATTGGACGCAGTACGCAGGGAGTACGTTTAATCCGCCTAGGAGAAGATGAACTTGTCGCGACTGTTGCAAAAGTTGTGAAAGAAGAAGAGGAAGAAGAACTCGACGACAATATTGTTGAAGAGAATGAAGTCTCTTCTGAAAATAATGAAGACATCGGGTTATCTACTATTGAGATAGACGATGAAGATACGGAATCTTAAGTAAAAAGGTTATTGAAATGGTCGATATGGCCATTTCAATAACCTTTTTTTTACGCCTATTTATACAATCCCGTCGTTTAATTGAAATATTTAGAGTATGATAGAAAGAACTATAAGGTGAAGGTAGGTAATATTGATGGCTGAAAACTATGTAAAAACAAGTGACCTGCGCCCGGGCATAATTACAAGTGAAGATATATATATAAATACAATCTACCCGATCCTTAGAAAAGATACTGAACTCTCACCGGAGCATATAAAGGTTTTAAATGCATTCAGTGTAAAAAAAGTTAAAGTTCAAGAACGACTCGTTGTAAAAAGAGAAGATGTATATGATGACAACGAGGGTCCAGTGAATCCGGATGATGTGCTTGCAAAAATACCCATGAAACAGGGAGACCTGCAAACACGATATAGCGATGCAGTTCATAACTATAAAAAGGAGTTTCACGGATGGCGTGCAGGTGTGCGTCCGGATATTGCTAAAGTCCGTTCAATAGTGATACCTCTATTAGATGCGTTTATTGAACAGAAAAAGATGGTAACGTTATTAAATGAGTTTTCAAATGTCAAAGACTACATATACCATCATTCAATTGGTGTGGGAATATTGGCTTCTGCTATCAGTAGACAACTTGGATTTCCAAAAGGGCAGACTTTACAACTTGGACTTGCGGGTGTACTCGCCGATTGTGGAATGGCTAAAATTGATACGGCGATTACGGAGAAAGCAGCATTCTTAACAAAAGATCAGTTCAATGAAGTAAAGCAACACACATTGTATAGTTATCAAATGATTCAAGACACGTCCCTTTTACGACAAGAAATGAAGTTAGCAATCTTCCAACATCATGAGCGTCTCGACGGTAGCGGTTACCCACGCGGTGAGAAAGCAAATCAAATTTCCGTGTTTTCACAAGTGCTGGCGGTTGCAGATGTTTTCCATGCGATGACATCAGAACGGATTCATCGTTCAAAGGAATCTTCGTTTAAGGTAATTGAGATGATAAAGGAAGAAGAGTTCGGAAAATTTGATATTAAAGTTGTCCAAGCACTGCATGAACTTGTCGGGAATCTTTCTATTGGAACAAAGGTGCTGCTGACAAACGGCGAAGTAGGAGAAGTTATTTTCGTTCACCGTGATGCAAGATTACGTCCAATGGTGAAGAAGAGTGTGGATGGATCTATTTTAGACCTCACTACGAATAGGCATCTTGCTATAGAAAAGGTATTGGATTAGAAGGATGTTTTAATATGCAATGATGAATAAGGCTTGAGATAGTGCATATCAGTGGTATTGAAATAGAAATGAAAACTATTTCAAAATAAGTCTTGCATTCTGTGAGATAGACTGGTATATTTAATAAGTTCCGTTCAAGACATTATTAAAACAACGACAAAAGAAATTGAAATTAGTTGTTGACATGAACGAAACGAAATGTTATGATATAAAAGTTGTCACCAAAACAACGACAACAACTTAAAACGAAGAATGCAAGTTGATTCTTCCGACATGAACCTTGAAAACTGAACAGCAAAACATCAATGAAATACAGCGAGAGTGCTAACGCACTTGAGCAAAACGTTTCTAACTAAGTCAGCTTCGGTTGATTGAAAAGAAACACACACAAGAATCTTCGGATTCGAGTCAGCAAGAAATGAGCTATTCATTTTCTTCTATTATGGAGAGTTTGATCCTGGCTCAGGACGAACGCTGGCGGCATGCCTAATACATGCAAGTCGAGCGGAATGACGAGAGCTTGCTCTCTGATTTTAGCGGCGGACGGGTGAGTAACACGTGGGCAACCTGCCCTACAGATGGGGATAACTCCGGGAAACCGGGGCTAATACCGAATAATCAGTTTGTCCGCATGGACAAACTCTGAAAGACGGTT
>NZ_CP188818.1:3552500-3555000 GCF_051550195.1 Sporosarcina sp. FA15 | reverse complement strand
ACCTGGAGATAGCTGGTTCTCTCCGAAATAGCTTTAGGGCTAGCCTCAAACTTAAGAATCTCGGAGGTAGAGCACTGTTTGGACTAGGGGCCCATCCCGGGTTACCGAATTCAGACAAACTCCGAATGCCGATGATTTATGTTTGGGAGTCAGACTGCGGGTGATAAGATCCGTAGTCGAGAGGGAAACAGCCCAGACCACCAGTTAAGGTCCCCAAGTATTCGTTAAGTGGAAAAGGATGTGGCGTTGCCCAGACAACCAGGATGTTGGCTTAGAAGCAGCCATCATTTAAAGAGTGCGTAATAGCTCACTGGTCGAGTGGCGCTGCGCCGAAAATGTACCGGGGCTAAACGAATCACCGAAACTGTGGATTGACATCTTAGATGTCAGTGGTAGGAGAGCGTTCCAAGGGCGTCGAAGCTAGACCGTAAGGACTGGTGGAGCGCTTGGAAGTGAGAATGCCGGTATGAGTAGCGAAAGAAGGGTGAGAATCCCTTCCACCGAATGCCCAAGGTTTCCTGAGGAAGGCTCGTCCGCTCAGGGTTAGTCAGGACCTAAGTTGAGGCCGAAAGGCGTAGACGATGGACAACAGGTTGATATTCCTGTACCACCTCCCCGCCGTTTGAGCAATGGGGTGACGCAGTAGGATAGGGTGAGCGCGCTGTTGGTTATGCGCGTCTAAGCAGTGAGGTGTGGAATGAGGCAAATCCCGTTCCTATAACATTGAGCTGTTACAGCAAGGGGATTTATCCCTGAGTCCCTGATTTCACGCTGCCAAGAAAAGCCTCTAGCGAGGCGGGAGGTGCCTGTACCGCAAACCGACACAGGTAGGCGAGGAGAGAATCCTAAGGTGATCGAGAGAACTCTCGTTAAGGAACTCGGCAAAATGACCCCGTAACTTCGGGAGAAGGGGTGCTCTGGTAGGGTGTTAAAGCCCGAGAGAGCCGCAGTGAATAGGCCCAGGCGACTGTTTAGCAAAAACACAGGTCTCTGCAAAACCGCAAGGTGAAGTATAGGGGCTGACGCCTGCCCGGTGCTGGAAGGTTAAGAGGAGAGGTCAGCGCAAGCGAAGCTTCGAATTGAAGCCCCAGTAAACGGCGGCCGTAACTATAACGGTCCTAAGGTAGCGAAATTCCTTGTCGGGTAAGTTCCGACCCGCACGAAAGGCGTAACGATCTGGGCACTGTCTCAACGAGAGACTCGGTGAAATTATAATACCTGTGAAGATGCAGGTTACCCGCGACAGGACGGAAAGACCCCGTGGAGCTTTACTGTAACCTGATATTGAATTCCGGTGCAGCCTGTACAGGATAGGTAGGAGCCTTGGATTCCGGAGCGCTAGCTTCGGATGAGGCGTTGGTGGGATACTACCCTGGCTGTATTGGACTTCTAACCCATGCCCCTTATCGGGGCAGGAGACAGTGTCAGGCGGGCAGTTTGACTGGGGCGGTCGCCTCCTAAAGAGTAACGGAGGCGCCCAAAGGTTCCCTCAGAATGGTTGGACATCATTCGTAGAGTGCAAAGGCATAAGGGAGCTTGACTGCGAGACCTACAAGTCGAGCAGGGTCGAAAGACGGGCTTAGTGATCCGGTGGTTCCGCATGGAAGGGCCATCGCTCAACGGATAAAAGCTACCCCGGGGATAACAGGCTTATCTCCCCCAAGAGTCCACATCGACGGGGAGGTTTGGCACCTCGATGTCGGCTCATCGCATCCTGGGGCTGTAGTCGGTCCCAAGGGTTGGGCTGTTCGCCCATTAAAGCGGTACGCGAGCTGGGTTCAGAACGTCGTGAGACAGTTCGGTCCCTATCCGTCGCGGGCGCAGGAAATTTGAGAGGAGCTGTCCTTAGTACGAGAGGACCGGGATGGACATACCTCTGGTGTACCAGTTGTCTTGCCAAAGGCATCGCTGGGTAGCTATGTATGGACGGGATAAATGCTGAAAGCATCTAAGCATGAAGCCCCCCTCGAGATGAGATTTCCCATTACGCAAGTAAGTAAGATCCCTCAAAGAAGATGAGGTTGATAGGTCTGGGGTGGAAGCACGGCGACGTGTGGAGCTGACGGATACTAATCGATCGAGGACTTAACCAATTTTGAAAAGGGCTTGATTACCCTGATTCTGTGTAGCACAATGTCTGTTTTATTCAGTTTTGAGCGAACAAGCTCAAAGAGTCTGGTGACGATTGCGAAGAGGTCACACCCGTTCCCATCCCGAACACGGAAGTTAAGCTCTTCAGCGCCGATGGTAGTTGGGGGTTTCCCCCTGCGAGAGTAGGACGCCGCCGGTCTCATTGAAAGGTCATTACCTTATAGGTAGTGGCTTTTTTTGTGTTTGTTTTTAATTTTCAATAATAATTTGAGGTCGTGTTTGGCGATAAGTAGAAGTATAAAGTCGAAACATTCGCCTATCGTCAAAATGTGAATCTGACCTTATACTATGTTACGTCTGTTAATTAACCACTATCTTACATAAAGCACCTGTAAGAAATGCATAAAAG
>NZ_CP188818.1:3545000-3547500 GCF_051550195.1 Sporosarcina sp. FA15 | reverse complement strand
GCAGCGAAAGCGAGTCTGAATAGGGCGATAGAGTATGGGGTCGTAGACCCGAAACCAGGTGATCTACCCATGTCCAGGGTGAAGGTAAGGTAACACTTACTGGAGGCCCGAACCCACGTACGTTGAAAAGTGCGGGGATGAGGTGTGGGTAGCGGTGAAATTCCAATCGAACCTGGAGATAGCTGGTTCTCTCCGAAATAGCTTTAGGGCTAGCCTCAAACTTAAGAATCTCGGAGGTAGAGCACTGTTTGGACTAGGGGCCCATCCCGGGTTACCGAATTCAGACAAACTCCGAATGCCGATGATTTATGTTTGGGAGTCAGACTGCGGGTGATAAGATCCGTAGTCGAGAGGGAAACAGCCCAGACCACCAGTTAAGGTCCCCAAGTATTCGTTAAGTGGAAAAGGATGTGGCGTTGCCCAGACAACCAGGATGTTGGCTTAGAAGCAGCCATCATTTAAAGAGTGCGTAATAGCTCACTGGTCGAGTGGCGCTGCGCCGAAAATGTACCGGGGCTAAACGAATCACCGAAACTGTGGATTGACATCTTAGATGTCAGTGGTAGGAGAGCGTTCCAAGGGCGTCGAAGCTAGACCGTAAGGACTGGTGGAGCGCTTGGAAGTGAGAATGCCGGTATGAGTAGCGAAAGAAGGGTGAGAATCCCTTCCACCGAATGCCCAAGGTTTCCTGAGGAAGGCTCGTCCGCTCAGGGTTAGTCAGGACCTAAGTTGAGGCCGAAAGGCGTAGACGATGGACAACAGGTTGATATTCCTGTACCACCTCCCCGCCGTTTGAGCAATGGGGTGACGCAGTAGGATAGGGTGAGCGCGCTGTTGGTTATGCGCGTCTAAGCAGTGAGGTGTGGAATGAGGCAAATCCCGTTCCTATAACATTGAGCTGTTACAGCAAGGGGATTTATCCCTGAGTCCCTGATTTCACGCTGCCAAGAAAAGCCTCTAGCGAGGCGGGAGGTGCCTGTACCGCAAACCGACACAGGTAGGCGAGGAGAGAATCCTAAGGTGATCGAGAGAACTCTCGTTAAGGAACTCGGCAAAATGACCCCGTAACTTCGGGAGAAGGGGTGCTCTGGTAGGGTGTTAAAGCCCGAGAGAGCCGCAGTGAATAGGCCCAGGCGACTGTTTAGCAAAAACACAGGTCTCTGCAAAACCGCAAGGTGAAGTATAGGGGCTGACGCCTGCCCGGTGCTGGAAGGTTAAGAGGAGAGGTCAGCGCAAGCGAAGCTTCGAATTGAAGCCCCAGTAAACGGCGGCCGTAACTATAACGGTCCTAAGGTAGCGAAATTCCTTGTCGGGTAAGTTCCGACCCGCACGAAAGGCGTAACGATCTGGGCACTGTCTCAACGAGAGACTCGGTGAAATTATAATACCTGTGAAGATGCAGGTTACCCGCGACAGGACGGAAAGACCCCGTGGAGCTTTACTGTAACCTGATATTGAATTCCGGTGCAGCCTGTACAGGATAGGTAGGAGCCTTGGATTCCGGAGCGCTAGCTTCGGATGAGGCGTTGGTGGGATACTACCCTGGCTGTATTGGACTTCTAACCCATGCCCCTTATCGGGGCAGGAGACAGTGTCAGGCGGGCAGTTTGACTGGGGCGGTCGCCTCCTAAAGAGTAACGGAGGCGCCCAAAGGTTCCCTCAGAATGGTTGGACATCATTCGTAGAGTGCAAAGGCATAAGGGAGCTTGACTGCGAGACCTACAAGTCGAGCAGGGTCGAAAGACGGGCTTAGTGATCCGGTGGTTCCGCATGGAAGGGCCATCGCTCAACGGATAAAAGCTACCCCGGGGATAACAGGCTTATCTCCCCCAAGAGTCCACATCGACGGGGAGGTTTGGCACCTCGATGTCGGCTCATCGCATCCTGGGGCTGTAGTCGGTCCCAAGGGTTGGGCTGTTCGCCCATTAAAGCGGTACGCGAGCTGGGTTCAGAACGTCGTGAGACAGTTCGGTCCCTATCCGTCGCGGGCGCAGGAAATTTGAGAGGAGCTGTCCTTAGTACGAGAGGACCGGGATGGACATACCTCTGGTGTACCAGTTGTCTTGCCAAAGGCATCGCTGGGTAGCTATGTATGGACGGGATAAATGCTGAAAGCATCTAAGCATGAAGCCCCCCTCGAGATGAGATTTCCCATTACGCAAGTAAGTAAGATCCCTCAAAGAAGATGAGGTTGATAGGTCTGGGGTGGAAGCACGGCGACGTGTGGAGCTGACGGATACTAATCGATCGAGGACTTAACCAATTTTGAAAAGGGCTTGATTACCCTGATTTTGTGTAGCACAATGTCTGTTTTATTCAGTTTTGAGCGAACAAGCTCAAAGAGTCTGGTGACGATTGCGAAGAGGTCACACCCGTTCCCATCCCGAACACGGAAGTTAAGCTCTTCAGCGCCGATGGTAGTTGGGGGTTTCCCCCTGCGAGAGTAGGACGTCGCCGGTCTCATTGAAAGGCCATTACCTTATAGGTAGTGGCTTTTTTT
>NZ_CP188818.1:3450000-3540000 GCF_051550195.1 Sporosarcina sp. FA15 | reverse complement strand
CATGTCCAGGGTGAAGGTAAGGTAACACTTACTGGAGGCCCGAACCCACGTACGTTGAAAAGTGCGGGGATGAGGTGTGGGTAGCGGTGAAATTCCAATCGAACCTGGAGATAGCTGGTTCTCTCCGAAATAGCTTTAGGGCTAGCCTCAAACTTAAGAATCTCGGAGGTAGAGCACTGTTTGGACTAGGGGCCCATCCCGGGTTACCGAATTCAGACAAACTCCGAATGCCGATGATTTATGTTTGGGAGTCAGACTGCGGGTGATAAGATCCGTAGTCGAGAGGGAAACAGCCCAGACCACCAGTTAAGGTCCCCAAGTATTCGTTAAGTGGAAAAGGATGTGGCGTTGCCCAGACAACCAGGATGTTGGCTTAGAAGCAGCCATCATTTAAAGAGTGCGTAATAGCTCACTGGTCGAGTGGCGCTGCGCCGAAAATGTACCGGGGCTAAACGAATCACCGAAACTGTGGATTGACATCTTAGATGTCAGTGGTAGGAGAGCGTTCCAAGGGCGTCGAAGCTAGACCGTAAGGACTGGTGGAGCGCTTGGAAGTGAGAATGCCGGTATGAGTAGCGAAAGAAGGGTGAGAATCCCTTCCACCGAATGCCCAAGGTTTCCTGAGGAAGGCTCGTCCGCTCAGGGTTAGTCAGGACCTAAGTTGAGGCCGAAAGGCGTAGACGATGGACAACAGGTTGATATTCCTGTACCACCTCCCCGCCGTTTGAGCAATGGGGTGACGCAGTAGGATAGGGTGAGCGCGCTGTTGGTTATGCGCGTCTAAGCAGTGAGGTGTGGAATGAGGCAAATCCCGTTCCTATAACATTGAGCTGTTACAGCAAGGGGATTTATCCCTGAGTCCCTGATTTCACGCTGCCAAGAAAAGCCTCTAGCGAGGCGGGAGGTGCCTGTACCGCAAACCGACACAGGTAGGCGAGGAGAGAATCCTAAGGTGATCGAGAGAACTCTCGTTAAGGAACTCGGCAAAATGACCCCGTAACTTCGGGAGAAGGGGTGCTCTGGTAGGGTGTTAAAGCCCGAGAGAGCCGCAGTGAATAGGCCCAGGCGACTGTTTAGCAAAAACACAGGTCTCTGCAAAACCGCAAGGTGAAGTATAGGGGCTGACGCCTGCCCGGTGCTGGAAGGTTAAGAGGAGAGGTCAGCGCAAGCGAAGCTTCGAATTGAAGCCCCAGTAAACGGCGGCCGTAACTATAACGGTCCTAAGGTAGCGAAATTCCTTGTCGGGTAAGTTCCGACCCGCACGAAAGGCGTAACGATCTGGGCACTGTCTCAACGAGAGACTCGGTGAAATTATAATACCTGTGAAGATGCAGGTTACCCGCGACAGGACGGAAAGACCCCGTGGAGCTTTACTGTAACCTGATATTGAATTCCGGTGCAGCCTGTACAGGATAGGTAGGAGCCTTGGATTCCGGAGCGCTAGCTTCGGATGAGGCGTTGGTGGGATACTACCCTGGCTGTATTGGACTTCTAACCCATGCCCCTTATCGGGGCAGGAGACAGTGTCAGGCGGGCAGTTTGACTGGGGCGGTCGCCTCCTAAAGAGTAACGGAGGCGCCCAAAGGTTCCCTCAGAATGGTTGGACATCATTCGTAGAGTGCAAAGGCATAAGGGAGCTTGACTGCGAGACCTACAAGTCGAGCAGGGTCGAAAGACGGGCTTAGTGATCCGGTGGTTCCGCATGGAAGGGCCATCGCTCAACGGATAAAAGCTACCCCGGGGATAACAGGCTTATCTCCCCCAAGAGTCCACATCGACGGGGAGGTTTGGCACCTCGATGTCGGCTCATCGCATCCTGGGGCTGTAGTCGGTCCCAAGGGTTGGGCTGTTCGCCCATTAAAGCGGTACGCGAGCTGGGTTCAGAACGTCGTGAGACAGTTCGGTCCCTATCCGTCGCGGGCGCAGGAAATTTGAGAGGAGCTGTCCTTAGTACGAGAGGACCGGGATGGACATACCTCTGGTGTACCAGTTGTCTTGCCAAAGGCATCGCTGGGTAGCTATGTATGGACGGGATAAATGCTGAAAGCATCTAAGCATGAAGCCCCCCTCGAGATGAGATTTCCCATTACGCAAGTAAGTAAGATCCCTCAAAGAAGATGAGGTTGATAGGTCTGGGGTGGAAGCACGGCGACGTGTGGAGCTGACGGATACTAATCGATCGAGGACTTAACCAATTTTGAAAAGGGCTTGATTACCCTGATTTTGTGTAGCACAATGTCTGTTTTATTCAGTTTTGAGCGAACAAGCTCAAAGAGTCTGGTGACGATTGCGAAGAGGTCACACCCGTTCCCATCCCGAACACGGAAGTTAAGCTCTTCAGCGCCGATGGTAGTTGGGGGTTTCCCCCTGCGAGAGTAGGACGCCGCCGGTCTCATTGAAAGGCCATTACCTTATAGGTAGTGGTTTTTTTGTGTTTGTTTTTAATGATAATTTGAGATCGTGTTTGGCGGTAAGTAGGAGTATGAAGTGGAAATTAGAAATTAAAAAGAGAAACGTATGTCTATCATTTAAAAATGAATCTAACTGTAATCAATTCGATTATATAATAGGCCTGTGATGCGTTATGACTGGTCAAACTGAAACAACACACGCCATCTTTCAATCCCGAATCCTTGTAATTATCTTTGATAAAGCCTATTGTTTGTAGACAACTAAAGTTAAAGGAGCTAATCCTATGAGTACAGTCTATGAATTCTCAGTCAAAAAAATAAACGGTGAAATTCAATCAATGGAAGACTATAAAGGAAAGCCTTTGATTATCGTAAATACAGCAAGTAAGTGTGGCTTTACTAGCCAGTTCAAAGAATTGCAGGAACTATATGAAGAACATAAAGAGCAAGGTCTTGTCGTACTTGGTTTTCCATCGGATAATTTCAATAACCAGGAATTCGATGACATCGAAAAGACAATGGAGTTTTGTGAAATCAATTTCGGCGTAACTTTTCCGATGTTTGCAAAAGTCGATGTCAAGGGCGGCCAAGCCGAACCACTTTTCACATATCTTACTTCCCAAAAGAAAGGGATGCTTACAGAGGGCATCAAGTGGAACTTTACGAAGTTTTTGATTGACCGTGAGGGGAATGTTGTAGAACGCTTCGCACCCCAAACATCACCACTTAAAATGAGTAATGCCATTAACGATATTATTCAGTGAATAATAGGAATACTTTTACTTGTTATCACTGACTTGACAGGTATTGTAGCCGCTGATAACCTTTTAATAATATTCAATTGAAACTAATAGGGGGTATATTGAAATGTGGGAATCAAAATTTACGCGTGAAGGGCTTACTTTCGATGATGTGTTGCTTGTACCGGGACCTTCTGAAGTATTACCTAAAGATGTGTCGCTCTCTGTCAATCTGACGAGTAAGATAAAATTAAACATTCCGGTTATCAGTGCAGGAATGGATACAGTTACTGAGTCGAAGATGGCAATTTCCATGGCACGTCAAGGTGGCCTTGGTGTCATCCATAAAAACATGAGTATTGAAGAACAGGCTGAACAAGTTGTTACGGTAAAACGCTCTGAAAATGGCGTAATTACTAATCCATTCTTCCTGTCACCTGAACATCAGGTTTTTGACGCTGAGCATTTGATGAGTAAATACCGCATTTCTGGTGTTCCAATTGTGAATAATAATGAAGAACTAAAACTTGTCGGTATCCTGACGAACCGTGATCTTCGTTTCATTCAAGATTACTCACTTGTTATCGATGATGTTATGACGAAAGAAAACCTTGTGACAGCACCTGTAGGCACAACATTGGAAGATGCAGAGAAAATCTTGCAAAAGTATAAAATCGAGAAGCTTCCAATTGTCGATGAAAATGGAATCCTTAAAGGTTTGATCACAATCAAGGATATTGAGAAAGTAATCGAGTTCCCAAATGCAGCTAAAGATAAACAAGGTCGACTACTTGTTGGTGCTGCTGTTGGTGTTACTACTGATACGATGGTACGTGTAGAGAAGCTTGTGAAAGCGGAAGTCGATGTTATCGTTATTGACACGGCACACGGGCATTCTAAAGGTGTTCTAGACGTAGTTGCTCAGATCAGACAGCGGTTCCCAGAACTTGAAATTATTGCGGGTAATATTGCCACTGCAGAAGCTACACGTGCGCTCTTTGAAGCGGGCGCTGACGTTGTCAAAGTTGGAATTGGCCCTGGTTCAATTTGTACAACGCGTGTCGTTGCAGGTGTTGGTGTTCCGCAAATTACAGCTATCTACGAATGTGCTTCAGAAGCACGTAAGTTAGGCAAAACGATTATTGCTGATGGTGGCATTAAATATTCTGGTGATATCGTCAAAGCACTTGCTGCTGGTGGACATGTTGTCATGCTTGGAAGTCTTCTCGCAGGAACGACGGAAAGTCCAGGGGAAACTGAAATTTTCCAAGGACGCCGTTTCAAAGTCTATCGTGGTATGGGATCGATTGCTGCAATGGAGCAGGGTTCTAAAGATCGTTACTTCCAAGACGATGCAAAAAAACTTGTACCTGAAGGAATCGAAGGGCGTATGCCTTACAAAGGTCCCTTGTCTGATACGATTCATCAGCTAATCGGTGGTGTTCGTGCAGGAATGGGCTATTGCGGTACTAAAGATCTGCAAGATCTGCGTGAAAAAGCACAGTTCATTCGTATGACGGGTGCAGGATTACGTGAAAGTCATCCACACCAAGTACAAATTACAAAAGAAGCTCCGAACTATTCACTTTGATAAAAGGCTTTAACCCAGGAACTAATGTTTTTTGAGTTTTAGGTCGGAATGAAGGAACTTCAGCACCTTTCCTGCGTCTCCATATGAGCAGAAAGGTGCTTTTTTGGTTTAATACCCAAAGAGTAGCCGAAATATGATAAAATGACTTAGGGAAATAGCAATGATGGAGGTATTATGGTGAAGCGAGAAATGAGACGATGGGTGGCATTTTTGTTAGTGCCGCTACTACTAATAATGACACTCGGGACGGTTCCAGTTTACGCCGACTCAGCACTAGGACTCCATGTAGATGGTGCAATATTAATTGACGCGGAAAGTGGAAAAATATTATATGAAGAAAATGCAGATACGCCACTAGGTATTGCAAGTATGACGAAAATGATGACTGAATATATCCTTTTCGAGGCAATCGAAGAAGGTAAAATAAGCTGGGATCAGGAATATAAAGTGAACGATTATACATATGCGGTTTCACAAGACCGTCGGCTTAGTAATGTTCCACTGCGGAGAGATGGTACATACACGATTCGTGAATTGTATGAAGCAGTAGCCATCTATTCTGCAAATGGGGCGACGATAGCCGTTGCAGAAACAATTGCAGGAACAGAAACTGAATTTTTGAAGCTGATGAATGCGAAAGCAGAAGAGCTTGGCTTGAAAGATTATAAATTTGTCAATTCCACGGGTTTGAATAATAGTGACCTTCAAGGAATGCATCCACAAGGGACAGGTGCAGAAGACGAAAACGTCATGCCTGCAAAATCTGTCGCAAAACTAGCTTACCATTTGTTACATGATTATCCGGAAGTTTTGGAAACGACGAAAGTCAAAACAAAAATATTCCGTGAAGGTACTTCTGATGCTATCAAAATGGACAACTGGAATTTCATGCTTCCAGGGTTTGTTTATGAATACGAAGGCGTTGACGGTCTCAAGACAGGTACGACTGACTTTGCAGGGCACAACTTCACCGGGACGGCAACACGCGATGGTAAACGGGTCATTGCAGTTGTTATGAAAGCGGTTGATGCGAAAGGTGTAGGCTCGTACAAAGCACGATTTGATGCGACGCGTGCTTTGTTCGACTACGGTTTCGGTCAATTCTCAGAAGTTGAATTTGTTCCGGCTGGTTATCAGTTCAAAGATTCTAAAACGCTCGACGTTGTCAAAGGGAAAGCGAAAACTGTCGCTGTAGAGGTAAAGGAACCGATCCGTATGATGGTGAAAACGAGTGAAAAGGATCTCTATGTACCTGAACTTGTGATTGATGAATCAAAAATGAAGGACAATGCACTTCAGGCACCTATTAAAAAAGGTACAGTTGTCGGTCATGTCAATCTCGTGAAAACAGAAGGAACGGATTATGGCTTCATTGATTCAACTAATCCGGGAGCTGATGTTGTTACGAAGGATGCAGTTGAGAAGGCTGGCTGGTTCTCGCTTACAATGAGCGCAATCGGTGACTTTTTCGCAAGCATTTGGAGTAGTGCAACAGGATTTGTAAAAGGTTTGTTTAAATAAAACATCAAGGCGAGGAATCCTTAAATGGATTCTTCGCCTTTTTCAATGGACCATGCATACATGAGATCCTCGATGGCTTGTTTAATGGCCTCTGTAGAAAGGCCGCCGAAGCCGAGAAGGAAGGATGGTTCACCTTCTTTGGGAGCTGTTCTGTAACCGTTTAAGCCGTATACGCGGATGCTTGCCTTCTTTGCTGCTATTGCTAGGGATCTTTCATTTGTTTCAGTGTGGACGGTAAGAATAATGTGCATGCCTGCTTCATCGCCTGAAAATGAAACATGCGGAGCGTAGGATGACAGGGCCTCTGTGAGAACTTGAAGTTTACGTTTATATATTTTCCGCATCCTATTTAAATGGCGTGAAAAGTGACCGTCAGCCATGAAGCGGGCCAGGATGTGCTGGTCGAGCCTTGGTACTGTTGCTGAATAATGAATGAATGCTTTTTCATAACGACTTAGTAACATAAGGGGAAGCACCATATAAGCAATCCGTAGCGATGGCATCAGAGATTTTGAAAATGTACTTAAATAAATGACGTTGCCGCCTTTATCCATACCTTGCAAGGAAGGGATTGGCCTTCCAGTATATCGGAATTCGCTGTCATAATCGTCTTCGATGATAAAATGTTCGTCACCTGATGATGCCCAGTTCAATAAAGCAGTCCTACGCGCTGCTGAGAGGACGATGCCGGTAGGGAATTGATGAGAGGGAGTCACATAGGCAACAGTCGCACCTGAGTGTTGTAGAGACCTTACATCCATCCCTTCTTCATCGACTGCAATCGGAATTGCTTCCCGGTTGTTGTGGAAAAAAACGTGATGAGTAAGCGGGTAGCCGGGATCTTCGATTGCATATGTCGCTGCCGTTCCTAGAATGCGGATGACAAGCGGCATAAGTTGTTCTGTACCTGAACCAATGATGACTTGCTCCGGCGTACAGTCAACGCCGCGGGAGTGATATAAATAGCGTGCAATTTCTTGACGAAGTTCCCAATCACCGTGAGGGTGCCCGAGAAGCAGGAGATCCTTGGAAGACTCGTCCATCACATCTTTTGCGTACTTTCGCCATTGTGTAAAAGGAAATGATTCTGTATCGATTTTACCTGGTGAAAAGTCGAAGGTTATATCTTCAATTTTTTCAACCGGCCTTTTTACGGACAGCTGCATCGGTTGGGCGTAAGCTAGTTCTTCAATTGCCTGCACATAAAAACCTTTTCGAGGTTTCGATGAAATAAACCCCTCTGCTGCAAGCTGTGCATAGGCAAGTTCAACCGTCGTCTGACTGACATCAAGAAAGTCACCAAGTTTTCGTTTAGATGGAAGTTTCATGCCAACTGGCAATTTCCCATCTGTAATATCCCGTCGTATTTGGTTGTACATTTGTTCATATAGCGGCGTATCTGTACTTTTTTCCAATTTGATTAATAGCATCTCCACAGCAACCACTCCATCTGACCCCTTCAACTTGTTTGGAACTGAGTGTTTCAATAAGGTCATATTCTATTATACTGAACAATAAGAAAAGAGGGAAGCGCCTGTTCAGAGGCAACAGGCATAAGACGGGCTGACGGAACGGCGCACTTTGCCGTATAGTCGGCACGGCTTATGACCCGAGCCTCTAGGCGCTGGACTCTAGACAATAAGAAAAGAGGGAAGCGCCTGTTCAGAGGCGACAGGCATAAGACGGGCTGACGGAACGGCGCACTTTGCCGTATAGTCGGCACGGCTTATGACCCGAGCCTCTAGGCGCTGGACTCTAGACAATAAGAAAAGAGGGAAGCGCCTGTTCAGAGGCGACAGGCATAAGACGGGTATATAGGAAGGCAGTCTAAGTTCGCGACGTCGTGTCGCAACGACTGCATGACCTGCATCCGGCAGGCCCAAGCGGCGTTCTTTGCCGTATAGTCGGCACGGCTTTCAATGATCACAGCCTAAATTCGCCGCTTCCTGCGGCAATGTCTGTGTGACCCACATCCTGTGGGCCTCCGAGCCTCTAGGCGCTGGACTCTAGACAATATAAAAAGGGGGAAGGTAACATGATTTTTAAATACGGAGGCGTCATCATGGACGTCATTAATGCGGAGCAGGCAAAAATAGCGGAGGCGGCAGGGGCAATTGCAGTAATGGCACTTGAGCGCGTCCCTTCTGATATAAGAAAAGCGGGCGGTGTTGCACGCATGGCGGATCCACGAATCATTACGGACGTACAAGGTGCTGTTTCAATTCCGGTGATGGCGAAAGCACGTATCGGTCATATTTCCGAAGCCCGCGTACTTGAGGCACTCGGTGTTGATTATATCGATGAAAGTGAAGTACTTACTCCTGCGGATGAGGAATTCCATTTACTGAAGAGCGTATACAGTGTGCCGTTCGTTTGTGGAGCTCGTGATCTTGGAGAAGCAGCGCGTCGTCTTGGTGAAGGGGCTAAAATGCTTCGTACAAAAGGCGAACCGGGAACGGGAAATATTGTCGAAGCGGTACGTCACCTTCGTATGGTGAATGCCCAAGTGAGTAGACTTGTTCATATGAATGACGACGAAGTAATGACGGAAGCGCGCAATCTTGGTGCACCTTATGAAATCCTTCTTGCCATCAAAAAACACGGACGTCTACCTGTGACAAACTATGCAGCGGGCGGCGTGGCGACACCTGCAGATGCCGCACTTATGATGGAACTTGGCGCAGATGGCGTATTCGTAGGTTCAGGTATTTTCAAATCCGAAAATCCTGAGAAATTTGCACGTGCAATTGTTAAAGCAACAGAAAACTTCAAAGACTATAAACTGATTGGTGAACTGTCTAAAGACATTGGAGAACCGATGAAAGGGTTAGAAATCGGAACCCTTCAAGTGGAAGAGCGTATGTCAGAACGCGGTTGGTAATTAATTAAGAAAAAAGTGGGGGAGAAATCCCTCGCTTTTTTGTATACTTAATTATAGGGGTGATAAGAATGGAACAATTAAAGGTCTTCGATGAAAACTATACCTATTTGAGAAATGAAAATAGAGCCAAGGTCCACTTTGAGGGACTGTGGCATGAAACCTTCCATTGCTGGCTAGTCGATGATCAGTTTGTCTATATTCAAAAAAGAAGCGCTATTAAAAAAGACTTTCCGGGATTGTTTGACATTACCGCCGCAGGGCATATTCTATCAACAGAAACTGTGGCAGATGGCATTCGTGAGGTGGAAGAGGAATTAGGCATAGAAGTCGATATAACGAAGCTGCATTCGAAAGGTGTTGTGCAGAACATTATCAAATTGCCTAACTTTATTGATCGTGAGTTTTCGAATGTCTTCTTATATGACTCAACTTTTGCAGCAAGCGAATTTTCATTGCAACAAGAGGAAGTAGAAAGTGTCCATGTCGTGGAGCGACAAGCACTAATTGACCTTTTCGTTAATGAAGTAATGACAGTTAAATGCATCAATATTTTCGATGGAACATTGGCGAAAATTGGTCTCAGCGACTTTGTTCCACACGAAAGAAATTATTTTGAACAAGTTGCACATATCTTTAAAGAGTAATCTTAAGAAAGCGGATACATTTTTTCTTTGAGTGACTTGCCAAAAAAACCAGCTTGTAGTAAAGTAAGGGTAATTTCAAACATGAGACGATGATGGGAAGCAGTAACAAGCACGTTTTTTGAAGAGAGCCGGCGGGTGGTGTGAGCCGGTAAAAACACTTGTGAATCCGTCCCTGAGTAGCCGGGCTGAAACGTTTAGTAGGCCTGAGCCGGCAGTTGAGCCGTTATTTCAATGGAGTGGATTGGACTTGGTTGTCCGGTCAATTTGGGTGGCAACGCGGGTAGTTCTCGTCCCTTTTATAGGGAATCGAGGGCTTTTTTTGTTGTCCAGCTTCAGGTGTCAGCCCCTCGAGTCACTTCCGTCTTGGTGATAAAGGCAAAAAGCACCTTTGTCAGTAAGCCTTTCAGCGCTTGTCGGAGCTAAGTGGCACCTTACGCTTTTCTTTGTTGTCCACTTTCCATTATCGTCTAAAAATTAAGGAGGAATTATTCATGCTAGATATTAAAAAAGTCCGTGCAAATTTTGATGAAGTGAAAGAGAAGCTATCTAAACGCGGAGAGGATATTTCTCAGCTCGATAAATTCCAAGCTCTTGATGATAAGCGTAGAGAATTGATTGCAAAAGTTGAAACCTTGAAAGCGGAACGTAACGAAGTATCTCAAAAGGTCGCTGAAATGAAGCGTAATAAAGAAAATGCAGATGACGTTATTGCACGTACGCGTCAAGTTGGGGAAGACATCAAAAAACTCGACGAAGAACTGCATACGGTTGAGGAAGAATTGAATTATATTATGATGCGTATCCCTAATATCCCGCATGACAGTGTTCCTGTTGGCGATAGCGAAGACGATAATGTCGAAATTCGCGTGTGGGGAGAGAAGCCTGAATTTGGATTTGAGCCAAAGCCACACTGGGAAGTGGGAACGGATTTAAATCTCCTTGATTTTGAACGTGCTGCAAAAGTGACGGGAAGCCGTTTTGTTTTTTACCGAGGACTGGGGGCTCGTCTTGAGCGCGCATTGATTAACTTCATGCTTGACCTTCATATTGAAGAGCATGGCTACGAAGAAATGTTGCCGCCGTATTTGGTGAATCGTACAAGTTTAACGGGTACAGGACAGTTGCCGAAGTTTGAGGAAGATGCATTTTTAATCAACGAAGAGGATTACTTCCTTATTCCGACATCTGAAGTGCCTGTAACGAACTTCCACCGCGACGAAATCTTGAATGTTGCACAATTACCGGTTGCATTTGCGGCGTATAGCACGAACTTCCGTTCAGAGGCGGGATCTGCTGGCCGTGATACGCGCGGTCTAATCCGTCAGCACCAGTTCAACAAAGTTGAGCTTGTTCGTTTCGTGAAGCCGGAAGATTCTTATGATGAACTCGAAAAATTGACAGGTCACGCTGAAAAGGTATTGCAGTTATTGAAATTGCCATACCGTGCGCTAAAAATGTGTACAGCAGATTTAGGATTCACAGCTGCGAAGAAATATGATTTAGAAGTGTGGATTCCAACACAAAACCTGTACCGCGAGATCTCTTCTTGTTCAAACTTTGAAGATTTCCAGGCGCGTCGTTCAAATATTCGTTTCCGCCGAGAAGCGGGTGCGAAACCGGAATACGTTCACACATTGAATGGCAGCGGGCTAGCAATTGGCCGTACTGTAGCGGCAATCCTTGAAAATTATCAGCAGGAAGATGGTTCTGTCGTTATTCCTGAGGTTCTTCGTCCGTATATGGGTGGAAAAGAAGTTATTACCCTTTAAAAAAAGAAAACGTGCAAGGCGTCATTCGACGTCCTGCACGTTTTCTTTTTTCTCCTGTCTAGGATTCAAGCTCTTGATCAAGGCGCTTACGCTTTTGGTCACTCTTTTTCCGTTCACGAATGGCCCTGAAAAATGCCGTAAGCATCTCCCCGCATTCATCCGCCGACACGCCTTCAACCACATCACATTCATGATTAAATCGTGGATCGTTCAATAAGCGATAGAGTGAGTCAACGCAACCGCCTTTTGGATCCCGAGCACCGTAGACAACACGTGGGATTCTAGACTGTAAAATAGCACCTGCGCACATTGGACATGGCTCTAGTGTGACATATAGAGTTGTATCTTCAAGGCGCCAGCTACCAATTTCTTGACATGCATCTTGAATTGCCGACAACTCTGCATGGGTAACTGCGTTTTGGGTGGTTTCTCGCAAATTATGTGCCCGTGCAATTACTTTATCCTCATGAACGATGATCGCGCCAATGGGTACTTCGCCAAGAGCCTGTGCTTTCATCGCTTCGTCAATTGCCATCTGCATATATAGCCGGTCTTTATTAAAAGTATCCAAAGTCATCACTCCTTGGTGATAGTGTAGCATTATCTAGTGGTGAATGAAGGATGTTTTCTTAATCGAGGTGTTGTCTAACTACAGCGTCCAGATGCGGGGTCAGAAGTCGGTACGGCTAGGAAGGATTAAGCTGCATCCATCCCGGATATAGGGCACTGCTTCACCGTTCCTTAAAATTGTTCCACGTGGAAAAAGTCTGAATGTTGAAGAGTGTGAAACATTTGCTACACTCTATTTTTCATTTCAACCGTGTGATAAAATAAAGAGTACTATATATTATGACGACGTGAAGGAGGATTTCTGATGTCTGTTCCGTTCATAACGGTCGAAGGTCCGATTGGAGTTGGAAAAACGTCACTTTCCAAGGCAATCGCGGACACACAGCAATTCCATCAGCTAAAAGAGATTGTGGATGAAAATCCATTTTTAAATAAATTTTATGACAACATCGAGGAATGGAGTTTCCAAACCGAAATGTTTTTTCTTTGCAATCGATATAAACAGCTTAGCGATATTAAAACCGAGATATTGAGTGAACAAAAACCGGTTGTTGCTGATTATCATATTTTTAAAAACCTCATTTTTGCAAAACGTACATTAGATCCAACAGAATATGTGAAGTACGAGGAAATCTATAAGATTTTGACGAAGGACATGCTTGTTCCGAATATAATTGTTTACCTACACGCGAGCCTAGACACACTTATGAAGCGTATTTCACAGCGTGGGCGTGCATTTGAGAAAAACATGGATCCCGCTTATTTGCAGCAACTTGCGGAAGATTACGAGACGTTCATCACGTATTTTGAATCGGCACATCCTGAAATTCCTGTTCTTCGGTTCAACGGAGATGATCTAGATTTCGTTAACAGCGAAGAGGATCTGCAATTCATTTTAGATACTGTCGATGCGACGATACGAAAAGGAGTTACATTGAATGAACTTACGTGAAAAATACGGCATCCCTCAAAATGCTGTCATTACAATTGCAGGGACGGTGGGGGTCGGCAAGTCAACGATGACGCAGGCACTTGCGGATGCACTGAATTTCAGGACATCATTTGAAAATGTCGATCAGAATCCCTACCTCGATCTTTTTTACAATGACTTTGAAAAGTGGAGCTTCCATTTACAAATTTACTTCTTGGCAGAGCGATTCAAGGAGCAGAAACGTATATTTGAATATGGCGGCGGATTTATCCAAGACCGTTCGATTTATGAAGATACAGGTATTTTTGCAAAAATGCATATGGAAAAAGGGACGATGAACCCGGTTGATTATGATACGTATACGAATCTGTTTGAAGCAATGGTTATGACACCCTATTTTCCGCATCCGGATTTGCTGGTTTATTTGGAAGGACCGCTTGACGGCATCATTTCACGTGTCAAAGAACGCGGTCGCGTGATGGAACAGGAGACACCGGTTTCATACTGGGAAGAGATGCACGGACGCTATGAGAATTGGATCAATTCGTTCAATGCATGCCCGGTATTACGTCTAGATATCAATGATTATGATCTTCTTACTAATCCGCGAGAAGTGGAAACGATTGTTGAGAAAATAGGACATTCCCTGAAGCAAACGTCACTTTTGAAAAAATGAAATCATCCCCAAAAATATAACGGATACTCTTTTTGAGGACAAAAAATTAGCAGGGCAAAACAGGGGCCAATTCGCATTAGCGGACAGGTCCCTATTTATTCAACTAACTGGCCAGTTTGATCTTTAAGCCGACAAAAACAACAAACAGGCCTTTACACGATGCGGTAAAAGAGAACTGTTCTTTTCTCTAAACCTAATCGTCTGTCTTGGATGTCAACTTGATGTCAGCCAGGTGCTTCGCGACAACCTTCTTCCCTTCTTCCACTTGCTCGTCCGTGAAACCTTTACTCGTCATATTCGACTGCCACCTTACAAGATAGTCGCTTACTCTGTCCACTCGATCTGCTGTGCTGGCCGCGGATACTTCATGGCTAAAGCTGAGTTCCTCCTCAGCCCAATCATCAATAAAGTGGGCGCTGGCTAAAACCAAAACTGAACATGCAATGGCGACTATTGAACACACTATGGCTATCACTTTGTACGGCATTCCCATTCCCCCCAGACAGCTTCTTTTCTTAACTGTACAGGAACTTCAGGGTTAATTAAAACTAAAAATTCCGATAAATAACGAGAGATACCCATTTATTTCGGAAGGAATTTCATCTTATCCATTTCCTTCGACAGCTTAATTTGTCTAATGCTGATGGTGTGTAGGGGAAATTTCTTTTTTCGCGAGTCATTAAAATTGTTGCGATAGAAAAGCGGTTAATTCGTGGGAAATACGGAAAAAGCCCTAGTACTTGGAATGAATTAGGATTCCCACTAATACCGCTTCGACGCTTTGTGGATGCCTCCCGCGATAAGCCAGAAAGGAGACCGCTTTCAGTCTTATCGCTCCGGCTACCACGAAGACGCGCCTGCGCTGGATAGTCTATGTGAGAAAGCGCATTTCATAATCAGGGATTAGACCCGCAATCTGTATTGCAAATTTCTCGAATTAAATTTATATCAAATAGTAATCACCTTACATTCTCGCCATATACATCTCAAAATCGCATTTCTCTCGATATTGAATACCCTAGCGCAGGCGCGGCAAAGGGTTCGCCAAAGCGCCAAGCGTTCTACAATTCACACCCCGAATTACACCTCGTTTATTATTGAGTGCCATGGCAGATTCAATGGGATTCTTTAACTCAACTTATCATAGAGAATGGAGAAATAATCATACATAAAAATCCGTCGATTGATGGAGAATCAGATTGATAGTCACAACTGTTGATTAACCATTTTCTCGCATAAAAAACAGGTAAGAAAGGCTTGAAAAACTCTGTTTTCACGGGATCATTTCCGGTCAGCTTTTGGCAAACCAGCCACACCCTTTTTAGTAATCCCGTTATGAATAGTTACCTGTCGCATTCCTATACATCAAAACATCTCGGTAATCGTATAGAGGTCGTTCAATCCAAAGATACTGTACAAGAAGTGCCTAGTGTTTGATTCAGTTATTTACTGGTAGTTTTTGGTTAATCAACCCATGTGATTGAAAGTAGAACTATAAACACCCATCTCACATAGAAGCATTTTCCGGGTGTGTTTAAGCCACTAATTTAAGACAAACGGCACACCATCTAATGAGATGATGTGCCGTTTTATCTATATGTATATTGAATAATTGGATACCTATATAAACTCATTAAGTGCAGGCGCCTTAACAGGGATAGCCAACCGAAAAACGAAGAATACAGTTAATGCCAAGAGGCATCCCCGAGCGTCGTAGCGTATTCAATGGCATTTCTTATTTAAAATGTATTTTCTTTGTAATCGATATAAACAGCTTAGAGATACGAAAACCGAGATATTGATTGAACAAAAACCGGTTGTTTCTGATTATCATATTTTTAAAAACCTCATTTTTGCAAAACGTACATTAGATCCAACAGAATATATGAAGTACGAGGAAATTTATAAGATTTTGACGAAGGACATGCCTGTCCCAAACGTCATTATCTACCTTCACGCAAGCTTGGACACGCTTGTAAAGCGTATTTCCCAGCGCGGGCGTGATTTTGAAAAAAACATGGATCCCGTTTATTTGCAGCAACTTGCGGAAGATTACGAGACGTTCATCACGTATTTTGAATCGGCACATCCTGAAATTCCTGTTCTTCGGTTCAACGGAGATGATCTTGATTTCGTCAACAGTGAAGAGGATCTGCAATTCATTTTAGATACTGTCGACGCGACGATACGAAAAGGAGCAAGATTGAACGAACTAACGCGAAAAATACGGCATCCCGCAAAATGCTGTTATTACAATTGCGGGGACAGTAGGCGTTGGCAAGTCGACGATGACGTAGGCGCTTGCGGATGCACTCCACTTACAGATTTACTTCCTGGCAGAGCGCTTCAAGGAACAGAAACGGATTTTCGAATATGGCGGCGGTTTTATCCAAGACCGTTCGATTTATGAAGATACAGGCATTTTTGCGAAAATGCATATGGAAAAAGGGACGATGAATCTCGTTGACTATGATACGTATACCAATCTGTTTGAAGCGATGGTTATGACACCGTATTTCCCGCATCCGGATTTACTTTCCTACTTGGAGGGGCCGCTTGACGGGATTATCTCGCGTGTGAAAGAGCGCGGTCGTATAATGGAACAGGAGACACCAATTGCTTACTGGGAAGAGATGCATGGGCGGTATGAGAATTGGATTAATTCATTCAATACGTGCCCAGTATTACGTTTCGATATTAATGACTATGATCTTATTAATAATCCTATTGAAGTGGAAACGATTGTCGATAAAATCGGGCATTCCCTGAAGCAAACGTCACTTTTGAAGAAATGAACTAAACTACAAGAATGTAGCCGGTATTATGGGCTGCATTTTTTATTTCACAAGTTTTACCCATTTTGAATAGGATGTAATGGTTACACCTGTGGGAGACTTGGGAGTTAAGAATGATTACGGATACGATTGTTAAGCAATTTCCTTATCTGTTTATTTGAATGAAACTATGGCTTAAAGGAGTGATTGTGAAGTGAACCCTTATTCGAACGGATTACCCTCTTATCCTGTCGGGCCGAGTTATCAAGGGCCATATTCACATTATACGGCGCCCGTCAGGTATATCTTAAATAACCAAACTGATGTATATGGCAGATGTTGCATAAGTAAGGCGAAAGCCGACTTTATGAGCATGAACCGGCTTCTCTGGATGGAGCATGTCAACTGGACGAGGATGACGATTATGGGCATCGTATTCGGCTTGCCGGATTTACCGTCTGTCCAAGAGCGTCTTTTGAGAAATGCGACGGATTTGGGGAATTGCTTACGGCCCTTTTATGGCGATAATATAGCGGATAGATACGCCGCACTGATTAAAGAACATTTAGTGCTAGCTGCTGAATTAGTAACGGCAGCTGCAAAAGGGGATCCGAACAAGGCGGCGGAAGCGGAGAAACAATGGTATAGGAATGCAGACGATATCGCCGACCTTTTAAGTAGCATCAATCCGTATTTAAACAAAGAAGAATTTAGAAAAATGTTTTATACGCATTTGGCTTTAACCAAACAGGAAGCAGTTTATATGCTTCAGAAAAACTATAAGGCTGATATTGAAGTGTTCGATAAAATCGAAGCGGAAGCTTTAGAAATGTCGGATTTGATAGCGGGTGGCATTGTTAAGCAGTTTCCAGGTATGTTTATGCCGCTATGTTAAGACAAATGGCACACCATCTAATGAGATGGTGTGCCGTTTTATCTATATGTATATTGAGTAATTCGATACCTAAATAAACTCATGGAGCGCAGGCGCTTTAACAGGGGGGAGCCAACCGAACGACGAAGAATATTGTTAATTCCAAGAGGTTAATCCATATAGGTTAATGGATACTTTATCTGGCTTATGGTGGGAGGAATCCCCGAGCAACGTAGCGAATTCAATGGAATTTTTTATTAGTTGGAAAGAACCGCAGATTTCAGAAAAAATTCAGCGTACAGTTCTTTTAAGATTTTTGTTTCGTCTTTTTTATGAACGCCGAAGACAAGGCTGACTTCTGATGAACCTTGGTTGATCATTTGGATACTAGCACCAGTGCGTGCGATGGCTGAGGCGGCACGTGCAGCCAGTCCAGTAGAATGACGCATTCCTTCGCCTACAAGAACGATCATGGAGTAATTAGAATGCATATGGACGTGATCCGCGTTCAATTCCTCTTTTGCTCGGCGTACAATCCGTGCTTCTTTATCCGCATTGAGAAATTTACTTCTGATGATGACAGACAAGTTATCAATACCGGAAGGCGTGTGCTCAAATGGAATTTCTTCTTCCTCTAGGATTTGCAATAACTTTCTTCCGAAACCAATTTCCTGGTTCATTAAATATTTGTCGACAAACAGTGTGGAAAATCCACTATCAGCGGCAATACCAATGACCGGCTGTGCAAAGTAATTTCGTTCATTGACGATAAGTGTTCCCGGAGCCTCCGGATTATTGGTGTTTTTAATGCACACAGGAATGGAACGACGGAATGCGGGCATTAGCGCTTCGTCGTGAAAGACGGAGAATCCTGCATAGGCTAGTTCCCGCATTTCACGGTAAGTCATTTTATCGATGCCGACCGGATTGTCGACAACATTCGGGTTGGCTGCAAAGACTGAGTCAACGTCTGTAAAATTTTCATACAGCTCAGCTTCTGTCGCTGCGGCAAGTAGAGATCCTGTGATGTCCGATCCACCTCTGTTGAATGTCCGAAGTGTTCCGTCTGTCGTGTAGCCAAAAAAGCCTGGGAAAACGATAATACCTGGTTTGTCGCGTAATTGTGCAAGCTGGTCATCGCCTTCAGGGAGTGCGCGTACCCGTTCTGGTCGTTCATTGACCAGTAGACCGGCCTCTTTTGGACACATATAGTGTGCATCCATTCCAATGTGTGTGAAGTAGGCAGCAATTAGCTTCGCGTTGTTGTCTTCCCCAGATGCTTTCAAGCAATCCATGAAGAGATTGGCGTCATTTACATCGTTAGCGAGACGTCCATGCAAATCATTTTCGATAACGGATACGATCTCCATTGAAAGACCAAGTCCTGCAGCGATCTGTTGATAGCGGGCTACTACTTCCTTAAATTCAATTTCTGTGTCTTCCCCCCTAAGGGCTTTTTCAGCAAGTTGGATTAGTAGATCTGTTACTTTTTCATCTGAGCCAAACCGTTTGCCGGGTGCTGAGACAACAATGATTTTACGACTGGGATCAGTTTTAACGATTTGAGCGACTTTTTTTATTTGATCGGAAGACGCTACTGAAGTACCTCCAAATTTGCAAACTTTCACAACTATCAAATCCTTTCTATTATATAATGGGATGAATGTATTTATTCTATGACTTTATCACAAAAAGGTTGTTATTATCCGAATATTTCACTATAATGTCTTTATGCAAAGAACAATTGTTTTTTCATAGTGTACATACAGTTAGGAGAATCGTCAATGAGAAATGAAATTAATATTGGATTATTAGGATTTGGGGTTGTCGGCAGCGGGGTGGCTAAAATCTTGCAAGATCACCAAGAAGACCTCCATCATAAACTTGGCGTTCCTGTCAAAATTAAAAAAGTTCTTGTGAAAAATTTACATAAAAATCGGGAAACAACACTTTCATTGGAAACATTCACGGATAATTTGTATGAAGTGCTTGAAGACTCGTCTATAGATTTAATAGTAGAAGTGATGGGCGGGACCTTCGATGCGAAAGAAGCGATTGAAAGTTCCCTGCGCGCTGGAAAAGGTGTCGTAACTGCCAATAAAGACGTTATGGCAGAATTCGGACCTGGATTATTGAAGCTGGCGGATGAAAACAAGTGTGATCTGTTTTACGAAGCAAGCGTCGGGGGCGGAATCCCGTTAATTCGCACCCTTGAAGATGGACTTGCTTCTGACCGAATCCGTGCATTGACAGGTATTGTGAATGGAACAACGAACTTCATCTTAACAAAAATGAAACATGAAAAAATGTCTTATGAAGATGCATTGGCAGAGGCGACAGCACTTGGTTTTGCAGAGGCAGATCCATCGGCGGATGTTGATGGCATTGATGCAGCGCGCAAAATGGTTATTTTGGCTTCATTGTCTTTCTCAACCGAAGTCCGTCTAGGCGATGTTTTTGTGAGAGGGATGAAGGAAATCCAAGAAGGCGATCTAGAACTGGCTGAGCAGTTTGGCTATACGGTGAAGTTAGCGGGGTCAGCTAAGAAGAATGAGGATGGTATTGAAGTAGCTGTAGAGCCTGTGTTTTTCCCGAATTCGCATCCTTTGGCATCAGTGAACAATGAGTTCAATGCCGTATATATTTATGGAGATGCAGTTGGAGAAACAATGTTCTATGGACCGGGGGCTGGATCAATGCCGACTGCCACGTCTGTAACGGGAGATATTATTGCAGCGTGCCGTAATTTGCTGCTAGGTGTCAACGGCAAAAGGTTACACGCACCTCAGTATGAGCGAAAAGTGAAAAGTGATAGTAATAAGTTCGCACGTTATTTCCACCGAATTCGCGTGAGAGACGAAGTAGGTGTCCTGACGAAATTAACGTCTATTTATAGCAAGCACGGTGCAAGTCTGGCGACGGTTGTTCAGCATTCCGATAAAAAGGCGGCTGACGCGGACCTGATTTTCATCACGCATCAAATTTCGAGACAACAGCATTTAGATATTGTGAATGAATTGAACGAGACACCAAAGGTAATCGGCGTACTAAGCCATTACCGGGTAGAGGGGGAAGAATGATGAAAAGATGGAATGGATTAATTGAGGAATATAAAGAATGGTTACCGGTGACAGAAAATACGCCGGCGTTAACGTTGCAGGAAGGGAATACCCCTCTTATTCACATGCCAAATTTATCTGAACAATGGGGCATTAACCTTTACGTGAAAACGGAAGGAACGAATCCAACTGGTTCATTTAAAGACCGGGGCATGGTTATGGCGGTCGCAAAAGCGAAAGAAGAAGGAAAAAAAGTTCTTATTTGTGCATCAACGGGTAATACGTCTGCAGCGGCGGCGGCATACGGTGCTCGTGCTGGAATGCGGACAATTGTAGTTATTCCGGAAGGTCGAATCGCACTTGGCAAGTTGGCTCAGGCGAAAATGTATGGCGCAGAAATTGTAGAAATCGAAGGCAACTTTGACGAAGCATTGGCTATGGTGCGTGCGGCTGGCGAGGGAGACGTTGCGCTCGTGAACTCGGTTAACCCGTATCGTCTTGAAGGTCAAAAGACAATTGCGTTTGAAACGATTGAGCAACTTGGAAAAGTACCGGATATTTTTGCACTTCCGGTTGGGAACGCAGGTAATATTTCGGCGGCTTGGAAAGGTTTCAAAGAATATGCTGATAAGAAGGGTACTGAGTTACCGGTTCTTCTTGGTGTACAAGCCGACGGAGCTGCACCGATTGTTTATAATCGCGTATTCGAAAACCCCGAAACGGTTGCAACGGCAATTCGAATCGGTAATCCCGCAAGTTGGGAACTGGCGAACAATGCCTTGGCGGAGTCGAATGGAACAATTCTCGCTGTAACAGATGAAGAGATTTTAGAAGCATATAGTTTAATCGCTTCATCTGAAGGTGTTTTTGCAGAACCAGGCTCGTGTGCTTCAATTGCGGGCGTTAAAAAACAAGTGGAGAGCGGCTTGTTGAAAAAAGGTTCAACTGTAGTTGCTGTATTGACGGGTAACGGTCTAAAAGATCCAGATACAGCAATTGAAGTAAATAAAGAGAAACCAATGATGTCACGGGAACAATTTGATGCGTTTCTTAGTGAGTTAAAGGCGGGGGCAAAGTAATGGCAGAATCCAATTTTTCCGTTGTCGTACCTGCATCGACGGCAAATCTTGGGCCAGGCTTCGATAGTATCGGACTTGCACTTAATCTTTATATGACGGTGAATGTATCGCCGTCAGAGGATTGGGAAGTTACGTATAAAGACGATGGTTTTGAAGATTTACCGACCGGTGAAAATAATTTAATTGTGAAGACAGTTACTAATATAGCTGAGCGAAAAGGGCGTGTTGCACCAGCATCACGACTTATCATTCAGTCGGATATTCCGCTTGGTAAAGGACTTGGAAGCAGTGCAACGGCAATTGCAGCAGGAATTGAAATTGCAAACCAACTTCTTGAATTGAATCTTTCCGCGAAGGAAAAAGTGCTTCTAGGTAGTGGATATGAAGGGCACGCGGATAATATCTCGGCTGCACTTCTTGGGGGAGTGACAATTTCTTATTTTGATGGCGTGGAAATGGATGTCGTTCATATAAGAGAACCAAAAATGGGAGCTGTGATACTTGTTCCGCCTGAGGCATTGCTGACGGAAGCATCTAGGGGGCTTCTGCCAGGCCAACTCTCACATTCAGAAGCAATACGTAGTAGCGCAGCGGGGAATGTACTTTCAGCAGCGATTGCCCGGGATGATTGGGAAACGGCGGGGCGTATGATGGAAAAGGATATCTTTCATGAGCCGTATCGTAAGAAGTTATTTCCTGAGTTCGACCGGATCCGTGAAGTTTGCCACGAGTACGGTGCGTATGGCATGACAATTAGTGGAGCGGGTCCTTCTCTTTTCGTGGCTGTGAAACAAGGTAACGAGGGCGAATTGGCAAAGCGATTGGCAGTTGCGTTCCCGTACTATGGTTGTATTGCTGTCAAACCGTCTAATGCGGGTGCTGTGGTTAATTGAATAGAGAAAAGCGCAAGCGCCTCGGTAGACCCGAAAAGCGCTGGCCGACTAAATTCGCCACGTCCTGTGGCAACGTCGGCACTAGTACGTCCTGTACGTCGGAGGGCCTGAAGATAAAGGCGCTCTTTGCCTTTAACTTCAGGACTGAAGCGACAGAGGAAGGCAGCTTAGGATCGCGACATCCTGTCGCAACAGCTACATGACCCACGTCCTGTGGGCCCAGGGGCTAGGCGCTGGAGTCTAGACAGAACAAAAAAGAAGCGGACCAGTAAAATGGCTCCGCTTCTTAAAGTTTAATTACTATAATAGGCAAAATAAAAATTCGTTATCTACTAACGAATTCGATTTCAAGCATATACGTTTAGTTGAAAAAATGGAGGAGGTAGAGGGATTCGAACCCCCGCGGGATTTGACTCCCCTGTCGGTTTTCAAGACCGATCCCTTCAGCCGAGCTTGGGTATACCTCCGTATCAACAACTAATAATTTATCATGTTTGAAATGAAGTGTCAACAGTTTTATAAAAATAACTTTGTTCACATGATATTAATTGATTTAATCTAGCAGATTGAGTATACTTGTAAATGCCGTGCTAGGTGGGGAGATAGCGGTGTCCTGTAACTTGCAATCCGCTCTAGCAAGACTGAATCCCTTCCCGAGGCTGTCCGTATTGTAGGGTCTGCCTCTTGCACGCAGTGTTGACGTTTGGGTCCCGCGCAATGGGAACCTATGAACTATGTCAGGTCCGGAAGGAAGCAGCATTAAGTAGAATTTCTCATGTGCCGCGGGGTCGCCTAGACCGAGCTGGCGACAGGAGTAACGCTTATGTGTGGCTGTCGGAGGAAGGTGCACGGCATTAATTTCACAATTCGACTCGTCCGTTTCTGCGGACGAGTTTTTTGTTGCGCTAATAAAGGATTCGTATAGGCGTTTGTGCTATAATGGAAACATTAGCGCATTGCGTCAAAAGGAGAGGAAACTGTTGGTGTATCAAGCTTTTTACCGCGTATATCGGCCTCAATCATTTGCTGAGATGTCCGGACAGCAACATGTGAAACAGACACTTCAGAACGCCCTCCTTCATAATAAGACGACACATGCTTATCTTTTCTCGGGTCCAAGAGGTACAGGGAAGACAAGTGCGGCGAAAGTTTTTGCGAAAGCGTTAAATTGCGAAAATGGTCCAGCAAAAGAACCGTGCAATGAGTGTCCGACGTGTATCAGCATCACGGAAGGATCGAATACGGATGTCATCGAATTTGATGCAGCTTCGAACTCACGTGTTGAGGAAATGCGAGACATTATTGAAAAGGTACGGTTTGCCCCGTCGAATGCTCGTTTTAAAGTATATATTATCGATGAGGTACATATGTTATCAAATTCGGCATTCAATGCGCTTTTGAAAACTCTTGAGGAACCGCCATCGCATGTCGTATTTATCTTAGCAACCACAGAACCGCATAAACTACCATTGACGATTATTTCGAGGTGTCAGCGCTTCGATTTTAAACCAATTACACCGGCTGATATTACTAATCGAATGAAGACGGTACTTGCGGATACGGGTATTGAGTCTGATGAAAGTGCTTTGAAAGTAATTGCGCAGGCGGCTTCTGGAGGAATGCGTGATGCACTCAGTATGCTTGACCAAGTTGTGTCGTTTAGTGGAGACAAGATAACAATTGAAGATGCACTGCTTGTAACCGGATCAATTGGTGAAGACATTTTCCATCAGTTGGCGGAAGCGCTACTTGGTAAAGACGCTGGCATGGTACTGACATTGCTTGATCGACTTATTGCGGAGGGAAAAGATGTTTCCAGGCTAGCAGAAGATTTAATCACGTTTTTCCGGGATCTTCTTCTTCTGCGAACAGCACCCAGCTTAAAAGATTTACTCGAACTCATACCTGGCGATGAACGGTTTGTAGAAATGGCACAACGATTTGAAATGGATACGTTGTACTTATTCATTGACATACTGGCAAAAACGCAACAGGAAATGCGGTTCTCCAATCATGCAAAAGTCTATATTGAGTCTGCCTTTTTGAAAATGATTCATCTTGACAGCCCCGTGCAGGTCAGTGGAGGCAATCATGCCATTGATCCGGGGCTTACGCAGAAGGTAGCAGATCTTGAGCGCACAATTATGGAGTTGCAACAGCAGATGTCTAGTGGTGGAATGAATAAGCAGACGGCTGCAGATCAATCCGCTCAACCACGGAAAAATGCGTCAAAATCGTCGCAAGGCTTCAAAGTTCCGACAGGTAAAATTCACGAAGTATTGAAATCTGCGACAAAACAAGACATCCAGACGATTCGGGAAGAATGGGCGGGGATGATGCAGACAATGCAAAGGTCACATGCCGCGCTTCTCGAAGAGACAGAACCAGTCGCAGCATCAGAGAATGCTTTTGTGTTAAAATTCAAATATGAAATCCATTGCCTCATGGCGTCTGAAAATCCGTCACTTCGGTCGGGCTTGTCAGATGCCTTACGTTCACGAACCGGGAAAGCATATGAAGTCGTGTATGTGCCTGAAGAAGGTTGGTTGAGTGTAAGGGGAGACTTCATTCGGAAAAATGGGCTCGCTAAACAACAAGAGCCGGAAAGTTCTGATGAAGGGGTGCCTGGTGAAGAAATGCTTTCTTTCGTAAAGGAAGCAGAACAGGAAAATGCGGATCCGATTGTAACTGAGGCGGAAAAGATTTTCGGTAAAGATTTCATAGAAGTCCATGACGATTAAAAATTAGAGGAGGAAACAAACATGAAGGGTATGGGAAATATGCAAGGCATGATGAAACAAATGCAGAAAATGCAAAAACAAATGGCTGTAGCACAGGAAGAGCTTGGTGAAAAACGTCTTGAGGGTGCAGCAGGCGGCGGTATGGTAAAAGTCATCGTATCTGGAGATAAGCAGGTTGTCGAAGTAATCGTTGACCCGTCCGTAGTGGATCCGGAAGATGTTGAAATGTTACAAGACCTTATTGTCATTGCTACGAATGATGCTATGGCTAAAGCGGAAGAATTAACGAACTCGACGATGGGTCAATTCACAAAAGGATTGAATCTGCCAGGAATGTTCTAGGAGGCACATAAATGCATTATCCTGAACCAATATCAAAACTGATGGATAGTTTTATGAAATTGCCAGGTATCGGCCCGAAAACAGCGGGTCGTCTGGCGTTTTTTGTCTTAAGCATGAAGGAAGATACTGTGTTGGATTTTGCAAAAGCTTTGGTTGACGCTAAACGGAATCTGCGTTTTTGCTCAGTTTGCGGTCATATTACAGATATCGACCCCTGCCACATTTGTCAGGATACACAACGCGATGGTTCGATAATTTGTGTTGTTCAAGACCCGAAAGACGTTATTGCCTTGGAGAAGATGAGGGATTTCAAGGGGCTTTATCATGTCCTTCACGGTGCTATCTCGCCGATGGATGGAGTTGGCCCTGAGGATATTAATGTCCCGTCGCTACTTGTTCGATTGCAGAATGAAGAGGTTGAGGAATTGATCCTAGCCACGAACCCTACAATAGAAGGAGAAGCGACTGCGATGTACATCTCGAGGCTTGTGAGACCTTCAGGAATCAAAACAACTAGAATTGCGCATGGACTACCTGTCGGCGGTGATCTCGAATACGCGGATGAAGTTACATTATCGAAGGCGCTGGAAGGTCGCCGGGAGTTATAGGGGGTCCGCTTCGGTGTTTAGACGAAAAAGTAAGCTGAAAAAAGAGTTTGATGAACGCCTTCATTCATTAATGGTAGCAACGAAAGAAGAGTGGGAACAGGCAAGAGGGATTGAGCGCTATCTCAATGATTATGATCAAGAAGTAATTGTTAGACGTAAAATAGCCGAGTGTAAACACTTTTACTTATATAAAGAAGCAAAAGCTCGACAGTTAGGCAAGGATTGATATATTTTCACGGGATCGCATAGAATGGATCATTCATTGAAAAAGGAGTGTTTCCCGTGAAAGTTATCGGTATTGTTGTCGTTATATTGGTTCTCCTTCTATTAGTAGTGGTGGATAAGAAACATATCCACCGAGCTTTGGAACATTTATCGGTCTATTGGTTTCGGTTGGCATTCGCGTTCCTTGTTCTTTTTGCAATGAATGTTGCAGGGGGTTTTGTGGGTATCTATGTGCCTGTAAACATCACGTCTGGACTATTACTCGCGATTTTAGGGATACCAGGAATCGCCACGCTATGCGCTTTTGCAATATTTTTATGAAAGTTTGTTATAAAGTGTTGACTTATGTTCAGAGACGTAGTAATCTTATGTATGTCGCCAGTGAGGGACGCGAAACACACAAGGGAATGCAAGTTGATTCCATTACAAATGAACCTTGAAAACTGAACAGCAAAACATCAATGAAATACAGCGAGAGTGCTAACGCACTTGAGCAAAACGTTTCTAACTAAGTCAGCTTCGGTTGGTTGAAAAGAAACACACACAAGAATCTTCGGATTCGAGTCAGCAAGAAATGAGCTATTCATTTTCTTCTATTATGGAGAGTTTGATCCTGGCTCAGGACGAACGCTGGCGGCATGCCTAATACATGCAAGTCGAGCGGAATGACGAGAGCTTGCTCTCTGATTTTAGCGGCGGACGGGTGAGTAACACGTGGGCAACCTGCCCTACAGATGGGGATAACTCCGGGAAACCGGGGCTAATACCGAATAATCAGTTTGTCCGCATGGACAAACTCTGAAAGACGGTTTCGGCTGTCACTGTAGGATGGGCCCGCGGCGCATTAGCTAGTTGGTGGGGTAATGGCCTACCAAGGCAACGATGCGTAGCCGACCTGAGAGGGTGATCGGCCACACTGGGACTGAGACACGGCCCAGACTCCTACGGGAGGCAGCAGTAGGGAATCTTCCACAATGGACGAAAGTCTGATGGAGCAATGCCGCGTGAGCGAAGAAGGTTTTCGGATCGTAAAGCTCTGTTGTAAGGGAAGAACACGTACGGGAGTAACTGCCCGTGCCATGACGGTACCTTATTAGAAAGCCACGGCTAACTACGTGCCAGCAGCCGCGGTAATACGTAGGTGGCAAGCGTTGTCCGGAATTATTGGGCGTAAAGCGCGCGCAGGCGGTTCTTTAAGTCTGATGTGAAAGCCCACGGCTCAACCGTGGAGGGTCATTGGAAACTGGAGAACTTGAGTACAGAAGAGGAAAGCGGAATTCCACGTGTAGCGGTGAAATGCGTAGAGATGTGGAGGAACACCAGTGGCGAAGGCGGCTTTCTGGTCTGTAACTGACGCTGAGGCGCGAAAGCGTGGGGAGCAAACAGGATTAGATACCCTGGTAGTCCACGCCGTAAACGATGAGTGCTAAGTGTTAGGGGGTTTCCGCCCCTTAGTGCTGCAGCTAACGCATTAAGCACTCCGCCTGGGGAGTACGGCCGCAAGGCTGAAACTCAAAGGAATTGACGGGGACCCGCACAAGCGGTGGAGCATGTGGTTTAATTCGAAGCAACGCGAAGAACCTTACCAGGTCTTGACATCCCACTGACCGGTGTAGAGATACGCCTTTCCCTTCGGGGACAGTGGTGACAGGTGGTGCATGGTTGTCGTCAGCTCGTGTCGTGAGATGTTGGGTTAAGTCCCGCAACGAGCGCAACCCTTGATCTTAGTTGCCAGCATTCAGTTGGGCACTCTAAGGTGACTGCCGGTGATAAACCGGAGGAAGGTGGGGATGACGTCAAATCATCATGCCCCTTATGACCTGGGCTACACACGTGCTACAATGGATGATACAGAGGGTTGCCAACCCGCGAGGGGGAGCCAATCCCATAAAATCATTCCCAGTTCGGATTGGAGGCTGCAACTCGCCTCCATGAAGCCGGAATCGCTAGTAATCGTGGATCAGCATGCCACGGTGAATACGTTCCCGGGTCTTGTACACACCGCCCGTCACACCACGAGAGTTTGTAACACCCGAAGTCGGTGGGGTAACCCTTACGGGAGCCAGCCGCCGAAGGTGGGACAGATGATTGGGGTGAAGTCGTAACAAGGTAGCCGTATCGGAAGGTGCGGCTGGATCACCTCCTTTCTAAGGATTATTACGGAATGTAAACCACGGGTTTACACATTGATGTTTTGCGTTCAGTTTTGAAGGTTCATTAAGCTTTTTAAGCGTTTTTTCGCTTGAAGAAGCCTCTATATATGAACATTCAAAACTTGTTCTTTGAAAACTGAATGAAACGACATTGATAGCAACAAATCAAGTAATCAACGTAGAGAAATTTGTTTCTCTAGATTAGCGCATGCAAATGAGCTAATCATGCAATGCCTTTTACGAATTCCGATTTACATCGCTGTAAAGGAGAATTCACCAAAGAGGAATTCAAGAAGCGTAAGCTTGTTGAAAACCAAAGGGTTAAGTTAGAAAGGGCGCATGGCGGATGCCTTGGCACTAGGAGCCTAAGAAGGACGGCACTAACACCGATATGCTCCGGGGAGCTGTAAGTAAGCTTTGATCCGGAGATTTCCGAATGGGGAAACCCACTGTCCATAATGGGACAGTACGTTTACGTGAATACATAGCGTAAACGAGGCACACCCGGAGAACTGAAACATCTAAGTATCCGGAGGAATAGAAAGAAAAATCGATTCCCTGAGTAGCGGCGAGCGAAACGGGAAGAGCCCAAACCAAGAAGCTTGCTTCTTGGGGTTGTAGGACACTCTATACGGAGTTACAAAGGAATGGATTAGACGAAGCGACCTGGAAAGGTCCGCCGTAGCGGGTAAAAGCCCCGTAGTTGAAAGTCCATTCTCTCCAGAGTGTATCCTGAGTACGGCGGAACACGTGAAATTCCGTCGGAATCCGGGAGGACCATCTCCCAAGGCTAAATACTCCCTAGTGACCGATAGTGAACCAGTACCGTGAGGGAAAGGTGAAAAGCACCCCGGAAGGGGAGTGAAATAGATCCTGAAACCATGTGCCTACAAGTTGTCAGAGCCCGTTAATGGGTGATGGCGTGCCTTTTGTAGAATGAACCGGCGAGTTACGATTCCATGCAAGGTTAAGCAGTGAATGCGGAGCCGCAGCGAAAGCGAGTCTGAATAGGGCGATAGAGTATGGGGTCGTAGACCCGAAACCAGGTGATCTACCCATGTCCAGGGTGAAGGTAAGGTAACACTTACTGGAGGCCCGAACCCACGTACGTTGAAAAGTGCGGGGATGAGGTGTGGGTAGCGGTGAAATTCCAATCGAACCTGGAGATAGCTGGTTCTCTCCGAAATAGCTTTAGGGCTAGCCTCAAACTTAAGAATCTCGGAGGTAGAGCACTGTTTGGACTAGGGGCCCATCCCGGGTTACCGAATTCAGACAAACTCCGAATGCCGATGATTTATGTTTGGGAGTCAGACTGCGGGTGATAAGATCCGTAGTCGAGAGGGAAACAGCCCAGACCACCAGTTAAGGTCCCCAAGTATTCGTTAAGTGGAAAAGGATGTGGCGTTGCCCAGACAACCAGGATGTTGGCTTAGAAGCAGCCATCATTTAAAGAGTGCGTAATAGCTCACTGGTCGAGTGGCGCTGCGCCGAAAATGTACCGGGGCTAAACGAATCACCGAAACTGTGGATTGACATCTTAGATGTCAGTGGTAGGAGAGCGTTCCAAGGGCGTCGAAGCTAGACCGTAAGGACTGGTGGAGCGCTTGGAAGTGAGAATGCCGGTATGAGTAGCGAAAGAAGGGTGAGAATCCCTTCCACCGAATGCCCAAGGTTTCCTGAGGAAGGCTCGTCCGCTCAGGGTTAGTCAGGACCTAAGTTGAGGCCGAAAGGCGTAGACGATGGACAACAGGTTGATATTCCTGTACCACCTCCCCGCCGTTTGAGCAATGGGGTGACGCAGTAGGATAGGGTGAGCGCGCTGTTGGTTATGCGCGTCTAAGCAGTGAGGTGTGGAATGAGGCAAATCCCGTTCCTATAACATTGAGCTGTTACAGCAAGGGGATTTATCCCTGAGTCCCTGATTTCACGCTGCCAAGAAAAGCCTCTAGCGAGGCGGGAGGTGCCTGTACCGCAAACCGACACAGGTAGGCGAGGAGAGAATCCTAAGGTGATCGAGAGAACTCTCGTTAAGGAACTCGGCAAAATGACCCCGTAACTTCGGGAGAAGGGGTGCTCTGGTAGGGTGTTAAAGCCCGAGAGAGCCGCAGTGAATAGGCCCAGGCGACTGTTTAGCAAAAACACAGGTCTCTGCAAAACCGCAAGGTGAAGTATAGGGGCTGACGCCTGCCCGGTGCTGGAAGGTTAAGAGGAGAGGTCAGCGCAAGCGAAGCTTCGAATTGAAGCCCCAGTAAACGGCGGCCGTAACTATAACGGTCCTAAGGTAGCGAAATTCCTTGTCGGGTAAGTTCCGACCCGCACGAAAGGCGTAACGATCTGGGCACTGTCTCAACGAGAGACTCGGTGAAATTATAATACCTGTGAAGATGCAGGTTACCCGCGACAGGACGGAAAGACCCCGTGGAGCTTTACTGTAACCTGATATTGAATTCCGGTGCAGCCTGTACAGGATAGGTAGGAGCCTTGGATTCCGGAGCGCTAGCTTCGGATGAGGCGTTGGTGGGATACTACCCTGGCTGTATTGGACTTCTAACCCATGCCCCTTATCGGGGCAGGAGACAGTGTCAGGCGGGCAGTTTGACTGGGGCGGTCGCCTCCTAAAGAGTAACGGAGGCGCCCAAAGGTTCCCTCAGAATGGTTGGACATCATTCGTAGAGTGCAAAGGCATAAGGGAGCTTGACTGCGAGACCTACAAGTCGAGCAGGGTCGAAAGACGGGCTTAGTGATCCGGTGGTTCCGCATGGAAGGGCCATCGCTCAACGGATAAAAGCTACCCCGGGGATAACAGGCTTATCTCCCCCAAGAGTCCACATCGACGGGGAGGTTTGGCACCTCGATGTCGGCTCATCGCATCCTGGGGCTGTAGTCGGTCCCAAGGGTTGGGCTGTTCGCCCATTAAAGCGGTACGCGAGCTGGGTTCAGAACGTCGTGAGACAGTTCGGTCCCTATCCGTCGCGGGCGCAGGAAATTTGAGAGGAGCTGTCCTTAGTACGAGAGGACCGGGATGGACATACCTCTGGTGTACCAGTTGTCTTGCCAAAGGCATCGCTGGGTAGCTATGTATGGACGGGATAAATGCTGAAAGCATCTAAGCATGAAGCCCCCCTCGAGATGAGATTTCCCATTACGCAAGTAAGTAAGATCCCTCAAAGAAGATGAGGTTGATAGGTCTGGGGTGGAAGCACGGCGACGTGTGGAGCTGACGGATACTAATCGATCGAGGACTTAACCAATTTTGAAAAGGGCTTGATTACCCTGATTTTGTGTAGCACAATGTCTGTTTTATTCAGTTTTGAGCGAACAAGCTCTCAAAGAGTCTGGTGACGATTGCGAAGAGGTCACACCCGTTCCCATCCCGAACACGGAAGTTAAGCTCTTCAGCGCCGATGGTAGTTGGGGGTTTCCCCCTGCGAGAGTAGGACGTCGCCGGGCACCATGGATAACACAAAACGAGATGATTCTTTAGAATCATCTCGTTTTGTGTTATCTGCATGTTTTTTTCCGGAAATTAAAGCAAAAGTACATAGAAAACATGGATTTGAAGAAATGTAGTCATTGCCAGCAAGTAGGTAATGACTTTTTGTTCGTCTAGAGTCGCCTTCTGTCCTGTAAGTAAAGGTAATAAGAACGCCTTGTCGGGGCTGAACAGGCGCTACATGACTGGTTGAACTCATATCTGTTGATTAACCAAAATAACCAGTGAATAAAGTAATCAAACACTAGGTGCTTCTTGTATGGTTGTCGTTCATCCGTCGATTTCCAAGGCTATAATAGGTACTCAAAGTGCTGAGGCTTTGGGGGATGAGGGAATAGATGGCTTCTCCGGAAACATACTAGTCCAAATGAAGACTTTGGAGCCTCCTTTACCAGTATGTTGTGTAAGAAAATGGTTATTCAACAGACGTGGGTTGTACTGGTTATATGATCGGTCTGAGATACTATATAATAGAAGGAAAGGAAGTGTAATTTACAATGAAAGATCCTAATCGGCCGCTTATTGAAGCGTTAACTAAGTTCAAAGAAGCAAACCCGATTTCATTCCACGTGCCTGGACATAAGGGGGGAATACTTTCTGGACTACCGACCGAGTTACGGATGGCTCTTCAATATGATTTTACTGAGTTAGAGGGACTTGACGATCTTCATGAGCCGAGTGGTGTAATTGAAGAGGCGCAACAGAAGCTGTCGTTACTCTATGGTTCGGATCAAAGCTTCTTTCTTGTGAATGGTTCAACGGTAGGGAATTTGGCAATGGTCTATGCGGCGTGCCGTGCGGGTGAAACAGTTATTGTTCAGCGCAATGCACATAAGTCGATTTTCCATGCGATTGAGCTGACTGGTGCAAGGCCGGTGTTTGTGTCACCGGTTTGGGATGTGACTACAAAGACAGCGGGAGGCGTGACCGCTGCGCAAGTCGGCGAGGCGCTCAAGGCCTATCCTGGAGCCAAGGCTGTTATTCTTACCTACCCGACGTACTATGGCCTAACAGGGACCGAGTTAGAAGAGACTATCAACCTTTGTCATACATATGGAGTTCCAGTCTTGGTAGATGAGGCACACGGTGCACATTTTGTTGTAGGTGAACCGTTTCCTCGTTCAGCGTTGGAGATGGGTGCGGATGTAGTTGTTCATTCAGCGCATAAAACATTGCCAGCGATGACGATGGCTTCTTTTTTACACGTACGCTCAGACTTCATCGCTACAGACAAAGTTGCCCGTTATTTAGGGATGCTACAGTCTAGCAGTCCATCTTATTTGTTGATGGCATCGCTTGACGATGCCAGAGCTTATGCAGAGTCTTATAATGAAGAAGATAAAAAGGTCTTCGTGGAATGGCGGGTATCTTTTATCAAACGTTTGAAACTGATACCAAGACTTCGAGCGTTTGAAACGGATGATCCGTTAAAGCTTATTTTACGCATTGAAGGTTATTCTGGTTTTGATCTACAAAAGAAACTGGAAGCGGAAGGAATTTATAGTGAAATTGCAGATCCCTATCAAGTGTTGTTCGTGTTACCGTTATTAAAAGTGGGGTCGATTTATCCTTTCGATGAAGTTTACGAGAAAATTAAAACTGCGGTTACTTGTTTGGATGGAGTGGATAAGATAATAAGTACAATAGAAGCACCACTACTTGGGGAGGGACTTTCTCGTCTTGCTTACACGTCAGAGGAAGTGGCGAATATGGAAGTGGAGTGGATTCCATACGTGGATTCCCTGGGGCGTGTGGCGGCCGCTTCCGTGATTCCCTATCCGCCGGGTATTCCGCTTTTAATTGCCGGAGAAATTGTAAAGGATGAGCATGTTCAAACTTTAGGGAAATTGCTCCAAATGGGGGCGAAATTCCAGGGGGAAATTCGAGTTAACGAAAAACAGATAGTTGTAGTAAAGAATAGAGTGGAGGAATAACATGATACAGAAAGGTGTATTCATTACATTTGAAGGACCTGAAGGGGCTGGAAAGACAACAGTCATCAAAGAGTTATATAAACGTATGGAAGAACAAGGATTGAAGGTCATTCTTACGCGCGAACCGGGTGGAATTCGTATTGCGGAGAAAATCCGTGAAATAATCCTCGATAATGATCATCAGGAAATGGATGCGAAGACGGAAGCACTTCTCTATGCAGCCGCACGAAGGCAGCATCTTGTTGAAAAAGTGATGCCTGCACTTAAGGACGGAATGATTGTCCTATGTGATCGTTTTGTTGATAGTTCGCTAGCTTATCAGGGGCATGCGCGCGGACTTGGAATTGATGAGGTTCTATCGATTAATGAGTTTGCTATCAGTGATACGATGCCGGATCTGACGGTCTTTTTTGATATTAATCCAGAACAAGGACTTGCGCGAATTGCGGCAAATGACAAACGAGAAGAGAATCGATTGGATAATGAAAGTATCCATTTTCATCAAAACGTTTATGAGGGTTATCAGGAGCTCATTCGTCGTTACCCAGAACGGATTCAATCAACGGATGCATCGCTCTCTAAAGAGCAAGTAACGGAAAATGTTTGGAAAATCATATGCTCCCAACTCATTAAATAGTCAGATTCATGATATAATAGTTGGAAAGCGGAAAAGGGGAGATTATCGTGAAATTGATTGTGGCAGTTGTACAGGACCAAGACAGTAACCGGTTGTCTACGGCTTTGACCAAAGGTGACTTCCGAGCGACGAAATTGGCTAGTACGGGAGGATTTTTACGGTCGGGAAATACGACATTTTTGATTGGTACCGATGATGCCCTCATTCCGAAGGCGCTTGAACTTATTCGAGAAAATTGCCGTTCACGAGATCAAATGGTAGCCCCAGTTTCTCCAATGGGTGGAAATGCAGACTCATACATTCCTTACCCGGTTGAAGTCGAGGTTGGCGGTGCTACCGTATTCGTCCTTCCAATTGAACATTTTCATCATTTTTGATGAATAAGAGGTGAACCTAAATGAAAGTCAATAGTGACTACCGTTCGGGCCTCGATAAGATGAGGAACGATCCTTTACATTCATCTCAAGGTGGAGCGCGGTTCGGCCAAATGGTCGTTAAACAAGAGCAGCGCCTCCAAGGAGAGCAGGTTACTAAGCTCCTCGGCGATATTTCATCGGCAGGGGACCGAATTGCCCGTTCTCGCAATTTGCGCGATATGGCTAAATTTAAAATGCTAGTTCGACGTTTTCTTAAAGAAGCCGTTGAATCTGGAATGGGACTTAAACAGTCTCATACATGGAATCGTTTCGGTGAGGGACGCAGGTTGAAAATTGTCGAAACGATAGATGAAAGGCTTATTGAGTTGGCAGAAGACTTGTTGAATGAAGAAAAAACATCTGTCGATCTATTAGCTAAAATTGGTGAGATCAAAGGGCTACTCATCAATCTATACATGTGATTCCGTGTTTTCTGTCGTTTAAGAAACACGGTTTTTTTGAACACGGAGGTGTGTGCTTATGCAAGATCAAATGAATAACCGACTTGTAGTAGAGCAAAAAAAAATAACTGAACGATTAAGTTCTTCTTATAAAAATGGGCGAATTGGACATGCATATATGTTTGACGGTGAACGTGGAACAGGAAAAGAAGCAGTTGCACTTTTTTTCGCCAAACTTCTTCTTTGTGCTAGTCCTGAAAAATTTGTTCCATGTGAAACATGTCATTCTTGTCGACGAGTGACGTCCAGTAATCATCCAAACGTAACGCTTATTCGACCAGATGGTCAGGATATCAGGAAAGAGCAGATGTCCAATCTTGTGTATAGCATGACGAAAAAGGGTTACGAGTCGGGTAGGAAAATATATATTATTACTAGGGCAGATCGGATGAACGTTGCTGCGGCGAATACGTTGCTTAAGTTTCTTGAGGAACCCGAAGGCGATGTAACGGCAATCCTTTTAACGGATTCATATCAATCGATATTGCCAACGATCCAATCACGGTGTCAACGGTTATCTTTTCTACCGCCGTCTAGAGAAATGATGATTAGTGAGCTAGTCGAGAAGGGGATTACACCTTCAATGGCAGCGACCGTTACGATGGTCACTGCCAATCTGGATGAAGCTTTTCGACTGGCTGGAGATGATCAATTTGCACACATGCGAAAAACAGTGTTAAAATTGGTTGAAGCATCGGATAGACATGTCCATGAAGCGTTGTTATTCATTCAATCAGAATGGGCCCCTTTATTTAAAGAGAAGGAAGAGACTGAGAGTGGACTGGATTTACTGCTTTATGCTTACAGAGATGTGGTGGCATCCAAAGCCGGTTTGCAGTCAACAGCAACATTTCCCGATCAGCAAGAACTAGTTAGAGGTCTTTCGATGAAGATGACATATAGCCAGCTGTCTGCTAATATGGAGGCAATATTGCAGTCGAAAAAGCAATTGCATGGCAATATGAATCGCACACTTTTAATGGAACAATTGGTGCTCAGCATGCAGGAGGGGTTACTTGTTGTATAAAGTTGTAGGTGTCCGCTTTAAGAAAGCGGGTAAAATATATTATTTCGATCCACTGGAGTACACGCTCGACGAAGGTGACTACGTCATCGTTGAAACAGCACGTGGAATCGAATACGGTAAAGTTACAGGTAAGGTAAGAGAAGTTGGTGAGAATGATGTTGTCTTGCCACTCAAAAAGATCATTCGTCCAGCGCAAACGGAAGACCTCGAAAAAGTAGAGGAGAACCGTCTTGAGGCTGAACGGGCTTTTAGTACAGGTGTAGAAAAGATTATAGAACATTCGTTAGAGATGAAGTTGGTTGATGTCGAGTATACATTCGATCGAAACAAGATTGTCTTTTACTTTACGGCTGAAGGTCGCGTTGATTTCCGGAATCTTGTTAAAGATCTTGCTTCGATTTTCCGGACACGTATTGAACTGCGACAGATTGGTGTACGTGATGAGGCGAAAATGCTTGGTGGCATTGGACCATGTGGCCGGATGCTTTGCTGTTCAACATTCCTAGGTGATTTCGAACCGGTTTCGATAAAAATGGCAAAAGATCAGAACTTATCACTTAATCCTTCTAAAATATCAGGTCTGTGCGGACGTCTTATGTGCTGCTTGAAATATGAGAATGATGATTATGAAGAAGCAAAAGCGCTTATGCCTGATGTAGGAACACGTGTCCAAACACCTGAGGGACCTGGAAAAGTAGTTGGACTGAATCTGCTTGAACGCCTTCTTCAAGTAAGTATGACGGATCAGGATTTGGTATTGGAGTATACGTTGGAAGAAATAATGGAACAACAAAAAAATATGGCTCAATTGATGAAATAATGAGGTGGGATAGTTGAAAGAAAAGAGTTTTCTGGATAGGGTTATGGAATTCGAGCAAGAACTCGAATCTATGCAAAAGCAATTCCGCGAATTGATTGGATTCGTCGCGCAGATGACGGAAGAGAACCATTCGCTTCAACTCGAAAACCATCATTTGCGCAAGCGGCTTGAAGAAATGGACAAACAAATTGATGAAGAAGTACAGACAATCAACACAAGGCAACATCGGAAAAAAACGAATAAAATAGACGTTGGAGAAGGCGTTGATAATTTAGCGCGCCTATATAATGAAGGATTTCACGTCTGCAATGTCCATTACGGTGGTATTCGTAAAGGGGAAGATTGTCTGTTCTGCCTCTCTTTCTTAAATAAACAAAACGTGTAAAATGAGCCGATCCTATTGCAACGTAGGCATCGGCTTTTCTTTTATTGTGGGCCCACAGGGGGTGGGTCATGCATCGGAGAGGGATTGAACTACACCCCTCTTTGTTGCCGCAGGACGCGGCATACTTAGGATGTGTTCCTTAATTCGGCGCTTCACGCATTTTTATTATGGAGGAAAATATTATGGATGAAATTTTACAAGATGATGAACGACTCGATTATTTATTAGCGGAAGATTTGCGGATTATTCAAAGTCCGTCTGTATTTTCTTTTTCTTTGGATGCAGTACTACTTGCAAGATTTGCCTATGTCCCGCTACAACAAACTGGAAAAATTGTAGATATATGTGCAGGTAACGGAGCGATTCCGTTGTTTTTAAGCGCCAGAACGAACGCTACTATTACTGCTGTTGAATTACAGGAGCGGCTTGCAAATATGGCGGTAAGAAGTGTCCGGTATAATGGGCTGGAAAGCAGGATTCGCATCCTTAATGATGATGTCATTGGCATTGCGGCAAAAATCGGCTATGAGAAATACGATACAGTAACATGTAACCCTCCCTACTTCCCAGCGCATGAGGCAAGCGAAAAGAACTTATCGGAGCATCTGGCAATTGCCAGGCATGAAATCTTTCTAACGCTTGAACAGGCTATCCAGTCGGCAAGCGAATTGTTAAAGCAGGGGGGAAAGGCGGCGTTTGTCCACCGTCCAGGACGTTTACTCGACATTGTCACTGCAATGCGTGCAAATCGACTTGAGCCTAAACGAATTCAGTTTATTTATCCGAAAGAAGGTAAAGAAGCAAATACATTGCTAATTGAGGCGATTAAAGACGGTAAGCCAGATTTGAAAGTATTACCGCCACTCTATGTGTATGGTGCTGATAATGAATATACGGAAGAAGTGAGGCTCCTCCTTTATGGACAAAATGGGTGATCACTTATTTTATGTATTAGAATGCAAGGATGGGTCCTATTATGCCGGTTATACGAATGATTTGGAAAAGCGTGTTCGTGTACATAATGAAGGGAAGGGCGCTAAATATACACGCGCAAAACGACCTGTACAATGTATTTACCATGAGAACTTCGAAACGAAACGTGAAGCTATGCAGGCAGAGTATCAATTTAAACAACTGAAGAGGAATGCGAAAGAGATTTATATTAGAAAGAGGCGAAACGTAAATGAAGTCACAGAAAAGTGCTGAACCAGGCGGTGGAAAACTGTTTTTAGTCGGAACACCAATCGGTAATCTTGAAGATATGACATACCGAGCGATTCGTATCTTGAAAGAGGTAGATATGATAGCGGCAGAGGATACGCGAAATACAATCAGGTTATGTAACCATTTTGAAATTAAGACACCGCTAACAAGTTACCATGAACATAATATTGAAGTTGGTGGCGAAAAGATTTTGGCCATGCTTGCCGATGGAAAGACGGTTGCACTCGTGAGTGATGCGGGTATGCCATGCATTTCTGATCCGGGGGCAGACATTGTAGCCAAGGCAATTATTGCAGGGTACGACGTAGTTCCTGTTCCAGGTGCGAATGCAGCAATCAGCGCGCTAGTTGCTTCAGGGTTAGTACCGCAACCTTTTATGTTCTTTGGTTTCTTATCACGTCAGAAGAAGGCCAGGAACATTCAATTAGACGATTTAAAACTACGAGAAGAGACGGTTATTTTATATGAGGCACCTCACAGGCTAAAGGAAACTTTACGCGCGTTACAGACGAGCTTCGGTGGGACACGCTCTGTTGTCCTGGCAAGGGAATTGACAAAACGTTTTGAGGAATTTCTTCGTGGTACGCTTGAAGAAGCTGTTTTATGGGCAGAATCAAATGAAATACGTGGCGAGTTCTGTATTGTAATCGAAGGCAGTGACGGAGTTATTGTAGAAGAGCAACAGGAGTGGTGGAACGACTTAGAAATTCGTGATCATGTGACAGAATTGATGGAAAGAAAAGGTCTTCGTTCAAAAGAGGCAATCCGAGAAGTAGCAAATGACCGTGGATTAAGCCGTCGCGATGTTTATAAGGAATTTCATGTCGAAGATGAATGACAGACAGTAGTACATAAGAAAAACGCTGTAGTCTGAACGTGAAATTTTTATGTTGCAATGTATTCACAGTATGAGATTTTATAGTATCCTAAGCAACGAAAAAAAATCCAGAACGGTTAACCGATCCGGACAATACTATTATTGATTTACTTTTTTAAGCTATCTTCAATTTCCTTGATGAGTTGTTTTGCGCCTTCTGGGCTCAAAATTAACTTGCCATCGATAAGACTTAAATTGTCGTCAGACACATCGCCCGTAATCGAGCATGTCATATTCGGCATATATTTCTTCAAGATGATTTTATCTTCATCAACGTAAATTTCCAAAGCGTCTTTTTGTGCAATACCAAGTGTACGGCGTAATTCAATTGGAATTACTACACGTCCAAGTTCATCGACTTTTCTTACAATACCAGTTGATTTCATGAGTTTAACTCCTTTCAATACATTTAGTTTCGTCAAAATTCGACAAAATTCTCTTAACAACTTTTATCATACCAAGTCTTCCAATTAACGTCAATACTAGGCGCTTAAAACTATGAGAAAAATAGTAGTTATTTAAAAAAGTGCGCTATTTTTCGACAAAAATAGACTAATAGACACGGAAATAACAATGACGTTAGCTGTTGTCGAGGAATTTCATTGTATCGCCAGTACGCTTTAGATAGAATAGATAGTACATACTTATACACTGGAGGAATATTCGTGGCTGATCAGAAAAAGACTTTCTATATTACAACACCTATTTATTATCCAAGCGGGAATTTCCATATTGGTACCGCATATACAACTGTCGCTTCTGACGCGATGGCTCGTTACAAACGACTGCGCGGGTATGATGTTCGGTTCCTGACTGGAATGGATGAGCACGGTCAAAAGATACAGGAAAAAGCGCAAGAGGCCGGACTGCCACCGCAGGAGTTTGTCGATGGTATCGCAGAGACAGCGAAAAAGGTCTGGAATACAATGGACATTTCATATGACGACTTCATCCGTACGACGGAAGAGCGCCATAAAGTGATTGTCGAAAAGATTTTTAAAACATTCCTTGATAACGGCGATATTTATAAAGGGGAGTACGAAGGATGGTATTGCCTACCTTGTGAAACATACTTTACGGAAGGGCAGCTTGAAAATGGCAACTGTCCTGATTGTGGACGACCTGTCAAAAAAGTGAAGGAAGAATCATACTTCTTCAATATGAAGAAGTATGCTGGAAGATTGTTGAAGTTTTACGAAGATAATCCGAAGTTTATCGAACCGGAATCGCGTAAAAACGAAATGATTAATAACTTTATCAAACCGGGGCTTGAAGACTTATCTGTTTCTCGTATGTCGTTTGATTGGGGCATAAAAGTTCCTGGGGATCTGAAGCATGTCATTTATGTATGGGTCGATGCGTTGACGAACTACATCACAGCGCTTGGCTATCAGTCAGATGACGATTCGTTATTCAAAAAGTATTGGCCGGCGGATGTCCATGTTGTTGGAAAAGATATTGTTCGTTTCCATACAATTTATTGGCCGATTTTCTTGATGGCACTCGATTTACCGTTGCCGAAGAAAGTATTTGCGCATGGTTTCATCATGATGAAAGATGGAAAAATGTCGAAATCTAAAGGCAATGTCGTCTATCCGGAAATGCTTGTTGAGCGCTACGGACTCGATGCGACACGTTATTTCCTTCTTCGTGAATTGCCGTTTGGGCAAGATGGTGTATTCTCACCCGAATCCTTTGTGGAGCGGACGAATTATGACCTTGCAAATGACCTCGGAAATTTATTGAACCGATCAATTTCGATGATCAATAAATATTTCGACGGAGAGATTCCGACACAAGGCCTTATCGCAACAGATTTCGATGACAGCTTGACGAATTTCATGACGACTACGGTCGGGAAATACGAAGCGTCAATGGAGAACATGCAGTTTAGCGCTGTCCTTGGCGATTTGTGGGCTCTTATATCGCGGACCAACAAATACATCGACGAGACGTCTCCATGGGTGTTAGCGAAGGATGAGGCGGATAAAGGGAAACTAGCGTCTGTTATGATGCATCTTGCGACTTCACTCCGTCACATTGCTGTATTATTGCAACCGTTTATGACGGAAGCGCCTAAACAGATCATGACGCAACTGGGTCTGGATGAAAAATTGCTTGCTTGGGATACGCTGGGTAATTTCAACGCGATTCCGACAGGCACGAAAGTCGTAGAAAAGGGTGTACCAATCTTCCCGCGCCTGGATGCGGACGTTGAAGTCGTTTATATCCGTGATCAGATGGCGATTACTGCACCGGCTGAAAATGCGCCTGCTGAGCAACCTGCAAAAGTGGAAGTTGAAGAGCCGGTAGTGGCGGAGATTTCAATCGATGATTTCCTGAATGTCGATTTACGCGTTGCGACAGTAACTGCATGTGAAAGAATTCCGAAAGCAGATAAATTGCTGAAGCTCCAACTAGATATGGGTTATGAGCAACGACAAGTTGTATCGGGCATCGCAGAACATTACGAACCTGAGGCACTAGTCGGGCAGAAAGTAATTGTTGTTGCCAACTTGAAACCTGTAAAATTACGTGGAGAGCTATCCCAAGGTATGATTTTGGCTGGGAAATCAGATGGTATTTTGAAACTTGCCACAGTCGATCAGTCACTTGAAAATGGTGCACAAGTTAAATAAGAATAGAAACGGCGTCCCTCATGGAAACGCCGTTTTTCTTTTTTTGAGTATATTATCAATTTGTAAACTATTTGAGTTGAACAAATGAATACCTATATAAACTGAGCGAAGGCGCCTTACAAGGGGTAGCCGAAGCCCTAAGACTGGCGGGCGAAGCTGCTTGGCTTAGGGTGGGAGGCATCCCCTAGCGCCGTAGCGAATAAGAAGGAAATCCGTTCGATTAAAATAAAACAATTGTGAGGCGAAAATAATGTATATAGATACACACGTTCATTTAAATGCAGATCAGTATGAAGAAGATATAGATGAAGTGATTCAACGTGCCCAAGAAGCCGGTGTTGACAAGATGGTGGTCGTTGGATTTGATCGTAAGACGATTTTGAAGGCAATGGAACTGACTGAACAGCACGCTTTCATTTACGCCGTTGTCGGTTGGCATCCTGTAGATGCAATCGACTGCACAGAAAAAGACTTAGAATGGATTGAATCACTCGCCGCGCACCCTAAAGTGGTTGGTATTGGGGAAACAGGATTGGATTATCATTGGGATAAATCACCGCGAGATGTGCAACAGGAAGTGTTCAGAAAACAGATTCAGCTTGCCCAGAAAGTAAACCTGCCAATTATTATCCATAACCGAGATGCAACGGCGGATGTCGTTCGTATCTTGAAAGAAGAGGGAGCAGAAAAAACGGGCGGAATTATGCATTGTTTTGGTGGAAGTGTCGAGACTGCAAATGACTGCATAAAAATGAATTTCATGATTTCATTGGGAGGACCAGTTACATTTAAAAATGCAAAGGCGCCAAAACAAGTTGCAACGGAAATTTCGCTTGATCATTTATTAATCGAAACAGATGCGCCATATCTCGCACCTCATCCGTACCGTGGAAAAAGGAATGAACCGGCATGGGTGACGCTTGTTGCGGAAGAAATAGCGAGACTTAAAGGTCTCCCTGTTGAAGAAGTGGCAAAAAGAACGACCGCAAACGCTTTGAAAGTATTTAACATAACATGAATAAGATGGTAGGAAGTTTTCCGTACTTTTTATATGAAGGGCTTCCTAAATTTGTTATTCACCAAATTCATACGGGTTGACATGCCGAAGAGTACCCTTTATAATCAGCCGAGTGATGAAGGAGGAGTTTTTTTCATGTCAAAAAGTACCATGAAAAACCTGTTCTATAAGTCATTGAGGAGTAAAAAAGTAGCGATTACCGTAGTTTCGCTAACGCTATTTGTTACTGTTATTTCACTTGTTCTCTTTGAGGGAACAAAAAAATCGATCACGTTGGACGTGGACGGTAAAGAACTTAACATTAAAACGCACGCACATACAGTTGGTAAACTTCTCTCCGAACAGGAAATTGAAGTTGCCAAACACGATCTAGTAATACCCTCAGTGAATACACCTATCGAGGATGGTCTATCGATTAGGTGGGAACAGTCGCAACAAGTTGTAATAAATGTCGATCAGGATACCAAATCCATATGGACGACTAATCATAAGGTGGAAGAGATACTTGCTGAAGCAGATATCGAAATTACCGAATATGATGTTGTAAACCCAGTGCTAGATGAACAGCTAGGGAAAGAAAATAGCATTACCGTCCAAAAAGCGTTTGAAGTAACGTTGAATGACGGCGGAGAAGAAAAGAAGGTCCGGTCAACTTCGACTACGGTCGCTGACTTTTTAAAGAGAGAGAACATTCATTTGAATGATGACGATCGTCTGAATAGAAAGGCAGATGGGTATCTAAAGCCTGGCTCTATAGTGGCAGTCGTACGAGTGGAAAAAGTCACCGATGTAGTGGAAGAACCGGCGAACTTTGCAGTTGAAACACGCAACGATCCATCTTTACTGAAAGGGCGCGAAAAAATCGTCCAAGCGGGAAAAAAAGGAACGGTTTCACGGAAGTTTGAAATTGTGAAAGAAAACGGGAAGGAAATTTCCCGTAAGCTTCTAGAAGAGAAGTCAATTAAAAAACCACAAACGAAGATCGTTTCCGTAGGCTCGCAAGTGATGGTCGCAAGTGCATCAGCTGGGACGTCTAATTCAAAAACTGTATCGCGTAACGATTCATCCGCGGAAGGTGGGGAGTTCTACGTAACCGCTACGGCCTATACGGCGCATTGTAATGGTTGTTCTGGAATTACACGAACAGGCATTAATTTACGTGCGAACCCTAATTTGAAAGTTATTGCAGTCGACCCAAGCGTTATCCCGCTCGGTTCTAAAGTGTGGGTTGAAGGATACGGCTATGCCGTTGCAGGGGATACAGGCGGTGCAATCAAAGGCAAGAAGATTGATCTGCACGTAGCAACGAAAGGCGATGCCTATAAATTCGGCAGACGCCAAGTGAAAATTAAAATCATCGATTGATATATACATCCGCAGGACTGATATTAGTCCCGCGGATTATTGTGTTATAGCCATCTTCTGCCGAAGGAAGTTAAACCTCTGGGGGATATTATAAATTTTGAATTACGCCGAGGCGTAATTGATCGCCTGCCCATCTGTACATCCGCTTGCCGTCAGAGTAGAATTAGGGAAAGAATGCAATGGGAATGAGGATTTTTGTGAACATTAAAGAAATTATTGTTGTTGAAGGCAAGTCTGATACAGTAGCCGTGAAACGGGCAGCAGGTGCGGATACGATTGAAACGAACGGTTCTGCAATCGACGAGTTAACGCTCACGCGTATTCGGCATGCTCAGGAAACGCGAGGCGTCATCGTATTCACGGATCCCGACTTTCCTGGCAGAAGAATCCGCGCCATCATTGAAGAGCGTATTCCAGGTGTTAAACATGCTTTTCTTGAAAAGAAGCTGACGATTGCCAAAAATGGATCGGGGCTAGGTATTGAGCATGCACATGATGAGCATATACGGGCTGCGCTAAGTGCGGTTTACACCGTGGACGACCAGCCTGCTGTTGATATACCACTAGCAGATTTGATGACGGCTAGGCTTATCGGACATCCTGATGCAAAAAGGCGCCGTGAGCGCTTAAGTGAGCTGTTGCAAATCGGTCAAGTGAATGGCAAAGGATTAAAGAAGCGGTTGGAAATGTTCCGAATTGGTTATGATCGATTGGGAGAAGTATTAAAGGTTCTAGACGAGGAGGAAACGGAAAATAATGAATAAAGATATTGCGACTCCGGTCAGGACGAAAGAGATTCTCGCTAAATACGGTTTTTCGCTCAAAAAAAGTTTAGGTCAAAACTTCTTGATTGACCCCAATATTTTACGCAATATCGTTTCGCACGCAGGCTTGTCCGAAAAAACAGGTGTTATTGAAATCGGACCCGGTATTGGTGCATTGACAGAACATCTTGCAAGAAGCGCAGGAAAAGTCGTCGCTTTTGAAATTGACGGACGCCTCCTTCCTGTATTGGAAGATACCCTGTCGCCTTACGACAACGTGACAATCGTTCATCAGGACATACTGGAAGCTGACCTTCTACAAGTAATGCAGGATCACTTCGCGGATTATGAGGATGTTGTAGTTGTTGCAAACTTGCCTTATTATGTGACAACGCCAATTATCATGAAATTCTTACTTGGTAAAGTTCCAGTATCAGGTATGGTAGTTATGATGCAGAAAGAAGTAGCAGATCGCATTACCGCCGTTCCAGGGACAAAAGCATACGGTTCTCTATCCATAGCTATTCAGTACTATATGGATGCGGAAGTGGCTATGATTGTACCGAAGACGGTATTCATGCCGCAACCGAATGTTGAATCGGCTGTTCTACGTTTGACAAGAAAAGAAACGGCGCCAGCAAAAGTAATCGATGAAGACTTTATGTTTGTAGTTTCTAGAGGTTCATTCGTCCAACGCCGGAAGACGATCTTGAACAACCTACAATCGTCACTTCCTAATGGCAAGTTGAAGAAAGAATTAATATTGAAAGCTTTCGAACAAATTGGCATGGACCCTGGCCGACGTGGAGAAACACTGACAATAGAAGAGTTTGCAAACTTGTCGAATGCCTTGTATGAGGACTTCTTTGAGGAGAAGAAAAAACGATAGAGTTAGAAAGTTTTTATTAGAAAAATACCCTTTTTTCTAATAAAAAGATTGACAAAGTAGACGAGCAATTGTTAAAATGAAGATTTTAATTGACAGAAACTTTTAAAAGTGTTATGCTTATACTTAGTGAGGTGTAAGCGACGTGCCAAAAACATTAGCGGACATTAAGAAGTCATTGGATTCTCATCTGGGAAAACGTTTGCACTTAAAAGCAAACGGTGGTCGGAAGAAGACAATCGAGAGAGCTGGAGTGCTGCGAGAAACATATCGTGCAGTATTCGTAGTTGAACTTGACCAGGACGAAAATGCATTTGAAAGAGTATCTTACAGCTACGCAGACATTTTAACCGAAGCGGTTGAAATAACAATTCTTGAAGGTGCAGATCCTACTGCATTCATTATCAAATAATTACAGTCTTAATGATTTAATTCATTTTTAAACAACACCTGTGCAAGCATTCTGAAAATGGATGTCTTGTGCGGGTGTTTTTTCTTTCGTTTGGTTCATACTACAATTGTCAGCCAAAAGGAGGAAAACCGAATGGCGAAAAAACGTGGCATAATGTCTGAAGGCTTGAAGGTAGAAATTGCGAAAGAGCTTGGATTTTATGATGTTGTGGAGCGAGAAGGTTGGGGCGGCATCAAATCACGCGACGCGGGCAATATGGTGAAGCGAGCAATTGAAATGGCCGAACGAGGAGTAGCACAAAAGAAATAACGCTATGAATTACCCATTATCCAACTAACAGGCTGACAAAAGAAGAGCTGAATCCGGGGCATCAAGATATCCGGCCAGCTCTTCTTTTTAGTGCCTGGGAAGTTGTGCGATATAGATAGGATTGGTCGTCCGTTGTTGATGATTGGTAGGTATGATTATATGGTCGGTTGTGTTTCCACATTTGTTCTGAAACCGAGGCATTCAAAAATCAATTATCCTATTATTATCATTTCACAGCGCAAATATTTCACCCTATGCTAAAATAGGGGGATACAGACTAGCTGGAATGGAGGGAGCCGGATGCTTTATGAAAAGGCACCAGCAAAAATCAATTTAACACTCGATGTATTACATAAGCGACCGGATAATTTTCATGAAGTCGAAATGATTATGACTACGGTTGATTTAGCAGACAGAATCTGGCTTCGTCCGACAGATAACGGGAAAATCATCATCAAGGCATCAGAACGACATGTACCCAATGATCGAAAGAACTTGGCTTATCAAGCTGCTGAATTGTTACAAATTGAATGTGGTATTACAAAAGGTGTTGAGATTACACTAGAAAAAAGTATTCCTGTTGCTGCAGGGCTCGCGGGCGGAAGTTCGGATGCTGCTGCTACACTACGGGGATTGAATAGGCTATGGAATTTAAAATTGAGTGTTGAAGAACTCGCGAGGCTTGGGGCACGGATTGGTTCGGATGTTTCATTTTGCGTACATGGCGGTACAGCACTTGCGACGGGGCGCGGAGAATTAATTGAAATCCTACCTCCCCCACCAAACTGTTGGGTCATTCTCGCGAAACCAGCCATTTCGGTTTCGACAGGAGATATATACGGAAAGCTGAATTTATCTGCGATTGATCATATCGATACGGTTCGAATGATTGAAGCATTAAGGGCGGGAGATTACGACAAAATGTGCAACTCAGTCGGGAATGTCCTAGAAACCGTCACAATGGATCTGTATCCACAAGTCGTTGTTCTGAAAGAGCAGATGAAAAGATTTGGTGCAGATGCAGTTTTAATGAGTGGTAGCGGCCCGACAGTTTTCGGTCTCGTTAAACATGAATCCAGGGTACCGAGAATTTATAACGGGCTAAAAGGGTTCTGTCCAGAAGTATATGCGGTTAGAATGGTCGGTGGACATACAATTCTTGATTAAATACGTACGATTGTGGTAATGTACATTAAAATATTCGGGTTTAGGAGATGGTACTATGAAGTGGAAAAGGAGCGAGCGGCTTGTAGATATGACTAGCCAATTGTTGGAATCTCCACATGAACTTATTCCACTGACCTTCTTCTCCGAACGTTACCAAGCGGCTAAATCCTCGATTAGTGAGGATTTGACGATTGTAAAAGAAACGTTTGAGGAAAAAGGCACAGGAAAACTGGTGACGGTTTCCGGAGCAGCGGGAGGAGTGAAGTTCATCCCGAAGATGGTAGAATCCGACGTTCGTGAAGTGATGTCGCTTCTAATGGAGAAACTTGGGCATTCGGATCGATTGCTGCCAGGCGGTTATTTATTCATGACGGATCTTCTTGGCAATCCGCGCATTATGGATCGTGTGGGTAAAGTATTTGCTTCAGCGTACGCGGAGACAGACATTGATGTGATTATGACGGTAGCGACGAAGGGTATTCCGATTGCTCATGCAATTGCGCGTCACCTGAATGTCCCAGTCGTTGTCGTTCGCCGTGATAGCAAGGTGACCGAGGGACCAACTGTGAGCATTAATTATGTATCTGGTTCAACCAGACGTATTCAAACAATGGTATTATCGAAAAGAAGCATGCAAAGCGGACGCAAAGTCCTCATTACAGACGATTTCATGAAAGCAGGCGGTACGATGCTTGGGATGAAGAGTCTTCTGGAGGAATTTGGTTGCGAACTGGCAGGTATAGCTGTTCTAGTAGAATCCGATCATGCTGAAGAGGTTCTCGTCGATAACTACTTATCTCTTGTTAAGCTTCATGCAGTAAATGAAAAGAATGGGACCATCGAGTTAGAAGAAGGAAACTATTTTGCGGAAGGTGGAAAATGATATGAATTATGTAGCGACAGAAAACGCACCACAGGCAATTGGACCTTATGCACAAGCGGTTAGTGTGAACGGAATGGTATATACATCCGGGCAAATTCCATTGACACCGGAAGGACTGCTTGTTGAGGGGACTATCGAAGATCAAACGCACCAAGTGTTCGCCAATTTAAAAGAAGTGCTGAAAGCAGCAGGTTCATCTTTGGATAAAGTAGTCAAAGCAACTGTTTTTATTAAAGATATGAATGAATTCGTTGCTGTCAATGACATTTACGCACAGCATTTTGGGTCTCATACACCTGCACGTTCAACTGTTGAAGTTGCTAGATTACCGAAAGACGTAAAAATTGAAATAGAGGTTATTGCTCTAGTAGCCAAATAACAGATACCCGCCCAAATATCACTTGGGGCGGGTTTTTTATTTCCGTGTCTTTCAAAATGTTTAAATAATTGTGTTTATAAAGAAGGGAAACGCTTACTTTTGTGGAATATAGTCGTCATGCACTGTAAAGACAAAAGGAGTGGTAAGAGATGGAAGTAACAGATGTGAGGTTACGAAAGATGGAAACTGATGGAAGGATGAGGGCAATTGCTTCGATTACAATTGACGATGAATTTGTCGTGCATGACATTCGGGTCATCGATGGAAATGAGGGATTGTTCGTAGCGATGCCGAGTAAACGAACGCCTGATGGAGAGTTTCGTGATGTAGCACATCCAATTAATACAAGTGCTCGAACCAAAATCCAAGATGCAGTAATGGCGGCATATCACCTTTCTGCAGAAGAAGCAGTATTTGAAGGCGCTGGTGCATGATGTGGCCCCTTCGTTTTTACCTATACTTATCGTGAAATAATATAGACAGCCTGTGGATAATTTACAATATAGAAGTTTCACGTCTAGGCTCCGGGCACAAAATGCTCGGAGACCTGCAGGATGTGGGTTCCGTTGAAGCGGGATTGAACTACGATTCACTTTGTGCTAGATGATAAGGACAACTTAGGTTGTGTTCACTTGCAGGTACCCTGCGCTTTTTTTATGGATTTTTTTGGCATTAAAAAGCTGAATAAAAAAGAGAAAATAATGATAAAAGATTGTAATCAACTTGTCAAGAGGTATGAGGTTGAAAATTAGCCCGTTTTCAGCTATAGTCAATAGTGAAAACATTCGAGGGGGATTCGCCTTCATCCCTCATTCATGGGGGCTATTAAATGACAAATACATATGCCGTTGTCCTGGCTGCAGGGCAAGGTACACGGATGAAGTCCGATTTATATAAAGTACTGCATCCCGTTTGTGGAAAACCGATGGTCGAACACGTAATTGATCATATACGCGGTCTTGGTATTGGTCGAATTGTTACGATTGTTGGACATGGTGCAGAAACGGTAGAAGAAACGCTTGGAGAGAAAAGTGAATATGCGCTACAGCAAGAGCAATTAGGCACGGCACATGCTGTTCAGCAGGCTGAGAGGCTTATTGGTGACTTGGATGGTACGACTATCGTTGTATGCGGAGATACGCCGCTCATTCGTTCTGAGACAATGGAGGAATTGATTGCGCATCATAAAGCAACAGGAGCAAAAGCAACTATCTTGACGGCTAATGCGGATGATCCAACAGGATACGGGCGTATTATCAGGGGAGAGAGTGGCCAAGTCCTCCGAAATGTTGAACAGAAAGATGCAACTCCTGAAGAACAAAAAGTGACGGAAATCAATACAGGGACCTATTGCTTTGACAATCGGACACTTTTTGAAACGTTGAAAAAAGTGGAAAATAATAATACGCAAGGGGAATACTATCTCCCTGATGTTGTCGGTATTTTGCAATCTGAAAATGCACTCGTTTCAGCATACGTGACAGGGGATTTCAGTGAAACACTCGGTATCAATGACCGCGTAGTCTTGGCAGAAGCAGATCGTGTCATGCGTAGACGTATAGCTGAAAAGCATATGCGGAATGGTGTAACAATTATCAACCCCGAAAGCACGTATATAAGCGCGGCAGCCGAAATTGGCCGTGATACAGTTCTTCAACCGGGCACAATGATTGAAGGTCATACCGTTATCGGCAATAAGTGTGTAATAGGACCAAATAGCCAGATTGTCGACAGTGTAATCGGTGATAATACAAATGTACATTCATCTGTTGTACTATCTAGCAGAATTGGTTCAACTACGGCAATAGGACCGTTCGCACATATCCGCCCGGACTCTGATCTTGGCGACAGTGTGAAAATCGGTAACTTTGTGGAAGTGAAAAAGGCGACACTAGGTGAAGGTAGCAAAGTGTCACATTTAAGCTATATTGGTGACGCAAAAATTGGGTCGCATGTAAATGTAGGTTGTGGAACAATCACTGTTAACTACGATGGCAAGAACAAGCATCTTACAACAATCGAAGATAATGCATTTATTGGTTGTAATTCCAATTTAGTCGCTCCAGTTACAGTTGGAAAAGGTGCATATGTAGCAGCTGGATCGACAATTACTAAAAGTGTGCCAGAAAGTTCACTTGCAATTGCGCGTGCACGGCAGGAGAATAAAGAAGGATATGCAAACAAACTAAAACTCAGTTAAACAGGGGGAACATGATGGCTAATCACTATCCTAACGATAAACTTAAGATATTTTCTTTGAATTCGAACCAAACACTTGCGGTGCAAGTAGCGGAAAAAATCGGACGTCCACTTGGCAAATGCTCGGTCAAACAATTCAGTGACGGAGAAGTCCAAATCAATATCGAAGAAAGTATCCGTGGCTGCGATGTATTCGTCATCCAGTCGACATCGTACCCTGTCAATGAAAACTTGATGGAACTTCTTATTATGATTGACGCTTTGAAACGTGCGTCAGCACGCACAATCAATGTCGTTATGCCTTATTATGGCTATGCGCGCCAAGATCGTAAAGCACGTTCACGTGAACCGATTACAGCGAAACTTGTTGCAAATTTACTTGAAACAGCAGGAGCCCACCGTGTCATTGCAATCGATTTGCATGCACCACAAATCCAAGGTTTCTTCGATATCCCAATCGATCATCTTGTTGCTGAGCCAATCCTTACAGAATACTTTAAAGGAAAAGGTTTTAACACTGATGAACTTGTTATTGTATCACCGGATCATGGCGGTGTAACGCGTGCGCGTAAGATGGCGGACCGCATGAAAGCACCTATTGCGATTATTGACAAACGTCGCCCACGCCCAAATGTTGCTGAAGTGATGAATATCGTTGGCAATGTTGAAGGGAAAACAGCAATCCTAATTGATGATATTATCGATACAGCAGGGACAATCACAATTGCGGCGAGCGCTTTAATCGAAAGTGGAGCAAAAGAAGTGTATGCTTGTTGTACACACCCAGTGTTGTCAGGTCCAGCAATCGAACGAATTGATAATTCGCAAATTAAAGAATTGGTTATTACAAATTCAATTGAGCTTCCGGCAACGAAAACATCCCCAAAAATCAAGCAACTTTCTATCGCTTCATTGCTTGCAGAAGCGATCGTGCGTGTGTTCGAAGAGAAATCTGTTAGTACATTGTTTGAGTAAATTTAATTTAGATGTTTCATGTCGCTTGTCATTGGGTATTTATTAGTTAACACAACTTTTTTTAAAGAAGGGTGATTAAATAAAATGAGTACAACTATACAATCAGAAGCGAGAGTACCATCAAAACAATCAGCACTAACTGGATTACGTAAAGAGGGCTATGTTCCAGCGGTCGTCTACGGTTATAAAACAGAAGCTACATCGATTTCAGTAAAAGAGCGAGACTTACTGAAAACATTACAAATAACGGGCCGTAATGGCGTTATTAAACTTAATATTGACGGGAAGGACCTTAATGTTGTCCTAAACGATTATCAATCTGACGTATTAAAAGGTGAAATTCGACATGCGGACTTCCTTGCTATCAATATGACAGAGGAGCTTGAAGTAGATGTTACTATACATCTTATTGGCGAATCTGTTGGCTTGAAAGAGGGAGGCGTACTTCAACAACCGAACCGTGAAGTGACCATCAAAGTGAAACCTTCGGATATTCCGGAGACATTTGATATCGACATTTCAAAACTTCAAATCGGCGAAACGATTACAGTAGCTGAAATTCGTGCGAATTCGAAATATGAGATTTTAAACGAAGATGATCATGCACTTGTTCTAATTTCATCACCACGTACAGCGGCGGAGATGGAAGAACTTGAAAGCGAAGCTTCTGAATCAGAAGAGCCAGAAGTGATTGGTGAGAAGAAAGAAGCGAAGTAATACAAACATGAGCGCACGGAAATCCGTGCGCTTCTTTTCTGTTTCATAGTTAAGTAATTATAGGTTTTTTAACTTGGAATAGTGTCTTAGCACTAGTCACAAGGCTCCTAAGATATAGCTATGCAGTCGTTTGCGACAGGAAGTCGCTCACTTAGACTGCCTTTTTTGCTCTCTTTAAGCCCATGGCATCTGTATCGTTTCCTTGTGCTTTTCTCAAGGATAGGAAAATATAACTTTATCTACATGAATCGGTGTCTAGACTCTAGCGCTTTTCTAAATCCTCTAGTGTAAAAGGAAGATGAAATCTATGAAAATGATAATAGGACTCGGAAATCCGGGTAAACAATATGAAAAAACACGCCATAATGTGGGGTTTCATGTCATTGACGAGCTTAGTACTCGTCTGCCAATCACTGCGGTACAATCGAAATTTGGTGGCATGTATACGGTTGTCCATCGTCCGGAAGGTAAAGTAATGCTTGTCAAGCCGCTTACTTATATGAACCTATCTGGTGAATGTATTCGGCCATTGATGGATTACTTCGATATCGACGTAGAAGATATCGTTGTTCTGTATGATGATCTTGATATTGCTCCCGGAACAATTCGACTGCGTCAAAAAGGCAGTGCGGGTGGCCATAACGGCATGAAATCACTTATTGCTCATCTTGGTACGGACCAGTTCAATCGAATCCGAATCGGTGTTGGTCGTCCCATCGGTGGTATGAAAGTGGCTGATTACGTTCTAGCACCTTTCGGCAAAGATGAAAAACCATTAATTGAAGACATGGTGAAAAAAAGTGCATCCGCATGTGAAGCGTGGCTGGGCAAACCATTTAATGATGTCATGAACAACTTTAATGGTGTATAAGGAATAATAAAGCCGTCTTGCGCCTATACTTTGAGAAAAGGGGCGGAGACTAAAATGGCGATCCGTTATACTTGCCGGCATTGTGAGACTGAAATTGGCACACTTCCGTTTGAATCTGCGAAGGAGGCTATCCTTCTGCTGCACAAGATGGACGAAGAGGAAGTTGAGCATTTTCTGACGTATGAAAAAGACGGGGCATTGACGGTGCGATGCATCTGCGAACAGTGTGAGCAATCGCTTCAACGATTCCCGGACTACTATACACTTAACAAATGGCTTCAATAAGATGTACGCTTTGGCGCTAAATGCGTCCAAAGCTTTTTCTGTTTTTCTGTCTAAAGGTAGTTGTGTTGAACTATTAAATTATTTTGAATTGGCTGCGGCATAAGGGGGGGTCTTAGGGCTTCGGTTACTTGATGTCCAGTTAATGAGATAATTTCCAGCAAAGGCGTCTACTGGGTTAGTCGAAGCAATAAGTCTGACGGTGATTTTCTATCCGGCTTATTGTGGGAGGCATCCCCTAGTGCCAAGCGTTGTTGGTAGGATTCTTTATTACAACATATATAGATAATTATTTTTCCAATATATAAATATAGTTTGGACTTGGCGCACTTGAATGGCCTAGCCCTTTTTGAACGCCTACTATTATTATGAAAGAAAGGATGTGTAGCATTGGAATCACTAATAGATTTGTTTTTACAAGAGAAAGAGATTGACGAACTAGTGGGAGAGTTGGAGGCGGGAATAGACCGTCAACTTATCGCGGGATTGTCAGGCGGGGCGAAGTCGATTCTTTTCAAAGTGCTTCAGCAGTCGAGCAAACGGCCCATTCTTATCGTATCCCCAAATTTATTGCAAGCCCAGCGTACATATGAAGACCTCGTCAAAATGTTGGGCGATTCACTCGTCCACCTTTACCCTGCAGAGGAACTCATTGCTGCGGACTTTTCTGTTTCGAGCTATGAACTTCGCGCCCAGCGCATCGATACATTAGATCATATGGTACGAACTGGGAAGGGGGTATATATCACGCCGATTGCAGGCATGAAAAAACTATTACCTGAAAAAGCACGCTGGCTATCCAATTCATTATCAACGACAATAGGCGCAGAAATTAATATGGAAGAATGGCTTGAAAGACTTGTGTCAATGGGTTATACGAGACAGTCAATGGTAACAGCGCCAGGTGAGTTTGCATTGCGTGGGGGTATCCTGGATTTGTATCCGCTGAATTTGGAAGAACCCGTACGGATTGAATTATTTGATACGGATGTTGACTCGATTCGCACGTTCTCGGCGGAAGATCAGCGCTCAACAGGTAAGTTGAAAGACGTGTCAATTCTTCCCGCTGCCGAATTTGTTTGGAAGGCTGAAGATTTGACGATCATCGCAGAAAACCTGGAGAATGCGCTTGGCGTTAGTTTGAAGAAGATGAACGATGTGGATGCGAAAGAACGGTTAACCATTAATATGAAGGGGGATATTGCTTTAATGAGGGAGGGATCCATTCCGGAAAACATGTTGAAATATGCATCGTTTTCAGCTGGAACGACTTCCCTTGAAAGCTATTTTCCAAGTAACGGAATCGTTTTATTTGATGAAATCGGACGGGTCCTTGAGGTTGTTGCATCACTAGAGTCGGATGAAAAGGAATGGATGGTTGCTCTTCTTGAAGAAGGGAAAATTGTTCATGATGCAAAAACTTCATATTCATTCGAAGAGGTACATGGAACATTAAAGCAACGAAAAGTATATTTATCCCTTTTCGTGCGCACAGTTCCAGGAATTGTTGTGAAAAAGACAGTGACGTTTTCTTGTAAACCGATGCAGCAGTTCCATGGGCAGATGAGTTTATTGAAAAATGAGATAGAACGCTGGCACCAAGGACGTTTCAATATTTTCATTATCGCAGACGGCAATGAACGAATGCAGAAAGTCCAATCTATCCTTGAAGATTACGATATGCAATCTGCCTTGTCTGGCAAACCGTCAAAAGCAGGTGGCATAATTGTCATTGATGGCGATTTGTCTGCTGGCTTCGAGCTGCCGTTTCAACGGATGGCTGTTATAACAGATTCTGAGCTCTTCAAAGGGACACCGAAACGGAAAGCACGTCCGCAAAAGATGACCAATGCAGAACGCATCAAAAGTTACTCGGAAATCAAGCCAGGTGATCATATCGTTCACGTTCATCATGGAATTGGGAAGTATTACGGGGTTGTAACGCTCGAAGTAAGCGGTATTCATAAAGATTACCTCGACATCAGGTACCGCGGAGAAGATAAGCTATTCGTTCCTGCCGACCAGATCGATTTAATCCAGAAATATGTCGCCTCCGGGGAAAAAGAACCGAAACTGCATAAGCTGGGTGGGGCAGACTGGAAGAAAACGAAAACAAAAGTTATCGCAGCAGTACAAGACATTGCGGACGACCTAATTGAGCTGTATGCCAAACGGGAATCGGAAAAGGGACATGCATTTGCAGTGGATGACGACATGCAAATGGCATTTGAAAACGCGTTCCCTTACGACGAAACCGATGATCAGCTCAGATCTATCGCTGAAGTGAAATTGGATATGGAAAAAGAACGTCCAATGGACCGCTTACTTTGTGGGGATGTTGGTTATGGTAAAACGGAAGTTGCAATTCGTGCTGCATTCAAGGCTGTATCAGATGGCAAGCAGGTAGCATTCCTTGTACCTACAACGATTTTAGCGCAACAGCATTACGAAACAATGAAAGAGCGTTTTTCTGGTTTCCCAGTTGAAGTTTCCCTCTTAAATCGTTTCCGTAAAAAGAAGGAACAAACGGAGACGTTGAAAAGATTGAAAGCGGGAACAGTCGACGTTATCGTTGGTACACATCGCCTTCTTTCTAAAGATATCGCCTACCATGATCTTGGTTTACTTGTTGTCGATGAAGAACAGCGATTTGGCGTAACGCATAAAGAAAAACTTAAACAGTTAAAAACACATGTCGACGTCCTGACATTGACCGCAACACCTATTCCACGGACGCTCCATATGTCGATGCTCGGTGTTCGTGATTTGTCCGTTATTGAAACGCCACCAGCAAACCGTTTCCCTGTCCAGACTTATGTTATGGAGCAAAACTTTGCACTTGTCCGCGAGGCAATTGAAAGGGAAATGGGCCGTGGTGGGCAAGTATTCTACTTGTATAATCGGGTGGAAGATATGGAGCGTAAAGTCGATGAAATCAAGCAGCTTGTGCCTGAAGCGCGAGTTGGATTTGCCAATGGTCAGATGGGCGAGTCGGCACTTGAGTCGGTGATTTTAAGTTTCCTTGAAGGTGAGTATGATGTTCTTGTAACGACAACCATCATTGAAACGGGTATCGATATTCCGAATGTCAATACACTTATCGTTCAAGACGCTGACCGTATGGGGTTATCACAGCTCTACCAACTACGTGGGCGCGTTGGGCGTTCGAATCGTGTTGCCTATGCCTATTTCCTTTATCAGCGTGATAAGGTGCTGACAGAGGTTGCAGAAAACCGTCTTCAAGCAATTAAGGAATTTACGGAACTTGGCTCGGGCTTCAAAATTGCGATGCGTGATTTATCAATTCGTGGTGCGGGTAATTTACTTGGTTCTCAGCAACATGGCTTCATCGACTCGGTTGGTTTCGATCTTTATTCTCAATTGTTGCAAGAAGCTGTTGAGCAGAAGCAGACAGGTATTGTAAAAGCGGATATACCAGACTTGGAAATTGCGTTGCCGCTTAATGCATATATTCCAGATGAGTATGTACGTGATGGATTCCAAAAGATTCAAATGTACAAAATGGTTAAAGCGATTGAAAATGAAACCGACTACAATGAACTTGTCGATGAAATGACAGACCGATTCGGTGATATGCCGCTCGAGGCTGACTTGTTACTACGTGTTGCAAGGGTAAAAGCTTGGGGACGTATCGCGGGTGCCGAATCCATCAAGAAACAACAATCGCTTATTGAAGTTCGCATATCGCCTGAAGGAACTGCGAAAACAGACGGCGCAAAACTGGTATCCGATTCAATGGCGTTTGGTCGTGCAGTTGGGTTCACGATGGAAAATGGTTGTCTTATCATGAGAATCGATGAGCGTCATACAGGGAAACAGACTGCATTTGATGTACTTGAAGAAATGATGCGAATTCTTCAGTCGTCTTTAAAGGAAACTGTTGTTAGTGATTCCGTCTAAAGGGCGTGTTGCATATTTTGTCCATCCTTGATGCATACTACAATTGAAACAAAGTTAACGTTCAATTTTGTGGAAAGTGAGGCATCATGTATGAAGGCAACGGGAATCGTCCGCAGAATCGACGATCTTGGCAGGGTAGTTATCCCTAAAGAGATTCGAAGGACACTAAGGATTCGTGAAGGGGATCCACTTGAAATTTTTACCGACCGGGATGGCGAAGTAATTTTGAAGAAGTATTCGCCGATATCAGAACTCGGTCAATTTGCAAAAGAGTATGCGGAAACATTGTACGAAACACTAGGCACGCCTGCGCTCATTAGTGACAGGGATGAAATGATTGCCGTGTCCGGATTATCGAAAAAAGATTATTTGAATCGCCAGTTGTCGCCTGATCTCGATGAGATTATGACAGGCCGTAAAATCGTTACCGAAAAACTTGAAAAGGCGATTGAGTGGGTGCCTGGACAAGTGGAGCAGGTGAAGTCTTATTGTATTGCACCCATTATTGCTGCGGGGGATACGATTGGTGCTGTTTACCTGTTATCAAAGGTGCATTTTATCGGCGAAACTGAAATGAAAGCGGCGGAAACGGCCGCGCATTTTTTAGCGAAACAGATGGAACCATAAAAACAGCCCACACGAACCGGATATTGACGGTTTGTGTGGGCTGTTTTTAACGTCTAGGAAATTATAAAATCTCGAACTGAGGATAATTTCCAACATAGAATTTATACGTCTAGACTTCGGACGCAAAATGCGCGGAGGAAGTGAGTTACGCAGTGGGTAGGAATTGACCTAAATCCCCCCTTATTGCTGCAAGACGGTGCAAATTTGGAATATCTTCTATATGGCTTTATGGCTGTTGCCTCTGAACTTAGGCGTTTGTACTTTTACTCTTTGCCAGTGGACAATAGGGGCATTTTTCCGTGTTCGGAAGCTCCTTATACAAACAACATGTTAATCGTTTATAATTCGCCATAGCGTCCAGTGCCTGTTGGTTGTTCAAATATTGTTTGAAAGGGGAGCGGCGCATTGCAGGTTTCCAAGCTTCATCATCCAATAAAACATCTAAATCTTGCTGTGCAAATAAGGAATTTTCTTGAAGCAGCATCGAGTACATCCATAAGACGTACCCCCATATGTTTTCCCACAAAATTAACTTCGCAATTTTTGCACGCTTGCTTAAATAGTCAACGACAGGGTATCCGTAGGTCTCAAGAATAAAGCGGATATCTTTTTCACGGTTTTGTACGAGTCTAAAGCCGGCAGGTGGAACGGAAAAAAAGATTGTATCATTTTCGATGAATAACGATACATCGTCCAAATCACCAGCCCAAAGTAAATTATGTTCACTCATTAAATGTAGTTGGGCAGCAATGAAAAAACCATGCCTTCTCATATAAATAGATGTAGCGACAGTATTCGTTGGGGCACCAGACAAACTTTGAATTATCTCAAATAGTTTGTCGCAACCTGATTCGGATAACATATCTGCCGCCGACATAAACGTGGTCGCCTGTTCACCGATACGCACACTGAAACGTTCTAGTGCAGAAATGTGTTCTGCGTGTAACTTAAGCACCCGTATTTTTCCGAAGTCCCGGTACGATACAACGGCCCCGTCCGAATGGAACACAGTGTGGTGTACCGAAAAGAGGGTCTGTGGAAACTTGACACTCCATCCCAAACACAGCTCGGACTAAATCGCAGGTAATAATATTCTCTGGCTTGCCTTGCGCATGAACACCGCCATCTTTAATGGCGACGATATTGTGCGCATAACGGGAGGCCAAATTCAAATCGTGTAGCACCATTACAATGGTACGGCCTTTTTGTTCATTTAATTCGAACAGTAGATCAAGAATTTCAATCTGATGCGTCATGTCGAGGTAGGTCGTTGGTTCATCCAATAAAATGACGTCTGTATCTTGAGCCAGTGTCATTGCAATCCATGCACGCTGCCGCTGACCACCTGATAACGTGTCGATCGATTGATCTCGTAGATCACTTATCCTAGTCGCTGTCATTGCAGCTTCTGTTTTCTTCGTGTCCTCTTCAGTCCATCTTGAGAGCCACGATTGGTGTGGATAGCGTCCTTGTTTCACAAGATCATGTACCGTCAGCCCTTCAGGTGATACAGGTCCTTGTGGAAGAATACCCATTTTCTTAGCTACATTACGTGAAGACAGCGAGTGGATATCCTTACCTTCAAGTAAAATAGAGCCGTCAGAGGGTTTTAAAAGACGAGCAATTGAACGGAGTAACGTAGACTTACCACAGCCGTTACTGCCAACGAAAACAGTAATTTCGCCTTTAGGAATCGATAAATTCAGGTTTTCAAAGAGTAGATTATCTTGATAGCCAATCGATAGGTTTTCAGCTTTTATTGAGGTATGCATTGGAATGCCTCCATATCTATAGGGAATCTAAATGATTTTCATTTTCAATTAGAGATAAGCATAGCATATTTAGCATCTATTGAGAATGATGGTCATTTATTTTTGAATAAACTTTACAAAGCCGTCTAATCAAGTTTAAACTACTAAATGAGAATAATAATCAAGATATAGATAAATGGAGGAATGTTAAGTATGAAGAAGTCTTTAAAATCCCTGCTTATTTTAGCGCTTTTTGCGGTGTTGTTGGTAGGTTGTTCTTCGAAGAAAGAAGATAAAGCTGCAGACAATAAAAAAGTAGAAAATAGTATAACAATTACGGGTGTTAATGGTGAAGTGACGCTTGATAAGCCTGCTAAAAAAATCGTTGTTTTAGAATGGACATATGCGGAAGATTTATTGGCAGTAGGCATTCAGCCTGCTGGGATGGCGGATATACAAGAATATCATGATTGGGTGAATATCGATGCAGAGCTTAGCAAAGACGTAGCAGATGTTGGAGGTCGCCAAGAACCGAATTTGGAGGCGATTGCTGCATTGGAACCGGATTTGATCATCGGTACTAGCTTCCGTCATGATGGGATGATTGCGGATTTAGAGAAAATTGCGCCTACAGTCATTTTTAATCCGTATCCTGAAGATGAAAAAATGGATTTGTATCAAGAAATGATAACAACATTTAACGAGATTGCAAAAGCGGTTGATAAAAAGGATGAAGCGAAACAGGTATTAGCTGACCTGGATGTGAAATATGAAGAAGCGAAAACGACTATCGAAAATGCCGGTTTGAAAACAAAAGATGTTGTCTTAACACTTGCCTATACGGGACCTCAAGCACCTGAAGTTCGTGTATTTACGCCAAACTCAATGGCTTCAATTATGTTAGAGAAAATTGGCTTAAACAACATCCATATCCCAGATCAATTTGAAATTTACGGTTCGAGTACGTATAACGTCGAGGGGCTAACGAAGTATGAGGATGCAAACTATTTGTATATCGTTCAGGCCGACGACAATATTTATGAGAAACAATTAAAAGATAATGCAGTTTGGAAGAACTTGAATTTCGTGAAAGAAGACCGTCTGTATGATCTAGGCGGGGATACTTGGTTATATGGAGGTCCTCTTTCAGCTGAAACACTGCTTAATAAAATTACAAGCGCGATGGTAAGTAAGTAATGGCAAGAAAGACTTCAGGAAAACGATCCTTTTTAGTTATGATTATTGGGTTGTTCCTGTTGGTTTTATTATCTTTTATTCACTTAACACAAGGTCAAGCGGATTATACTGTTACCCAATTAGTAAAAGAAGTGTGGACAGAGGGGCGCGTGCAGGACATCGTGCTCTCTCTACGTCTTCCGCGGTTAATAATCGGGATACTTGCTGGTGGTGCCCTTGCAGTGGCGGGGGCTGTATTGCAGACGTTGACGAACAACCCATTAGCATCTGCAGGCACACTAGGAATTAATGCAGGCGCTTATTTTTTCGTCGTTATTTCAATGATTTTCTTCCCTTCGCTACTCGGGAATTTTCCGTTTATTGTTGCATTGATGGGTGCTGTACTGTCATCCGTTCTCGTTGTAATGCTAGCAGGTAAGCAAATGGAGCCCGTTCGTGTCGCGCTGACAGGAATGATTATTTCGTTATTGTTTGCGTCGATGACAGGTTCTTTGCAGCTATTATTCGAAAACCAGACGAACGGTCTCTTTTTATGGGGCTCCGGTACACTTGTTCAATTAAATTGGGACGGTGTATCGTTTGGAGGACCGGTTATCATTGTGTTCTTCGTCCTCGCGTTAGTGTTGGCAAAGCCATTGGATACGTTGTCGCTGGGTGAAGATATTGCATCGTCTCTTGGGCAAAATGTTAGGTTTGTTAAATTACTCGCGTGGGCTGTTGCAATTGTCCTTGCGGCTGCAACAGTAAGTGTAGTCGGCCCAATCGGTTTTATCGGATTAATGGCCCCGCATATTGTTCGAATGCTTGGCGTTCGAGGGCATTTGAACATTCTCCTCCAGTCATTTTTATGGGGAAGTGTCATGCTGATAGGAGCCGATGTGTTAGGGCGATTGGTTCAACCTGGACAAGAAGTACCGGTTGGTGCAATGACAGCGTTGATCGGCGGACCGTGGCTGTTGTACTTGGCATGGAAAACTGCAAAAACGCATAGTCGGGGCGACCGTCAAATGGGCGGTACATTGAAACCAGTGAAACTATCGGTTGTCATTACAATCGTTGTCGCACTTATTGTTGTTATTATTTCATTGGCTTTATCATTCAATGGCACTGCATGGACGACCGAATGGTTGAAACCTGTTGTGTGGAATTTCCGAGTCCCGCGCGTGTTAACGGCGTTCATCGTCGGGGTTATGCTTGCAGTTGCGGGGGTATTATTGCAGGGGGTATTACGAAATCCATTGGCGGATGCAAGTATTTTAGGTGTTACATCAATGGGTGGTGCCGGGGCGATGATGCTTCTCGTGTTATTTCCTGCCATTCCGATCAAATATATGCCGCTAGGTGCAGTCGTGGGAGCTGCCATTGCACTCGGTATAATTTTAGGGACGTCATGGAAAAACAATTTCCAACCGATGCTTGTAGCACTTATGGGAATTGCGATTTCTGCATTCGGCTCGGCCGCCACACAAGTGTTTGTCGTGAAAGCGAAACTCGCCGTAGCGGCTGCGCTCGTCTGGTTGTCGGGAAGTACGTACGCAAAAGGATGGGACGATGTACAGCTAGCCTTGTTGCTATTTGCGTTGTTCATCGGTCCGGCCATTTTCTTGACACGCAGTTTGGATACGTTGACGTTCGGTGATGATGTGGCGGCGGGTCTTGGACTTTCAGTAAAGTCGACCCGTGTTTGGGCATTGATCGTTGGTGTCGCGATAAGTACGGCAGCCGTTTCAATTGTAGGGACGATTGGCTTTGTCGGGCTCGTAGCACCTCATATTGCACGTAGATTGGTCGGTTTCCGTCACCTGCCTTTGCTTGCCGTATCTGGATTATTAGGCGGACTGCTTCTTGTCACAGCAGATTTTGTCGGAAGGATTCTTATTGCTCCGAAAGATATTCCGAGTGGTCTGATTGTAGCGCTGATTGGCACGCCGTATTTGCTTTACCTTCTTCGGAAAATGAAATGAAAAGCGAGTCGCCACTGGCGACTCGCTTTTCATTTTGATATATATAAAACCAATTAAAATTAATCATTCTCCAAAAAAGGAGTCCTTCAAGTATATACTTATTTCGGTATACTGATTTCCGTGAATGGGTAAATCCGCAGCTTCACTTCACCAATGACAGCATCCTCAGAAATGAATCCGAAATATCGACTGTCATTACTCTTTAAGCGATGATCGCCAAGTACAAAAAAAGCGCCTTCAGGTACTTCCTCTTGCCCTGTAATTTCCGCTAACGTGAAATCTCCAGTTATCCGATCCGTGATTGGATCTCCATCAATACGCTTAGCATAGGGCTCATCATATACACTTCCATTAACGTACAATATGTCATCAATCATCTCAATACGATCTCCGGGTACTCCGATGACCCTTTTAATGTATTTATCTGTTGCATTAGGGGCATGAAAAACAATCAAATCGAATCTGTCAATCATGCTCACTTTACTCACAATAACACGGTTATTATCTTCGAAGGTCGGCAACATGGATTCTCCTTGCACCTTCGTTGGTACAAATAAAAACTGGTAACAGATAAAAACAATTGCAGATGCAAATAATAGTGATTGTATCCAAGAAAACAACTCACTTTTCACAGTTTTCTCCAATCATATCTCCCCTTCCGATTAACGTCTTTATCTCTTAGTGTACAAGACGGGACCCATTATTAATACTTTAAACATGAATTTTACCCACTATAAGTAAATTTAGGGCGGTGATTAGGGAGATACATACCTATGTAGGAAGTAGATAATTGAAGAAGGATTTAATAGTTAATGGATTTCACTTGGATTATATAAAGGGAATTTGAAACATTGGAACAAATTGAACGTCTAAATATGTTGACATAAAAAATCCACTCAACAACGCTCGGCGCTAGGGGATGCCTCCCGCAATAAGCCAGACAGAAAACCGCTGTCAGTCTTATTGCTTCGGCTACCCCTATGAGGCGCCTTCGCTAGAGATTATATAGAATCATTAGTTCAACATATATACTATATTTTTTGTAATAAATATTCCCTTTTTAAATCCGCTTCGGCGACTCCTTTAAAGGCTTCAATACTATAATCTATATTGTGTATCTTTCTAGCAATTTTCTGTATAACGATCTTTTGGAGTTTGAGTTATTTTTTTGTATATTCGGCGGGGAGCCGTGGGACATAAATATTAATAGTGCCTGTTCAACTTAAAAGTAAGCTAAACAAGCAGAATCTAACTATGCGAAAAGGAGAATGATTTTATTGAAACCAATTATAAAGGCTGGATTTATAATTGTAATCTGCATGTGGCTTGTAGCGTGTGGAAACAGCGTACAAGTGGGACATAAAAGCGGAGAGATTTTTACACCACATGAAACTGACATTATTCAAGTAGGAAGTGATGTAGAGAACTTGGAAGCTATGAATCAATTTGTAGAGGATTCATAGAATGAAATGGAAAGAGAAGTTCGCTATGTAGTTTTTGAAAACGAAAGCGCTGATCCCACAGCAGTTTATACGTTAAAAGCTCGTAAAGACTTGGAAGCTGGACAAAGTTGGGTTGAGATATCACGGGACTGGAACTATGATGCAGAGGGTCATGACCTTATTGAGCCGCAACAGTGTAGCAGCGTGTCCAAGGATATAGAACGAGGTGCATTTTATCTGAATGAATGCTTCCATACGTGGGAGATTAAACTTATGCCCATTGGTGAAAGTAATAACAATACCTCAGATGCAACAGCCGCCTTTGGAAAGATGGATCAAAATGATACCTATTATGATGCAGAAACTGTACATACTATATCGCCTAGCGACACTACATGGTGAATTTGTGACAATACTTACACTAGAGCAAGTCCTAAAAAAGTATTTATAGCATTTTTCTTTGACTACTGTGAAAGTTAATCTTTGTGGGTACATTAGCTTTATGGATTTTGTGAATAGTATTCTGAAAATTTGTATTCAAACATATCAAATTGACGTATAATAGAGTTATATAACTCATTCTTACTACCTCTATAAACATTATTATATTGTAGCATTTTGTGATTTTTTTGCATTTTGTATTTTGTGTTGTAAAACAATAGATTTTAGGAGGTATTTGTCGAGTGTAAAACTACCCTGTACTAATCAGAATTAAATTTTGATTATAAAGGGGTAGTAAGAATGAAGAGTGCATCTTTCCGTTTTCTTTGGATTGGCCAATCAATGGCCAATTTAGGTGATATTTTTTATATTGTGGGGCTTATTTCAATTTTATATGCTTCGACAGAGTCACCTTTTATATTGGCATTGGTACCATTTCTTAGTATGTTTGGTCGTTTTATTAGCGGGATGATTTCCCCGCTACTGTTAAATCGATATCCATTAAAGACCCTGCTTGTTCATTCGCAAGTAAGTAAGACATTATTATTGTGTTTGCTAGCGCTTATCTTAGTATTTCACATAACGTCGAGCATACTCGTTATAGTAAGTTTCGTATTTACGATTGCATTCTTAGACGGTTGGGCAGCACCAGCAAGCCAAGCAATGTTACCACGCTTGGTTCCCAAAAATGAACTTGTGAAAGCCAATAGCTTCTTCTCCATCATTTACGAAACAGTAAATTTAGGGGGCTGGGCACTTGGCGGTCTGCTTGTTGCAATTTTCAGCGGTCAAGATGTCATTTTAATCACGTTGGCATTGTATCTGGTTGCTACTTTACTGATGACTAAAATTGTTGATCCAACCGAGTTTTACAGGAAATTTTCCGAAGGTCGTCAAAGCGGTGAGCTAAAAGAAGGTTGGCAAATCGTTTGGAGAAACCCGTTGTATAAGAGTCTTTATGTGATCATCGCATTTGAAGCAGTCGCAAATGTTGTATGGATTGCTTCTATACTCTACGTCTTCGTGGCTGAAATTCTTGGTGAGAATGAGTCTTGGTGGGGATATATTAATACATCGTTCTTTTTGGGAATGGTTGTCGGTGGGATCATATGCTCACGTTTTACCACGGTATTTGAGAAAAACTTAAAGTATGTTTTGATTACTTTTTCCTTTGGAATCAGTATCCTGACACTTCTTTTCGGTTTAACGACAATTGCTTGGCTGTCTCTTGTCCTTATGGGACTCGTTGGGATTTTTCAACAACTAAAAGCAATTGCTGCGAACACATTTCTTCAAAAGTCAGCCAGTCCTGAAGAACTCCCAAAAATTTATGCTGTAGAGAGTTCGCTGGTGTCGTTATTATTTGCAGTTTCCTCTTTACTGTTTGGCGCACTTGCCGAAATATGGGATGTGCGAATTACTTTTATAATTTCAGCAATATTGTTAGGAATAGCAGCAATATATGCCGTGACTCGTCATCGTCATTTTATTATAGAGGAATCCAATTTCCCATTTGAAAGATAATCAGCACGAAAAAGTAAACCACCCTTGCTGCGTAGGCCCAGGGGTGGTTTACTTTTGGTTTTATCCTCTTTTTCACCTATAGTGCATTAACTCTCCTTTTATATCTTATAATGCGATATAATCGTATTGCGAGATATAAAAGGAGTGGTATTTGTGAACAGTAAAGTTAGGCTATTAAATCAATATTGGACGGATACTTATTTTCATTTACATTATCCCCATAAAGAAAAAATCTCTCATCAAATGGTCCGTATTCTCCAACTTGTAGATAAACAGGAAGGGACGGGAATCAATGAAATTTCTTCACACATAGGAGTTTCTCATAATACAGCTTCGGAACATGCTAAAAGAATCATTGAAAAGGGGTATTTAGTAAAGGGGAGAGATCCTCTTGATGAAAGAAAAGTGATTCTTTGTATAACGGATTTAGGTAAAGAAGTTTTACATAGAAATACGAGTCTCGATGAAGACAAATTAGAACAAGTTTTGAACCAACTGGATGATGATGAAAAGAATTTGATAGAGCAGGCCCTAAGAATCTTAAGTGAGCGAGCAAAACAATGTATGTGATAATGAAAATTATTGCTTCGGCAATCGTTATTGGGATTGTGACGGAGGTTTCAAGAAGATTTCCTTCGTATGGGGGGATAATAGCTGCTCTTCCTTTAGTCAGCTTACTCAGTATTGTATGGCTGTATGTCCAGGGAGAACAAGCCGCAACGTTAAGTAAGTTTGCGTTAGGGGTACTTTGGGGATTTCCTGCAACCGCATTTTTGTTAGTGGTCGTTTATGTAGCCTTACAAAATTCCGTTCATCTATTTATCTCCATTGGCCTAGGAGTGAGTGGCTGGTTGCTATTTTTGTTAGTTCAAGATTTCATCTTAAAATCCATAAAAGATCTTTTCTTAAGTTAACAGGGCGGTTTAGGTGAAAATCGGAAGTCCTTGCGATTCAGTAAGGATCATCAACAGTAACTAACTCTATCTATATATACTGAACAAATGAATACCTATATAAATTAAGCGAAGGCGCCTTACAAGGGGTAGCCGAAGCCTTAAGACTGGCAGTAAAACTGCTTGGCTTAGGGTGAGAGGCATCCCCGAGCGCCGTAGCGAATTCAATGGGATTTTGTATTCGACCTATATAGTTGATTATTTGTATTTAGAAAACGACATATTGTCGGATCACTGTATAGCCCGGATCCCCTGATATCGATTCAATAAGGTGTCCAGCTCTTGACTACGTGCAACGACAACCGGATGACTCAAACCAAAATGCTTTGCCGTCGCGTACATATCATTTCTTTTTAATTTTATTAATACGGATAGAACTCGCTTTTTAGGAATTGTTTTTACCATCCTTGGTCCCCTCCTATTTTACCTTTTTTATCAGTTTTATTTTTTGATATAATTTAACAGTTAAATGTTTACAAAACTTATACCTATGTCTTTCCCATAACGTTGTACAATTAAACCTCTAATTAATTTAAATTAGAATATTCGATGTTATCCTGAATATCGTCATTATTCGTTCATGATATAATGGGTGTACTATGTACGAAAGAAAGAGGCACGATTATGGCGCAACAATGGGACATGAAAACGTTTATGAAAGGTGCGTCGATTCTGACCATCTCTGCAATCATTGTGAAATTACTTGGGGCAGTCTATCGGGTTCCGTTCCAAAACCTTGTCGGTGACAAAGGGTTTTATATTTATCAGCAAGTGTATCCGTTCATTGGCATTTTTATTGTCTGGACGTCGTACGGTTTTGCAGTGGCGGTATCGAAACTGCTTGCGGGAAGTACGAGTCGCGGTGAAGCAAAGGCGATGATGCGTGTGGCATTTATCTATCTACTTTTATTATCAGTGGCCTTTTTTGCTCTATTAACTATTTTCGCGCCATTTTTCGCGCGCTCCATGGGCGATGTTGAGCTCGTACCTCTCCTGCGTGCTGGCGCGTATATTGTTTTACTGATGCCGGCGTTAGCAGTTTTGAAGGGTTCATTTCAATCGGAAGGTCGAATGGTACCTGTTGCGGTTTCAGGCGTTGGTGAGCAGGCTTTCCGTGTAACGGTCATTCTCATAGGCACATGGATTGCGGTGCGATCAGGTGCTTCTCTCTACGTGGCAGGTGAGGTAGCGATGTGGGGGGCAGTTGTCGGGGAAGGTGCTGGCGTTATTATACTTGCACTCTATTTTCGGAATACGTTCAAAGGACCATTAGAAAAAGTGGACACGTGGCGAGTGGTGAAAGAATTGACGATTGTCAGTTTGGGGATCAGCGCAAGTTCACTTATTCTCCTGCTGTTTCAATTGGCCGATTCATTTACAATCTATAATATCCTGCTATCTAATGGTTTTGCGGCGGATGCAGCCATGGTGATGAAAGGTGTCTACGATCGTGGGCAACCGCTTGTACAAATGGGGATTCTGATTGCTTCGACATTAGCGCTCGCGATTGTTCCACTTATCGCTCATCATTCGGCAAAAAAAGCGGGACGAGGGGCATTACCGTTTATCCAGCTAACGTTCCGAACTGCTTTCCTATTCGGTTGGGCTGCAGCGGCAGGGCTTGCACTTGTTTTGCCTTATGTGAATGAAATGCTGTTTGAAACACGTGATGGTTCTGTAGCCCTCATTATTTTCTCATTACAAATTCTCTGGTTATCGCTTATTTTACCGTTAACAGCGATGCTTCAAGGTGCGGGGAAAGTTAAAGTGCCAACGCTCCTGCTTATCGGTGGGTTGGTTATAAAAATCTTCGCGAATCAACTTCTGGTTCCTTTATGGAATGTCACGGGAGCGGCGATTGCCGGCAATATCGGTTTCGCGGTAATTGCATTTGGGTTGCTGCTTTACTTTAAAACAGTATGGCCAATTCGCCTTGCACCAACACGTTTTTACGGATGGGTGATAGTGGCAACTACTCTCATGATTGCGGTTGTTTTACCGTGGATGCTCATTGCAGACGGGTTTTTATTTGACCAGTTACCGGGTCGGATTGAGGCGACACTTATCGCATTAACATCTGTTTTGGTGGGAGCGGTTGTTTTCCTTTTCGTCATTATGAAATCACGTATAATGGCAGAGAAGGAATGGTTTCTTCTGCCATTCGGCAAACGTTTAGCTACATTGCAATTACGACTTATTAAAAGAAAAGGTGAATAGTATGCATCAGTTAACAATTATTGGTCTCGGCGCGGGTGACCTTGACCAATTGGCGCTAGGGACATATCGAAAGTTGAAAGAAGCGAAATATATTGTCGCGCGTACGGATCAGCACCCTGCTGTCGCTGAATTAAGAGCGGAGGGCATTGTTCTCATGAGCTTCGATGAAATTTATGAAAAACACGACTCGTTCGAGCATGTATATGATGAAATTGTAGAACAGCTGCTCATTATGTGCGTACAACAACCAGTGACCTATGTAGTACCAGGACATCCGCTTGTTGCGGAACGGACAGTCCAATTATTAGTCGAGAAAGAACGCGAAGGTTTAATCCAAATGGAAATTGCGGGGGGGAATAGTTTTCTTGACCCGATTTTTGCAGCGTTGCGCATCGATCCGATTGAAGGGTTTCAGCTACTCGATGGTACGGATATGAAACGCGATGATGTCCAGATGAAGCAACATATTCTAATTGGACAAGTGTACGATGCGTTCGTGGCATCCGAAGTGAAACTGTCATTAATGGAGAAGTACGCCTACGACCATCCAGTGACGGTTGTAACGGCGGCAGGTTCTACGGGCGAGCAATTGATTACAGTTCCGCTATTTGAACTGGACCGTGTCACTGAAATTAATAATTTGACTACCGTTTATGTACCGCCTGTAGTTGAAAGAGAAGCGCGATTGAAAGATTGGTCGACGTTCAGGGAAATCATCGCTGCACTGCGCGCTCCGGACGGGTGCCCATGGGATCGTGAACAGACGCATGCATCGTTGAAGCGGTATTTGCTTGAAGAAACACACGAACTGCTTGAGGCGATTGATAGTGAAGATGACGACGCAGTGATTGAAGAGCTTGGTGATGTACTGTTACAAGTATTCCTTCATGCTCAAATTGGCGAAGACGACGGTTATTTTGCCATGGAAGACGTGCTTCAATCGGTAGGATCGAAAATGATTCGCCGCCACCCGCATGTTTTTGGAGATAAAAGCGTGGTAAATTCAGAAGAAGTTCTGCAAAATTGGCAAGAAATCAAGCAACAGGAAAAACCGCAAGCCGACTCACTCTTGGAAGGTCAAGAACGTCCTTCTTCATCACTTTTAACGTCACTTAATTATCAAAAAGAGGCGGCAAAGGTTGGGTTTGATTGGCCAACGATTGACGGTGCTTTAGAAAAATTTGATGAAGAATGGTTGGAGTTCCGTAAAGAACTAGAGAGTGGTACGAAATACAGTCAAATGGACGAGCTAGGTGACGTTCTGTTCACAATCGTTAACATTTCACGCTTCCTCAAGTTATCTCCAGAAGAAGCAATGGTCCATGCAAATCAAAAGTTCAACAGACGGTTTTCATTTGTCGAAAAGAGTGTGAAAGATGGACAAGGCAAGTTTACTGACTATACACTTGATGAACTTGAAGAGTTTTGGAAACTAGCAAAAAAAGGGGAAGATAATGATGAGACTCGATAAATTTTTGAAAGTATCTCGACTAATTAAAAGACGGACACTCGCAAAACAAGTAGCTGATCAAGGGCGTATAACAATAAATGAAAAAGTGGCAAAAGCGTCATCGGTTGTAAAAGAAAGCGATGAATTGGCGATCCGTTTCGGTCAGAAGATTGTAACGGTAAAAATCAACATGCTGAAAGAGACGACGAAAAAAGACGATGCAGCCTCAATGTACACGATTTTGAAGGAAGAGAAGCTTGAAAAAGTGGAACCGGAATTCATGGATGATGAAGACTGAACAACATGACAGGGAATTTTCCTGTCATGTTTTTTTATGTCCTAGCATAAGATAGCTGTGAACGTACAAGCAAAGGGGGAAGCATATAATGCAATTTCAAACTGATAGTCCTACGTACGCAATTCCATCAGGAGACCATGTCGTCACTATGCGCAACAGAAAACGGATGGATCTCACGTCTGTAAAATCAATCGACCGCTTCGATCAGGAAGAATTTCTCGTTCGAACATCGCAAGGATTATTGCAAATCCGGGGAGAGGAACTGCGCATTGTTCATCTCGATGTCGATAAAGGGCTTCTAACGCTAGAAGGAACGGTCGGCACTATTCAATACGATGAAGAAGAATCAGGTTCAAAAGGTTTCCTCCATAAATTGTTTGGATGAGTCTATCCGTTCAATTTCTTAGCCTGCTTGCTATGATTGGGACGGGCATTGTTGCTGGGGCATTCATGGACATGATTGGAACAAGTACCGCGCACGTCGGGAAGAAATCGATTATTCGAAAGCGTGCGGTTTGGCTCGAAGTCATTGGATGGGTACTCGTCGGATGTTGGACGTTTTACATCCTTTATCTCGTCAGGGATGGGGCGTGGCGGATATATGATCCAGTTGCACAGATTAGTGGAATGTTGCTATACGTAACTATTTTTTATAAGCCGTTCCGATTTTTCGGGAGGATCTTGTTGGTGTTGTTAATAAGGCCGCTCTTGTTCCTCGTGCGTCTGATTGTATCTATTATCAGTCTAGTCATTCGTTTTATAGTGAAAGTCTTTGCAGTCCTCTTTACACCATTTGTTAAAATATTCCGTATCATTTCCGGAAAACTCTTTAAAAGAAGGGTGAAATGATATATAATTTATGGACTAACAAATTGTAGTGTGTGAAGAGGGGAAGTGCAGGACGTGGAACAGAAACAGCAGAGGAAATCGTCCGAAAGGGTCGCATCGATTCAAACTGAATATGTCCGCTCACTTCAAAAGAAAGAGACTAGGAAGAATGCGCGGAAAGTCCGTTTATACCGTAGACTGGCTGTGTTTGCTATTGTGGCAGCCGTTATTCTAGGTGGTCTGACGAATATGTTCATCAACCAGAAACAGACGTTGGCAGCGAAAGAGTTGCAAAAAGTCGAGGTGCTGGCCCAGCTTGAAGGGGTACAGGAAGAACAAGAAATGCTAAAAAGACAACTTGTGAAATTGAATGATGATGACTATATCGCAAAACTTGCACGCAAGGAATATTTCTTGTCTGAAAAGAGCGAAATCATTTTTTCAATACCCGAAAACAATAGAAAAACAGATGAACAAGACAAAGGAAAAGAGTAGTCTTATTGACACTCTTTTTTTATTGGCTATAATGGAAGTAAGGATCCTGCAATTTGCAGGGCTCATTAATACGGTTGCAAGGCTCCCAGCGCGGGGCCCGCTTAAATTTTAAGGAGGAGCATTTTTTTTATGTCAATTGAAGTAGGCAGCAAGCTAGAGGGTAAAGTAACAGGAATCACAAACTTCGGGGCGTTTGTTGAGCTACCGAATGGCTCAACAGGCCTGGTCCATATCAGTGAAGTGGCGGACAATTATGTCAAGGACATCAACGATCATTTTAAAGTCGGTGACATGGTTGAAGTGAAAGTGATGAACGTCGGTGCAGATGGTAAAATTGGGTTGTCGATTAGAAAAGCGAAACCTGAATCTGAACAGCGTCCAGAACGTCCTCAGCGCCCGCAACGTCCGCGTCAAGGTGGTGGCCGTCCTGCTATGGATCGCCCAGAGAACTTTGAACAAAAAATGGCAAAGTTCATGAAAGATAGCGAAGAGCGTCTCTCTACTTTGAAAAGAGCGACAGAATCGAAACGCGGTGGCCGTGGCGCAAGCAGAGGGTAACTTGCTAGCTGTTTCAATTCATGAAAAAGTGTACGAATAGTATGAAGAAAAGTAGTGAACAAAGGGAATGACCCTTGTTCGCTGCTTTTTTGTGCGGAGAATTGTAATGTTAAATGGTGAAACTGTAACGGAAATCGTGAACTGTCATGGCAAATGACGAAACTGTAATGGCATTCGTCTGAACTGTCATGTCAAATGGCGAAACTGTGATGGCAATCGCGAATTGTCATGGCAAACGGTGAAACTGTAACGGCATTTGTCTGAATTGTCATGGCAAATGGCGAAATTGTGATGGCAATCGCGAATTGTCATGGTAAATGGTGAAACTGTGACGGCAATCGTCTGAACTGTCATGGTAAATGACGAAACTATCACGGGAAATCACATAAACCGTCACAGCTCCCCAAACAATCGCGCATTTTTTCATTGCAAAAAAAGGCAGTTCCTACATCGTGAATTCACGATGTAGGAACTGCTTTTTTAGTGATTTATTGTCCAACTCCTGGACGGTTGTATCTGCATTTCATAAATGGCGGCAGAGGGGATCGAACCCCCGACCTCACGGGTATGAACCGTACGCTCTAGCCAGCTGAGCTACGCCGCCTTCGTATATTCTAGTTAGCACTTGTTTCCGCTTGATCAGAACAACAATACTTATAATACAAGTGAATCAATGCAGTGTCAACCCGTCTTAGGAAAAAAGAAAAAACAGTTCGGAATGAGTCGAAACATTTTGTTTTCTTGTTGTCATGAACAGACAATTTCTTTCCATCTGCCTATGTATACTCAAGGCATAGCAGACATAGGGGGAATGAGGAATGAAACTAATTGATCATTTAGCACGTCCAGTGGGCCATCCAATTGGTATGTATGTCGAGATGATTGGAAAACGAAAAATGCACATTTTAGTTGCGACTCTATTCTTGTTTGGATCTTTTTTCTTGTCGCAAGCCGTATTGTTCGATGCAGCGGTTCCTTTTTTCTTGCCAGTGTGGGCACTTGCACGGGCTCGCTTCAGAAAGCATCTCATATGGGTGTTCATTGGTGGGATGTTTGGAAGTGCATTCCTTGGTCTTGGACAGGCTGTTATCCATCTATTGATGCTCGCGTTATTTAATGCGGTTATTAAATATCCGATCATGCGAAAATCAGTACCGCTAACAGTAGCAGGATGTATTATCATTGTTCAAGTGTTGTGGCAGTTCATTATGCATATCGGGCAACCACCAGTAAATGTTCAATTATATATTGGCTTTGAAGCAGTTCTTGCTTTGTTCATGACTTTTTTCCTCTTTGTTGCTTTTCCTGCCGCAGATCGAATCTTCTTTGGTAAATGGACACCTGAACGACTTGGAGCGGCTTGCCTTGTCGGTGCGCTGGCTACAACTGGAATGAGTGGACTTATGCTAGGTCCTGTTTCGGTTTCAGGTACACTCATTCATCTGACAATTTTGCTTGCGGCGCTAGTGGGAGGGCTTCCATTTTCAACAACAATCGCAATGATCATCGCTGCTATTGTGGGGGTAGCAGAATTGTCCTTCACTGGAATGATGGCGGTGTATGGTATGACCGGATTTTTTGCAGGCACACTCCGCCGTTTCGGGAAAATTGGCATCGTGTTAGGAGGGGCCTCTGTATCGGGATTTTTCCTTATGTATGATCTGACCTTGCCTCTTGATACTTCACACTTTATAACACTCGCAACCGCGACGATTATTTTTTTACTGATCCCTTCGAAAAAACTAGAGTCGATTAAACGCATTTTTTATCCGGAGAATACAGAGACTACTGACAAACAACAAAAATGGTTAGCAGAGCGGCTCGATGATCAACTAGCTGATTTCAAAAAGTTCTCTGAATTTATGTCGACGCTTGTTGGCGACCGATCTTCCCCCCACGATAATGCAGATGTATTACCTCAGCAGGTTATTCCAAAAACTTGCCAGTCTTGTTTCCGTTATGCCAAGTGCTGGGAAGGTGCAGATAATGATATGGGCGGGCTTCTTAGTGAGTGGGAAATGACCTATTCTATGACGAAAAAAGCTAAGCGTCATCGTGTTGAGGAAAAGATTAAATATAAGTGCGTCCGATTCAATGGATTAGTTACGGAACTTGAGGAACAAGCTGCCAGTCGTTTATTGACGGGACAACTTCAGCATGGACGAAAAATGCTTGCCCTCCAGTTGCGTGATATGAGCACCCATCTGGACAAAATCATGAATGAAGTAAAAGAAGATTTGACTGTTTATAAGCCTGCCGAGGAAGATTTGGCAAAACGGCTCCAAGAGAAAGGTATTGAGTACTTCCAGATTGATGTTTTACCAGGAGAGAGGGGTGCGCGTCGCATCATCTGCTGTATTCCTGAGAAAAGATCTGATTTTGAAACGGATACGACAGTTGCGGAAAGGTTTATACTGCCAATTCTTGAAGAAATGTACGATGAGCCATTCCGGGTCGCCAAGTCTGCCGTTTTACAGGACCCTTTTCCACATATACAACTAACGTTTGGTTCGGCAGTTCGTTTTACCCTTGATTATGGTATCGCGGCAACAGCAGGCGGCGAAACATTTCACGCCGGTGATGCATATGAAGTGTTCCCAATTCATGAAGGGTTGACGGCGGTTTTGTTGTCAGATGGAATGGGCCAGGATTTAAATGCATATCGTGAGAGTCGAAAGGTAATTCGTTTAATGCGAGAATGTTTGGACCGGAAAATGGATCCTGAAACAGCCATGCATACGTTGCATTATATGATGTCTTTGAATGGGCTTGATGATATGTACGCCACGCTTGATCTGGCCCTCGTAGATTTGCAAGATGGTCGCATTTGGTCTTGGAAGGCAGGATCGATGAGCACATATATTAAACGCGGTGACGACTTTTTAAGACTGGATAGCAAATCGGTCCCTGTCGGTTTTCTTCCATCCTTTTCTGTGGAGGCAAAAAAAGAAGAGTTGAAGTCAGGAGACATTATACTTATGTTAACGGACGGGATTTTTAATGGGGATATCCCGCTTGAGAAGCAAGAGAGGTCGTTGTACAGTACGCTTGAAAAATATGGAGGATTCGAATGTGACAAAATTGCAGACCGTATTATGCATGAAATGGAGCGGAAGTTTGGTGTGATTGGAGACGATCGTACTGTGTTAGTTATGAAAATCGATCATGTTCTGCCGAAGTGGTCAAGTTTCACACCCTATTCACAAACTATTTCCCGGGAAAGGGTCATCGGATGAATATGTAAGTAAGTGAGTCCCCTCCTTTAGATATTCTATGGTAAAATTCGAGTAAGAATAAATTAGAAAAGAGGAGGGAGCGGAGCAATGGATAAATTTAAACAGACGATATTCCGTTTTATCAAGGAATGGTCACTCATCGCTCCGGGGGACCGTATTTTAATCGCCTGTTCGGGTGGAGTAGATTCGGTAGCGCTTTTACATTTCATGGCTTCAAATCAAGAAAGCATGGAGATTGAAGTTGCCGCAATTCACGTCGATCATAATTTGCGCGGAGAAGAGTCCGCGGCAGACGGCACATTTGTGGCAAGGCTGTGTGAAGTGTATGGGATTCCTTTTTTTGGCGGAAGTGTCCCGGTTCCGGCTATTATCGAGAAAGACGGTGGCAATGTGCAAGCTGTCTGCCGAAATGGACGGTATGCATTTTTCGAGGAGATCATGACAAAGCACGGTTATGATGTTTTAGCAACGGCACATCACGCAGAAGATCAGTTGGAAACGGTCTTGATGCAAGTAACGAAAGGCAGTCAGCCATTGGGGATGTCGGTGAAGCGTGAAGTTGAAGGTGGAATTCTTATTCGACCTTTCCTTCCGGCTATGAAAGCGAACCTCTATTCATATGTTGGAGAGCATGAATTACATTTTCGAGAAGATCCAAGTAATGAAAGTGATGCCTATCTGCGTAATCGTTACCGTCACAAAATCGTTCCGTTTATTCTGGATGAAAACCCGGGAGCTGCTGAAAATGCAGTGAGAATGTCTGGTTATCTACAGGAAGATGAAGAATTGCTTGAAATGCTGGCGCAGGAACGTTTTGATGAAATTACTAAGTTCACAGAAGCGGGCCTGCCTGTCGTCGACGGAAATGCTTTTTCCCGCATGCACCAAACTTTACAAAGGCGGATAATTACACTACTATTGAGGTATCTTTACAATGGGGAAATTATGCCCGTAAAATATAATTCCGCGCTTATAAGTCAACTGTTACACCATCTATCTTCGCAAGACGGGAATGTATCCATTCACCTTCCACGCGGTTACCGATTCATTCGGGAATACGGCGTGCTGACGTTCGTTCGTGATACATCAATTGAAGAAGTGGAGTTGCAAAAAGTGTTGCCGAAAGGCGTTTGGACCCGTTGGGGAAATGATTTTCAGCTTTATTGGAATGAAGTGAGTAATCTCGATACGGAGTTATTCATGGATACTGATGACATCATGTATTTTGACTTGCCTCACTCTGCACTTCCCTTGTCTATCAGGAGAAGAGAGGATGGGGATCGAATCTTGTTGTCGGGGATGACACACCCGAAACGTTTATCCAGGTTGTTTATCGACGAAAAGGTTGGCATGACAGAACGCGACCGATTGCCGGTAATCATTACAGCGCAAGGTGAAATTTGTGCAGTTCCAGGAGTGCGGTACGGAGTGATATTTTCACGACACAAGACAGATCAAAGTAAGTACATAGTTAGTACAAGAAAGTTATAATGATCTGTATGAAAGAGGAGGAATTTCGATGTTGGGGAAAGATATCGAAGAGGTACTAATTACAGAAGAACAGATTCAAGAGAAAATCCGTGAACTTGGTGCGGTATTGACAGAAGAATACCAAGACAAGTATGTACTAGCGATTGGTGTGCTCAAAGGTGGATTACCTTTCATGAGTGACCTCATTAAGCGTATCGATGCTTATATCGAACTCGATTTCATGGATGTTTCAAGTTACGGAAATGCAACAGTGTCATCAGGGGAAGTTAAAATCGTCAAAGACTTGAACACAAGTGTTGAAGGACGCGATGTACTCATTATTGAAGATATTATCGATAGCGGGAAAACATTAAGTTACCTTGTCGAACTGATGAAATACCGAAAAGCGAATTCTATTAAAATTGTTACTCTCCTTGATAAGCCAACTGGCCGAAAAGTAGACTTAAAAGCAGATTACGTTGGTTTCGACGTACCGGATGCGTTTGTTGTAGGCTACGGCCTTGATTATATGGAGAAATACAGAAACTTACCTTATATTGGTGTTCTGAAAAAGGAAATCTATTCTTTCTAAACAATTGCAGGAAAATCTTTTAAGGGTCGCGAAATTCTACTTTGATGATAAGAGGCGCTTGCGCTTTTCCGTCAAGGCATTTCCTTTGTAGGATGAATCAGACCTGTGATAAGATTTACACTAGTTTTCTGTCTAATGAAATGAGGAGGCTTGGGATGAATCGAATACTTCGATACTTTCTATTATACGGACTGATATTTCTTGCAATCATGGGGATATTTAGTTCACTAAACAATACAAACCCGAAACAGAAAGAGATTCGGTATGACGAATTTATTACTGCGTTGGAAGATGGAAAAGTAACAACAGTAAGTTTACAGCCAGTTCAACTTGTCCTTAATGTGAAGGGCACAATGAAAGGCTATAAAGAAGGCGAAGAGTTCGTCACGAATATTATGAACGATACCAAGACGCAGGAAGATATCCGTGCACTTGCTACGCAAACTCAAACGGAAATCGACATCTTGCCGACTCCTGTTGCAAGCGCGTGGGTATCCTTCTTCACGGGTCTTCTACCGTTCATCATCATCTTCATCTTGTTCTTCTTCCTGTTAAATCAGGCGCAAGGCGGAGGAGGCGGCGGTGGCCGTGTTATGAACTTCGGTAAGAGTAAGGCGAAGCTTCATACGGATGACCGTAAAAAAGTTCGTTTCACGGATGTTGCTGGTGCTGACGAAGAAAAAGCTGAACTTGTGGAAGTTGTTGACTTCCTGAAAGATTCACGTAAATTCGTTGAAGTTGGCGCGCGTATTCCGAGAGGGATCTTGTTAGTTGGACCTCCTGGTACGGGTAAAACATTGTTAGCGCGTGCGGTTGCTGGTGAAGCGGGTGTACCGTTCTTCTCAATCTCAGGTTCTGATTTCGTTGAAATGTTCGTTGGAGTTGGAGCATCACGTGTACGTGACCTTTTCGAAAACGCTAAAAAGAACGCACCATGTATTATTTTCATCGATGAAATCGATGCGGTCGGTCGTCAACGTGGCGCAGGCCTCGGCGGTGGACACGATGAACGCGAACAAACATTGAACCAACTCCTTGTTGAAATGGATGGTTTCGGTGAGAACGAAGGGGTTATCATTGTTGCGGCAACAAACCGCCCTGATATTCTTGACCCTGCACTTCTGCGCCCAGGACGTTTTGACCGTCAGATTACAGTTGGTCGTCCGGATGTAAAAGGAAGAGAAGCAGTTCTTCAAGTTCATGCGCGCAACAAGCCGCTTGACGACACTGTCAACTTGAAGGCACTTGCACAACGTACACCTGGATTCTCGGGTGCAGATCTTGAAAACTTATTGAACGAGGCAGCACTTGTTGCTGCAAGACGCGATAAAACGAAAATCGATATGTCAGACATCGACGAAGCAACGGACCGTGTTATTGCGGGACCTGCGAAGACGAGTCGCGTCATTTCGAAAAAAGAACGCGATATTGTAGCGTTCCATGAAGCGGGTCACGTAGTTGTAGGGCTAATGCTCGATGACGCTGAAATCGTTCATAAAGTAACAATCGTCCCTCGCGGACAGGCGGGCGGTTATGCCGTCATGCTTCCGAAAGAGGATCGTTACTTCATGACGAAACCTGAACTTCTCGATAAAATCGCAGGACTTCTTGGTGGTCGTGTTGCAGAGGAAATCGTTCTTGGCGAAGTTTCAACTGGAGCTCACAATGACTTCCAGCGTGCAACTGGTCTCGCTCGTTCGATGGTAACTGAATACGGAATGAGTGATAAACTTGGACCAATGCAGTTCGGTCAGGCTCAAGGGCAAGTATTCCTTGGACGCGACTTCAACTCTGAACAGAACTATTCTGAAGCGATTGCGTATGAAATCGACCAAGAAATGCAACGTATCATTAAAGAACAATATGCGCGTACGAAAGAAATTCTTTCGAGTAAACGCGAGTTGCTTGATCTGATTGCAACGACACTTCTTGAAGTGGAAACACTCGATGCAGAGCAAATTAATCATCTGAAAGATCACGGCACATTGCCGGATCGTCCATATGGTCGTTATGGCTTGGACAATAAAGATGAAGCAGTAAAGAGTGTGGATATTTCGAAAGAAGGAGATGACACAGTCATTTCTGATGCAACTGGAGCGCCTACGGACCCAGCTATCGGTGATTTACCGAAAGAGTATAAAGTGGACGAAGCTCTTAAATCAATTAACGAAGAACGCAAAGACTGAACACCTAATAAGAGCTGACTGTTTCTTTTGAAGCAGTCAGCTTTTTTCTATACCCGGATATGTGGTATGATGTGTTGGAAAATGACGAAGTTAGCGAGGAAACCATTATGCTATTAGTGCTAGATACAGGAAATACGAATATTGTCCTTGGTGTCTATGAACAAGGACAGCTTAAACATCATTGGCGCATGGAAACTTATAGACATAAGACAGAAGATGAATATGCGATGCAAGTGAAATCTTTATTTTTACACGTTGGACTCTCTTTTGACGATGTAACCGGCATTATCATTTCATCAGTAGTCCCGCCAGTCATGTTTCCTCTGGAGCAGATGTGCAGGAAGTATTTCAACCAAAAACCGCTTATTGTTGGCCCTGGTCTCAAAACTGGATTGAATATCAAGTATGAAAACCCACGCGAAGTTGGTGCAGATCGGATTGTCAATGCCGTTGCGGCTGTTCATGAATATGGAAGTCCGCTGATCATCGTTGATTTTGGAACAGCAACAACCTATTGTTATGTGAATGAAAAAGGCGAATACATGGGTGGAGCAATTGCACCAGGTATCGGGATTTCCATGGAGGCTTTGTTCGACAGGGCATCTAAATTGCCAAGAATCGAACTGGCAAAACCGGATCAAGTTGTAGGGAAAAGTACGGTGGCTGCTATGCAGGCTGGGATTGTTTACGGTTATGTTGGGCAAGTTGATGGTATTGTTGCCCGCATGAAAGCACAAAGTAAGGAAGAACCGACCGTCATCGCTACGGGAGGGCTTGCTGGTTTGATCGCAAGTGAAACGACTGTGATTGATGTCGTTGACAACTTCTTGACGCTAAAAGGGCTTCATCTAATTTATGAACGAAACATGTAAAAGGAGCAGATAAGAAATGAATGATTATTTAGTAAGAGCGCTTGCGTTCGACGGGACAATCCGGGCATACGCAGCTCGCTCGACCGAAACAGTATCAGAAGTGCAACGTCGTCATTTGATGTGGCCAACTGCAACGGCAGCATTAGGACGTTCAATGACAGCGGCAGTCATGATGGGTGCGATGTCAAAGGGTGATGATAAACTGACAATAAAGGTTGATGGCAATGGACCAATTGGTTCGATGGTCATTGATGCAAACGCGCATGGCGAGGTTCGGGGTTATGCATCTAATCCGCAAACGCATTTTGATTTAAATGAACAGGGTAAACTTGACGTAAGGCGTGCAGTTGGAACGGACGGTATGCTATCGGTCGTCAAAGATCTAGGGCTTCGTGATTTCTTTACGGGGCAAGTTCCGATTGTATCGGGTGAGATCGCTGAAGATTTTACGGAGTACTTTGTCGTTTCGGAGCAGGTACCTTCAGCAGTGGGTCTTGGTGTGCTGGTTAACCCGGACAATACAGTGAAAGCTGCCGGTGGCTTCATTGTCCAAGTTATGCCTGGCGCAACGGAAGAAACAATTGTGGCATTGGAAGAGCGTATTGCCAACGTTGAACCAATTTCAACGTTGATTGCCCGCGGCCTCACTCCTGAGGAGATTCTTGGTGAAGTTCTGGGTGCGGCGAACGTGGAAATTCTTGACCGGATGGATGTTTCATTCGCATGTAATTGCTCGAGGGAACGTTTTGGAAATGCGATCATCGGTCTTGGGGAGCGCGAAATTCGAGACATGATTGAAGAGGACGGACAAGCGGAAGCACATTGTCACTTCTGTATGGAAACATACGTGTATCCGAAAGAAGTTTTGGAAGGTTTTATCGATGAAATACAATCGGAAGCCTGAAGGGACAACAAGTTTACAGAAACGAAAACTGAAGACGAAACCGCTCATTCTGTTAATTGGAATCCTTTTAGCCTTCAATATCTTCTGGCTTGTTGGGTGGCTTATACCGGACAAACCTAAGCAGACAGATGAAGAAGTTGCTTCGGTAGCTGGTAAGCCTATTACGAGAGAACAATGGATGTCGGCAATGGAAAAGGAAGTTGGACGTGAAACTCTTCTTGACCTTGTGAATGAAAAAGTGATGGCGGTAGCTGCAGAACAATACGGGATTGATGTATCGGAAAAGGAAGTTGATCTTGAAATTGCGCTTATTCGTTCCGTGGACGGTCGCTCTCATTCTGGTCAAGATGAGGAAGGAATGCGGAAGAAAATCCGTTCTAACCTCATCCTTGAAAAGGTATTAACGAAAGATATCGTTGTTAAAGATAATGCGGTAAAGAAACAGTATGATGAAAATACTGCACTTTACAATATTTTAACTGCTTACAGAACCGCTATTATTGTTGTTCCAACGAAAGCTGATGCAGAGCAGACAATTGAAGAGCTTTCAAAAGGTTCAAGCTTTGACGTTCTCGCAAAAGAGCGATCGACGGATTTGGCTTCGGCTAGTCTGGGTGGAGATATAGGCTATATCAACGATTCGACAGATTCAATAGACAAGGCAATCGTAGAGACTGTAGCCGATGCGAATGAAGGAATGACGAGTGGAGTTATTGCTTTGAGTGATGGTACATATGCGGTTACTCATGTAAGTGAAGTGGTGAAAGGGCAGTCGTTTAAATTTAAAGAAGTAAAAGATCATATCAAGCGTGAAATTGCACTTGAGCAACTTCCGCAAACTGTTAGTCCGGAAGCGTTTTGGAAAGAATTCGACGCAAAATGGTTTTACGGTAAATAATAGAAAGCTGTTTGGAAACCGATATAAATTGGTATTTCCGGACAGCTTTTCTTAAAAGGGAAGAAAGTGTAATTTTTTCTACATAAATCAGTGTCTAGACTCCGGGCTGCCTTCTTTAGATTCAGTCTGAAAGCATTGGGCAAAGAATACATATAGTGGGCATTCAATTGTTGACAATGTTCACATAATGGTAGTAATATTAATATTATAAGACATATCAAAATAGTAGGAATTGGAGAGGGTATAAATGACGCTAGTTGGAAACTCTATTGCGGATCTTGTTGGGAAAACACCCCTTGTTAAAATGAACAGAATGACAGGCGCAGATGATGCGGATGTTTATTTGAAACTAGAATATATGAATCCGGGATCTAGTGTAAAAGATCGTATTGCGCTTGCGATGATCGAAGCGGCTGAAAAGTCCGGAGATTTAAAAGAGGGCAGTACAATTATTGAACCAACAAGTGGTAACACGGGAATAGGCCTTGCGATGATTGCTGCGGCAAAAGGGTATAAGTCTGTTTTGGTTATGCCGGATACGATGAGTACAGAGCGGCGCAATCTACTTCGTGCTTATGGCGCGGATCTTGTGTTAACGCCGGGTGCTGAAGGAATGAAAGGCGCTATCGGAAAAGCGGAAGAACTTTCAAAGGAAAATGGTTGGTTCATGCCGCAACAGTTCAACAATGAAGCAAATCCCGAAATTCACCGTTTAACGACAGGCCCTGAAATCGCAGATGCACTAGACCGTGTAGATGCGTTCGTTTCTGGAATTGGAACGGGTGGCACGATTACGGGTGTGGGTAGCGTCTTAAAAGAACGTTTTCCTGAAGTAAGTATCATTGCTGTTGAACCGACGGACTCGCCTGTACTATCAGGTGGAAAGCCGGGTCCACATAAAATTCAAGGAATCGGTGCTGGATTCATTCCAAAAGTGCTCGATACTGATATCTATGATGAAATCGTCCAAGTAACGAACGACGAAGCGTATGACACAGCAAGACGTGCAGCACGCGAAGAAGGTATTCTTGGTGGTGTTTCATCCGGAGCGGCAATCTTTGCAGCTCTACAAGTCTCGAAGAAGCTTGGTAAAGGGAAGAAAGTCGTTGCGATTCTTCCGTCCAACGGTGAGCGCTATTTGAGTACTCCGCTATATCAATTTGACGAAGAGTAATAGTGTGGGAGGGGGAAGGGCTGAGATGCTCTTTCTTTTTTGTTGTTTAAATTTGTTTGTTATGATCGGTATGTGGTGGGATATGGTCGCCCCTCAAATGAAAAGATATCATCTGCTTTTCTTTTTATAGCGTAAAACGACTTTCACGCGGTAAGATGAAGATACTAATTGTTATCGGGAGGAAACTGGGATGAACAAACAAAAGATCGTTTATACGACATCAGCAATCACGAAAGAACAGCTCTTCTATGCTTATAAAGAGTTGGCACACGAGCATGAAAGTCATATCCTTCTTGAAAGTGGACGCGGCGGTGCGTTATGCATGGCCGGAATTAACCCGCTCGTTACGTTACGGACGTTGGATGGCAACAAATTACAACTTATCTGGCGTGATGGTACGGAGGAAGTAAGAGAAGGAAATCCGCTTGAGTTGCTAAATGATTTTGTTCAATCCTATGAAATGGAGTCTATTCCTGAACTGCCAGACTTCCAAGGTGGTGCGGCAGGATTCATCAGTTACGATTATGTCCGTACTTATGAAAACATCCCAGTCGATACGATAGATGATCTCGTTACACCTGATTTGTTCTTTTATATATTTGACCGCTGGGTAGTGCTTGACGTTAAGACTGAAATGGCTTATTTCATGACACTTCCGAATTGTGGATTGGAACCAGCAGAGTTGGAAGCTGAATGGATGACTGCGGTTTCGGAAGGACTAAGCAAGCAAGTCTTCACGCCGAGTAAAGCGGCGGAAGTAGTATTAGGTGAAGATGATCTTGCTGTATCTGTAACTGGAGCGCAGTTTGAACAAATGGTCCGAGACGTGCAGACTTATATTGCTAGTGGAGATGTTACTCAAGTTAATCTTTCAGTGAGACAATCAAAACCGTTGTCAGCACATCCGCTAGATATGTATGAAGCACTTCGTTCATTCAATCCGTCACCTTATATGGCCTCAATGGGTTCGCCGGAATTTGCTGTCGTATCTGGTTCACCGGAACTGTTATTGAAAAAGCGTGGGGATGAAATAAGTACACGACCAATCGGTGGAACACGGCCGAGAGGGAAAGATGAAAACGAAGATGCTGCGCTTCAAGCGGAATTATTGTCGAATGAAAAAGAGACTGGCGAACATATTATGCTCGTAGATCTGGAACGGGAAGACTTTGAGCGGGTTTGTGCACCGGAAACGGTGGAAACGGATGAATTCATGGTTGTGGAGAAATATTCTCACGTTATGCACCTTGTATCGAACGTTCGTGGAACTGCGGCAGAAGGTATTTCGAATGCAGAAATCGTTAAAGGCGTGTTCCCGGGGGGGTCAATTACCGGCTCACCAAAACTCCGGACGATGGAAATCATTGAAGAACTTGAGCCGACGCGCAGAGGGCTATATACAGGATCTATTGGTTGGTTCGGCTTTAACGGTGATTTCGAACTGAATATCGTTATCCGAACGGCATATATCAAGGATGGTATTGCGCATATTCAGGCTGGCGCAGGTCTTGTCGCTGATTCAGTACCAGAAGCGGAGTATATAGAATCGTTGAATAAGGCAAAAGCGCTTTGGCAAGCAAAGGCGATGGCGGAAAAGTGAGATTGGGGGATTCGGTATGTGGTGTTGGATGAATGGTGAATTCCTGCGTGCGGAGGAGTTAAAAATCTCCCCGTTCGATCATGGATTTCTATATGGTGCTGGATTTTTTGAAACCTTCAGGACATACGGCGGCAATGTGCTCTTGTATGATGAACATATGGATAGGTTGCATATGGCACTTACAGAGTACCGCATTACGATGCCTTATGATGAAACCGAAATTCTTGCGGCTGTGCGTAAATTAGATCAGTTAAATGGCGGACAGGATGGCTATTTTCGGTTGAACGTCTCTGCGGGTGTCCATGATATCGGTCTTGCACCCTCTTCATACGCATCACCGAACGTAATCTTATTCAGAAAAGAATTGGCTCCGACTGTTCGTGGTACGGAAAAGAAGGCGGTCTGGCTAGATACTCTGCGTGATAAACCGGAGAGCACTGTGCGCCACAAATCGCATAACTTTCTTAATAACGTACGGGGGCGGCTAGAGCTTCCTTCATTGAAAGAGTTGGAAGGCCTTTTCGTAACAGAGGAAGGTTTTGTAGCGGAGGGTATTACGTCAAATGTTTTTTGGGTGAAGGACGGTGCGTTATTTACTCCAGCTATCGAAACAGGGATTCTGCCGGGGACGACACGTGCGTTTATTATTAAATGCGCTAAAGTTGAGGGGATTCCTGTGAATGAAGGATTTTATGGTAAGGAACATGTAGAGGACGCGGACGAGTTATTCGTCACGAATGCCGTGCAGGAAATTGTGCCGCTATCTATGATTGAGGAAATCTCACTACCGGGGGCGACGGGCATTTATTATAAAAAACTACATGCATTTTATATGCAGGCAATAGATGATATGGAAGAAGGTTGCTGTTGATGGAATTGGCTCGTGCACGTGATAAATATCGGTTTGGTAAGACGGAAATGGATTTCAAAAAAGAAACGGTAATTATGGGTATTTTGAATGTGACACCGGATTCGTTTTCAGATGGTGGAAAATACGGTCGTATCGATGCGGCGCTTAAGCGCGCGGAAGAGATGCTTCGCGACGGGGCAAAAATTATCGATGTGGGTGGGGAATCAACGCGCCCTGGGCATATCCCGATTTCATTGGAAGAAGAGCTAGAACGAACGGTTCCAGTTATCAAGGCTTTGACAAGAGAGCTTGGATGTACGGTGTCGATTGATACATATAAGGCGGGTGTCGCGGAAGAAGCGATTCTTGCGGGAGCGCAGATAATAAATGATATATGGGGAGCGAAGCGTGAACCTTACATCGCGGACGTTGCAGCAAAACACGGTGTGCCGATTATATTGATGCATAATCGTGAGCAGGCAGAGTACGAGGGCAACTTTATGGATGAAGTTATCGCTGACTTGGAAGAAAGTGTCGGTATTGCGATTGCGGCTGGTGTAGCACACGATAATATCTGGCTCGATCCGGGCATCGGCTTCGCGCGAAATGCAATTCAAAACATATGGACGATGCAAGGACTAGATCGAATTTCTGAAATGGGCTACCCGGTTCTTCTTGGAACTTCGCGGAAGTCGCTAATCGGCAACGTACTTGGATTGCCGGTCGAGGAACGATTGGAAGGTACAGGCGCAACGGTATGTTATGGAATCGAACACGGCTGCCATATTATGCGGGTTCATGACGTGAAGGAAATCGCGCGAATGGCGAAAATGATGGATGTACTGACGGGGAAAACAGATTTTGAACAATAGGAGGGTGCGCTATGGATTATATTCATTTAAATGAATTAGAGTTTTATGGTTATCATGGGGCGTTGCCTGAAGAAACGAAGCTTGGCCAACGTTTCCGTGTGACGGTCTCTCTTGCTACGAATCTTTCTGAGGCTGGAAAAACGGATAATCTGGATAAAACAGTGAATTATGCGGAAGTATACAGTATGTGTCAATCGATTGTTGAAGGCGAACCCGTAAAATTGATTGAAACGGTTGCTGAAAAAATTGCAACTGCTGTATTAGCCGAATTTGTGGATAAAGTGACTGGTGTTCGTGTCGTGCTTGTGAAACCAGATCCGCCGATTCCAGGTCATTATGCATCGGTGTCCGTTGATATCACAAGGGGGCACTTCCAGTGAACGTAGCTTACCTCTCGATTGGTTCGAACATCGGTGATAGGTTACTTCATCTGACAGAGGCGGTGCGGGCACTTCATTCACACGAAGGTCTAACAGTTACTTCAGTATCGTCGATTTACGAAACAGCGCCCGTCGGCTTTACAGATCAAGCGGATTTTCTCAATATGGTGGTATGCGCGGAAACGGACTTGGCGGCGCAGGAACTTCTGGGCGTTTGTCAAAAAATTGAACACGGGCTTGGTCGGATTCGTGATATAAGATGGGGTCCGCGGACTGCAGACCTTGATATTTTGCTGTATAATAACGACAGTATTGAAACAGAGAGCTTGGTTGTACCGCACCCAAGAATGCATGAGCGGGCCTTCGTTCTTATTCCACTTCTTGAAATTGCTCCTTTAATGGGCAATCCAATGGTAGACACGGGTGTCATACTTTGGAGGAAGGTTAATGGGGTCAATAATTTATTGCAAGAGGGCGAATGAAAATGCTAAAGCAAACAGGGATATCATCCGTCAAATGAAAGAAGCGGTGTCGATTCCTATAATCGGGAACGGCAATGTAGAAACACCTCAAGATGCGAATTGAATGATTAATACAATGGAAACAGCTGCTGACTTAATTAACCTAATGAACGGCTTTGCCGATGTAATGATGGAACGCGAACAAGTGGCGGTTAGT
>NZ_CP188818.1:3442500-3445000 GCF_051550195.1 Sporosarcina sp. FA15 | reverse complement strand
CGAGAGGGAAACAGCCCAGACCACCAGTTAAGGTCCCCAAGTATTCGTTAAGTGGAAAAGGATGTGGCGTTGCCCAGACAACCAGGATGTTGGCTTAGAAGCAGCCATCATTTAAAGAGTGCGTAATAGCTCACTGGTCGAGTGGCGCTGCGCCGAAAATGTACCGGGGCTAAACGAATCACCGAAACTGTGGATTGACATCTTAGATGTCAGTGGTAGGAGAGCGTTCCAAGGGCGTCGAAGCTAGACCGTAAGGACTGGTGGAGCGCTTGGAAGTGAGAATGCCGGTATGAGTAGCGAAAGAAGGGTGAGAATCCCTTCCACCGAATGCCCAAGGTTTCCTGAGGAAGGCTCGTCCGCTCAGGGTTAGTCAGGACCTAAGTTGAGGCCGAAAGGCGTAGACGATGGACAACAGGTTGATATTCCTGTACCACCTCCCCGCCGTTTGAGCAATGGGGTGACGCAGTAGGATAGGGTGAGCGCGCTGTTGGTTATGCGCGTCTAAGCAGTGAGGTGTGGAATGAGGCAAATCCCGTTCCTATAACATTGAGCTGTTACAGCAAGGGGATTTATCCCTGAGTCCCTGATTTCACGCTGCCAAGAAAAGCCTCTAGCGAGGCGGGAGGTGCCTGTACCGCAAACCGACACAGGTAGGCGAGGAGAGAATCCTAAGGTGATCGAGAGAACTCTCGTTAAGGAACTCGGCAAAATGACCCCGTAACTTCGGGAGAAGGGGTGCTCTGGTAGGGTGTTAAAGCCCGAGAGAGCCGCAGTGAATAGGCCCAGGCGACTGTTTAGCAAAAACACAGGTCTCTGCAAAACCGCAAGGTGAAGTATAGGGGCTGACGCCTGCCCGGTGCTGGAAGGTTAAGAGGAGAGGTCAGCGCAAGCGAAGCTTCGAATTGAAGCCCCAGTAAACGGCGGCCGTAACTATAACGGTCCTAAGGTAGCGAAATTCCTTGTCGGGTAAGTTCCGACCCGCACGAAAGGCGTAACGATCTGGGCACTGTCTCAACGAGAGACTCGGTGAAATTATAATACCTGTGAAGATGCAGGTTACCCGCGACAGGACGGAAAGACCCCGTGGAGCTTTACTGTAACCTGATATTGAATTCCGGTGCAGCCTGTACAGGATAGGTAGGAGCCTTGGATTCCGGAGCGCTAGCTTCGGATGAGGCGTTGGTGGGATACTACCCTGGCTGTATTGGACTTCTAACCCATGCCCCTTATCGGGGCAGGAGACAGTGTCAGGCGGGCAGTTTGACTGGGGCGGTCGCCTCCTAAAGAGTAACGGAGGCGCCCAAAGGTTCCCTCAGAATGGTTGGACATCATTCGTAGAGTGCAAAGGCATAAGGGAGCTTGACTGCGAGACCTACAAGTCGAGCAGGGTCGAAAGACGGGCTTAGTGATCCGGTGGTTCCGCATGGAAGGGCCATCGCTCAACGGATAAAAGCTACCCCGGGGATAACAGGCTTATCTCCCCCAAGAGTCCACATCGACGGGGAGGTTTGGCACCTCGATGTCGGCTCATCGCATCCTGGGGCTGTAGTCGGTCCCAAGGGTTGGGCTGTTCGCCCATTAAAGCGGTACGCGAGCTGGGTTCAGAACGTCGTGAGACAGTTCGGTCCCTATCCGTCGCGGGCGCAGGAAATTTGAGAGGAGCTGTCCTTAGTACGAGAGGACCGGGATGGACATACCTCTGGTGTACCAGTTGTCTTGCCAAAGGCATCGCTGGGTAGCTATGTATGGACGGGATAAATGCTGAAAGCATCTAAGCATGAAGCCCCCCTCGAGATGAGATTTCCCATTACGCAAGTAAGTAAGATCCCTCAAAGAAGATGAGGTTGATAGGTCTGGGGTGGAAGCACGGCGACGTGTGGAGCTGACGGATACTAATCGATCGAGGACTTAACCAATTTTGAAAAGGGCTTGATTACCCTGATTCTGTGTAGCACAATGTCTGTTTTATTCAGTTTTGAGCGAATAAGTACCGTTCATAAAAAAAGTACTTGCAATTATATTGCCTATATGATATAATGAATAATGTCTCTTGAGAAAGATGACAAAAGTCTGGTGACGATTGCGAAGAGGTCACACCCGTTCCCATCCCGAACACGGAAGTTAAGCTCTTCAGCGCCGATGGTAGTTGGGGGTTTCCCCCTGTGAGAGTAGGACGTCGCCGGGCTTGTACATTCATTACATAGATGTTCAAAAGGACAAGTAGTTTATTATTGTCTAACTTATACCCAGGAGGATTAGCTCAGCTGGGAGAGCACCTGCCTTACAAGCAGGGGGTCGGCGGTTCGAGCCCGTCATCCTCCACCATATTATTTTATAGCGAAATTTATTAGCCGGAGTAGCTCAACTGGTAGAGCAACTGACTTGTAATCAGTAGGTTGAGGGTTCAAGTCCTTTCTCCGGCACCACTTTTCGAGCCATTAGCTCAGTTGGTAGAGCATCTGACTTTTAATCAGAGGGTCGCAGGTTCGAATCCTGCATG